>NZ_JADKPS010000028.1:0-315 GCF_015350755.1 Flavobacterium sp. JLP | reverse complement strand
GAGTGGGCTGCAAAATCACCTAACTGGGTTAAGATCAACGGGGAAAATGGAACTGATGGTATTCCTGGAGTTCCCGGAGCACCTGGACAGGCAGGTTCAATCACAACCCTTGATGCTATTATAAGAGATCCAAAAGGAGATATCTATGTTTATGTAGGAAAAGACAACACAGTTGCAGGGCGTGATGCTGAATGGGCATCAAAATCACCGAACTGGGTTAAAATTAATAATGAAGGCTTGGATGGAATTCCTGGAGTTCCTGGGGTACCTGGACAGGCAGGGTCAATCACAACCCTTGATGCTATTGTTAAGGAT
>NZ_JADKPS010000027.1:0-323 GCF_015350755.1 Flavobacterium sp. JLP | reverse complement strand
ACGATACAAAAACGACAAACGAGGACACGGCAGTTACAATCGACGTAACAGCAAACGACACTGATGCTGACGGAACAGTCAACAAGGCAACAGTAGACCTGGATCCTGCAACACCGGGCATCCAGACTACTTTTTCAGTGACAGGACAGGGAACATATACTGTAGATGCACTTGGAATTGTAACTTTTACCCCTGTTCTGAATTACAGCGGAACAGCGACTCCAGTCAATTATACGGTAAGCGACAATGACGGAGCGGTATCAAACACTGCTGCAATTACCGTAACGGTAACTTCGGTAAATGATAATCCGGTTGCAGTTGAT
>NZ_JADKPS010000026.1:0-341 GCF_015350755.1 Flavobacterium sp. JLP | reverse complement strand
TTTGAAATCTCTTTCAAAACGGCTGTCAATTCAATATGTCTACGAACGTGTTTCAATTTTGTTCCGCCTGTGTCTCAAAGCGGGTGCAAAAGTAGAAAACTTATTTCTAACCGGCAAATGTTTTTTGAAGTTTTTTTTGAGAAATTTTCATTCCCCTTTCCTTCTCCTTGTCTGCCAGTCTGTCAATGAACTTTCCGTGTTTTGCGGGGTGCAAATGTAACATCTGTTTTCAAATCTCGCAAGCTTTTCTGAATCTTTTTTGAAAAATATTTTTTTCGTCTGATTCTCCTTTCCTGCCAGTATTTCAGTGAACGCCTGTCGCTGTTGCGGGTGCAAAAGTA
>NZ_JADKPS010000025.1:0-345 GCF_015350755.1 Flavobacterium sp. JLP | reverse complement strand
AACCAATACCATTTAATCCGCCATAAGGTGAACTAGTTGTTAAACCTAGGTAAGGATAATTTCCAATTTCAGTGTTACCTACCTCAGAGTAAGAACCTCTAAATTTCAAATCAGAAACTACATTACTAATTCCTTCCATAAAGCTTTCTTTAGAAACAGTCCAACCTGCAGAAACTCCAGGGAAATTATTCCATCTTGTATCAGCACTTAATTTTGAGATACCATCTCGTCTGATAGAAGCTTGAATAAAATATTTCTCTTTATAGTTATATGTAAAACGTCCTAAATAAGAAATAATACCATTTTCTGTAACAGATCCACCAGAATCTTTAGTAGTATAAGAGT
>NZ_JADKPS010000024.1:0-374 GCF_015350755.1 Flavobacterium sp. JLP | reverse complement strand
CTATTTTCTTATCTCAATATGTCAATGAACTTTTATTTGCTGTACTTACAGCAAATCAGTGGAGAATAACGGAGTCGAACCGTTGACCTCCTGCGTGCAAGGCAGGCGCTCTAGCCAGCTGAGCTAATCCCCCAATATTTTTAAAATTCCAAAATTTTTAATTTCCAAATTCCAAAAAATAAGGATCTCAACCTCTAGAATTTCCTTTTTTAAGTTAAATAGTAGTCCCGGGCAGACTCGAACTGCCGACCCCTACATTATCAGTGTAGTACTCTAACCAGCTGAGCTACGAGACTCTGTTTTACTTAAAATTTATTATTTGAACTAACAGCAAGAGTAATTGAATTTTGTGATTCAGTTCCTTTAGATTAACA
>NZ_JADKPS010000023.1:0-386 GCF_015350755.1 Flavobacterium sp. JLP | reverse complement strand
GAGGTAAATAATCCTTTCAACTGCGATCAGGTTAAGAGTTATGTTTCGGTGACAGGTTCAGTCTTAGACTTAAAAGATGATACTGTGGCTTCGGCTATCGGAACAAACCAGCCTCAGACATTATTAAATGTTTTAACGAATGATACAAAAGACGGAAATGCAGTTAATTTATCAGAAGTAAATATTTCGGTAAGTACAGCAGATCCAAAAGGATATTTAAGCCTAAATGCAGACGGTACAATTGAATTAAAAGCAAATGCTCCGGCAGGCGATTATGAGTTTGCCTACCAGGTGTGCGAAAAATTAAACCCGTCAAACTGTGCGGCAGCAGTGGTGAAAGTGACAGTCGGCGCTCCAGTAATCGATGCAGTTACAGAAACAACAGC
>NZ_JADKPS010000022.1:0-418 GCF_015350755.1 Flavobacterium sp. JLP | reverse complement strand
CGACAAAGACGCTTTGAAAGGAGACAAAGGGGATAAGGGAGATAAACTTGCTTTTTCAGATTTATCTCAAACTGACAAAGACGCTTTAAAAGGAGACAAAGGTGATAAAGGAGACAAAGGAGACAAACTTGCTTTTTCAGATTTATCTCAAACCGATAAAGACGCTTTAAAAGGAGACAAAGGAGATAAAGGAGATAAGGGAGATAAACTTGCTTTTTCAGATTTATCTCAAACCGACAAAGACGCTTTGAAAGGAGACAAAGGTGATAAAGGAGACAAAGGAGACAAACTTGCTTTTTCAGATTTATCTCAAACCGACAAAGACGCTTTGAAAGGTGATAAAGGAGACAAAGGAGACAAACTTGCTTTTTCAGATTTATCTCAAACCGATAAAGACGCTTTAAAAGGAGATAAAGGA
>NZ_JADKPS010000021.1:0-559 GCF_015350755.1 Flavobacterium sp. JLP | reverse complement strand
TGTTTCGGTGACAGGTTCAGTCTTAGATTTAAAAGATGATACTGTGGCTTCGGTTACCGGAACAAACCAGCCTCAGACATTATTAAACGTTTTAGCGAATGATACAAAAGACGGAAATGCAGTTAATTTATCAGAAGTAAATATTTCGGTAAGTACAGCAGATCCAAAAGGATATTTAAGCCTAAATATAGACGGTACAATTGAATTAAAAGCAAATGCTCCGGCAGGCGATTATGAGTTTGCCTACCAGGTGTGTGAAAAATTAAACCCGTCAAACTGTGCGGCAGCAGTGGTGAAAGTGACAGTCGGCGCTCCCATAATCGATGCAGTTACAGAAACAGCAGCTTCAGTAAACGGAACTATCGGAGGCACTACATCAGTTTCATTAACAGCAAACGATACCTTAAACGGAAATCCGGTTTTGATCGGAACAAGCGCAGGACAGGTTACTTTAACAGCAGTTACTGTTCCAGCTGGCCTGACATTGAATGCAGACGGAACGGTTAAAGTTGACGCTAATACACCGGCAGGAACTTATGAAGTTGAATACAGAATCTGT
>NZ_JADKPS010000020.1:0-582 GCF_015350755.1 Flavobacterium sp. JLP | reverse complement strand
GGCAAATGACACGGATGCGGAAGGAAATGCGCTTACAGCGATTTTAGTTTCAGGCCCATCAAACGGAACCCTGACCTTAAACGCAGATGGATCATTCAGCTATACGCACGATGGAAGCGAGACCCTGACGGACAGCTTTACTTATAAAGTGAACGACGGAACAGCTGACGGAAACACGGTAACGGTTAATTTGACTGTTGCTCCGGTAAATGATGCTCCGGCTGCGGCAGCAGATTCTTATACAACAGCTGAAGGCGGAACGCTGAACGTTCCGGCATTGACAGGAGTTCTGGCAAATGACATAGATGCAGAAGGAAATGCGCTTACAGCGATTTTAGTTTCAGGCCCGTCAAACGGAACCCTGACTTTGAATGCTGACGGATCATTCAGCTATACGCACAATGGAAGCGAGACCCTGACGGACAGCTTCACTTATAAAGTAAACGACGGAACAGCTGACGGAAATACGGTAACGGTTAATTTGACTGTTGCTCCGGTAAACGATGCTCCGGCTGCGGCAGCAGATTCTTATGCAACAGCTGAAGGCGGAACACTGAACGTTCCGGCATTGACAGGAGTTCT
>NZ_JADKPS010000019.1:0-726 GCF_015350755.1 Flavobacterium sp. JLP | reverse complement strand
AACACCTGGAATCCAGACCAGTTTTACTGTAACAGGACAGGGAACTTATACTGTTAACGCACTTGGAATTGTAACTTTTACCCCTGCTCTGAATTACAACGGAACAGCGACTCCAGTCAATTATAAGGTAAGCGACAATGACGGAGCGGTATCAAACACTGCTTCAATTACCGTAACTGTAACTTCAGTAAATGATGCTCCGGTTGCCAATAACGATACAAAAACGACAAACGAGGACACGGCAGTTACAATCGACGTAACGGCAAACGACACTGATGTTGACGGAACAGTCAACAAGGCAACAGTAGACTTGGATCCTGCAACACCTGGAATCCAGACCAGTTTTACTGTAACAGGACAGGGAACATATACTGTTAACGCACTTGGAATTGTAACTTTTACCCCTGTTCTGAATTACAACGGAACAGCGACTCCAGTCAATTATACGGTAAGCGACAATGACGGAGCGGTATCAAACACTGCTACAATTACCGTAACGGTAACTTCGGTAAATGATAATCCAGTTGCAGTTGATGATGCTTATACAGCTTCAGAAGACAATACAGTGACACTGAATCCACTTGCTCTGGATACAGATGCTGACGGAGATACTTTGACAATCACTTCAATAAACGGAACAGCCCTGACAGGTTCAGCCCAAACAATTGCGGTTACAAACGGAACAGTAAGCATCTCAGCTTCGGGCATAATTACTTTTACTCCGGC
>NZ_JADKPS010000018.1:0-1349 GCF_015350755.1 Flavobacterium sp. JLP | reverse complement strand
ATAATTTTTCTAGAAGTTTTGAATCCGTTTTCTAAAGTTACATTTACAAGTAAAACCTGATTTCCAGCCTGCAAATTTGAAACCTGAAGTTCATTTGCTCCTACCTTCTTTTTATCTAGAAGCAATTTTCCGGAAATATCAAAAACAGCAACTTCCTGTATGGCTTCTTCTGAGGATTGCACTTTGACCGTTTTATCCTTAACAGAAACCAGAATTCCGTTTTCCGTATTTTCAAAATCTCCGGTTCCCAGTGTTTTGTTTGTGTATCGAAGCACAAAACGGTCTGGGAAAGTTCCCGCTGCAGTTGCAAAAGTGTAGTTGGCAGCGCGCAGATCGCTGAGAGTCCCTGTTGTTTTGTCTTCTAGATAAACTGCCTGTGTGCTCAGCTTTCCGTCGGCATCGCTTAGGGAAATTGTAAAGCTCCCTTCAACTGCCGTGCGGTATCCCAGAGGCACTGCATCTGTGTCTGCAAATGGCAGTGCACGCCCCTGAATTACAAGTTTGCTGGCATTGTTTATGCTGTAAAAATCAATGTACTTGTTTCCGTCAAATGTTAATCCGTCGTACATGTCTTCATAGCCATTTGTCGCGCCTTCAATGTATCCGACCAGAATCTGCTTGAAAGCGCCTTCCTCATTGGTCATGTCCAGCCATACACGGTTTTTTTCAAGATCAGCTGTTTTTGATGCGCCTGCCGGTTTGAAAAACTGGCCGTTATTATTGGCGGCTCTTCGCATTGAATTGGCAAAACTTATGCTGCCGGCCGCTTTTGCTCCCATAAAGAAAGACTGTCCGGCGGCAATGTAGCCGCTCGGCACATTGATGTTGGTTCCAGCCGCCCCCCCTGACGGTGCTTTCTGGGTTCCTGCCCCTCCGCTCAAATTGTAAGTGGCGTAGTCATCTGAATTGTATTTATAGCTTGGGCCCAGAACCACCGGGGTATTATGTGTCCAGAAATACATTGTTCCCACCAAGAAAAGATTCGCATTTATAAAATCGTCGGCAGACAGGGCAGAAGGATACGGGTTTCCTATCAAGTAATAGGTGCTTGGCACAGCTGTTTCCCCTGCTATAGTTCCATTATTGGGAACTCCGATAAAACTGGCAGTATAAGGGGTTCTCACTGTATTTGAAAAAGTTTCCGGACCGCGGATAATATAGCCTTTGCCCGCTGTCATAAAACTAGTACTCGGATTGGCCACCCATTTTGTAGTTTCCCAGCTTAAATATTTATCACTCAAAGTCAATGGCGAAACTCCTCCCAGGGTCTGGGCTTTTACTGGAGCGGACCAATATACATAATCGGCCTGGCGAATGTCTACGCTGTTGCGCTTGTAAGTAATATTGCC
>NZ_JADKPS010000016.1:0-2472 GCF_015350755.1 Flavobacterium sp. JLP | reverse complement strand
CCAAACGGAAATATCTATGCTTATGTAGGATCAGATAAAACAGTTGCAGGCCGTGATTCTGAGTGGGCTGCAAAGTCACCGAACTGGGTTAAGATTAATAATCAGGGTTATGTTATGGACATAAAAGTAATTAATAGCGACTATACTTTAACTGCTACAGATTATACTGTAATAGCTACAGATTTGACAAATGATATCACAATCACACTTCCAGCTGCTGCTGATAACAAAGGAAGAATGTTGATCATTAACCAGTTCAATACTGTAAAAGCAGATGGAACACCTGTAAAAGTTAATTTTAATTATCCTGTATTGTACTCAAGTAATGCACAATATCCGTATATAGCGGTAAGCTTATTTGGAGGAGTGACAGCAGGTAGTGCGAAAATCACATTACAGTCTGATGGTATAAACTGGTATGTAATTACATATACAATGTAATCATTAATTATAGTAATACTGGTCTAATTCTAGACCAGTATTATTTTTTATTTTAAAAATGATTTTTAAAAAACAACAATGAAAAAAATAATTTTTACACTAATAACTTGTTTTGGTGCAGCAATATTTTCATATGGTCAAATAGGAGTTAATACTCCAAAACCATTATCAACATTCGATATTGCAGCTAAAAAGTCAACAGGAACAGCAGTTGAACCTGAAGGGTTGTTAATGCCAAGAGTTGATAGGCAAAGAGCTCAATCAATGGTTGGAGTGAAAACTGCAACAATGATTTATATTATGAATGTTTCGACAGGAACACAGACAGGAACAGCAAGGTTCATCGATCAAAACGGATTTTACTCTTATGATGAAGTTGTAGCTGCTTGGATTAAGACCACCCCGCCTGCACCTATAGTTCCTCAACCAATTGCTTCTACTTTTGTTTTAATGAATGAAAGTGAAGATCCTCCTCAAGTTTGGGGGTATGGATGGAATGAGCCAGTCAACAGTCAAAATTCTTCTCTTTATAAAGATTTCACGATCCCTGTAGGGACATTGACTAAGGATAGCGGTTCAATCGAATTCAGCTTCCGTATTTACAGAAGTCAGGGAGCTGGAGTTTGGGGGAATTCCATTTTGATGTCTGAAGATAATGGTGCAACATGGCCGGATAATTTCAGCTGGGGTGGAGCAGGAGGAGATGTAGTGATGTCAGGTCGTATATTCTTTAACGATGGAAAGCTTACTCTTTGGACAAGTAATGGAATTTCATTCAGAACAACCGTAATAAATAATGCTGCTAAAGCTGTTACTTTCCGCTTAACTGCCACTACAACTGATTTAATAACAAGGATGACGATAGATTATGCCAGATTCATTTTAGTGAAATAATGTTAGCTAAATTATTATTTGGAAGCTTGAAAAAGGTAAAGAAATAGTGATTAAATATTTAGCTAATTCTTTAGGAGTTAACTAATAATATTATAACTAGACTAATCTGACTTTTGCTAGTAGATTATTAACGAATAGCAATAAGTTTGAGAAAACTTATTTACTTTATTGATATTTAAATGCCTCGTTTTAGCGAGGCTTTTTTATTTTATATATACTACTATTAGTTTTTTTTTTGTAAGTAATGTCTTAAAGTGAAAGTCAAAAAACTTTTACAGGCAAAAAGAAGAAAAAAGAAATTGGAATTTTGTTAATCCACTATTTTAATTGTGTTGTGATGAATATTAATCAGAATTTATGACACTTAGACATGTGGAAACTAAAAATAATTTATAACTAAGATTAAGTATTATGAAGAATAAATTACTTCCTCTATTTTTTGTTTTAGGAAGCTTTGGAGCTTATTCCCAAATAGGAGTTGGTATTCCAAATCCAAACCAATCATCACAATTAGAAATTTTTGCTAACGACAAAGGACTTTTGATTCCTAGAGTAGCTTTAACAAGTTCAAAAGATGCAGTTACTATCAAAAATGGAAATGTAAACAGTTTGTTAATTTTTAATACAAGTACAATTTCTGATGTTAAACCAGGATATTACTACTGGTTTATTGATAAATGGCTAAGGATAGTTGCTTCTACAGAGATAAATACTATGACAGGTACTGGTGTTCCTGGTCAAAAAGGAGATCCTGGTTATCCGGGTGAAAATATTAGTCTTTATGTAGATACTGCAACTAATACTATTTATATACAGAATACTGATGGAACTTGGACTTCTGTTAACGGAAAAAATGGAATCGACGGAAAAAATGGTATCAGTGGAGGAAACGGATTGCCTGGTACAAAAGGATTAGATGGAACAATCCAAATGTATATTGATTACGATACAGGAACTGTATTTGTAAGAGATCCCAAAGATAATACAGCATGGATTCCTTTAAGTGCTACTGGTGAAAAAGGTACAGACGGAAAAGATGGTCTTGATGGAAAATCGGCTTTTGATATTTGGAAAGAACTTCCAGGCAATGATGGAAAAACGCTTACGGAATTTTTAGACAATTTAAAAGGAGACAAA
>NZ_JADKPS010000015.1:0-2957 GCF_015350755.1 Flavobacterium sp. JLP | reverse complement strand
TAAAAAGTAGAAAGCGTTTTCTGCTATTTATGGCAGAAGACAAAAAAAACGGTCGTAATTGATTTTAGGACTGGTACAATAAGCAAAATAAGGGCGTATGGGGGATGCCTAGGCTCTCAGAGGCGATGAAAGGCGTGATAAGCTGCGAAAAGCTGCGGGGACGGGCACACACCGAGTGATCCGCAGATACCTGAATGGGGCAACCCGCTATGCTGAAGGCATAGCACACCGATAGGTGGGCAAACCCGCTGAACTGAAACATCTAAGTAGGCGGAGGAGAAGAAAACAAAAGTGATTCCGTAAGTAGTGGCGAGCGAACGCGGATTAGCCCAAACCGGTGCTGTTACGGCAGTGCCGGGGTTGTAGGACCGCGGTATTTTATGCACAAGGAACCGGAAGCTGCTGGAAAGCGGCGCCAGAGAGGGTGATAGCCCCGTATGGGCAACAAGTGTAATAGATAGCGGTATCCTGAGTAGGGCGGGGCACGTGAAACCCTGTCTGAATTTGGCGGGACCATCCGCTAAGGCTAAATACTCCTGAGAGACCGATAGTGAACCAGTACCGTGAGGGAAAGGTGAAAAGAACCGTGAATAACGGAGTGAAATAGATCCTGAAACCATACGCTTACAAGCGGTCGGAGCCCTTTCGTGGGGTGACGGCGTGCCTTTTGCATAATGAGCCTACGAGTTAACGTTGCTGGCAAGGTTAAGCGGTTAAGCCGCGGATCCGTAGCGAAAGCGAGTCTGAATAGGGCGCTTTAGTCAGTAGTGTTAGACGCGAAACCGTGTGATCTACCCATGGGCAGGTTGAAGCTGTGGTAACACACAGTGGAGGACCGAACCGGTTGACGTTGAAAAGTCTTCGGATGACCTGTGGGTAGGGGTGAAAGGCCAATCAAACTCGGAAATAGCTCGTACTCCCCGAAATGCATTTAGGTGCAGCGCTGAATTAAGTTATACAGAGGTAGAGCTACTGATTGGATGCGGGGGCTTCACCGCCTACCAATTCCTGACAAACTCCGAATGCTGTATAATGTTTCTCAGCAGTGAGGGCTTGGGTGCTAAGGTCCAAGTCCGAGAGGGAAAGAACCCAGACCATCAGCTAAGGTCCCCAAATATACGCTAAGTTGAAAGAACGAGGTTTGTCTGCCCAGACAGCTAGGATGTTGGCTTGGAAGCAGCCATTCATTTAAAGAGTGCGTAACAGCTCACTAGTCGAGCGGACGAGCATGGATAATAATCGGGCATAAGCGTATTACCGAAGCTATGGATTTACAGCTTGCTGTAAGTGGTAGGGGAGCATTCCAGCAGGGCTGAAGGTGTATCGCAAGGTATGCTGGACCGGCTGGAAAAGAAAATGTAGGCATAAGTAACGATAATGCGGGCGAGAAACCCGCACACCGAAAAACTAAGGTTTCCACAGCTATGCTAATCAGCTGTGGGTTAGTCTGGTCCTAAGGCGAACCCGAAAGGGACAGTCGATGGCCAACGGGTTAATATTCCCGTACTACTGATTACTGTGATGGGGTGACGGAGTGATGAAAGCGCCGCGAACTGACGGAATAGTTCGTTGAAGTACCTACCTATAAGATCTGCAGGCAAATCCACAGATTTTGGGGAAATACGATAGTACTCGGCGTCTTCGGACAAAGAGATAGTGCGCCTAAGGGCTTCCAAGAAAAACCTCTAAACTTCAGGTAATCAGTACCAGTACCGTAAACCGACACAGGTAGTTGAGGAGAGAATCCTAAGGTGCTCGAGAGATTCATGGCTAAGGAATTAGGCAAAATAGACCTGTAACTTCGGGAGAAAGGTCGCCAGCGCAAGCTGGCCGCAGTGAAGAGGTCCAGGCGACTGTTTATCAAAAACACAGGGCTCTGCAAAATCGCAAGATGAAGTATAGGGCCTGACACCTGCCCGGTGCTGGAAGGTTAAGAGGAGATGTTATCTTCGGAGAAGCATTGAATTGAAGCCCCAGTAAACGGCGGCCGTAACTATAACGGTCCTAAGGTAGCGAAATTCCTTGTCGGGTAAGTTCCGACCTGCACGAATGGTGTAACGATCTGGACACTGTCTCAGCCATGAGCTCGGTGAAATTGTAGTAACGGTGAAGATGCCGTTTACCCGCAGTGGGACGAAAAGACCCTGTGCACCTTTACTATAGCTTAGTATTGACCTTGGATAAATGATGTGTAGGATAGGTTGGAGACTGTGAAGGGGCGTCGCCAGGCGCTTTGGAGTCATTGTTGAAATACAACCCTTTGTTTATCTGAGGCCTAACCCCGCAAAAGCGGGGGACATTGCTTGGTGGGTAGTTTGACTGGGGTGGTCGCCTCCAAAAGAGTAACGGAGGCTTCTAAAGGTTCCCTCAGTACGCTTGGTAACCGTGCGTAGAGTGCAATGGCATAAGGGAGCTTGACTGAGAGACATACAGGTCGATCAGGTACGAAAGTAGAGCATAGTGATCCGGTGGTTCCGCATGGAAGGGCCATCGCTCAAAGGATAAAAGGTACGCCGGGGATAACAGGCTGATCTCCCCCAAGAGCTCATATCGACGGGGGGGTTTGGCACCTCGATGTCGGCTCGTCACATCCTGGGGCTGGAGAAGGTCCCAAGGGTTGGGCTGTTCGCCCATTAAAGTGGCACGCGAGCTGGGTTCAGAACGTCGTGAGACAGTTCGGTCTCTATCTACTGTGGGCGTTAGAAATTTGAGTGGATCTGATTCTAGTACGAGAGGACCGAATTGGACAAACCTCTAGTGTATCTGTTGTCCCGCCAGGGGCACCGCAGAGTAGCTACGTTTGGAAGGGATAAGCGCTGAAAGCATATAAGCGCGAAACCCACCACAAGATGAGATTTCTTTTAAGGATCGTGGAAGATGACCACGTTGATAGGCTATAGATGTAAAGGCAGTAATGTCATAGTCGAGTAGTACTAATAATCCGTAAGCTTATGTAC
>NZ_JADKPS010000014.1:0-3092 GCF_015350755.1 Flavobacterium sp. JLP | reverse complement strand
AGAATCACGGCCGGCAACTGTGTTGTCTGATCCTACATAAGCATAGATATTTCCGTTTGGATCTTTTATAATAGCATCAAGGGTTGTAATTGAACCTGCCTGTCCTGGTGTTCCAGGAACTCCAGGGATTCCGTCTACTCCGTTTACCTTAACCCATTTGGTATTATCACTTGCATCTCGTACATACACTATTCCTGTATTATAGTCAATATACATTTGAATAGTAGAATCTAATCCTTTAGTACCCGGCAATCCGTTTCCTCCACTAATACCGTTTTTACCATCAATTCCGTTTTTACCATTGATAGAAGACCACGTACCATCTGGATTTTGCACATAAACGGTTCCACTTGTACCATCTACATATAAGCTTATATTTTCACCAGGATAACCTGGGGCTCCTTTTGGACCAGGAACACCAGTTCCTGTAATAATAATGGTGTTTGCATTAACTTCTGCAGCAGTAGCTATTCTTTGCCATTTATCAACATACCAATAGTAGTAACCTGGTGTAACATCAGCAATTTTACTCGTGTTAAATACCATTAAACTGTTTACATTGCCATTGGTAATCGTGCTAGCATCTGTTGAACTTTTTAAAGCAACTCTAGGTATTAAAACCCCTTTGTCATTTGCAAAAATTTCTAATTGCGATGATACATTTGGAGTTGGAGTCCCTATACCAACCTGTGCATAAGCACCTATACTACCTAATACAAAAAACAAAGGAAGTAATCTATTCTTCATAAGATTTAATCTTTATGGGTTATTAAATTATTTAAATTTTACTGGTTCCAAATAATTCATCTTACTATATGAAGCTCGTTGAAATTTTGGATTCACAAAATTCTTCTTTAATATTCCCTATCATTACCGCTAAAAGTTTTTACAGTTTCATTTTAAGACATTACTTACAAATAATTGTTAAAAAAAATCTAGAAAATGGAATTTATGCTTAGTTACACTTTTATTTTTATAAAAAAAGCAGCAAGAAAACTTGCTGCTTTTGAAAACAATTATTTCGAAACAATTGTTAATTATAACCTTATTGATTGTTTACATATAGATATCCTGCTTTTTCGACTTTATTTCCGTTATTATCATATTGCACTGTGTAGAAATAAGTACCTGTTGGAAGTTTGTCTCCTTTTTTGACAGTAGCACGTCCGTCTGAATATCCTTGGAATGGACTTGTTACATTGTCATAACCGTCTTTCTCATATACTATAACTCCATACCTATTGTATATTTTTACACTGTTATTAGGGTAGCAATCGATTCCTTTAATTACGAAACTATCGTTTATTCCATCACCGTTAGATGAGATTCCGTTATATATTTCTTCAAGACAGGCAACATTTATTGTTTGCGTATATGAAGTTTGGTTGCCACATTGATCGTTTGCTGTCCAAGTTCTCAATAAAGTATATCTGCTGCTGCAGTCGCCCTCCACTCGAGTTTCTTCATAGGCAACGGTTGCATTTCCGCAATTATCTGTTGCCGTTAATGTAACTACTGGAGGAATTGTATCGCAATTTGCATTTACAACAGCTTGAGGCATTGCTTCAACAAAAACTGGTGCAGTGGTGTCATGCACTGTAATTGTCTGCGTACAGATAGTGCTATTAGTAACCGTATTTTCTCCAGCATCTCTAACACCATTTCCATTTGGATCATTATATTCTTTTACCGTATATGTTCTTGTTATATTGGCATTACATCCTTGATCCGCACTATTAGATGCTGTAATTTCAAGTGCCCCACAAGAAGTTATTCTTCCATTTCCGTTTCCTAAAGCTTCAAATTGGGCTTTTGTTAAAGTAGTTGCGTTTGGCAATTGATCATAACAAGATACAGTTGTCGGTTGGAAAGTTGGACAAATTACACTAAAAGTACAACAAGATACAGGTGAAACTCCAGATACTGTTATTGTATTACATCCATTTGCATCTTGAATATTAACACTATAATTTGTTCCTACAGCAACTGTATTTGAGGTCCAAGTGTTTCCTGACCATGTTCCAGGCGCTCCTGTTCCTGTTGCTGTATAAGGACCCTGACCTGTTACAGACAGTGTCACATTATATTGATTTCCGCTGCCTAAACATGTTGCCAATGGGGTTCTAGATAAAGCAACATTTGTAATAATTACATTTTGAGCTGCCGTAACACTGCTTCCACTTCCGGTACTAAAGGTCCAAGTTATAACAGTTGTACCTGGTGTTGTGATTGGGAAAACGGTAGTGGTTGTTCCTGTTATTGCTGCGCCACAACTATCTAAAATCACTGGTGCAATTGGTGTTACACTACATTGACCAGTAATGTCCGCAAGGACTGGAGATACTAATGTGCTCGGTGAAATTACAACATTTTGAGCTGCTGTTGCTACATTTCCGTTTCCGTCATCAAATGTCCATGTAACCACTGTTGTTCCCTGCGTTGTAATTGGGAAAGCTGTAGTGGTAGTTCCTGTTATAGTTCCTGCACAGGCATCTACTGCTGTTGGTACTGCAGGTGTTGCATTACATTGTCCTGTTACGTCTGCTAAAACTGGTGCAAGCGGCGCAATCGTATCATCAATAATTACATTCTGAGCTGCTGTTGCTATATTTCCGTTTCCGTCATCAAATGTCCATGTAACCACTGTTGTTCCCTGCGTTGTAATTGGGAAAACGGTAGTGGTTGTTCCTGTTATTGTTCCTGCACAGGCATCAACTGCTGTTGGTACTGCAGGTGTTGCATCGCATTGTCCTGTTACATCTGCTAAAACTGGTGCAACCGGTGCAATCGTATCATCAATAATTACATTTTGAGCTGCTGTTGCTATATTTCCGTTTCCGTCATCGAATGTCCATATAACCACTGTTGTTCCTTGCGTTGTAATTGGAAAAACAGTAGTGGTTGTTCCTGTTATTGTTCCTGCACAGGCATCTACTGCTGTTGGTACTGCAGGGGTTGCATTACATTGTCCTGTTACATCTGCTAAAACTGGTGCAACCGGAGCAATCGTATCATCAATAATTACATTTTGAGCAGCTGTTGCAATATTTCCGTTTCCGTCATTAAATGTCCATGTAACCACTGTTGTTCCC
>NZ_JADKPS010000013.1:0-9526 GCF_015350755.1 Flavobacterium sp. JLP | reverse complement strand
TGCGGTGGATCCGTTAAGCTGTAATTTTCCTTGGAATAGTCCATATGCTTTTTCTGAAAATAAAGTTATAAATGGGATTGAATTAGAAGGATTGGAATTTAAAAATTTACAGACTGACTTTGGATTTAAAATATCTTTATCTCTTGATAATAGTAATAAAATTACTGCTAGTATATATACTGCAATTACCAATAATACTCATGGTTTTGGTTTTAACATTATGAATAATAGTGGTAGAACTTCTGTCAATTTCGCTTATGTGCCAAAAATTGATTATAATATAACCGCAAATGAGCAAAGAATAAACATTGGAGGTAATATAGCAGCAAATCCTATTAATTTTTCAATAAATAATCCTACCAATATAGTTTTTAAAACTTCAACTAAACCTGATGTTCCAATTAGTAATTTAGGTGTTGGTGTAGGTTATAATTTATTTAGTAGAAAATTATATTTTGGATTAACAAATCAGAAATTAGAAACGAGTTTGTACCAACCTGATTTTGAATTAAACGGTGATACACCATTTTCTAAGTATAATCAAAACCTTGTAGAAAGTAGTTCTGCTGATCTTAAGCCACAATCTAATATTTCATTTAATCTTGGCGGATCTTTTACTACTCAAGTAGATGGTGGAATAGGAAATATGAAGAGTATGACAGTTAGCAATTATCCATCTCAAACAAATGAGGAGAAAAATCAGCTAATAAAAGCTCATCAAAAGAGTGAAGCAAACAAGCTTTCAGAGCAGAATCAGACTCCTTTGGAGAAAAAACTTAATGATAATATAAAAGCAACGACAAATACAAAAAGTAAGGTTGCTCCTTATGTAAAAAAAGGTTTTAATGCGGTTCAAAATTTATTTAAAGATTAATTCTATGACTAAAATAGTAATATTAATGTTTTTTTGTTTTAATATATATGGACAAGGCAATAAGAAATTATCGTCAGTTCAAAATTTCGAGCAATCTAAAACGTACTTTGAAAAAAAACAATATAAAAAAGCACTTTTTTATATAAACGAATCATTGGCTTTCAATCAATTAAATAGAGATTATTTAATGCTTAAGACAAAAATACTGTTTTCAGACTCAAACTGCTTGGATGGTTTTAATACAATTACAAAATTAATTGTGAATGAAAATGGTCAGCAGGATGATGAAGCAATAACTTATTTCTCTGAATTACTTGACTGTTTAGGAGAAACAGATAAATCAACAAAAATTCTTAATGATTACGTTAAAAAATACAAATCTTCTGAGATTTTAGCAAGACTTGCACAACGTTATTTTATTTTAAAAGATTATGACAAATCTGTCCATTTTTATAAAGAGTTAATTAAATTGAATCCAAAAGATGTTGCTGCTATAATAGATTTATCAGGAATATATTCTTTTTTAAATAAAAAGGATGAAGTAAGAGAACTAACACTTCAAGGATTAAAAGATAATGAAAACTGCATTCCCTTATTAAATAACCTTGCAAGTTATTATTTTATGGAAAAAGAATTTGAATCAGCAATACAAATAGAAAATCAGATTATAAAAATACAAACCAATGTAGAAAATTTAGCCAGTAGAGCAATGTTTTACGAATATAATAAACAATTTTCAGAAGCATATGAAGATTATAAGAGAATTATATTATTGGATAAATGCAATGCCTTTCATTATTCTAAAATTCTGCAATATGAGTATAACAATAGGATGTATGAAAAGGTTATTGAAAATAGTTATAAAGTAATTAATTGTAACGCTTCTTATGAAAACTCAATTATAGACGGACTTTACACATCATTGTTTTTTACCGGAGATTTCAAGAAAGGTAATTTGTATTTAGACAAAAAATTGGCTCTAAATCCTGATAATTTTAATCCATATTATATTAAATCTTTACTTTTATTACAGGACAAGCAATACGATAAAGGTTTAGTTTATTTAGACTTGGCATTAAAATCGGCAGATGTAAATAAGATTGATATTTTAAATGTAAATATCGCAAAATTAGGATATTATTTATTAAAGGAAGACTATCAAGGATTTGTTAATTATTTAAATTCAGGAGATGTTAAAACGTTAAATAATAATTTGAATTTTACATTTATAGAAGATGACAAAAGTAAGATAACGGAAATAAAAACAGATTTTAATAAAAATACAGGAGTCATTAATTCATCAATATTAATTCCAACAAAAGTATTTAGGTTGTTAGAGCGCAAATATGGTTTAAAATTAACTATAAGTAAATGAAATTTGCCCAAATCTGAGAAAGGTTATTATTTAAAATTTAGCAAACATCTATGAACTTGCAAATTTTTTATATTCTTAATAGTTAAACATCTCATCAAAGTTTTTTAGAATAAAAAACTTTTCTACAATTATTTAATAATAATGTTCTCTTTATTCATTAAATAAGCAAAAACACATATTATAAACAACCACTAGAATCTACTGGTTGTTTATAAATAAAATCAACATTACATACTTTTTAATAACCCTAACAGTTACAATTATGAAAAAAAAACTACTCGCTTATTTTCTATTTCTTTTAAACAAAACTAAATATAGGCGGTCTTTAGAACAATTAAAAACGCCCTTTAATCAAAGAGTTTATAGTCTTAAACAATTCAAATATGCAACAATACTATTGTTCGTTTTTGGTTCGTTTACTCCGACATCTGCTGCTGAAAATTCTAAATTAATTCCAAATTATACTAATAAACATGTTAGTATAATGGAAAAAAAATCTCTCACTTTTGCACTTACAGCCGATATTGCAAATTCAGGTACAGCTGCTTTTTGTAAATCACCAACAGGTGCAGACATTTCTGCTAGAATTAAAATTACTGTTTTAGGGGGAAGTGGTACGTATACTCTAAAGTTCCGTGGACCGAAAGGTGATGTTACAGTTTTAAATTACATAAGTGGCAGCCCAATTACTGTTACTCAAAACAAAACGTCAACCTATACACTTATTTCAGTAGTTCAAAATAGTACTGGTTTATCTGCTGGCATAACAACAAATAATGCTACTGTCACAATATTTGATCCAATACTAGAGCAAATTACGCAATCTACGTGTTTAGTTCCAACAGGAAGTGTGTCTATATCATCGCTGCCAGTTAGTGCTTGGACTATAAAGAAAATAAGTAATGATCAGCTTTTAGCAAGTGGCTCAACATCTACATTTACATTATCTCTCCCAATTGGAGTTAACGAATTTAAAATAACAAATAGCGCCGGATGTATTGTAAATTATAAAGTAACTATCAATCCGCAACCAACAAGCATTAATATACCTGTATTAGAATATGCACCTTTACCTTGCAGTAAAGACTCATTTGTACAAGACTGGACAGCTGTTCCAGATGCTACGGGATATAGAATCGATGTGGCTACAGATAGTAATTTTACTAATTTTGTTTCAGGATACGAAAATAAACTTTTAGGAAATGTTACTTCAGAAACTATTACCGGAATTAATCCCGCTGGCACTTATTATGTAAGACTACGTGCAGTATCTGATTGCTTTGTAAGTTCTAATTCAAACGTCTCAACAGTTTTTACACATACTACTGCCTATAATGGGGTATGGTCTGACGGGCTTCCTGATATCAATAAAAATGTTATTTTTAATAGTGATTTCAATATCGCAACTAATACAAACGCTTGTTCATGTCAGGTGAATGCCGGAGCAAATGTAGTTGTTCAATCAGGTATTGACTTGAAAATAGAAAATGGGTTAACAGTAAATCCTGCAGGAAGCCTAACTTTTGAAAATAACGCGAGTTTAATACAAATTAATAATGTTCCGAATTCTGGTAATGTTACTTACAAACGTATAACAGCTCCAATGAAAAATTTTGATTACACTTACTGGTCGTCTCCTGTTTCTAATCAAACTCTTTATAATATATCTCCAAATACCCTTGGTGACAAATATTTCAGCTATGGTCCAAACGGGTGGGTTACACTTTATAATGGAACTGCTGTAATGGAGCCTGGCATTGGTTATATTATTCGTACACCAAAAGATGGAACATGGCCTAATGGAGAGGTTGTAAGTTTTCCTTATTCACAGCAAGTTAAGTTTATTGGGGTTCCAAATAATGGAAATATTAATGGCGAAACGGTACCCGCAGATAAATATCGTCTAGTTGGTAATCCGTATCCATCTGCGCTTGACGCAGATCAATTCATGGCAGATAACAGCAGTATTTTAAGCGGTACGATTTATTTATGGACGCACAACACGGTAATTACTAATAATAAATATACGTCAGATGATTATGCAGCATATAATGGTGTCGGCGGTATTGCGACCAGACCTGCCATTAATTCCGGAATAAACAATAGTGAACCAACTGGGAAGATAGCAGCAGGACAATCTTTTATGATCGCCTCAACAGCAGCCGGAACAATTACTTTTAACAACGGTATGAGACCTGATGGAAATAATGGGCAGTTTTTTAAACAAACAAAAAACAATAAAACGGCTATTGAAAAACATCGTTTTTGGTTGAATCTTACAAATAAAACAGGTGCTTTTAAACAAATTTTGATTGGATATTTGCCAGGAGCAACAAATGAATATGACAATCGTTTTGATGGCGATGCTCTTAATGGGAACACTTTTATTAATTTTTACAGTAAAACCCAAACAACAAATTTATTAATACAAGGTCGTGCTTTACCATTAGAAGATACTGATAGTATTATACTAGGTTACAGTTCAACAATCGATGGTGTTTTTTCTATAGATATTAGTAAATTGGATGGCAAATTCGTTAATAAAGCAATTTATTTGGAAGACAAAAAAACAAATACCTATTTTAATTTAAAAAATGGAGGATACGAATTTAGTACCTTGAAAGGAACATTTGATGATCGTTTTGTAATACACTATATTCCAAATACAATACAAACTCCAGTATTAGCTGAAGTGCCAGAAATGACATGTAATCAAGCATCTTTTGTTCTTAATTGGGAGGCTATTCCGAATGCTAGTTCATATAGATATGATGTAGCGACAGATGAAGAATTTACCAATATAATTCCGGAGTTGCTGGATAGAGAAGTTTCAGGTTATAATTCAGAAGAGATAATGGGTTTAACGGGAACTAACTACTATGTACGATTAAGAGCAATGTATAATTCTGTTGCCAGTCCAAACTCGAATGTCATAAAAGTTTCTTCATCAACCACAATATATAATGGAGAGTGGTCGAACGGTCTTCCTGACAGCAATAAAAATGTAATTTTTGATAATGTAAATTATACTTTATCAGCAGACATAAGTGCTTGTTCTTGCCAAATTAATGCAACTGCAAAAATTACAGTACCAAGTGGCGTAACCCTAAAATTACAAAATGGTCTTACTGTAAAAGATCAAGGTTCTTTAACATTTGAAAACAATGCAAGTTTAGTTCAGATCAATGAAGCAGTAAATATTGGGAATATCATTTACAAACGTATTTCTGCACCAATGAAAAATGCTGATTATACGTATTGGTCTTCTCCCGTTGCAGAACAAAAACTTAATGTATTATCACCAAATACTTTATCTAACAAATATTTTAGCCTGTACAATAATAATTGGGTACCTGAGCAAGGATCAGCTTTTATGACAGTTGCAAAAGGTTACATTATTGGCGCTCCAAAAGGTGGAAAATGGCCAAATGGTGAAATTGTAAGTTTTCCTTATTCACAGCCAGTTCAATTTATGGGTATTCCTAACAATGGACGCTATGAATTTATAGCTGAAAATAGTGGCAGTAAAAACCTAATTGGTAATCCATATCCGTCTGCAATAGATGCAGATGCTTTTTTAAGTGCAAACAGTAGTGTCTTAGGAGGTACTATATATTTTTGGAGAAATAATACGTCGCCTCAATTCTTAAAGTATTTATTAGATGATTATGCCTGTTATAATGCTTTAGGAGGTGTTGCGGCTTCTGCAGCGGGAGAAACTTCAGGAGGATTAAACAGCATTAAACCTACAGGAAAAATTGCGAGCGGTCAATCTTTTATGACAGAAAGTATTGCTCCAGGAACAGTTGTTTTTGAAAACAATATGCGTGTAGAAGGAGAAAATAAGCAGTTTTTGAAATCAGGAAAAACAGCTTCTACAGAAAAGCATCTTTTTTGGTTGAATTTAACAAATCCACTAGGTGCTTTTGAACAAATTCTGATAGGTTATGCTGACGGAGCAACCAATAATTATGACAATCGTTTTGATGCCCGTGATTGGAGTGGAAATTCTTATACAAGTTTTTATAGTGTCAATCAAAATGATAAATTGACTATTCAAGGACGTGCTCTTCCATTCGATAACGCAGATGTTGTACCATTAGGTTATCGCTCTCTTTTAGGAGGATATTTCACAATAGCACTGGATAGTGCTGATGGTTTATTTACGGATCAAGCAATTTATCTTGAAGATAAAAAACTTAAAGTCTTTCATAACCTAAAAGATGGGGCTTATAATTTTGTTTCCTTTCTGGGTACGTATGACAATCGTTTTGTTATACATTATGCGTCTAACAAAACAAATAAAACAGCAAAAAATACTGCTTCTGATGCGATTGGATTAGAAAATGAAGTACTAGTTTCTGCAGAAAATAATCAAATAAAGGTTAACACTTTTGAAGAAATTATAGATAATGTTTTTGTTTTTGATTTAAACGGAAAACTTATTTATGAGAAAGAACAAGTTAATACAAATGAATTTTCTACACCTACATTGATTTTTAATAATCAAATGGTAGTAGTTAAAGTAACTTTACAAAATGGTAAAACAATAATTAAAAAAGCTATCTTATAAATTGTTTAGTTAGATTGTATTTTAAAAAGTCCCATTTAATTATGGGACTTTTTTTATGAAAATATCGATTTCGTTATGAATTAATTAATTATGAATTTGCCTTTAATAATGCTCCAACTTACTATGCACTTTTTCAATTTCCTTATCCATATAAGCCTGTGCGTAATGCACATATCGATTAAAAGAAGTACTTGCGTGACTATGCCCACTAATTTTGCGGACTAAATGTTCTGGCATTCCTAAAATTAATAAAGTGGTAATTGCAGTTCGTCGCATCATATGTGAACTCATTTTGTCACAAAAGCGATTTTTTATACTATCTGTTTTTTTAACTAAGCGTTGCGTTTTGCCTTGCTTTTCTCTTGAAATTTCTATTGGCGAAGTAAATCCAGCGAGTTCTCCTATTTGTTTTAAGCTTTTATTGAAATTAAACAAGCTGGTGTTACCAAAAAGAGTTGCTTTATTATTAGAAGTAGAATATCGCTGAAAAATTGTAATAGCATAAGCCGACAGCTTGATAAAACTAAAGGTTTTGGTTTTCTTCGATTTAAGCTTTAAATACCATTCACCATCAATTTTCTCGAAGTTTTTATTGGTCAATAAAAAAATATCAGAGTAACGCAGTCCTGTTGTGCACCCAAAAACAAAAATATCTTTGATGCGTTTGTAACTCGGAATAAGAGTTTGCTCAAATTCTTTATCATGAATCAAAAATTTAAGCTGTTCTGGTGAGAGTACAAAGATTTCGATTTCTTCTTTTCGAACATAAAACAAACGCTGAAAATCGCCTGTTTGCAAATCTTTATCATTTTTCAAATAATTAAAAAATACTCGAATTACTTTAATATTCGCTCCTACATAATTATCGTGGCAGCCTTTTTTATATAGAAATTCAGTGAATTTTTGATAGAATTTTTTCCAATAACTTTTCTCTGATGTTAGTTCTCGTTTATCCAATTTTGAAGCATCACAAATACGCAATTCAAACTTAGCATCACTCGAAAACTGAATCAAATTATTCAGTACATATTGATAATTTTGTATCGAACTTGGTTTTATTTTTTCACCATTTTTCTTGAGTCGTTTACCTGTTTCAGTTTCTCTTATAAACTGTTTGAACAAAGGAATAAGTGGACTCGTTTTTTTCATGGTTGTTGGTTTTGTCAAAAATATGATTTTAGGTTAGAGTTCAAATGGTTTGGTTTTAAAAGAAAACTACAACTCTTAGAGTTGTAGTTTTTATAATTACTCATCTTTGAGAGTGGGAACTGACAGATATTTACAGATTAAATCTGACAAAGTTATTCTTTAATAAAGCACTTACTATCCATTGATAATTTTCTTAAACTATTATTTCTTTTTATATTTTATAACCTCTAAAAAGCGCTTATTTATAGCTTTCAATTATTTTATAAGCTAAAATATAAACATTTTTTGATTTTAATTCTATCGTATTTTGTCCTGTCTTATCCTGATGCAAATTAATCTTAAAAGTATCATTATAAATTTTGATTTTTGATTCTATCCTAATAGAATCAATTTCATCATTTCTCCCTTTTATTAAAAACCATTTTATATTTGGATCTCTTTCGAAAAAATAAGATCCTTGAAACCATCCTGAACTGTTTTCACAATTAAATCCAAAAGTATTAACGTCTAAAAAACTTTTAAAGTCTTTATTGTTAACTTTCATTTCCTTAATAGCCCAAACACCACTTATGTATTTACAATCATTAGCTTCACAGCTAAATAAAAAAAACAAAATTAAAATTAAAAATTTTCTCATCGCGCCACTCTTGTATTATCTTTTACTTTAACTGCTTCTTGTTGTTCTTTACTTAAGTTAGTACTTCCGTTATCTTCTCTTGATGCTTTCAAAAGAAATTCTGCCCACTGCTTGTTAATTCCTTCTGGTGTAAAATTATTATATATATCCATACCTATTCTCAATATTTCTTTTGCTTCGTTTCCATTTCCTCCAAAAAGTATAACATTCCCAATATCTGAGATATCACTTTCATTAAGATACTGTTTTGGAATCCTACCAGCTTTCGTAGCCAAAGAAATAGCTCCCATAACATCATTAACAATTAATCCAGATTGCTCATTTACAGCTTGTTCTTCAAAAACATCAGTAAAAGTAGCATAATTTTTATATAGTTCTGTTGCAAAAGCCAATGCCAAACCTGCCGAAGCAGTTATTTTTACATTTGTGGGAATTCCAGATATGTATAAATCATTTACAGTTCTATTTCTTCTAATAGATCTTTTGCTTTCTTCTCCCCTCACATTAAGTCCCGTAACAATCCTAGTTTTCGCAAAGTTAGCTCGTGATGTAGCTTTTGAGCCTTCAGCTTCTGATCCAAAATCGAATAATAAATTATCCAAACCTGCACCACTAACATCTGGGGAAATATTATCGATAGAAAATTCTCCAATTACTTGAGAATCATATCCGATAATCTGTGTTCCATCATTCCTTGTAGTTATACTCCCTTGATTATGTACTCTATTTATTTCATTTTGTGTCATATTACTAAAATTTTCAATTTTTAGAAAAACACCTCCATGTCTCAATTCTACCATTGCATCATCTTTATCTAAAAACTCCAGTCCTTCTAATTCAATTCCATCAATAACTCTATTTTCAGCAAAAGCATATGGTGAATTATGTACATATTGTTTTGATAGAGGATCTAATGAT
>NZ_JADKPS010000012.1:0-11189 GCF_015350755.1 Flavobacterium sp. JLP | reverse complement strand
TGAATTAATATTGCCTGAATTAATATTAGATGCAGTATTGGTTTGCATTAAGCTTGAACTGTTTTCGAATGTTAGTGATCCTCCAGACAACACTGTTACCGCGTTAACAATATTTAAAGTACGGCCAGAAGGAACGTTAAGACTGCCGCTTGAGTTGATGGTACAAGAACAAGCATCTAGGTCTGCTGCTAATGTATATGCTCCTGTAAAAACAACACTTTTTGTTGCAGTCGGAATTCCGTTAGACCATGCGGAGCCGTTCCATGTTGTAGATGCCTGATTTTTAATTTCTACTGTTGCTGTCGGTGGCGATTTACATCCAGTGCTGTTAGTTACCCTAAAGGTATATGTACCAACCGGAATATTTGAAATTGTTGCTGTTGCTCCTGTGCCAGTTTCAGTTACATTATCAGGACTTCTTTGTAATGTCCAAGTTCCTGTTGCAGGCAAATCATTCAAAACTACACTTCCAAAAGCGTTTACACATGAAATATCTGTTATAGTTCCAATAGTAGGTGCTGTTAATAAAATTGTTGTTGCTCCTGCAATGTCTTCAACAGTATTTAACGAGGGATCTGTTCCTGTAACTTTAGCTGTATTTACAACTTTACCGGCATCAACATCTGTAGAGGTAATGGTATAAGTTCCGCTTAATGTGGTAGTCGCTCCAGGCGCAAGTGATGCAATTGAATTTCCCGAGATTACCAATCCCGGCATGGGATCTGTTACGTGAATATCAGTTATTGGGACTTCTCCAGTATTAGTTATTTCGAAAGCGTAATTTATCACATCGCCTTGTTTTCCACAGTTTGACAGGGTTGCTTTTTTGATTAATTTTAATTCTGCAATCTTTAAGGATTTAGTATTAAAAGCGATAAAAGCACAATCTGAACTTCCTGAAAAATTAATCACAAAACGATCTACTTGCGAAGAATTAGCAGATGTTAGGTTAAATTCGCTTAATTCGATACCTAATATTCTAAGATCTCTGGTAGAAGCTGGTGAAAAAGGATTAGCTCCTCCATCTGCTTTAAATAAGTCCAGACTATATGTGCCGACAGCAGAAACAGTGTTGAAATTTATTGAAACTTCTGTTCCAACTGTATTTCCTGCAGCATCTACAAACTTAAATGTGTCTAATGCTCCTCCTGGATCAGCTACCTGTGTTACAATTAGATCTGGAAAGCCATCGCCAATACCTAAAAGATTTAAATTGTTTGTTCCGATTTTAAATTCGGCGGTACCTGCTTTTATATTTGCAACACCAGTTCCAAGTGCTAATCCGTTAATACCATCTGTTAATCTTGAAGCAAGTTCAGCACCTGTCGGAAGTGTTCCGGCCAGTACCGGTCTTATTGAAGCAGTACTAGCGGATTCATCTATCATTGAACCTTGCAAAATATAAGTACTGTTGTTCTGACCTAAAGTCTGAATTTTTAAAGCTCTAAATTTCTGTGTGCTGTAGCCAATAGCGTGTGCATCAAGTATGGTATTATTAACACCTGTTGAATACGTAACGTTATTCCACGTAAAGGCTAATAAGTTGTTTTCTCTATCTGGTCGGTTTCCCGCACCAGTCGGGGCATTCGATGTCCAATATCCATTCCAGTCGGTATAGATTCTTGTAACAGGAAATATTGCGGTCTGCCCTGCCATTTTGAAAGAAAACAAAAAGACAAGCAAGCTTAATTTTTTTAAAAATAAAAATTGATCTGGCAAAAATGTTTTTGGGGACATACAATTTTGTTGGTTTAGATTTGGGTTTTTAGTTAAAGTTATGTGCTTCATTTTAACTGATTATTTTAAAACTTAGCTATTTGTTTTATGATTTATAGTTTAATTATGACTAACATATTACACACAAAAATCCGGCAACTCACGTTGTCGGATTTTTATTACTTATTATTTTGATGCGATTAATTGAAAATGATTTTTTTACTTTCTATATAGCTATTATCTAAAGTTATTTTTACAATTAATACTTGATTACTGGATTGCAGGTTTGAAATTTGAAATTCAGTTTGATCAATTTTACTTTTATTGAAAAGAAGTCTTCCTGAAATATCATAAACATTAATCTCTTTTATATTTTCTTTAGAAGACAGCACCTTGATGATTTTATCTTTTACAGAAACAAGAATACCATTTTCGATATTTTCAAAATCACCTGTTCCTAATGTTTTACTTGTGTAACGAAGCACAAAACGATCTGCAAAAGTTCCTGCTGCTGTTTTAAACGTATAATTTCCTGCACGCAAATCGTTAATGGTTCCAGTTGTTTTATCTTCTAGATAAATTGGCTGAGTGCTCAAGCTTCCGTCTGCTTGATCTATAGAAATAGTAAATTCTCCTTCAACTGTTGTACGATATCCTAGTGGCACTAAATCAGTATCTGCAAAAGGAAGTGCTCGTCCTTGAATTACAAGTTTATTGGTATTGTTTATACTATAAAAGTCAATATATTTATTACCATCAAAAGTTAATCCGTCGTACATGTCTTCATACTCATTTGTAGCACCTTCGATATAACCAACCATCATTTGCTTAAAAGCACCTTCTTCATTAGTCATATTTAACCATACACGATTTTTTTCTAGAGCAGTTGTTTTTGAGGTCGTACTTGGTTTGAAAAATTGTGTATTACGATTATCGCCCTTTCGCATTAAATTAGTAAAACTAATTGTACCTGGAGCTTTAGATCCAACAAAAAAGGATTGCCCTGTACCAATATAACCGCTTGGTACATTTGTATTATTTCCTGTTGCGTTAGTTCCTGAAGTTGCAGCTTTCGTTCCTGTGCCTCCACTTAAATTATAAGTAGCATAATCATCTGAATTATATTTATAATTTGGACCAAGAACTACCGGAGTATTATGAGTCCAGAAATAAAGCGTTCCTACTAGAAAGTTATTACCCATAATAAAGGCATCAGCATCTAATGCAGATGGGTAAGGATTTCCAACTAAATAATATTTACTTGCAACTGCCGTTTCTCCCGAAATGTTTCCGTTATTAGGCGTACCAGTAAAAGTTGCAGAAAATGCAGTTCTTGCCGTGTTAGAATACGTTTCAGGCCCGCGAATAATATATCCCTTACCAGGTATCATGATATTAGTACTAGGATTAGCTAACCATTTTGTAATTTCCCAGCTCAAATATTTATCACTGGCTGTTAAAGGAGAAATATTATATAAATTTTGTCCTTTTACAGGAGACGACCAATACACATAATCGGCTTGGCGGATAGGTGTACTTGTACGCTGATAATTAATAACACCAGTATTAATATTCGGATCGGTACTAGTCTGCAATAAATTAGCACTGTCTTCAAAAGTTAAATTACCCGTCGAAGCCGGAGATGAAGATGATAAAACCGTAACAGCATTCGTAACATTTAATGTGTTTTTACTTTGAACCGTTAGAGATGCTTTATCATTTACAGTAATTGTGTAGGCATAGAAATTGCCTGCTGTTCCTGAAATAACTGGACTATTTGTAACACCTGCAGGTATAACAACACAATCTGATGAAGTTGGAACGCCTGATGGAGTCCAGTTTGCATCAACACTCCAGTTGCTGCTAGCTGAGCCGTTCCAAGTTTTAGATGTTGCTGGTTGAACTTGTAACTGAGTTGCCATTGTTGAAATACAATCAGAACTGTTTTTTGCAGTTACTGTATAAGAACCAACAGCAACAGAGCTGAAAACACCAGAAGTAAAATAATCTGTTCCGTTAATACTGTAAGTGATGCCAGTACCGGTTGGCGCAGTAACTGTAATAGTTCCTGTAGATGATGCACAATTAGGCTGTGAAGTTACAGTTGCAACTGGTGCCGAAGGAAAAGCATTTGTAATGAAGGCTCCTGAAACTGCACTTGTAACCTGGCCACAATTACCTCTTACAATACAATAGTAATATAATGTTCCTATTGTTGCTGATGAGGGTGTATATGTATTTGTTTGCGCAGCAGTTCCCAAAGAAGTTCCTCCTGAGTTGCTGTTTACATTATTGCTGTACCATTGATATTGAAGATTAGTTCCTGTTGCAATTACTGAAATTGCTGAAAAGGCAACATTTTGACATCTTGATTGAGTTGCTGTTGATTGTGATGTAATTACAGTTGGAGCATCTACATCTACTCTTGTTTCGATAGAATATTGTTCAGCACAGCTTCCGTTTTTAGCTACAGCTCTATATGTTCTTAGAGCTGTCAAAGTTCCGGTTGGAGAAATGCTCGTTTGCCCAGCCGTTCCAGGAATAGCAACCCACGTGTTAGCTCCATTTGAAGGATCATCTGTATATTCCCATCTTATAATTTTACTTGGGTCTGAATATACAACGTCTGCAGGACCATTAAAATTATACACAGTCATCGTTGGAGTAGCATCTCCAGGACAAATATGTTTTCCTCCTTTTGATCTTCCTCTATCAGTAACAATTGTTGATACTGTTACAGCATTTGATGTTACAGCAGGAGAACAAGTACCAGTTATTTCCACTGTATAACTGCCTTCTTCGGCTGCAGTAGTATTTGTTATAGTTAATGTATTTGAGCCTTGCCCACTGTAAACCCCTCCGTTATTAATAGTTGTTGTACCTTTTTTCCAAACATATGTTAATCCAGTTCCAGTTGCAGTAACTGAAATTGTTTGCGTACCGCTTCCTGGACATGTTGGAGTTGGCGCTGTTGGCTGAGTAGTTATTGCTGGTGCAGCATTTACTGTTACAGCTACAACACTTGATGTCACTGCTGGAGTACAAGCACCAGTAATTTCTACAGTATAATTTCCTTGGTCAGCTGTTGTTGGATTTGTTAATGTCAATGTTGCTGTGCCTTGACCACTAAAAACACCTCCATTTGTTACAGCTGTTCCAGCTTTTTTCCAAGTATAAGCTATTGTTGTTCCAGTAGCAGTAACTGAAATAGTTTGTATACCACTTCCAGAGCAGGTTGGTGTTGGAGCAGTTGGCTGAGTAGTTATTGCAGGAGGTGTACAACTGAATATTTCATCAGCACCCATGTAAGGTTTTGTTCTTGTTTGTCCATCTATATCTGTTGTGATTCCTGAAATTGCAATACCTGCTAAATTCTCATTGTTTACATTTCCTGATACTAAATGAAAATCTGAAGTACTTGTAAAAGTAGGTGCAATATTTAAAGATTCTTGATCTTTTCCGGTTAGTGTTCTCCAATTTGCTATTGTTGCAGCGTCAGAACTTCCTAAATGCCCAATAAGACCTCCAGTACTTGTTATGTAATCATTTCTGTTTATTGCAGAAAATATAGCATTGCTGCCAGGTATTGAATAAACTGCATACTTTAGACCTGATCCTGTTTGAGAATTATAAAAGATATTATTTCTAACATCTAAATTACTTGCACTATTAATAAATAAGGCCGCACAAAGTACATTTTGATTCACATTAAGAACGACTGTATTAAAAAATAAATTCACTTTATTTCCGCCAGCTATATATATTCCGTGTCCAGCATTATTATAATCGAAAGCGTTATTACCAGAGGAAGCAATATTTGTAATAAAATTATTGTAAATATTTAAATTAG
Source organism: Flavobacterium sp. JLP (assembly GCF_015350755.1). Lineage (NCBI taxonomy): Bacteria > Pseudomonadati > Bacteroidota > Flavobacteriia > Flavobacteriales > Flavobacteriaceae > Flavobacterium > Flavobacterium sp. JLP. The sequence goes on along the minus strand of NZ_JADKPS010000012.1, from coordinate 5,623 downwards.
AAGTTATGCTCGAATCGATATTGATGTGGATACCACTCGCTAATGATGCACTTCTTATACCTGAAATTTTATTCTGAGCAATCGTACAATTGAGACTTTTATTGTATAAACTAATTCCACTTATAAAAGTAGCAGTTGAGGACATTGAAACACCTGCAATAGTGTTTCCAGTAACAATCGTATTTTGAGTATTCGAAAGTTTAATCGCATTAACAACAATATAATCTATTGAAGAGCCAAAAGTATTTTTATCAATTGTCAGATTTTGATTGTATGCTGAGGATCCAGTACCACCTAGAACCCAAATTCCAAATTTCATTTTTGTAAAAACATTGTTTGAAATATTGTTGTTTGAATTTGAAGTAGTTTCAGCAGTTTGCATGTTAGTGGTTTCACTAAATACTATTCCAGCAGATGTTGCAGTTGTTGCATCTGTACTCGAACCTACAAATTGAATATTTTTTATTGTATTATTTGTTGCGCCATTTCCGGTTTTATTGGCAAGCCACAAAATTGCAGAATGCACTTGGTTGTAATTGTTATAATTTGACAAAGAGGTATTTGTAATTATTAGATTACTAGACGTTGTGTTATTGTTGCTTCCGTCTATTGTTACATAGTCTGTGGCATCTAACTTAATTAACGGTGAAGTACTAGAGTTCCCCATATTACCGGTAATTGTAATATTTTTTGCAGTGTTTGGCTTAATAGTCAAAGTGTTAGTTGCACTTAAACCAGCAAATTGATTGATAACAATAGTTGAAGAAACAGTTTGATTTTCATCTATTAACAAAGTCACAGGACCGCTTATACCGTTATTGTTGTTAAGACTGGTAATTGCACTTGCTAAACTCTTAAAAGGATTTGGCTGTGAAGAATTTATAATATAGCTGCCCGGCGCTAACTGGCTAAATCCAAAAAAGGGCAACAATAAAAATAAAAAATTCAAAAGTAATTTTTTAATCATAATTAAATCGTGGCATTTAATTTTAAAAAGTGTTTTTTTATTTTGTCTTAAAAGCACGCGCCATTTTTTGAATTTATAAAAATTCAAAAACTAACACTTGAGAGAAGCCAAATAGTCATGTTAAATGTTTTCTATCAAGTTGTTATGCTGGCATAGGACTTTGACCCGACAAAGATAGATACATCTACGAGTTAGTAATAATGATGGTTTTTATAAAGGCCGAATAATCGATGAAGTGTTGAATTAATCGATAAACTACATGGCTAAATTTGTTATTTTATGTTATTTCCTATAAATTAACAATTTAAAATATAAGAAAATTCATAAAATAAGATGTAAAAACAATTACTTTTTAAATTTATAATTCAAAAAACGCGAGTTAGACTGAAAAATTCGTAAAAATGTAACATTTTTTAGAGCGAGGATTTTCTGATAAATAACGCTTCTTTTTTTAAGAAATTAGATATCAGGTATTTGCAAAAAAAAACTAATTGAGTTCCAATTCTTTTGCTTTATCATAAACTAAATTACTTTCATATCCACGACGAAGAAGATAATCGCAAAACTTTTTTCTTTTTTTGAGAACGTTTTTTTCATTTATGCTTTCCCAATATCTTTCAGAAAGATTATTGAAGTTTGTTTCGTATTCCTCAGGCGAAATCTCCTTAAGAGCAAGAGTAATATTTGTAGAAGAAATATGTCTTGCCTTGAGCTCATTTGTAATTCTAATTTTTCCCCAAAACTTGATTCGATGCTTGCCCCTTGCAAAACTACAGGCAAACCGAGTTTCATTTAAAAAATTTCCTTCAATAAGCTGAACTACAATATTATTGATTTCGTCAGAAGTCATTTTTAGGCTGTACAATTTTGAAATTACTTCATCGTGACAACGCTCTTGATAAGCACAAAAGTGTTCTAATTTCTGTAAAGCTTCTTTTTGAGTGCAAATTGAATCCATGAGTTTTTTCTTTCTTTTTAACTATAAGTGGCACAAATAATCAATTTTGTGTTAAATTTCGTACTGATTTTTTACAAATTCTCAAAAAGAAAATAGCTAAAATGTTGTGCGTGTGCTGAATTATAATATTTTTGTACGATAATATTATGAGTTTTATTCTGTTTGAAAAACAGGATATTAACTTTTATTTTTAAGTTTAAAAAGCCAAAATTAAAGTATTGTATCAAAAATGTAACACTATTTTATTTTCTTTTTAAGCCAAAAACAAATTTAATACCACGCCTATGACCCGAAAACTACTTTTATTCGTTCGTTCTTTATTTTTAAAAAATACTCAAACGGAACAACAATTGCCTTTTGAAGTTAAAAAAATAATACACGCTCAAATTTTTTGTTTTTTATTTTTTTTCCTGTTTAGCTTTTCTAATCAGTTATTTGCTCAATCGGGAACTGTAACAAGTAATAATAATGGAAACTGGAGTGATCCATTAACTTGGGTAGTAGGAAATAATATCAACCGAACAGGAACTGTTACTTCTTCAACGACTTCTAATGTTGTCAGTGGAACAGGAACGTTATTCTTAACGGAATTGACGGTTGGTTCAGTTATTACAAGGCAAAGTGGTACAACGATTGGAACAGTTGCTTCAATTACGAGCAATACAAGCCTAACATTAACTGCCAATGCTTCAAATGCCTTGACTGCTGTTACTTACCGTACAGTAAGCGGACCGCCAAGTCCAGTAGATAATGTTATAATCCAAACTAATCATGCAGTAACGGTTAATGGTACATTCACTTGTGCATCATTGAGTATTGGAACTTCCAATAATAATATGCCTATACTTAATTTTTCAAATTCTGCTAGTCAGCTAACTGTTAATGGTGCTTTTACACTGGGTGGTAGCACTGCAAATAGACCAGCAACATTAGACATGACAAATGGAGGAACTTTAATAGTAAATAGCCTTAATTTAGGAAATACTACAGCTGCAAACGTTTTTACGGCTGGTTCTGGAACAGTTCAATTGGCAGCAAACGACGTATTACCATCCACAATATTTACTAATTTCAATAATCTGTCTGTAACTGCTGGCACGACAACAATGGGTGTTGGTTTAAACATTGCAGGCAATTTAAGTATATCAAACGGAGCAACATTAAACACTACAACTTCAAATTATGCTTTAACATTCAGAGGAAATTATATTAATGCAGGGACGTTTATAGCAAATGCCTCTGCTGTTACAATAACTGGTACTAGTACGCAATCTATAGCCGGTTTTTCTACAACAGGAAATGTTTCTGTGACTAAAACAGGAGGAATGGCTACGTTAGCAAGTGCAGTAACAGCAGGTAATCTTAGTATTGCATCAGGTCCTTATCTTAATTTGGGAACAACTTCGCTTATACACTCTGTTAATGGTACGCTAACTTTAGGTGCAACTACAGCTTCATCTGGATCTTGGGGAGGTACAACTTCAGGAGCAACTAATATTAACAGTACTTATTTTGCATCTGCTCTCGGAAAAATTAATGTTAGTTGTTTGAATTTTACAAAAGTAGTTCCAATTACTAGTGTAATATTGAATACTTTGAATAAAACAACTTCATCTCCTAGCACTATCGCATATGAAGATTTTACATCAGATACACCAACAAAGTTAATAGCTGGTCAAAGTTATTATTTAAGTGTAAAAGGAAATACAGACGATGGAAGTGGCTCAAATTTAGATGTGAATTATTACTATACTGCGTATTTTGATTGGAATAATAATGGAACATTTGATACGGGAGAAAATTACACTGTAGGTACAATTAGAAATTCTACAGGATCAGATGGAAAAGTAGCATCTGTTTATATCACGATTCCTGTAGCAACAGCTGTGGCTAATATAAAAATGCGTGTGTTAGGAAGACTAGGTGGATATAGCTCAAGTTCATGTGTTACATCAAGTACAGGACAAGGTGAAGATTATACTGTTACAATTGATGCGCCTTGTTCAGGGAATCTTAATCCTGGCAATACGTTAACATCTGCAACATCAGTATGTCCTAGTGCTCCGTTTAACTTATCATTACAAAATACAATAACTGATGGTGCGACTTACAGCTGGGAAACATCTCCTGATAACACAGGATCAAGTGTTTGGACAAGTGCTGTACCTGCTCCAACAAATTTCTTTGGCCTTGAACAATTTAACGGAACAAATCCAGACGCAAATATTTATGGAGTTGCTACTATTACAGGTGGACAATTAGTTCTTACAACAACGACTAATAGTACATATGGAGCCTATGTTATTCAAAAAACTCCTGGTTCAAACATTAACGCATTCACTGTAAATTTTGATTATCAAATTCCTGCAGGAGGAGGAGGTGCAGATGGTTTTAGTTTAAGTTATGCTAACGATGTTCAAAATGATAATGCAGGTGGAGAAAGCGGTTCAGGTTCAGGAATAATTGTGCAGTTTGACACTTATGATAATGAAGGTGTCACTGCAGGAAGTCGCGTAAGGGTTCTATACGCAGGTTATACGTTGTATAATTCTGCAATCGATGCCCCAAGTTTAAGACCGACTACAGGAAACACACCAGTTGTTTTAAAAGTAGATGCTAATGGAAAATTAACTCTTATAATAAATAATGCAACAGTAGTTTCTAATCTAGCTTTGCCTGCAGCTTATTTGTCAGCAGTTAAGTCATCTTGGAGATTTAAATTTGCAGCTAGAACTGGAGGATCAAATGACAAACATATTATTGATAATTTATTAATAAGATATCTTGACGTGACAGCTTCGGGTCCAACATACACAACTTCACAAACGGCGAAAACATATTATCGCGTTAAGATTACTTGTGGAAGCAGTACTTTTTATTCAAATCCTGTCTTAGTAGATATGACTTCTTCGACAATCACCAATATGACAGCATCGTCTTGTCATAACGTCGCTTTTACAGTAACTCCAGTAGATGGAACTAATGGAACAGTTAAATCTGGAACTACATATAGCTGGCCAATACCAATAATGGCTTCAGGTATCACAGGAGGGGCAGCAAGTTCTGGTTCCCCAACAAGTATAACAGGAACATTGCAAAATTCGACAGCAGGTGCATTAACAGCTATATATACTGTTACTCCAACTACAGCTGGTTGTGTTGGACCCACATTTACTCTAACAATTACAGTAAATAAAACTGCCACAACACCAACTCTGGGAACTATAACACAGCCAACTTGTACAACATCAACAGGAAGCATTGCCTTAAGTGGTTTGCCAGCTTCTGGAACTTTACTTCAAGATAATGGAACAGTAGTTACAAATATCACAATCACGGGACCTACAATGACTATTTCAGGATTATCACCTGCAACTTATAAATTTGCAGCAAACAATGGTTGCGTTTCAGCTTACACATCTTCAGTAACCATAGGAGCAGCGAATATCTGGAATGGTACGACATGGTCGTACGGAGCTGATCCAACAATAAATGATGCGGTTGATTTTAGAGGAAACTTTACTCTAGATCAAGATGTTAATGCTTGTTCTTGTACCGTAAGCAATAGTGCAAATGTTGTGATTAAATCTAAAAGAACGTTAACAGTTACAAATGGAGTATTTGTGGTTTCGGGTACATTAACTTTTGAAGACAGCGCAAATTTAATGCAGACTACTACAAGTAATTCGTTGAATACT
>NZ_JADKPS010000011.1:0-79941 GCF_015350755.1 Flavobacterium sp. JLP | reverse complement strand
ACGCTCAGTTTGGTAATGACCAACTTCAATGGGAGTCAAGTGCTAAAATTGACTTTGGTGCTGATTTAGGGTTATTTAATAACCGTTTAACTTTAGCTTTTGATTATTATAGAAATAATATCGATAAATTAATCTTAGCTGTACCAATTTCACCATCATTAGGTGTTCCTTTTAATACTATCAATAAAAATATTGGTAAATTGTATAATCAAGGTTATGAGTTTGCTGTAAGCTTCAAAGCTATTAACAACGCAAACTTTACTTGGGATTTATCATCTAATTTAACTTTATCTAAAAACGTTGTTACTAGTGTTTTTAACGGTCAGGATATTATTGGAGGTTCTTCTACAGATACAAATATTGCTCCAAACATTATCATTAGAGAAGGTGAATCTATGAACTCTTTATATGGATTTAAATATTGGGGAGTAAATAAAGCAAATGGTAATCCTGTTTATTATAAAGCAGATGGTTCTTTGGTACAAGGTCGTATTGGTGTAGGAACTTATGCTGTTTTTAATCCTGCAGACCCTACAAATGTTGCTACAGCATCTAGCTTAAGTGCTGCAACTGATAAAGTTGTTTTAGGTAATACTTTACCAACTTATTACGGATCTTTTTCTTCTAACATGAAATACAAAAATCTTGATTTAGGTTTTATGTTTAGATTTAGTGGTGGAAATAAAATTTTCAACAGTACTAGAAGAGAGTTAATGAACCAAAACTTTAATAATAACGGAACTGAAATTTTAGGAAGATGGCAAAGTGTTGACAATCCTGGAGATGGATGGACACCAAAATTATATGCTAGTTCTAATACATTTACAAACCTTTCAGGAAATGCAAGTTCACGTTTTGTTGAAGACGGAGATTTTATCTCACTTGATAATATTAGTTTAGGATATACTTTGCCAAAAATCTTAATGGATAAACTTAAAGTTGATAACTTTAGATTATTTGTTCAAGCACAAAATGTTTGGTTAATCACAGATTACAAAGGTATCAATCCTGAAATGGAAACTTCTGGAGTAGACATTAATGGTACTCCACGTTCTAAGGTTGTATCAATGGGAATAAATGTAAGTTTATAAAAAAACATATGAAAAATTTAATAAAAACAATTTTGCTTTCTGTAGTTGTATTCGGGATGAATTCATGTACAGAAGAAAAAATACTGGATTTAACTCCAGTAAATAACATCTCTGATAAAGATGCTTTTTCGACTGCATCATTAGTAGAGTCTTCTATGAATGGTGTATATAACGCTGCTGCAATTGGTACGTATAATAGTGGTACTTCAAATGGTGGTAGAGGTTATGTTTGGGGAGCTGCTTTCGTAGAGCAAGGTGAAGCTAGAGGAGAAGATGTTGTAAATACAGCTACTTTCTACCAGTTAACTTATGAAGGAACTTATGATCCAACAACAGCTAATAATGTTTATTACTGGGTTGATGGTTACAGATTAATCAACAGATGTAATTTAATGATTGAAGGTGTTAATGATGCTGTATCAAAAGGTGTTATTACTGCTGCTGCTGGTAATGATTATATTGGGCAAGCTAAATTTTTAAGAGCAATTACTCATTTTGAATTGCTAACTTATTTTGCAAGACCTTACAATTTTACTGCAGGAGCAACACATCCTGGTATTCCTTATAGAGAAGTAGGTATTAATACTCAAACTGAGATTGATGCTGAATCTCTAAAACCAAGAAACACTGTAGCTGAATGTTATGCAAAAGTTTTAGCTGACTTAAATGATGCCGAAACTTTAATATCTTCAAACGGTGTAACTGGTGGTAGAGTAATTGCTAAAGCTACAAAATCTGCTGCAATTGCTTTTAAAACTAGAGTATATCTTCATAAGAGAGACTGGGCAAACGTAATTACTGAAGGAACAAAGTTAACAGGTCTTTATACTTTAACTGCTGATCCAGGTACTCCTTTTGTATTGACTAGCAACTTAGGTAACTCAGAATCTATATTCTCTATTCAACATTCTCCTACTGCTAATCCAGGAGTAAATGCTGCTTTAGCAAGTATCTTGAAAAACAGATTATTAGTTACAATTAGTCCAATTATCTGGAGAGATCCAAGTTGGTTAGCTACTGATAAAAGAAGAGAAGAAGGTAAATTAATTGTTACTGCTTCTGGTAGAAAATACACTAACAAATACACTGACATTGTTAATTCAACTGATGCTGCACCAGTTATCAGATATGCAGAGGTAGTATTGAATATGGCAGAAGCTCAAGCTCGTTTATCTAATTTGCCTGGAGCTTTGACTTTGTTAAACTCTGTAAGAAATAGATCTTTAGCGGCTCCCGCTACTGAGGCTTACACAACAGCTTCTTTCACTACAAACGCTACTATGGTTGCTGCTATTTTGAAAGAAAGAAGAATTGAATTCTTATGTGAGGGTCGCAGATGGTCTGATATTCACAGATTACAAGGTGATGATCTTGCTCCTATTAATGGTATTCCTGCAAAAGTTGCTAATGCTAATCCAGCTGCTGCATTATTTACATTAGGAACAGCTTATCCAGGTCCGTACGGAGTTGCAGCTATTCCTGCTACAGATAAAAGATTCTTATGGCCAATACCTCAAATTGAAATGAATACAAATCCAGGATTAGGACAAAACCCTGACTGGTAGAATAAAAATAAATATTTTGATTTTTTTAAAACCCTCAATCACTTTTTGATTGGGGGTTTTGTTATTTAATAGAATTGTCTCGAAAAACTTCTCAATCATAATGATTTGTTTTTTTATACGTTTTTATCTTTTACCTTTGCTTGACTAATTTTGTCGAATATAATTTACATATAAAGCTGTCAAATGAGAATACTCTTTTTTCTATATCTATTAATAGTGCCTGCCTTACTGTTTTCTCAAGAAAAAAATACTTCTAAAAGTAATTTGGATATGAATACAAAATATTCAAGTATAACTGATACTTTAAAAAAGAAAAAAGCATTAGTAGCTAAGATTGATCAGTATCAAATTATTACTTTAGAGCATGATACAACTTATGTAGATACATCTTTGACATTAAAAAGTGCTTACAAACAAAACTATCTTCGAAAAGATAATTTCGGACTTTTGCCTTTTTCTAATATCGGACAAACATATAATACATTGCAGTATAGTTTAACCAGTTTTTCTCCATATCCAGAAATTGGATTTTCAGGAAAACATTTTGATTATATGCAGGCTAGTGATATTCGATATTATTCAGTAGCAACTCCTTTGACAGAATTATTTTTTAATACTACGATTAATAAAGGTCAAAATGTCGACTCATTCATTACTTTAAATACGTCTAAAAATCTTAATTTTTCTGTTGCTTACAGAGGATTACGTTCAGAAGGAGATTATATAAATCAATTAGTCAGTGTAGGTAATTTTAGGTTTACTACGAGTTACGCCACTACAGATAAAAGATATATTTTAAATGCCCATGTAACGTTTCAAGATATTACAAATGAGGAAAATGGCGGAATTACAACGCCTGAAAATTTTGAAAGCGATGATCCCGATTATAAAAACCGTCAGCGACTGCAAGTGTTTTTGACAGATGCCACGTCACTTTTAAAAGGCAGACGTTTCTTTTTTGACCACGCTTTCAGAATAAATCCAAAAGATGCGAGTAATAATTTGTATGTAACACACCAGTTTAATTATGAATATAAATATTACGAATATAAACAGCCCACGGTACTTTCGAGTGTGGGCAATAATTCTTTAGTACAACGTTTTGGAGAATCATATGTTACTAGTAATATAAGCGATGAAACTCGATTTGAAAAACTATATAATAAAGTTGGCCTAGCTTATGAAAATTCTCTTTTAGGAAAATTTAATTTCTTTGTCGACGATTATAGATCCAATTATAAATACGAAAGAATTATCGTAAATAAAGATGGAACAGCAATTCCTGATAATTTATTTCTTCAGATTAATAATTTTGGCGGACAGTATGAATATCAGAAAAATAAATGGAATGGCCGATTTCTATACACAAGATCAATTACAAATCAATCCCTTTCGGATTTAGATGCAAAATTAAGATATGACTTAAATGAGAAAATTCAATTTGATTTTAGATATCGAAATGTAAACAAACTGCCGAACAATAATTATAATTTGTATCAGAGCAGTTATGTAAAGTACAATTGGTCAAACAATTTCAAAAATGAAAAAATCAATCAGTTAAGTGCTAATGTATTTACACCTTGGTTAAATGCCGAAGTTCAGTATTCTGTTTTAAAAGATCATTTGTATTTTAAAGATGTTTCAGATGCTGACGAAATTGCAGCTTATACTCAAATTATAAAACCAGAACAATACGGAAATGTAATTAATTATTTTTCTATAAAAGCTAGCAGAGAATTTAATTTTGGCGCATTTGCTTTAGATAATACATTGCTGTATCAAAAAGTAGATCAATCAGATTTGATTTTGAATGTTCCAGATTTTGTGACAAGAAATACTTTTTATTATTCAAGTTATTTTTTCAAAAAAGCACTTTATATGCAAACTGGAATTGTTTTTAATTATTTTACGAAATATTACGGAAACGATTATAATCCGGTGATTGGAGAATTTTTTGTCCAAGAGAAAAAAGAAATCGGAAATTATCCTTTATTTGATGTTTTCGTAAATGCAAGAATTCGTCAAACTCGTTTTTATTTAAAAGCTGAACATATAAATGCTCTTTTTTCTAAAAGCGATTATTATGCGGCGCCTAACAATCCGTATCGTGATTTTGTCATTCGATTTGGTTTAGTTTGGAATTTCTTCCAATAAAATCAAACACTATTTAAGCTTAAACCAAATATTAAAATAAAATAAAAATGGACTTTTCAAAAAATATTTTAGAAACAATAGGTAATACACCGTTAGTAAAACTCAACAAAATTGTTGCTGAAATCGATGCGTTAGTATTAGCAAAAGTCGAAACTTTTAATCCAGGCAATTCTGTAAAAGACAGAATGGCCGTGAAAATGATCGAAGACGCAGAAGCTGACGGCAGATTAAAACCAGGGGGAACTATAATTGAAGGAACTTCTGGAAATACAGGTATGGGATTAGCTCTTGTTGCGATCATAAAAGGGTACAAATTAATCTGTGTGATTTCAGACAAGCAGTCTAAAGAAAAAATGGATATTTTGCGTGCGGTTGGAGCAAAAGTTGTTGTTTGTCCTACTGATGTTGAACCAACAGATCCAAGATCTTATTATTCTGTTTCTAAGCGCTTAGCATCTGAAACACCAAATTCTTGGTATGTAAATCAATATGATAATATGTCAAATTCATTGGCACATTACGAACAGACTGGACCGGAAATTTGGAAACAAACCGACGGTAAAATTACACATTTTGTTGTTGGAGTAGGAACAGGAGGAACAATTTCTGGTGTTGGAAAATATTTAAAAGAGAAAAATCCAAATATTAAAATTTGGGGAATTGATACGTATGGATCAGTTTTTAAGAAATACCATGAAACTGGAATTTTTGATGAAAATGAAATCTACTCCTATATTACAGAGGGAATTGGAGAAGATATTTTACCAAAAAATGTTGATTTTTCTTTAATTGATGGTTTTACAAAAGTAACGGATAAAGATGCCGCAGTTTATACTAGAAAGATCGCTCTTGAGGAAGCTATTTTTGTTGGAAATTCTGCTGGCGCATGTATAAAAGGTTTGTTACAGCTCAAGGAGCATTTTAAGCCAGATGATGTTGTGGTGGTTCTTTTTCATGATTCAGGAAGCCGTTATGTAGGGAAAATGTTTAATGATGACTGGATGCGCGAGCGTGGATTTTTAGAAGAAAATGTTACCAAAGCCGAAGATGTTATAAAAGATCATATCGATAAAGAATTAATTGTAGTGCGTACAGAAGAATTGGTTTCGCATGCAATTGAACGTATGCGTAAGTATAAAATTTCTCAGATTCCGGTTGTAGATATCAACGGATTTGTAGGTTCTGTTGATGAAACAGATTTGTTTAGAAGTTATGTTGCTGATAAAAATGTAGCCGAAAAACCAATTAAAGAAGTAATGGGGAAACCTTTCCCAATCGTAAAACTAGGAACTACGATCGAAGAGGTTTCGAAATTATTTACCAAAGAAAATGATGCAGTTTTAGTAGATCTAGGAAACGGAAAACATCATATTATTACAAAATATGATATTATTGGATCTATAAAATAATGCAATTTTTATAACTTTTTAAATCCATAAATCGGAGTTTTGAGACTTTGGTTTATGGATTTTTTATCTCATAAATAGTATAAAATAATGAATTTTACCGCTATAGATTTTGAAACTGCAACAGGATACCATCCTTGTTCTGTTGGAATAGTTACTGTTGAAAACGGAATTATTATTGATGAATTTGTTTCTTTAATTAAACCTCCAAATAACGAATATAATCCGTTTACGATCCAAGTTCACGGTATTTATCCTCGCGATACAGTTAATGCTAAATCATTTTCGCAGGTTTATCCGGAAATCGAAAAGAGATTACGAAATAGAGTTGTTGTTGCTCATAATGAAAGTTTCGATCGAAATGTGCTGATGAAATCGATGGCACTTTACGGGTTGTATTATGAAGATTTGAATATAGCACCAAAATGGGAGTGTACAGTTAAAATATATAAAGCAAAGGGATTAAAGCCTACAAAATTAAGCGATTGCTGTCGCGAAATGAAAATTCAGCTGAATCACCATGAAGCATTATCTGATGCTCGTGCTTGCGCCAAATTATATTTGATGCGCTAAAACTAATTATATAATATAAGATTAATACTATTTTTTATTATTTTTAGGTTTTGTAAATCATTATTAAAATCCTAAAAAATGAAAGAAGATTTTCTTCATTATCTCTGGAAATTCAAGAAGTTTGATACTTTGAATTTAAAAACCACTCAAGATGAGCAAATTACCATTATAAAAACCGGAGATTATTTAGAACTTGCAGGGCCTGATTTTTTTAATGCCCAAATTAAAATTGGAGATCAAAAATGGGCAGGAAATGTAGAAATTCATTTAAAATCTTCAGATTGGTATTTGCATCATCATGAAAAAGATATTGCATATCAGAGTGTCATTTTACATGTTGTTTGGGAACATGACACTGAAATATTCAGAGAAAACAATACAGAAATTCCGGTTTTAGTATTAAAAGATTTTGTCTCTTCTGATGTCATCAACAATTACAGTGCCTTAATGACTGCAAAATCATGGATCTTTTGTGAAAAACACCTTGTTGATATTGATGATTTTGTATTTAAAAATTGGCAGGAAAGATTGTTTTTTGAACGGTTGGAACGCAAATCAAAATTCATTTACGATTTACTTGAAGAAACAAATTCTGATTGGGAGGCAGTCTTATTTTGTTTATTAGCAAAGAATTTTGGACTAAATACAAATGGGAATTCTTTTTTGCAGATTGCGAAAGCCTTGCCGTTTTCGATTATTAGAAAAGAAAGTTTTGAAGTAGAAAATCTAGAAGCTTTATTTTTTGGAACATCCGGATTATTACAGAGTGAGAAAGAAGATGTTTATTTTACAGATTTAAAGTTTAGGTATTTTTTTCTGCTTCATAAGTATCAGCTAGAAAGATCTTATATAGAGCCAGTTCAGTTTTTTAAACATCGACCAGATAATTTTCCAACTATTCGGCTTTCGCAATTGGCGAATTTGTACCATAAGCATCAAAATTTATTTTCTAAAGTAATTCCTTTAAAGTCCGTTAAAAGTGTCTATGATTTGCTTGCAGTTTCTACTAGTTTGTATTGGCAGAATCATTATCAGTTTGATAAGGAAAGTCCGAAAAAGGCTAAATCTCTCTCTAAATCATTTTTAGATTTGATCATTTTGAATACTATAATTCCAGTTCAATTTGCTTATTCGAATAAGATGGGAGAATCAATGCCTGAGGATTTAATTACATTTATGACTGAAGTAGCGCCAGAGAAAAATGCGGTAATAGATAAGTTTGAATCGTTTGGAATTTCATCTAAAAATGCTTTTGAAACGCAAACTTTACTTGAGCTTAAAAATGAATATTGCAATCAAAAGGGATGTTTAAATTGTGCTTTAGGAATGGAATTGCTTAAGAACAATTAGCTAATTAGAAAATGGGTTGATTAGATAATTTTGTACTTTTGTCATCGTGAGCAAAATCGAACGACAAATATAAATCTAAATAAAAATGTCAGCAATTTTAAGACTTAAGTTTTTCTTTGAGAAATATGGATTTCATGTTTCATCTCGCCTAGCAGATAAACTCGGAATGCGGGTAACAAGTGTAAGATTATTTTTTATATACATTTCGTTTGTTACTGCAGGTTTAGGTTTTGGAGTTTATTTGACTTTAGCCTTTTGGATTCGCTTAAAAGATTTGATTCGCGCCAAAAGAACATCTGTTTTTGATTTATAAATAAATGATTAGATAATAAAAAGCCCCTTATTTTAATAAGGGGCTTTTCTATTCTTCTATTTTTTATTCTTCTATTTCTTGTGGTTTGTTTAGTTTTGCTCGTTTTTTACTGTAAGCAAAATAAACAACTATACCTATAGCTAACCATCCTAATGAAAGTAATTGAGCATCTAAACTCAAATTAATCATTAAATAAGTATTGATTGAAATACCACAAACTGCGATTAGTGGCAAAGCAGGTACTTTAAATGTTCTCGTTAATTGAGGTTGTTTCACTCTTAGAATCCAAACAGCTATACAAACCATTGTAAAAGCAAATAAGGTACCAAAACTTGTCATATCTGCTAATCTGTTAATCGGTGTAAAAGCTGCAACTATAGCAATAATACCGCCTAAGATCATTAAATTGGTTTTTGGTGTTCCTGAAATTGGATTTACTTTAGAAAATACAGGAGGAATTAAACCATCTTTAGACATACCCAAGAAAATTCTTGATTGCCCCATAATCATTACCATTAATACAGAAATCAAACCAATAGTTGCGGCAACTGTAATTATAAAGCCAGCCCAAGGTTGCCCAGCAATATCAAATGCATATGCTACTGGAGCTTTTATAGCTTCTGGATATTTTCCTAGTGGATTAAAGTCTTGGTAATTCATCATTCCTGTTAAAACTAAAGAAACAAGAATGTATAATGTAGTACAAATTAATAATGAAGCAATAATAGCAAACGGAACATCTTTTTTAGGATTAATTGCCTCACCAGCTTGTGTAGAAACAGCATCAAAACCTACATAGGCAAAGAAAATTGCAGCAGCTCCCGAAACAATTCCTGCTATTCCGTAAGCATTATGAGTTGTTTCTTTTTCAACGATTTGTGTTGCTGCCGGAATGAACGGATGCCAGTTAGCAGTATTAATAAAGAAAAGACCTGCAACAATTACGAATATTACAGCAGAAACTTTAAGAATAACAATCATGTTATTTGCTTTTGCTGCGCTTTTTGTACCTTTTATAAGTAATGAAATAACTAAAATAACAATTAAAAAGGCGGGAAGATTCATTGAAAAACCTTCACCAGTATAACTTGCAGGGTCTGTTGTGAGCCATTCAGGAAGCTTAATATGAAACATTTTAAGTAATTTGTTAAAATATCCTGACCAGGAAACTGCTACCGTCATTGATCCCATTGCATACTCAAGGATAAGCCCCCAACCGATAATCCAGGCAAAAATTTCTCCAATTGTACCATATGCATAAGCATATGCAGAACCTTCAACAGGTAAAATTGAGGCAAACTCAGAATAACAAAGAGCAGCAAAAACACAGGCAATACCTGCAATGATGAATGAAAGTGCTAATGCTGGACCTGCATGATAATATGCACCTGTGCCAGTAAGAACAAAAATTCCTCCACCAATAATAGCTCCAACTCCAATGGCTGTTAGACTCCATTTACCTAGAACTCTTTTTAAATCACTTTTTTTCATATCAGCTTCAAAAGCTGAAATTGGTTTAACTCTCCAAATTGACATACTATTATATTGGTTTAATGTTATTAAGCTCCAAATGTATTGTTTTTTGTAAAAAATAAAAACAATTATATTGTTTTAAGTTACAAAATGTTTAAAATGTTCAGAAAAGTGCTGATAAATTATCTTTGAGCCCCCTAATTCATCAATTTAATTGAGGTTTATATTTAAAATGTATAATTCTCACAAAATACATTTTTCATAATACATTTCTTAATAAATTGTTTTAATTTCGTTTGTTTATGTTTTAAATTACGTTAGAAAATTTATGAAAATGAAAAATTTTAAAGAATTGAAATTGTATTTTAAATTTACAAGGCAACAGCGAACAGGAATTTTTTTGCTTTTCTTGATTATTATCATTTTGCAGATTGTTTATTTTTTTGCAGATTTTAGCTTGCCTCAAAAAGCATTTCAAGAGAAAGAGAAATGGATGTCTTTGCAATCTGAGATAGATTCACTTCAAACTCTCAAATCTGAAATAAAACCAAAGGTATATTTATTTAATCCAAATTTTATTTCAGACTATAAAGGTTATAAACTTGGAATGTCTGTTCAGGAAATTGATAGACTGATAGCATTTCGTAAAGAAAATAAATATGTAAATTCTGCTAAGGAATTTCAAGAGGTAACAAAAGTTTCAGATTCCTTATTAAAAGCCATTTCTCCATTTTTTAAATTCCCTGATTGGATTCAAAAAAAGAAAGAATTCGTCTCAGAGAAAAAAGATTATGTTCAAAAGATTAATTTTAAAAAAGAAAAGATTGTAATTTTAGATATTAATCAGGCAACTCAAGAAGATTTGATAAAAATTTATGGTGTGGGAGAAGCACTTTCAACACGAATACTAAAGCAGAAAGAAATTTTTGGAAGTTTTGTTTCGATGGAACAAATGAATGATATCTGGGGACTTTCGCCAGAAGTACTTACAGAATTAAATACTCATTTTAAGGCTGTATTACCTGCTAACTTTAGAAAAATAGCGATCAATGATGCTTCTTTAAAGGAATTATCACAGTTTCCTTATTTTAAATATGCATTAGCAAAACAAATTGTAACGTACAGGAGTATGAATGGAAATTTCACTAATATTGAGGATTTGTCAAAAATTAAAGGTTTTCCTGTTGAAAAAGCAAAAATAATTAGTTTATATTTGGAGTTCTAAAAAATAAAGTAGCAAACAATGAATTTTGAATACAACGAAACACAATCAATGATTGCACAGTCTATTAAAGATTTTGCTGAAAAAAACATTAGACCTAATATAATGGAATGGGATGAAGCACAGATTTTTCCAATTCCGCTATTTAAAAAATTAGGAGAAATGGGATTTATGGGCGTTTTAGTGCCTGAAGAATATGGCGGATCCGGATTAGGTTATCATGAGTATATTACGGTTGTTGAAGAAATTTCAAAGGTCGATCCTTCAATTGGGTTGTCTGTTGCTGCTCATAATTCATTATGTACAAATCATATTTTAACTTTTGGAAATGAAGAACAGAAGAAAAAATGGCTTCCAAAATTAGCAACTGCAGAATATATAGGAGCCTGGGGTCTAACAGAACACAATACAGGTTCTGATGCAGGTGGTATGAATACCACAGCTGTTAAAGATGGAGATCATTGGATTGTAAGTGGAGCTAAAAATTTTATCACCCATGCTATTTCTGGAGATATTGCGGTTGTAATAGTTCGTACTGGTGAAAAAGGAGATTCAAAAGGAATGACCGCATTTGTTTTCGAAAAAGGAATGGCAGGATTTTCTTCAGGGAAAAAAGAAAATAAATTAGGTATGCGTGCAAGTGAAACCGCTGAGTTGGTTTTTGATAGTTGCAGGGTACCAGATGCAAATAGATTAGGAGAAGTGGGACAAGGGTTTGTTCAAGCGATGAAAATATTAGATGGAGGCCGAATTTCAATAGGAGCTTTATCATTGGGTATTGCTAAAGGTGCTTATGAAGCTGCATTAAAGTATTCTAAAGAAAGACATCAATTTGGACAGCCGATCAGCAGTTTTCAAGGTATCTCATTTAAATTAGCTGATATGGCTACAGAAATAGAAGCGTCAGAATTATTATTGCATAAAGCCGCTTTCTTAAAACAACAACATAAGCCAGTTACCACTCTGGGGGCTATGGCAAAAATGTATGCCTCAGAAGCTTGTGTGAAAATTGCCAATGAAGCTGTACAGATTCATGGAGGCTATGGTTATACTAAAGATTTTCCGGTAGAAAAATTCTACAGAGATTCTAAATTATGTACCATTGGAGAAGGAACTACTGAAATTCAGAAATTAGTTATTTCGAGAAATTTATTAAAAGACTAATAGTAAGAGTAAATAAGCTTATATTCTCTTGATCTTTTACTCTTTTTTCTTTTTAAAAAAATAATTCATAATTTATAATTCATAATTCATAATTAATATTTACTTTTGCAACCTTAACGAGAGGAGGTGTCTATATTATGTTAATTATACCAATTAAAGACGGAGAAAATATCGATAGAGCATTAAAGCGCTATAAAAGAAAATTTGATAAAACAGGAACTGTTCGTCAATTAAGAGCACGTACTGCTTTTATTAAGCCTTCTGTAATCAAAAGAGCTCAAATTCAAAAAGCTGCTTACATTCAAAACATGAGAGATGGTTTAGAGAGTTAGTAGTAGCTATTCAAAAATAATTACCGTTAGTCATCAAAAAATTATAACTTTGATGCTAGCGGTTTTTTTATGTGTAATTTTTAAATTTCTCTGAGGTTATATTTGTGTAATATATAATAGGTAGAAATAAAGAATATCTTTTCTTATGAAATCAAACAAAGAAGCATTTCGTGATTATCTTCAGTTGGAGAAAAAATATTCTGCTCATACTGTTAATGCTTATTTAAATGATATTACTTTTTTTGAAGTGTTCAATAAAACTCATTTTGAACAGGAAGATATCGAAAAAGTAAATTATAGTCAAATTAGAAGTTGGATTGTTTCTTTGGTCGATCAGGATATTTCAAATGTTTCAGTTAATAGAAAAATGGCTTCTCTGAAGTCGTTTTATAAATTTCTTCTCAAAACAAAACAAATAGATGTCAGCCCGATGTTAAAGCATAAGGCATTGAAAACTCCAAAAATTGTTCAGATTCCCTTTTCTGAAAAAGAGCTAATAGAATTGATGGAGGAAGTTGGTTCGCCTGTTGGATTTGAAGAAGTACGTGATAAGCTTATTGTGGATCTTTTTTATACAACGGGAATGCGAAGAGCAGAATTAATTCATTTAATGAATCGAAATGTTGATTTGTCTTCAAATGTCGTTAAGGTTTTGGGAAAGCGCAATAAAGAGCGTATTATACCGATTCTTCCAATTGTTGTCGAACAATTTAAGTTGTATTTGTCAGAACGTTCTTCTGTGGAAAAAATAGTGGATACTGATTATTTTTTTATTTCAAAAAAAGGGTTAAAATTGAGCGAATCTTTTGTGTATCGATTAATAAATTCTTACTTTAGTAAAGTCTCTGAAAAGGTAAAAAAAAGTCCACACGTGCTTCGGCATACTTTTGCGACTCACTTATTAAATAACGGAGCAGATTTAAATTCAGTTAAAGAATTATTAGGGCATTCGAGTTTAGCGTCTACGCAAGTTTATACTCATAATAGTTTAGCAGAGCTTAAAAAGGTGTATACTGATGCGCATCCTCGAAATAAGTAATAATTCTGAAATGTTTAACCCTAAAATTTGTATTATGAAGGTAGATGTTCATGCAGTTAACTTTACTGTTGACAGAAAGTTGGTGGATTTTATTCAAGAAAGAATGGATAAATTAGAAAAATATTATGATCGAGTTGTTTCGGCAGACGTTTTTTTAAAAGTCGAGAGAACCAGTGACAAAGAGAATAAGGCAGTAGAGATTAAGATTAATGTTCCTGGAGATGATTTTTTGGTTAAAAAACAATGCAAAACATTTGAAGAAGCGGTCGAGCTTTCGGCAGAATCTTTAGAACGTTTACTGGTAAAAAGGAAAGAAAAAATAAGAGCACACATATAATTGAAATTTTTTTCAAAAAATGTTTTGATTCAAAGATAAAATAGCTACATTTGCAGTCCGTTAGAAATAGCGGACTTTTTTATTGATATTGCCAGCGTAGCTCAGTTGGCTAGAGCAGCTGATTTGTAATCAGCAGGTCGTGGGTTCGAGTCCCTCCGCCGGCTCAAAATATTTCAAATGCGATTTGAAATTGTTCATGTAATTATTGATAAAAAAAGGGGAGATACTCAAGCGGCCAACGAGGGCAGACTGTAAATCTGCTGTGTGAACTTCGCAGGTTCGAATCCTGCTCTCCCCACGATTTTGATGTCAGATTGATGATTTCAGGATTTAGATTTGTAAAAAAAAGGATGAATTTTATTTGGCTTTATTTTAATCTAAATCGGGAATGTAAAGTCTAAAATTCAAGCTCTGCCGGTGTAGCTCAGGGGTAGAGTGCTTCCTTGGTAAGGAAGAGGTCTCGGGTTCAATTCCCGACATTGGCTCAAGTAAGTAGGAAATTGAAAATTAATATATAACTAAGATTAAAAATTAAGTAAAATGGCAAAGGAGAATTTTAATCGTTCCAAACCGCACTTAAACATAGGTACAATTGGACACGTGGATCACGGAAAAACTACATTAACTGCTGCAATTACAAAAGTATTGTCTGATGCAGGTTACTGTCAAGCAAAATCGTTTGATCAAATCGATAACGCTCCAGAGGAGAAAGAAAGAGGTATTACTATTAATACATCGCACGTAGAGTATGAAACAGCTAACCGTCACTACGCTCACGTTGACTGTCCAGGTCACGCGGATTACGTAAAGAACATGGTTACTGGTGCTGCTCAAATGGACGGAGCTATCTTGGTAGTTGCTGCTACAGATGGTCCAATGCCACAAACTCGTGAGCACATCCTTTTAGGTCGTCAGGTTGGTATTCCAAGAATCGTTGTTTTCATGAACAAAGTGGATATGGTTGATGATGCTGAATTGTTAGAGCTTGTTGAAATGGAAATTAGAGATTTATTATCTTTCTACGAATATGATGGAGATAATGGTCCTGTAGTTCAAGGTTCTGCTTTAGGAGGATTGAATAACGATCCTGCTTGGGTACCAAAAATCATTGAATTAATGGAAGCTGTTGATGCTTGGATCGAAGAGCCAGTACGTGACGTAGCTAAGCCATTCTTGATGCCGGTTGAAGATGTATTTACAATTACTGGTCGTGGAACTGTTGCTACAGGTCGTATCGAAACAGGTATTGCTAATACAGGAGATCCAGTTGAAATCATTGGTATGGGAGCTGATAAATTAACTTCTACTATTACAGGAGTTGAGATGTTCCGTAAAATCCTTGATAGAGGTGAAGCTGGAGATAACGTAGGTTTATTGTTAAGAGGTATTGATAAAGAATCTATCAAAAGAGGAATGGTTATCATTAAGCCAGGATCAGTAAAACCACACGCTACTTTCAAAGCAGAGGTTTATATCTTGAAAAAAGAAGAAGGTGGACGTCATACTCCATTCCATAATAACTACCGTCCACAGTTCTACGTACGTACAACTGACGTAACAGGAGTTATTACTTTACCAGAAGGAGTAGAGATGGTAATGCCAGGAGATAACTTGACTATCAATGTTTCTTTATTAAGCCCAATCGCTATGAGCGTAGGTTTACGTTTCGCTATCCGTGAAGGTGGTAGAACTGTAGGAGCTGGTCAGGTAACTGAAATCGTAGGATAATCCTATAAATATTATAAAAAGCCAGTTGATTTTCTTAACTGAAATCACTGGCTTTAATTACGGGCGTAGTTCAAGGGTAGAATAGCGGTCTCCAAAACCGTTGATGGGGGTTCGAATCCCTCCGCCCGTGCAATAAAAAAATATATCAAATGACAAAAGTTACTAATTATTTATCAGAGGCTTTCGAAGAGTTAAAGTCAAATGTTACTTGGCCAGCTTGGGCTGAGGTTCAAAAATTGACAATTGTTGTGGCTGTATTTTCGATTCTATTTGCTTTGGCAACTTGGGGAGTAGACGAATTTTTTGCAAAAGCTTTGGCTGGATTTTTTAGTTGGTTAAAAAAAGGATAATTTTTTTGTGATGGCAGATAATAATGTGAAAAAATGGTATGTGGTTAGAGCTGTAAGCGGACAAGAAAATAAAGTCAAAGCTTATATCGAAACTGAAATTGCCAGACTAGGTATGGGTGATTATGTTTCCCAAGTTTTAGTGCCTACAGAAAAAGTAGTTACTGTAAAAGAAGGGAAAAAAATGTCTAAGGATAAGGTTTATTTCCCTGGATATGTTATGATCGAAGCCAACTTAGTTGGTGAGATACCTCATATTATTAAGTCTATTACAAGTGTAATTGGATTTTT
The DNA here is from genome assembly GCF_015350755.1 of Flavobacterium sp. JLP. Classification (NCBI taxonomy): domain Bacteria; kingdom Pseudomonadati; phylum Bacteroidota; class Flavobacteriia; order Flavobacteriales; family Flavobacteriaceae; genus Flavobacterium; species Flavobacterium sp. JLP. The sequence continues at coordinate 63,556 of NZ_JADKPS010000011.1, read as the reverse complement.
AGGAGAAATTAAAGGGGGAGAACCTGTTCCTTTGAGATTATCTGAAGTAAATCGTATGTTAGGTAAAGTAGATGAGTTAGCTGTTAATACAGATACTCGTGCTATTCCTTTCAACTTAGGAGAAACTGTTAAAGTGATCGATGGTCCTTTTAATGGATTTAACGGTACAGTTGAAAAAATTAATGAAGAAAAGCGTAAACTTGAAGTTATGGTTAAGATTTTCGGAAGAAAAACACCACTAGAATTAAGTTTTATGCAAGTTGAAAAAGTATAATTTTTTGTTACATATATAATAACCATTGTAATCGCTTCCATTGATTGCAGTGTTAAATTTTTTAAAAATGGCTAAAGAAATTAGTAAGGTAGTTAAACTACAAGTTAAGGGAGGTGCTGCGAATCCGTCGCCACCGGTTGGACCTGCTTTAGGAGCTGCTGGGGTAAACATCATGGAGTTCTGTAAGCAATTTAATGCTAGAACTCAAGATAAACCTGGCAAAATATGCCCAGTGCAAATCACTGTGTATAAAGACAAATCATTCGATTTTGTTGTTAAGACTCCTCCAGCAGCGGTTCAGTTAATGGAAGCTGCAAAGCTAAAATCTGGTTCTGGTGAGCCTAATCGTAAAAAAGTAGCTAGTGTTACTTGGGAACAAATTAGAGCAATTGCTGATGACAAAATGCCTGACTTAAATGCATTCACTATTGAGGCTGCAATGAGTATGGTTGCTGGAACAGCTAGATCTATGGGTATAACTGTATCAGGAGAAGCTCCTTTTTAATTAAGAAAAAGACATGGCAAAATTAACAAAAAAGCAAAAAGAGGCTGCTTCAAAAATTGAAAAGAACAAACTATATTCTCTTAAAGATGCTGCGGCATTATTAAAAGTAGTTGCTTCTGCAAAATTTGATGAGTCTGTTGATATCGCAGTTCGTTTGGGTGTAGATCCAAGAAAAGCGAATCAAATGGTTAGAGGTGTGGTTACATTACCTCACGGAACAGGTAAAGACGTTAAAGTATTAGCATTGGTTACTCCAGATAAAGAAGCGGAAGCTAAAGAAGCTGGTGCTGACTATGTAGGTCTTGACGATTATTTACAAAAAATTAAAGATGGTTGGACAGATGTTGATGTTATCATCACTATGCCAGCTGTTATGGGTAAATTAGGTCCATTAGGTCGTATTTTAGGACCTAGAGGTTTAATGCCAAACCCTAAAACAGGTACTGTAACTATGGATGTTGCAAAAGCTGTTGCAGAGGTAAAAGCTGGTAAAATTGACTTTAAAGTTGATAAAACTGGTATCGTTCACGCAGGAATTGGTAAAGTTTCTTTTGGAGCTGAGCAAATTGTTGACAACGCACACGAAATTATTCAAACATTAATAAAACTTAAGCCAACTGCTGCTAAAGGTACCTATATTAAAGGTATTCACCTTACAAGCACTATGAGTCCTGCTATTGCATTGGATCCAAAAGCAGTATAATTGGTAGTTAAAAATTTTTAGTATGACTAGAGAAGAAAAATCAATCGCGATTGAAAATTTAACTGCGCAGTTAGCTGGTACAAATATCATTTATGTATCTGATATTTCTGGATTAAACGCAGAGACAACTTCAAACTTACGTAGAGCTTGTTTTAAAGCAGGTATCAAATTAGAAGTTGTAAAGAACACTTTGCTTGCAAAAGCAATGGAAGCTTCTGCTAATGATTATGGTGATTTACCAACAGTTTTAACTGGTAATAGTGCTATATTCATTTCTGATGTTGCAAATGCACCTGGAAAAATTATCAAAGATTTCCGTAAGAAATCTGATAAACCAGTTTTAAAAGGAGCTTACATCAATTCTGAAGTGTATATTGGAGATAATCAATTAGAGGCATTAGCTACTATTAAATCTAAAGAAGAACTTCTTGGAGAACTTATTGGATTATTACAATCTCCTGCTCAAAGAATTATTTCTGCTTTACAAAACAAATTCGCTGGTAGCGAAGAAGAAGCGGAAGCATAATAATTTTTATGAGGGAATTTCCCTCGTAGCTTAAATAGCGCACAATAAACAAAATATAATTTTACAAATCATTTTAAACGATAGAAAAAATGGCAGATTTGAAACAATTCGCAGAACAATTAGTTAACTTAACAGTTAAAGAAGTTAACGAATTAGCAACAATATTAAAAGACGAGTATGGTATCGAGCCTGCTGCTGCAGCTGTAGTAGTTGCTGCTGGTGGTGGAGAAGGTGCTGCTGAAGAAGCACAAACTGAATTTACAGTTGTATTAAAAGAAGCTGGTGCTTCTAAATTAGCAGTTGTAAAATTAGTAAAAGAACTTACAGGTTTAGGTCTTAAAGAAGCTAAAGATGTAGTTGACGGTGCTCCAAGTAACGTTAAAGAAGGTGTTTCTAAAGAAGAGGCTGAAGGTCTTAAAAAATCATTAGAAGAAGCTGGAGCTGTAGTTGAGCTTAAATAATTCAACTCGGTTTTAAGAACTAGGTTTAGGTCTTGAGTGAACGCTCAATGGCCTAAACCATTTTTCGTATAATAAAATAGATCAAGTTTTATTATCAAATAGTTTAAAATACGAAAAAGTTTTTGATCAATACGAAGAAAAAAAATTGAACTAATTTTTATCGGTTTATTTTTAAAGATGTATTGATTATAATAAGAAAGTATAGATTAAACAGTGTGTGTTTTTACACAAAAAATTACTTTTTTTTAATCAAAATTTTGTCCATTGATGATAACAAATCAGACTGAAAGATTGAATTTTGCCTCTACAAAAAATATTCCTGACTATCCGGATTTCTTAGATGTTCAGGTTAAATCTTTTAAAGATTTTTTTCAATTAGAAACTAAATCTGACGAAAGAGGCAACGAAGGGTTGTACAACACCTTCATGGAAAACTTTCCAATCACAGATACAAGAAATAACTTTGTATTGGAGTTCCTAGATTATTTTGTAGATCCACCACGTTATACAATTCAAGAATGTATAGAGAGAGGTCTTACTTATAGTGTGCCTTTAAAAGCTAGGTTGAAACTATACTGTACTGACCCGGAACACGAAGATTTTGAAACTATTGTACAAGATGTTTATCTTGGAACAATACCTTATATGACTCCAAGCGGTACTTTTGTTATCAATGGTGCTGAGCGTGTAGTAGTATCTCAACTACACCGTTCTCCTGGGGTTTTCTTTGGTCAATCATTCCACGCAAATGGAACAAAACTTTATTCTGCCAGAGTTATTCCTTTTAAAGGTTCTTGGATAGAATTTTCTACAGATATCAACAGTGTAATGTATGCTTATATCGATAGAAAGAAAAAATTACCGGTTACAACTTTATTCCGTGCTATTGGATTCGAAAGAGATAAGGATATCCTTGAAATTTTTGATTTAGCTGAGGAAATTAAAGTTTCTAAAACAGGTATTAAAAAATATATTGGAAGAAGACTTGCTGCTCGTGTATTAAACACATGGCATGAGGATTTCGTTGATGAAGATACTGGTGAGGTAGTTTCTATCGAACGTAACGAAATCATCCTTGATAGAGATACTATTATCGACAAAGATAATGTTGAAGAAATCATCGATTCTAATGTTAAATCTATTTTGTTACACAAAGAAGATAATAATCAAGCAGATTATGCTATTATCCACAACACGTTACAAAAAGATCCAACAAACTCTGAAAAAGAAGCTGTAGAGCACATTTACCGTCAGTTGCGTAACGCTGAACCGCCTGATGAGGAAACTGCTCGTGGTATTATAGATAAATTGTTCTTCTCTGATCAACGTTATAACTTAGGTGAAGTTGGTCGTTATAGAATGAACAAAAAACTTGGTTTAGATATCCCTATGGAAAAGCAAGTGCTTACCAAAGAAGATATCATTACCATTGTAAAATATTTGATCGAATTGATTAACTCTAAAGCAGAGATTGATGATATTGATCACTTATCAAACCGTCGTGTTAGAACAGTTGGTGAACAATTGTCTCAACAATTCGGTGTTGGTTTAGCTCGTATGGCTAGAACTATTCGTGAGAGAATGAACGTTAGAGATAACGAGGTGTTTACACCAATTGATTTGATTAATGCTAAAACATTATCGTCAGTTATCAACTCTTTCTTTGGTACTAACCAGTTATCTCAATTTATGGATCAAACGAATCCATTAGCTGAGATTACACACAAAAGAAGATTATCTGCACTTGGACCTGGTGGACTTTCGAGAGAAAGAGCTGGTTTCGAGGTTCGTGACGTTCACTATACTCACTATGGTCGTTTATGTCCGATTGAAACTCCAGAGGGACCAAACATTGGTTTGATTTCATCTCTTGGTGTTTATGCAAAAGTTAACGGAATGGGATTCATTGAGACTCCTTACCGTAAAGTTACTGATGGTGTAGTTGATTTAGAAAGTACACCTATCTATTTAAGTGCTGAAGAAGAAGAAGGAAAAATGATTGCTCAGGCAAACATTGAAATGGATGCTTCTGGTAAAATTACAGCTAGCAATGTTATTGCTCGTGAGGAAGGTGACTTCCCAGTTGTTGAGCCATCTGCAGTACATTATACAGACGTTGCTCCTAACCAGATCGCTTCGATCTCGGCTTCATTGATTCCTTTCTTGGAACATGATGATGCGAACCGTGCGTTGATGGGATCTAACATGATGCGTCAGGCGGTTCCTTTGATTCGCCCAGAAGCACCAATTGTTGGTACAGGTTTAGAGCGTCAAGTGGCTTCAGATTCTAGAGTATTGATTAATGCTGAAGGAGATGGAACTGTAGAATATGTTGATGCTAATATCATTACTATCAAATACGACCGTACTGAAGAAGAAAGAATGGTAAGTTTTGATGCTGATGAAAAAACATACAACTTAATTAAATTTAGAAAAACCAATCAAGGAACAAGTATTAACTTGAAACCAATCGTAAGAAAAGGTGATAGAGTTATTCTTGGCCAAGTATTATCAGAAGGATATGCTACGCAAAATGGTGAATTAGCTTTAGGTAGAAACTTAAAAGTTGCGTTCATGCCATGGAAAGGGTATAACTTTGAGGATGCGATTGTAATTTCTGAAAAAGTAGTTCGTGATGATATTTTTACTTCTATCCACGTTGATGATTATTCATTAGAGGTTAGAGATACTAAGTTAGGTAATGAAGAGTTAACAAACGATATTCCTAACGTTTCTGAAGAAGCTACTAAAGATTTAGATGAAAACGGTATGATTAGAATTGGAGCAGAGGTTAAACCTGGCGACATTTTGATCGGAAAAATTACACCAAAAGGAGAATCAGATCCTACTCCAGAAGAAAAATTGCTTCGTGCAATCTTCGGGGATAAAGCAGGAGATGTAAAAGATGCTTCATTAAAAGCGTCTCCATCTTTACATGGTGTTGTTCTTGACAAAAAATTATTTGCAAGAGCCGTAAAAGATAAACGTAAACGTACTCAGGATAAAGATGCTTTAGGCGCTTTAGAAATGGAGTTTGAAACTAAATTTGTTGAATTAAAAGACAGATTGGTTGAAAAATTATTCTTGATCGTTAACGGAAAAACATCTCAAGGTGTAATGAATGATTTGGGTGAAGAAGTTTTACCAAAGGGTAAAAAATATACTCAAAAAATGCTTTACGCTGTAGAAGATTTCGCTCACTTAAGCAAAGGTCAATGGGTTGCTGATGATGCTACTAATAAAATGGTTAATGATTTAATTCATAACTATAAAATTAAGCTGAACGACTTGCAAGGATCTTTAAGAAGAGAAAAATTCACTATTACAGTTGGAGATGAATTACCATCTGGAATCTTGAAATTAGCGAAAATTTATATCGCTAAAAAACGTAAACTGAAAGTAGGGGATAAAATGGCGGGACGTCACGGTAACAAAGGTATTGTTGCAAGAATCGTTCGTCATGAAGATATGCCTTTCCTTGAAGACGGAACACCGGTAGATATCGTATTGAATCCACTTGGGGTACCTTCACGTATGAACATTGGTCAGATTTATGAAACTGTTCTTGGATGGGCTGGTATGAACTTGGGTAGAAAATTTGCTACTCCAATTTTTGACGGTGCTTCTTTAGATCAAATTAATGAATTAACTGATGAAGCTGGAGTGCCACGTTTTGGACATACATACCTTTATGATGGTGGTACTGGAGAGCGTTTTCATCAAGCTGCAACTGTGGGTGTAATTTACATGCTTAAATTAGGACACATGGTTGATGATAAGATGCACGCACGTTCTATCGGACCATACTCATTGATTACGCAACAGCCACTTGGAGGTAAAGCCCAATTTGGAGGTCAGCGTTTTGGAGAGATGGAGGTTTGGGCACTTGAAGCTTATGGAGCATCAAGTACACTTCGTGAAATCTTAACAGTTAAGTCGGATGACGTTATTGGTAGAGCTAAAACTTACGAAGCTATCGTTAAGGGAGAGTCTATGCCAGAACCAGGATTACCTGAATCATTCAATGTATTAATGCATGAGTTAAAAGGTCTTGGACTTGACATTCGTTTAGAAGAATAAATAAAGTTTTCAGTTACAGTCTCAGTATTCAGTTCAACACTGAAAGCTGAGACTGAAGCTGTTTATTAAAATAAAGTTTTTAGGATTTATACCCGTAACCCGTTCCGATTTTTTACTTAAGCCTAGAAGGTTGGTAATTAGCACTTCAAAATTGACGTTTGAAGTTTAGAGAAGTAATCCGTGGTAGTGACTTGATGGTTTTACTCTTTTTAAAGAGAAGGTTATAAGTTAAAATCAATTTTTTAATTGCAGATAAATCAATAGTAAAAACTATGATGAATAATAGAAATAATAAAGATAAAAATCCAGTAAAAAGATTTAACAAAATCTCAATTGGATTAGCTTCACCAGAATCTATCTTGAAAGAGTCAAGAGGAGAGGTGTTGAAACCTGAAACAATTAACTACAGAACTCACAAACCAGAGCGTGATGGACTTTTCTGCGAAAGAATCTTCGGACCTGTTAAGGATTTTGAGTGTGCTTGTGGTAAATATAAAAGAATTCGTTACAAAGGTATCATCTGTGACCGTTGTGGTGTTGAAGTTACTGAGAAAAAAGTACGCCGTGACAGAGTAGGACACATCAACCTTGTTGTGCCAATTGCTCATATCTGGTATTTCCGTTCTCTTCCAAACAAAATTGGTTATATCCTTGGTCTTCCATCTAAGAAATTAGATATGATCATTTACTATGAAAGATACGTAGTAATCCAGGCTGGTATTGCTAAAAATGCAGACGGAGAATCATTACAAAGATTAGATTTCTTAACTGAAGAAGAATATTTGAATATTTTAGATACTCTTCCACAGGAAAACCAATATTTAGATGATTTAGATCCTAATAAATTTGTTGCCAAAATGGGAGCAGAATGTATTATGGATTTATTAGCTCGTATTGACTTGGATGCTTTATCTTATGAATTAAGACACAGCGCTAACAACGAAACATCTAAACAACGTAAAACTGAAGCTTTAAAAAGATTACAAGTTGTTGAGTCTTTCCGTGAGTCTAACTTAAACCGCGAAAACCGTCCTGAATGGATGATTATGAAAGTGGTTCCTGTTATTCCACCAGAATTACGTCCGCTTGTGCCGCTTGATGGAGGTCGTTTTGCAACTTCAGATTTAAATGACTTATATCGTCGTGTAATCATCCGTAACAACCGTTTAAAAAGATTAATGGAGATTAAAGCTCCGGAAGTTATCTTAAGAAACGAAAAACGTATGTTGCAAGAATCTGTAGATTCATTATTTGATAACACTCGTAAAGCTTCTGCAGTTAAAACAGAATCTAACAGACCATTAAAATCATTATCAGATTCCTTAAAAGGTAAGCAAGGACGTTTCCGTCAAAACTTACTTGGAAAACGTGTAGATTATTCTGCTCGTTCGGTAATTGTTGTTGGTCCTGAATTAAAATTATTCGAATGCGGATTGCCAAAAGATATGGCATCTGAATTATACAAACCTTTTGTGATCCGTAAATTGATTGAAAGAGGTATTGTTAAAACAGTAAAATCTGCTAAGAAAATTATAGATAAAAAAGAGCCTGTAGTTTGGGATATCCTTGAAAACGTAATTAAAGGTCACCCGGTATTACTTAACCGTGCTCCTACGTTACACAGACTTGGTATTCAAGCTTTTCAGCCAAAATTAATTGAAGGAAAAGCGATCCAATTGCACCCATTAGTATGTACGGCTTTCAACGCCGATTTTGATGGGGATCAGATGGCAGTTCACTTGCCATTAGGACCAGAGGCTATTTTAGAGGCACAATTATTAATGTTGGCTTCTCACAATATCTTGAACCCTGCAAATGGTGCTCCAATTACTGTACCTTCTCAGGATATGGTCTTGGGTCTATATTATATGACCAAAGAACGTATCTCAACACCAGAACATGTAATTTTAGGTCAAGACTTAACTTTCTATTCTGCTGAAGAAGTAAACATTGCATTAAACGAAGGAAGATTAGAATTGAATGCTCGTGTTAGAATTAGAGCAAAAGATTTTAATGATGCTGGAGAATTAGTGTACAAAATCATTCAAACTACTGCCGGACGTGTATTATTTAACGAAGTAGTACCTGAAGCAGCTGGATATATCAATGATGTATTGACTAAGAAAAACCTTAGAGATATTATCGGACACATTTTAAGTGTGACTGATGTACCTACAACTGCGGCTTTCTTGGACAATATGAAAGATATGGGTTATAAATTTGCATTTAGAGGAGGTTTATCATTCTCTTTAGGCGATATTAGAATTCCAGAACAAAAAACTAAATTGATTGCTGATGCCAGAGAACAAGTTGAAGGTATCTCAATTAACTATAATATGGGTCTTATTACTAATAACGAACGTTACAACCAAGTTATTGACGTATGGACTTCAGCAAATGCTCAGTTGACAGAATTAGCAATGAAAAATATTAGAGAAGACCAACAAGGTTTCAACTCTGTATATATGATGCTTGACTCTGGGGCGAGGGGTTCTAAGGAACAAATTCGTCAGTTAACTGGTATGCGTGGTTTGATGGCTAAGCCTAAAAAATCTACTGCTGGTGGTGGTGAGATTATTGAAAACCCTATTCTTTCTAACTTTAAGGAAGGTCTTTCGATCCTTGAGTACTTTATTTCTACTCACGGTGCTCGTAAAGGACTTGCGGATACGGCTCTTAAAACGGCCGATGCTGGTTACTTGACAAGAAGACTTCATGACGTTTCCCAAGATGTTATCGTAAACATCGAAGATTGTGGAACTCTAAGAGGTGTTGAAGTTTCTGCATTGAAGAAAAATGAGGAAATCGTTGAATCATTAGGAGAAAGAATTTTAGGACGTGTTGCTTTGCAAGATGTTATAAATCCACTTACTAATGAAGTAATGGTTGAATCTGGTAAACAAATTACTGAAGCAATTATGAGAACTATCGAAGCTTCTCCAATTGAAAAAGTAGAAGTTAGATCTCCATTAACTTGTGAGGCTTTAAAAGGTATTTGTGCTAAATGTTACGGTAGAAACTTAGCTACTGGTAAGATGACACAAAGAGGTGAAGCTGTCGGAGTTATTGCAGCTCAATCTATTGGAGAGCCAGGTACACAGTTAACACTTCGTACGTTCCACGTTGGAGGGGTTGCTGGAGGTATTTCTGAAGAATCTAGTATTGTTACAAGATTCAACGGTAGACTTGAAATTGAAGATTTAAAAACTGTTAAAGGTGAGGACAGCGAAGGTAATGCGGTTGATATCGTAGTATCACGTTCAACTGAATTAAAATTAGTTGACGAAAAAACTGGAATCGTTTTAAATACACACAATATTCCTTACGGATCTAGTATTTTCGTTAAGGATGGTGAAGTAGTTACTAAAGGATCTGTGATCTGTAAATGGGATCCATATAATGGTGTAATTGTTTCTGAATTTACTGGTAAGATTGCTTACGAGGATTTAGAGCAAGGACAATCATTCATGGTTGAAATCGATGAGCAGACAGGTTTCCAAGAAAAAGTAATTTCTGAAGCGAGAAACAAAAAATTAATTCCAACTTTATTGGTTTACGGTAAAGAAGGCGAATTGATTCGTTCGTATAACTTACCAGTAGGAGCCCACCTTATGGTTGAGAACGGGGAGAAAATTAAAGCAGGTAAAGTATTAGTAAAAATTCCACGTCGTTCTTCTAAAGCAGGCGATATCACGGGAGGTTTACCAAGAATTACTGAGTTGCTTGAGGCTCGTAACCCTTCGAACCCAGCGGTTGTTTCTGAAATTGACGGTGTTGTTTCTTTTGGAAAAATCAAAAGAGGTAACCGCGAAATTGTTATCGAATCTAAATTTGGTGAGATTAAAAAGTATTTAGTTAAACTTTCTAGCCAAATCTTAGTTCAGGAAAATGACTTCGTAAGAGCGGGAGTTCCATTGTCTGATGGTGCAATTACACCAGATGACATTTTAAGAATTCAAGGTCCAGCTGCTGTTCAACAGTACTTGGTAAATGAAATTCAAGAGGTATACCGTTTACAAGGGGTAAAAATTAATGACAAGCACTTTGAGGTAGTTATTCGTCAAATGATGCGTAAAGTAAGAGTTCAAGATCCAGGAGATACATTATTCTTAGAAGATCAATTAATTCACACTAAAGACTTTATCGTTCAAAATGATAAGTTATATGGTATGAAAGTAGTTGAAGACGCTGGAGATTCTGCTGTATTGAAACCAGGTCAGATTATTTCGCCTCGTGATTTACGTGATGAAAACTCATTGTTGAAACGAACTGATAAAAATCTAGTTGTAGCTAGAGACGTAATTACTGCCACTGCAACGCCAGTTTTACAAGGTATTACAAGAGCTTCGCTACAAACTAAATCATTCATCTCTGCTGCTTCTTTCCAAGAAACAACAAAAGTACTTAACGAAGCTGCAGTAGCTGGTAAAGTAGATGATTTAGAAGGATTAAAAGAAAATGTAATTGTTGGACACAGAATTCCTGCGGGAACTGGTATGAGAGAATACGATAACACTATCGTAGGTTCTAAAGACGATTACAATGAAATGATGGCTAATAAAGAAGAATATATTTATTAATTAGGAAACTATGAGTAATCCGAAACAACAACAAGAGCAGATTAACATTGAGTTAGATGAAACTATTGCAGAAGGAATTTATTCTAATCTAGCAATTATAAATCACTCCTCATCAGAGTTTGTTTTAGATTTTGTGAGCATTATGCCCGGTATTCCTAAAGCCAAGGTAAAGTCAAGAATTGTCTTGACACCGCAACATGCTAAAAGATTATTGCGTGCGATAGGTGAAAATATTCATCGATTTGAAGCCGCTCATGGCGAAATCAAAGAGACAGAACAAGCACCAATACCGCTTAATTTTGGTCCGGCAGGACAAGCATAAATTATTAAAAGCCCCAGTAATGGGGCTTTTTTTATTTGGATGCACAATGAAGTAAATGCTCTTTAACGGATTATTTTTACTTTCGTCGACTAAATTTCATTTCATCCTTTTAATATTTTACTTTTAATGATTCCTAAAAAGATTAATTTTTGAAATATAATAACTTAGTATGGTTAATTTAATTCAAGTTAATAAAAAAGCGCTAGTGATAAACTAGCGCTTTTTTTGATTTATTGTTTCCTGAAATTATATTTAATTTTTATAATGAAAAATAATTTTTAAATTCTTCCAACCTTTTTATGAAAAATGTACTCTATATAAGTAATAAGCAGTGTGATAAATGCTTTTAACTTAAAAAAGTGCAACATGAAAAAGAAATTCACCTTAGAAATAGCAAATCCTTGTTCTGAAAATTTTGATAAAATGATTCCGAACGTAAATGGTTCATTTTGTAACTCCTGCATGAAAAATGTAATTGATTTAAGCAAGAAAACAAATTCTGAGGTTGCTAAATTCATTGCGGAATCTAAAGATAAAAATATTTGTGCAAGATTAAAAGTTACGCAATTGAATGAACAGTTTGAGCATAATGAAATATCTAAAATAAATAATTTTAAATATGCTGCAGTGGCCGCATCTGTTTTATTAACGTCAAGTATTATTGGGCAAGAAAAAACACCAGTACAAACTGAAATCAATGCTCCACAATTAAACAATGACATTGTAGGTAAGATTGCTTTGAATCCCGATGTGGAGAAAGAGGTTTTGATAGTTGTTAAAGGAAAATTATTAGAAAGCAAATCCAATAAACCACTTGACGGAAAAGCATATCCTAATTTAATGCTTTCTATTAATGGCTCAAAAAATACAGTAAAAATAAATTCTCAAACAGGAGCGTTTTCAATTCCGGTAAAAGTTCTAAAAAGCAGTAATACTCTTGAGATCACTATTACAGGAGATGATTATTATCTTTCGAAAACTATTCCTTTTACAATCAAATCTGTTAAGAATAAGATACTATTGCAAAATATAATTGTTGCAGAAGAGGAGATCTCCAGAATTATGATTGCAGGCGGATTAGGAATTAATTATATTCCACAAAAGTAATAATGTGAAAATAGAGGGAAGTATTTTGAAAATGAACAAATAAAAAAGACCGTTTAAAATTTTTAAACGGTCTTTTTTATTTGTTTTAAATCAGATTAATCAAACTCAGAAGTAAAAAATAATTTTACACTAGGATATTTATTTTGCGTCATTTGAATTGTAAAGTCAGAATCAGCTAAAAATACCAATTGGCCATATTTATCGTGAGCTAAGAATTTTTGTTTGATACGTTTAAATTCTTTAAATTCATCATTTTTTGCATCATCAGGTTTTACCCAGCAAGCTTTATGAACAGGGAAATTTTCATAAGTACATTTTGCACCATATTCATGCTCTAAACGGTATTGAATTACCTCATATTGAAGCGCTCCAACTGTACCAATTATTTTACGGTTGTTCATTTCTAAGGTAAATAACTGAGCAACACCCTCGTCCATTAATTGATCAACACCTTTATCCAATTGCTTTGCTTTCATTGGATCAGCGTTATTGATGTATCTAAAGTGCTCTGGAGAGAAACTTGGAATTCCTTTAAAACTCATAATTTCGCCTTCAGTTAAAGTATCACCAATTTTAAAGTTTCCTGTATCGTGCAAACCAACAATATCACCTGGATACGAAATGTCTACGATTTCTTTTTTCTCAGCAAAAAAGGCATTTGGACTAGAAAATTTTAAATTTTTCTTCTGGCGTACGTGATAGTAAGGTTTATTTCTTTCAAAAGTTCCCGAAACAATTTTGATAAATGCTAAACGATCTCTATGTTTTGGATCCATATTGGCATGTATTTTAAATACAAAACCGGTCATCTTTTCTTCTTTCGGGTCAACTAAACGAGTTTCAGAATCTTTTGGTCTTGGAGAAGGAGCGATCGTAACGAAACAATCTAATAATTCACGAACTCCAAAATTATTTAAAGCTGATCCAAAAAACACAGGCTGAATTTTTCCGTCTAGATAATCCTGACGTTCAAATTTAGGATATACTTCATCGATTAATTCTAATTCTTCACGAAGTTTCTCTGCTGCTTTTTGACCAACAATTTTATCTAATTCTGGATTGTTTTGAACATCAGAAAAAGCAATTGTTTCTTCTATATTTTTACGGCTGTCTCCACTAAAAAGATTAATGTTTTGCTCCCAAAGATTATAAATTCCTTGAAAATCATAACCCATTCCGATAGGGAAACTTAAAGGCGTAACGGTTAGACCAAGTTTTTGTTCTACTTCGTCCATTAAGTCAAAAGCATCTTTTCCTTCACGGTCTAATTTGTTGATGAAAACAATCATCGGAATGTTACGCATTCTACAAACAGCAACCAATTTTTCAGTTTGTTCCTCGACCCCTTTTGCAACGTCAATAACAACGATTACACTATCAACTGCTGTTAAGGTTCTAAAAGTATCTTCGGCAAAATCCTTGTGTCCCGGAGTATCAAGAATATTGATTTTTTTGTCTTTATAATTAAAAGCAAGTACAGATGTTGAAACCGAAATACCTCTCTGGCGCTCGATTTCCATAAAGTCACTTGTTGCTCCTTTTTTAATCTTATTGTTTTTTACGGCTCCCGCTTCTTGAATAGCTCCTCCAAACAACAATAATTTTTCTGTTAATGTTGTTTTACCGGCATCAGGATGCGATATAATTCCAAATGTTCTTCTGCGTTGTATTTCTTTTAAAAAGCTCATATTTTGTATAAATAGGTTGCAAAAGTACTATTAATTACGGCTTAATAAAAATATTCACTTCTATAATTTAGAAGTCTTTAGATTTATAAAATGAAATTTTAAGATAAAAAATAAGGCTGTTTTGTAGAACAGCCTTAAATTATGATTTTTAATTTATTGATTGATTGACCAAACTGAGTATCCTTTAGGCGGACATTGAATTTTTACCCATTTATCAGCTTGGGTAGTTGGATACCAAGTTGAATTTCCGGTAAAATCTTTAATTTGAGTATTGGCCCAATTGGTCTGAATCCATCTTTCTTGCCAAACATCTGAATTGTTGATGTAAACTACTAATCCAGGATTTCCGTTATAACCATTTCTTCTGGCAAGATATTCATCATTGTCTGAATACAAAATTGATGTTGTTCCTGTCGCTTTGTTGTTATGAATCCAGATAAGATTATTTAATTTGGTTTTATCCAGCCATTCCTCATAATCTCTATAGAAAATTGTTGGATAACCTTCATGTGTCAAAATATAAGAGTAAGCCAATAATTTGTTTGAAATCTCATCAGTATCATGATTGGTAACAAAAGTAACAGCCTTATAAGGATTTCTCTTCCACATCATATCATCATTTAATAGAGCCAGATTATTTCCGTCAAATGCATCATTCATTTTATAATAACAAGCGAAATCAAACACAGAACTGTTTGCATTATTTGCCCAGTCATTTAGTACGTTTACATTAGAATCCCATAATTCACCTACAGAAAATCCACCAACATTTGCATTCCATGCGTTAACTACCCAAGCGCCAAAACCTTTAACATAATCAAATCTCCAGCCATCAAATTTCATTGTGTTTTTGTAATATTTACCAACTCCGTCAGCTCTTATCCACAGCCAGTCTTTTACATACGGATCAGCGTGGCATAAATCAGGAAATCCTCCAAAAGAACCTTCATCGTTATTTCCGTAGCTGTTTTTATAGAAGTTTACATACGTACGTTTGAATTTTCCTGAAGCAACTCCATTAAAATTAGTCCAAGTATTAGTTCCAGTAAAAGGATTCGCTTCTGATTGTCCTCCGCTATTGTGATTAATTACAATATCCGCATATACTTTCATGTTTTCTGTATGCGCTTTTGTAATCAAACTAACTAATTCAGTTTTAGATCCGAATCGTGTTTCTGTCGTTCCATTTTGATTGTAATCTCCAAAATCAAAATAATCTGTTGGGTCATATCCCATAGAAAATGCACCATTTTGTGCTTTTGATGCAGGTGGCAGCCATATTGAGCCAATTCCCGCATCTGACCATGCTGTTACTTTGCTGCTTACAGTATTCCACCAATTTCCTCCGGCAGGAACATCCCAATAGAAAGCCTGCATCATAACACCGCCTCCGGGATTGTCAACGTATTTGCCTGTCAAAGAAGTTTTTGTTTCTCCTGTGCTAAAAGGTTTTCCGTCGTGATGTGTAACGTTGATAATTTCAAATTTTTGGCTTTCAGCTTTTGTGTCAGTTTCGTTCATTTCATTTTGCGAGCAAGAACATAATAATGCTGTCATCGCGGCCATTAAATAAATTTTGGCATTTGGTTTTTTCATAATAGGTTTGGTTAAGGTTAGATAATAAAGTTGTAATTCAGTAATTTTTAACGGTATAAAAGAAGAAATTCTCAGTTTTAACCATTGTAAATTATTAATTACGCATCTAAAGTATGAGTTTTTTGAATTACTTCATTTTTATAAGAAAATATTTATACAACGAAAACGTTGTAGTGTTAAAAACTTTTTTTTAATTACTTAATAATTAGGTTTTTGATTTTTTCAGTAATTTTTGAAGAATGCATTTTAAAAGGAATATGAATAGTTTGAAATTGTTCTTTCGATAAATAATTTATTTAAATGAAGTTTGTTTTACAGATTTTAGGATCTATCCCCATATAATTTTTTGTTAATAGTATGGGCAATAGTTGTATTATGTAATTGAATTGTTATTTTTGTTCGTTATAAGTTAAAAAGAACTAGATCTTAATTATTTAGTGTTTTTAGAATAAATTCTAAAACTATCATAATAGTAAGTTTATGAGTAAGAAGAGAGAATTCTAAGCAAGATCTTTACATTAAAATTAAATTTAAAATAATGTTATTAAAAAAATTACAGCTAAAAACAATTGATTTCAAGTTAGTATTGACAATGTGTTTTTTACTTTTTTTCAACTTAATGGTTTCGGCTCAGGAAATTATTAAGGATGTTGTAGCTGAGAAACCAGCTGAAGTTCCTTCTGGACAGAAGCAAAAAATCGATGGTATCATTGCTACTGTTGGAGATTATATTGTTTTAGATTCTGACATTGATAAAGGATTTTTAGAAATTTCTGCCCAAGGAGGAAGTGTAAAAGATATTACAAGATGCCAAATGCTTGGTAAACTTTTAGAGGATAAATTATATGCTCACCAAGCGATTCAGGACAGTATTGTTGTGAGTGATGCTGAAGTAAGAAGCATGATGGAAGACCGTTTAAACTACATGGTAAAACAGGTTGGAGACATTAATAAAGTAGTTGAATACTATAAGAAAAGCTCTGTTGAAGAATTTAAAACTTATTTTGCTGATATCTTAAAAGAGCAAAAATTGTCTTCTGAAATGCAGAAAAAAATTGTAGATGGAGTAGAAATTACACCAGAAGAAGTTCGTAATTTCTTTAAAAAAATACCAAAAGATGAATTGCCAACTTTTGGAGCAGAAATGGAAGTAGCGCAAATTGTTATCGAACCTAAAGTTTCTAAAGAAGACAAACAAAAAGTAATTGACAGATTAAATGCTATTAGAAAAGATGTTTTAGAGGGATCTAGTTTTGCTACAAAAGCAGTTCTATATTCTCAGGACCCAGGATCTTCTTCTAATGGAGGTTATTATAAAATGACTAGAAGAACGCCTTTTGTTAAAGAGTTTAAAGATGTTGCTTTTAGTTTGCAAGAAGGAGAAATTTCACAGCCTTTTGAAACTAATTTTGGTTACCATATTATTATGGTCGATAAAATTAAAGGTCAGGAAGTTGAATTGCGTCATATTTTAATATCGCCAACGGTAACTGACGATGCTCTAAAAGAAGCTAAAGAAAGAGCAATCAATATTAGAAAGAAGATTGAAAATAAAGAAATTACTTTTGCAGATGCGGCAAGAACTGAATCTGACGAAAAAGAAACGAAAGCCAACGGAGGAACTTTGATAAATCCGAATACACAGGATACTCGTTTTGAATTGACTAAAATGGATCCAACATTATACAGTCAAGTTTCAAATTTAAAAGATACCGAAGTATCTCAGCCGATTTTAAATACAGACGAAAAATCAAAAAAAACGTATAAGTTGATTACTGTTACCAATAGAATTGATGAACACGTAGCTGATTATGCTAAAGATTACACAAAAATTAAAGAATTAGCATTGAAAGAAAAGCAAATTAATGCAATTGGAAAATGGTTCGATACTAAGATTAAAGATACTTACATTAAAATTATTGGAGAATACAGAGATTGTGCTTTTACAAACAATTGGTTGAAAAAATAATTTTTATTAAATAAATAAAAAGAGTTAGTTTTATGAATTCATAGAGCTAACTCTTTTTAAATTTAAAAACATACTTAAATGTCTGACGTAGCAGCAATTCAAAATTTAGTTCAAAAACGAAACGAACTAAAATCAGAAATAGCAAAAATAATAGTAGGCCAAGATGCAGTTGTAGATCAAATTTTACTTTGTATATTTTCAGGAGGACACGCTCTTTTAATTGGTGTTCCGGGTTTGGCAAAAACTTTAATGATTAATACTCTGTCTCAAGCTTTAGGTTTAGATTTTAAAAGAATTCAGTTTACGCCAGATTTAATGCCTTCCGATATTTTAGGAAGTGAAATTCTAGATGAAAACAGACAGTTTAAATTTATAAAAGGGCCTATTTTTTCAAACATCATTTTAGCAGATGAGATTAATAGAACACCACCAAAAACACAAGCAGCTTTGCTTGAAGCAATGCAGGAACGTTCAGTAACTATTGCTGGGCAAAACTATAAATTAGATTTGCCTTATTTTGTATTAGCAACTCAAAACCCAATTGAGCAGGAAGGAACCTATCCGTTGCCTGAAGCGCAATTAGACCGTTTTATGTTTGCTATTAAATTAGAATATCCAAGTTTTGAAGAAGAAGTGCAAGTTGTAAAACGCACAACATCTGATACAAAAACAACTATTAATCCGTTGTTTTCAGCACAAGAAATTATCAATTTTCAACATTTAATCCGCAGAATTCCTGTAGCTGATAATGTTATTGAATATGCTGTAACTTTAGTAAGTAAAACGCGTCCGGATAACAAGTTATCTAATGATTTTGTAAAAAACTATTTAGATTGGGGAGCAGGGCCAAGAGCGTCTCAAAACTTAATTTTAGCGGCTAAAGCACATGCTGCTTTTAATGGTAAATTCTCACCAGATATAGAAGATGTAAAAGCGGTTGCAACCGGAATTTTACGCCACAGAATTATTAAAAATTACAAAGCCGACGCTGAAGGAATTACAGAAGAAATAATTATTCAGAAGTTGATGTAGAAATATAAAAGTTCATTTTTAAAAGCCTAGTAATTTAAATTTGCTAGGCTTTTATATTTGATAAAAACAATTTTTAAATTGATCCTAAAAAATCATGTTTACTACTGCTTAACATGCCAACTATAACGTTATAAATTCTAATTTAGAAAGATTCTTCATGAAAACAGGAGTAAAATCCCACTTCTTTTATAACGTTAAATTCCGACTTTGTTAAAGAAAAGATTTTAAAATATCAATAATTCATTTTTTTAATACAAAAATGATATTTTGACAAAAACAAGCAGTGAAAATCGTTTTTTAGCAATAATAATTTTTGAAAAGGCGACTTCTATTATATTATTTTTAATTATCGTCTTTAATGTTTAAATTTGCGTCAAAAAAATAAATCTGCCTTAATTATGAATATTTATCAGGATTATATCCAAGAAATTGAAGAACGCAAAACCCAAGGGCTTCATCCAAAACCAATTGATGGCGCTGAATTATTAAGCGAAATTATTGCTCAAATTAAAGATCTGAATAACGAGTACAGAGATGATTCTCTTAAATTTTTTATTTATAATGTTGTACCGGGAACCACTAGTGCTGCCGGTGTAAAATCTAAATTTTTAAAGGAAATTATTCTTGGTGAATCTGTAGTAAAAGAGATAACACCTGCATTTGCTTTTGAGTTGTTATCACATATGAAAGGCGGATCTTCGATCGAAGTTTTACTAGATTTAGCTTTAGGGAATGATGCAGCAATTGCAAAAGAAGCAGCAAATGTTCTTAAATCACAAGTTTACCTTTATGAGGCAGACACTGACCGCTTAAAGGAAGCATTTAAAAATGATAACGCAATAGCTAGAGAGATTCTTGAAAGCTATGCAAAAGCAGAATTTTTTACAAAACTGCCAGATGTAGCTGAAGAAATTAAAGTAGTAACTTATATCGCTGGTGAAGGAGACATTTCGACAGATTTGCTATCTCCAGGTAACCAAGCTCACTCACGTTCAGACCGTGAACTTCACGGTAAATGTATGATCACTCCTCAAGCGCAAGACGAAATAAAGATGCTGCAAGCGCAATATCCTGATGCAAGTGTAATGCTTATTGCTGAAAAAGGTACAATGGGTGTTGGTTCATCAAGAATGTCAGGCGTTAACAATGTAGCGCTTTGGACTGGTAAACAAGCAAGTCCATATGTTCCATTTATTAATATTGCTCCAATTGTTGCAGGAACAAATGGTATTTCTCCAATTTTCCTAACAACTGTTGATGTTACTGGCGGTATTGGTTTAGACCTTAAAAACTGGGTTAAAAAACTGGATGCAAATGGTGATATTATTCGCAACGAAAATAATGAACCTATTCTAGAAGAAGCATATTCTGTTGCTACCGGAACTGTTCTTACCATAAACACTAAAACAAAAAAACTATATAACGGTGATCAAGAGTTAATTGACATTTCTAAGGCGTTTACTCCTCAGAAAATGGAATTTATTAAAGCTGGAGGATCATACGCAATTGTATTTGGTAAAAAACTTCAAACATTAGCTGCTAAAATTTTAGATATCGAAGCTCCTCTTGTTTTTGCTCCATCAAAAGAAATTTCTATTGAAGGACAAGGTCTTACAGCAGTTGAAAAAATCTTCAACAGAAATGCTGTTGGTGTACCTGCAGGTAAAGTATTGCACGCGGGATCTGATGTTCGTGTAGAAGTTAATATTGTAGGTTCGCAAGATACGACTGGTCTTATGACTGCTCAGGAATTGGAGTCTATGGCGGCTACAGTTATTTCGCCAATCGTTGATGGTGCATATCAATCTGGTTGTCATACAGCTTCAGTTTGGGATAAAAAAGCTCAGGCAAATATTCCAAAATTGATGAAATTTATGAATGATTTTGGTTTAATCACGGCACGTGACCCGAAAGCGATTTATCATTCAATGACTGACGTAATTCACAAGGTTTTAAATGATATTACAATAGATGAGTGGGCTATCATTATTGGTGGTGACTCTCATACAAGAATGTCTAAAGGTGTTGCTTTTGGTGCTGACTCAGGAACTGTTGCTTTGGCGCTTGCTACAGGTGAGGCTTCAATGCCAATTCCAGAATCAGTGAAAGTAACTTTTATTGGAGAAATGAAAGGTTTTATGGACTTCCGTGATGTGGTTCATTCAACACAATCTCAAATGCTTAAGAAATTTGGTGGTGAGAACGTATTTCAAGGAAGAATTATTGAAGTTCATCTGGGAACTCTTACTGCTGACCAGGCATTTACTTTTACAGACTGGACTGCAGAAATGAAAGCAAAAGCTTCTATCTGTATTTCTGAAGATGATACTTTGATTGAATCTTTAGAGATTGCAAAAGGAAGAATCCAGATTATGATCGATAAGGGAATGGACAATCATAAACAAGTTCTCCAAGGTTTGATTAATAAAGCGGATAAAAGAATTTCTGAAATAAAATCAGCTGAAAAACCAGCTTTAACTCCAGATGCAAATGCGAAGTATTATGCAGAGGTTGTTATTGATCTTGATCAGATTGTAGAGCCAATGATTGCTGACCCAGACGTAAATAATGCTGATGTTTCTAAGCGATACACTCACGATACCATCAGACCTTTATCTTTCTATGGTGGAGAGAAAAAAGTGGATCTTGGATTTATCGGTTCTTGTATGGTTCACAAAGGAGATATGAAGATTTTAGCTCAGATGCTTAAAAATATAGAAGATTTACATGGTAAAGTTGAGTTTAAAGCTCCGCTTGTAGTGGCGCCTCCAACTTATAACATCGTAGATGAACTTAAAGCTGAAGGGGACTGGGAAGTTTTACAAAGATACTCAGGTTTTGAATTTGATGATAACGCTCCAAAAGGCGCTGCACGTACTGAATATGAAAACATGTTGTATTTAGAGCGTCCAGGCTGTAACCTTTGTATGGGTAATCAGGAAAAAGCATCAAAAGGAGATACTGTAATGGCAACTTCAACTCGTCTTTTCCAAGGAAGAGTCGTAGAAGATACTGAAGGTAAAAAAGGAGAATCATTGCTTTCGTCTACACCAGTTGTAGTGTTGTCTACTATTCTAGGCAGAACTCCTACTATGGAAGAATATGTAACAGCAGTAGAAGGTATCAATCTAACTAGATTTGCTCCTTCTAATAAGCAGTTGGTTATGTAATCATACGATTATTTAATGATTAAATTAAAAAAGCCCGAGTATAAACTCGGGCTTTTGTTTTGTAGCTCCTCTCTTTTTTTGTACCTTGTGATGTTCAAAATAAAAAAAACAAAAAACAATTATAAACTTATGGCTTTTGATATTGAAATGATTAAAAAAGTGTATGAGAACATGCCAGGTCGTGTTGATAAAGCACGCGAGATTGTTGGTCGTCCACTTACTTTAACTGAGAAAATTTTGTACAATCACCTTTGGGATGGAGATCCAACTAAGGCGTTTGGAAGAGGAGTAGATTATGTTGATTTTGCTCCGGATCGTGTAGCATGCCAGGATGCAACTGCACAAATGGCATTATTGCAATTTATGCACGCTGGAAAGAAAACAGTTGCTGTTCCAACAACGGTTCACTGTGATCACTTGATTCAGGCAAAAGTAGATGCTGCAACCGATTTGGCTAGAGCAAAAACACAAAGTAACGAAGTTTTCGATTTCTTATCGTCAGTTTCTAATAAATACGGAATAGGTTTCTGGAAGCCAGGAGCTGGAATTATTCACCAAGTAGTACTGGAAAATTATGCTTTCCCAGGCGGAATGATGATTGGTACCGATTCTCACACTGTAAATGCAGGTGGTTTAGGAATGGTTGCTATTGGTGTTGGTGGAGCAGATGCCGTAGACGTTATGTCTGGTATGGCTTGGGAATTAAAATTTCCAAAATTAATTGGAGTAAAATTAACTGGTAAATTATCAGGATGGACTGCTCCAAAAGATGTTATCCTTAAAGTGGCTGGTATCTTAACCGTCAAAGGTGGTACAGGTGCAATCGTTGAATATTTTGGAGAAGGTGCAACTTCTATGTCTTGTACTGGTAAGGGAACTATTTGTAACATGGGTGCTGAAATTGGAGCTACAACTTCAACTTTTGGTTATGATGATTCTATGAGTCGTTATTTGCGTTCTACAAACAGAGCAGATGTTGCTGAAGCAGCTGATAAAGTAGCTTCTTACTTAACTGGAGATCCAGAAGTATATGCTGACCCAGAAAAATATTTTGATCAAGTTATTGAAATTAACTTAACTGAATTAGAGCCACATTTAAATGGACCTTTTACTCCAGATTTAGCTACTCCAATTTCTAAAATGAAAGAAGAAGCTATTAAAAACAACTGGCCATTACAAATTCAGGTTGGTTTGATTGGTTCATGTACAAACTCTTCTTATGAAGATATTGCTCGTGCTGCTTCTTTGGCAAGACAAGTAAGTGCTAAAAACTTAAAAACTAAATCGCAATTTACAATTACTCCAGGTTCTGAAGTAGTTCGTTATACAATTGAAAGAGACGGATTTATTGATACTTTCGAAAAAATCGGAGCTACCGTTTTTGCTAACGCCTGCGGACCTTGTATTGGTATGTGGGATAGAGAAGGAGCAGAGAAAGAAGAAAGAAATACTATCGTTCACTCTTTCAACCGTAACTTTTCAAAACGTGCAGATGGTAATCCAAACACTTTGGCTTTTGTAGGTTCTCCAGAATTGGTGACTGCTATGGCTATTTCTGGTGATTTAGGTTTCAATCCATTAACAGATACTCTAATCAACGAAGATGGAGAAGAAGTGATGCTTGACGCTCCAACAGGTGATGAATTGCCTCCAAAAGGATTTGATGCTAAAGATCCAGGTTTTCAGGCTCCGGCTGAAGATGGTTCAGGAGTTCAGGTTGCTGTAAGTCCAACATCAGATCGTTTGCAATTATTAGCTCCTTTTGATCCTTGGGATGGTAAAAATATTACGGGTGCCAAATTATTAATAAAAGCATTCGGAAAATGTACAACGGATCACATTTCTATGGCTGGACCATGGTTGCGTTTCCGCGGACATTTAGATAATATTTCTAACAATATGCTAATTGGTGCTGTAAATGCATTTAACCAAAAAACAAATTCAGTTAAAAACCAATTAACAGGTGAATATGATGCAGTTCCTGCTGTAGCTCGTGCATACAAAGCTGCAGGAGTTCCGTCTATCGTTGTGGGAGATCACAATTATGGTGAAGGTTCTTCTCGTGAGCATGCTGCAATGGAGCCGCGTTTCTTAGGTGTTAAAGCGGTATTAGTGAAATCTTTTGCTCGTATTCATGAAACCAACCTTAAAAAACAAGGGCTTTTAGGATTGACTTTTGCTAACGAAGCTGATTATGATAAAATTCAAGAGAACGATACTATTAATTTTACTGATTTAACTGAGTTCGCTCCAGGAAAGCCATTAACGTTAGAGTTTGTTCATGCAGATGGTACAAAAAGTATTATTTTAGCAAATCATACTTACAACGCTGGACAAATTGGCTGGTTCGTTGCAGGTTCTGCATTAAACTTAATTGCTGCTGGAAAAGCTTAATCTTTAAGATTTAATTATACAAAAAACGCTCTGTGAAAACAGAGCGTTTTTTATTTTTTGGCAATTGCTAATAAATCATTGTTTTACTGTCAAAATAACTTTAAGGTTGTTGAGGTGGGGCAAATTTGTTGTTAAAAAAAATGGTTTTTTTACTTTAAAAAGTTAAATTCGCCTATCAAGTAATAAAGTTGCTTTTTTTGAGTTTAAAATATAGGTATTGAACTTCAATAGAAGCTTAAATAAAATTGAATAAGGAATGGTTGTCAGGTTAATAATAGTATTGTTTTTTTTTAGTGCAGGGGTTTTTTCTCAAGAAAAATTTATCAAACACAAAATTTCAAAAGGAGAAAACCTTACTATAATTGCTAAAAAATACGGACTTAAACCAAAAGATATTACTGCAGCAAATCCTGATGCGCCTGCAATTCTAAAATTAAACTCGATTTTATTAATTCCTAATAACGAGAAAACAGTTGCTCCAAAACCTGCAGAAACTGTTGCAAACACTACTCCTAGTTTACACGAAGTTGAAGCCAAAGAAACACTTTGGGGAATCTCAAAAAAATACAATGTTTCTGTTGATGGCTTAATAAAAGCGAATCCTTCATTAGAAACGGAAGGATTAAAAATAGGGCAGCAAATTAACATTCCTTCTAATTCAACTGCAATTGAAGAAAAGCCTTTTGACGACCTTAAAATTGTAAATGTTGTAGAAGTCGTTGTAGAAGTTCAGCCCAAAGAAACCAAATACGCCATTGCAAAAAGATACGGAATGACAGTTGCCGAATTGGAGCGTCAAAATCCATTTATTAAAGGAAAATTGCCAGTTGGTTATCTTTTAAAAATTTTAACTACCAAACAAAAAGCAGACGCAGTACAAGCTTTGGCAGTAGCACAACCAATTAAGGATACGCTTTCAGTTCCAGTTCAGGTTGCAGATAATTCAGAAATTAAGAGAGACTCTTCGGCAGTAATACGAGTAAGCAATCACTCCGATTTAGTCAATCAATTAATTGTAAATGCAACTGAAAATATCGGAATCAGATATCGTTCAGGCGGTACTACAAAAGCAGGTTTTGACTGTTCAGGCTTAATGATTTGTACTTTTAGCAATTTCGATATTAAACTGCCAAGAAGTTCTATTGAGCAATCTCGAATCGGAATGAAAATAACTTCAACAGAAGCACAAAAAGGCGATTTGATTTTCTTTAAAACCAACGGAAGACACCAGATTAATCATGTCGGAATGGTTGTGGAAGTTTTAGATGGAGAAATAAAATTTGTGCATTCTTCTACTCACGGAGGCGTAATGATTTCTTCAACAAAAGAACCTTATTACGAAAGAGCTTTTTCTCAAGTAAATCGTATTTTGGACTAGTTTAGCCAGCATTTTTCATAAATTATGATAAAGTGCATTTTTAAATTCTTCAATAGGAAAAGGCTTGCTTAAAAGCTTAAAAACATCTTTGTTCTCCTTAATCTGTTTAATTTCATCGGGATCTAATGTAGAGGAAAGTATGTAAATTTTGACGTCTTTTTTAAAGGCATTATCAAATTGACTGTACACATTTAAAAAATCAAAGCCGTTCATTATCGGCATCTGGATATCAAGTAAGATAAATAATGCATTGTGTTTTGCTCTATTCTCTCTAAGCCAGTCGAGTCCTTCTTTGCCATTATTGGCAACATGAATTTCGTTTATAAAAAGTACTTTCTTAAATAATTGTTTGATAATAAGCTGGTCGATCAAATTATCTTCAATTAATAAAAATGTAGGTCTAAATGGCATAAGAATTTGGTATAGCTACTATAAACTGGCTTCCAATTGTGCTTTGCGAGCTTACAGTAATGTTTCCTTTAATGTTTTCAACAGCTTCTTTTACAATATAAAGTCCTAATCCTGAACCTTTATTTTTATTTGTACCGAAGTACATTTCAAAAATATTGTCTTTAAATTCATCTTTAATTCCAATTCCGTTATCAGTTACTTCAATTTTATGAAAATCATCAGCTACGTAAGTTTTAATAGAAATGAACATTTCTTGTTTGCTGCTGTCAGCGTATTTGATAGCATTTGAAATTAAATTCGAAATAATGATTTTTAATCGCAAACCATCACTCTGAATTTGGTCTACTAATAACTCTTTTGTAAAAGTAATTTTGTTTGCATTTTCAATATGCATCAATTGCGAAATGGCTTCATCAAAGAGTTCCTTTAGGCTAACAGGTTCCATGATAATTTGTTTTCGTTTATTTTTGGAATAATCAATTATATCACTTATAAATTGATCTTGTTTGGCAAGACTTTGATGCATCAGACATAAATAATCTTTAATCTGAACGATATTATCTTCTAATTGCGTTATTTCAATTAAGCCTTTTAAAGACGTAATAGGAGACCGTAAGTCATGCGATGCACTGTAAACAAAACGGTCAAGTTCATGATTTACTAATATCAGATTTTCATTTTTAACTTCGATTTCTTTTTTAGAAACTATTAAACGTTTTACCATTATAGAATAATAAAGACAAACGCTGCAGACAATAACCAAAATGAAAAAAATGTTTGTAATGATCAGCAAATCTTTTATTGAACGGGTTCCTTCTCCTAAAGTATTAGAAAAGTTACGCTCATTAACTGTTAATTTGTCGCTTATAGCACTTATTTGCTGAATAAATTTTTGTTGATCATCGATAGTTAAAATGTTTCGGTTTATTTTAGCATTAATTTGTTGTCCGATGATAAATAATTTGAAAATCAACTTATCGCCTTGTTCCCATTCATGAATTGCCTTTGATAAGAAAGAAACGTGTTTAAAATTATCAAACATCCAAATAAGATCGTTGAGATCTTCGCTATGATTTCTGCCTACAAGAAGTGCTTTTCGTGCTACGGAATTGTCTCCTGCTTTCATAAGCGTTATTCTTGCAAGCCCATCGCCTTGAGGTACTCTTAATTCTTCTAAATATAATTTCCATTGATTTTGATCTTTGGTATACAGATAGGTTATTAAATGCCGAGAGGCATCTTTCTGTCCTTTCGAATAATGTGATTCGCCATTAACATAAGCTCTGTTGGCAGACAATATTTTTATCGTAAAAAAATTGGTACAGATTAATAAGGCACATGAAATAAAAACAATTAACAGAAGAATAAAAACATTTGGAAAACGCAGCTTTTTTAAAATTTGAATCTTGTTCATAATTTTTAATTTGTAGGTTAATAATTTTGATTCTTTTTATGAACTTTTGGCAAATTTGTTTGCTGTCTTTATAAACAATATGGGGAATTGAATATAGTAAAAAATAAACAAATGTTAATGAAATATTTACATTTTATGATTTAGAGCATCTCTACCAAATTTAATAAAAAAATAATACAGTCTGACAAAATGTTCTGAATTTTCTGTCTTTTTAAATATTTTAAATTTAATGTATTGTTTATCAGTAATTTGTTTTTTAATATGAAGTAGTTGTGCTTTTCGTAAAGAGTTTTTGATTTATAATATAGCGTATCAGAAAAGCATCTAATAATAAAAAGTATTATTTTTTTGTTTAATCTTAAAGAGCCAAAAAAATGATGTAAATAAAAAAGCTGCAAAATTTTTATACTTGCAGCTTTCATCTTTTGATTGATTTTTGAAACTATATTACATTTAATTAAACATTCCTATTCGTTTTAATTTTCAAATTAAGTTTATTTCGGCAAATATTGATTTGGATCTTCGCTTTCGAATTTTGGATTTGAAATTTCTTCCTTTATAAAACTTAATTTAGGTTCTGCATGCGCCGAAGCAATATCAAATTGTGGCTTAGTTACAATCGCACTTTTAATTTTGACAAGATTGATTCCGAAATAGATTAAACCTCCAATGCCAATTAAAGCCAAAAGGATATTGGTATAAAAGTCAATTCCCGATTTATCTAAATTTTGAGCTAAAATAATAAGTCCTAGAGCTGTAAAAATAAATCCCCAATATTCCATCTTTATCCAGAACAGACTATGATTACTTTTGAAATTTATTTCTTTTCCGGTTTCTTTATCAATAAAAACTCTCAAAGTCCGATTCCATCTGATTCCAAAAATATAACTGAAAATTCCAGCAACATAAAGCGGAACAATAAAACACAAATCAATATATGTTTCTGGGAAAATTGAGATACAAGAGAAGATTGCGATGAATAATATTAAAACAGAGAGAAATCCTCTTCCTGACCAAACTATCATATTTTTATTTTTTAAGTTGAATGCTTATTTATTAAAGTCCATTTCATCATAATTGGACCATCAATGGTAATGAATTTATTAAGAATAAACATTTATTACTCCTTTAAAGAATTGAATACCACCAAATAAAATAGCTCCCCAAAAAATGAAGCCAATATCAGCAAATGTCAAAATAGTACCGCCACAAAACCATAAAGCTCCGTAAACCATATCTTTTCGTGCTTTTTCGTATTGAGCTTCCTGAATTTGAATTTCTAGATTTTCGACAATTAATCCAGCGATCTCAGTACTTAAGCCTTGCTCAACGAGTTTTGCTTTAGTTTCGTAAGACGATTTATTTTCGTTTAATAAAAGATTAGCAGCATAATTGTAAAATTGATCTGCAACATCTTCTGCTTCGTGTGTGGTGGTTTCCATAAAGTGGTGTTTGGTTAGTTTATAATTTTTTGGTTTACAATATTAACAATGTACGGCTATCATATTATAGTGTAAAATGACACGTAAAAAATTTACATTTTGATTTTCAAATATAAATAGTTGAAACTTTATAAAGTTACGGGAACACGTAAAATGGATTTTTTTTAGATAAAAAAAAACTGCAAATAATTTTTGCAGCTTCTATAGTAATATTAAAAAAAGTGTGATTTATTTAATTTTTGAGAATTTATACTCACATCCTTCGTAACATATAAGATAAGTTGGTGATAAAATCATTTTTCCATTTTCTGATTTGTATTTTTCAACAAACTTTCCTTTTGGTGTTTCGATTGCAGTTGTAAATCCTGGACATCCAAAATTTAAAGTTAGTATTGAGGTTGTCAATATATAAGTACCTGAAGTACATTCTGTGAATCGAGTAGAAGTAAAAGTTCCGTCACTTTTAAAGGTGTAAGTATAGCCATTTTCAACAGGATTCCATTTTGTGTTTGTTCCTCCATCTCCTATGTAAGCTTCAGTAAATTTCCAAGTTCCAACAATTCCAGTATCTTTTCGCTTAGTTTCATTATCGCTGTTGCAGCTTATTTGCAAGAATAGAATTGCAAGTAATAAAATTATTTTTTTCATGCTGGTTTGTTTTTGGCTAGTATAATTTTTACTTAATACCGACGAATCCGCTTCCAACTCCGTCATTAAAGTTATCAGAGATCGATAATTTATTTTTGTCATCAATTGTAATAATACCTTTTGTTACAATATTTAACGTCTCTTTGTTTTCGCCCATTTCACAAGTTATATACTTTTCCGTTTCGCCCGAGTAAATAGATTTTTGTGTTGTAAGTTCATATTTTCCACTTACAACTTCCTTTCCGTTTTTGGTTATAGAAAAAGTATTGTCTTTCGATAAACTTAATTGAATCGAATTTCCTGTAGAAGTTGGAGTATCATGTATATGAAAAGCAAATCCGCCATCTGTACTTACCCAATTCCATTTCCCGTAGATATCAGAATTTTGAAAGTTGCTTTTGCTTTCAGAACTGCAAGAAATAAACCCAATAGCAAGAATAAAAAATGTAATAATTCTTCTCATAATTTATTTGTTTTTAATAAGATGGTTCGATTTGAAATTGGTTGCGTTATAATTTGTAATATTTTGAAAATTAATTTTTTAAAAACGTTTTTTGTGATGAAGTTAAGAAATTTCTGTAAGATAAAAAAGCTGCAACTTTTTAGGATTGCAGCTTTTTGATATAATGAAATTAGTTTTTGTTTTCTGTAACAAACCAAGATGCAACGAATGCAGTAAATGTACCGAAAAGTCCAACTCCAGCGGTCATTAGAACAGCTGCAATAATTCTTCCTTCAGTAGTTACAGGAAATTTATCTCCATATCCAACAGTTGTTATGGTTACGTATGCCCACCAAATTGCATCTTCAGCAGTTTTTATATTACTGTTTGGATCACGTTCAACTTGGAGAATTGCAATGGCTGAAAAAATAATAAGGAGAATGGCAATAATAGATACAGAGGTGAACGCACCTTTAGCTTTATTTGCGAAAATATGATCAACAACATTTTTTGTGGTTCTAAAAGCTCTAATAATTCTTAGTAATCTAATTAATCGTAACAATCTGCCTGCTCGCAATATATTAATCATTGGAATGCAAGAAACCAAGTCAATCCATCCCCAACGCATGAATTTCAATTTGTTTTCTGTATTTCCTAAACGAATACAAAACTCAATGAAGAAAAATCCGCAAATAGCATTATCAATATAATTTAATAATATTGAAGTTTCTCTTGGAAGAATGTAGACAGAGTCAACTACCAAAGCACCTAAAACATATATAGACAAGATTAATACTATTAGATTTAATAAACTTAATTGGTTGTTTTTTTGATGCGAGTCGTTTGTCATTTCTGGTTAAAGATGTTTTAAAATTATATGCATTTTATAGACGAATGTAATTGATAAAAGAAGAAAATTATTATGGAAAACCGTAATGCAATTGCTAGATAAAAAAATCTTATGTAAACGGTTAGCGCTTGGGATAGGTATATGTTGTGAAGTAAAACGGAGCAAAAGATATAGCCGAAAGCCTGACCCAGAGAGACAAGCCCAAAATATTTTCCAATAATCTAAAATCTGTAATCTAAAATCTAAAATTTCCAAAAAAAGTATATCTTTAACCAACCCAAAATATAAAATAATGCAAGAAAACGACCAAGAACATTTTAAAAGAGAACTCGGATTACTAGACGGAACTATGCTTGTTGTAGGTTCTATGATTGGATCTGGGATATTTATCGTAAGTGCCGATATCGCGAGACAAGTAGGATCTGCCGGATGGCTGACTCTAATATGGCTGATATCTGGATTAATTACCATTATCGCCGCTGTAAGTTATGGAGAGCTCAGTGCAATGTTCCCAAAAGCGGGCGGACAATATGTTTACCTAAAAGAAGCATACAATAAATTAATTGCCTTTTTGTATGGCTGGAGCTTTTTTGCCGTAATTCAAACGGGTACAATCGCCGCCGTTGGTGTGGCTTTTTCAAAATTTGCAGCTTATATTTATGAGCCTTTCAGCGACGAAAATATAGTATTTGAACTTGGTTTTTTTAAACTTAATGCAGCGCAGATCGTGTCAATTTTCACAATCGTGTTACTGACTTACATTAACAGTCGGGGTGTAAAAAATGGGAAAATTCTACAAACTGTTTTAACGATCATCAAAATTTTATCATTACTAGGTTTAATCGTTTTTGGATTAACGCTTGCAGCAAAAGCTTCCGTTTGGGATGCCAACTGGGCAGATGCTTGGACAACACGTTCTTATAATGTTGATAGTGGTTCATGGCTTCCGATAAGCGGAACTGCTTTGATTACCGGAATTTCGGCTGCAATGGTAGGATCATTATTTTCAAGTGATGCTTGGAACGGTGTTACATTTATTGCTGGTGAGATTAAAAATCCAAAACGTAACGTTGGTTTCAGTTTATTTCTTGGAACTTTTATCGTAACGATTATTTATGTTTTAACGAATTTAATGTACTTGGCTGTTATTCCGCTAGACGAAATTGCAACAGCAAAATCAGATAGAGTAGCGGTGGTGGCTTCTCAATATATTTTTGGTGATATAGGTACTTTGATTATCGCAATTATGATCATGATTTCGACTTTTGCCTGCAACAACGGACTAATTATGGCTGGCGCAAGAGTTTATTATACCATGGCAAAAGATGGCTTGTTCTTTAAAAAGGCTGCCGTTCTTAATGAATCGAGTGTTCCTGCTTGGGCTCTTTGGGCACAGTGTATCTGGGCTTCGGCTTTATGCTTGACAGGGAAATATGGAGATTTATTAGACTTTGTAATTATAATTGTTTTGATTTTTTACATTTTAACAATCTACGGAATCTTTATTTTACGTAAAAAAATGCCAGATGCAGAAAGACCTTATAAAGCCTTCGGGTATCCTTTTTTACCAATGTTATACATCATTATTGCAACAGCAATTTGTATCTCACTGTTATTGACTAAATTCTCAACTTGTGGCTGGGGAGTATTGATTATGCTGACAGGAATTCCGGTATATTACTTAACAAAACCTAAGGAATCTTAATAAAAAGTTGCTTTCCCGAAGTTTTCGGGACTAAGATTTTAAATAAAAAAACGCTTTGTGTAAACAAGGCGTTTTTTATGCAATCGATTTTATCCAGTTTAAGATTTAAAAATTAACTTGAAGATCAGAAGCAATTTTATCTTCAGTAGGTCTTAAAAAAATAAGATATACAATAACCAAAACTCCAAACAATACAAATTCTGGTTTTAGAAATAATATGATAAAAGCAGCGCCTTCAAGAATTCCCCAGCGAATAACTGAAGCAGTTTGGTACGTTGGCAGTTTTTCTTCAAGGGTTAAATCTTGATCTACTTTTTTTAGAAAGGATTTAAATAAAAAATTACTTAAAAGGATAGCAATAAACGGAATTATTGCATACACGATTGAGGAAGAATCAAGAACAGGAATTTTTAATGTTTCATTCGAAAACTCACCTAACATAAAGTAAGTAATAATTACACCAGCGCAAATGGCTAGGTGAATGGTTTTAAGGATTTTAATTTTTTCGGTCATTATTTTTTTTGGTTTTAGAAATGCGAATATAGAATTAATTATCAATTATAAAAACAGGAAAAATAAGACACAAAATTTGTTTGACTCTGCGTAAAAAATATCTTCATAGAGCTGTTTTAATCTATTGAATCAATGGGTAAAACTAATTGTAATACAGCGAATTTTGCGAAAAAAAACATAAAAAAAGACACTACTTAATTTGCAGCGGCAAAAAATGTAGTGTCGTTTAATTTAAATAATCTGTAATTAAGCTATTTCAGTTTCTACAGAAGATTTTATAGTTGAATTAATAATAGATATGGTAAGAGGATCTGTTTCTCCAGAGAAGAAAGCGTCTAATATTTCTTTAAATACAGGATTTGTATTTTCTACTAAAGAAAAAAGCGTCATTGAAGAGCGTAATTTTCGTGCATCTAAATCGCCTAAAATTCCATCTGCTGATTTTCTTTTAAAAGTCAAAAACAGTTCTGAAATTTCGATAAGATGTTTTCCTAAAATAGGATGCTCTAAAAATTCGGCAGCTTCTTTAAGATCGGCAATCGCGTAAAGATTTGCAGTATCACTAGTACCCAATCCTTTTATCTGAGGAAAAATAAACCACATCCAGTGTGTTTCTTTTTTTCCTTTTTTAATTTCAGAAAGAGCAGTAAGATAAAGTTTATTTTGCGCATCTAAAAAACGCGATAAATCATTGTTTGAATAAGCCATTTTGGTATTTGTATTTTAAAAAAGGGTTGCAAAAGTAGTAAAAAAGAAGGGGTCTGCCTAATAAAAGGTTCATACAGTCAGTATTTTAACTTTTTTCGACAGAATTTTCCTCATGCCTGTGGTCTGAAAAATAACTCATTTTGAGTTATTTAGAAATCATACATTACGATGAGTTTGTCTAAAAGTTAAGTTTATTCTCGGTAAAACATCTCGTGCCGTTTTCGGAACCTGATGCTGCCAAAAACTATTTGTTGTTCCTGCCATCAATAAAAAAGAACCATGATGAAGCGGAATTTCGACCTGCGGAATTTCCTTGCTGAATTTATGACGAAGCCTAAACATTCTAGTTTCTCCAAAAGTCACCGAAGCAATAATTGGGTTTGGTCCTGTATTATGTTCTTTGTCGCTGTGCCAGCCCACGCCGTCATTTCCATTTCGGTATAAATTAAGCAAAACGGTATTAAAATCCTGCTGCGTTTCTTTTTCTACCCGACCTCTGATAGTCAATAATTCGTAATTCCAATCGGGACCTTTTGGGTCTGCTCCCGGATTATCTTTATCCTCATACCAGGCGATCATTCTGGGAACCGTATAGGTTTTGTCATAAATTTCCATTTCATATTCTCTCCATTTGGTTTTGCAAAGCAGTCTTTCATAAAAACGGTCAGATTCTTCTTTGGAAAAAAAGTTATCAATCAAAATCAATTCAGAATCAGGAATGTCAAATACTTTTTTTCCTGCCAAACCTGGGGTAAATAATTCGGTGTCGTTAAATAATGTCATTTTTTCTTCTTATTTTTTGTCAATTTCAATCCACACGGGCGCATGATCGCTTGTTTTTTCCCAGCCTCGTACATGACGGTCAACTCCGCCGGAGCGTAGTTCTTTTGCTATTTGCGGACTCAGTAAAAAATGATCAATTCTCAATCCAGCATCACGTTCATAAGCCTTTCTAAAATAATCCCAAAAAGTATAAATCTTCTCATCAGGATATAATTTTCTAATGGCATCTGTCCATCCTTGCGAAACAATAGCTGCAAAAGCTTTTCGAACTTCAGGCAGGAAAAGTGCATCTTTTACCCATTTTTCAGGTTTATAAACATCTAATTCTGTTGGCATAACATTAAAATCACCAACGAGTATTACTGGAATTTTTAATTTCAGCAAGGTTTCTGCACGCTCAGCCAAACGATCAAACCATTTTAGTTTATATTCTAATTTAGGTCCCGGTGCCGGATTTCCGTTTGGAAGATAAAGGCAGGCAATTACGATTCCGTTAATCAAAGCTTCAATATAACGGCTTTGAATATCCTCATCATCGCCCGGAAGAATGCGTGTTACTTCTTCAATTTCCATATTTCGGGCTAAAATTGC
This sequence comes from Flavobacterium sp. JLP, assembly GCF_015350755.1. Classification (NCBI taxonomy): domain Bacteria; kingdom Pseudomonadati; phylum Bacteroidota; class Flavobacteriia; order Flavobacteriales; family Flavobacteriaceae; genus Flavobacterium; species Flavobacterium sp. JLP. The sequence continues at coordinate 28,264 of NZ_JADKPS010000011.1, read as the reverse complement.
AACGCCGTTCCATTGTTTTTGTCCGTGCCAAATCGCATTATAACCCGCATCATTTATCGCTTTAAGCGGAAATTTATCCTGCGGTGCTTTTAATTCCTGCAGACAGACAATATCTGGAGTCGCTTCTTCAAGCCAGCGCAGTAATACATTTAATCTTCCGTTGACTCCGTTTACGTTATAAGTGGCTATTTTCATAGTAGATTTAATTAGTTGTGCTATTAAATTTACAGCTTTTTATACATATATATTTACACAGTTTCCTATTCTTATTTCAGGAATTGTTTGTTAAAGAATACTTTACCCGGATGTTTTTCTGCGTAAGCAAAAATCAAATGCACCATATATTGATTGCTTTTATAAGGCGTAACATAGTTTTTTACTTCTGATGGATCATGGATCGAAACATCTGTCGGAATATGTCCCATACCATAAAAATGACCGTTTTCAATCCAAATACAGCTGCGTTCATCTTTGCTTCTTCCTTTGTCTATAATGGCAAAAGTGGGGCGGTTGCTTAATAGAAAATCAATTGCATTGTCGACTTGCTCGTTGTGAACCGAAACCTCAGGCAAGCTTTTTAGATCATTATTCTGAAAAATTTCTCCTTCTTCCGGTCTTGAATATTTGCAGAACCTTTGATCAATTTCAAATTGTTCAGCCAGACTTCTTAGTAAATCTATCGCGTTATACAAACTATTAAATTCATGAATACAAGTTTGAAATTTGCTTAGTTTTCCAACAGCCAAATATTTGTAGCCGTTTCTTGCTTCGTATTGATAAATGCCGAATTTTGCTTCAAAACGTTTTAATGCTCTATTATAGGTTGGCCAAAGCTGTTTTATTTCGGTGCATTCTAACAAAAGCGCCATTAATTCTGTAGCACAGACTTCAAAGGAAATGCTATAGATATCTCTTAAAAAATGCTGTCTTTGCGGATTGATTTTATGACCGCTAAAATGAGAAGCAACACGTTTTTTTAAGTTGATTGCTTTCCCGACATAAATCACTTTTTTCTGCTGATTATAAAAATAATATACACCTGGTTTTTCTGGTAAATTATTAAAATCTTCTGGAGGTAAATTGGGAGGCAAACGCTGATCTTGTGAAGTCATTTTGACCATTTTTGCAATCTCACCTTCCTCGTCCCATTCCAGCAATTGAGAAAATAATATTGCAGTAGCATCTGCATCTCCGCCAGCCCGATGCTGATTTTCTAAAGGTATGTTTAGCGAATAGCAAAGTTTTCCCAAGCTGTAAGACGCCAATCCCGGTTTAATTTTTCGTGCTGCACGAACGGTACATAATTTTCTGGCGGTCCATTTAAATCCCGCTTGTTCCAATTGATGACGCACAAATGAATAATCGAAGTTAACGTTATGCGCGACGAAAATACGATCGGTAAGCATTTCTAAAACTTTCTCAGAAATATCATCGAAGATTGGCGCATTAGCCACCATTTCGTTATTAATACCTGTTAATCCAAAAATAGAAAGCGGTATTTCTTTTTCGGGATTAACAAGCGTTTCAAAGCGATCGATTACATTTTTTCCGTCATGAATGATGATCGCAATTTCTGTAATACGGCTGCCACTGGCATTCCCGCCTGTGGTTTCAATATCTACTATGGCATATTCTTGCTTTTTCATCTTTGTTTATATAACGTGAAAGCTGTTCTTATTCTTGTAACATCAAAATCTTTGTAACTATTTGCTTTGAAATTTCATTCGATGTCTCGGCAAGTTAATTTCATGTGCCTGTGGATACGGTTCGCGATGCGTTGGACTGACATCTTCCTTGATTAACTGCTGTGTTTTAAACTGATCTTTAGCATCCATATACCTTGGATCAGGAATAAAGGGCATTTTAGCCATTTTAGTAATTGTGATAGTTGGAAAATGATAATCAACTTCGACATTTCCTAATAAAAGATAACAGCCGCCACCCTGAAAAGGATATTGCGCTAAACAATCCGGGAAATGCGCTGTGTCAAAATAAGTGCCTTCATGATCAATCCAGGTTCCAAAATACATGTTTCCTTTTTTAGTGGGTACTTGTTTTCTGGAAATCAAATAAGCCAGCATTCGAACTTGCTTTTTATGATGAATAACCAAATCTTTAGCCATAATATCACCGCGATGTTTGGTTTGTAATAAATCAAAAATAGTACAGGATACAGGAAAACTTAACAATTCGATTTCATCAAAAGCATCTTCAAAAACAGAACGTTCTAAAGTTGGAAGTTTATATTCTTTAACGGGTTCTTGTAAAAGCATCAAACTTCTGTTTTCTGGTTTAAAATTATTCAGAAGCAAACTGGCAATAACCAGAAGCTGATTTTTGGTTTTTCCTGTGAAACGAAATGCATCTATAAAAATCAAAATTTTAATACTTTCAATTCCAATTGGAATCCGATTGATAAAATCTTCCAAAGAAAGAAAATCACCATTTTTGTCTCTATCTGCTTCTATTAAATTTGCTGTTTTTGATTCTAAACCCTGCAAATGCATAAAGCCCAGATAAATATCGTTTCCGTAAACGGTAGTTTGATATTCGCTTTTATTCACACACGGATTAAGGATTGTTGCTCCAGACATACGTGCTTCGTGTACATAAACTTCTGTTCTGTAAAATCCGCCTTGATTATTAATAACCGCTGCCATAAATTCTACAGGATAATTGATTTTAAGATACAAACTTTGGTAACTTTCTACTGCATAAGAAGCGGAGTGCGCTTTACAAAATGAAAATCCTGCAAACGATTCAATCTGGCGGTAAATTTCCTGACTAAGAGCTTCAGGATGTCCTTTTTGGGCACACGAAGCAAAAAAATTATCTTTTACTTTTTGCAATGCTTCTTTAGAACGCCCTTTTCCAGACATAGCACGACGCAGAATATCGCCGTCTGCAGCAGGAACGCCTCCGTAATGCTGGGCAATTTTGATCACATCTTCCTGATAAACCATAATACCATAAGTTTCACCGAGATGTTCTTTGAAAACCTCATGAAAATATTGAAACTGATCTGGATTATTATGACGAAAAATATATTCTTTCATCATTCCGGATTGTGCAACGCCGGGGCGAATAATAGAAGAAGCCGCTACAAGAATCCTATAATTATCACAATTTAAACGGCGCAATAATCCGCGCATTGCGGGACTTTCGATATAGAAACAGCCAATGGTTTTACCTTGTGCCAAATGCACATTGCATATAGCTTCATTTTTAGATATAGAAGTGTTTCGAATATCTACTTTTATGCCTCGGTTTTTTTCGATTAGTTTTACGCTGTCGTCGATATGCCCAATGCCACGCTGACTTAGAATATCGAATTTTTCGAAACCAATTTCTTCGGCAATATGCATATCAAAAAGTACAATAGGAAAACCTTTTGGAGGCATTTCTAAAGGCGTATAATTGGTAATAGGTTCTTCAGAAATAATAATACCGCAGGCATGCATACTGCGCTGATTAGGGTATTTATTCATCATAAGACTATAATCCTGAACCAGCTTTACAATAGAATTGGTTTCTTGTAATGCCATCGGATTTTTGGCCAGCATATCTAATTCTTCTTTCGGAAGACCAAAAACTTTTCCGACTTCTCTGAAAATAGAGCGGTGTTTGAATTCTACATTGGTACCGCAAAAAGCAACATGATCACGGCCATATTTATCAAAGATATACTCTAAAATTATGTTGCGTTCTTTCCAACTCCAATCGATGTCGAAGTCAGGCGGACTTTTTCGATTTAAATTTAAAAATCGCTCAAAATATAAATCCAATTCTAAGGGACAAATATCTGTAATACCTAAACAATAGGCGATAATACTGTTGGCACCACTGCCTCGGCCAATGTGCATGAAACCCTTACTATTGCTGTAGCGTACAATATCCCAGGTAATTAAAAAATAACCGCTGAACTCTAATTTATCAATTACTTTTAGTTCTTTTTCTACACGTTTTTTTGCCAGTTCGTGATTTTCGCCATAGCGCCATACTAATCCTTTCTGCGCCAGTTCAGTAAGTTTTGCTATATCTTCTTCACGACTTTTAGTAAAAAACTTTTTGTTTTTGGGTGTTGTAAAATCATATTCAAAATGGCAGGAATTAATTATTTGCTGTGTGTTGGATATTATTTCAGGATAACGTTCATAGTAAGGTAAAAGATCTTCTAGAGGCAACATTTTCTCAGACGTTTTACAATAATCAGTTTCTGTTAGTTTCGAAAGAATAATATTCGTATCAATCGCGCGTAAAATTTTATGCAGATTAAATTCTTTTTTATTTCTAAAAGTTACCGATTGCAGTACAACCATTTTAGAAATTTTATCTTTATGTTCTGATGTAAAAAGCCTTGAAACTTCATCCGCGCGAATGCCGATAAACTCATTTTCACGAAGTTTTGCTGGAGCATTTTCTAAAGTGTAAATAATAAAAGCCGATTTGAATTTGGGAGCAATTAGAGGTAAAGATTCTCCGCTGAAATTATGATCCGTTAAAAACCGATTCATTTCACCCAAACCTTCAGGGTTTTGAGCCAAACCTATATATCTAAATTGATGTTCTGAACGGAATTCTATGCCTACTAAAGGTTTAATTTCTGCTTTATCACATCCTCTTATAAAATCATAAATTCCAGTTACCGTATTAATATCTGTAAGTGCCATTGCTTTTACGCCACAAGAAACAGCCTCTGTGATGAGATCATCGAGAGGAATCGTGCCGTAGCGAAGTGAATGATATGAATGACAATTGAGATACATGATTATTTACTGCGTTTTAAAATTTCGTCTTTGGTATTCGGTTTAAAAGAAGCTCCGGCACAACGCATTACGGCATCAAAACCATAACGGGTTTTCATTTTATCCATAGCGGCATAAAGGGCTAACATTTCCTCGGTATCTTCAAAAAGATTAATTTGATACGTACCGCGCACGAGTCCGCTGCAGCGAATACCAATCAAACGCAATCGCATTCGGCGTTGGTAGAGTTTTTCAAAAAGTTCCATTACATTTTTAGTCAAAATATGATCTGCTGAAGTGTAGGCTATTTTGCATTGTTTGGTTTCTGTATCAAAATTGGCGTAGCGTATTTTAACCGTAACTGTTGAAGTCAGCCATTGTTCTGAGCGAAGCTGAAAAGCGAGTTTTTCGACCATTCCCACAAGCACTCTTTTCAGTTTTGCAATGTCAATTGTATCCTGAGAAAAAGTATGTTCGGTAGAAATTGATTTTCTTTCGGTGTAAGGTTCAACTGGGGTATGATCAATTCCGTTAGCCTTTTTCCAAATATCCAAACCATTTTTGCCAATCATTTGTTGTAAAACTTCAGGAGGCATTTCAGATAAAGTTTGAATTTTTCGAACGCCTATTCGAGATAAAAGCTGAAAAGTCACAGCTCCAACCATAGGAATTTTTTGAATCGATAAAGGATTTAAAAATGCCTGTACATCATTTTCTGGAATTTCAAGATTCCCTTTTGGTTTGCCTTCGCCGGTAGCAATTTTAGAAACGGTTTTATTGACAGATAACGAAAAACTGATAGGAAGTCCGGTTTCTGTAATTACAGATTGTGCCAGTTCATTTGTCCATTTATAACTTCCGTGAAATTTATCCATTCCGGTAATATCAAGATAAAATTCGTCGATACTGGCTTTTTCCATTATCGGTGCTTTTTCCTGAATAACCTGTGTAACATCATGCGATAATTGAGAATATAATTCCATATCGCCTTTGATGATTTTAGCCTGTGGACAAAGTTTCATTGCCATGTGGATGGGCATGGCAGAACGTACACCAAAATAGCGTGCTTCATAGGAGCAAGAAGCTACAACTCCTCGGTCACCTCCGCCTATAATAAGCGGAATGCCATTGAGTTGAGAATTGGTGCGTCTTTCGCAGGATACAAAAAAGGTATCCAGATCCATATGTACAATTGCCCTTGCCATTTTCCTTTTTGTTTTTGTATAAAGCAAAATTAGTACAGATGATAACAATTTTTTGTATATTTGCTGTTCCAAATTATAACAAATTAATTATGTCCTTATTTTCAGACAATATCAGAGCATTAAGGGTTAAGCATAAAATATCACAAGAGAGATTAGCTGAAAACCTTAAGATTACCAGAGGAAGATACGTTAAATACGAAGATGGAACTTCAGAAGCGCCGTATGATATTTTAAAGCAGATCGCTTTATATTTTCATATGAGTATCGATTTGTTATTGTCTGTCGATATACGCAAAATCAATATAGAAAACTTAATAAAACTAGAGGGCAACCGACTCATTTTGCCTATCCAAGTCGATCAATTTGGTGAAAATTATATCGAAATTGTTTCTCAAAAAGCAAAAGCAGGTTATCTAAACGGATATGCCGATCCAGAATATATTGAAAGTTTACAGCAGGTTTCGCTTCCGTTTTTAGGACCAGGAAAACACCGCGGATTTCCGGTAGAAGGCGATTCTATGCCTCCGCATGAAGATGGTTCGATCATTATCGGACGCTATGTGGAAAGGCTGGGAGAGGTAATGGATGGAAAAACCTATATCTTGATTACCAAAAATGAAGGTATGGTGTACAAACGTCTCAATAAAAATAAAAAGAATTCTTTAGTTTTGGAATCGGATAATAGTTTTTACCCAAATTATGAGGTGAAAGCTTCTGATATTTTAGAGATTTGGGAGTACGAATGCAACATCGGCCGATCTGATAAAAAACAGCAGCTTTCTGAAACTGAAACGATGAAAGAACTGCTTCTTGAAGTAAAAAGAGAAGTGATGGAGATTAAGAATAATACGGCGAATACGTAATTTTCAGCTAAACAGATTATTTTTTTTCGCCACGAATTCACGAATTTTGATTTAATAATTTCTTGAATTCCTGGCGAAAAACTTTAGACAAAGCCATTCAATTCTTTTAATCTGTAGCTTTAAATAAACTTTGTGCCTTAGCGCCTTTGTGGCAAGAAATCTAAAAAACCTTCACAAAACCCAATCCATATTGCTGCCCATTATAAAAAGGCATTACCATAGAAGTTGACTTACTTTCAGAAGACGATTTGAATAATTTTTTAGTGATATAGGGATTCATCCAATACGCCAATTTAGTGCTCAAAATTCCAATTCCAGCTCCTGCAGCAACATCGGTTAACCAGTGGCGGTTGTTGTAAATTCTAAATAATCCGGTTCCGGTTGCAACGGCATATCCGGCAATACCGTACCAAATCGATTTATCTTTGTATTCCTGCCATAAAAACTCGGCTCCGGCAAAAGCAGTCGCAGTATGTCCTGAAGGAAAAGAATTGTTCGAACTTCCGTCTGGACGTTCTTCATGCACAATCGATTTTAAACCTAAAACCGTTGAAGCCATTATAACATAAGAAGTCATAAATATTACAGAACGATCCCGCATATTATTTTTACCTTTTACGCCAAAAGCATTTAAAGCATAAACTGATGCAGCGGGTGCATATTGAGAGAAATCATCAATGGTAATTTTCTCATCAATGTCTTCAGTAACTTCATTTTTTATCTGATGATTAAAACTTAGGAGCTGATCATTTCCAATTCCAATAACGCCATAGCCAATTAATACACTGGGAATAATTAATTGCTTATAGTTAAATTTTAATTGATGAGCAGTGCTGTCAATTTTTACAATTGAATCATTTTGCTGTGCATTTGCAGAAAAAAATCCGACTAAAAATACTAGGGAAATCGTTTTTTTAAACATCTTTCGTTATCGTTATAAGTTGCAATAATAACGAATGTACGCTCTAACTATTTTCTGCTTAATTGAACCTTAAGCCGATATTAATTTGTTGGTTTTAAATAGTGTAGTTTGATTAAGATTGGCTAAATTTTCTCAAATTCCATAGGAATGATTTTCATATAATACATTCAATAATATCGAACCTATGGCTTTTTTACATTGTGAAATTTCTTTGCCAACAATATAAATCGAGCCTACGGCTCTTTTACTATTTTTGTTTAAACAATTAACAATTATTCTTATACTTTTAACGAAAACCAAAAAGTACTCCCCAATCCCAAATTACTTTCTACACCAACATTTCCATTCTGGGCTTCAATAAATTCTTTGCTAATTGCTAAACCCAATCCTGTTCCGGATTTTTGACTTCCCGGAACCTGAAAATATTTATCAAAAACTTTGTCTTTGTATCTTGTATCTATTCCTTTTCCGGTATCGATAACCTGAAATACGATTTGATTATTTTCTTTTTTTAATTTGATAAAAATGGTGCTTTTTTCAGAAGAATACCGAATAGCATTCGACAAATAATTAATTAAAACCCAGCCTGTTTTTTCACTGTCGGCTTTTACGTCTTCAAGATTTTCATCTGCATTAATAACCAATTTAATCTGTTTTTGATCGGCTTGAACTTTTACTGCTTCAACAGCATAATTTACAATTTCGTGCGGATTACTTTTTTCAATATTTAGTTGAATATTTCCAGTTTCCAATTGTGATAAATTGAGTAATTCGCCTGTAATTTTCAACAATCTTTGACTATCATCTTTTATACTTTCAACCAATTGTTTCTGGTCGTCGTTCATGTCGCCCGTTTTGGCATTTTCGAGCAATTGCAGACTTAATTTTATAGAGGCAATAGGTGTTTTTAATTCGTGTGAAACCGTGGCAATAAAATTGGTTTTGGCAAAATCCAATTCTTTAAAAAGTGTAATATTTCGCAGAATAATTACATCACCAATATTGATTTCTTTTTCTTCACCAGTCGGAATTATGGTAATATTCAGAATTTCTTTTTCAAAATAACTTTCTTTTCCGTGGGCATAAATTTTAAGCGGTTGTTTTTTAGGTGCATTGACATCATCTTTTAAAATCAACGACCGAATCAAATCATTTGATAAGGCCAAATTTGAAGCCGATTTTCCAATAACATCTTCCAATTTCAAACCAATAATTTTTAGCGCTTCGTCATTGGCAAACAAAACAATTCCTTCATTGTCCAACCCAATAATAGGATCGTGCATATTATTGATTAAAGTTTCCAGTCGTTTCTTCTCAAAGAATAATTTGTACAAATTACTATCATTATATTCCTGAAGTTTCTGTGCCATCGTATTAAACGACTTTGCAAGATCACCAAATTCGCTATGACTTGTAAAATGTACCCGTTCTGAATAATTTTTATTGGCTATTTCTTTAATACTCAGCGTTAACTCCTTTATTGGGTTTGCAATATTATTAGGTAAATTAACGAGTAGATTAAACGCGATTAAAAAGCATAAACTTCCAACAATGGCAATCCATAAATTAGCATTTTCGGCGGTAAGTTTAGCAATGTCACTTTTCTGTTTTATAGCATCCAGATTGAGTTTCATAATAGCAAAAATATCCTGCCTGATTTGTGTTTTGAGCACTTCATTTGCTCCATTTTTTTCTAAAAGAGCAAAGCTTTTCTCTAGGTTTGCAGTTGCTTCTTTTTCTCCAGGTTCGGTTACATTTTGAGTTTGTTTTTCCAGATATTCTTTAAAAGTCTGAATCTCATTATCTGGATTTGCTTTAATTTCATCCAAGGACAAGATCATATTTCGCGAATATTCAAGCGTATTATAATTCGCTTTCAGAATATTCTCTGTATCTGCTTTTATCAAAAAAACAGAATAACCGCTCACTAACGAAAGTATAATGATCATTAAAAATAATAATCCAACTCCCAGATTTAATTTGGTTTTAATTCTCATAATTTTAATTTTTGTAAAATGTTTGCTGTGAGATGTAAAATGTATTTCACAAAGATCATTTCAAATTTTACAGCCAACATTTCACGATAATATAACAAGATCAACATTTGATAAAGACAGTTTGTTTAACAAACGCCTGAAAATTGTTGTAGACAAAATTACTTTAAATAAATTCAAATGCGGTTTTCCAATGCAGACAGTTGTAATTTGTTTTTCTTCCGCAGTAATCAAAATCGCATCGGCAATATTTTTATGTTCTAATTTAATAACTTCCGCGCCTAATTGTACGGCGAGTTTAAAGTTATTTATTAAATGACGCTGTTTGTCTAAAGCAATTTTAGTACTGCTTTCCTGTGGTGTTTCTACATACAAAACATACCAGCTTCCGTTGTAATAACTTGCCAATCGTGCCGCTTTTCGAATCACGATTTTAGCTGTTTTATCATTACTGCTAATGCAAGCCAATAATTTTTCATGTCGTAAAGCATGAAGATTCGGAACTTCATTCTCAACTTTTCGAACGACTTGACTCGCTACTTCTTTCAAAGCCAGTTCTCGAAGTTGAAGAATTTGTTCCGATTTAAAAAAGTTCGTTAAAGCCGTCTGAATTTTATCCGGAGTATAAATTTTTCCTTCTTTCAAACGCGCAATCAAATCTTCAGATGTTAAATCGATATTTACGACTTCATCTGCCAATCGCAAAACATTATCTGGAATGCGTTCCTGAACATCAATGTTTGTAATCCGTTTTACATCTTCATTTAAACTCTCAATATGCTGAATATTAACAGCTGAAATGACATTAATTCCTGCATCCAGAATCTCCAAAACATCCTGCCAGCGTTTTTCATTTTTGCTTCCTTCAACATTCGTGTGCGCCAGTTCATCAACAATTACCACTTCTGGGCGAAGGTTTATAATCGCCTGAACATCGAGTTCTTCTAATTCTTTTCCTTTATAGAAAATCGTCCGTCGCGGAATCACAGGCAAACCCGCCAATAATTCATGCGTTTCCTTTCGCATGTGCGTTTCGATGTAGCCGATTTTTACATCGATTCCGTTTTTCAATAACGAATGCGCTTCCTGAAGCATACGAAAAGTTTTGCCCACACCGGCGCTCATCCCAATGTAGATTTTAAACTTTCCCTTTCGTGATTTCTGAATCAAATCGAGAAAGTGCTGTGCGTTATTATTTTCGTTTTTCATACTTTATTGGGTAATATGTTATCTGTAAAATGTAAAATGTTTTGCGTAATGTTAAGTACATTTTACATTTTACAAAAAACATTTCACATTACTAGAAAGAAATCGCCAATGAAGTCGTTACAAACGTATTGGTATCCGTTGGAAGATTGTTTTTTGTAAATATTTCATCTTTGCTCGAAAGATTTCTGGCTTCAATTCTAAACATAACATTATCAGTAACTAAGTAATCAAAGTTAGCTGAAAAACCGTAAGTTTTAAAACCGTTTGGCGTTTCAGTTGCAATGATTACTCCTTTTTCGTCGCTGTAATATTCACCGCGTGCTGCAAGCTGAATTTTGTCTGTTGGTTTGTATTGCAGAATCAAAACTGGTGAAAACCAAGTGTCGTATTTGTTACTGTTTTTAGCTGATTGCTGTGATCCAACATCAAAACCAGCTGTAATGTTTGTTTTCTCTGTTACTTTAAATTGTCCGTAAAAGTTATTAAAATAACGCCATTTTTTATCAATATCCGGCTGTTCATTTCCAACATAAGTGCTCCAGTTCAAAGCCACTTTATCAGATGGTTTGTAGGTAATCTGAGTTCCAAAAGCCGGCGTTTGATTACCTTCTACTTTCTCAATTCGTTGCCAGCCATTCAAATACATTCCTGCCAAATACCATTTTCCAGATTCAGACGTATAGCCAATTTTTACTCCCGTTTCATAATAAGGAGAATTCTCAGCCAAAATGCTTCTCGTTAAAGTCTGACAGTCTTTTCCAATGGCGCTTTCAAAACCAATATGCGAAGGCATAATTCCCGCGTCAATCCATAAATTATGGTTTTTCGAAATCTTCACGCCAACATTTGCTTCGTAAACATTTTTCAACAAACCTTGTTCTGCAGCCATATTATATTCGGCATAAGTTCCTGCCATCAAGGCAAAATTACCCCGAATATTTTCTTTAGAATAATTCACTTTCGCCATACCCAAATTCAGGTTTACCTCGTTACTTTTATTGTAACTGTAAAAAAAGTTTGGTCGAGTATGATTTTCCGGTTTCCCGAAATCATAACTATAATAAGCGTCTATATATCCTGAAAATGTAAACGGACTTTTTGTTTCTTCTTGTGCGTGTAAATTGCTAAAACCAAAAGCGATTAAAGCAGTAAGTATTATTTTTTTCATTTTTTTTATGGGTATTCAAATTATTTATAAGTAGATTTTTTTAGGAGCTAATCCCGCTATCCGTTTCAATCTTTTGTGCCGAACCCCGGCACAAAAGGATTTCCACTACTATCGGGGCTAGGCATTTGGGGTAAAAAGGCGTTTTGTTTCCTAACAGGTTTTTAAAACCTTGTAGGTATTAATTTTAAAGTTTTGGTTTTATCGCTTGGTTTGTCATCCTGAGGAACGAAGGATCACAATAGTAGCTCGACAAAGATTGGCGATCATGCAGACAGAGTTTCTCGTGTGATCCTTCGTTCCTCAGGATGACAAACTACATGGTTACTCCATGATAATAGTTGATGTCGATTTTCATACCTACAAGGTTTTGAAAACCTTGCAGAAGAAAACCTTAGAACCTTAGCGACTCAGAACCTCAGAACCTTTTTTAGAAAGCTCATCCAGCGCCACATTCAATTCCAAAACATTCACAGTTTCTGGGCCAACAACAGCCGTATTAATTTTAGATTCAACCAAAGCTTTTACTTTGGCTTCATCCAATTTTCTTTCCTTAGCAATTCGTTTTACCTGAATCAAAGCGCCTTGCGGAGAAACATTCGGATCTAAACCACTTCCTGAAGCCGTCACCATATCTGATGGAATTTCAGATTTTTTCAAGTATGGATGAACAAGTAAAAGTGTATCAATTCTTTTTTGAACCAAAGCCAGATATTCAGCATTACTTGGTCCTTTGTTGCTTCCGGCACTTCCCGCAGCATTATAATCTACAGCGGAAGGTCGTCCCCAGAAATAATTCGACTTATCGAATTTTTGGCCAATTTTTTGGTAACCAACCACTTTTCCGTTAACCGAAATCGTTTCTCCTTTTCCTTGATTTGGAGCCAATTGTGCGATTCCGTAAATCGCTAAAGGATAAATAACCGCAAACAAAATCAAAGTAAGTACGGTAAGTTTTAAGAGTGAAAATATTGTTTTCATGTTTCTAATGTAAAATGTTAGATGTAAAAAGTGATTTGTAAAATTGTTATATGTGAGTTTTTGATTTTGTCATTTCACATTTTACAAATCACATTTCACTAAATAAAGAAAGTAACTATTAAATCAATTACTTTAATTCCGATGAAAGGGACGATCAAGCCACCAAGTCCATAAATCAAAAGATTTCTTTTTAAGATGGCACTTGCTCCAATTGGTTTATAATCAACCCCTCTCAATGCCAGCGGAATTAAAATTGGAATGATAATCGCATTGAAAATCACAGCCGATAAAATCGCACTTTCTGGACTGTGCAAATGCATGATATTTAAACCTTGCAACGCAGGAATCGCAGTAATAAAAAGAGCAGGAACAATAGCAAAATATTTCGCAACGTCATTTGCAATAGAGAAAGTAGTTAAAGTTCCGCGAGTCATTAAAAGTTGTTTTCCAATTTCAATGATCTCAATTAATTTAGTTGGGTCATTGTCTAGATCGACCATGTTTCCTGCTTCTTTTGCAGCTTGAGTTCCACTGTTCATGGCAACACCTACATTCGCTTGCGCTAGGGCAGGAGCATCATTGGTTCCGTCACCCATCATAGCAACAAGTTTACCTAGGTTTTGCTCGTTTTTGATGTAGTTCATTTTATCCTCAGGTTTCGCCTCCGCAATAAAATCATCAACACCTGCGGCTTCTGCAATAAACTTCGCTGTCAGTGGATTATCTCCAGTAACCATAACCGTTTTTACACCCATTTTTCTCAATCGGTCAAAACGTTCTTTCATTCCGGTTTTTATGATATCCTGCAATTCGATAACACCTTGAACCTGATTGTTTTTAATAACCACTAATGGCGTTCCTCCATTTGTCGAAATGTCAATTACTTTTTGAGCTGTATCTTCAGGAAATGCATTTCCAGCTTGAAGTGCAATGTTTTTTGCAGCATCCTGAGCACCTTTTCTAATGTTCGTTCCGTCTCTTAAAATAACTCCGGAAGTTCTAGTTTCTGCGGTAAATTTGATTAAAGTAGCACCTTCAATTGATAATTTATTGGCAGTTTCGGCTCCTGCCAGTTCTACAATACTTTTCCCTTCCGGAGTGTCATCTGCTAATGAACTTAACACAGCAGATTTAATAAAGTCTTCTTGAGAAACACCTATTGCAGGATAAAAATTGGTTGCTTTTCTGTTTCCAATCGTGATTGTTCCGGTTTTATCCAAAAGCAGTACATCAATATCTCCGGCAGTTTCAACCGCTTTTCCAGATTTTGTAATCACGTTGGCACGAAGTGCTCTGTCCATACCCGCAATACCAATTGCAGAAAGTAAACCTCCAATTGTAGTTGGAATCAAGCAAACGAACAAGGCGATAAAAGCCGCAATCGTGATGGGTGCGTTGGCATAGTCGGCAAACGGTTTTAGCGTAACGCACACAATCACGAAGATTAATGTAAATGCGGCTAATAAAATGGTTAATGCAATTTCGTTTGGTGTTTTCTGACGGCTCGCACCTTCAACCAAAGCAATCATTTTATCCAGAAAGCTTTCGCCAGGTTCTGAGGTTACAATTACTTTAATTTTATCAGATAAGACTTTTGTTCCTCCGGTTACAGACGATTTATCACCTCCGGCTTCACGGATTACAGGAGCACTTTCTCCAGTAATGGCACTTTCATCAATTGTAGCCAGACCTTCGATAATTTCACCATCAGTTGCGATTAAATCGCCAGCTTCGCAAATGAAAACATCTCCTTTTTTTAGTTGTGAAGATGAGATATGTAAAATGTGAAATGTATCAGGCTGACCTTTTACATTTGACTTTTCACTTTTTACAAGCTTTGCAGGAGTTTCTTCACGCGTTTTTCTTAAACTGTCAGCTTGTGCTTTTCCTCTGGCTTCGGCAATTGCTTCGGCGAAATTGGCAAATAAAAGCGTTGCCAGTAAAATCAAAAACACAATTAAATTATAGATAAAACTACCTTGATCTGTTGCTCCCATTAATATGGAAATACAAACCGCAAACATGATCGCAGTTCCTATTTCTACGGTAAACATTACCGGATTTTTGATCATCATTTTTGGATTCAGCTTGACAAAAGATTGCACTAAGGCTTCTTTTACCTGCTTACTTTCAAACAATGATGTGGATTTATTAGTTGTCATTTTTCTTTGTGTAAAATGTTAAATGTAAAATGTGAAATTTCCTACTTTTGTAAATGATTATTTTAAATATGAAACCACATAAGAAATTGAATTCATGGATTAAAAGTTTTGAATTCGTTAAAGAAATTTATTTAGCTACAAGACAATTCCCTTCTGAGGAAAAGTTTGGAATTACTTCGCAAATCCGCAGAGCTTCTGTTTCTGTACCTGTTAATATTGCAGAAGGCGCAGCGAGAAAAGGAACAAAAGAGTTCATCCATTTTTTACATATTTCGCTAGGTTCTTTATCAGAACTCGATACTTTAATTTTATTAAGCAAAGAATTAGATTTTTTCAATGAAAAAGAATGTGACCAATTGATAGAAAAATTAGATATCATAGGAAAACTTATTTATGGATTAATCAAGAATCTTGAAGCGCGTGTATGATTTGTGATTTATGAGAATGAAATGTGATTTGTAATATGTAAGATGTTGTTTGAGTTTGTGTCTTACATCTTACATTTTACTTTTTCACATTTTACATTCCAAAATATTCGGCTAAAGGTCCAAGTGCCAAAGCAGGAAAGAATGATAAAGCAGCGATAATTGCGATTACAGCAAAAGTCATGATTCCGAAAATTGAGGTATCTGTTTTTAAAGTTCCTGCACTTTCGGGAATGTATTTTTTACCCGCTAATAAACCTGCAATTGCTAATGGTCCAATAATTGGAATAAATCGGCTTAACAATAAAACAATTCCTGTAGTGATATTCCAAAACGGATTATTATCTCCTAATCCTTCAAAACCAGAACCATTATTCGCCGCGCTCGAAGTATATTCGTATAACATTTCAGAGAACCCGTGATTTCCTGGATTGTTTAACCAGCCTGTTGCGTTACCGCTGAACCAATAGCCCATTGCAGTATCATGTGCAGCAAAATAAGATGCTAATGCAGTTCCTGATAATATTAATAAAGGATGCAGAATAGCAATAAAAGCAGCAATTTTAACTTCCCGCGCTTCGATTTTCTTCCCTAAAAATTCAGGAGTTCGACCTACCATTAGCCCGGAGATGAATACGGCTAGTATAATGAAAATGTAGTAGTTCAAAATACCAACGCCACATCCACCGTAAAAGGCATTTACCATCATCGATAATAATTGCATTGCGCCAGAAACCGGCATCGAACTATCGTGCATACTGTTTACAGAACCTGTAGAAATTACTGTTGTGGCAATACTCCAGAAACCTGAAATTGCGGGCCCAAACCGAACTTCTTTTCCTTCCATCGCTCCAGTTGTTTGTGCGATACCCATTTTTTCAATAGCAGGATTTCCGTTCATTTCGCTCATCACTGTTGGAACAACCAGAAGTAAGAATCCAACGGTCATTACACCAAAAATAATGTTTGAAAGTTTTCTTTTGTTTAAGAAAAAGCCCAGTGCAAAAATCATCGCAAACGGAATGATCATCTGCGCCCAAAGCTCAACTCCGTTAGTAAGATAAGTTGGATTTTCTAATGGATGCGCCGAGTTGGCTCCAAAGAATCCACCACCGTTTGTACCAATATGTTTAATAGCAATAAAGGCTGCCGCAGGTCCGCGAGAAACTTCTACATGATCGCCTTGCAGCGTTGTAATAGCATCTTTACCTTCAAAAGTCATTGGCGTACCGCTAAATACTAACGCAATAGCCACAATTGCTGAAAACGGTAATAAAATACGAGTACAGCTTTTGATGAAATAATTGTAAAAATTACCCAATTGCTCTGTAGTTCTTTCTTTCATTGCTGTAAATATCATGGCGGCAGCCGCCATTCCGATACCAGCAGAAACAAACTGAAGGAACATCAAAACCATTTGTGAAAGATACGATAGCCCACTTTCGCCTGAATAATGCTGTAAATTACAATTAACCAAAAATGAAATAGCTGTGTTAAATGCCAGATCAGGCGTCATTGAAGGGTTATTATCCGGATTTAAAGGTAAAGATCCCTGAAACAATAAGACAAAAAAACAAAGAAAGAACCAAACCATATTAATACTTAAAAGGGCTTTTAAGTGTTGTTTCCAGTTCATTTCTTCAGTGGCATTTATACCGCTGATTTTAAAAATAAATTTTTCAATTGGATTGAAAATCGGGTCAAAAAGTGTCTTATCTCCCAAATAAACTTTAGCAATATATTTTCCTAAAGGAATTGCTAAAATAATAGTTAGGATAAAAATACCAATGACGCCTAATAACTCTGTGTTCATAATTTTTATTTTTTTTAGTGAAAGGTGAGAAGTGATTTGTAAAATGGGTTGATGAATAAAATTTATGTTTACATTTCACATAAGGCATTTCACTTTTTACATGATTTAAAATTTTTCGGGTTTGATTAATACATATATCAAATACACGAAAACAGCGATTGAAATAATAAATAGTGCAGTCATGATTTAGATTTTTTCAAAAAATTCAACTGATTTGAAACAAATAGCAAACAGCACAACTGCCAATGCGAGTAAAAGAAAAGTGATCATAGGATTTTATTTTAGATTTTAGATTTGTGAAATGTGAGACGTAAAATGTGATTTGTGAAAGGAAACAACATTTAACATTTCACAAAAAAACATTTCACGAATTAGACTCCCGAAGTATTAACTTGCTTAATGTATTCCGCTTTAAGCGTTTGAGGAAAAAGGTGTGAAATATTGCAGTGGCGCATTTCCATAAAAGAAGAAACCGAAAAAACATACACATTAGAAATGGCATTTTTAGTTTCGATGCTTCCACTGATAAATAGGCGTTCAGCAAGAGCAAGACATTTTTTTGCACGAACGATATTTCCAGAAATAATAGATTTTTTGGTTATCTCGGCAAAGCGTTCTGCTTGTTTGTAGATTGAGGTGACTTGATTTTTCATGAGAATGAATTTTTATGTTCTCCCTCCTTATGCCAAAATATGTTCCGAAAAAGTAAGGTAACTGCTAAAGTGCTGTCAATAAAAGGAATGTAGTTTTGTGCCAAAAATTAGGCATAAAAAAAGCTTATCAAAATGATAAGCTTTTATTGAAATGATAAGGTTTATTTAATTGTGAATTGTGAATTGTAAAATGTAACCTTCTTTTAATTTGAAATTTGAAATTGCAATTGGTTTTGAAATTTAAATTTTGGAATTTTCAATCCCATATTCTTCCAATTTTCGATACAAAGTCGCAATTCCAATTTCTAATAACCGTGCTGTTTCGGCTTTATTACCTTTCGTATAATTCAAAACTTTCTGAATGTGCAGTTTTTCAACACTCTGCATAGAGAAAGCCGACATTGATTTTGTGCTTTTTTCCGTTTGATGTTGCATTTCATACGGCAAAACATCTGAAGTTAAAGTATCGCCATTACTTAAAATAACCGATCTTTCGATAATATTTTTAAGTTCACGGATATTTCCCGGCCAGGAATAATTTTCTAATTTCTGAAGAAAATCATCAGCAATATGTAATGTTTTTTTGTTTGTTTTTTCAGAAAATTGTTTGACGAAATAATGCGTCAAAACGCCAATATCCTTGATTCTTTCTCGCAAAGAAGGCAGTTTGATTTCGAAGATATTTAAACGGAAATACAAATCAGAACGGAAACGGTGTTCATCACTTTCTGTTTTTAAATCTCGGTTTGTAGCCGCAATTAATCTGAAATTTGATTTTTTTGGAGTTGTATCGCCAACCGGAATATATTCAGAAGTTTCTAAAACGCGAAGTAATTTTGCCTGAAGATCGATAGGCATTTCACCAATTTCATCTAAGAATAAAGTACCGCCGTTTGCTTCTTCAATAAAACCTTTTTTATCTTTTAAAGCTCCGGTAAAAGCGCCTTGTTTGTGACCAAAAAGTTCGCTTTCCAGAATCTCTTTGCTGAAAGTGCTGCAGTTTAAAGCCACAAAAGATTTTCCGACACGATTGCTGTTTTCATGAATGGCCTGCGCAAAAACTTCTTTTCCGGTTCCGGTTTCACCAGTCAATAAAACGGTTGAATCTGTTTTGGCAACTTTTTGTGCGAGATCAATAACCTGTTCAATTCCTTTAGATTTTCCAATTATAGTCTCGAAAGAATATTTGCTTGCAATACGTTTTTCCAGTTGCTCTACTTTTTTTTGCAGTTCCACTTTCTCTAAAGCTTTATAAAGAAGCGGAATAATTTTATCGTTATCGTCACCTTTTACAATATAATCAAAAGCACCATTTTTCATTGCCTGAACTCCGTCTGGGATATTTCCAAAAGCAGTCAGCAAAATAACTTCTAGAAGCGGGAAATTTGCTTTTATGTTTTGAAGAAAATCAACGCCATTTCCATCAGGTAATTTGACATCACACAAAATGACATCAATTTCGGTTTGTTCTAGTTTCTTAAAACCAGATTTTAAATCTTTTGCCTCGAAAACTTCAAATCCTTCCGATTTTATAATACGTGCCAATAGACTTCTCAGTTTTTCTTCGTCGTCTATAATTAAAATTTTGTGTGTCATTTGAGGAAAGCAAGTTGTTTTGATGTACAAATTTAGGTTTTAAATCACTTTCCTTTTTTAATTCGGAATAAATTATTTTTAAGTATGTAATCAGTTTTAAAATATTTTCATCGAAAAGAAGTGTATTTTTAGATCGAAAAAGAACCACTAAAATTTATGTCAAAACGAATTCTCCTTTTAATAGCTGTCGTAATCTTCGGAAGTTTTAATAGTTTCTCAAATGAAATTGTTCAAAAAGATTCTTCAAAATCAAAAACAATTTCTTTTAAAATCAAACTAAAATCGGCTGATGAGGTTAAAATCAAACCTGCTCCTTTAAAATTCAACAAACATTTTGCCTATAGTTTTACGCTTGATGATGGATATCGATCTGCTTATTTAACAGCCTTTCCATTATTGAATGGCGGAAAAATCAGTAATCCTGATAAAAACGAATGGAAAATCGATCAAGGCGGAGACGGAACAACTTCAAATGGACTTTTTTATTCAGACGGTTTCGGAAACAAAATCCCATTTAAATTGGCTTTGGCAATTAACGGTGGTGCAATTCGTGATTTACCAGCAAATCGCGGACATCTGTCTTGGCAAGAAATTAAAGAAATGTATAATGCTGGCTGGGATGTTTTGAATCACGGTTTTCATCATGCTACAAAACACGGCACAAATTATTTGACAGAAGTAACCGAAAATACTACATCAATAAAACAAAATCTTGATTTTACCATGTCACACTTTGTAGTTCCTGGCGGAGAAGGCGATGAGAAATATTATTTAGAATATGAAAAAGAGGCACTTAATAACGGACATTTTTCGGTAGCGTCTTATTATGGCGTTGGACCAGTTTTTAATGTCGATTCAAAAGTTGATTTAGATAAAATGATTTCTGCCAGAACTTTTGTGCAGAGTTCAAAAGATTCAACTAGTTTTAAAACAATGGATCGTTATTTAAAAACACTAGATTCAATTGTTAAACAGCCTAATACGTTTTGGTTTAACGAATTTACACATGGAACAGGCAACGGAAATTTATGGAATTTAAGCATGCGTTTTCCTGATTTTAAATATTATATGACAGCACTTGCCAATAAATACGGAGCAAAAGGAAGTGATACAATTTGGATGGCACCGTGGCAGGAAGTTTACGAATATATTTGGTTAAGAGACAGAATTAAAGTCGATTACAAACAAAAAGATAAAGAAATAGAAGTTACGATTGTATTGCCTGAAATTCCTAAAACATTTAGAAATCAAGATATTTCTTTAACAGTTGATACTTCTTCAAAATTTGAAATCGAATCAAGTAAAGATTTAAAAATTAAAGACGACGGAAAAACAACTCACAAACAGATTTTGATTCAATTGAAATAAAAAATATAGCCACAGATTAAAAGGATTCTAATGATTTTTTTATTTTCAAAATAAATAATCCTTCTCATCTTTTTAATCTGTGGCAAAACTTTCTAATTAATCTCCTTTTCGTTATCCCTTATAAAAGTATCAATATTCATTAAATAAGGGTCTACAACAATTCGTTGAGGTTTTATTTTAGATTTTATTTTTCCCTCTATTTTATTGTTTTTTATTGAAAATGTAAAACGCGATAACTTTCCGTTTTCATCATAAATCCCAATACCTATTGTACTATCGTTTGGAATCTGTTTTCTTTCTCCCGTTGCATTTTCTTTATATTTTTCAGAAGAAGCTTTAAAAGAAACCTCATAAAAACCATTCTTTTTACTACTTGAAACCGATTCTATTTTAGACGAATAGGTAATAATCTGCTTAAACATTTCATCTAATTTGGAATATAGTTTTTTATCCGTTACAGCATAAATCTCTTTTAATAAATCTTCTGAATCAGGTGTTTGATTTGGATATTTATAATGAATTAAGAAATTCTTCAAAGCCAGATTTACTTTTTCTTTACCAATTAAAATTCTAAGCTGATGCATAACCAGCATTCCTTTGTCATAAGGTAAATGAGGCGTGTCGTAATTCGTTTTATATAAAGGTGTTTCTGGATCGTAACTTCGGCTGCTTAAATATAAATCCAGATGAATTTTTAAAGTTTCCAAAGCTTTTTCCAAACCATGTTCCTTTTCATAAAGCATCAATTCTGTATATTGTGCCAAAGTTTCGGTCAAAATCCAGCTTCCTTCTTTTTGCTCTGGACTTATTTGTGAATTTCCCCACCATTCGTGCGACAATTCATGAGCCGTTAATTGATTGATAACATCTTCTTTATCTTTGTTTTTGAGATTGCTGTAAAATCCGAAATTCTCTTTCATAAAAACTGTCGATGGATAAGAAGTCGCAGCAAATCCATCCGCGAAAGCAGAAACTTCAGCGTATCGAATCGTTTTATATGGATATTTACCAAAATTGCTCTGGCAGTAATCTAAAGTATTTTTTACATCTTGAATTAGTTTTTCAACGTTTCTGGAATGTCTTTTATCATAAAAAACTTCAATAGAAATTCCTTTATATTTCGTTTTTTGAATTTGATAATTAGCAGAAGAAAAAGCAAATCGAAACGGAATCTTTCCATTTGATTTATAATGAAAATAATTGCGATCGTCTTTTTTCCAACTTCCAATTAAATCTCCAACACCAATAGCAGTTTGATTTTTAGATGTTGAAACCAAAGCATCATAATCAACAAAATAATATTTGATTTTAGATTTATCTTCCAGTTTTTTAAGAGGCGTCTGAGGTTTCAAATGTCTTTTTGCACGCTCTTTTTTACTGCTGATTTCATTCGATTCCTGATAACCAAAAAGCGGAAAGTAACGGCTTATTCGCATAAAAGAACCATTTTCGATTATAGAATTAAAAGCCGTGTGTCCTTTAAAGGGCGACCACGATGATTCAAAAGAAAAATTCATTTTGAGTTTTTGCTGTGGCTGTAAAGGTTTTCCCAATCGAAACCAATAATGTTGAAAATCAGAAACATCGTCTAATTTTTTAGAAGTCGGAATCTCAACAGAAGTCAGTTTCGAATTTCGATCTATATATAGGAGTAAACTATCAATTGGTTTTTCAGAATTATTGATTAATTCATAGATGCCATTTACCTCATAGCGGTTGTCTTCGGGATATAAATCGACTTTACTTTTTATCGAAACGATTGTTGGCTGAGGTAGATTTGTATATTTTTTAAATTGAGTTTCATATTTCTCGCTCCAATTATTCTGATCGTCTTCGGTCAAATACGGATATTCAATATTGGTTTTGTAAAAAAGATAACCTCCAAAACCAATAAAAATAATAATTCCGAATCCTAAAGTTGCTTTTTGAATATTATTAAATGAATTTCTGCGAAAGATTTTTACGATTGAAGCATTTCTTTTCCATAAAATGCCAGTCAATGTTAAAAGGATTAAAGCCAATCCAAAATTGTAGAACATCGAAATATGAAACGAGATTTTATATTTGCCAAAACCATTCAAATCAAAATATTCTGTTTTAAAAGCATTTCCAAAACGAAATAAAGGATGTGAAATTCCCAATTGCTCTCCAATTCCAGTACAAAACAAAATGCAGATAAAAGTCGAAATCGCAAGTCCGATATATTTATTTTTGATGAAAGTCTGAATTGCAATGATCAAAATTGAAATTAGCAGTAACGGAAATCCAATGTAATAAAACAAAGAAAGATAAAGACCAATTTCGATTGGAGCATTCGCATTCATAATTTGAAATCCACATCCAATCAAAATACTTATACTAATAATGAGTAACGGAATTATAAAAAGTGCTGTCAATTTTGCCAGCAAAACAATAAACTGAGAATAAGGCGCAGTGTTTTCAAGCATTTCAAATCTCGAATTTTCGCTTCGATTTAATAATTCACTACTATAAAAAAGAAGAATCAAAATCAGAATAAATGGCAGACGATCCATGATGGTGGTTATCATCAAAGCAGTATCGGTGATTTTTTCAGCCAAGCGGATTCCGCCGTCAATTTCATCTGAAATCTCAATCATTAATAACCCAGAAAATAAAATGACAATCAACAAAAACGGAATTCCTTTCAGAATTAAATAAATATCCAGTTTTATATTGCTTTTAAAAACAGCTAAATTATGTCTGAAAGTTTTGATTTCGATGTTATTGGGAATTGCTGCCGAAAAGGTTTTTGTTTCTTTTAAAAAAACTTTAGACGTTTTTACCTTTTTAGTTTTGGTTTTTCGGAATGAAAACAATCGATACGAAACAAAAAGTAAAAGCAGAGAAACAGAAATCCACAGTATTCTATTGAATAAAAAAATGCCAGAAAGCGAAACCAGTTCGGTATTTTTTTCAATTGCCGTCCAATATCTTGTTTGTTCCAAGAAAGCGGCCAAACCAAACGGATCTATTTTTGCTGCCAAAGACATGGCTTTCGCCGAAGATGGAGAAGCATTTGCAAATAGGGGCGAATTCGAAAAAATCGAACCCGCTATATATAAGATGTAAATTAATAATCCGCCGACATAAATTAAGAGTTTGCTTCGAGTAAGCCACGCCAAAGCAGTCAAGATAGAAAGGCTCAAAAAAATATTCGGAATCACAATGACCAAATACGGCCAGACATAATTTATAATTTCAAAAGGTCCAAGTTCACTTTTTTGAATCCAGAACATTTGATGTCCAACGATTATTCCGACAATAAACATTCCGAAAGAAACTATAGCAATAGCAAAAGCTGTAACAAATTTGCTAGCCAAATAATGAAATTTAGAAATAGGAGAGGAGAAAATAATCGAATCGAATTTCGTTTCATATTCCTTTAAAAAACTTTGTGCCGCCTGAAGCGTAATCGAAAATATCGTCATTAACGAAATCAGACCAATCGCATAGGTTAAAACATACGGACTATTTTTGTAAGCGCCCGAAAAAGAGAAGTTCGCAAATGCGCTTACAAAAAATCCAAGAATCAGATAAATAATAAATGTGGCATAAAAAGTCCAGCTTCTGGTATTGTTATGCCATTCAAATTGAATTAATTTAGAAAACATAACCTTAATTTTGAAGTTGATTTTGACCTAAAACACTAAAATAAACATCGCTTAAATCTGGCGATATCAATTCGAAACCAGAATCCGGACGTTCATTTGCGAAAACATGAATATTGATTTTTCCTGAATTTAAATGCGAAGAAATGATGTTGAAATTCGATTGATAATCTTTCAATTCTGTTTTCTGAATCGCTTTCATCCAGATCCTATCCTTCAGAGAATCGATTGCTTCATTGGGCTTTCCTTCTAAAATCAATTTTCCGTTGGAAATAATTGCCATTTTTGGACACAAATCTCGAACGTCTTCTACAATATGAGTTGATAAAACCACAATAATACTTTCGCCAATTTCACTCAGTAAATTATTAAATCGGTTTCTTTCTTCAGGATCAAGCCCAGCCGTTGGTTCATCCACAATAATAATCTTCGGATTTCCAAGCAAAGCCTGAGCAATTCCAAACCTTTGACGCATCCCGCCGGAAAAAGAATGAACTGCTTTGTCCTTATGCTGGAATAAATTAGTCTGCTGCAATAAGTACAAAATTTGATCGTGTCGTTCTTTTTTATCGACGATCCCTTTCAAAACTGCCAAATGATCGAGCAGGCGATAAGCAGAAATTTTAGGATAAACACCAAATTCCTGCGGAAGATAGCCTAGATTTTTTCGAATAAACATTGGGTTTTCCAGAATATTGATTCCATTAAACTCAATAATTCCAGAAGTGGGTTCCTGCAAAGCAGCAATAGTCCGCATTAAACTAGACTTTCCGGCGCCGTTTGGACCAAGTAAACCAAACATGCCGTTTGTAATTTCAAGCGATAATTGGTCAATCGCTTTCGTGCCGTTCTCATACGTTTTGCTGAGATTTTTGATTGATAAACTGTTCATTTTTTGATTGATTTTGATGATTAAATGAAATTATGATTTGAAAATTTTAGGCAATAGAATACCTGTCAGCTTCAAAAACCGATTTATATGTTTAGAAATTAAGATTAAAAGAAAGCTATTCTGCTGCGTATTCTAAAATATCGCCAGGCTGACAATCCAGAATTTTACAGATAGCTTCGAGAGTATCAAATCGGATTCCTTTTGCTTTTCCAGTTTTCAGAATCGATAAATTGGCAGGCGTAATATCTAGTTTTTCTGCCAATTCTTTACTCTGCATCTTGCGTTTGGCAAGCATTACATCAACATTTACGATTATTGGCATAGTTATATAAATAAGTCTTGTTCGTTCTGAAGGTTTAAACCTTGCTTAAAAATAGCAGCTAAAAAGTAAGCAAAAACACCAAGCATTCCGTGCAATAATATAAAAAGTGAAACTTCATTGTCCAGAGGCACAAAAAAGAAAGCCAGAAATATTACAATTCCCGGAATCAATAAATTCGATAAATAGAAACGTCTCAAATGAGAAATTCCATTTGTAGTAAACAATTTTGGCTGATAAAAGATCTTAAAAACATTACTGCTCAATAAAAAGAAAAGTCCGTACAGGCTTAACGGAGCTAAAAAATCAAAAAGAATATAGGGTAAATTGTAATCACCCAGCATTAAAGGATGCGAAGTAAAAGGATAACAAATCTGAAAATACTTTCCGTTATCTTTAAAAGTCAAAAACAATCCCGTGATCAAAGTGAAAACAGAATATGCAGCCAAAAAGAAATAGATAACGGACAAAAATCTGGTAAAGTAAAATAATATTCGAGATACAATATGAGTTGTCTTCATATATTAAAAGTTAAATTGATATTGTAAATGTATAATTAATTATCGTAAAACAATAATTAATTATTAAAAATAGCCCATCTTTTGACTTTTGTGAATATTATAATTCTATTAACATTAGAAAACAAAAGGCATCCGTATAAATGAGTTAATTTTGTATACTAGCATTTTTTATATGAAAAACCCAATTTCAGTCTCATTATTAGACCTCGCTATCATCACTCAGGATAGCAACGCCACAGAAACATTTCAAAAAACAAAAGACATAGCGCAATTAGCAGATAATTTAGGATACAAGCGATTTTGGCTGGCAGAACATCATAACATGGCGCACGTTGCAAGTACAGCAACTGTCGTTTTAATTGGTTATGTAGCAAGTCAGACAAAAAATATTCGTGTAGGTTCTGGTGGAATCATGCTTCCTAATCATTCTCCTTTAGTAGTTGCCGAACAATTTGGAACCTTGGAAACGCTTTATCCAAACCGAATAGATTTAGGTTTAGGAAGAGCACCAGGAACAGACCAGCCAACTGCCGAAGCAATCAGAAAAGATTTTTTTGAACAGGCACAGCGTTTTCCGCAAAACGTAAGCAAGCTTCAAGAGTATTTTTCTTCAGAAAATGAAACAGGAAAAGTACGTGCATTCCCAGCCGAAGGCTTAAAAGTTCCAATTTGGATTCTAGGTTCAAGTATGGACAGCGCAGCTTTGGCTGCCGCTTACGGATTGCCTTATGCTTTCGCAGGACACTTTGCGCCAAAACTGATGATTCAGGCATTTGAATTCTATCGCGAAAATTTCCAGCCTTCAGAGTATTTAGATCAGCCAAAAACAATGGCTTGTGTCAATATAATTGCTGCAGATACAAATGAAGTAGCAGAGTTATTATCTACAAGTTTGTATCAAATGTTTTTGAACTTAATTAGAAATGATCGTAAAGGCTTACAACCTCCAGTTCCATCATTAGATGACATTATGAACGAGCAAGAACGTTTCCATGTCAATCAAATGACAGCCGGAACCTTCACAGGAAACAAAGAACAATTAGTTACCGATTTAAAAAAGTTCATCGACTACGCAAGAATTGATGAACTAATGCTAACAAGTCCAATCTTCGATCATCAGGCAAAACTAAAAAGCATTCAAATCACAAAAGAAGCAATCGAAACTTTAAACGAAAGTATACATATATAAGTACACTATATATAAGGGTAGATTTTATTCATACATCCCGATAGGTTTTCAAACGTGTCGGGTTTATTTTTTATACATATATATGTAGAATAAATTAAGTCGCGATTTTCGGTAGAGACGCACAGCCGTGCCTCTTATTTGTAAAGTAATATATTTACCAATATCTATAAAATATACCAATTGCCTAGCTGAACGAAGTAGAAGCCTTTCTATTTTGGAATTTAATTAGAAGCTATTCCCGCTATCCGCTTCAATCTTTTTGAGGCGAACCCCGCCCCAAAAAGGATTTCCTCCCGAATCCTCGGGACTATCGGGGCTAGGGCCATCAGTTTTTCAGAAGAAAAAATCTGCAAGAAAAGACCATTTCAGAAGAAAAAAAAGAAAACTTTGCATCTTCGCACCTTTGCGAGATTAAAAAAATCGCGAAAAACAAGAGTTCGCATCTTATTATTTTTTTCGCTAAATCCAGACAAAACAGATTAAAACGGCTAAAAGCACCAATAATCTCAAAATCATTAAAAAAACTTTGTATTGTAAAAAACGCCATACCAGCGAGTTATAAAATATATGGAAAATATATAATAAAAAGGCTTGCAGATGTAAATAAAGGTGG
>NZ_JADKPS010000010.1:0-94975 GCF_015350755.1 Flavobacterium sp. JLP | reverse complement strand
GAATAGCTTAGAACTTCGGCATTAAACTCGCCAGCTATGGTCGTTGGTATCTTTTTATCTGATATAACGGCTAGTACGTTTCCTAAGTGATTTGACAACTCGTAACGTTTATCTCCAATCGAAGATAAGAAACTCC
The DNA here is from genome assembly GCF_015350755.1 of Flavobacterium sp. JLP. NCBI lineage: Bacteria > Pseudomonadati > Bacteroidota > Flavobacteriia > Flavobacteriales > Flavobacteriaceae > Flavobacterium > Flavobacterium sp. JLP. The sequence continues at coordinate 94,839 of NZ_JADKPS010000010.1, read as the reverse complement.
TTTGAACTATAGGCAACGCAGGTGTAAAAAGTCCGTTTGTAGGATCCAAATAGTTTGGTATTCCATCCGTTGGTGCATCCGTATTAAGTGTATAAGTACTACCTGTTGTAGCAGCATTTAGCATTCCAGGGCCTCCCTCATAAGTTTCCCAAGTAGCATAACCATCACCATCATCATCAACATCTAGATAGTTAGGTATGGTGTTGATTGACGCTTTCGGATTCTGAATTGAAGCTATTGCATTAGTATTTAGAGTAGCTCCCGTTGCAGGATTTTTGTCGCCATCAGGGTTCGCTCCTTCATTTAGGGTATAAATACCATCACCATCGTCATCTTTATCGTCATGATTTGCTATACCGTCACCATCAGTATCTATAAAACTTAGGTCATTATTTACTTCGTATAAATCAAATATACCATCTCCATCGGTATCCGGCAGGCAAGGTGCCAGAGTACGAATTACATTATTGTTTATTGGTATTCCTAAACTCGATACAGGAGGATTACTTGTGTTTGCCAAATCTGTTGCATCGTCAAAAGTAAACCCGTTTTGTAAAGTATTGATACCATAATTAAAATAACACATATCAAATCCAAGTGCTCTGGCATTACCAGCTCCTCCTAATTTATTAATGTTTTCGGCCGGTATACTGGCTGGGTTAACTGTTGTTGGTGTGATCCAATTAGCTCTGTTTTCAACAATTTGCGTGAAACCATTTACATCGAGTAGGGTAGGATTGGTACCAAAAGTAGTATTCAATTTTATAGCTATGCTATTGGCTGGTGTAGTCAATAAATTTGCTTGTAAAGTCACATCATAGCTTTTGATTGTTGCAGTAACGGGGCTGTCTGATGTAATTTTAGTGTATTGATTAACTGTAATCTTAGGGCTAATCGAATTATTGTTTTTAACTAGGTTAATTTGAACTTGATTTGTGATTTCTTTAGTTTGGCTTTCAATTACATCTTTGGTAACTTTAAGATCTTGTACAGACGCAACCAACGGTGTAGGTACAGCTATATCTATAGTAGTAACAGCAGCGCCTGGTGTAATTTGTGTTTTGAACACAATAGCTGTTCCCTTGTAAAGAGTAATAAAAAATTTACCAGATTCTAATGTTTTTCCAATTTTCAAAATCTGATTTGTAGTGTATGTGCCATATAAAATTTCTGCATTTCCGTTTGAGTAATATAATCTTGGCTGTGTTAACCCTGAATTCCTAACTGTCCTAAAACCATAAAAAAGATTATTGATAGTAAGTCCAACTTTTACCCTATTGGTATTTGTTAGTAAACTGGCAGTTTTAAATTCTAGTAATCCTGTTTCGGCAGGGCCAAAAACAGATACTGGATTTGCTGTTGTACAACTACCTGCAGATACTCTAAAAAGATTTATCAAATCACCATTGTCTACTCTTCTGACACAATTGTTAGCGACACCTTTTATATCTACTATTTTACTTTTGGTAACAGATTCTTGTTTAACGCCTTTGTATTGCAATTCACCTACAAAATATGTTCCATTAGCAGGATTGGCATTAATCAGTTTAATGGATGTGTCCAAATTTAAACTTTTCATATCTGGATCTATTGCAGGCGAATTATTCGAATACATACCCCAAGTTGATGAAGCCGTTGCAGTATCAAAGTGAAGCGAATAATCTCTAATAACAGGTGTTCCTGTCAATATAGAATTCTTAGTTAAAGCACTAGTTTTTGCAGCTATTCTGCCTGTGCTTGCAATGGAACTATTTCCTAATTTGTATATCAGTAAATTAGATTCTTCGAGTCCAAGACGGCTGCTGCCAAAAAGGTCGTGTTCTTTTAGACGATATAACGATTCAGTACTATTTCCCTGTTCGTTAACCTTATAGTTTTCTTCATAAACTCCTAATACATTGCCTTGTGCATCACGAGCATAATGCGTACGAACGATATCAAGACCACGTTGTACACGTTTTGCTATTCTATTGCCTAATCCATCATAATCAAAGAAGATAGTAACACCAGCTTTGCTGTTAGTAACTTTTTCAACTTTGCCATCAACACGCCAGTCAATAGTCAAACCTTCGTTTTTATCTTGTATCAATTGACCAATAGCGTCATAAACATAGTTATACGTATTAGAATCACCTAGATTATAATTAGCCTTTTCAATTAGATTTTGCTTGATATCAATACCAGTATCGGTAAATATATCTTTAGCCACATCAAATACATTTGTTAGCTTGTTAGTTCCAGGAATGTATTTATAGGTAAAGTTGTCCATCTCTGGATTTGGTAGTGTTGAGTTAGGATAAACGCCCGGTGCGGTGTTACGCATGGTTTGTAAATTACCGTTTTTATCGTAAGAATAGCTGGATTCATAACTTTCAGCTGCTTGCATTGTGAAAGCATCAAAAGCTTGAGAAGTCATTGTTTTTATACGATTCAGCTGATCGTAACTATAATTATTTTTTTGTATAGCAAGCAACTGATCGCCTTCTTTACGAATAGCTGTTGTCATTTGCTTAATATTACCATTGTACAAGTTTTGAAGGCTTGTGCCAGTTGTATTACGACTTACCATTAAAGGTTTGAAAGAGTCACTTCCGTTATCCCCTGATATCGCTTTATAGTCATTGTCATAATAACTTAAAGAATAACCAAAAGCATCTTTTGTTTTTGTAGAACTTGCAGATGCTCCATCTTTGCCTAAGTCATTATCACTGCTAGATAGGTTTTCTCCATTAACTGTTTTTAACCAGCCCTGTAGCGTATAAGCATAATCTATTCCCTGCACTTTTTTGTCGCCTAATTCTACTCTCGCTAAAGGTCCGTGTGCATAATATTTGTAGCTAGCATCTTTTTCCCAAAGTGTACCATCTGATGATGTTTCGACATTTACAATACGATTGTCTGCATCATAGTTATAGCGATGCGTAAATTGATCAAATTTGTTAGGCTGAAATTTAACTGTATTTACATTGCCGCTTATAAGATCATAATCGTAAACAATTCTTTTTAAATGAACTTCACAGTCATTTGTTTGTCCTGTGGTTGTGTTGATAACAGTTTGAGTACAATTAGGATTTTTTAGAGCAGTATAGTAATTAACTATCTCTTTTACATTGCCGTGCACATCATAATTATATAAAATGGCGTTATCAAAAGTATTCGCATTCGTATAATTTTGATGATAGAATATTCCAGTTACTCTATTACGGTTATTGTATGCTGGATTAACTCCTGCTGCAACATTTGTAATAAATAATGAAGAAGCTTTGACAGTAGGTTCTACTTCTGGATCTTCATCATAAATAGTTCTTGTAACCTGAGTTTTAGGCAAACTGCTCTCAAAACCATCTACTATGGCATTTACAGCTCCAATAGGTTTTGGACTGCGCAAAAGTCTTCCTTCGGCAGATATACTATAACTTACAGATGCGGATGGATTGGCTGCATTAAATACAAAACTTTCTATTTCGCCAGCCTGATTTATCCTTCCTAGGCTATCATAGTTTGTATAGCTCATTTTGGCAACAGTTCCTGTTAGTTGTTTTCGGTTTTGCGAGGCAATGATTCTGCCCAATTTATCATAAGCAAAAGTTGTGGTATTGCCATCTGGAGTATTTTGCCAAACTAACTGATTTAATGAATTGTAGCGGTATTCGGTCTTAAATTTATGATTAGGCTGTAAATTCGAAATATCACCTGTAAATTGTTTAAGTGGGTCATCAGCTATTTTGTAAGCTTCTATTAGTGCATTTTTTGCTTTAATATCAGCTGGTGAAAAGCGATTTACTCCTTCTGGAGCTACAGTTTGAGTAAGATTTCCTGCTTGGTCATAATAATAAAGCGTATATTGATATTCTTGATCATAATACGTCATGTCAAGATTTTCAACAACCTCTGACATCGCTTTTTTGATATACGATGCAATAAATTCTTTGCGTTTCTCTTGCAGTAAATTATTATAATTATCTGCAGAAAAAGCTTCAGCAATGTTTTTTACAAGTTTTTCACAAGTTGATTCTGTCTCTTCAGGTAGACTAGGTGAAACCACACTAGTTAATGCTGCTGGAGGACAAATTTTACCATTATTAGCTGGTCTAAATACAGTTTCTACCCAATCATTCCAGTTCAGCACAGGAGTTACCTCATTATTAGCTATATTATCTGTATAATATTTTTTGTATTGCTCTATCACAGCATTGATACCGTTAAAACCGTAATGCAAGTAAGTGTCTCCAAATTCTGCAAGTGTTCTAAAACGGATATCATAAAGCTCTTTAACATCTAGTTCAGTTAAGTATCTGATATAGCTGTCTGAAATATACTGATAACCATTATTGCAAAAATTATCAAGAGTAGCTTGTGGCACTGAGTAATCAGCTATGCTTATTTTATTCATCCCGCTTATAAAAGCAGCTTTCTTTTCATCGCAAGCGACAGGAGCTACAGTTTGAGGAATACATGTAGTACATGTTTCTACCGAAGCTAATAACCTTTGAGAGCTTTTAACAGCACTTCTAAGAGAACTTGTAGCTTTTTTAGATCTAGCAGTTGCTTTACTGGCTAGTTCTTGTAAACTGATTGCATCACTTTGTAATAAATAATAATCATTTGATGGTACAGACTCAGCAATCATTCTCGCTCTGGCAACTGTATTGTCTGAAAGGAAATCACAGAAATCACTAGGACCTGCATCTAGCATTGTACCTGGAGCATAAAAGTTCATTCTATTTTGCAGAAATACAATTTTCGACTCTATTACATTGCTATTTTTGTTCTTATAATAAATTAAAAGACTGCTATCGCCTATATAATCTACACTTAAAACAGTAGCAATATCTTGGATTCCAAAATCCATTTCAATTCTGCAAAATATTTTGTCTATGCCGCCTGTTCCCCATGATCCTGCAGAAGCTGGACTTACATAATCATGATCGAAGAATCCTATTGCAAAATAATCCGAAGATGAAAATATTTGACATTTTGATATTTCTACATCATAATTATTTGGATAACTAGCCGCAAAACTTTCTTTTAATTTTTGAAATCTGCTCTCCAATTGAGTTTCCTGAACAAATGAATTTACATTAGGGTATGCATTTATTGTAGTAGCATCATTTACAAAACCCCCATTAGGATTAAATTGGTAATTTGCAGCTATAACTTCATTTAAAATGTTTTTTAATCCATTTTCATATAATTCTTCATTTTCTTGCGAATTTTCGCAACTAACTATTTTTTCAATCTCCGCAGGTACTAGAGGAGCAAAGAAATTACAAAAATCATCATCACCTAAAGACATAGATATTGTTCCTTCGAATGCAACACATTTTTGGCTTTCAGTATCATAATTTATATGTAATACATTATTTGAATCGATATCAATTTTGTTAAGATGAAGAATTGGCTCTTGAACGATATAACTAGGAGGTACCCCTATCCAAAAGACAGGCATTTGATTGCCTTCGTTATCATGGAACGAAATAATTATGGTGTCCCTAAAACCTGAATAATTGACCTGAAACTGATAAAGGTCAGTTGGTGGAAAATTAGGGAGATTTGCTTTTCTATATCTTTCAAAACGAGCCACTAAATTAGAATTATTGATAAGATTATTCATAGCAGGGTACTCGCTGCAGACGCGATAAATTGCAGTGTCAGGTGATGCTACTCCTCCATAATTAATTGTATAATTAGGATCAGATAAAATTTGATTTATAAAGTCTTTTAGATCGTTTTCAAAAGTAATTTCAGTTTCTGAATTGCTACAGGCAGCTATAGATAGACCTTCACACGGAATAACATTTTGACAAGCATCTCCAATACCATCTTTAGGATTAATATCCAATTGATCTGTATTTGGTGTAGTTGGACAGTTGTCTAGCTCATTTGGAACTCCATCGCGGTCATCATCCATAATAGCAACAAAAGGACAACAGTCAAAATTATTAGTAAAAAGTTTTAACGTTCCTTTTAAAATAGCTGTACCAGTAGTGAAATTAGTATTGCCAGAAGTAACTAACTGAAATGAACTTTCAGCATTATTATCTGGGGACTTAATTGTTATAGACTCAAATTTTTTGAAGGTATAAGAGTCAATCAAAACACCTTCTCTGACAGATTCTAGAACAAGGTTTGCAATGATATTTGTACCTTGTTTGAAATATATATTTTGTGCATTTCTTTCCCAAGTTATACTAGTATTGGCTCCGAAAAATTCTTCTAAATAAGAATTATTATACGCTGTATAATTACTTATATCAATAGGCGTAGTGCTATTAAAGGTACCTTTTGTTTTTAATTCGTTGAAAAGAGGTATCAAAGCTTTTTCAAACTTAGATTTTTTATTACAGCCAACTCCCTGGTCATTTGTTGCTTGATTAGGATCTAAAACTTCACCAATAGCATTTGGAGATGTCCCGCATTCCCCTATAGGAGCGCAAGTTTCTCCGGTTAGAATAATTTCATTAGAAATCTCATTACTTCCAACAGCTCCTATTTCAGCCACGACAGAGAATTTGTATTTTCCTTCTGAAGGTTTTGAATTTCCTAAATCGTAATAGATTTGCTTTAGATTTTTAATAGACCAAGAAGAGCCGTAATTTGCCCAAGTATAACCACTTGTTTTAGGCAGTTGTACTGAAATTGGACAAGTTGAAAAATCTCCTCCAGTTTTTGGAGTAATGTTAATAGTCAAAGTTGCTCCTGTTGCTGGTGTTGAAACAGTTAAAGGCTGTAATCCATTTGCAAATAATCCTTCTAATGTTTGATTAGCCGAAGGAATAATTAATTTTTTAATCAATTCTTTGGTAATATACGACTTATTAAAAGCTGCATTCGATAAAGATACTGGTGAAGTAAAAGCACCATCTTTGAAAAATCCATTCAAAAATATATCGAAGTCAAACAAAAGTGGGCAATTTCCAGTTTGAGCATAATACTCAAAATGGTTTGCTTGAACTGCATTGGCCATAGCATCTGTAGGACTTAAGCTCGAGTTGTATCCAAAATCTGCTGGAAGATAATTTTTTTGTTTGCTTTGATATAATATTGCACTGCTGCTTTCACATAAAGAGCCTGCAGTAACAATGTTATTTTGAATATAATTAGACAGCAACTTTTTCTGAGTGAAATTATCACTCAAAACATCTGTAATTGCACTAGAAGATGCTTGACCTACACAGCCATTAAAAGATTTGCGCTGCATAGCATATATATTGCTGAATATATGTTTGATTTTATTTTTTAATCCGATGTACAAACCTTTATAAACATTCCATACCTCATTTTTTTCAGATGCACTTAATGTAATATTAGTTAAGTCACATTGAGAAAAAGAGTTGCACAATACACTTTGTACAGCTACTTGATACATAGTTAAATTAGTATTATCTGCTCCGATGTAACTGTTGTTTATAGCCTGATACATTATACTTCCAGTACCAACTCTCATACTATAAAGAGTGGCATCTTCAAATGGAGCAGGAGATTGTGCTTGTTTAAAATAAGGGTCATTATTGTAAATTTTGAATTTGCCTGAATTTCCTGCACTGTCAAAATCAATAAATCCTTTTGAATATGCATCAGCATAAGTTGCAGTATTCATTAAATAAGAATCATAACCATCAGAAGATAAAGGTGTAGAAATTGTTCCTGTACTTTTAGCTATAGTAAAGTTTATTGTTCTTTGGCATATTTCACGGCTATATTCTAAATATCTATATTCTGGGTGATAAAGTAATAAAGATTGCGCCCAACTGTCTTCCCAATGCGCTATAAAATCGCTTACGTCCTTCAATTGCTCTGGCTGTACGGTCCAAATATCACTCCCGTCTGGAGCTTTTGCAGGACTAAGGACAGGAGTAAAGGCCGGATCAACTTCAGGTGAATATATTTTAGGAGTACTTGTATTGTCTATTATTTTAACTTCAATTACTGACGGAACTCCATAAGAATCTTTATAAGTATCTACTTGATCTTGAGTAGGGCTAATTGCTCTTCTAGGATGTTTCCAGTTGTTTCCAGTGGTTGCACCGTTATAATAAAGACTACCATCTGAATTGAAAACACTTAATTTGTCAAAATTTGAATTGGGTACTTTATTTCCGTTTGCATCTATAGTATTTACATCAGTAGCTCCATATTGTCCATTAGGTCTCAAATCTGAGATCAATAAATTTTCATTCATTTGACAAGAAGTTTCAAAATCAACGAATGTAGGATTACATATTTTATCACATTCTGCATATAACAAATCCCATTCTCTACTGAAACGTATATTTAAAGAATTTACATCAGATACTGTTATTATATTGCCTTCCATATCTGTAGCACCATTGTTTAATGTAATGCTTGTTGTATTGCCTGACGCGTATACACTTAGAACTACTTTGCCGTATAATTTATCGAAAGCACCTTGAACATAATTCAATTTTGTTCCTATACTTTTTGTACAGCTCTCACATGTAATATTACACGAATCATAAATAAATTGAGTATTGGGTGATAATCCAAATTTTGGATCATTAGGATCAATATAGCATTCAGAACTAGCTGTGGTCAATTTTTTTATGTAATCATCAGCGTAATCGTTTAATGCTTTTTCATTTACCTTAATTTCTTTTTTCAGACTATAGCTTCCTGTATTTAAAGTTGCTTTTGACTTAACTACAGGCAGACTTGCCGGAATATTGCTGCCTGATAAACTAAACGTACCAACAGTTTTAAAAATAGGCGTATCTAATTTTTCATTGCCACAATCGTCTTTTAAACCCAATTTAACATCATACACGAAAGGATATAAACCTGTTGGGCAATAAAAAGGAGAGAATGAGTTTGTTTGATCTAAACTATATTCAAAGTCATATCCTTCTCCGTCATTTGTGACTTCTACTGATTTTGAAAGAGTCAAAATATCATTGCTTTGAGGAAATATTCCTGTCGATTGTAATATGTTGTTGTCTTTTGCTGTATCTGCATCAGTAACTGCAAGTTTGTTGAGTAAGTCTGCAGTAACACTTCCATGACCGTTAGCATCAGCATTAGCCTTAGTATCTACGTTTTCTTCTGGCAAGCTAATAAGGTTATTTGGTGATTTTCCAGACAACGCCGTAGCAATAGTGCGCCCTTGTGGATCTAGATAACTTACAGATACTTGTTTATTAGGATCAACTACAATATTTTTTTTATAATGAGAAGATTCACCTACACTATAACCAAACAATCTATGCAGCTCTGGAGCTGAAGGTGTTGTGTAAAAATATTTCATCTCATGATTACTGCCAAGCTGATGCTCTACACCCACGCCGCCTTTTCTAGCTATTCGGCCTGTGTTGTCAGGTGTGTATTCTATTTGTGAGAAAGGATATAGTTTGGCATCCGGTACATAAGCCTGGTTAGTTCTTGAAGAAAAATCCGAATATCCCGTTGGAGAATAATACCTGCTTGATCCAGAACTATCCGACATTCCAGAAACATTGCTAAAACAGCTTCCTCCATCTATATCAAAATCTTTAAAAGAATAGGATTTGCTTTGGCTATTTAAGTTGTAATTTTTAAAATAATGAATATTAGAATCAACATTTGGAGCAGGCAATATCTCTAGGCCGGCTCTTCCTTGACTGTCATAAATAATTTCTCCTACTATAGTAGTATTATCGGTATTTATTTTGGTTACTGTTTGGCGATTTCTCAATGAGCCGTCAAAATAACTGACGATTTCTTTTTTCTTTCCATCTTCGGCATAGCTCGCTTGAAATTGCCAGTTTTTGCCAGCTTCATGTTCAGAAATAATGCTCTGATGAGGCCAATCAGCAATTGTGTTTTTTACACTAGTTCCTGAACTCCAATTACCATAATATTTAACAAGTTCTGTATTTCTGCTGATTCCTCGTACTCTATATATCAAATACCCTTTACTGTATATTAAGGGTATTTCAAATGTGTTTTTAGAAGTTATGATTCGGGTATTATTGAGTTCAAAATCTCTCTCTTTAAATGGAATTTGATCTCCAGATAAATGAGCAGTTATGCCTTCATTACTATAATTATCAATCCAAGTCCATTCTAATTCATATTCTAAAGCACCAGCTAAACTTGCCCAGTTAATGGTTACTGAACTTCCTGTAGCATTAGTTGAGCCAATCGGATTAGGCAATTGTTGTGATACTGCATAATACCTTTTTGTCTTGAAACCCATATTAACGAAAGCATTATTTGGTACTACGTTTCCGTTAGCTGTATTCAATGCATTGTATGAAATCAATTGTACTCTGATACCAAACCTGTTTTCGATTTTTAAATAACTTAAATCGCTAAAGTTTGCACCTCCGTTTTTAGCAGGATTGGGGTTATAATTAACTGTCAATTCTTTATCAAAAGAAGTATCATTACTGCCGTCTTGTTTTAAAGGAGTTACTCTAAAAGTTGCCTTTAATTCATAAGCGACATATGGTGCTAGATTATTATCGATACTTAATGACAAGTAGCAATAAGAGCCTAAATTGTTTTGATTCGGAAAATTAGCTTCTGAATCAAAAATAGAGATAGGAGCATTGCCAAAACTGGTAATCGCTGTTGGCTTAAAACTAGTATACTCTCTTTCTTGTACTTGTGCGCTGAGTAGTACTGTAAAGAACAATAACCCAATTAAGCTTATCTTTTTACTTAACACATTCAATGATATATTCATATTATAATTATAACGTGATTAACTTATATGTTTTAAACTTTTCCAAAAGATTGTTATTGATACTGAAATAATTGGCGTTAAATAGGAGGGATGGATTCAAAATTATTTTCAAAATAAGTTTAAATACCCCTTCGGTTTGACCAATAGAACTGTTGTTCAATAAAATCAGAACTATTAACAATCAAGGAATTATCATTCCCTTTTTGGACTATTACTTCGCGTTTCTTGTATGGTATAAACTCCTTTTTCTGTTTCTTTCTTCACTCTTACCAATCCTCCTTCGAGATCATATTCATAAAACGAGGCGTAGTTGTTTTCATCTAATTCTGCCATGAGTTTTTGGGTATCTTCATCATAAACAAAACTTTTTAAATTCCCATTGTAAGGGAAAAATCGAATGTCATCAAAATAGCAGTCTGCCGTAGTGTTAGTACAATTTAAAGCGATTTCTAAACTTGGATTATTTTCTGCAACTATAGCAGGAATTTCAATAATGCCCAAAATGCGTTGCCAACCGTCTATAATTGCTCCAGAAGGCTTAAATGTTTCAGAATAGAATGATGCTCCATTGCCATTTGCAATAGAAATTGATATGTTGCTTTGAGAATACGTAATTTGCTGTTGCGCAACATTTTCTTTTACCCAGCCTGAAACAATATATTTACCAGCTTCCGGCATAAAAGAACTGTTAGACAATTCATCAAGTGCTGCTTGATTTGCTTGTGAATATCGCTTTATAATATAAGTGACTATATTTGAAAATGCATTACAGGTTGCTCTTTGTCTAATATAAATGTTCTTGTTCACATAACTATTTACATTAGTATTCCCCAAAATAATTGCAGCATTAGTATTTAATGAAGGCATACCGCTAAATTGTGGCAAATCAATCCAAGTTGTTGCGTTTAAAGAATATTGCCAATTATATTCACTCGAAGGAAAACCTATATCTGATTCTATTATAATGTTATCATTAATTGGAAGTAGAGTACTTGCACCAGTGTCCTTGATTTTAAGTAAAGGAACATTTGTTATTGTTAATTGATCGTTCCACCATCTTACAATATCATTGTAAGTATTTGTACAAAATGCAAAAGTACCTTCTTTTAAATCGTCATTAAAAGAACCATTTCCTCCACATCCGCCTATTGTTCTCTTCCAGTTTCTAGAAGATTTGACTTGAATTTTATCTGGAACCCTATTTGCTAAAACATCTACATTACTTTCATAATAAGTGTTTTGTCCTCGTGATATACCGCTTAAGTTCTTACTCAGAGCTTGTACAATACCGTCTTTATAAATCAAAGTAATATTTACATCGTTTCTGCATCCGTCACCGTAATTTCCACCTCCAGGACTAATGTAAAGCATTGTTTTTACCCTATACGAACCCATGTTCTGACCAAAAGCCAAGCTAGAGGACAATAAGAATATAAAAAAGATAAACAGTATTATTTTTTTCATTTTTAAATTTTTAGATACAAAAAATATTATTTAAGTTTTAACTTTATTAATAGTCTATTACCTTAATAAAATTTTGATTATTTAAATTTCTTATTAGTGAATTGTCATTTGGCCAGAAATTATTTCTTCATGATCTAGCGTAAAATATCTTAATCGATAATATGAATTTTCTACAGGGAAGTTATATAAATTGGTAAAGCCTGTTCCATCTGCGTCACCTATTTCATCACGTATCGTCGCCACAGTATACCAGGTTTGGTCATCTGGATGGTATACTTGTAAGTCTAAACTAATCCCATATATTGGTCTTTGTGTAATTTTATCTGTTATTCCATAATTAATTATTAAAACATTATTAGGGGAACTAGTATGATTTTCCATATACCATAGGTCGATTTGATAGTTTTGTGTAACGGGAGGATTTACAACAACAGCAGGACACTTCGCCTCATCAATTTTAGGAATACTGGCAAACAAATTTCTCGTCATCGTGCTAGAAGTACCTTTAGATACTTTTAGACTATTTTTTCCAGTATGAGATTGATTAGAATCAATATTTAGCTTGTCATTTGCAAAACCAAAATGTTTTTTGGTAGTTACAGTTTTCTTTTCCTCAAATCCTTCGTATCCTATTTGTTGGTATTTCGAGTTAGAAGCTACCGCCATAGGCAGTTTATACATATAACCATACTGTGCTGCACTGTAGCGTTCTAGCGCATCTTTGTTTTCTAATTCTGCTCCATAAGGACTGTATTTAGTAACACTGCTTGCAGAGGTCCAATTGGTATCGTCAATCTTCCAAACAGGAATTTGAGAGCTGCGGTCTAGTTTATAAAAAGGGTTGAAACTAGTAAAGAAACCTTCGTTTCTAGGGTTATTACTATCTCCTCTTCTGCTATTTCTGCCTGTTAAATAGGCATACGATTTTTCGGCTCTCCAATTACCTTTAATGTTCCAGAGATAAGGATTTACTTTAACGTCATTAGGGTATTTAACATCTCCAGAAGGATAAATCAAGTTTAGATCTTTGTCAATTATAATATTGCCAGTAGCTGGATCTATATGTGAGACAGCACTGCTAGAATTATAACTTGGATAATACGGAAGATTAGATTCAACTTGTGTATTCCAATGATCCTTATAAACAACTGCGCTTGCATTAATTATTCTAGGATTAAAACTTGAGTTCGAGTTGAATTGAAATGAATCTTGATCTAGCTTTCCATTCTTTATCGGATTGATCATAGAAGTAATCGAAGCCATTGAGGCGGTTTGCATATTTTTATATCCAGAACGAACAATTTTAAAATTAAAATTATTTAAATCTTCACATTTGTTGATATAATTTCCATTTCTATCCATTAATAAAACACCTGTTTTATCGCTATTAAATCCTACTATCCATAATTTATATACTGCGGGTAAGCTTTGGCCCCATACTCCAGATGACTGAACTACACCGTTATCTACAGCGAGCTCATCTCCGACATGGAATATTTTAGAAACATCCCCATTTTCGAGTTTAAAGTAAGCGTTTCCAGCCTGACCTAGACCTGGATTACCACTAGCGCCATTAGGGGCTGTTGAATTAGCAATCAATTTTCCTTCAATACCAATATTTTGAGAAGCCAACCCCATTCCATCATACATCCAATAAGCAGGGAAGTTGAAAGAATAGTAATGATCACTATATTCATTAACAGTTTCTGTTAAGAGTACATCACCTGTACTGGCATCCCATCCAAGATTTTTTGTAGATACGGTAGCACCCAAATCAGTTGCTATTTTTTCAACCAATAGAGCAGTTTTATGTACATGCTTTGTGGTTACTGCTGTACGAAGTTCATTAATGTTCGTAGATGATTCTGGAAAGACCGTAGGTATAAATATAGGTATTGGAAATATCCCAACAGGAATTAGATAACCTGCAACATTTGCTTTAAAACCAGAGGTTTCTGTTTTAGCAAAACTTCTGTTAAAGTCATTTATTAAATCATAGTCAACGCCAATTAATTTTTTAGATACATTTCCTTTTTCATCTACAGTAGTAATATTGTTATCTATATTTCCTTGTTCATCTAAATTATATTTGTATTCAACGGAAGAAACTATTTCTTTGGCTTCATTGTACACTTCCTGTAATTTCACTTTGCCATTCATGTCATTGGTTTCAATAGAATAGCCTTGGGTCATTGTCAATAGATTTCTAACATCTATATTTCCGCCTCTTATGACATTCTTCAACAGATCTTTAATAATGCTGGTTTCTGTAATTCCGTTAATCATCTTCACATCGGTGTAGGACACTTTTGTTGGAAAATCATGACTGGTATAATGTTTTGTTATTACATTTCCAGTGGCGTGTTTTTTTACAACGCTTCCAGTGTTATTATCTTTCCAATCCAAATTTTTCACTGTGACTCTTCCATAAGTAACTTTTGCGGCAGGGAAAAAATTAACTCCAAATGGTTTTTCTACATAATTGCTTTCCATAGGTGCAGCTACAGTTTCTGCATAATTTCCTTTTGCATTATAAAAAGGCTCTACAAAAGGATTTTCAGCACACATATTAGGTTCAAAAGTCGCTACTCCACTAGATTTTCCATCGGTATCATCATAAGAATAGGTTTGACCATACTCCATGTCGTTCAATCTTGTTCCTGCTGTGCCTTCAAGCATTTGCGTCCAATTGTCGCTTAATTTTACAGATTTAACTCGAAGTCCTCCCCCCAATTTATGGCCATCTGGATTTTCTAATCGGATCCAAGACTTTTCAGGTTTAAAAATTCTTGCACGTCCTTTAGTTTGTAAATAACCATTCGGCCCATCAAACATTTCTTTTATAATACTTAAACTGCCTCTCAGGTTTTTTACAATAGAATTAAAATCTGTTGCTGCAGGATCATCGTTTATACCGCATGTTAATCTATTCAGGAACGTACGCCCAAAACCCCACCCAGCTTTTGCAATTGGATTTACTTCGTTACCGGTTCCTTTATCCCTTGCTAAAAATTCTACCGGAATAGAAGCTATTGTTCCTCCTAAATCAAAACTGTATTTAATGTCAATTTCAGTAGTATTTGCTATTTTAAAATAGCCTGAAACATATTCATACTGTTGTGCATTATTAGACATATTCAGCATAAACTTAAACTGAATAGGCTTTCTTAAATCTAAATTCTCACTTAAATATTTATCAAGAAATTCCTGTCTTGAGAATCTGCCATCAGCCGTTAATAGATTATCATTACTTAGTTTTACGTACAAGAACTTTTTATGATTACTGCCATTGTATAATATGTTTGTGCCTTCATCTATATTAGGAACTACATCATTCCCGACACCAATTACTTTATACATTTGCATTGCTTTTTTGTCCTGCACGTATTGGTAATCATCACTTTCAGTCTCGATTTTGATTTCTCCTCCAGAGGGTAATGTAACTGATTTCAAGTTCCAGGAAGCGGTATTAATATCGGCTTGATTTTTAGTTAAGTCAGGACTTACTTTTGTTTTATTTTGATCAACAAAAGGAAATTCAGTATTAGATAATGGAGTATTTATATTGCCGCTATTAGCAGGATTTTTTTTGTAATTTCCCCAAATATCAAATCCTTTCATGTCATAGTCAGGATTGTTAACGGAGTCATCTGCTCCATAATTGAAAACATATGGCGTATATTTTCCCATATTAGAACCTCGATACGTAAAATATACTTTTTCAAGCGTTAATTTTCCACCGTTATTACTTAATTCATTAGGTGTAAGCGAAGTACTTTTGTCATTATTTGGCATTCCTTTACATATATTATAGCTATATACAAAATGCGCAGTTTTTATTGGTTTTACAGCGCTTCCTGCAATTTTAGACGGATCAAAAATCGCACCTGTGGCGTCAGTAACTTCTGGTCTAGAATATAATCGTATTGCATGAAGCTTTTTCATTCTTCCTGAACCTGCACCTCCATTTTCATCAGCAACAGCAATAGCATCTTTTCTGTCTTCAAGATCAAAGAATGCCACATGAGTTTTAGTGACTATTTTATCAAGATATTTAAGTTCTTTTTCGCCATATAAATAGTTTCCTTTTTGATCGTCTTTTTTTGAAATAAGGCCTTCATTATAGGTTGCGGTGTTTTTTTCAAAAGGTACTCTCCATTTATAAGCTGAGACTGTCGTATATTCAAACTTAGTAAAAGCACCCAAATCATTTATTGTTGGTCCATTGTCATCAATGTCTTGATAATCTGATGAAAGAACAGTAGATAATAGATAGCTATGTGCATAAGCAGGAGTTATTACTCTGTTTACATATTCATCACTTGTTTTATTATCCCCGTTTCCATAAAGAGATCCATTATACTCAACTAGTCCGGTAGTGTTGTTGCCACTTTTTCCAGAAACATCAAAAGTAGCTTCTGATTTTTTGATATTGTAAGCTGTTTCTCCGTACACATAACTGGTACCATCTGCCTGCAAAACTTTTATTCCAGCGGTGTGGTGTGGTCTAGCATTATCGTTTTTTATAATAAATTTATCTCTAGACGCTTCTGCGCTTGTAATTTTCTGAATGACCTGACTTCGTACAAATCGTTTCGATCTCTTTATTTCTGTATTGCCATAGCTGCCACCTGTAAATGTATAAGGACTAGTGTACGTATTTTTTTTATTTCCGTCAATATCAACTCTTAAGGCTTTTGTCTCGTATATTTTATCTTTATAAATAGTTTCTGGATCTACTATTGCAGCACCAACCATTTTGAAGGTAACGGGTTCATAAGTCAATTCTTTTTTATCAGTGCTTTTTTCGTTAAAACGGGCTAATACATTGTTATTTTCGAACCATCCGCCTGTAGTACTTTCAGAGGGAGCTTTCTTAAAATCACCACTGGCATGAAATAAATTACCTAAACCAACTTCAACACCAAAATTTTGGCTTTTGCCAAGATCCACAACTTCGTCATTATATACACTGCTTACTTTTGATCTATACGGTCTAAACATACCTGATACACCTTGTCCGTCTATACTATAAGTGTCATAAGTATAATTTGTTACCGGTAGAGCCAGCGTGTTTTTGCTTACCGTTTTTTCATTTTCTCTATTAAAATCTAAGACTCCAGACTCATTTACTTTTTTATATTCAGTATTTTCATAGCCATAACCTTTTTCTGTTCTGTTACGATATTCATCTGCAACACTTTGATAAGAACCATAGCCTGTAACTTGAACCTGACCTTCTATTCCAAAGACCTCTCCTCCAATAGCGCCGTTAAAAGAAAAGTTTTCATTTCTAAATCCAATTCTTTTAGTAGGAGTATAACTTAAATTATTGAAAGAAATACTGCCGCCAATACCGCCGCCGCCAGAAGCTCTTTTAATATTATCATAATAGTCGTTACCATCTCGGCCGGTCTTTTTATCCGCAGTTTCTCCTTGTTGACTAATACTTGCAGATACATTAAGATTTTCAACTCCTTTTCTGCTATTTAAACCTAAAGAAATAGAGCTGTTTAGTGAAGTAGTTTCACAGCCGTTATCTTGCATTTTAGTAGAAATACCAATTCTAGGAGTTACTGTAGCGCCACCGTCTAAAGAACTTGAGAAATCCATCCCAACCGATACGTTGCCATTAAAATTAAATCCAATACCATAAGAAGGTTTAAATGAAATTCCTTCATAATTATTAGATTCAACTCCCAATCCAACACCCAATTGCAAAGCATCAAAACCAGTATAAGCACCATTAACACCTACATTAATACCTACCGTTCTGTTTTGCCTTAAATTGTTTTCATAAGTCATTTCATCGCCTCTAAAATCATCTGGCAAACCTCGAACTTGTCTTTCTATCTGTCCTACATTTAGATTCCATCCAAGTCCTACCCAAGATGCTTCCTGATCCATGGTTATTCCTGAATTGTATGCAAGATTCAGTGGATATCCACCCACATCCATGATTGGAATATTGTAATTAAAGTCACCACTTGCTAAGTCTACCATATCTGAAGTGCCTATGGGTGTAAAAGAATTGAATTCAGGCTGTGTAGGCCCGCTCGTCAAAGCATACATCTGCATTGGCTGAAAGGTTTCCAAAAGAATCATCATCGCTAAATAAATAGCGACAGTTTTTTTAAATTTACTTACTTTTTTTGGCTTGATCATAAGGCTACAGGGGTAAATGGATCTTTGAATTTAAATTTTAATATTCCCTTTCTAAAAAGGAAATCATTGTAAATCAATTGTATTTTATCGTTGGGATCTATTCCTGAGAAGAATAGCAGTACTTTTTGGAATGGAGCGATTTTATAATTACGCTCAAAGTTTACTCCAGAACATTTAATTGTATCTTTCTTTGAAGTCACAACATAAAAATCTTTGTCAAGGCCAAAAGACATGTACTTTACAGCAGCAGTATAATCCATGCCTGTAAAATCTTTGCTCAGTAGGTCTTTCTCTTCATCTTGTTGAAATACAAACTCTATAACACGCTCTGTTTTATTTTCTTCGTAAAGAGAATCAACGTGTTGTAAGTTTTCAATTCCCTGATCTTTTAGCAAATAATATTGAATGGGAACCTCAGTAGCAGTAAAACCAATATCTTCTACAATTTGCGTATATGAACGAGATTTCCAGCCTATTTTTTCGAGATTAAAATATCTATCTCTAATTTCTGAGTCGTGTATATTTTTTGATTGGTCTTTCCTGCAAGAAAATAAAGCAAAAAAAAGAAAGACAAAAATAACCTTATTTAAGTCCTTCATATTTTTTATTTATGTATGAAACTAAGTCGTTTGTTACATCTATGTCTTCAGAAGCAAATAAAATATTTGTTTTGGTGTCAGAACCGATTATAAGATTATAATCATTCTCTTCTGAAAATTTTGCCGAGTAGCTTTTAATTCTTGCTAATATTTTTGAAGATTGTTCAGAAGCAAATACTTGATTAAATTGTTCGAGTTCTTCTTTCGACTGGATAAACTCTTGCATTAGTACTTTTCTTTCTGTAGCTGTTGCAGAAAATTGTATTTTTTGATATAAAGAATCAACATGCAATTTTTTACTATTAAATTCCTTTTCGCCTACAAGCTTTAATTCTTTAGTCATATTGAAATTGTTAAATACTTGACTATTATCTACATAAACAATTTTGGAGTTTTTATTAAAATTGATAAAAACTATAACTGTTATAATTATAATTAATAAGACATTACATGTTATTAATGCCAATTGGGTATTTTTTTTCACAGAATAAATTTGTTAAAAATTTTGTAAATTAATTTTATGTTTTTTTGCTTAAATACAGCCTTATTTGCTTCTAGAAAATTTAATGATTTGTGTTAAATACTTTTTTACTAAATAATATAACTTTGAAGTGTTTAGATTTGTAACTATTCTTGTTAATATTAATCTTATTTCAAATAATTTTATTCTATAAGCATTTTTTTATGTTAAAAACCCATTATTTATCTCTCTTTTATAATAGTAGATGATTTTATTTTTGCTTTTTTCTAAAATTTCAAATAATGTTATTTATTTGTTAACGAGGCCAAAACTATATTATATTTTTTTTATTTACTTACGGCTTTCCTCATTGTAGCTTTTTTAGTAATTTTTTTTTAAATAAAAAACACTTATGTGTTTGCAAATCAGTGATTTGTTGTTGAATTAAATATTGAAAAAAAAATATTTTTTTAATATTAATGAAATCAAATTTGAATAATGAATAGGTAAGTAATTTCTTAAAATTTTGAAATAAGGCTTGTTTTTTTGAAATATGCAATAAGAGTAGAGAAACAATAGAGCTATAAGTATAAAGCAGTGTGAAAGATTTTTTACTTGGGGAAGGTTTAATAGTTACGCTAGATTCTAACAAAAACTTTATAATTAAAAACCGAATTTGTATATTGTTCTGCTAAAATTAACAATGCCAATTATATACATTTTAAAAACATCTGTCTTTAAACGTTTTTTAGTACATTTTAATAGAAATCATCCAGATTATGAAAAAAACATTAATGCTCTTCCTTGCATTCTTAGCTTTTACAGCATGCTCAAAACATCAAGAGAAAAAAAATATTACTATCACTGGAATAGATTCCACATTGCGGCCTGGTAATGATTTTTTTAAATATGTAAATGGCAAATGGTATGATTCTGTAGCAATACCTGCATCTCAAGCCGGAGTTGGTGCATATATGTTTATGAATTATCCGCAACGCATACGTCTGCAAGGAATATTAGATAGTATTTCGCAAAGCAAGAATCCAGCAGGAAGTATAGCACAAAAGGTAGGAGACTTTTATGCATCTGGTATGGATACGGTAACAATTGACAAACGCGGTTATACGCCTATCAAACCCTTACTTGCCAATATTGAAGCAATTAGTGATTTACCATCTTTAATGAAATTTGTAGTTAATGAGGTAAAAGTGGGCAATCCTTCTATTATAGGTTTTGCAGTTTCACCCGATGAAAAAAACAGCAGTATAAACATTGCCCAAATTTATCAAACGGGTATTGGTTTGCCTGACAGGGACTATTATTTCAAATCAGATTCATCAACTGTTGCCATACAAGCAGCGTATAAAAAATACCTTGCTGCATTATTTCAACAAACGGGCAGCAATGCTCAAGACGCTAAAAAGAATGCTGATCTGGTTTATGATATTGACAAACAGCTAGCCGTTTCGCATAAAACAAAAGTAGAACTTCGGGATGTACAGGCAAATTATAATAAAATGGCTGTGAGGGATCTTGTAAAAAGACATTCCAATATTAACTGGAGTACTTTTTTAAATGATTTAGGTGCTCAAACCGATTCTATTAATGTAGGCCAGCCTGCCTATTATGATGCCCTTAATAAGCTCTTAAAAAACATTCCCATTGCTAATTGGAAAATTTACCTGAAAGCAAATTCTTTAGAAAGATATGCAGATGATTTAAGTAAACCTTTTGTAGATGCCTCATTTGAGTATACCAAAGTTCTTTCTGGTCAAGCAGTTCAAAAAACACGTGGCGAAAAAATGGCTAATGTCCTTGATAATTATTTAGGCGAAGCATTGGGTGAATTATATGTAAAGAAATATTTTTCAGAAGATGCCAAAAAACGCATGTTAATCCTCGTGAATAACCTCCAAAAAGCATATGCCAAAAGAATTGATAATTTAGCATGGATGAGTCCCGGTACGAAACAAAAAGCCAAGGAAAAACTGTTTGCCATGACAAAGAAAATAGGATATCCAGATAAATGGAAAGACTACAGCAAGGTGCATATAGAAAGAAATACCTATTTTGAGAATATGGTTTCGGCAGCAACAGCTGCTTATCAATTTCAATTAGCAAAATTGGGCAAACCGGTCGATAAATCAGAATGGTATACTACGCCTCCGACAGTTACTGCATATAATAACCCTACTGCAAATGAAATTGTTTTTCCTGCAGGTATTTTACAGCCCCCATATTTTGACAATAATGCAGATGATGCTCTAAACTATGGAGGTATTGGAATGGTTATAGGCCATGAAATAACCCATACTTTTGATGATCAGGGTGCGCAATACGACAAAGATGGAAACTTAAAAAACTGGTGGAAAAAAGAGGATTATGCACAGTTTAAATCAAGAATACAGCAGGTGATCAATTTGTACAGTACCTATACCGTTTTAGGCGAGCTGCATATTAATGGCGCAATGACAGTTGGCGAAAATACTGCAGATATTGCTGGAATAGCAGTTGCCTATGATGCTTTTAAAATGACCGAACAAGGAAAAGGCAATACAAAAATCGACGGTTTTACTGCAGATCAACGCTTCTTTATTTCTATAGCCAAAATATGGAGAGTAAAAATGAAAGACGAGTTCCTGCGATTGTGGATTAACAATAATCCGCATTCTCCACCAAATTGGCGTGTTAATGGTCCTCTAATGAATACGACACCTTTTTACAACGCCTTTAATGTACAACCTGGAGATAAAATGTTTTTGCCGAAGAAAGACAGAATAACAATTTGGTAGTGCCCTTGGCTCTCCAAGTGGTTTTGAAAAACTGTGCAAATACAAGTCTTGAAAGTTTTCGAGACTTGTATTTGCACAGTTTTTTAGTTTCCTAGAAATTGTAAATTTTAGAAAAGTCCCTAAATTTTATATTTTAGCTTAAAAACAAAAAAAGCCTCAGATTTCTCTGAAGCTTTTACTTAGTAGCGGGAACAGGACTCGAACCTGTGACCTTCGGGTTATGAGCCCGACGAGCTGCCTACTGCTCTATCCCGCGATGTTTCGGGTGCAAAGATACACAGTTAATACGGTTATGCAAAGAAATTACTGAATTATTTTTATTGCATCTTATTTTTGCTGATAACTTATTAAAATGTAGTACTTTATATTGTCTTTTGCGAATTCCTGATTTCAGATGTTTTATTTATCGTAGTTCTTCTCTTCTTTAATTTCCTGTTCGATTCTTTTATTGATGTTTATTTTGGCATCCGTGAAAACAAAAATGGTTGTTTTATATTCACGGGCAAATTTATCAGTGATCTCGCCAGAAATTTTAGCAGTCTTAAAGTACGGACTAGTTTCTTTTATTTCATCATTGTCTTCTTCGAATTCCTTAACTCTGATCAGATTTTTGTATAAAATATTTAGATTAAACCAATTGACATAATCGGCATTAAAAGAAACCGCTTTTATTCCTTTTTTAGTATAATAATTAATGGCTCCTGCTTGTCCATAATTGTCACAAAGTATGAGAGTTTTTTCAGGATTTTCCAATGTAGAATAAACAGAATCGGTTTTTCGTGCGAGTTCTTTCCAGCCTAACATATCAGCAAAATCTTGAGGCAGTGCATGATCTTTTCCATCTTCCCAGCGAAGCATTCCTAATTTCTGGTATTTCTCAGGATGCTTTACGATATATTCCGGACTTTTATTGGGGAAAGCCAAATTGTAAATCGGAATAAAAAGCAATATAGGAATCAGAATGAAAACCGGCCTTAAATATTTTTTCCAACCAGAATTCAAAACATCAGAAAGAAAAACAGCTCCAAAAGCAATATAAATTGGATACAAACCAATTGCATAATATGCTTTTGCCTTGAAATAAATAAAAACAATTAAGGTGAAAATTATCGAGCCAAAAAAGAATTTATATTTCTCGAAGGGCTTATAAAATAATAAAGCATAAAAAGCTGAAAGAATTACAAAAATAGAACCGATAAAAAATAATATTTGTTCTTTTAAAAATCCGATACGATCAACATTTACCAATTGCGTTTCGGCTAATTCTTTCATATGGTGCACTATGGGGAAATGATTGTTGTATTGCCATAAAAGATTCGGCAGAATTAATAGTATTCCTAAAATCGACGCAAAATAAAATTTTTTGTTTGCTAATATTGTTCTTTGTTTAGACAATAAAAGAGCAGGGAAGAAGCCAATCAGCAAAAACAAAATATTGTATTTATTTAAGAAGCCGAAAGCAAAAACAATTGCTCCTATATAAAACCATTTCGATTTTTCAGTTGTGATATATTGTATGACAACGTAATAAAATGCTGTCCAGCATAAAACATCGAGAGAGTTTGGCTGATAAAGCATGTTTATTCGCAATAGAGAAGAAAGCAAAATACAAGTTGCACCCAAAACTAGAGCGTATAAATTTCCTTTAAGCAATTCTGTCGTTTTCCAAACAACTAAAAGCGTTAACGCACCAAAAAGGGCAGGGAAGAATTTTACCCAAAAAACCGAATTACCAAGCAAAAAGATTAAATAAGAAAACCAAGATGTAACAGGCGGAACTGATAAATAGCCCCAAGCCAAATGATGTGCCTGATCAAGATGCAGATATTCGTCACGCTGTAAATCATATTCAGGACTTAGTAAAACATATTGCAGTACAAATTTTAAAATTATAAACCCAATTAAAATTATAGTTTTCTTGGTCATGAATATTTGGTTTACAGTTTATTAATGATGAAGCTAATATATAATTTATTTTGGATTTTGATTCAAATCAAAGCGTTATGAAATGATATAAAAATAGCCTCAGATTTCTCTGAAGCTATTTTTATAAATATTAAATTTCTTTTTTGAAAATTTTTTTTAAAAAAAATTATTCCTCCAAAGCTGTTTCAAATTCCATGTGATCGATAGTTTCTACTTCTGCTTGTGCAGGTTTAGAGGCTTTCAAGGCATTGAATCTTTCAAGCATTTCTGTTTCGCCTTCTTCACCGCTGAAATAAGGGAAAACATCCATAATTGGTGATTCTGAAATCGCCGGAATCGAATATTCACCCATTGTGTTTTTCATTACATGAATGGTATTATCAAAAGCTTCACGAACGTCATTTGCCTGAACAAGCATATACATACTGGTTTTTCTTTCTTTCCCGCTTTCTTCATCATAAGCAATCAAAGAAACTTTCGATTTAAACCAGCGATCTGCATTTTCAAAAGGATGAATTTCAGCATAATTCGCCACTTTAATATTTGTGATTTTAAATTCTTCACTAATATAAGCTGCCATTTCTTCATTAATTCTTTTTTCAGCTTCCGTATAAGACAAAGCATCAACCAAATAAGGTTCTGTCAATACTTTTTGCCCGCCTGTTTCATCTGTTTTTCTATATTTTACTTTGCATTCGTACCAAGTTGCGCTCATCTCTATTAATTTTTAAGGATGCCAAAGATAGATTTTACAGGAAAATAACAGCTGAATTCTCGAAATAGATATTCACAATTTTGAGTTTCTTTTTGTAAAGATTTGAATATCAGATAAAAAATAATCGGACTTATACAGCAATCTTTTTTACATAAAAAGCATTTTTTGTATATTTGAGTATGGATATAAATCTCAAAAACCTTTCAGTAAGGCCTGCCACAAATGCTGATTTGCCCGATCTTGCAAAATTTCTTCAATTTCTTGTTGAAGCCGAGCGCCCGTTTGATCCAACATTAAAAGACGGAGAAATTTTCTATTACGATATAAAAGACCTTATATTAGATAAAGCGACTGAAGTTTTGGTTATGGATTATGATAATCAGATCATTGGGTGCGGATACGCTCAAATACGATCAGCAAAAGCGTATGAAAAACATGAATTATTTGGATATCTTGGTTTCATGTTTGTTCTGCCGGAATTCAGAGGACATGGACTCAATAACGTATTGCTTAACGAACTTAAAAAATGGGTTTTATCTCAAGGAATAACTGAAGTCAGACTTGAAGTATATCATGACAATGATCCTGCAGTTAGGGCTTACGAAAAAGCAGGTTTCAAACAAATATTGACAACAATGCGCTGTGAAATTAGCCCAAAGAATTTTGATTAAAAAAAAGCTCCAGATTTCTCTGAAGCTTTTGTGTTATTGGTAAAGTATATCTTTAAAAATTTGTATTTACTTTTTTAGAACGATCTGCAATGTATGAGATAAGCCAAGCTTTTGGACCTTCTTTTACAAAATATATTTTCTTATTTTCTAAATCTGGAATACTTTCCAGGCAAGCCAATAATATATTATTTGCTGAAATAAGATATTTCTGGTCATAAATACTTAGAACTCTAGCAGCTTCTTTATTGGTTTTGGCAAGGTTAGTAAACTTGGTAAAATTATTCTTTAAGATAGCATCATAGTCTATAACATCTTGCATATTTAAAGGGACAAAATGCTCTTTAGGATTATCATCATAAGATAGTGTTGCAAACGCCCATACGGCTCCGCCAGATAAATAGATTTTTTCTTTTTTTCCAATAGCAGGATTGGTATCGAACATTTCTTTTATCTTCTTGCGCAACACGGGGTTAAAATCAAAAGATTTTTCCTGATATACAGATATGTCATTCGCTTGGTTTTGATTTGCAACTGTCTTTTTTACAGCATCTGTAAGTGTCATTGTACCAAAATCAAGTTCCAAAGGTATAAACTCTAATTTGTTATCTTTAAGTTCATCAATATAACCACCTTTAGTATTTTGAGCACCAATATCTAGCAGTAGGGCATCAGCATAATCGACAGGCGGTATAGAACCTTTTACTAGTACTTTCGCTTCTTCAGCAACATTGATAACATCAAGATCCTTATTGGTCAAGGTTGTAATTTTGCTTTTTAAAGCATCAAAGTTGGTGGCAGATCCAAAAACGGATGCAGCTACTATAAATATATTTTCTTCAGGAACTTTAAATTGCGTTCTAATTTTCGTCAATTCATTAAAAACGATAACTCCAGCACTGTTGATATCTTCCTGAGTAAGCAGGCCGTCAGCCGCAATATGTTTTGCAAAACTAAGACCTTCTTCGTTCAAGAAATAGACAATCTTATATTCTGCTTTCTTAATGTTGTTTACCTCAAGAACTGAAACTTTTATAGTTCTGCGGCTGATTTCAATTCCGGCATAAAGATTTTTTTGAGAAAATGAAGTAACGGAAAAGAATAAAGATAAAACGATAAAAAATAAAATTTGGGATTTGTTTTTTTTAAGCATTGGATTTAATTATGATTATAATATAATTTGTTTTGAGTAAGACTTTACATTAATTTTTATGGTATTTATGTGAAAGTCATAATTTTGAATTAAAAATAAAGGGTTTCAATACAAGATCGCAAATTTATAAAAAGATTTACTAACATAAATGCAGTTGCAGCGAAAACATGTTATTAAATTATTAAGATAGTTTTCATATTGAAAAAGAGTAATAATCGAAAAATATGCGCCAAACAAAAAGTATCTGATGTAGTTTGTACGAAAAAAGAATATATTTGAAATGCATTAAAACTTGACTAATCCTTCGGCAATCTTCAAAAGAATGAACAAAAGACTTATAATTAGAAATTTTACAATTAAAAGCATTTTTATTTTAGAAGCCCCTTTAATTAATGTGAAGTATCATAAGGTAATACCACTGGTTTTGTTGTTGCTGCAATCCATAAATTTAATAGGGCAAGGGATAAAAACTAGTGTTGAAAAATTAGAATATAATATAACAGATAAAATAGTTGTACAGTATCAAATTGCAAAAGAAGTTGACCCAAATGAAGAACTTGATCAAAGTCAATTCAAGGTGGTGGAAGGACCAAGTAAAAACATTTCTCTAACGTATGTTAACGGAAAGTCTGTTTCCAGCACTGTGTATACATATGTTATAGAAGCACGCAAGACGGGAAAATTAGATTTGCCTCAATTGACAATGCATTTTGAAGGCAAGGATATAAAATCTGAAAAACTGTATATTAACGTAGTTGGCGTATTGTTGACAGAACAGCAGATATCTGATAAAATTAAATCTGCAAATTCTCCGTATAAAGAATATCATGTGGGGCAAGCTTTTGAGATTAGTCTGCCAGCATATATTAAACAGGCGGAGGGAATTAATAGTGATGCAGCAATCGAATATGTAAATAGGGAAAATAATATTTACGGCTATACATTAGTTGAAACTAAAGAAGATATTCTACTATCAGGAGGAAAATACACTACACTAGATGCATATCATGGAAATATAATTAAAAATTTCTCAAAAGATTTAGCAAAAAAAACAGTCTCCACACCATTATCTAATAAAGGTAAAGAAATCAGTTTTATAGAAAATGATGTGACTTATTTTGATGCAGAAACAAATAAAGATTTGTATTATTTTATCGGGTCAGTAGAGACAAAAACAGCTTTTTATACCGTTGTTTTATATACATTCAATAAAAACAAAAGCGAGTTTAAAGCAGACTTTCAAAAAATATTATACAGTTTAAAAGACTAGACAAAATGAAATACAAAATAGTAGTGACGTTGCTTTTTTTTATCATGTTTCATCCTTTAATGGCACAGCAAATAACTATTGATATTAAAAAATTAAATTATAAGGTTGATGAAACGATAGACATAACGTATCGTATAGAAAAACAGGTTGATTCAGCTGCAATAGAAAATAAGAATTTTACAATAGTAAGCGGCCCTAATATAAGCACAACTCCAAATTTCTCCGAAGTTTCTTTTGTTTTAAAAGCTTTTACAATAGGACGAATAAAAGTCCCAACTTTGACTATGCATTGCAAAGACGAAAATATCAAGTCGAACGATTTATTTGTTGAAATTACTAATAAAGAATTTACGAGTGAAGACTTAAAATTAATTGCATACAAAACAGGACATTCCTTTAATGTGAGTTTACCTGCTTATTTGAGCAAAACAGCTGAAATGAATAGTTCTTCAGGAATAGAATTTAAAAGTGAAAAAGATGATGTTCACGGCTATGTGTTTTTTGAAAATAAAAAAAATAAGAACATACGAAAATCCTTCTCTGCTAATGAATATTATGAACTATTCATAAAAGATTTCATGATTGAGCAACAACAAAGGAAAGTTTCAAAACAACAGTTTTTAAAGAAAGGCGAAATAAATTTTATCGAAAGCGAGATGACATTTTTCGATAAAGCAAAAAAGAAGAAAATGTATTATTTCATTGGTATCGCAGAAACAGATAAGGCTTTTTATCAATTTATTTCATGGACGCCGGAAGACAAAAAAGTAAAAATTAAAACAGACTTTGAAAATATTTTTTTCAGTATAAAAGATTAAAAAAAAGTTCTGGTAATCATCTTTTTATAGACACTGTAAAAACCTGTAAGCTTAAGAAAAGCTTAAATAATATTTACCTCGGACTTTTTTATTGGAACTTGGTTGTTTTTCTATTTTTTATTGTGGAGTATTCTAAATTCGCTCTGCGAAGAGTTCTTATTTAATTATAAAACAGATCAATCACGCGTATTTCTAAACCTAATATGATCAACAGCGTAATATTTGTTTTCATTTTTGATAAAAACATAAAAATAAGTTTGCTTGTCTCTACTATCATTTTTTATAATCTCTTCCAGTTCACTTCTATTGATATTTACAAATAATTTTTCATCACTGCCTAGTGAATGAAATAGCACCTTATTTTTATTTATTAATATTTTAAAATCTGTAATCATTGTGATGCCTTGAATCTTGTTATAAACTGCTTCATCAATTTTTGTATTAAATTCAAATACATATACAGGTGTATTAGGGTTTACTAACCTATTAGGGATTTGTTGAGCAAACACATTCAAACCTGTTAATACTATGATTGTTAAGAATATATTTTTCATTAAAAAAAGTTTCTAAATTATCTTCAAATATCTAAAAAAGCTGAATACTTAATTCATTGTATATGTTTACTAAAAACATTCAGCAAATTAAGAGTTTTTCTTACAAGTTATAAAGAATAATGAATATATTTGGTTTTAATACCAGCTATTTTACAGAATCGCATATGAAAGAAAATTGGCTTTTTATTAAGACTCCTGATCATTACGGAAACTCGGAGATTATTCAGATCGATGAAGATGTCATTGCTTATTTTGTCGTTGAAAAAAGTGAAAAAATTTGTCTTATAAAAAACGTAAACAGAAATGAAAAGTTAAGCGCAACAGAATATAAATTTATAAATCAAAATCGAATTAGATTTTATAGATATGGAAAAATTCACAAAGTTTTAAGCGAGGAAAAGTCTGTAACTGAAGATTGTATATTCGAAAATGATTACGAAAAACTAAAAGCAACAGAAACTGAATTAACAGAATGTGAAATTCAGAATTTAAAGTTTGAGTTTAATTGGAATGGAGAAAAAATGAATGTAAGATTCAATGCGATTTTAGACTCACCCGTTGTACAAGAAATTAACAAACGTTTGAATAAAGAAGGAAGTAGAATTGTACTTGAAAAACTTGATGAAACGTTATTTGTTTCACTTTATATAGACAATTATCTTGACAAACTAATTCCGATAAAATATGTAGACAGACAAAAGATGATTTTATATGGTTTCCCAAAAGAACCTTATGAAATTAATTGTACAATATTAGAATAAAAAATAGCTGATAACAGCTGCCATAACGAATTTGGGTAATGTTAAAGTTTGTTTTGAGTTTGGGTCCCGAAGCCTCGGAATAGCAAATTCGACTAACGGGCGTAATTAATTCCAAAGATGGTTATAGCGACGGAACGTTTAGCAGTTGTTAATACTTCAAAACTAAAAAAGTAACAACCAAACAGAATAATAAATGAAAATAATAACGTTAATTTATGCTTTAACTTTTTGCCTTACAGCATTCGGACAGACTCAGAAAACAAAAATTTTATTAATAGGAACTATTCATTTTGAAACCCCGCATACAGATCAATTTGAACTAAAAACGGACGATTTTTTGAGTGCTAAGAGACAAAAAGAATTAGAAGATTTAACGAATATTCTGTCTCAAACAAAAGCGAATAAAGTAATGATTGAAAGACCATTAGAAAATCAACGTTCCAGCGACAGTTTGTATAATTTATATGTAACAGATCATTATAAACTTACAGTTTCAGAAAGAGAACAAATTGGCTTTAGGCTTGCTAAAAAATTAAAATTAAATCAAGTAAACTGTATAGACAAATTTTATGCAATGCATGATAGCTTAGTGGGTGTGACTGCAAAAGAAAATAATCAGCTTTATTTGCTAAAAGATTTAGGAACAGTGGCAAATGCTATGCTAAGTGATTATAATAATAAATTGAAAAATGGCACTATAAGCGAAGTTTTAAAATACCTTAATCAACCTGAAGAATTAAAAAAAAATTTATCAATTTATCTAAAATTTATAACAAAGATTGGAGCCGGTAAAAATTTTGCAGGAGCAGAATCGGTATCAGATTGGTATTTAAGAAATCTTGCTATTTATTCAAATATCATAACTCAAGTTAAATCTTCAGACAAATATGTTATTTTAATTTTTGGACAAGGACATATTCCAATATTAAAACATCTGCTGCAAAATAATGATGACTTTGAAGTCGTTGAATTAAGTAGTGTTCTTAAATAACAGTCGCTAATAAATTCTGTCACAAATCTAGGTTAAATGAAATTTAAGTAAAAAAAGATAAGATTGTTTTTATCTAGTTTCGATACTTATTTTAATTCTTTCGAAATGTAGAAATCGATTCTTAATAATTTAAGTGATGAAAAAAAGTATTTTTATCTATTTGTTTATAATTTTTTGTTTTTGTAGTTGTGTTTCAAGTAATAAAAAAACTTTCGGTATAACATCAAAAAAGGAATTAATTTACATAAGCATAAATAAAATAGATGCTTTAAAAATAACTGAAGATGTTGTTAAATTTGCGAAATTCATAAATCCTGATTTTGCACAAGAGAATTTTGGAGAATTACAGATCAAGCCAACAGATTTAATTGTAAAAGAATTAAATAATTGTAATTTGTATAAAATTTGGAATATTCAAAATTGGGAAAAAATTGACCTTAATAATGATAATAAAACCGATCTGCTTTTTACAGGCTATTGGTATGGAAGCTATCGTCAATACGCTATAGTATATGTGGAATCAGATAAATATAAGTTGTTTAATTTATCAGAAAACATAGATATTGCCTGTAAAATTGTAAATCCTATTGTTGTAGATAATAAAAATGAATTACTGGTTAATAATTACAAAACAGATCTAGAGACTGTTTACAAACTAAAAATGATTCATTTTGCAGATACTCTAACCTATAAATTTAATTACTTCATAGAAAAGAGTAAGAAGGCTGTAAATTATGATATACAGCACATAAAATTTATTTCAGAAAACAATTTTGAAATTGAGATTGATAAAAATCAAAATGCTCATTACACTTGTTTAAATGTTTTGAATGTGTCTCATTTAAAAGGTAATTTTTATAAAGGTGAATCAAGAAAAAAAATTGATAAGACTATATTTAATGATATTAGTAAATTACTTGAATATATTAATGTTTCAGATTTACCAAACGAGTTTGCAATAGATGGCTATGATTTTTCTACAGTTTGGCTTGAAATTAAATTTAAAAATGGAACTGTTAAAAAAATAAAAGATTATGGTTATCAAGGAACTTATGGACTAAATGCAACATATGATAAGATGAAAAATATAGCATTACAAACCGATTGGAAGTAGTAAATTGTATTGAATTAAAAAATATTGCGCCTAACAACCACTACAATAGATTTGGGTTATGCTTTACCGAAGTATTTGGAGGAAAGCACGAGGAAATGGACAAACTTATGTAGTTATAGGTATAGTTTTACAGGAATTTCAGACAGAGTTTCTTTAGTAAATGGAGTAAAAACCTGATCAAATCTATATCGAATTAGAGTGGGGAAGATTGAGAGATGCCCCAATTTATGCAAAAATATTTCCCATAGTACTACTGGACGATTAAGAATTGACATACAGTTGGTTCCATTGGTACTCCATAGCAACAAACCCCGATATGCCAACCATGTAACTAACATAATCATGAAAAAAGTATTATACATTTTTATCATATCACAATTTCTTTTTAGCTGTGCTGTAAACAAGGATCGAAACGCTCCTATTAATGATTACATTTCAAGTTTGAAGTTAAAAAATTCAGACAAGATTATGATTATTCAGGAAAAAATTAATAATAATGTAACAATTGAGATATTTAAAGGCAAAGCGTTTTATTATAATGGAATTAATAAATACGTGAAAGTGGAAGGAGTTTTAGAGCCTTTATATGATGAGAAGAGCTGGGAGAAAATGAAAAGTAAATACGAAAATAAAAAGATAAAAGACCAATGGATAAAAGGAGATTATTGGACTTTAAAAGATTTTAAGCATCAAAATATTATTTTTATAAAGCAGGAAAAATTTCCAAATCCCGGCAAGTATGAAAAATTTGATTTTCAAGAAAACTATTCAGTTTTGTCATTCTCAGATGTAATATATTATAAACATAAAAAGTATGCTGTATTTACTATAAAATCAACAACAACGGATTACAAAAATATAGATAAAACTTCCATATTAATTTTGATAAAAATTAAGGATAAGTGGACTGTCTTTGGAGAG
The DNA here is from genome assembly GCF_015350755.1 of Flavobacterium sp. JLP. Taxonomy (NCBI): domain Bacteria; kingdom Pseudomonadati; phylum Bacteroidota; class Flavobacteriia; order Flavobacteriales; family Flavobacteriaceae; genus Flavobacterium; species Flavobacterium sp. JLP. Next base: position 61,784 of record NZ_JADKPS010000010.1, on the reverse strand, counting down.
GTAGCAGACGGTATTTACAGGTAAGAAATTTTGGATTTAAAATCAAAAATGAGCTATATGTTTATGTATAAATCTAATTATTAAGTATTTGTGCACGATCTGTTAATTAGGGATGAAAGCAGAGAATATCTAACTGAAAGAGTAAACTCGATTTTTTGATTAGTTCCAAACTTTACAAGCATGAGAGAGGTAATAAAACAAAAAACCCATCAAAATTTTGATGGGTTAATCTTAGTAGCGGGAACAGGACTCGAACCTGTGACCTTCGGGTTATGAGCCCGACGAGCTGCCTACTGCTCTATCCCGCGATGTTTCGGGTGCAAAGATACGCCGATTTTCTAGAAATCCAACGAAAACTTTAAAAAATGTTTTATTTTCTGTATTGAGTTGATATGACTACCTTTGCAAAATAAATAGTACACAAATGTCACATAAAGCAGGTTTTGTAAACATCATCGGGAATCCAAACGTTGGAAAATCAACATTGATGAACGCCTTTGTTGGAGAAAGATTATCGATCATTACATCAAAAGCACAAACAACACGCCACCGTATTCTTGGAATCGTTAATGGCGAAGATTTTCAACTTATATTATCGGATACTCCCGGAATCATCAAACCCGCTTATGAAATGCAGGAATCGATGATGAACTTTGTAAAATCAGCTTTTGAAGATGCTGATATTCTAATTTACATGGTCGAAATAGGAGAGCAGGACTTAAAAGACGAAGCTTTCTTTAATAAAATCATTCACGCTAAAATTCCGGTTTTGCTATTGTTGAATAAAATAGACAATTCAAATCAGGAACAATTAGAGCAACAAGTAGCATTTTGGACTGCAAAGGTGCCAAATGCTGAAATTTTTCCAATCTCTGCTTTACAGAATTTTAATGTACCAGAAGTTTTTGGAAGAATTATCGAATTATTGCCAGAATCTCCAGCGTATTATCCTAAAGATCAATTAACAGATAAACCAGAGCGTTTTTTCGTAAACGAAACAATCCGTGAGAAAATCTTGCTGAATTACAGCAAAGAAATTCCATACGCAGTTGAAATCGTTACGGAAGAGTTTTTTGAAGATGAAAATATTATCAGAATCCGTTCGATCATTATGGTAGAACGCGAAACTCAAAAAGGAATTATCATTGGGCATAAAGGTGCAGCTTTGAAAAAAGTAGGGACTGAAGCTCGTGCCGATCTAGAGAAATTCTTCGGAAAACAAATTCACATTGAACTAGTTGTTAAGGTTAATAAAAACTGGAGAAGCAACGCGAATATGTTGAAACGTTTCGGATATAATCAATAGAGTTTTGTTTGTTTCAAGTTTCAGGTTTCAGGTTTGAAATACGAAATTGGAACGAAAAAGATCTTGATACCTTGAACCCCTAGCCCCGATGGGAGGGAAAATCCTTTTGTGCCGGGGTTCGCACAAAAGATTGGAAGGAACAGCGGGAAACAGCTCCTAATAATAATAGGAAAAATAATAAAAAACTTAGGTACTTAGAAACTTAGTCCCAAGGCTTCGGGATAGTCACTTTTTTACCTACCTTTGCAAAAAATTAAAATAAAGCATTTTGGATTACAAGTGATTAGGTTTTTAAGGAACTAAAAATTTGAAATCTAAAATCTAATCCCGAGGCTTCGGGACTAAAATTCAAAAAAATGAATAACATTGTTGCGATAGTAGGAAGACCTAATGTAGGGAAATCAACCCTTTTTAATAGGCTGATACAAAGAAGAGAAGCTATTGTAGATTCGGTTTCTGGAGTTACCAGAGATAGAAACTACGGTAAAAGCGAGTGGAACGGAAAAGAGTTTTCTGTAATTGATACCGGCGGATACGTTCGCGGATCTGATGACGTATTTGAAGGTGAAATTCGCAAACAAGTTGAGCTTGCTATCGATGAAGCTGATGTTATTATTTTTGTAGTTGATGTAGAAGAAGGCATTACGCCAATGGATGACGTTGTTGCCCGTTTGTTGCGTAAGGTTACTAAGCCAGTTTTATTGGCTGTAAATAAAGTAGATAATGCCATGCGTGAGAAAGATGCGCTGGAATTTTATAACCTTGGATTAGGAGACTATTTCACATTCGCCAGTATTTCAGGAAGTGGAACCGGAGATTTATTGGATGCTTTAATTGAGTCTTTTCCAGTAAAACCAGAACCAGTTCAAGAAGAAGTTGTGTTGCCTCGTTTTGCAGTTGTAGGACGTCCTAATGCAGGAAAATCAAGTTTTATTAATGCCTTGATTGGTAAAGAACGTTTCATGGTAACGGATATTGCAGGAACAACTCGTGATGCAATCGATACAAAGTTTGACCGTTTTGGTTTTGAATTTAACTTAGTTGATACTGCGGGAATTCGTCGTAAAGCTAAAGTAAAGGAAGATTTAGAATTTTACTCTGTAATGCGTTCTGTTCGTGCGATTGAGCATGCAGATATTTGTATTTTGGTTATTGATGCAACCCGAGGATTTGAAGGTCAGGATCAAAGTATTTTTTGGCTGGCAGAGAAAAATCGTAAAGGAGTTGTAATCTTGGTAAACAAATGGGATTTGATTGAAAAAGATACCATGTCGACTCGTGATTACGAAGAGAAAATCAAAAAAGAATTAATGCCTTTTACAGATGTGCCAATTTTGTTCGTTTCGGCTTTAACGAAACAACGTTTATTGAAGGCATTAGAAGCTACAGTTCAGGTTTTTGAAAACAGAAAACAAAGAATTGCAACTTCAAAATTCAACGAATATATGTTGAAAGTGATTGAAGCATATCCGCCGCCAGCGACAAAGGGTAAATATGTAAAAATTAAATATTGTATGCAGTTGCCAACTTTAACACCTCAATTTGTGTTTTTTGCCAATATGCCACAATATGTTAAAGAACCATACAAGAGATACCTTGAGAATAAAATTAGAGAAAATTGGGACTTTTCCGGAGTACCAATCGATATTTATATTAGAGAGAAATAAAATTAAAATCCCCGCTGTGTCGGGGATTTTTTTTGCTATAGAAACAAAATCTAAATAAATGTTAAACGCACAGTTAAACCTTTGGACCTTTAGTTAGTCTTATTGATCTAACCATCCGTTTTATGACCAAAGTATTTTCTTATTTTCTGTTTTTCCTAGTTTGTTTTACTGCAAATGCTCAAAATGATATTACGATAAAAGGAACTATTGTCGATATTAATTCGCAATTGCCTTTAGAAATGGCTACCGTTTATTTTACAACTGTAAAAGACTCTACAGTTCTGGAATACGCGACAACAGATAAAAATGGTGTTTTTAGAATCAATACTAAAAAAATAGACAAACCTGTTTTTTTGAAGGTCAATTATATGGGCTATCAGACATTGGTTGAAGAACAAAAATCAATTTTAGAAAGCAAGGATTTCGGAAAATTATATTTGCTTGAAAATGTAAATGCTTTAGAAAATGTAATAATAAAAACTGAAGCTCCTCCAATTACCGTTAAAAAAGATACTCTAGAATTTAATGCCTCTGCGTATAAAGTGCGGCCAGATGCCAATGTTGAAGCTTTATTAAAACAGCTTCCCGGCGTTGATGTCGATAATGATGGAAAAGTTACCGTTAACGGACGAGAAGTAACTCAGTTTTTAGTAAACGGGAAAACGTTTTTTGATAAAGATGGAGCTTTGCTTCTAAAGAATTTGCCTGCTGAAATCATCAAAAAAGTGCAGGTTTCTGATTATAAAACAAAGAAAGAAGAACTTGCCAAACAAGAATCGACTTCGGATAATTCGACTATCAACTTAACTATTGATGAAAAGAAAAATAAAGGTTTTTTTGGAAAAATGCTCGGCGGTTATGGTTCTGATGATCGATACGAAAGCAGTGTAATTCTGAATTTTTTCAAAAACCAGCAAAAAATAAGCGTACTTGCTTCATCCAATAATATCAATTCTACAGGTTTTTCAATGGATGATGTTTTTGATAATATGAGCGGAGGCCGAAACAGCAAATCCAACAATCAGAGTTCTGGCGGAGGAAAAGGAATTACGCAGTCTAATTTGGCCGGAATAAATTATTCTGATGATTGGACTAAAGATTTTGCCGTAATGAGCAGTTATAATTTTTCGAATACGATTAATAATAACGAAAGCAAATCAGATCAGATTAATTTTTTGCCAACTGGAAATATTTTGACTTCATCAGATGCTAAAACAAGAAATGAAAATACTGGAAATAAAGTAAATCTAGAATTAGAATATAAAATTAATCCGAGTACAACACTTGTGGTTACGCCAAAATTTAATCAAACAAAAACAAACAGTGATTCTAAATCGAATACTTTTTCAGAAGATGAAAGCGGGCAGGAGCTGAACGAGAGCACTTCACAATCAAAAAATGAAGGCAACAGTTTTAATTTTACAAACAGTATTAATTTTAATAAAGCTTTTGAAAAACAGTCTCGCAACTTAAGTTTGGTTTTCAGCAACAATAATACAAGAAGCGATTCGAATGCACTAAATCTTTCTGAAACTATTTTTTATCAGGACAACAAACCAAATGACGAGAGAAATCAGAACAGCAAAAATGATACAAGCGCTGATAGTTATTCGCTAGATGTTGAATATACTGAACCAATTACAGATTCATTGCGCGTAAGATTTGGTTCTGATTTTGATTGGGCAAATACTGTAAACGATCAAAAAACTTTTGATTTTGATGCCGCTTCGCAATCTTATTCTGATCTGAATTTGTCGCTGACAAACTATATATCTTCGAGACAAAATTCGGTTAGCCCGAAAGTGGGTATTACGCTTCAAAAAAACAAATACACCTTTAACTTAAATACAAAAACGTCTATTGTCGATTACGATAATCACTCTTTGTATTTAGGAAATGCAACAGATTTGAATAAAAAGTATGCTTTGCCTTTCGCGAATGCGCAAATGAGATACAAGTTCAGCCGTTCTAAAAATTTGACCTTTAGATATGATTATTCTAATTCGCTTCCGACTTCAACTCAATTGTTGCCAGTTTTAAATTTAATGAACCCATTGAATACCGTAATTGGAAATCCAAATTTAGATCCGATCGAGAAAAATAGTGCAGGTATAGATTTTAAAAACTTTGATTTCCGTACGCGTTCTGGTTACAGCGTTTTTATTAAAGGAGATTATTATAACAACGATGTGGTTTCGACTTCGATTTATGACGAAAGCGGAAAAAGAACTACAACTTACGCCAACATTTCCGGAACTTATCTTGCCTCAATTGGAGGGAATTGGAACCAATCTATAAAAAAAGATGCTCATGTTTTGCGATATGGTTTAGGAATAAATGCAAGTTATTCTTTTGATAAAGGATTTACAAATGCTGTTTTGTACAATGCAAAAGCAACGGCAATTACACCAAAAGTATATTTAACGTATGAATACGGAGAATTATTGACTGTTTCTCCATCTTACAGCTTGTCTTATAATGAAACAAAATATGAGAATTACACCCGTGATGCAACTTCAAACGTAGTACACAGAATCAATTTACAGACAACAAGTTATTGGCCGGCAAATTTAATTTTCGGAAATGATTTTGGATACACATATAACTCTAATATTTCGAGCGATTTCAAAAAAGATTTCTATTTATGGAATACTAGTTTGTCTTACGGATTTTTAGATAAAAAACTGTATGCAAAAATAAAAGTGTATGATGTCTTAAATCAAAACCTGAGCGCAACAAGAACTATTTCTGCAACCTCAATTCGAGATGAAGAAAATACAGTTTTAAAACGGTATGTTATGTTTTCCCTAGCTTATAAAATTGGAAATTTTGCTGCAGAAAAAGGTTCAAAAAGAAGAAAGAGAGAAGAATAATTACTTGATTCCCGCGCAAAGTGTTTTCAGTTTAATTTTATAATCTGGATCTAGAGGCTCGTTGGTTTGTGCTAATCTTTGCGAACCAACATTAGCCGGACAAGCAATATCATTAGTTGCGTCGTAAATAATTTTTGTTCCATTTAAGGAAAGTATTAATTCTTTAGGAACATATACTTGTACTCGCGTTTTAGAATAACCTGAAGGGAAATAACGTACATAATAACCATCAGGATGCAAAGTCCATATACCGCTGGGAATGTCAGTTCTGGCAGGTGCAATACCGGCAAGAATAGCATATTTTTCCATTTCATCATAAGTATAATTTCCTGAGGAAACCATTTGTCGAATTTTGTTTTCGGCCTCAAAAATTGCTTTTAAATTATCCGGAAGCTTATCCATAGCTTTATCCATTAAGTTGCCAGGCAAAACACCTAATACACCACCTTCAAGCTTTGTAAGCTGTAATGGAGTCAATAATGCAATGGCGGTTAATTTAACGGTACCGTTATAATCTGCAAATTTAGTTCTTGCAATGATGGTCCAAAGTAAAACTTGAATATCATGCTGATTGATTTCAGGATGTTTTTCGGCACTTTTTAAAATCGCGGTAACAATTTCTTCTTTTGGTCCCAGAACAGGAGCAAACATATAGCCATCTCCTTGAGAAGGAGCAAATGTTCCTGCATGCAGGCAGTAGCTTTTGTTTGTCATTTCATATAAACCTGCACAAAGGACAAAACCGCCATCTGGTGCTTTTGGCAATAAGTATAAAGGCTGTGCTTTGTCTGCTATTGAAAAATCAGGCATTTTTGAACCTTCTTGATTTACATCTTCAAAGGAAGTAGTTATAGCGGCAGGCTGTTTTAAAATTTTATCTACACCTAATTTTTTGCTTGCCAAAGAAGCTCCTGCTTCCAGTACTTTATCTGTTAAGCCTCCAAATTGTGCGTGCGAAGCTTGTACAAATGCAAATTGAAAAAGAATTATAAATAAGATGTTTTTTATTATTTTCATTACTAAGAGTTTATATTTAAGCCAAGCGAATTTAAGTATTAACTTTTTTGAAATTAGAATTAAATTGTAAAAAGTAAGGCAATAAAGATTAAAATATTTTCTTAACTTAAATGGCTTATTTTGTTGTTTTTCTGTTTATTTTATGATAAAGTGTAAGTCGAAAGATATCACGATCATAAAAATCAACACCACTTGTGCGCCTCTGAAAACTTTTTAGATAACCCAGTTCTAGACCAAGGTTTGAATTAAAATGATAACGCAATGCAAGATAAAATCGGTTTTGATCGAAAGTATTTCTTTTGTTGTCTTTTCCGAAATTGAATAATACTTCATCAGAAATAGTTCCTTTTAAACTTCGATTTTCTTTTTTCCAAAGATCAAAAGTCGACTGCAGTCTGTAACGAAATCTATAAGCAAAAGAAAAATTGTCAAGTAATTCAGTTTTACTCGCTTTTTGAAAAAGTCGTTCTTCTAACTGAAAACGATTATGAAATGTAATTTTAGAAATGTCATTTATTAAAGTGATATCTTGCTGTGCCCGATATTCTGGAATTGAAAAATCTGGATCAATATTCGGGTCTTGAGTATTAACATTGAAATAAGCAAAACCGCCACCTAAATCTATATTTTTATTTGCTCTAAATCTTCCTTGAACTCTAATTACAAATAAATTCTCGTGAATTGGATTTAAAAAACTGCGATTATCAAATTCAGAATGTATTGCAAATTTCTCTGTTATAGGTAAAATGTTATAGTACCGAATCCATGTTAAGGTTTGCTGATCAGTTTTCTTCGCATTTTGCGCTGATAAGAATGGACCAATAAAGGCAATCAAAAACAATAATTTGAAAAATTTCATCTAATTCATAAATCAAGTTGCGAATATAGATAAATCAGAAGGTTTTTGTAAAATATCCAATCGTTTTTAAATTTGTTTTAGATTTTATTTTGTGATTTCAGCAATAAAAAAACGAGGCAGAATTAATAACCTACCTCGTTCAGTATATTTAAAATTAAATAAATATTATAAAGAATATTTTAAAGTGATTCCGTAAGTTCTTTGATCACCAATGACACCTGCATATTGTCCTGCATTTCCGCCTGCTGGCAATAATTGCTCATAATAATCTTTATTTAAAAGGTTGCGTCCCCAGAAATGTACAGATAAACCATCTGCCGCACGGAAACCTAAACGGGCATTAAAAATAGCATAACCTGGAACAACTAAGTATCTTGAAGCTGAAGGGCTAGATGAAAATTCAGATCGTGCATAAGAATCTACCGCAACGAAAATTCTTCCTCTATTTCCGAAGAATTTTGCTTCGTCAGAAAGCTCGCCACCTAAAGATCCTGCCCATCTTGATACACCAGGCAAATCGGTACCGGAAACATCTTTATAGGCTACCTGAACTCCATCAACAGTAGTTCCGGTTTCTTCTAAAGGAAGTGGTGCATTTGTAAATTTGACATATGTACCTTCGGTATAAGTTGCAGCGGCATTAATAGTCAAGTTTGGATTTACAACAAAGCTTGCATCTAATTCAGCACCTCTCACACGTACTTTATCTGCGTTTGCAAGATAACCACGATTTACACCCAATTCTGCAGCCTGAACGTTTGTTTGGAAATCTTTAATTTCGGTATTAAAGAATGCCAAGTTGAATATTGAATTTTTGAAAGGAGATGTTTTTACTCCAACTTCATAATGATTTACTTTTTCTGGTTTAATTACTGCAAGATCAGTCAAAGGGTCACCCGCCGCATTTGTCGGAAGCCCAGCTACGTTTACACCAACTGGTTTATAACTTTTTGCATAAGTTCCGTAAGCATTAATTTTATCAGATGCTTTATAAGTTACCGTTAAGTTTCCTGAAAAATCGGTATTATCAGTACTTGAATTAAAGGCTTGGTCAGAGTACACCGATTTTTTTAAGGCAATTAAGGCAGCATTTGTCGTTTGTAAACCTCCGTATGTTGTACGAGAATAACGAGCATCTTTTTTATCAAAATTATATCTTAAACCTGGTAAAACATGAAAACGTTCTGTTATAGCCCAGTCTAATTGACCAAACGTTGCAGCACTTGATGCTCTAATGTTTGCATCAGTTTTAATACCATATCCTTCAAAAAGTCCTGGAGTTTTCCATAATGCACTTGTTGAGCTTTGTGCAAATCTCCACTGTGCATTTCCAGATTCTTCAGTACCATCAGTTTGAGAAGTTTGATCGATAAAGAAAACACCAACAACTCCGCTAATTTTAGAGGTTAATTGTCCTGCATAACGAACTTCTTGCGTTATTTGAGTTTGTCTTGTAGGATTTTGTGATTTGGCTAAAACTTGTAATCCTGTAAAATCTCTATCATTTGATGGATCCCAGTTCCAAAAACGCCAAGCTGTTGTCGAAGTCAGCGTTCCTGTTCCAATTTTAGTATCAATATTAAGAGAGATGCCACCCATATCTTGATTTGAGCGCCATGGTGTATCATGATCAATTTTACGGTCAAAAGCATTAAGACTTGGCAATTGGTAATTCAAATCTTTTATAATAGCATCAAACTGGCGATAAGCGGCTCTTTTTGTAGGTGCCACACCTGCAACAACCTGAGCATATCCGTCAGGGCGCTGTGTGGTAATATCTGCTGCTAATATAACATTCGTATTTACGCTTGGAGTCCAAAGTAGTTGACCTCTAATTCCTTGATTATTTAAACTATTTGTTGCTCTGCCAGTAGCAACATTATCAATTAAACCATCACGCTGTGTGCCTGAGAATGATATGCGTCCGGCTACTTTTTTGCCTAATGCACCAGTAACCGAAGCTTTAGCTTGTAAAAAGGCATAATTTCCATAGCTTACTTCAAAATCAGCACGAGAAGTAAAACTTGGTTTGCGAGTTGTAATGTTAAACGCTCCTGAAGTAGTATTTTTTCCAAACAGTGATCCTTGCGGTCCGCGTAAAACTTCAATTTGCTCTACATCAATAAAGTCTAATGTTGTTGCCGCTGGACGTGCGTAATATACACCATCAACATAAAAGCCAACACCTGGGTCAATACCGTCATTGGTAAGTCCGAATGGAGAACCGAGACTACGAATGTTAATTCCAGTATTTCTAGGATTAGAAGAGTAAAGCTGTACAGAAGGAACAAGTTCTTTAATACGGTTAACGTTGAAAGCTCCTGTTTGTTCTGCCTGTTTGCCTGTTATAACAGAAATTGCAATTGGCACATCCTGAACTTTTTCAATTCTTCGTCTTGACGAAACAACCACTTCAACAAGTTCATTTTCTTCGCTTAATGTTACTTGTAGCGGAGCAGGAGGCAAGTCATTAATTTCTAACTGTGCAGTTTTATATCCCACGTATTGTACTAAAAGTGTTAAAGGAAGTTTTTCTCTTGTATCTATTGTAAATTTTCCGTTTGCATCTGTTGTGGTGTTTGAAGTAGTTCCTTTAACAACTACATTAACAGCTTCTAGGGGAATGTTTTCATTTGTTTTAACCACACCTTCAATTTTTTGTGCAAATGATAATGAGAAAGTTAAAACGGCTAATAAGGTAAATATGTTTTTGATTGAATTTTTCATTTTTATATTAAGTATATGTAATTAGTAGAATTTAAAAGAAATTTTTTTAAATCAGCACATACACATATAAGAAGAATTGCTCACAGTTGTTAAGAATTTGATTTGATTGTTTTGCAAAAGATTTGTTACACTTGATTGACTTAAATGTACTTTCATGAGTTAAAATTTTGTAAATGGTTTGTTAATTATTTTTTGCAAATATAAATATTAATTCTATCGATTTACTAGGAATTAGAAAATATTTTTTTATTTCGTCACCAGTGAGGCTATTGTAATACCTTCCATAGCTTTCAAAGTTTTATCTCTAATAAGCATTAAACCGTGACGCAGACTGCATTCTGATTCAGTTTTACAATCTGAGCAAGGCTCGTAAAAGTTTAAAGAAGCGCATGGCAAAAGTGCAATTGCACCATCAAATAAACGGTGAATTTCTGCCAAAGTAATATCATTTTTTGATTTTATCAGATAATAACCGCCAAATTTTCCTTGCTTGCTGCTCACAAAACGGCCACGTTTTAGATCTAATAAAATTTGCTCTAAAAACTTTTTTGGTATGTTGGCTCCATCAGCAATTTCTATAGTTCTAGAAATGTGATTTTCGTCTTGTTCTGCTAAATAAAGTAAGGCCTTAAGGGCGTATTTTGCTTTATGTGATAACATCTATATTGAATTATTATTTGTAATTATGAATTATAAATTTTTTAATCTGATCTGTAATGAGACTGTAAGCTGTAAACTGAGACTGAATGCAAAATTCTACCATCCTCCGCTAGAACCTCCTCCAGAGAATCCGCCTCCGCCAAATCCGCCACCGAAGCCACCGCCTCCGCCACCAAATCCACCTCCAGATGATCCTCCTCCGAAACCGCCAAATCCTCCTCCGCTGCTTCTGCCAAGACTGCTTAATAGAATTACATCCATCAGGCTTGGGCCTCCGCCATTATTGCCAGAATTTCCTCCACCGCCTTTTTTGTTTCGAGACAGTAAAATTAATACAATTACAACAATTACAATAAGCGGCAGTATAGGAAAACTTTTTCCTTTAGCTTGTTTTCTTTCGCCCTTAAATTTGCCTTTAAAAACATCAATTATAGCATCGGTTCCTTTGTCAAGTCCATTATAAAAACTTCCCGCTTTAAACTCAGGAATAATAATATTTCTAATAATGGTTCCGCCTATCCCTGCAGTTAAGCGGTCTTCAACACCATAACCTGGGTTGATTGCGATTTTTTTCTCATTTTTAGCCAGTAATATTACTACACCATTGTCATCTTTTGCTGTTCCTCCAATTCCCCAGGTTTGTCCCCATTTCGTAGCTAACTGACTCACATCTTCTCCTTTCAAACTTTCAATAGTAATTACTACTATTTGTGTTGTAGTAGAATCAGAATAACGAATTAGTTTTTCTTCTAATTGGGCTTTTTCAGACGCACTTAAAATATTTGCGTAGTCATAGACCGAAGTCTGGAAACTTGGTTTCTCTGGAATTGTAAATTGTGCAAAAATACAATTGGTAGTAAAAAGGGCTATTAATAGAAAGGATAATTGAAAAATTCCTTTAAGAATTGATGTTTTGTTTTTGGAAACTTTCATTATTTATCCTTTTGAGATTTCGTTAGATAATTCATTTGTATCGTCTTCAGACCAAGGGAAATATTTTTTCAATTGTTCACCGGCATTCAAAATGCCATCAACAATTCCTTGTTTAAAATTTCCTAATTTAAATTGTTCCACCATTTTATCTTTGGTACAATCCCAAAAATCAGAAGCTACAACATCATTAATACCTTTGTCACCGCAGATAGCAAAAGTTTTATCTTCGACAGCAAAGTAAAATAAAACGCCATTTTGTTGTTGGGTTTCATTCATTTTTAATTCATAAAAAACTTCTAAAGCCCTGTCAAAAGGAACTTTAGAAGTTGTTTTTTCTATATGTACTCTAATTTCACCAGAAGTATTTTTTTCAGCCACGCGAATAGCTTCAACAATTGTTAGTTCTTCTTCCTTGGTTAAAAAATCTTCTACTTGTGACATTTGAATTATTTTAGAGTTTAGTCCCTATCCCGAAACCTCGGGACGGGATTGATATTAGATTTTAGACGATACTTAGATTCTGAGAAGTCTACTCATCTAAAAATCTAATTTAGAATTTTACTTCAACTGGTTTATCTGCACCTGTAGAAGCTTCAAAGTATGGTTTTTCTTTAAGACCATACATTCCAGCCAGTATATTTCTTGGGAAAGTATTAATATTATTGTTATAAGGCTTAACTGCTTCATTAAAACGGGTTCTGGCCGTTAAAATTTGATTTTCAGTACTAGCTAATTCATCCTGTAATTTCATAAAGCTTGCATCAGCTTTCAAATTTGGATATTGCTCAACACTTACTAATAATTTTGATAAAGAAGAGGAAACGCCTGATTGTGCTGAATTGAATGCCGCCAACTGTTCTGGAGTAACGTTTGATGGATCAATAGTAATCCCAGTAGCTTTAGCACGGGCTTCAATTACAGCGGTTAAAGTACTTTTTTCATGTGCGGCATATCCTTTTACAGTGTTTACCAAATTAGGAATAAGATCGTTTCTCCTTTGATAAGCAGTATTAACATTTCCCCAACTTTCTTTCACGTCTTGGTCTAGTGTTACTGCAGTATTATAAATACCACTTGCCCAGCTATATAATCCAATAACTATTACAGCTACAACTCCAAGAATTATTAATCCTTTCTTCATGTTTGTTTTAATTTAAGTTTGTTTCTAATTTATAATATTACAATTCGTTCTTAATTTCGTTTAATTGTGTTTTTATGGTCTCTAATTTACGTATTATTTCGAATTTATCTAATGTTTTCTTTTGACCTTCCTTTAAATGTGTTTTAGCGCCTTCGAGCGTAAAACCTCTTTCTTTAACTAAGTGATAAATTAGCTGCAGGTTGGTAATATCTTCTGGCGTAAACATTCTGTTGCCCTTGGCATTCTTCTTAGGTTTCAGGATGTCAAATTCGCTGTCCCAAAACCGTATCAATGACGCATTGACATTAAAAGCTTTGGCTACTTCGCCAATGCTGTAATATCTTTTATCCTTTGAAAGCTCAATATGCATGTTTTTTTATTTTCTATTTTAATCCAAAAATAACACTTTTTAAAGTATTAATCTAATGACTGATTTTCTTGGTTTGCCATATGTGAAATTGCCACATATTCGGCAGCCGAAATATTTCCGTAATAAAAATTCAGCGGATTCACGACTTTTCCATCTTTATGCACTTCATAATGACAATGCGGGCCTTCTGATCTTCCTGTGCTTCCTACATATCCAATAACAGCACCGCGTTTGACATGTTGTCCTGGTCTGCAATTGTATCTGCTTAGATGCGCGTACAAACTCTCATATCCAAAACCATGCCTGATGACTACGTGGTTTCCAAATCCTGACGCAGAATTGTCAGCTCTTGCAATAACGCCATCACCGGTGGCATAAACGGGAGAACCTGTGTTGGCAGTAAAGTCCATTCCGTTATGCATTTTTCGCACTTTCGTGAAAGGGTCAATCCTGTATCCAAAACCAGAAGCTACTCTTTTTAAATTTTCATTTTGAACAGGCTGTATCGCCGGAATTGCCAATAACAAATTCCCTTTTACACCCGCCAACTTCAAAATTTCATCTAATGATCTGGACTGAATGGCAAGTTGTTTTGAAAGTTTATCAATTCGTTTTGTGGTATTTAAAACTAGTTGCGAATTGTTATAACCTTCAAGATCCTTATATCTTTTAGGGTCTCTAAATCCTGCTTTTCTGATAGAATCTGGAATCTCGGCTTTATTAAAATAAACTCTGTAAATGTTATTGTCTCTTTCTTCCAAGGCTTCAGTTACATCATCAATTTCATCCATTTTTTTGTTTAAAATTGCATATTGAAGTTTTAAATTTTCAATTTCTCGTGCTTGTAAACGATCTTTTGGCGTTTCGAAATAAGGCGTATTTATTAAAAGCACAAAAACTAAAAAACCAAATAGCGCTGAAGCGAGCAAAAACAGCAATGCATAACCAATTTTGATTCTTTTTCTGGTTTTTATTTTTGTATAAGCCAGATTTTCTGAGTCGTAATAATATTTTACTTTCGCCATATTTTAAAATACGCTATTTTTGCAGCTTGTAAAATAAGTTAGTCGAACAAAATTACTAAATGTTTCAGTTGTTCGAAGCTTTTTTTCCAAGAATAAAATAATTAGATAATTGCGTCAATTTGATAATTAGATAATGTAAGAATTAAAGAATTTATTGTTGCTAACTTAAAGTTTTTTAATTTAAAATCGTCAAATTATCACATTTTCAAATTAACACTTTTTCTAATTGTTTAGTTATCAAATTATCACATTTTCAAATTGACTCATTTTCTTAATTAAAATATGAAATCACAAGACGTACGTAAACAATTTTTAGACTTTTTTAAGAGCAACGGACACTTAATCGTTCCTTCGGCTCCTATCGTCCTTAAAGACGATCCAACCCTTATGTTCAATAACTCGGGAATGGCCCAGTTTAAAGAATATTTTTTAGGAAACGGAACTCCAAAAAGTAAAAGAATAGCCGATACGCAAAAATGTCTTCGTGTTTCAGGAAAACATAACGATCTTGAAGATGTAGGTTTTGATACGTATCACCATACCATGTTTGAGATGCTTGGAAACTGGTCTTTTGGGGACTATTTCAAAAAAGAAGCAATCAACTGGGCATGGCAGCTTTTGACAGAAGTGTATAAAATTCCAAAAGAAAATTTATATGTTTCTGTTTTTGAAGGAAGCAAAGAAGATAATGTTCCTTTTGATCAAGAAGCTTGGGATATTTGGAAAACATTAATTGACGAGGATAGAATTATCCTTGGAAATAAAAAAGATAATTTCTGGGAAATGGGAGATCAAGGACCATGCGGACCTTGTTCTGAAATTCACGTTGATTTACGTCCAGAATCTGAAAAAGCTTTGGTATCAGGAAAAAGTTTAGTTAATAATGATCACCCGCAAGTAGTTGAAATCTGGAATAACGTATTCATGGAATTCAACCGTAAAGCTGACGGATCTTTAGAAAAACTTCCTGCACAGCACGTTGATACCGGAATGGGATTTGAGCGTTTGTGTATGGCATTACAAGGTAAAACATCAAATTATGATACGGATGTTTTTACACCGCTTATCGAAAAAATAGAACAAATTACAGGTTTGAAATATACATCTGATGAGGTAAAAGATATCTCGGAAGAACAAAATAAAACAAACATTGCGATTCGTGTAGTTGTAGATCACGTACGTGCGGTTGCTTTTGCAATTGCTGACGGACAATTGCCATCAAACACAGGAGCTGGTTATGTAATCCGTAGAATTTTGCGTCGTGCTATTCGTTACGGATTTACATTTTTAGGTACTAAAGAGCCTTTTATCAATAAATTGGTAGAAGTTCTGGCAAACCAAATGGGAGAATTTTTCCCAGAAATCAAATCACAGCAGCAATTGGTTACTAATGTAATTCGTGAAGAAGAAGCTTCTTTCTTAAGAACTTTAGATCAAGGATTACAATTGTTAGAAAATGTAGTAGCAGAAACTACAGGAAAAGAAGTTTCTGGAGCTAAGGTTTTTGAATTGTATGATACGTTTGGTTTTCCAAAAGATTTGACAGCTCTTATTCTAAAAGAAAAAGGTTTCTCATATAAAGAAGAGGAATTTGAAGTTGAATTACAAAAACAAAAGACTCGTTCTCGTGCGGCTTCTGAAGTTTCTACAGAAGACTGGAATGTTTTAATTCCTGGAAATGTAGAAACATTTGTGGGTTATGATAAAACAGAAAACGAAGTAAAGATCACAAGAATTCGTAAAGTTGATTCTAAAAAAGATGGTATTTTGTACCAAATCGTTTTAGATAATACACCTTTTTATCCAGAAGGTGGAGGACAAGTTGGTGATAAAGGAACTTTAGTTTCTGCAAATGAAACGATTGAAATCATCGATACTAAAAAAGAAAACAACCTGATTTTACATTTTGCAAAACAGCTTCCAGAAAATATAGAAGCGGGTTTTGTGGCAAAAGTAAATACTGATTTAAGAACATCAACATCAAAAAATCACTCGGCTACGCACTTAATGCATTTAGCTTTAAGAAGTATTTTAGGAACTCATGTGGAGCAAAAAGGATCGTTGGTAAATCCAAATTATCTGCGTTTTGACTTTTCTCATTTCAGCAAAGTTTCTGATGAAGAATTACGTCAGGTTGAAGCAAGTGTAAATGCACAAATTGAAGCACAATTGCAATTGGTAGAACACAGAAATATTCCGATTAAAGAAGCATTGGATAAAGGTGCAATGGCTTTATTTGGTGAGAAATACGGCGATAATGTTCGTATGATTGAGTTTGGTGAAAGTAAAGAACTTTGTGGTGGAATTCACGTGAAAAATACTGCCGAAATCTGGCATTTCAAAATCATTTCTGAAGGTGCGGTTGCGGCTGGAATTCGTCGTATTGAAGCAATTACAGGAGATGCAGTAAAAGACTTCTATCAAAATCAAGAAAATACGTTATCTGAAATAAAAGAGACATTAAAAAATCCGCAGGATATTTTAAAATCAGTTGCTTCTTTACAAGATGATAATGCGAAATTGAAAAAACAAGTTGAGCAGTTATTAAAAGAAAAAGTAGGAGCATTAAAAACTGAATTAGAGAAAGATTTCCAAGAAGTAAACGGAGTTAATTTCCTAGCTAAACAAGTTGATTTAAGCATGGCGTCGACAAAAGAGTTAGCTTCGGCATTAGGAAGTTCAAAACCAGATTCGTTTGTGTTTTTAGCTTCTGTTGAAGACGGTTTGCCGAACATTCATTGTTATATCGCTAAAGAATTAGTTGCAGCTAAAGGCTTAAATGCAAACGCAGTAATCAAAGAATTAGGAAAATATATTGAAGGAAACGGAGGAGGACAGCCTTTCTTCGCTTCTGGAAAAGGTAAAAATGCAAACGGAATTGCGGAGGCTTTGGCTAAGGCAAGTGAGTTTTTGAAATAATTTTTTTAAAGTTGCTATCCCGAAGCCTCGGGACTAAGATGTTCTAAGACTTTGAAATTACAATAAAGCGAACCCGACAGGTTTTTAAAACCTATCGGGTTTTGTGTTTATAGTACTTATTTTTCTCATTTTATGTCATTTCGACGAAGGAGAAATCTTCGCGAGAAGCTCGACAAAGATTTGATTCTTGTTGCGGAGTTACTTGCGAAGATTTCTCCTTCGTCGAAATGACAAATAGTGCGTTTAATCGATATTTTAAAAAAAAACTTAGAACTCAATAGGAGTTTAAAAGAAAAGGGCTTTAGCCAAACTGTTTGTTTGGCTAAAGCCCTTTCACTATAATTTATTTTTTCATCCAGCTAAAGCTGGACGCTATTCAAAAAACTTAGAACCTTAGTCCCGAGGCTTCGGGATAGCAACTTAGAACCTCAAAAAACTATTTTCTTTCCCCAATCTGCTGGCGCCACATAGCGTAATACAAACCTTTTTCAACAATTAAATCTTCGTGTTTGCCTTGCTCAATAATTTTACCTTGTTCTAGTACAAAAATTCTATCAGCATGCAGTACTGTAGAAAGTCGATGTGCAATCAAAACGGTAATTCGGTTTTTATCAGATATATTTCTGATTGTTGCATTGATTTCTTCTTCGGTAATAGAATCTAATGCAGAAGTTGCCTCATCAAAAATTAATAAATTTGGGTTTCTTAAAATAGCTCTTGCAATAGATAAACGCTGCTTTTCACCTCCAGAAACTTTAATTCCGCCTTCACCTATTGTAGTGTTTAAGCCATCTTCTGCACGTCTTAGCAATTTATCACAACTTGCTTTTTTAAGAGCATCATATAAATCTTCATCAGTTGCATTTGGTTTTACAAACAGCAAATTCTCGCGAATTGTTCCAGAGAATAATTGTGCATCCTGCGTTACAAAACCCAATTGTTTTCTTAGATCAAGTAAATCAATATCAGTTGAATCAATATCATTATAAAGCACTTGACCTTCCGCAGGCGTATATAACCCCACCAATAATTTTACTAAAGTCGTTTTTCCAGAACCAGACGGACCAACAAATGCAACAGTCTGTCCTTGTTTAATTTCAAAATTGATGTTTTCTACCGCTTTGAATTTTGCCGTTTTATGTTTGAAACTTACATTAGAAAATAATAAAGATTGAATCGCACCAACATGCTTCGGGTTTTTAGGACGAAATTCTTTTGGAGCGCTTAATAGAGTTTTAAAGTTTTCCATAGAAACTTTTGTTTCATTCAATGCAATAATGAAATTTCCTAATTCTTGCAAAGGACCAAATATGAAAAAAGTAAAAAAGACCATTGTCAATAAGTCTCCAACAATAATTTTATTTCCGAACAAAAAATAATACAAAGTAAAAACAACACAAGTTCTTAAAAAGTGAACTGTTGTTCCCTGAATAAAACTTAAACTTCTAATAAAGCGGATTTTCTCTAACTCAAGCTGGAGAATTTTAAACGTATTTAAGTTCAAACGCTTTTCTTCCTGATACGTTAATCCAAGGCTTTTTACAAGTTCGATGTTTCTCAAACTTTCGGTTGTAGAACCTGCTAATGCATTCGTTTGGTTTACAATTTTTTTAGAGACAATTTTTATTTTTTTACCTAAATACGAACTGATCAAAGCAATAATTGGAGCAGTAATCAAAAAGATAATCGAAATACGGTAGTCAATTCGGGCAACGTAAACAATTACGAATATAAATCCGATAATGGTTTGAAAGATTAATGAGATTGAAAGTGTAATCAGTTTTTCAGAATCAGAGCGCACTTTCGTCAATTTGCTTAACGTTTCACCGCTTCGCTGGTCTTCAAACTCAGCATAAGGCAAATCGAGTGATTTTTTTATTCCATCAGTATACATTTGAGCTCCAGTTCGCTGAATAACGACATTGGTAAAATAATCCTGAAAGTTTTTAGTAATTCTCGAAATCATCGCAGCACCAAGCGAAAGTCCGAGCCAGAAAGATAAAGATTTAATAAACCCAATTTCGTTTCCTGCATATTTGTGTAATCCAACACCGCAATCCTGCATTAATTTTCCGGTAATAACCGAGTCTGATAAGCTGAAACAGATGTTTATTGTAGCCATAATCAAAGCAAAAAACAATAGCATTTTGTGTTTGATTATATAAGAATATAGTAATTTCATAAGTGAACTTAAATTTATAGAGATGCAAAAGTAGTGAATTGTTTGGCTTTGTAAAGTTGATTTAAGTTATTAAAAACCTAATTTTATGAAAATACCTTATTCTGTTGTAAAGGTATCTTTTTGAGATAATTATTTTCTTTCGTCTGAGATATTTTTGGTTTATTATTAACTATTAATATTAAATAAAATGAAAAAAATTGTAAGCCTTTTTAGTGTTGTTGCTTTGCTATTTGCATCTTGTTCAAAGGATGACAGTGTTAATTCGAAATCGGAAAATTTAATTTTGCCAAAAACGATTAAACTAAGTGATCCAAATTATTCTTCTGAAAATTTGACAAACACATTTAAGTATGACGGAAACAAAATTGTAAGCATCACGAATGAACGTGGAAAAACTGAATATACTTATAATGGAAATTTAATAGTAAAAGAAGTAAATAGCAGTACGGCAACTGGCATTCAAAAAGAAATTTCATACAGTTATGCAAATGGCAAATTAGCCAAAGCATTAACAGTAGTGCCGAATAATTATTCTTATGAGCTTGTTTATACAGATAATAATGATGGAACTTTTAAAGTAGAATCATACAGTATAAACCAAAAGACAGGAGTGAAAACAAAAAGTAATAACGTAGAAACACTTACTTTCTCAAATGGAAATTTAAATAAAGCAGTTTTAACTTATGGAAATACTGTTGAAACAAATGTTTATGACTATGATACTCAAAGCAATCCTTTTAAAAATATTGAAGGCTTTAATTTGCTAAATAGAGTTGATATATCTTCTCAACTAAATATTCTTTCAGCAAATAATATTATAAAGCAAACGTCATTTAATATTTATGATACCGTAGTTTCTGATTTAACTATTTATACAAGCAAATATGATTATGATACTAAAGGCTATCCAATCAAAAAAACATTAAATAATCCAGATGGAACAGTAAATAAAATATACGAATATATTTACTAAGTAAAAAAGTTAAATTTTATAAGCCAAATGCAAAAGTATTTGGCTTTTTTTGTTTAAAATTATATAAATATTCCATACTATTTTTTGCGTATGCTAAAAATATTTTAGGAAAAAGATTACTTTATTTTTTAAATAAAAGATATTGATAAAATTATTGATATAATTTACTTACAAGTTGAATTGTAAAGAGTTAAGATTTATTATGTTTTAAAAAATAACATTTTGATACATAATAAGGTTTTTTAGTATTAAAATAAGTCAGAATTTATTTGGTTTTGAAATTGACTTTCATTTAAATTTAGGTTAATAATTAATTATGTTAACCTTCAAAAATGAAAAAAATCCTTTACCTGTTTTGTGCTTTGACTTTAGCTCTTAGCTCTTGTTCAAGTGATGATGCTTCTTCTTCAGTATTAATTAAAAAAATTATAGAAAAAGATATTGATGGAGATGATTATACTGTAAATTATACTTACGATCAAGGAAATAAAATTTCAGAAGAAACAGTGCAAGATGGCGCAAGTACATATAAGATAATGTATTCGTATGATGGAAATTTAATTAATTCAATAACTCAGGTAAGCGGTGGACATGTAGATATTTTAACTACTTTGACTTATAATGCAACCAATTTACTCGCCGTTCTTGTGGACGAAATGGATGGTAAAAATCATTATTTGACAAAAACATACTATAAAGATAATTTTGATGGCAGTATTTCTTTTAGAAAAGTACACATAGATGAAGTAACAAGAGCTGAAACCGCTTTAAGTACAGGAAAGTTAAGCTATACAGACGGGAATCTTGTAAAAGAGGAAACCACTAATACTTCAGAAACTTCAACAATTGTTTATGAGTATGACACAAAAAATAATCCATTTAAAAATGTATTGGGAGTAGAATTTTTGCTTGATAATGCAGAATTAGGGTACTCTAAACATAATAAAACAAAAGAAACTACTACATCTTCTCCTGGATCTAATCTAATTTATAGTTCTGCTTTTACTTATGATGGAAATGATTTTCCAACGGAAGCAAAACATTTTGATAAAGATGGAAAAACAGAAGGAACAACTCAGTATTTTTACTAAAATAAAATTGCAAAACCCTAACAGTTCCTATTGTTTGGGTTTTCTTTTTAAATTTTTCCCATTTTTGATGACCATTTAACAACCCCCTTATAAATTAATTCAAGATTGCCGTCATCTTGCAATTGTAAAATTGCTCCAGAGAATTCAGCTGTATTACTGCTCCAAGTTATCCGTTCTGGCGAGCCTCCAACACCTCCAGTCGTTCCTTTAATTACCAAATTTCCGTTAGGTTCTAAATAACAAGAAGTGCTGTAATTATATCTTCTATCTCCAGCTTCCCAAATTATTGTATTGTTTGCAAGATCAAAAATGTGGAGTAGGCCAGATTCAAATTTTAGCATATATTTTCCATTCGCAGATCTTATAGCATTTGTCCAGGGTATAAAATCAATTCGTTCTCCTGATTCAATACTTGATCGTATCGGAAAAGGATACCAGTGGTTTATAAATGTCATATCTGTAATAGATAAATCATCATTTATAGGATTTCTTACCCCGTCAGTTCTTAGTGACGGATCGATATAATAATTCATAATCGATAAGCTGTCATACTCAGTATAATTGGTTTGTTCACTGCTGTAAAGAACATTCTCATCGACTTCTTCTTTCGACCAGCCCATTAAATCGCTATAATATTTGTATACTTTTGGCAAATTCCAAGGAATGTTTGCTGCCGGACTTTGATGCTCGTGAATTAATCCTAATGCATGCCCAAATTCATGTAATACTTCTCTTTTTGTTGCTGTGTCGTTTCCGAGAGTTGTCCATCCAAAATTCATTGATGGCTCGTTTTGATAATTAGTGGTTGCATTAGTAGAGTTCATTCCTAATACAGACCAGCTGCTGCCGTCATTTTTCCATCTAAAACTGATTCGAATGTCAGCATATTCATTGACAGGAACATACTCAAATTTGATATTTGCATAGATAGTCCATTCTGAAGCAAATTCTTTAACTTTATCTTCAAGCGCAGCATTTCCATTCAAAAATTTAATTTTAACAATTTGTCCAGGATTCCATCGTGGCCAAGTTATAATCGCCGCATCTGGCTTTTCTGTCGCATTGTTTTGCTGGTGAAATTCGTAAGTACAAACGGTTATCTTATTTTCATCAGAATAAGGAAAATCTTTATTGTTTTGGTCACAAGAAGATATAACGAAGATAAAACTGACTATTGCAAGTTTTAATTTTTTCATGATTAGTGCTGCTAAAGTAAGCTTGCAATTTAAATACAAAAAGAATTCCATTTTTTAAACAGCATTCGAATGTGGCTTATATTGATACAAATATGCCTTATGAAATTATAAATGAAATACGAAGAATAGACTTATTAAGAAGAATGCTTTTTTCTTAGTAAAAAATGGATGAAATTTGTGTAAAATGACAAGCCATGCAATTCAGAACCCAAATCCCAATTTCAAAAAGCAGTGCAACTATCGATTATAATTCGGAATTACTGTCTTTTGGATCCTGTTTTGCAGAAAATATGGCAGAGAAATTCGATTATTTTAAGTTTCAAAATCAAACAAATCCGTTTGGTATTATCTTTAATCCGGTTTCGATCGAAAAGATAATTGCGAGAACGGTTCGAAAAGAATTGTTTACAGAGAAAGATGTTTTCTTTTATAACGAACGCTGGCACAGTTTTGAAGTGCATTCTGATTTAAGTAATTCAGATCGAGAAGAATTACTGGAAACTTTAAACAAGGCTATTGAAGAAACCAATAAGCAGTTACAAGAAGTCACACATATCATTATTACCTACGGAACATCTTGGATTTATAGAAATATAGAAAGCGATGAAATTGTGGCCAATTGCCATAAAGTGCCTCAAAAGCAATTTTCAAAAGAATTATTATCGGTTGATGTTATCCAAAAAAGTATTCAAAATACAATTGATGTGATTCAAAGCATAAACCCAAAGGTAAATTTCATTTTTACAGTTTCGCCAGTACGCCACATAAAAGATGGTTTTGCTGAAAATCAATTGAGTAAATCACATTTATTTTCGGCGTTGCATCAAGTTTTAAAAACTCACAATTCAAAACTAATCCCTCATAATTATTTCCCTTCTTACGAAATCATGATGGATGAACTTCGTGATTATCGTTTTTACGCCGAAGATATGCTTCATCCAAACCAAGTTGCGATAGATTATATTTGGAATCGTTTCAGTGAAAATTACATATCAGAGAACAGTATTTCGATTATGCAAGAAGTAGATGAGATTCAAAAAAGTCTTCGCCACAGAAGTTTCAATCCCGATTCTGAGCAGCATCAAAAATTCTTAGAAAAACTGCAGCAGAAAATAAATCTTCTATCAGCTAAACAGCCTCACATTAAATTTTAAGATTTAAAGTTTTTTTGCGCTTTTGCGAGACTAAAATTGAGATTTAATACCTTGAAAACTTCTTGGTAGAAAACTCGCAAAATGGCAAAAATCGAAAGTCTTTTCTTGTCTTTTTTAAGGCAACAATTTAACTATTGGGAGTAAAATTTTAGAATAATTGCTTGTAATTATGTAAATTGTTAAAGTTTAAATTTTCCAATTTTGTAAACTGTATAAATACAGCCTTGCCATAACGCAGCTTTAATCTAATCGTGTTTATTTACGTATGAATAAGAAACAAGTTCATTTTCTTAAAAAAACACTACGTGTACTTCTTTGGTGCGTGGGTTCAATTGTTGCGCTCTTATTGCTTCTAATTATTTTAATTCAGGTTCCGTCTATCCAAAATTTTGCCAAAGACAAGGCAATTACGTATCTGCATGATAAAATCAAAACCAAAGTTTCCTTAAATCATATTTCGATCAAATTTCCTAAAGATGTAGTTCTTGAAGGTTTTTACTTTGAAGACCAAAACAAAGATACTTTGTTGGCTGGTAAGCGATTAGTAGTGGATGTCGATTTGTTTAAGTTGGTCAGCAGCGAATTGGAGATCAACTCTGTTTCGCTTGAAAATGTAAAAGCAAACATCTCAAGAAATAAAGACGGCGTTTTCAATTTCGATTATATCATAAAAGCGTTTGAATCTAAAGAGCCAAAAGTCGAAGATCCGGACAGCAAACCTTTTAAAATTTCGGTTGTAAAAGTAAATCTGGATAATGTCAAGTTTAATTTTAAAGACGATTTCGCGAAAAATGATATCAAGGTAAATGTAACGCATTTTGATACCAGATTTAAGGAATTTGATTTGGATAAAATGAATTTCGATATTCCTAATATTAATTTAAACGGATTAAAATTGGTTCTGGATCAGGATGTTGTAGAGAAAATTGCTGAGGTTTCAGTAAAAACAGTTGATACAATTTCAAAACGAAAGGATTTTAGTTTAAAATTAGGAAAAATTAGTCTGTCGAAAATTGATATTGCATACGATAACAAAGATTCGAAATTAGATTCTGGCATAAAACTGGGCAATCTTGATTTGTCTGTGAATAAGATCGACTTGAACAATCAGCTGTTAGATTTTGATTCTTTTGAGTTGAAAAATCTTAGCGGTAATTTAAGATTAGGCGCAAAAGACAAGCAAATTCACACGCCAAGTTTAGATTCAACTGCAATCAAACAAACGGGCTGGAAAGTAAAACTGAATGATGTTAATTTAGAAAATATCGCTTTCAAATTTGACGATATGCAATCAAAACAAGTTCAGAAAGGAATTGATTACAGCCATTTAGATTTAAATAAGTTCAATTTTAAAGCCGAGAAATTGTATTACGGAAACGATACGATTTCAGGAAATATAAAATCGCTTGCTGTAAACGAAAAAAGCGGTTTAAACATTCAATCCTTAAAAACAGATTTCTTTTACGGGCCTAAAAATGCATCTTTAAATAATTTGTATTTAAGAACGCCGCAAACGCTTGTTCAAGATAAAATTAAAGTTACATATGCGTCGCTTGATGCATTAAAAAAAGATATTGCAAATATTGCTTTAGATGCTAATTTAAAACAATCGAAAATTGGCTTTAAAGACATTTTATTGTTCGCGCCAGATTTACAAAAAACAAATCCGTTTAAAAGCAACCCAAATGCTATTTTATATTTGAATACTCGCTTAAGCGGAAAAATAAAAGATTTAACTATTCCGCAGTTCGAAATGAGCGGTATAGGAACTACAAAGGTTTCCCTTTCGGGGAAAATAACAGGCTTGCCCGATGCTCAAAAAGCGTATTACGATTTAGACATCAAAAAACTATCAAGCACTTCAAAAGACGTATATTCTTTTGTGCCGGCGGGAACGATTCCGAAAAACATTCAATTGCCTTCTCAATTTAATTTACAAGGAAAATTTAAAGGTTCTGTTCAAAATTTCAGAACTAATTTAGCTTTAAACAGCAGTTTCGGAAATGCTAAAATTGATGCGTTATTTGATCAGCGCGTTAAAAAAAGAGAGAAATATGATGCAACCGTTTATTTATTAGATTTTGATTTAGGAAGATTAATCAAAAAAAACGATTCAATTGGAAAAATTACGCTTAAAGCGAAAGTAAAAGGAAAAGGTTTAGATCCAAAAACAGCTCAAGCACAATTTGACGGTTTGGTTCAAAAAGCCGTTTTTAATAAATATACTTACAGAGATTTAGCTTTAAAAGGAAATATCGAAAACGGATCTTTTGCCGTAAAATCTGGAATGAAAGATCCTAATTTGAATTTCAATTTAACGGCAAGCGGTAATACAAAAGACAAATATCCATCTGTTCAATTAAAATTAAACTTGGATATTGCTGATTTAGAAAAATTACATCTTCATGCCGGGCCAATGAAATTACGCGGGAATGTTGATGCCGATATTGCCAACAGTAATCCTGATTTTTTAAACGGAAAAGTATTTCTTTCGAACATTCAGATTTTGCAAGATGCAGAACCAATTGTTTTAGATTCGGTTCGTGTAATTGCTTTTTCAGATAATACACGTAACAATATTAAAATCTCATCTCAGTTTTTAAAAGCTGAAGTTGACGGAAAATATAGATTGACCACATTAGCATCGGCAATAAAAAAATCATTGTCAAAATACATCGACTTAAAAAATCCGAAAGGAAACGGAGAATCAGATGAACAAAGATTAGCGTTTACATTAACGGTTGATAACGATCCGATTCTGTTTAAATTGATTCCAAAATTGACAGGTTTAGAGCCAATTAAAATCACCGGAAAATACAACAACGTAACCGATTCATTAGAAATAAAAGGAACGATTCCGAGAATTGTTTACGCAGATAATACGATTGCCGACGGAAAAATAAACATCGAAGCCAAAGAAAGCGCTTTAGAATATCAAATTTCTGTAGCGACGATTGAAAGCGGTTCTTTAAAAATTCCGTTTACAAGTTTATCAGGAAAAGTCGAAAACAACATCTTGGATTATGCACTCGAAGTAAAAGATACAAAAGACAAACAACAATACTTTATTGCAGGAGAATTTAAAACAGAAGATTCTAAAAACATTTTTAAAATCGATGCTGAAAACTTTATTCTGAATTATGATAAATGGAGTATTGATCCAGAAAATGCAGTTGAATTTGGCGGAAAAAGACTTTATATCAACAAGTTTAATTTAGCAAATTCAGGAAATGAACTTAAAATTCAATCGCAAGGAAATCAAAATAATGCGCCATTGCAGGTCGATTTTGTAAACTTTAAAATTGAGACCATTATGAACATGGTCAAAAAAGACAAATTACTAATGCAAGGTTTGATCAACGGAAACGCTTTGGTAGAAAATGTCATGACGAACCCAATTTTTACCTCTGATCTAAAAATTGATGATTTTGCTTTTAGAGGCGAACCAGTTGGTGACATTGCTATAAAAGTAGATAACAAAACCAATAATTTATTGGTGGCAAATGTTACATTGACCGGAGAAGGAAATGACTTGAATCTGACCGGAAATTATGGTATGAAGGATGGAAATCTTGATTTTAATTTAGATTTGAAAAAGCTGAATATCAAAAGTATTCAAGGTTTTACGATGGGCAATGTTACAGAAGGAACAGGTTATTTATCTGGAAATTTCAAAATTATTGGGCAAGCATCAAGCCCAAAAGTTTCTGGCGAATTAAACTTTAATGATACAGGTTTTAGAATCACGCAGTTGAACTCATTTTTCAAAACAGATCAGGAAAAAATCACTTTTAATAATGATATTATCACGTTTGATAAATTTACACTTAACGACGAAAATGACAATGAATTATCGATAGACGGAACAATACAATCGCCAGATTTTAAAAATTATAATTTTGGCTTGACAATAACAGCAGATGATTTTAGAGCAATGCATTCTAAAGCGGCTGACAATGATTTGTTTTATGGAGATTTATTTATTGATACAAAATTAAATATAAAAGGAACGCTGGAAAATCCTGTGGTTGGAGGAAATCTTAAAATAAATAAAGACACTAAGTTTACACTTGTTTTACCGCAGTCAGATCCGTCAATTGCTGACAGAGAAGGAATTGTAGAGTTTGTTGATGAAGATAATCAATATCTGAAACAAACGGCAGAAATGGAGAAAAAACTGAATCAGTCGCCATTGATTGGAATGGATGTCAGTGTTGAAATTTCGATCGATAAAGAAGCAAAAATGACACTTATAATCGATAAAGGAAATGGAGATTATTTGGATCTAAAAGGAGAAGCGCAATTGACAGGGGGAATTGATCCTTCTGGAAAAACAACTTTAACTGGTAAATATGAATTTTCAGAAGGTGCATATGAAATGAATTTCAATATGATCCGAAGAAAATTCGACATTCAAAAAGGAAGTTATATTATTTGGAATGGCGAACCTACAATGGCAAATTTAAATATCACAGCTATTTACAAGGTAGAAACTGCTCCAATAGATTTGTTAGGAAATCAGTTGGGTACTGTGAGTCCAACAATAAAAAATACTTATAAACAGAAGATTCCGTTTGAAACGCATTTAAAAATGAGTGGCGAATTATTAAAGCCAGAAATTACATTTGATATTGTATTGCCAGACGGGAATTATAATGTTTCATCAGATATCGTAACAGCTTCACAACAAAAATTAGAACAATTAAGACAAGAGCCGGCTGAATTAAACAAACAAGTTTTTGCTTTGTTATTATTAAACAGGTTTGTTGGCGAGAATCCGTTTGCAAGTGAAAGTGGCGGTACAAGTGCCGAATCATTGGCAAGACAAAGTGTGAGCAAGATTCTTTCGCAGCAATTAAATGATTTTGCAAGTGAATTAATTACCGGAGTTCAATTAGAATTTGATTTGGAATCTACAGATGATTATACATCTGGAACTATGGAAAACAGAACCGATTTGAATGTTGGTGTTTCGAAAAAACTTTTAGACGATAGATTAAAAGTAACTGTTGGAAGCAGTTTTGCAGTCGAAGGACAAGAACGTGCCAATGAAGAAAGCACCAATATTGCCGGCGACGTAGCATTAGATTATCAGCTTACAAAAGACGGCCGTTATATGGTTCGTGCTTATAGAAAAAACGAATATCAGGTTGCAGTAGAAGGTCAGGTTGTAGAAACTGGCGTTGCTTTTATTATAACGATGAGTTACAATAAATTCCGCGAACTTTTTCATCGCAGTGCTGAAGAAAAAGAAATGATAAAAGAAGAAAAACTGCGTAAAGAAAAAAGAAAACAAAAAGAAAAGGCAGAGAAAGAAAAAAAGGAGAATGAGGAAAATCAAATTGAAGGTAATGAGCAAAAAACATAATAATATGGAAAACAGATATATAAAATATTTTATTACGCTGTCCTTATTTTTTGTTTTTGGATGCAGTAATACAAAATATTTACCCGAAGGCGATTTATTATATACAGGCGGTTCTGTAGAAGTTAAAGATTCAATCATTAAAAAGAAGGATCGAAAAGCGTTAGAAAAAGAACTGGAAGATTTATTGCGGCCAAAACCAAATAAACAAATTTTTGGACTGCGCCCAAAGTTGTGGATTTACAATATCGCCGGACAGCCTAAAAAAGAAAAAGGAATAAGAAATTGGCTTCGAACAAAAGTGGGTGAGGAACCAGTACTTTTTAGCAAAGTCGATTTAGATTATAACGCATCAGTCTTACGAAATTTTACAGAAAATAGAGGTTATTTTAAAACGCGAGTAAGTGCCGATTCAACCGTAAGAAATAAAAGAGTGACAGCAGAATATATCGTTGTTCCTAAAAAGCAATACATCATCAAAAGTGTCACTTTTCCTGATGACTCTTTGGCAATGTCAAGAATAATTGGGCGATCAAGCCGAAGAAGTTTATTGAAGGTTGGAAAACCGTATGACTTAGATATTATAAAAGCAGAACGAGAAAGAATTGATGCCAGACTTAAGGAAAAAGGGTATTTCTACTTCAATCCCGATTATATTTTGGCTCAGGTAGACAGCAGTAAAGGCGATCACGAAGTAAAAGTAAGACTGGTAATAAAACCAGATACACCGCCAAAAGCGCTTACAGCATATAAAATCAATAAAATAGTAGTTTATCCTAATTTTACGGTTTCAAAAGACACTGTAAAATATAAAAAGGAAGACATTGTTCAGTACAAAGACTTTACGATTATAGATACTGCAAATACCTTTAAGCCAAGAGTTTTTGACCGAGCAATTTATTTTAAAAAGGGAGATTTGTACAATCGAAAGGATCATAATCTTACTTTAAATCGATTTGTAAATTTGGGAACTTTCGGTTTCGTAAAAAATGAATTTAAACTTTCTGACAGCATACCAAATGCGTTAGATTCTTACTATTATCTTACTTTACTGCCTAAAAAATTTATTAGAGTTGAGGTTTTAGGAAAAACCAATTCAGCGAGTTATACAGGTACCGAAGTTAACGTCAACTGGAATAATAGAAACTTATTTCGCGGCGCAGAATTGCTGACTGTATCTGTTTTTGGTGGTGCCGATTTCCAGCTTTCAGGAACGAATAATGGAAAAAATATTTACAAATTAGGAACAGAAACAAGTTTGACATGGCCAAGATTTATTGTTCCATTTTTTCATGTGGAAGGTGCAAGTGAATATGTGCCGAGAACCAAAGCTTCATTACGATATGAATATCAAAACAGAACACAATTGTATGCTTTGAATTCTTTTAAAACCTCTTTTGGTTATTTATGGAAAGAAAATATTCGCAAGGAACATCAATTGAATATCCTAGATGTTACTTATGTTAGTCCGAATAATGTTACTGATGAATATCTGGCAGATATTAAAGATGATCCTGCACTTGGAAAAGTGATTGAAAAGCAGTTAATTTTTGGACCAACCTATTCGTATACTTATACGAACACTATGCAAAAGCGTAAAAAAAATACGTTTTATTTTAATGGCGAATTAGATTTGGCGGGAAATATTACAGGCTTGGTTACCGGAGCAAACGTAAAGAAAAACGATACGATCAAAATTTTTGATGTCCCGTTTAGTCAATTTGTAAAAATTAAAGCAGATTTTAGACATTATTTAAAACTTGGAAAAGAAAGCGAATTGGCCAGCAGAGTTATTGTTGGAGCTGGAATTCCGTACGGAAATTCAGGTGCGCTTCCAACTGCTAAGCAATTTGTAGTTGGCGGTACAAATAGTATTCGAGCTTTTAGAGCACGTTCTATTGGTCCCGGAAGTTATCTAAATACAGAAACGGCAAACAATTATCTGCCGGATCAATCGGGTGATTTAAAATTAGAATTTAATACAGAATACAGGGCTAAGCTTTTTAGCATTGTGCGTGGAGCTCTTTTTGTAGATGCAGGAAATGTTTGGCTGATGAACGCTGATCCTAATAAACTTGGTGGAGAAATCACCAAAGATTTTATGAAAGATATTGCCGTTGGAGCTGGAGCAGGATTGCGTTTTGATTTATCTTTCCTGATTTTAAGAACGGATTTGGCTTTTCCACTTCGTAAACCTTATTTGCCACAAGGCGAACGATGGGTAATTGATGATATTAATTTTGGAAGCGGACCTTGGAGAAAAGACAATCTGATTTTGAATATTGCAATTGGATATCCATTTTAAAAAAGTTTTTTGTGGCAATACGAATTCATAATGAAAAAACTTCATTGCGAAAAACTTTTAAGCTCTTGAAAAAAGAAGTAAATTGGTCTACTAAATTAATGGAATGCAAAACTTAATAAAAAGAATACTAGTTTTAACTGCAGTCGTACTTGTAATTGTTTTGGCTTTTAAATATTGCCAATTCAAAAAAGAAGATGATTCAGATATTCAGTATAATACCAATTTAATTCAGCAGCAGATCTTAAATGTTGGCAAACTGGTTGTAACCGAAGGGCATTTTTCAGAAGTTATCACCTATAAAAATCAGCAGAAGTATTTGATGGATATGATTTCTTTTGAGAAGAAAGCACTTATTGTGGTCAATGCGAATGTAACTGTAGCATATGATTTGCATAAAATGAAATATGACATCGATGAGAAAAACAAGACAATTACGATTTTAAATATTCCAAAAGAAGAAATTACCATCAATCCAGATATTCAGTTTTATGATGTAGAACAAAGTAAACTAAACCCTTTTACGGGAGATGATTACAATAAAATAAATAAATCTGTAAAAGCGAATTTGGCTAAAAAAATCGAAAAATCTTCTCTTAAAACAAATGCTCAAAACAGGTTAATCAGCGAATTATCTAAGATTTTAATCATGACAAATTCAATGGGCTGGAAGTTACAATACAACGGAAAAGTTATTGAATCTGAGACTGAGTTAAATCAAGATTTGAAGTTATAGAGGAAGGGTACAAAGGTTCAGAGTAGCAAAGGTTCAAAGGTTTTTTCTCAATCTTGTCATTTCGAGGAACGAGAAATCACACTAGAAACTCCGCATAGTGTATCTTCAATCTTTGTCGAATCCCGAGTGTAATTTCTCCTCCGTTGAAATGATAAATTAAAAAACTCAAATAATAAAAACTTTCGCGCCTTAGTGTCTTTGTGGCAAATTAGGCAAAGAGCTATCAAAAATCAAATCCAAACCACCAGAGATCAAATGCGCGACTTCAGGACGTTTTACTTTCAATTGATCCAAATAAACCAAAACTTCTTGTAAAAGTTGTTTTTCATCAGAATCTTTTAAAAGTTCAGCAATTTCAACAGATAACAGCCAATCATTAGAATGGTTTTGTTTGAGTTTTTCAAAAACAGTTTTTAGTTCAGTTTTAGCATCTTTGTTTTCTCGAATCATTCGCACAGTTTGATATAAAACTTCTAAGTCATCACGTTCGTCTGTATGTTTTGCTTTTATAGTAGTTGTTTTTGGAACAGAATTAATTAGATCGAAGCTATTTACATCGGCTGGACCGGAAAAAGCTGAAACTACTTTTTTACCTATTGCCATATCATAATTTCCCCAATCAGGCTGAAACAAAATTGTTTCGCCGTGCGTAACAGTACAATTTCTAAAACTGATTAAAATAATCTCTCCGTGTAAGTTTCTTGAGCCAGTAATAATTTCTCCTTCAACAATAATATTGCCTTCAAATTCTAATTTTACGGTTTCGTTTTCAACAATACTATAGGCTTGTAAATCTTTCGGACTCATATCTTCAATTGCAAGATTAAAGCCTTTCAGTTTCCCAATCGGACTTCCAAATCCCTGCGGATGCGTTAAAGTTCCGTGACCTACTAATTCTTTTTCACGATATGATAAAGCCGTTTTTCCAGTTGTCTGAATGTAAACTGGTTTTCCTTCTTCTTCCAAAACATTAGTAAAAACACCAGAGATTTGTAAACCAGTACTTAATTCAATTGTTCCTAAAGCGTTCGAATGAATTAACTTCTTAATTCCTGAAATTCCTCCAGTGCGCAAAGCCATTTTATTGGCAAATTCTTCTAAAATCAAACTCAAATAAGAGAATGTTGGCGTTACATAAAGTTGCGGCTGTAACTGCGTAATGTCAAAATTTTGATTTGCGGCAGAAATGTCGTAAGGAATTTTTTTAACGTTATCTGTCATACACCAAGCACTTTCTCCGATAGATGAAAGTAATCCTGCGCCATATATTTTAGGGTCTTCAACTGTGCCAATTAAGCCATATTCAACTGTCCACCAATGTAAGTTTCTAATTTGAGCCATTTCAGAAAGTTCACCCATATTGTTTTGCAAATCGGCAACCGCTTTTTCGGCTTCGTCAATTTTTTCCTGAGGCGTATCTTCGGCTTCTTTCAAGATAGAAAGCAACCGAATCGCTTCATACATCTGATAATCTTTGTGAGATGAAATAGCTTTGCATCCAATTTCTCCAAAGCGTCTCAAATATTCGGCATATTCAGGATTGGCAATAATAGGAGCGTGGCCGGCACCTTCGTGAATAATATCTGGTGCAGGTGTATATTCAATATGTTCTAATTGTCTGATATCTGATGCTATAACTAAAACATTATACGCTTGAAACTCCATAAAAGCATTAGGCGGAATAAATCCGTCTACGGCAACTGCAGCCCAGCCAATTTCAGTCAGAATTCGGTTCATTCCGTACATACTTGGAATAGAGTCAACCTCAATTCCGGTTTTTTTCAAACCATCCAAATACGAATGATGTGCTACTTTTGCTAAATAATCTACATTTTTACGCATCACATAACGCCAAACCGCCTGATTGATTGGTGTGTAATCATTATAATCTTGAGGTTTAATAAATTGCTTTAAATGTTTAGGCAATCGCTCTAATAACGGATTTGTTTCAATAGTTGGATTCATTTCAAAAACATTGTAGATTAGAATGTAAAATTACGAATTTAAGGCGCTATTTTTTGTTATTCATGACAATATTTTTATTCGAAATAGTTTTTTATTGCGTTTTTCGTGAGATTCTTATAAGTATATCCAGCTGTATCGAATGTTCGATTTTTATAACTGTTCGCCTCTGTTCTTTAATTCATTTTCAGCATTCCTAAAATATTCAATTTTATGACTGAACATGAAGGCCATATTTGCCGCTCTCATTTTGGCTTCTTCAGTAATTACTCCAGCGAATTGTAAATCGATAGTAGAATTGAAAATTTCAATCCAGCGATTAAAATGCGTTTTATCAACAGGCAATTGTTTGTGTGGCGGAAAAGGAGTTCCAGAATACGCTCGAACATCAAATAAAATAGTCTGCCAAAAATTATACATTTTTTGCAAATGCGGTTCCCATCGATCTTGGAGTTTCTCATTAAAAATAGGCCCTATAAGATCGTCTTTTCTAACATTGCCATAAAAGCTGTTAACCATTTGTTTTATGTCTTCTATGTTTGAAATGTCTTTAAGATTTTCCATGTTTCCTACTATAAATATAAACACAAAAATACAATATAACTGCTTTTTGTTTCCATGATATTTGTCATTTATGAATTATTTATGCGAATATTTTTATGCGAATAAGTTTCTTAAAAACTGAATTTTAAATCTTTTTAAATAGAAGAATATTAAAATAATTTTTTGTTGAGATTTTTAATATTTAAGTGTTTGAAATATAGTTGTTTAATAAAAATAAAGATCAGTTTTTGTTAAGTTATTTTTTACAAATGATGTGTATTTGTAAAGTTTTAATTATATCGATTTCGTGAAAATTGATCTAATTTCGATTCGTTTTAATAAATTAATCATAATAAAATGAGAAAAATTTAACTATCTACAAACCAAAAACCACAAAAAGATGCACAAAATTACTCAAAAACCTACAAATCGAATACAAACAATAATAATGGTTATCCTTATTATGTTTTTGTTCATTACTAAGATGAATGCTCAAACGGTTACGCCCTGGATAACCACAAGCGATCAAACAAAATTACTGCAACAGCAGGGAACTGTAAATTTCGGAACGAATTCCGGATCCAATCCATCTACAGTTACAATTAATGCGGGAACAACCTACCAGACGATGGATGGATTTGGTTATACACTTACTGAAGGAAGCTGTGAAGTAATTAGCGGGATGGCTACAACGCAGCAAAATCAATTATTAAATGACTTGTATAATCCGACTACAGGTTTAAACGCAAATGTAGTTCGTATAAGTATTGGAGCTTCAGATTTAAGCAGTTCTTCTTATAGTTATAATGAAACTGCAGGCGATGTGAATATGAATAATTTTAGCTTGAACGGTCCTGATTTGAATTATTTAGTTCCGATTATAAAAAAGATTCTGCTCATTAATCCCAATATAAAAATACTAGCCACGCCATGGTCGGCGCCACGTTGGATGAAAACAAACAATTCTTGGTTTGGCGGAAATTTGCAGACCCAATATTATGCGGCTTATGCTAAATATTTTGTGAAATATTTTACAGCAATGCAGGCACAGGGAATTTCTATTTGGGGAATCACACCACAAAACGAACCAGAAAATCCGAATAACGAACCAAGCATGCTGATGAATTCAACAGAGCAGAAAAATTTCATTAATCAGCAACTTGGCCCACAAATGGCAGCTGCAGGTTTTGGAAATATTAAAATTATTGCTTTTGATCATAATTGTGATAATACAACATATCCTATTGATGTTTTAAATAACAGCAGTTATGTAGATGGGGCAGCTTTTCATATGTATTTAGGAAACATTTCAGCAATGTCAACAGTTCGAAATGCAACTAATAAAAATGTTTATTTTACAGAACAATACACTGGCTCAGGTGGAAGTTTTAGTGGCGATTTTGGCTGGCACATGCAAAATATAGTGATTGGAGGAACAAATAACTGGGCTAAAACAGTTTTAGAATGGAATGTTGCTAACAATTCTAGCCTAGGACCTCATACTCCTGGAGGATGTAATACTTGTTTAGGCGCGGTGACAATTAATAACAGTACAAGTTATACTAAAAATGTTGCGTACTATATTATTGGTCAAATCTCAAAATTTGTAAAGCCGGGTGCCGTACGAATAGGGTCTTCGAGTACTAGTGGCAGTATTCTATCTGTTGGGTTTAAAAATCCGGACGGATCAAGCGTACTTGTAGTATACAATTCTGCGGGATCATCAAATACTATAAAAGTTGTTTCAGGATCATCTGCATTTAATTATGCGGTTCCGGCAAATGCTGCTGTTACATTTACTTGGAGCGCTGGTACACCGCCTGCTTCTGGTTTTCCAGGATATTATAACATTATTTCAAGAAACAGCAATAAAGGTTTAGATGTTGCAGATAATTCGACAACTAGCGGAGGCCGTATTCAGCAATACGATATAACAGGCGGCGGTGGAAATAACCAGCGATGGAAATTTGTTTCTGACGGAAGCGGCAATTACTACATCATTGTAAAATCAACGGGAATGTATTTAGCGGTAGAAAATAACGGAACTGGCGATGGATTAAAAGTACAGCAAAAAACTTTTTCGGCATCTAATGAATTCAAATGGACCGTGACAGATCTTGGTGGCGGTTATTATAAAATAATTAACGTAAACAGTGGTAAATCGCTTGATGTTGAAAATGTTTCGACTGCAAACGGTGCTAACATTCAGGTTTGGAGTTATACAGGCGGATTAAATCAGCAATGGCAATTTGTTCAAGTTGAAGCTACGGCCAAAAAAGCTCTGACAATAACAGAAAATGAAAGTCCGAACGATATGGCGATTTTTATAAATTCGACTAACGATTATTTA
The DNA here is from genome assembly GCF_015350755.1 of Flavobacterium sp. JLP. Taxonomy (NCBI): domain Bacteria; kingdom Pseudomonadati; phylum Bacteroidota; class Flavobacteriia; order Flavobacteriales; family Flavobacteriaceae; genus Flavobacterium; species Flavobacterium sp. JLP. The sequence continues at coordinate 24,433 of NZ_JADKPS010000010.1, read as the reverse complement.
AAAATTGACACTAATCACGAAGGAAATGGAGAAGTAGAAATATTCTCGATTAGCGGACAAAGTCTTTTAAAGAAAACGGTAAATTTTGTAAAAGGAAATCAATCTGAAATTGAAATTTCGAGATTGCCAAAAGGAGTTTATATTGTGAGAGTGAATGACAGTAAAGGTTCTTATTCTAAAAAAATAGTAAAACAATAATTACAGATTTAGAATTCAATTAGTAATTTTATATTGATTTAAAAGGCTGCCTGATTTTATTTCAGACAGCCTTTTTGTTTTATCCAATTAACTGGGTAAACAAATCTTGATTGTCATTTAAATAGTGAAACTCAAAACCATTTTTAGTCATATTCATTTTAATTGCTAAAATATCTTTCTTGTTTTTTAATTCTAAACCAACTACAACGGAACCAACTTCGCGGCTGTTTTTCTTCGCAAATTGAAAATAAGTGATGTCATCATCTGGGCCTAAAATATTATTAACAAATTCTTTTAAAGCGCCTGGACGTTGTGGAAACTGAATCATAAAATAATGCATTAAACCTTCATAAAGCAAGGAACGCTCTTTTATTTCGGCAGTTCTTTCGATGTCGTTATTGCTTCCGCTGACAACACAAACGATATTTTTGCCTTTAATTTTGTCTTTATAAAAATCCAAAGCAGCAATCGTCAAAGCTCCTGCAGGTTCTACAACCATTGCTTCTTCATTATACAAACGTAAAATTGTAGTACAGACTTTTCCTTCGGGAACCAAAATAATATCTTCTAAATTTTCTCGGCAGATTTCAAAAGTTTTATCACCCACTTGTTTGACAGCAGCGCCATCTACAAATTTATCGATTGTAGTTAGCGCGGTATTTTTGTTTTCTTCAATAGAAGTTTTCATCGAAGGAGCACCTTTTGGCTCAACGCCAATGATTTTAGTATCCGGGCTTAAATGTCTAAAAACTTCAGATAAGCCAGAAGCAAGCCCGCCGCCGCCTATTGGCACAAAAACATAGTCAATTGGCTCTTTAAAACTTTCTAGAATTTCTAACCCAACCGTTCCTTGTCCAGCAATTACTTTTTCATCATCAAAAGGATGAATAAATGTTTTGTGATTTTTGATGGCATCAGCAGTTGCAGATGCGTAGGCATCATCAAAAGTGTCTCCAGTCAGTACAATTTCAACAAACGATTTTCCGAATAATTGTACTTGCTTTACTTTTTGTTTTGGAGTGGTTTTTGGCATATAAATTTTGCCTTGTATATGAAGTAGATTACAAGAATAAGCAACACCTTGCGCATGATTTCCTGCACTGGCACATACAATTCCGTTAGCTTTTTCTTTTTCGTTTAACGAAGAAATTTTGTTGTAAGCACCTCTAATCTTATACGAACGCACAATTTGCAAATCTTCTCTTTTTAATAAAATAGTGGCTTTAAATTCGTCTGAAAGATTTAAATTTTGCGTGAGTGGAGTAGCAGCAACTACATTTTCGAGCTGTTTTTTAGCTGCGAGTACTTCGTTAAATAAATTCATGGTGTTTGTTTTTATTTTTTTGCCGCAGATTTAAAGGATTATAATGATTGTTAATCTGTGGAATGTGCAAATCCGCGTCAAAAAATATATTGTTTTTTAATCTTTTAAAAATAAAAAAACCTCCCGACTTGGGAGGTTCTTATAAATTATATTTTTACTTATTTATATAACACCTCGCCATTATTGCTGAATTGCAATAATGCTGATAATAGCGATGATAATGTTATTAAAGTTTGTCATTTTTTGTTTTTTGAAAAACAAATGTATTAATTATTTTTTTACCGGAGGATATTGCGCTAAAACTTTCGTTACAATTTCGTTAACTCTCTCGTCTTTTTTATCAACGTTTTTAGTTAAGGTTGCAACACCTTCTCCTTGCCAGATCATTTCTTTCTTTTTAGCATCAATCAAATCGATGAACAAAGTTCCCTCTGTAGAAGTTGAGACAGTAGTTTGATTTCCTCCATACATCATGTAAGGATTCCATCCCCATCCCCAACCGTAACCCCATCCGGCGCTAAATTGGTTTACATTAACTTGTTCTCTTGATTTTGTAAAAATATTTACTAATAAATCTGGGTTTTCACTTTTAGTAAAACCTTTGGCTTGCATTTGGGCGTCTATTGCGTGTAAAATACGTCTCTTATCCAAATCAGAAATTTCAACCTTGTCGATTCCAGGCTTAAAAAAAGCATAAGTTTTATAAGGCGCAAAATCTACGTTTTTATCATAATCAGAATAAACACTGACCGTGCTGCATGAGGCAAGTAATAAAAGCAAAAAAACGGGCACTAATTTGAATGTTTTCATATATTTAAAAATTTTAATGTTCTCATTTTTAGTTAAATAAGAAATCTTTGGGCTAAAGCAGACTTTCGTCAACTATATTAGGCAAAGTTACTTTTAGTAAAGGCTGAACTTCCATCGCTCTTTTTATAGCAAAAATAGCTTCGTCATTTCGAGCCCAGCTTCGTCTTGAAATTCCGTTATTAACATCCCAGAAAAGCATTGATGCTAAACGCTTTGAAGCTTCTTTAGATCCATCAAGAACCATACCAAAACCACCGTTTATAACCTCTCCCCAGCCAACGCCACCGCCGTTGTGAATAGAAACCCAAGTAGCGCCTCTAAAGCTGTCTCCAATTACGTTTTGAATCGCCATATCGGCTGTAAAACGCGACCCGTCATAAATGTTAGAAGTCTCTCTGTAAGGAGAGTCAGTTCCTGAAACGTCGTGATGATCACGTCCTAAAACAACGGCTCCAATTTCGCCTTTGGCAATTGCCTGGTTAAAAGCTTCTGCAATTTTAATTCGGCCTTCAGCATCGGCATATAAAATTCGGGCTTGAGAACCTACGACCAATTTATTTTCCTGCGCGCCTTTAATCCATTTAATATTATCCTGCATTTGCTGCTTAATTTCTTTTGGAGACGTTTTTGCCAATTCTTCTAAAACCTGACTTGCAATCGTATCTGTTTTTTGTAAATCTTCGGGTTTTCCAGACGTACAAACCCATCGAAAAGGTCCAAATCCATAATCAAAACACATTGGTCCCATAATATCCTGAACATAACTCGGATATTTAAAATCGATATTATTTTCGGCCATTACATCTGCACCGGCGCGTGAAGCTTCTAATAAAAAGGCATTTCCGTAATCGAAAAAGTAAGTTCCTTTTGCGGTATGTTTGTTAATGGCTTTTGCTTGTCTGCGCAACGATTCCTGTACTTTTTCTTTGAATAATTCAGGATTATTGGCCATCATTTCATTAGCTTCTTCAAAGGTAATTCCAACCGGATAATAACCTCCAGCCCACGGATTATGTAATGAAGTCTGATCAGATCCTAAATCAATTTTGATGTTTTCTTTGTCAAAACATTCCCAAACATCAACCACATTTCCTAAATAAGCAATCGAAACTACTTCTTTATTGGCTTTCGCCGAATTTACTCTTTTAACCAATTCTTCTGTCGAAGTTACAATTTCATTAATCCATCCTTGCTCGTGACGAATTTTAGTGATTTTCGGATTTACTTCGGCGCAGACCGTAATACATCCGGCAATATTTCCTGCTTTTGGCTGTGCGCCAGACATACCGCCAAGTCCGGAAGTTACAAAAAGATTTCCTTCTGGATTTAATTTTATTTTTCTAAAACCATTCAAAACCGTAATTGTAGTTCCGTGTACAATTCCCTGCGGGCCAATGTACATATAACTTCCTGCGGTCATTTGTCCGTATTGCGAAACGCCCAGAGCATTCATTTTTTCCCAATTGTCAGGTTTGGAGTAATTCGGGATTACCATTCCGTTTGTAACCACAACTCTTGGCGCTTCTTTATGCGATGGAAACAATCCCATCGGATGTCCTGAGTACATCGTTAAAGTCTGCTCATCTGTCATTTCAGACAAATACTGCATTGTCAATAAATATTGTGCCCAGTTTTGAAAGACAGCACCGTTTCCGCCGTACGTAATCAATTCATGCGGATGTTGTGCCACGGCATAATCCAAATTATTCTGAATCATGTGCATAATGGCTTTTGCCTGCAATGATTTCCCCGGATATTCATCAATTGGCCGCGCGTACATTTTGTAATCAGGACGAAAACGATACATATATATACGACCGTATTTTTCTAATTCTTCTGAAAATTCAACAATTAATGCAGCATGATGTTTAGCTTCAAAATAACGCAAAGCATTTTTTAAAGCCAGTTTTTTTTCTTCTGCCGAAAGAATATCTTTTCGTTTTGGTGCATGATTAATAGTTGAATCGTATTCTTTTTTTGGAGGTAAGATGGAAGGAATTCCTTCTTGTATTTGTTCTTTGAAAGTCATTTTTTTTTAGATTTTTAGATATTAGATCGTTAGACTTCTTAGATTTTTAGAAGTACAAATCATATAGCTATTTTAAAAGTTAATTTTAAGTTCATTTTGAAGAATTATCTCATTTTCAAATTGACACATTTCATAATTAAAAAAAACTAAGGATAACGAATATCCGACCTATGATAGGATTTGTGGATTTTAATCCTAAATTTTCTTGAACGAATATCCATGTAAATATTTTAGATTTTAGTCCCGATTCCGAAACCTCGGGACGGAATATTTTAGATTGCTGAATTATCTAATTTTCAATTGACACATTTTCTAATTATACTATTTCCTAATCCTGCCTGTTTTTTTGTCGAATCCATACGGACAATGGCGACAGCCGCTTTTGCAGCAGTAACCACGTTTTAAATGGTGTTTTTCTGTAAAGCATTTATAACCTTCGGGTGTATAGTAAAAATCTTCACCTTCGATTAATTTATTTTCATTACTTTGCTCTTTCATAAATCTGCTTCGCGTTCTATTTTAATAAACTTAAAAATCAAAAATATAATATTTGATTATGATTTTATTGAAATCGAACAATTTTATAGCTACAAATTTATAATTTTTACAGCCAATGTTTCTGATTGTTGCCAAATATTTAATTCCGAAAGGATATCGTGGAATGGCTGTATTTCCGTTTGTATTGATGAAATATGATTTGGATAAAAAAAATGAAGTTTTTGTTAATCATGAAAAAATTCATTTAAGACAGCAGTTAGAACTTTTGATAATTCCGTTTTTTGTGTTCTATTTTCTAGAGTATGTAGTGCGTTTAATTCAATATAAAAATGCAGCTTTAGCCTATCGAAATATTAGTTTTGAAAGAGAAGCTTACGCAAACGAAACCAATTTGAATTATCTGAAAAACCGATCATTTTTTCAATTTCTAAAATACATCACTTTAAAATAAAACCTTTTGAACCAAGAAATTCATATCAATTTCGCCAATAATATCACATTGGCAATAAAACGCGAAGATTTAATTCATCCGTTTATTTCTGGGAATAAATTCAGGAAATTGAAATATAATTTGCTTCAGGCAAAAGCCGAAAATAAAGAAACTGTTTTAACATTTGGCGGTGCATTTTCCAACCATATTGCCGCTGTTGCATATGCTGGAAACGAGCAGGGTTTTAAAACCATCGGAATAATTCGTGGTGATGAGCTTTTTGATAAAATTGAAGAAAATCCTACTTTGAAATTTGCTCAGGAAAACGGAATGCAATTTGAATTTGTTTCGAGAGAAGAGTATCGTTTAAAAAGCGAAAATTCGTTTATTGAAAAACTAAAAGGGAAGTTTGGCGATTTTTATTTAGTACCTGAAGGCGGTACAAATGAACTCGCTGTAAAAGGCTGTGAAGAAATTTTAACCGATGAAGATGCCGTTTTTAATTATGTTTGCTGTGCAGTTGGAACTGGTGGCACGATTTCTGGATTGATTAATAGTGCGCATGCAAATCAGAAAATTTTAGGATTTCCGGCGTTAAAAGGTGACTTTTTAAACGATGAAATTCGTATTTTTGCCAAAAAAGATAACTGGAATTTAATTTCTGACTATCATTTTGGAGGTTATGGAAAAATAAATTTAGAATTAATTGAATTTATTAATGCTTTTTTTGAAGAAAATAAAGTGCCCTTAGATCCAATTTATACAGGAAAAATGGTTTTTGGCGTTATAGATTTAATCGATAAAAATTATTTTCCGGCAAATTCAAAAATTTTACTCATTCACACTGGCGGATTACAGGGAATTGAAGGAATGAATATGAAGTTGAAGCAGAAAAAATTACCAATACTCAAAAGGAATGTTTAAAAAAATTATAATAGTTTTCATAATTGCAACGTTGGCAAGCTGTTCTTCTAGCAAACCTGCTATTGCAACAACCAAAAAGCAAGCAGCTGCAGTGCAGAAACCCAGGACGGCCGCGACGAAAAAGCAAACTCCTGTTAAGCCAATCGGCAAAAATTATCCTTCTACAAATATTACAACTGAGGTTATTCAATCTACTTCAAAAACTGTTGTTACCAGCGATTTAATTAATAATTATATTTTGCAGTACAAAGATATTGCAATGGGAAATATGCAGAAATATGGTATTCCTGCAAGTATAATTTTGGCACAAGGAATTTTAGAATCGGGTGCTGGAAAAGGAGATTTGGCTTTAGAGGCTAATAATCATTTCGGAATAAAATGTCATAAAGACTGGCTAGGAGAAAGTGTTCGTCATGATGACGATTCAGCTCAGGAATGTTTCAGAAAATATAAAGAAGCAGCAGAATCATACCGTGATCACGCCTTGTTTTTAGTTGGAAAGAATAGATATGCCACTTTATTTACTTATGAAAAAGACGATTACAAATCTTGGGCAAAAGGTTTAAGAACGGCAGGTTATGCAACAGATCCGAATTATCCAGATAAATTAATCAGCTATATTGAGCGTTATAATTTGCATCAATACGATTGTCAGGTTACGGGAAAAGATTATACTCCCATTAATAAATCAACTTCAGTAAAAAATTCACCGTCAAACTCAAACTCAAGTTCAAACGATCCTAATATATATGAAGTTCAAAAAGGCGATACGCTGTATTCAATTTCAAAAAAATTCAATCTATTAGTTGATGACCTAAAACTGAAAAATAATCTTTTAGATAATACACTTTCAGTAGGGCAGAAGTTGAGAGTAAAGTAGTTTTCAAGTCTCAGTCACAGTTTTCCAGTTTCGGAACAATCTAAAATCTAATATCAGAAATCTAAAATAAAAAATGATATATAAAAGAAGTAGTCAGCTTTTTGCTGAAGCAGAAAAAGTAATTCCAGGAGGAGTAAATTCACCAGTAAGAGCGTTTAAGGCAGTTGGCGGAACTCCTATTTTTGTAAAAAGTGCCAAAGGTGCTTATTTATATGATGAAGATGGAAATAAATTAATCGATTATATCAATTCTTGGGGACCAATGGTTTTGGGTCATGCATATCAGCCAGTGGTTGATGCCGTAATCGAAAAAGCAAAATTGGGAACTTCATTTGGAATGCCAACAGAACTAGAAACAGAAATCGCAGCTTTGGCCGTTTCTATGGTTCCAAATATTGACAAAATCAGATTCGTAAATTCAGGTACAGAAGCTTGCATGAGCGCGATTCGTCTTGCAAGAGGATTTACAAAAAGAGATAAAATCATCAAATTTGCAGGCTGTTACCACGGACATTCGGATTCATTTTTGATTCAGGCTGGGAGTGGAGCTGTAACTTTTGGATCTCCAAATAGTCCAGGCGTTACAGAAGGTACCGCAAAAGATACTTTATTGGCGAAATACAATGATTTAGAAAATGTAAAAACTTTAATTGAAGCTAATAAAGGAGAAATTGCAGCTATTATTATTGAGGCAGTTGCCGGAAATATGGGCTGTATTCCGCCTCAAAAAGGTTTTTTAGAAGGTTTAAGAGAATTGTGTACAGCAAACGGAATTTTATTGATTTTTGATGAGGTTATGACCGGCTTCCGTTTGGCGCGTGGCGGCGTTCAGGAATTATATAATATTAATGCTGACATTGTAACTTTTGGAAAAGTAATTGGCGGTGGATTGCCAGTTGGTGCTTTCGCAGCTCGTGCTGAAATTATGAATTATCTTGCACCTCTTGGTCCAGTTTATCAAGCTGGAACATTATCTGGAAATCCTTTGGCTATGGCTGCAGGTTTAGCGATGCTGCAATCTTTAAATAATGATCGTGAAATTTTTACGCGTTTGGAGGAAAAAACAGCTTATTTAGAAGCTGGAATCGATCGCGTTTTAAAAGCAAATAATGTTGTTTTTACCATCAATAGAGTAGGGTCTATGATCTCTGTTCATTTTGATGAAAATCCTGTTGTAGATTTTCAAACAGCTGCAAAAGGAGATAATGAAACATTCAAGAAATTCTTCCACGGATTGTTGCAGGAAGGCATCTATATCGCGCCATCAGCATATGAAACTTGGTTCATTACAGATGCATTAACATACGAAGATTTAGATTTTACTATTAATGCAATTGATAAAGTTTCAAAAACATTTTAATATAGAATTCGAATAATTTACTTTGAGGCTTGACTTTTTAATTAAAGTTGAGCCTTTTTTATTGCTTTAAATTTGATTTTTTTTAGTTAATAAAAAGTTAATGAGCGGTTATTTACTTGTATAATTGTAATCAAAAATTATTTTTGTTTATCAAATAACCACTAAACCTACAGTAAATGAAGAAATTTTTCATTTTATCTACAATGGCCGCTTTTGTGCTGTTTCCAACCCATCAATTTGCCCAATCTACAAAGAAAAAATCTAAAAAAGACGAGACAGCTGTTGCTCCTCCGCCAGAGAAAAAATCAGAATCAACTATTAAAGAATACAGCAAAGTAATTACAAAAGATGCTATATCTGACGAAGGACTTTTTACAGTTCACAAAGTAGATAAAAAGTATTACTTCGAGATTCCGAATAAATATTTGAACAAGGATATGCTTTTAGTAAGCCGACTTTCTAAACTGCCTTCTAATTTAGGAGGAGGATATGTAAATGCGGGTTCTGAAACAAATGAACAATTAATTGTCTGGCAGCGCTTTCAGGATAAAATCCTTATCAAATCAAAATCATATAATTCAGTTGCCAATGATACTTTGCCGATCAGCATTTCGGTTAAATCAAACAATTATGAGCCAACTTTATTTGCTTTTGATATTGTTGCTTTCAGTAAAGATTCAGCAAATACTGTCATCGATGTAACTAAATTTTATAGTACAGATGTAAAAGCAATCAGCGGCATTTCTGCAGAAATGCGTGAAACCTATAAAGTAAAAGGGCTTGATGATTCGAGAAGTTTTATCAATACAATCAAAAGTTTTCCGATGAATATCGAAGTGATTCAGGATATGACTTATAATGCTTCGAAACCTTCAATTTTAGAAGACACAGAATCGATAAGTATTCAAATGAATCAATCGATGGTTTTATTGCCAGAAGTGCCGATGAAACCAAGATTAGCAGATCCGAGAGTTGGATTTTTTACAGTGAGTCAATACGATTATGGGAGCAATGAATTAAAATCAGATCTTAAAACGTACATCCGCCGTTGGCGATTAGAACCGAAAGATCCTGAAGCTTATAACAGAGGAGAATTGGTTGAACCAATAAAACCTATTGTTTATTATTTAGATCCGGCAACTCCTGAGAAATTGAAAAAATACATCAAACAAGGAATTGAAGAATGGCAGAAACCTTTTGAAACGGCAGGATTTAAAAATGCAATTATTGCAAAGGATGCACCAACAAAAGAAGAAGATCCAGATTTTAGTCCAGAAGATGTTCGTTATTCGGTAATTCGTTATGTAGCAAGTACAACTAGAAATGCGGTGGGACCAAGCGTTTCAGATCCGCGTACAGGAGAAATTATCGAAAGTGATGTTATCTGGTACCACAATCATTTGCGTTCGTATAGAAACCGTTATTTGTTAGAAACTGGTGCTGCAAATCCAAAAGCTAGAACTTTGCAGACCAGCGACGAAGAAATGGGCGAAATGATGCGAATGGTAATTGCTCACGAAGTAGGTCATGCTTTAGGTTTTCCTCATAATATGGGCGCCAGCTCTTCTTATGATTGTGAAAGTTATAGAAATGGAGAATTTACACAGAAAAATGGTATATCGCCAAGTATAATGGATTATGCCCGTTACAATTATATTGCACAGCCTGGTGATCAAAATATTCGTTTTATTCGTAAAATGGGAGCATATGATCATTATGCTTTGAATTGGGGTTACAGAGTAATTCCGAATGCGAAATCTCCACAAGATGAAACGCCAACTTTAGACAAATGGGTTTTAGAAAAAGCTGGAAATCCAATTTATAAATTTGGAAAACAAAGCAGTGCATTTGATCCTTCTTCTCAAACAGAAGATATTGGAAATAATTCAATGAAAGCGAGCACATACGGACTTAAAAATCTAGAATATGTGGCAAATCATTTAAGTGAATGGACGAGTAATGTCACAAATAATTACGATGATTTAGATGAGTTGTATAAAGAAATGCTAGATGTTTGGAGCCGATATGTAGGTCATGTTGTAACGAATGTTGGAGGTGTTTATGAAAATACAAAGAATCCAAATCAAGCTGGAAATGTTTATGAAGCAGTGCCAAAAGCAAGACAAATTGAAGCAATGAATTGGCTTCAGGCAAATGCTTTTGCATCGCCAACCTGGATTGTAAATGTAAATACTTTAAAAAATACTGAGTTTGCAGGATATACAGAAACGTTTAGAAATATTCAGGTAAAACAATTGAATAGTTTGTTGAGTTTAGGACGTATAGGCAGATTAATGGATAATGAAATACTAGGAGCAGATACTTACAAAGCATTGGATTTCTTTAAAGACATCCGAAAAGGAATTTGGAAAGAAGCCGGAACAGCAACAAACGTTACTATTTACCGCAGAAATCTGCAGAGAGGGTATATTGATAGGATGGGAGCCTTGATGACGGAGGAAATTAAACCTAACGACAGATCTACCATTTACTATAATGTTTCTCAATCTGATCTTAGAGCTTTAGTTAGAGGTGAATTAACCGCTCTGAAAAAATCACTTACAGCGGCAAAAGCGTTGGGTGTAAATACAGAAACAAAATACCATTATGAAGATTGTATCAAAAGAATTGATTTGATTTTAAATCCGATAAAATAATAAAAACAAAAAAGAGGCTTTAAAAGCCTCTTTTTTTTGATCTCAATTACATTTTATCTTTTCGGTGATCTTTCATTTTATCTTTATTCTCTTTTTGAATCGCAGTCCATTTTTTATATTGGTCAGCATTCAAAATCGATTTCATTTTAGCATCTGTTGCTTTATGATCTTCTTCCATTTGTTTTTTCATGGCTTTTTTCTCAGCATCAGTTGGCTTTGCATCAGCATCTTTTCTGCTTTTTTTAAGCATTTCCATTTTGGTACTTCTGTCAGATAAAAGTTCTCCAACTTGTTTTTGCTGCGCTGCATTTAAATTTAACTCAGTTGTTAATTTTTGCAAATGTGCTTGATCACGTTCTTGCGGCGTTTTGTGATCTTTTCTTTTATGATCACCTTTTCTGAAATCACCTTTATGTTCTTTTTTAAGCGCAGTCCATTTTGTGTATTGATCTGCATTCAAAATCGATTTCATTTTAGCATCATTAGCTTCTTTTTCAGCAGTCATTTGTTTTTTAAAAGCTTCTTTTTCTGCATCAGTAGGTTTTGTTTTATTATCCTTTCTTGCTGCTTTAAACTTTTCTGCTTTGGCACTTCTTTCTGCTAAAAGCTGTTTTACTTGTTCTTGCTGTTTTTTATCTAAATTCAATTCAGAAGTCAGTTTTTGTAAATGTTTTTCATTTCGCTGTTCCGGAGTTAAATTTTCTTTTTGATCACGTGCCGGTTTCTGATTGATGTCTTGTGCAAAACTTACTACTCCAACGAATAATAAAGCTGCGATAAATAATTTTTTCATAATTCGTTTTTTTTAAATGATTATACCATTTAGACTTCGGCGAGTTGGATAAGTTTAATGCGTTTTTAAGGTTTATCTTTTATTTAACAGAAAGTATTAAGGAAAGCATAATTTGTATTAGGAAATAAAAAAAGAGGCTTTTCAGTGCCTCTTTTTAATTGTAATTATTGATTTTCTTTTCTGTACTCTTTCATTCTCTCTCTCGCTTTGTCTTTGTTCTCTTCCTGAATAGCAGTCCATTTTTTATATTGGTCTGCAGTTAGTATCGTTTTCATTTTAGCGTCATTTGCTTCTTTTTCAGCAATCATTTCTTTTTTGAAAGCTTCTCTCTGATCAGCAGTTGGTTTTACATCGCTGTTTTTTTGAGCTTTACGAGCGTCTCTAAGTTTTTCAGCCTTAGCGCTTCTTTCTGCTAAAAGCTGTTTTACCTGTGCTTGCTGATTTGCATCTAAACTTAAATCAGTTGTTAGTTTTTTTAACTGTTTTTCATTGCGTTGTTCAGGAGTTAATCTTTCTCTTTGATCGCGAGATGGCTGATCCATGTCTTGTGCAAAACTTGCCATTCCAACGAATAACAAAGCTGCGATAAATAATTTTTTCATGAGGTAAGTTTTTTAATTGTTATACGAATTAGACTTTATAAGATTAATTAGGTTTAATTGAATTGCGAGAATTATAATTTATTTAACAAATTGAAGCGTAATTAATTAAAACGCTTTTGGTTATAAAAAAATTATAGAATTAATTGCGTATTTTTAGGGTATCAAGAAGTTAACAATTTAGAAAAAATATTATGAGTGCAATTGCTACATTACAGAATACTAAAATCGCTTTCTTTTCAACCCAGCCTTACGACAAGACTTTTTTTAATAAATACAATGCTGATTTTGGTTTTGAATTGGATTTTTATGAAACGCAACTTAACTCGCAAACCGTCATTTTAATTGAAAATTCGCATATTGTTTGTGTTTTTGTAAATGACATTGTCAATGAAGCTGTAATTAAACAATTGGCAGAAAAAAATGTAAAAATTATAGCATTACGTTGCGCCGGTTTCAATAATGTTGATCTGGAAGCTGCCAAAAAGTACAATATAAAAGTGTGCCGTGTACCAGCGTATTCACCACAAGCAGTTGCAGAACATGCGATGGCGATGATTTTGACTTTAAACCGAAAAACTCATAAAGCTTACAATAGAGTTCGTGAACAAAACTTCTCTCTAAACGGATTATTAGGTTTCGATTTATTCGGAAAAACAATTGGAATTATTGGAACAGGAAATATCGGAAAAGCTTTTGCAAAAATTGCTTTAGGTTTTGGCTGTAAAGTATTGGCATACGATATTGTAACAAATCACGAAATGGAAAAGGACGGAGTTAAATTTGTTTCTTTAGAAGAAATTTTTAAATCCAGTGATATAATTTCTCTTCATTGTCCGTTAAACGATCAAACGAAACATGTAATCAATAAAAATTCTATCGATTTGATGAAAGAAAGCGTTATGATCATCAATACCAGTCGAGGCGGACTGATAGAAACTGCCTGTGTAATTGAAGGCTTAAAAGAAGGGAAAATAGGTTATTTGGGAATCGATGTTTATGAGCAGGAAGAAAAACTTTTCTTTAGAGATTTATCTGCTGATATTATACAGGACGATGCTATTCAGCGTTTAATGAGTTTTCCTAATGTTTTGGTTACTGCACATCAGGCATTTTTTACCAATGAAGCTTTAACCCAGATTGCTCTGGTTACTTTTAATAATATTAAATCTTTGTTGATAGAGAATGATATTGAAAATAAAGCCGCATTGTTAGTTTAAATGTTACGAATTTAAAAATAAGAAATTATGAAGACTAAAATTTTAATCGCATCTGCTATTCTGGTTTTATATTCTTGTCAAAATAAAGACAAAACCGAATCGAAAAATATAATTAAAACAATTGCCGAAGATACTTTATCAAAAACTGTTGCAGGAACTGCAGACGTAAGTGAGGCTACTCCAAAAGATGACAAAGCAGTCGAGCTGATTCGCAAGCAATTAAATGTTTTGCTTGAGAAAGATTTGCCTGCAATGACAAAAAATGATCGATTTTTTTATTATGAAGCTTTTGATTTAAATAATGACAAGAAAAACGAATACTTTATTGGTTTTTCTAATTCTTATTTCTGCGGAAGCGGAGGCTGTTCAGGCTTTATTTTAAATAACGACGGAAGTGTAATCAATCGTTTCTCCGTAACCGATTTTCCGATTTTAGTAACAGCTTCAGTGTCTGAGAAATTTTATGATCTTGTATTTGAAACTGGAGGAAAATTTCATCTTTTAAAAATGAAAAACGGAAAATATCCTTCAAATCCATCTGTTCAGGAAGTTTGGAGAGGTGAAAATCCAAAAGAAAGCACTTCAGTCTTAGATATTAATGAGAAGAAATTCGAGAAATATTCGTTTTAGAATGCAAAACCCGACTGGTTTAAAAAAACGTGTCGGGTTTAAATATTATAAATATCATTTGGAATTTTCCAAACGATCAACTATTCCACTAATTCAACCATTTTAAATTCGCCTTCAACAGCAACTTTAGTCAAACCGTGTTTAGATAAATTTTTCATGGCAGCATCCCATTTTTTACCGCTTAAATTAGCTGTAACCTTTAGCTGCGATAAATCCATTTTATTTTCGTTTCCTTTTAGTAAAATGATAATTGTTTTTTCTTCATCGGATAATTCAATAGATTGTTTTTTCTCCGGACGCATTTGCGGGAATAATAAAACTTCCTGAATCGATGCATTGTTTGTCAAATACATAATCAAACGATCCATTCCAATTCCCATTCCAGATGTTGGAGGCATACCGTATTCAAGCGCTCTTAAGAAATCTTCATCGATAATTCCATTTGCTTCATCATCACCTTTTGCTGCCAAACGCATTTGATCTTCAAAACGCTCACGCTGATCAATTGGATCATTCAATTCAGAATAAGCATTTGCAATTTCTTTACCACAAACCATTAATTCAAAACGTTCTGTAAGTTCAGGATTGTCCCTGTGCTCTTTACATAAAGGCGACATTTCTTTAGGATAATCCGTGATGAAAGTTGGCTGAATGTAATTTCCTTCGCATTTAGCACCAAAAATTTCATCAATCAATTTTCCTTTACCCATTGTTTTATCAACGTCAATTCCCATTCCTCTTGCTGCGTCAAACAATTCTTCTTCGGTTTTTCCAGAAATATCAAAACCAGTAAAATGTTTGATAGAATCGGTCATAGTTACACGAGCATATGGTGCTTTAAAGTTAATTTGGTGTTCACCAAAAGTAACTTCGCTTGTTCCGTTTACAGCAATTGCACAATGTTCTAATAAACCTTCTGCAAATTCCATCATCCAGTTGTAGTCTTTATAGGCTACATATATTTCCATTGCAGTAAATTCAGGATTATGCGTTCTGTCCATACCTTCATTTCTAAAGTTTTTCGAGAATTCATAAACACCTTCAAAACCGCCAACAATTAATCTTTTTAAATACAATTCGTTTGCAATACGCATATAAAGCGGAATATCAAGCGAATTATGGTGGGTGATAAACGGACGCGCTGCAGCTCCACCTGCAATTGGCTGTAAAACCGGAGTTTCAACTTCAAGGTATCCAGCATCATTAAAATAACCACGCATCGCGCTAAATAACTTTGTACGTTTGATAAAATTTTCTTTTACTTGCGGATTCACTGTTAAATCTACATAACGCATTCTGTAACGTAATTCTGGGTCATTAAAAGCATCGTGAACGTTTCCTTCTTCATCAACTTTCGGCAAAGGAAGCGGACGAAGCGTTTTACTCAAAAAAGTAAAGCCGCTAACACGAATACATTTAGCACCAACTTGTGTAGTAAACAATTCACCTTCAATACCAATAAAGTCACCTAAATCAGTTAGTTTTTTAAATACCGTGTTATATAAAGTTTTATCATCACCTTCACACAAAACATCGCGATTCACGTACAATTGAATACGTCCTTCGCTATCTTGCAACTCAGCAAAACAAGCTTTTCCTTGATCTCTAACACTCATCAAACGTCCGGCAACGATAACCTTCTTACCTTCTTCAAAAGACTCCTTAATTTGCTTAGAAGTATGATTTACAGGAAAAAGATTAGCTGGATAAGGATTGATTCCTAAGTTGCGTAAGTTTTGAAGTTTTTCTCTTCGGATGATTTCTTGTTCTGATAATGCCATTTTGTGCTCTTTTTTAAGTGTGCAAAGATAAAGAAAAGAATGCAGATTTTAGAATGGAGATTTTAGATTTTTTATAGCAGTAATTTACGGGATTTCAATTACGTTCAGTCCCGCTCCCAAAGCCTCGGGACAATGTATCTTTTTTGCAGAAAAAACAAAAATGATACGGCTTTTATCGGAGCTAGATTAGAAAATTTTGTTTTAAAAGATGACTTAGCTTGAATGTTGATTAAATAAAAAACCTCAGTATCTTAGCAACTCAGAATCTTAGAATCTTTCAAAAAAATGAATAAACTAGCAATCTTTTTATTTTTAATTCTCCTTTCAAGCTGTCAGATTACCGAAACGCTCCATCTCAATCCAGACGGAAGCGGCAATATTGAAATTTATAGCCTTCGTGATGAAAATAGTGTTGAACAGCTAGGAAGAGCAAATTTCAGATCTGAAAAATTTAGAGATACAACATTTGCTTTTCAAGATTATATTACAAAGTATCACGAAACTTTTGTTAAATATAGTAAAGCTGACCAAGCCCTATTTCAGCAACATGCCAATGTTAAAATGCACATAAAAGCAGATCCAGTTCAAATGGAAAATTACAATATTGTTTCTTTTGATTTCAAGAAATTAGATGAAATACCAAATGTTTATGAAAGTCTCGGGTTATCAAATTCTCTGAAAGAAAATTATCCGATATCAAGTCGGTTTTTTAAAATAAGATACACTTTTGACGGAACTGTTTTTAAAAGGAATGTTGTGATTCTTGATCAAGAAAAATTCGATCAAGAAAAAAAAGAAATTGAGGAAAGAAAAAAAGTATATTCTAAATATAAATTAACACAATCTTATACGCTCAAATACTTCTTTCCTAAAAAAATAAAATCGGTTTCAAATGAAAAAGCAATTCTCAGTGCTGATAAAAAATATCTTACGATAGAATTTCAGCTTTCAGATTGTGTACAAAATCCTGAAATATCAAATCTCGAAGTGGTTTTAGAATAAATTATGGCTTACAGATTTTTTTGTAATAAAAACTTTGAAAAAGTTCCATCTAAATAACCTGCACTATTCCATTTAAATGATTTATTTGAGTAGGCAATGTTTGCATAAAGATTAAAGAAATCAACAATTAAACATTTTGAAAAGACTTCGTATCTTTGATAAAAAATTAACCATGATGAAATTATATAAAGTACTTAGTTTTTCTTTTTTATTAGCTGCGCTCACAAGCTGTACTTTTACCGAAAATATTTATGTAAACGATAACGGAACTGGAAAGTATGCTATCGATCTAGATGGTTCCGCACTTATGGAGATGGCTGGAGATCAAGTAGGAAGTCAAATGGGAGCCGATGGCAAAAAATCAATCGATTCTACTTTTACCTTCAAACAATTATTTGCAGATAAAAAAGACAGTATTGCAAAAATGTCTCCTGAAGCCCAAAAAGAACTTAAAAAGCTTGAAAATTTTGTAGTTAATACTAAAATGGACGCTGAAAAAAAGCAATTTTTAATGACGCTTGCAACTGATTTTAAAAGTGTAGGCGACCTTCAAGATATATTGCAATCGATGAATGCAATTCAAAAACTAGAAACTGGCAGTAATCCATCAACACCTCTTCCTGCTGGTTTGGGAGATAATAAAAGTAAATTGAGTTATACTTATGATGGAAAAAAATTTACACGTAAAGCCGTTATTGACAAACAAAAACTGGCAGAAAAAGTAAAAGATTCTGCAGATATGTCTAAAATGATTTTTGCATCGTCAAATTATATTATCAAATATCATTTTCCTAAACGAATCAAAAAAGTATCAAACCCAAATGCTTTGTTTAGCGACGATAGAAAATCAATTACAATTCAATACCCTTTCACGGATTATATGGAGAATCCTGACAAACTCAACTTTGAAGTCGAGTTTGAAAAATAATTAAAATGAACAAAAAAATTCAACTTCAAGATTTAGGAAGTAAAGATTATAAATCGACTTGGGAATACCAAGAACAACTTTTTGCATCGATAGTCGACCTAAAAATCAAAAATAGAAGAGAAGAACTAGACTTGCCGACACCTAATTATTTGCTTTTTGTAGAACATCCGCATGTTTATACTTTAGGGAAAAGTGGCGATTTAGAGAATTTATTATTAAACGAAAAACAGCTCGAAGCTAAAGGAGCCACTTTCTATAAAATCAACCGAGGAGGCGATATTACATATCACGGACCTGGACAAATTGTAGGATATCCGATTTTGGATTTAGAAAATTTCTTCACTGATATTCATAAATATTTGAGATTTCTAGAAGAATCTATTATTTTAACTTTAGAAGAATACGGATTGAAATGTGGCAGAAGCGAAGGCGAAACAGGTGTTTGGCTTGACGCAGGAACTCCGTTTGCGCGTAAAATCTGCGCATTGGGAGTAAGAGCTTCACGCTGGGTAACCATGCACGGATTTGCCTTAAATGTAAACGTAGATTTAGGTTATTTTGATAATATTATTCCGTGTGGGATTCGCGGAAAAGGCGTAACTTCTTTGCAAGTTGAACTTGGTGTAGAAAAAGTTGATGAAGAAGAAGTGAAATCTAAAATCATAAAACATTTAACTAATTTATTTGAAGCTGAATTTATTAAATAAGCTTTTAGGAGATAGAGTATGAAAAATGCTGAAGAAAATAACAATTACAGAATTGCAGTTCCTTCAGCATTTGAAACTGTTTTTTCTCATTTTTACTTCGCCGAAAATAAAACTTCACTTCCAATAACTAAAACATTATTACCGAGTTTTCAAACTATTTTGGTTTTTAACTTCGGAACAAAATCATCGTTAAAATCGAATCAAAATAGTATTCTTGAAGTTGAAAAATGCATTGTTCTAGGACCAATAAAACATGCTTTTAGCTATACTTTAGAACCAAATTCAGAGATTTTAGTGGCTAATTTCAAAGAAGATGCTTTCTATAGATTCTTTGGAAATGCACTTTTTGACTCATTGCCCATTCATCCAGATGATTTAATAAATGAAAATTGTTTTACTCTTTTATGGGAAGATCTTCAAAAGCTTTCTGATACGAAAGAACGTGTCGATTATATCTTAAATTTCTGCAAGCCTTATTTAAGAGAACAAAATGCAATTACAATGCTTTTAAAGGATTTTCAGGATGAGAGTTTAGATCCTATTAAAGTGATCGCTTCGCAGATAAATCAGACGGAAAGAAATATTCAGCTTCACCAAAAAAAGATTTTTGGTTATACCATTAAAGAAATCAATCGCTATGATCGGTTTTTAAAAACAGTCAATCAAATACAGCAAAATATACTTAACGATTCAAAAACGGATTGGCTGACGATTGTGGATCAATTTGGTTATTATGATCAAAGTCAGCTTATTCATGATTTTAAATATTACATGAATATCTCACCAACAAAATTCCTGAAATTCCAGAGCGATATCTGCAGCTCAAAAGGATAATTATAGCGATTTCGTTTTCTTACAATTGTTGCCAAAAGCTTCGTTTTACATTTGTCATGTTCAATCTTAAAAATAGAAAACATGAAAAATTTGATTATTTACGCACATCCAAATCCAGCAAGTTTAAATTATTTTTTTAAACAAACGGTTTTAGAAAGTCTTCAGGAATCTGGACAAGAAGTTATTGTTCGTGATTTAAATGAAATGAATTTTAATCCGGTTTTATCTCTCGAAGATATGAACGGACAAAGAATGGGAAAGGTTAGCGCTGATGTAAAAACAGAACAAGATTTTATTAGCTGGACAGATCGAATTATTTTTATTTACCCAATTTGGTGGACAGGAATGCCGGCAATTATGAAAGGTTATATTGATCGCGTTTTTAGTTACGGATTTGCTTATCGATACGATCAAGGCATTCAGAAAGGCTTGCTAACCGCAAAACAGACTATTATCATAAATTCTCACGGAAAATCGAATGCAGAATATGAGGCCATGGGAATGGATAAAGCCTTGGTTTTAACTTCAGACACTGGGATTTTCAACTATTGCGGATTAGAAATCAAAAAGCATTTTTATTTTGATAAAGCAGATAGAGCTTCGGCAGAAAATATTTCAGAATGGGAAGATCAAATTAAATTGGCTTTTAAATTCAAAGATGAAGTCTCTGTTGTTGGATAGAATTTATTTTAAAATAAAATGTAGAAAATGTAAAAATGATTTGTCGTGAATCAAGATTTTAAATTGACAGCAAATTATGGAAGATTGATGGTTTTGTAGCGTTTTTTATCTTAAATTTGGTTATATACTTTTATTGAAAGCTTAACTAAATCTAATTTAATGACTTATGAGAAAAATCTACTTTATTTGCTTCCTTCTTATGATGAATATTCTTTTTTCTCAAAAGAAGGATAAATTAACTCCAATAGAGGTTTATGAAAAAGTATGGCAAGAGCACAATAGTGATGCAAGGTTAAAATTAATTAAAACAATTTGGCTCGAAGACAGTACTTTTGAAGATCCTTCTGCATCAATAAAAGGATCGGTGGCATTTAATAATGTGGTCAATGAATTTTATAAAAAATTTCCTGATGCAGTATTAATTTCGGGACCAAAAGTTACGAAAGATAATTATGTGAGCTGGGATTGGAAAATTCAAGATTCAAAAAACAAACTTATAATGAGAGGACGTGAGTTTGCCAGATTAAATGGCAAAGGTCAAGTAAGTAAAATTATTAGTTTTTGGAATTCGGAAGTTAGTTTAACTGAATCTGAAATTTTACAAAATTTAGAAAATGATAATTATAAAGTTGTAGCAAAATATTTTGAATCTCTTTTTAAGACTAGAGATTTTACTGGAATAGCATCTATAATTGAGGAAGGAGCAATTTACAGTCAAGCTGAAGGATTGCCGTACGGAGGAACTTATGTAGGTTTTAATGAGTGGACAAAGATGTATACAAAATCTAGTGAGTTTTTTGATTTAGAAATAGAAAAAGAACCAACTTATTTTAGCAATGCAGTAAAAAATGAAGTGATTATTTATTTCACCATAAAATGCAAAGCAAAAAAATCTGGGAAAACACTTTCAATGCCAATTTCAGAACATTTTGATTTAAAAAATGGAAAAATAACTGCAATCAGACCATTTTATTTTGATACCAAACAATTTGCAGAATTTTTAAAAAGCAGAAAATAATATGTAATCATAATTACATTGATTTTCCTATTTTGACACTAAATATATTTATATAGGTAAAACAACACAACAGGCTTTTCAATTTTGAAAAGCCTGTTGTGTTGTTTTAGAATTCCAGTTTTAATTGTTCGGGTAAAAGTCTAAAACTCATTCTATGGTATTTTGTCGTGCCATATTTTTGAATAGCTTCACGATGCTCTTTTGTGGGATAGCCTTTATTCTGTCTCCAATTATACATTGGAAATTCTTCGTGAATTTGATCCATATATTCGTCTCGATAGGTTTTTGCCAAAATGGAAGCAGCTGCAATGCTCAAAAATTTTGCGTCACCTTTTATAATACTTTGATTTGGTATCGATTTTAACAGTTCGATTTCTTCGACAGAAAATTGTTTTCCAAAACTATTTTTTAAACCTAATTTCGCGTTCAACGATCGGTTTCCGTCTACAATAATATATTCAGGAACATGTTTTAGTTTTAAAATACATTCCTGCATTCCTTTCATCGAGGCATTCAAAATATTTATTTCATCAATTTCATCAGGAAATAAATGAGTAACTGAAAAGCAAACGGCATGTTGTTCGATAATTGGTTTTAATTGAAATCTTATTTTTTCAGATAATTGTTTACTGTCAGTTAAAACTTCATGTTCAAAATCTGCCGGCAGCATTATAGCTGCGGCAGTTACAGGCCCGGCAAGACAGCCACGGCCAGCTTCATCTGTTCCAGTTTCTAAAATAAATCCAGAAAAATTTCTTTCAAGCATTTATGTTGAATTTTTTAATTGACAAATATTAAAAATTTTCTTCTAAATCAACAATGATTAACAAATGAAATTATTTGATTTAGCAAAAATCAAGCAAAAGCAAGAGTTTTTAGAAAATTTCAATTCACTCTTAATAGATTTTAATATGTTTTCAACATAAAATTCAAATCATTTTGATTTTGCTGTCAAATTTCAAATTATTTTTCATGTTTTAAGTTCAAAAAATAAGGCATTATCGCTAAAGATTTAACTGTATAATTAGTTTTTTTGTCAGAGTTTTTAAATTTTATCTTAATAAAATTTATTCGGCATATTTTTTTTTTTTGGTTTTTTTAAACCAAATCAATCAAAGGAAAACAAAAATCAATGTTTTTCTGAGATTTTAAGCTTGGTTTTATCAAAACCTCAAAAAAGTCGGTTATTTTAATGAAGTTGATAAAAGTAGTCGACTTTTTTTATCGGTTTAATTAGGTGAATTTTTAAAATGTTAAAATTGTTTAACATTTTAATAGGGTCAAAAATAATTTTAAGATTAAAATAGAATGAAAAGTAGTGTTAAATTTTATATTTAGTTAGATTTTTAAGGGATATATTAAGGTTTTGTTAATAATCTAAAGAAAATTTAAATTGAAATAGTTTGTTATTTTAAGAAATAATTAAGATGTTTGTCGCATACTAATTCAAAATAAATTAAAATGAAATTAAAATTTAAATGGATTTTTACGCTTTTAGTAGCGTTGTCTATGCAGTTTTCTTTTGCTCAGGAGAGAACTGTAACTGGAAAGGTGTCTGACCAAACAGGCGTTATTCCAGGAGTTAATGTTCTTGTAAAAGGAACAAAAGTAAATACAGCAACTGACTTTGATGGAAGTTACTCTATTAAAGCAAAAACAGGTGATGTATTAGTTTTTTCATATGTAGGTATGAATAGCAAATCAGTAACTGTTGGTACTTCTAATACAGTAAGTGTCACTTTAGAGTCTGAAGCTCAATTAATGAATGAGGTTGTGGTTGTAGGTTACGGTGTTCAGAAAAGAAAAGAAGTAACAGGTTCTATTTCTAAAATTGCGGGTAGTGACATTGCTAACTTAGTTACACCAAGTTTTGAAGGAGTATTAGCAGGTAGAGCTACGGGAGTTCAAGTTGTAACTAACTCAGGTATTGTGGGTGTTGCTCCAAAAATTAGAATTAGAGGTATTGCTTCTATTTCTAGTGGAACTGATCCTTTAATTGTTGTTGATGGTATGCCAATTCTTAGTGGAGATATTGGAGGTGTAGCAAATACAAATGGTTTAGCAGATATTAACCCTGCTGATATTGAATCATTTGATGTATTGAAAGATGGTGCTGCAACTGCAATTTACGGTTCTAGAGCTGCAAATGGAGTTATTTTGATTACAACTAAAAGTGGAAAAAAAGGAACTTTAAAAGTTAACTTTTCTAGTACTTTAGGTGTAGCTAGTGCTGCTAAAAAGTATGACTTATTACAAACTCCTGACTTTTTAGTAATTTCTAATGAAAAAAGAACTAATGCAGGACAAGCTCCTTGGGCTGTTGGTAGTGCATACAATACAGATTGGCAAAGTGCAGTTTTAAGAAATGCTCCTCAATCAAATCATAATGTATCTTTTAGTGGTGGTTCTGATAAAACGAAATACTACTTGTCATTAGGATTAACAGATCAAGAAGGTATTAATAAAGCTAATGATATGAAAAGATATTCTATCAGAGCTAATATCGATCAGGATATCAACAAATGGTTGAGTATTGGAACAAATTTAAGTGTTACAAGAACAGAGTATAATGGATTAAATACAGGTGGTAGTTCACTTTCTGGTAATATTTTTAATACTACAAGACAGTTGCCTAACGTACCAATTTATGATGCAAACAATCCAACAGGATATAACTTGACATTACCATTAAGTGCCAATACAGTTGGAAAATGGGATAATACAGATCCAGTAGGGGATAACATCACTAACATTGTTTATGTATTAGATCATAATAAATATTACTCTAAAGTAAATAGAACATTGGCAAATGTTTTTGCAAATGCAAAAATTACTTCAGACTTAAGTTATAAATTACAAGTAAGTTCGGATAATTCAATTACTGGTGGTTTCCAATATTGGAATCCAATCCACGGTGATGGACGTTCAAGAAATGGTTATTTATTGAATGACAATACTGAATATTTAAGATGGAACTGGCAAAATATTTTGAACTACAAGCACACTTTTGCTGAAAATCATAATTTAGCTGCTACAGCTGTTGCTGAGTATCAAAAACAAAAATATCAGTATTTCTTTGGACAAGGAACAGATTTATTAAGTGATTTTTACGATCAAAACCTTGTAACAA
>NZ_JADKPS010000009.1:0-161899 GCF_015350755.1 Flavobacterium sp. JLP | reverse complement strand
CTGAGAAATACTCCGGCAGGATCTGCTGAAGTGAAAAATGTTTTGAAAGAAGAAAATTTCATTTATTGCAAGCTTTTTAGAATCTCTAAACGTCCTTTATTTTTTCAATAAGACGGAATGCTGAGAAAAAATATTTCTGAGCCTATTTTTCTTTTTGTTGATGTTTGATTGTAGATTCGATCTACAGTTAGCCAAATAAACTTCTTTAATTTTACTTCCTTTGTGGGCGCTTTAAAAAATGCTAACCCCAAAATAGCCTTTTTGTTTCTTTTATCCTATTACTATGTAGAGCAGGATTGAAACCCTAAAATTCGGACCAATTTTTTTTGCATTTATTCTTATTTTGAGCTACTGTATCAAGCTGCGTAAGTTGAAATTTAAAGAGAATTTGCTTGTTTTATTTAGGATTTGCTTTTATCACTCGTGTTTATTTGTTTAAATTTGAAATTACATTAGAATTTTTAAAATGATACCACGATTATTTTTTTTATGGCTTTTTCTGCTTTCTTTTAGTATTTACTCACAATCAACACAAGAACTGATAGATGGTGTAAATACTACTAACAATCATCAGAAAAAAGTAGAACTCTCTCGTAAGATTGCATTAAGATTGCAGAAAACAGATTGGGACAGAGCTATAAAATACATTGAACTGGCTGAGGCAGAAGCTAAAAAAACAAAAGAATCTGAACTTACTTTAGCTGGTGTTTATATCACATCAGGAAAAATGTATTCTGCCAGAGAGGTTTTAGATGTTGCCCTTCAATATTATTTGAAAGCCTATGAGATCTACAAAAAAAACGGCAATCTTGAAGAAGCATCCAAATTAGAAAACAATCTTGCGATTATTTATGCACAAGGGAAAAATAAAGAAAAAGCACTGCAATGTTTCTTAAACGTATATCGTTTTCAAAAGTCAAAAAATGATGCTGTAAAGCTGGTAAAAATTTTAAACAATATAGGGACTTTATATCTCAGCAGAAATTTAGATTCTTCATTGTATTATTTTCATAAAGCCGAAGCACTAAATAAAAGCTTAAAAAATGATGATCTAAAGGTTTACGTTTACACTAATCTGGCTCGAGCATATGTTTTGAAAAAAGATAAAATAAAAGCTGAAGAGTATTTTGACAAAGCTTTTTCCTTATTGAGCAATCGTGTTGATAATTTACTGCAGGCTTTTGTATATCAGTCTTTTGCTGAATATAATTTAAAAGAAAAAAACTATGATACTGTACTTGTAAATGCAAAGAAAGGTTTA
Organism: Flavobacterium sp. JLP; assembly: GCF_015350755.1. Taxonomy (NCBI): domain Bacteria; kingdom Pseudomonadati; phylum Bacteroidota; class Flavobacteriia; order Flavobacteriales; family Flavobacteriaceae; genus Flavobacterium; species Flavobacterium sp. JLP. The sequence goes on along the minus strand of NZ_JADKPS010000009.1, from coordinate 160,638 downwards.
GAATTGTGCAGCGAAAATGTATATAGTTCTTCTGGTTTAGACCTCAATAAAATGCTTTATGAAGTTTATGTAATTAAAAAAAATTATAAAAATGCTGTTTATTATTTTCAGAAATATAATGCTATTAAAGACAGTATAAATATTGAAGAAAAGACAGTAAACATTGAAAGAATAAAGCTGGAACAAGATTATAAAGCCCGAACCCAGATAAAAACACTAATTGAACAAAAAAAGAGATTTAAATATTATGTAGTAGGTTTAATATTAGTTATTGGAATATTGATTTTGATTATTTTACTGATAAAATACCGCAACAAGAATATTAAAAATCAGCTCGAAAAGGAAAAATTAAAAACAAAAATGCAAGTCTTAAACGAAAGCCTCGAAGCCAAAAAGAAGGTTCTCATAGGAAAGGCAATGGCAGAAATACATCGTACAGACAGCATTAACGAAATCCTGACAGATCTTAAACAGATAAAACTCAAAACTGTTAATAAAGAAATGCAGCAGGCTATTGATATAGTTTTAAAGCGTCTTGAAAAGAATTTGAATACAGATATTTGGAAAGAATTTGAAATAAGTTTTGAGCAGGTTCATAAATCTTTTTTCGACAAATTAACGGAGGATTATCCTTCTCTTACTCCAAAAGATCGAAGATTATGTGCACTTTTATATTTGGATTTAACCACAAAAGAAATCTCTCAAATTACAGGACAATCTTTTAAATCTATAGAAAATGCCCGAACGAGATTGCGTAAAAAGTTTGATTTAACTAACGAAAAAGTAAATCTCTCCACTTATCTCAATACAATTTAACATATTTAATATCATAAAATAAACCAAGCTAATAATCTGATTTAGTTTGGTTTATTTTTTTTTGAGTGCTTTCTGGGTGGAACTTTTCTGCCTCAGAGTGTTTTTTCAATAGTCTTTTTTTGCATAAACACATAATCTCCCTTCTACATTTACCAAATCGATTAGCGAGCAGGTCGAAGTAAATAAGTTAGAATGAATAGGAAGAAAAAAGATATCCCTCCTAAAAGTTTAGAACAACTCTTAGAAGAAACAGAAACAAAAAAGAAAACCCTTTTAAAAATTCTAGAAAAAATAACAAAAGAAAATCCTAAAGATCAAACTCCGAATTGATTTTTAGAAACTGCTTTTATGGTTTTGCTATGAGCCATCGAAGCGCAATATTTATTAACCAAGCATACTATATTATTAATTTTTAAATTTAAAACGAATGAACCAAATTTACTTTAAAACCAAGTATTTGTTTGTTTTGTTAGGTTTCTTTGTCTGTTCCGTAGGAATGGCTCAGTCACTTTTTCCAAACAAACTAAAAGGCAGTGTGACAACGGCACTGGGATCGCCGACTGTGAGCCAGAAAAAAGATCCAGTTTCTAAAAAAGCCAGTGATCCATATTCAAGTCAGAATAATGATGCTGAAAATCTTCTTACTCAAAAAGAAGAAAAAATAAGTGGGACAGAACTTTCTGCTCAGGAAACTGAGTCAGTAAAAAAGCAGCAGCAGGCAAGTCAAAAATTATTTGAACAAAATGTAGCCAATACTATCGAGAAAACAAATCCGCAGGATTCAGTAAGTACAAAGGTTAAATCTTTTGCAAAAACTGCAAACGTAACAGCTAAAAACATATTTGAAGTTAAAAAAGGAGAGTTTGATTTAGCTGCGTCTGATAAAATGCAATTAAAATCGGTTTCTGATACTCATGGGAGAACAGTAGTTACGTATCAGCAATTCCATAATTCTGTTCCTGTTGAAGGAGCAATTTATAAGGTTAGAGAAAATAAAACTAAAATTGATGCATTTGGGGCTACGGCTAAGAAATTAACGGTAAGCAGCAATTATAAAATAAATGCAGCGACAGCTTTAGACAATGCGCTTAAAGCCGTAAATGCACAGCAATATATTTGGGAGAGTAAAAAATTAGGTTATTTAGTTAATAAAAACATTAGCACAAAACCACAGGGGGAGCTGGTTTATGTTGGACCTAATTTTTCTTCTGAATTAAAAGAATATTACCTGGCTTGGAAATTTAATATTTATGCGACAAATCCGCAATCAAGTCATACCATTTATGTAGATGCAAATACAGGAAAAATAGTTTTAAACCTTGATTTAAGCCGTGATGCTGCTTTTGGAGATCAGAGTTTAGGAAAAGGTAAATCAAGATATGCTGGAGAAGTAGTTTTTAATACGAAACAATATGCTGACGGATACAGACTAGAAGGTCTGCAAGGTAAATACAAAGTACCAATGGTTACCTGGAATATGAACCATGCCGAGCATGCTGCAGATGAGGTAATCACAGAATTTGTTGATGAAGATAATATTTGGAATGAACTGCATAACAAAGATCATGATGAAGTTGCTATGGATATTCATTGGGGTATGCAGAAAACCATAGAATATTATGGTGAAAGGTTTAATCGAAATAGTATCGATGATAAAGGAATGACAATTATTGGTCTTGCGCATTTAGGCACTAATGTCGAAAATGCTTCATGGACTGGCGGATGGGCACAATTTGGAGATGGTTATGGTACACCGTATGTTGGTTTAGGAATTACAGCCCACGAATTAACTCACGGGGTAACAGGTTTAACTGCCGACTTAATTTATCAGGGAGAATCAGGAGCGATGAATGAATCTTTCAGTGATATCTTTGGTACGTGTGTTGAATTTTATGTTGGAAAAGACAAAAAAGAAGATATTTGGATGCTTGGAAGTGAGTTGTACACTCATGGCAGTATGAGAAATATGGGTAACCCAAAAGCGCAGGGTCAGCCTGATACTTATGGAGGAATAAATTGGATAAGTCCAACAAATGTTAGTTACGATAATGGCGGCGTGCACATTAACAGCGGTATCACGAATTATTGGTTTTACCTTTTAAGCGAAGGTGGTCAAGGTGTAAATGACCTTAATAATAGTTATGATGTTAAAGCTATTGGTCTGACTAAAGCAGAAAAAATTGCCTACATAACACTAACAGAGTATTTATCGCCTTCTTCAAACTTTAGCGATATGCGTCAGGCAACCTTAATGGTTACAGAAGATTTATACGGAATAGGTTCTGAAGAATATAAACAAGTTAGTAATGCCTGGTATGCAATTGGTATTGGAACTGCTTATGCAGATAAACAAATAGCACTTGTTTCTGTTGAAAATCCTGTGGCATCTTGCGGTTCTTTAAAAGGAGATGAGCCTTTTTATATTAAATTTAAAAATACAGGCTCAACTGTAATTAAAGCAAATGAGGTTTTAAATTATAAGTTGAGATTAATGGCACCAGGTTTTGGCGGCAGATTGAATGAAATTTACGGCAGTAATGGCGTTATTAATTTTGATAAAGATTTGGCATTAGGCGAAGAAACAATTGTAAAAATTCAGGAAAAACTTCCTTACTTAATAAGCACAACTAAGTTAAACTATGTAGAAGTTAAATTTGATTTTGCCCCTGTTACAGAATTTGGCGCAAAAAACGGAATTTCTTTTACCACAAGTTTTATGGTAGTTCCTCAGCAAAAAGATTTTGATCTTAAGGTTTTACGATTAAATCTGCCAGAATATACAGGTACAGCACTTCCAGCAAATCATGCATTAACGGCAACGATCTATAATGTAGGCTGTAAAGATATACCTGCAGGATCCCAGTTAAAAGTAGGATATGCAGATACAGCTTCTGGAAATCAAACCATCTGGAAAGATATTACATTAAGCACTGCATTTAAAGGGAATACAGAAATGACAATTGCTTTTGATGGCACAATTGATTTATCAGCAACAGGTCTGCATACTTACGAAGCTTTTGTATCTTACAGCCAAGATCCTGTAGCAGCTAATAATAGTGGTATTGGTGCTTCGTATAGTGGTATAATAACACAGTTTCCTTACAATCAAGATTTTGAAAGAACACCGGGAGGCTGGTATTCAAAATCATTGGCTACCAATCAAAAATTTGTATGGCAGGCATCTTCTTATTCATTTAGAGATACAAAATCGAAATATTTGTGGGCTACTGAAAACCTTGCAAATGCTTCTGAAAGAATGGCTCTAAATGCTGATTTTACCTTACAATCGCCAATATTTGATTTTAGTAATGTAGCGTTTCCGTATGTTGAGTTTGATATCATTTCATTGTTTCATAACGGATATGACGGATTAGTTGTAGAATATTCTGAAGACAATCAAAACTGGAAAAAAGTTACAGGTATCGATTATCCTTCAACTTTACATATTTATGACGATGGTGTATTGTCAGGCCCATGGTTTACTGGAATTAATAATGATTTTAGTAAAAAGCCAATTGGTATTCGTTTAAATGAATTAGCAGGTAAAAAAGGAGCGATTCGTTTTCGCGTTGCAACAGATGATTATAATGACGGATTCTTAGGAGCCTTTATAGACAATATTCATGTAGACAATGCACCTTATGATTTAGTGCTTTTAGATGCTAAAATAGATGCTGGAAGTTGTAAAATTGATAATTCAAATACAAAAATAACGGTTAAAATCATCAATAATTTTGCGACAAAAGCAGAGCAGGTTAATGTTGCCGTAAAAATTCTGGATAATTTACAAAATGAAGTTTATTCGAAAACAGAAAAAGCGTCATTAGCGTTTACTAAGTTTAAAGATACTATAACGTACACTATTCCGAATATTGATTTAAAGACTATCGGTAATAATACCATTACAGTTTCTGTGTTTCCTGATGATATGACTCAGGATATCAAGCCAGAAAATAATACTTACACTTTTGATTACGATAATTGGAATAATGAAGATGAGAAAATAGCGGTACTGCCTTATACAATAGATTTTGAAGATGCATCTGGATATAAAGGATGGAGAACTTTTGAAAACAAAGGTGCTGCAGGCTGGAAACTCGGAACAGATTTAGATTTAAGGTCTCCAAGTTTTTACCTAACAGAGCATACAAAATTTATGGCAAGTAACGATGATATTTGTAATTGCGACGCTGCAAATGATATGTTAACTTCTCCTGTGCTGGATTTGAGCAATTACAAAGAAGCACACTTGACATTTGACGCCTTTGGAGACGGAACAGGACTTTCTGACGGATATGTAAAAGTAAGTACGGATGGTGGTAAAACCTGGGAACAGGTATTTAAAATGTATTACATTGATAACTGGATAGAATACCACGTAGATTTAACTCCGTATGCAGGAAAACCTTGTGTTATTGTAGCATTTCAGCACGATGATAATGGTTTATTTGCTAATGGTTTTGCAGTAGATAACATTAAGATTACAGAGAAATCAGAATATGTACAGTTATCTAATTTAAGTGTACCTGAAATTGTCTACGAAGATGCACCTTCTCACCAATTTTTTATAGGGGCAAGAAATGTATTTTATAAAAAAGTAGAAAAAGCTTCGATAGAATATCAAATTACCCAAAATGGTAAAGCTGTGGGTGAGCCAATTGTTTTAGAACGAAATGATCAGATCCTACAGTATCAAACAATTGTTTACACATTAGATGGTCTTCCTAAGTTAGAACCAGGAAATTACGAAATCAATGTAAAAGTAATTACAAACGGCCAGCCCAAAGCTGAAGCGGCAACTCTTACAAAATCTTTTCAGGTTGTGGCTAAGGCACCGACTCTAGATATTGAAACTTTTTCAAGTATAGCTCAGGGTTCAATATTTGGAACAAATGGTTACACTTCAAATCAAAGTGATGATAATTATCCGTGGAGAGCTGTTCCAAAGCCAGATAATACAAATCTGACATTGCCTAAAAAAGATCATACAGGAGATGCTTTAGGAACAATGCTTTACAATCAGCTTGAATATTATGCAATAAATGGAGAAATGGTTTCGCCAATGTATAAGTTATCTGAAAATGCAACTTCTTTAGAATTTTACTATGCAATGCAATGTAATTATAGGAATTCATTCAGCATAGACATTAAAACTCATGGAGGTGAATGGACTGAAATATGGAAAGACGCTAAACAAGGAACTTATTCAGATACTGAATGGAAAAGGGGAGCGGTAAACCTAACTAAATATGCAGGAAAATCTGTAATGCTTCGACTTAGACATGCTAAAGAAGGCGGATACTCTTATATGGTTTTAGATGATTTAAAAATAATCAGCGAACCTGTTTTAGATGTAGCAGTACAAATATTATCACCAAAAGATATATGTGGAGGAAATGAATTTAAAGTAAAGCTGACAAATGAAGGACAAATTGCAATTCCTGCAAATAGTATTCAGTTAGATTTAGAATATATCAACACAAATGAAACTATTTCAGAAGCTATTGAATCAGGAATTCCAGTTGGCGAAAGCGTAGAATATATTTTAAAGAAACAGCCTAAACTTGATAACAGCGGAGATTCTCATGTATTTACTGTTACTGCCAAATTGGAAAATGACGGTATTGCACAAAACAATAAAGTCGAAAATTATCTTTATCAAGGTACAACATCAGATTTTAAAATATTTGATAATCCAGTAATTCATGGATATGCAGGCAAAAGCTTATATATTGATGCCCAAACTAATTTTAATTCAGATAAATTAAAAGTTGCTTCATACAAATGGAGTACAGGTGAAATTACTAATGCTATCGAAATCAATAAAGCGGGAGATTATTCTGTAACAGTAACAACCAAAAACGGATGTACGCTTACAGAAAAGATTACGGCAACATTTGATACTTTCGAATCTGACTTAGCAAGCGGAGCTGTCTGCGGTCCAGAAGTTGTTTTAAATCCTGGAAATTATAAAGCATACGAATGGTTTGATGGTTCAACAAAACCAACTTACGAGACAAAAGAAAGCGGTGATTATTTTGTAACTGTTTATAATGAAAACGGAATCGGTAAAACTTTTAGCACTACGATTTCAATTCTGGAAAACAATATTGTACCAGAAATTCAGGTTGTGGGAGATAAGAAATTAACAACTTCAGTTGAGGGAACATCTTATCAATGGTTTTTGAACGAAAGACCGATACCAAACGCAACTGAAAAAACTATAATTACAATTTGGGAAGGAAATTACAGCCTTCAAGTGACGAATAATAATGGATGTAATAGTATTTCAGCGCCATTTGATTCAAAAGGTATGCTTGTTGGCAAAATAACAAATCCTTTTAGAGTATTCCCTAATCCGGCTGTTGATAATGTAAACCTATTTTTAGCGGAAAAAATTGAAGGACAGGCTGAAATCAAAATGTACGGAATGGATGGTAAGGCTGTATGGAATAAAACGTATGCAAGTTTTCCATCAAATGTAAATCTTAGCGAATTAATTCCTGGAGTTTACATCTTAGAATGCGATGTACAAGGCAAGAAATATACAGCTAAGGTTATTAAAAAATAACAAATTAAAGATAGAAATACGGCAGCTCTTTTTTTGAGCTGCTGTTCTTAAACAAATATTATCTATGAAAAAATCAATATTGCTTATATGCATACTCTTTTTAGGTGTGACTGTTATGGCTCAAACTGAAAAAATCAAGCTTGGCGTAAAAGCGGGTTTAAATTTGGCGAACCTTACTTTTGATGAAAGCGAATTGGATTCATCAAGCAAAACTGGATTTACTGCGGGGTTAATGGTCGAAATTCCAGTGGCGAAAAACTTTTCAATTCAACCAGAATTATTGTACAGCCAGCAGGGAACAAAAATTTCCTTTTCTGATCGGGATGTAACCAATTCCAATTATAAAAGCACAATAGATTTAAACTATTTAAACATTCCAGTAATGCTAAAATATTATGTGCTAAAAGGATTAAGTGTGCAGGCCGGACCTCAAATAGGAATACTTTTAAAAGCTAATAATGAATATCACGATAATTTTTTAGGTTACGACAATCATGAAAATTTAGATTTGAAAAAATACTCAACAGGTATTGATACTTCTGTAAACTTTGGATTGGGTTATCAATATAAAGATAAGTTCTACACAGACCTACGATATAATCTATCATATTCTAATGTTTTTAAAGAAAGCGATGTCAATTATGTTATCAATAACGATATGAAAAATAGAGTTTTTCAAATAACTATTGGGTACTTTTTTAAATAGAGTGAATTAGTCTAAAGCTATTTAATTAAGTGCATAAAAAAAGCCTGTAGACCTATGTTTACGGGCTTTTTTGTGTAGTCACAGAATTATGTCCAACATCTCTGAATATTAAGTGTAAGTTATCATAGAACGTGACTCTCTTTATCAAATGTGGTAACGCATTTGCCATGATTCTGCCCCAAATCTAATAACATAAAAAACATTCCATTCTTACAAAATGAAAATTCGAAAAAACGGCCTTTAATTTTTTGGAAAACAAGCTATCAGTCTATTGATTTTTAATTGCATTTTTTACGTCATAATGTACTTACTTTTTTGAGTAAATAATCCGAAAAATCATATTAACGGCTAAAATTAAGATGTACTAAATATTTTGTTTTTACTTCTTTATTGTTTAAAATATTTTTAATTGGTGTTATTTTTATATTTTTAGTAAAAAATATATTAAAGCAACCGGTTGTGTGTTAAAATATTTTTATATTTGTGATAAGCACACTTATTGTTACTTAATAAGTTTTTTGTAAAACGCAGATATTTTCTAGTATATATTATTATAAGAACGATTAAAATGAAACAGCGACAAATATTTTTATTATTATCATTATTATTTATTTTTTCATTTAATAGAAAAAACTTCGAAAGTAATCTTTCTAATCATCCTTTCTTTTCTAATGTTGTCTATAGAGGCGACGATTATATTTATAAAAATAATCCATTAAACCAAGATGAGTTTTATTCGCCTATTTTACAAGGATGTTATCCTGATCCGGCTATTACGAGAAAAGGAGATGATTATTATATGGTCTGTTCTTCATTTGCCATGTTTCCCGGTGTTCCGATTTTCCATTCTAAAGATTTAGTGAATTGGACAGATTTGGGAGGGGTATTAAATAATGTTTCCGAATTTAATCCTCACGATACGGGTATCAGTCAGGGAGTATATGCTCCCGGAATAACGTATAACCCTCACAACGATACATTTTATATGATTGTCACGGCCTTTACAGGTAATATGGGAAATATTATAGTAAAAACAAAAGATCCAAAGAAAGGTTGGGGAAGTCCGATAAAATTAGATTTTAACGGAATCGATCCTTGTATATTTTTTGATGATGATGGCAAAGGATATATAGTTCATAATGATGCTCCTGATAAAGGAAAAGAACTTTACCAAGGTCATCGTGTAATTAAAGTGTGGGAATACGATGTTGCAAATGATAAAGTAATTCCAGGCACAGATAAAGTGATAGTAGACGGCGGTGTAAATCTTTCTAAAAAACCAATCTGGATTGAAGCACCTCATTTGTATAAAAAAGACAATCATTATTATTTAATGTGTGCCGAGGGGGGAACAGGTGATAATCATAGTGAAGTTATTTTTATTAGCGATAGTCCAAAAGGGCCTTTTAAGCCGGCATCAAACAATCCAATTCTTACACAAAGATATTTTTCTCAAGATAGGCCTGAAAAAGTTGACTGGGCTGGCCATGCAGATTTAGTTCAGGGACCGGATAATAAATATTATGGGGTTTTTCTTGGTATCCGTCCGAATGATAAAAACCGTGTAAATACAGGACGGGAAACTTTTATGCTGCCTGTAGACTGGTCTGGAGTTTTTCCGCTGTTCGAGAATGGATTAGTGCCTCTAGAGCCAAAAATAAAAATGCCTAAAGGGGTTACTAAAAACAAAACAGGAAAAGACGGATTTGTCCCTAATGGAAATTTTACGTTTACTGAAAATTTCACTTCTGCAAAATTAGATTACAGATGGATAGGTTTAAGAGGGCCTCGCGAAAATTTTATTTTGCTAACTAAAAAAGGACTTGAGATTAAACCTTTTGAAGTAAATATTAAAGAATTGAAGCCAACTTCTACACTATTTTACAGACAGCAGCATAATACTTTTTCTTTTGCCACAACATTAGAGTATAAACCGGCATCTGAAAAAGACCTGGCAGGAATTGTTTGTCTTCAGAATGAGCGGTTTAATTATGTTTTTGGAATAACGAAAAAAGGAAAAGATACTTTTATTTTGCTGGAAAGAACCGAAAAAGGAGATTCGAAAATTATTGCAAGTACTAAAATCGAGATCAAGAAAAATATTCGTTTACAGGTAAAAGCAACAGGAGACAATTATGAATTTAGTTATGCCTTAAATGGTATTAATTTTCAAAATTTAGGAGGAAGTGTTTCAGGTGATATTCTTTCCACAAATGTGGCTGGAGGTTTTACAGGAGCATTAGTAGGATTATATGCTACGGCTTCAAATGATGCTCAGATAAAATAGAAAATATTGACATTAAAACATTTATATAATGAAATCAATAATTAAATTTTTTGCATTTGCAGTTCTTTTTTCAATAGGACAAAAAGGATATTCACAAGATCCGAATTTTCATGTTTATTTGAGCTTTGGCCAATCTAATATGGAAGGATATGCTAAAATAGAACCGCAGGATAAAGTTGGTGTTGATGATCGTTTTCAGGTTTTACAAGTCATAAATTGTCCTGATATTAATCGTACAAAAGGAAATTGGTATACTGCAATACCGCCATTATGCCGTTGTAATACAGGATTAACACCTGTTGATTATTTTGGGAGAAACATGGTTGCTAATTTGCCTAAAAATATAAAAGTAGGGATTATAAATATAGCCGTTGGAGGTTGCAAAATTGAACTTTTTGATAAAGATAAGACAGCAGAATATATTGCAACTGCACCTGAATGGATGAAAGGAATTCTTAAAGAATATGATGATAATCCTTACGCGCGACTTTTGGAGATGGCTAAAATTGCACAGAAGAAAGGAGTCATTAAAGGTATTTTACTGCATCAGGGCGAATCGAATACAAATGATACACTTTGGCCGCAAAAGGTAAAAATTGTGTACGATAATTTGATTAAGGATTTAGATCTGGATCCAAAAAAAGTGCCATTGCTCTCAGGAGAAACCGTAAATGAAGACCAGAATGGCAAATGTGGCAGCATGAATAAAATTATTGCAACACTGCCAAAGACAATAGCAAATTCTTATGTTATTTCATCTAAAGGTTGTACTGCTGAACCTGATTTTTTGCATTTTAATGCAGCAGGTTACAGAGAACTAGGAAGACGTTATGCCGATAAAATGCTTTATCTATTGGGTTATAAATTATCAGGAGCTAAAATGCCTTTAAGAGTGCAGGCACCTGTAGGTTTTGATCAATTAAATTCTAATATTTCATCCGGAAATATAGAAATTCTCAGTTACGAATCTAAAACTGTAGGTTCGGTAAGGAAGGCAGCGGTTTATACTCCTCCGGGATTCAATAAAAAGAAAAAATATCCCGTTCTGTATCTTTTGCACGGAATAGGCGGGGATGAAAAAGAATGGATAAACGGAGCAAATCCAAAGGTTATATTAGATAATCTTTATGCTGAAGGAAAAATAGAACCAATGATTGTTGTAATGCCAAATGGCAGAGCGATGAAAGACGACAGTGCTGCCGGAAATATAATGGCTCCTGATAAAGTACAGGCATTTGCTGTATTTGAAAAAGATTTACTAAACGATTTAATTCCTTTTATCGAAAAAAAATATCCTGCTTACAAAGACAGCGAACATCGTGCTATTGCAGGCTTGTCTATGGGAGGAGGACAGTCATTGAATTTCGGATTAGGAAATCTTGATAAATTTGCCTGGGTAGGTGCTTTCTCAGCGGCTCCAAATACTAAAAAACCTGAAGAATTACTTCCAAATCCAGAAGAAGCAAAAAAGAAAATAAAACTACTATGGATTTCCTGTGGCGATAACGACTGGCTTATCGAAAATAGCAGAAGAACTCATGATTATTTATATAAAAACAATGTGCCGCATATTTATTACATCGAACCTGGAGTTCATGACTTTAAAGTTTGGAAAAACGGTTTGTATATGTTTTCACAGTTTTTATTTAAGCCTGTTGATCCGTCTGTTTTTCCATTGTACACTATTTTAGGAGATCCTGCACAAACTAATATCCGTAACGCCAAGTATCCACAAATATTACCAGACAATCGGGTAGTTTTTAAAATGAATGCTCCGGAAGCTTTAAAAGTACAAATTGATTTAGGCAAAAAGTACGACTTAGCACGAGATTCTGAAGGATTATGGACTGTTACTACTGATGTAATCAATAGAGGATTCAATTATTACTCGTTGCTTATTGATGGTGTGGCTGTAGCAGATCAGTCTAGTGAAACGTTCTATGGCATGGGACGCATGGCCAGCGGTATTGAAATTCCGAATAAAGAAGGGGATTTTTATACTTTAAAAATGGTGCCCCATGGTGATATCAGAATTAAGAAATACTTTTCGAAGTTTACTAATTCCTGGCGGGAAATGTATGTTTACACACCACCGGGTTATGAAAATTCCACCGAAAAATATCCGGTTTTGTATCTGTTGCATGGAGGAGGTGAAGACCAAACCGGATGGGCAACTCAGGGTAAAGCCAATTTAATTTTAGATAATTTAATAGCGGAAAAGAAAGCAAAACCAATGGTAATTGTGATGCTTGACGGAAATATGGGAAATACCGGAGGAGTAGCCGGTTTTAATGAAAATGCATTAAAAGCTTTTGAAAATGAATTAAAAATTGCTGGAATCCCTTTTGTAGAAAGTAATTTTAAAGTAGCGACAGACGCTAAAAACAGAGCTTTAGCCGGTTTGTCTATGGGCGGTCTGCAAACACTTTATGCGGGTGTAAAAAATTCAGATCTGTTTTCCAGCATAGGAATTTTTAGCTCGGGCTGGTGGGCCAATAATACAGCTTTATCAGAACCGCAATATGAGTTTATGAAAAACAACGCCACAGCTATTAATTCAAATATAAAAAACTTTTGGATTTCAATGGGCGGTAAGGAAGATATAGCTTTTGAAAATTGCAAAATAATGATGGGCAAGTTTGATCAAATGGGTATTAAATATAAATACAGCGAATATCCTGGTGGTCACAGCTGGCCTGTATGGAGACATGATTTATTTATGTTTGCTCCGTTGTTATTTAATTAATTATTGCAAATAAAAACATACATTAATTCCAATCCAAAATCATGAAAGTTAATTATCTATATCTCCTAACTTTACTATGCATTTTTAGTGTAAATGCACAGCAATATCGGTTTAAAGATGCATCTCTTAGTTCAAAAGAACGTGCAGAAGATTTAATTTCAAGATTAACCCTTGAAGAAAAGGCAGCATTAATGTGTGATCAAAGTGATGCCATTCCTAGACTCGGAATTAAAAAATTCAATTGGTGGAGTGAAGCATTGCATGGCTACGCAAATAACGATAATGTTACTGTTTTTCCTGAACCGATAGGTATGGCAGCTTCTTTTGATGATCAGTTAGTTTATAATGTTTTTAATGCGGTTTCTGATGAAGCTCGTGCTAAATACAACCAATGGATTCAAAACGGGAATGAAAATAAACGCTTTTTGAGTCTTTCAGTTTGGACTCCAAATGTTAACATTTTTCGAGATCCACGCTGGGGCAGAGGGCAGGAAACTTATGGAGAAGATCCCTATTTGACTTCTCGTATGGGAATCTCAGTTGTTAAAGGACTTCAAGGTCCGGCAAATGCTAAATACCGTAAACTTTTAGCCTGTGCCAAACATTTTGCTGTTCATTCGGGCCCGGAATGGAGCAGACACGAATTGAATTTAAATAATGTCGATCCTCGTGAACTTTACGAAACCTATTTGCCGGCCTTTAAAGCATTGGTACAAGATGCCGATGTGCGTCAGGTTATGTGTGCTTATCAGCGTTTGGATGACGAACCTTGCTGCAGTAATACACGTTTATTACAACGTATTTTGCGTGATGAGTGGGGTTATAAATACATGGTAGTTTCAGATTGCGGAGCTGTTACTGATTTTTATACGACGCATAAAGTTTCGTCAGATGCAACGCATGCAGCCTCAAAAGCGGTACTTGGAGGAACGGATGTAGAATGTGTTTGGGAAAAATATCCTTTTAAAAATTTACCGGAAGCAGTTGAGAAAGATTTAATTAAAGAATCAGATATTAATAAAAGCCTGCTTCGTGTTTTAATTGGGCGTTTTGATTTAGGCGAAATGGATGACGAATCAATTGTACCGTGGGCTCAAATTCCGGCATCTGTTCTTAATAGTAAAGAACATCAACAGTTAGCTCTCGAAATGGCTCAAAAGTCAATGACACTTTTGCAAAATAAGAACAACATACTTCCTTTAAATAAAACCTTAAGCAAAGTGGCAGTTATAGGTCCGAATGCTGATAATGAACCAATGTTATGGGGCAATTATAATGGAACACCAGTAAAAACAATTACTGTTATAAAAGGAATAGAATCAAAAGTTACCGCAAGCAAAATCGTTTATGATAAAGCCTGTGATTTAGTGGAGGATAAAGTAAATGAAACTTATTTTGACCAGCTTTCTTTTGAAGGAAAAAAAGGTATCAAAGCTACTTATTGGAATAATCCAGACAGAGCAGGAAATAGTGTGGCAACACAGCATATTTTAAATCCCATAAAAATGACCACTGCAGGTCAGCACGAATTTGCTTCTGGAGTAAAATTAGAAGGGTTTTCAGCAAAATTTGAAGCAGATTTTATGGCTAAAGTAAATGATACTCTTGTTTTTAAAACCGGAGCTACCGGAGCTTTTGAATTGTTAGTTGATGGTAAATCAATAGCAAAATATACCAACTGGCGTACACTTCCGGGTAAAATTGCATTTCCGGTTCATGGAGGTCAAAAATATAAAATCGAAATTTTGTATGCTCAGTCAAACAATTGGCAGGCCAATCTTGAGTTCGATTTTGGAAAAGAACATAATATTGATTTCGCAGCACTTATTCAAAAATTAAAAGGAATTGATACTGTAATTTTTGTTGGCGGACTTTCAACTTTGCTTGAAGGAGAAGAAATGCCAGTTTCTTATCCTGGCTTTAAAGGTGGTGACCGTACTAATATTGAACTTCCTTCCGTTCAAAGAAAATGTCTGCAAGCGCTTAAGGCAGCAGGTAAAAAAGTGGTTTTTGTAAACTGTTCTGGTTCTGCAATTGCTTTAACGCCGGAAACGGCAAGCTGTGATGCTATTTTACAAGCGTGGTATCCGGGAGAATCCGGAGGTCAGGCTGTAGCCGATGTACTTTTTGGAGATTATAATCCTTCAGGAAAACTGCCGGTTTCATTTTATAAAAATTCAGACATCTTAAGAGACTTTGAAGATTATTCGATGAAAGGTCGTACATATAGATATACAACAGATGTTTTGTTTCCGTTTGGTTTTGGTTTAAGTTATTCAAAATTCAATATCACTACAGCAAATCTGACTAAGACAAACATAAAGTCTAATGAAAATACACAATTAAACTTTTCAATAAAAAACATCAGCAAAAAAGATGGAACAGAGATAGTTCAGGTTTATGTTCGAAAAGTAAATGATACTGATGGTCCTTTAAAAACATTAAAAGCTTTTCAACGAATTGATTTAAAAGCTGGTGCAAGTCAAAATGCAACGGTCAGTTTACCTGCTTCATCATTTGAATTTTATGATTCAAAAATTAAGGGAATGAATGTGACTTCTGGTGAGTATGAAGTTTATTATGGTACGAGTTCACAAGCTAAAGATTTGAAAATGATTAAAATAGCTATTCAATAAAATAGCTGTTCTATTGCAAAAAAATAAAGTGCTATGAGTTTTAAATATTTTATATGTTTTTGTCTGTTTAGTTTTTTAAACATAAATGCACAATCAGTTGTAAAGAGTCCTGATGGAAAACTTAAAGTTTTTCTTTCTGTTTCTAATGGATTGCCTTTGTATAGTGTTACATACAATGAAAAAACGTTCTTAGAAAATTCTCCTCTGGGTTTGAAAACCAGTGTTGGTGATTTTTCAACAGGATTAGTTTTAAATACAGACGTAAATCAGAATAAAATTGATGAAAAATATGAACTGCTTACTATCAAGCAGCGCAATGTGCATTATGAAGCTAATGAAGCCGTATTTTCTTTTACCAAAGAGAATAAACTAGCGATTGATGTAATATTTAGGGTAAGCAATAACAATGTAGCTTTTAAATATAAAATATATCCTCAAAAGGATGTGCTTTCTTGCATTGTTCAGGAAGAGGCTTCTGGCTTTATGTTGCCCGAAGGAGCTACAACTTTTCTTTGTCCGCAAAGCAAACCAATGACTGGATATGCAAGAAGTGCCCCGAGTTATGAAACATCATATACATTAGATGCCGAAATGGGAAAAAACGGTATAGGCGAAGGTTATACATTTCCCTGTCTTTTTAAAGTAAAAAATAATGGCTGGCTTTTAATCTCTGAAACTGGTGTAGACAGTGGATATTGCGGCAGCCGATTAATTGGACATGATAAAGGATTATACACTATGGGATTTCCTATGATGGGAGAAAATAACGGTAATGGAACGCCAGCACCGGGAATGTCACTCAGTGGCGAAACTCCCTGGAGAACTATCACTATTGGAGAAACGCTTGCTCCAATTGTAGAAACAACAATTCCTTTTGATTTGGTTAAGCCAAAATATAAAGCTTTCAAAGAATACAAATATACCAAAGGTTCCTGGAGCTGGATCATCAAAATGGATGGGAATACTACTTTTCCCGTACAAAAACAATATATAGATTTTAGTGCCGCAATGGGATATGAGACTATTTTAATTGATGCACTTTGGGATACTCAGATAGGAAAAAATAAAATTGCTGAACTGGCAGAATACGGCGCAGAAAAAGGTGTTGGTTTGTATTTGTGGTATAACTCTAACGGCTATTGGAATGATGCACCACAAGGTCCTAGAGGAATGATGGACAATTCTATAATTCGCCGTAAGGAAATGGCCTGGATGAAAAATATCGGTATAAAAGGAATTAAGGTAGATTTTTTTGGTGGAGACAAACAAATCACTATGAAATTGTATGAAGATATCCTGACAGATGCCAATGATTTTGGACTTATGGTTATTTTTCACGGTTGTACACTGCCAAGAGGCTGGGAGCGTATGTATCCGAATTATGCCGCTAGCGAGGCCGTGTTAGCTAGCGAAAATCTGCATTTTGGACAAGCCAGCTGTGATAATGAAGCCAAAAATGCTTCAATACATACCTTCATTCGAAACGCGGTTGGAAGTATGGATTTTGGGGGAAGTGCATTAAATAAATTCTATAATAGTGATAATATTCCAAATAAAGGTTCTAAACGAATTACTTCTGACGTGTTTGCCTTAGCCACTGCAGTACTTTTTCAAAGCAGTGTGCAACATTTTGCATTGGCGCCAAATAATTTATACGATGCCCCATCTTGGGCTATCGATTTCATGAAAGAAGTTCCAATAACTTGGGATGAATTAAGGTTTTTGAATGGATATCCTGGTAAATACGCTGTGCTTGCCCGAAGAAAAGGTGCAAGATGGTATATAGCAGGAGTTAATGCACAAAAAGAAACGCTGAAAATTAAATTAAAACTTTCCATGATGGCTTCGGGAACAGCATTAAAATACTATTTCGATGATGAAAGGTTAAATGGAAATGTCAAACCTATAAAGCTGAAAAATAATCAAGAGATTGAAATTGAAATTCCTTCTAACGGTGGAATAGTGTTGTTGAATTAATTTTTTTTAAAATTTAATTAGCAAATTAAAATGAATTATCCTTTTAGTTTGCCACTTTAAAAACCAGCATGAGGCAATGCGAATGGAAGTTGAAATTTGTATCTGTAATTTTCCTTTCCTAGCCTTAAAATAATAAAAATTGTATGATTAAGACGTCAAATAAGTTTCTGAGTAAAAAAACTATATAATTATTTAACTAATCGTAATATGTCAAAAAAAAAATGTTTTAGCATTATTGTTATCTTATTTTTTATAGTAAATAATGTGCTTTCTCAAAATACTTTTGAAAACTACCAATTTCGTTTAGTCAACAAAGAGACTTCAAAAAGCGGTATTTATAGCATTGCGCAAGATCAATTTGGGATTATGTGGATGGGCACAAATGGTGCAGGTCTATTTAAATTTGATGGAGTAAATTATATTTCATATGAACAAAATTCCAACGCTAGTAATTCAATAAATAGTAATCTGATTTACGCAACTTACGTAGATACAAACAACCGGTTGTGGGTTGGAACTGATGAAGGTTTGTGTCTTTATAACAGAGATTTAAATACTTTTGAAAGTATTGATATTAAAAAAAAGATAAAAAAAGAGAATGTAATTTCTGTTAAAAGCATTATTGAAGATAATAATGGTAATTTATTTTTAGGAACTTTTAATGGCGGTTTACTGAAACTAAATGTTAAAACTAGAGAAATTACTTCAATAAAGCTAGATGTTTCTAATCCTGAAAATTATCTTATTAACAGCTTAGTAAAGGATAAAAAAGGAACCATTTACCTAGGAACTAATTTTGGCTTGAAAGTACTCAATAAGGCAAAAAACGAAGTTCAAAAAATAATTGCAGGCAACGATAATCAAATTTTATCAGGAAATATAGTATCTATGTTTTTAGACAGCAGACAAAATTTGTGGATTGGCAACGGATATAAAGGTCTGGTTAAAGTAAATCTAAATTCTAATCAGGCTTTTTCTTATCCTATTACGAAAAAAAGAATTATGTCAATATTGGCAACAGATCCTAAAACAATACTATGCGCAACTGAAAATGATGGATTAATCATTGTAAATGATCAAGGTGTTGTTCAGGAAAAATATGTGAACAGCAAATTCAATGAACGTAGTTTAAGTTCAAATTCAGTCTGGTCTTTATTTCTTGATAAGGAGCGTAGAATTTGGCTTGGTTATTATAATAAGGGATTGGGTATTTTCGATAAAATAAACAGCAAGGTAAATATTATCGAAAGTTTGCCTGGAAATTCACAATCCTTACAAACAAATTGTGTTACCGGTATTGTAAAAGACAATGAAGGGCAGTTGTGGATTTCTATGGAAGGAGGAGGAGTCGACGTATATAATCTAAGAACTAAAAAGTTTAAACATATTACGAAATCTGATGCCAGCTTTTATTCTGGATTAACCAATGATAATATTACAAAAGTATTTATTGATAAAAAACAGAATATTTGGTTGTCAAGCTGGAACGAAGGGATTTTTCTTTTAAAGAAAGGAAGCAGAAATTTTATTAATTATAATACAAAAAACACTCCTAATCTGGCTTCAGATAACATTATGAGTATTGCGGAAGATTCAAGAGGTGTAATTTGGATTGGTACATTTGCAAAAGGCTTGCACTATTATACTCCTTCAGATCGTCAATTTCATCATTGTAATTCAAAACCATTTTATAATCTAATGAATTTAGACATCAGAAATGTGATGGTCGATTCAGATGATGCTGTTTGGGTAGGCTCAACAACAGGTTTATACAAGGTTATGACAAATGATTTTGTTACCTTTTCAGTAGTTTCTTTTCGAGATAAAATGTCTGAAAAGCTAAAAAATCATAAAAGTACACACACCATTAATACTTTATATGAGGCTGAAAATAAAGAAATTTGGATTGGTACCGATGGTGCAGGCTTATTCAGTTACAATAAAAAAAAAGATAGCCTTAAATGGTATATTAATTTCAAAGGACTTCATGAAAAGTCAATTTCATCTATAGTTGAATCTAATGATGGAGGTATTTGGTTGAGTGGCAAGAAAGGAATTACAAGACTAAATTTAAAAAACAAAACTACCTTTAATTATTCGATCTATGATGGGTTATTAGGAAATGATTTTAATAACAATTCGGTTCTAAAAGATGAAAACGGAGTATTGTATTTTGGAAGCTATGAAGGCTTAAATTACTTTAATCCAACGAATTTAGTTAAGAGTAAAAAACAGCTTCCAATTTATTTTACAGATCTAAAACTTTTTAATAAATCAGTTGGGCCATTAGAAAAAAACTCACCCTTAATAAAAGTAATTTCCCAAACAAAAAAAATAATCCTCAGACACGATCAGTCTGTATTTACCATCGATTTTATTGCTGTAAATTATTCATATCCGGCACGAAATGAATTTGCTTACTATTTAGAAGGTTTTGAAGATTCGTGGAACTATGTTGGCAATAAACGCTCGGCAACTTATACAAACTTAGCGCCAGGCAATTATATTTTTAAAGTTAAAGCATCAGAAAAAAATGGAGTTTGGAGTCAAAAACCATTAGAATTAAGAATTGAAATTCTACCACCTTGGTGGAAAACATCTTTTGCTTATTTATTTTATACGCTCTTGTTGTTAGCCGCTATTTATTTTGGCAATCAATATTATCAGAATCGTTTTAAACAAAACCAAATGATAGAATTTGAAAAGACAAAAGCGGTTCAGATTGAAAAATTAAATAATAAAAAATTGCAATTCTTTACCAATATCTCGCATGAGTTTCGAACACCATTGACTCTAATTTTAAATCCGTTAGGCGATATTCTCAGAAATTATTCCTCAGATTTGCCAGACAGTGTATTGAAAAAATTGCAGACAATTCAAAAAAGCTCTGACAGACTTTCACGATTAATTAATGAGTTAATGGATTTTAACCAATTGCAGTTCAATAAAATGACATTGCAATTACAACTAATTGAGGTAGTAAGCTTTACAAAAGAAATTGTCAGTTATTTTGATGAAGAATCATTGGGTCGTGGAATTCATTTGGAATTTGAATCTAATAAAACAGCTTTAAAAGATTGGATTGATCCAAAAATGTTTGAAAAAATTATTTTTAATGTAATTTCAAATGCCTTTAAGGTTACGCCAGATAAGGGAAGAATAACTGTAAAAATAGTGGTCAACAACGAATTGATTCATTTTCCTTTGATAGATCCCGCAACTTCTTATCCTTCATTTGAGGTTATTGTGGAAGACACTGGTTCTGGATTAGAGAAAAAAGATATCAAGAGAATTTTTGACCGTTTCTATCAGGTTAACAATTTAAATAAAGCTTATTATGGAAGTACCGGCATAGGTTTGGAAGTAGTACGCGGTTTTGTAGAATTGCATAAAGGAATGATCGAAGTAGAAAGTGAATTGGGAGTTGGTACTACTTTTAAATTATTATTTCCCATTGGAAAAGAGTTTTTTAATGAAAGTGAAATATTACTTGAGGATTTTAAAAAGGAGAAAAAAATGAGTTTCACGCCTGTTGTAGAAAAAGCGGAAACCCAATCAGAGGAAAATGAAGAAAAACAAGATCGAATTTACACTATCTTAATAGTTGAAGATAATGTCGAACTTAGAAATTATTTAAAAAATGAACTCAAAAAAGAGTATAAGGTTTTAGTAGCAGAGAATGGTCAGGTTGGTTTAGAATTAGCTTTGCAGAAATTGCCTGACTTAATTTTAACAGATGTAATTATGCCTGTTATGAATGGTTTAGAATTGTGTAAAAGTATTAAGGCCGATTTAAAAACCAGTCATATTCCGTTAATGATGTTGTCTGCAAAAGCATTGGTAAAAGATCGATTAGAAGGTATTGATTCGGGTGCAGATATGTACTTAAGCAAACCTTTTGATATGGATATTTTAAGATCGAGTCTGGTGCAATTGATTAATAGCAGGCAAATTATGTTTAATAAATTCTATAACGGAATTACACCAAAAGCAAAAGAAAAAACAACTACTCTAGATAATGATTTTATAAAAAATGTATTGCATTATATAAATGGAAATATTAACGAGACGGAATTAAGTGTTGAAGATTTAGCTTCGAAAGTGTTTTTGAGCAGAAGCCAATTGTATCGAAAAATTAAGACACTAACAGGTGTATCAGTAAATGAATTTATTCGAAATGTGCGTTTAGAAAAAGCTAAAGAATTAATAGAATTTGGCAATGACAATATAACCGAAATTAGTTATAAAGTTGGGTTTAGTTCTCCTTCGTATTTTACAAAATGTTATAAAGATAAATACGGTTATCTGCCCACTCACAACAAAAAATAATACATTTTTTAAATTATTCCAAGACGGCTTTTATGCCGTCTTTTTGTTTTTTACAGACAGGCAAAATGAAAAATAAAAAGGAAAATTATAGGAATAGAAATAAATGTAAAGTATAAATAATTAAGTTTTATGCGATTCTATACTTTTTGGGTGATTATTAAATAAAGATTAATTCTTGTTTAATTTATGAATGCATGAAAAATAATGCTTCATAATTACCAAAATAGGAATTTTATTTTGTTTAGTAAATAAAAGCTAAATGTTGATTTTGTTCGTTTTTTTAACTCTTGTGCTACAAATTTGATAGTTTTTGCATCATATGTAGTATGTGAAATTTATGTTAACGTTATATTTTTGAGTTAACTAAACATCAATAACCATGAAAACATTACTAACAATTTTAAACCAATTAAAAACATGAAATGAAACCAATTTTTGTGTATTGAACAGTCCATTTTTTTCGCAATCAAATTTTAAAACCAACACTTTAGGATTTGGGAAAATATAAAATCAATGAAAATCGTATTCTTATTTTCAAAAATTTAAAGGGCAGAAAAATAGCGTAAAAAATAAATTGTCTCAGTGCATAAATAGCAAAAACTTTACAACCAAATAATTATTTAAACTAAACAAAAAACCAATTAATATGATGTTAAAATTAAAATTTGCAATAATCGCATTGCTAATGATAAGCTATCAGAATGTGATGGCACAATCAAAGACCATACAGGGTGTGGTTATCGATCCCTCAGGGTTTCCTTTGCCTGGTGCCAGTGTAATTGTAGAAGGTTCCAAAATTAGCGCTTCTACAGATTTTGATGGCAAATACTCTTTAAATGGAGTGAATCCTACTGATAGAATAACGTTTTCTTTTGTTGGCTTGGTTACACAGACTATTACAGTGGGGACTCGTACAACAATTAATGTTACATTAGTAGAATCTGCACAAAACTTACAAGAAGTTGTAGTAGCGTATGGTGCTCAAAAGAGAACTAAAGTAACAGGAGCAATTTCGACAGTAAGTTCAAAAGATATTACAGCAGTTCCTATTACAAACGCAGAGTCGGCTTTACAGGGTAGAGCAGCTGGTGTTACCGTTGTAAATGGCGCGCCTGGATCAAGCCCTACAGTTACTATTCGTGGTTTGGCCACAATGGGAAATAGTGCTCCTTTATATGTTATCGATGGAGTTTTGACAGGTAATTTATCTGGCTTGAGTCCTAATGATATTGAATCGATGTCGGTTTTAAAAGATGCCTCAACAACAGCTTTATACGGTTCTAAAGCTTTTAACGGGGTCATTATGGTAACTACCAAAAAAGGGAAAAAAGGTCCTGGGCAACTAAATTTTAATACTTACACAGGTTTTCAAACTATTACTAAAAGATACGATGTTTTAAATACACAACAATATTTACAATATGCTAAAGATTTAGGGAGCGATGTAAGTGCAAGAGCTGCTCAATTTGGGAATATAAATACAGACTGGCAGGACGAAATCTTTCAGAGTGGCATAATGCAGGATTATAATTTAAGTTTCTCAAATGGTACCGAGAATGCTACAAGTCGTTATTCTGCAGAATATCTAAAACAAGACGGAGCTGTTATCAGTACAGGTTTTGAACGTTACTCTTTCAGAGCCAATAATACACAAAATATAGGTAAATTAACTGTTGGCAGTAATATTGGATTGTCATTCAGCAAAACTAATCCAGAACGTGCTTCAGGAGGTAGAACATTATTAGAACATGCTATTAAAATGGCGCCGTATTTGCCAGTTTATAATGCAGATAATGTAGGAGGTTACCAAGGCCCATCTACAGCTGATGGACAGGATGCAGAAAACCCTGTACGTGTAGCAAATTTAGGATACCAAACAATTAAGGGATTATCTATAATAGGAAACATTTATGCTGAATTGCAAATTTTTAAAGGATTAAAATTCAGATCACAGGTTTCCTTAGATTATTATACAAGTCAAGATCACACTTTTATTCCAGGTTACGAAGATGGTTCAGCACATAAACAGGCGTATTCGTCTACTGCTGAAACAAATTCTCAGGGACAAACCATTGTTTTTGATAACAGTTTAACATACAAAACTACTTTTGCTTCTAAACATAATTTAGAAGTATTAGGGGTTATAACTAAAATTGAGAATAAGAGCCAGAATTTAATAGCTAGCAGCCGTTATTATATTTCAAATGAAATAGACCAGTTGCGACTACAAGATGCCAATTTGAGTTCTAGTAATATTGAGGCTAATAATTTAGGTTACATAGCCCGTATTAATTATGATTACGATGAGAGATACCTGCTTGCAGTTTCAGGTCGCCGAGATGCTTCTTCTCGTTTTGGATCTAATAACCGCTATGGTAATTTCTACTCTGTTGCTTTAGGTTGGAATATTGCAAAAGAAAGTTTTATGACCGATTCTGTTTTTAGCACATTGAAACTTAGAGCGAGTACAGGTACAACAGGTAACGACAGAATAGACGATTATCAATACAGTTCATCGTTGGCAGCAAATTATACATATCCGTTTAACGGAGCTGCAGGAGCTGGTGTTACTGCAGGAAGAGCTGCAAATCCGGATTTGAAATGGGAGTCTAAAAATGACAGAAACATAGGTTTGGACTTTGGATTGTTTGATGAAAAATTCACAGGATCTGTCGAATATTTTAATAATAAAAGCAGCGATATTCTTTTCGCAGTACCGCTTCCTGCTTCTGTAGGTTCAGCTGGTGGAGGAACTCAAATTCAAAATGTTGCCGATGTAAAAGTGCACGGATTTGAACTGTCACTTGGATACAATGACAGAAAAGGCGATTTTACCTGGTCTGCTATAGCAAATTTGGGAACAAGTAAAAACGAAGTAACAGGTTTAGCCCCTGGTGTAACTAGTGTCTTAGCTGGTCCGGCAGTAAGAGCAGGTCTAGAGAATTTCTCAAGATTGGAAGTTGGTCAGCCATTATTCTATTTTTATGGGTATCAGACTAACGGGATTTATCAAAATCAGGCAGAAGTAGATGCTGCTTTAGGGGCTGGCCAAACTACTATACAACCTGGTGATATTAGGTTTGTAGATCGCAATGGAGACAAAGTAATTAACTCTGATGATAAAACTAATATAGGAAATCCATATCCTGATTTTACATATGGCTTAAACCTTACAGCTGCATATAAAAAGTTCGATTTTAACTGCTTTATAACAGGAGTTCAGGGGAATGATGTTTTTAATGCAAATAAGTTTGACCTAGAAGCTATGTCACGTTTGTTTAATGCCAGTACAGATGTTTTAGATCGATCAATTGTTCAAAATGGAGTAGTTACTAATTCATCGGCTACATTACCAAGAGCGCTTGGGGCAGGCCAAAACTGGTCTTCTGCAAGCCAACGATATGTTGAAGATGGTTCTTACACAAGATTAAAAAATGTTACTATAGGATATACCTTTTCAGGAGAAGCCTTTAACAGCTATTTTTCACATATAAGATTCTATGTAAGTGCGCAAAATCTTGTTACAATTACAAATTATTCTGGTTTAGATCCTGAAGTTGCACGTGTAGATACTAATGCAAATTCTGCCGGAATTGATATAGGCAGATATCCACAACCAAAATCAGTAATTTTTGGACTTGATGTTACATTTTAATTTATAAAAAGATGATGAGAAAAATAAAATATATAGTTGTAGTATTGTTAGGGATCTTAACAATAAATTCATGTAACGATAATGATCTGGAATTAACAAATCCAAATCAGTTATCACCTGAAACTTTCTTTAAATCGGAAGCACAGGTACAATCTTCAGTAAATGCAGCCTACGCAAATCTGCAAACAAGAGGACTCTATGCCAGACATATTTTCTTTGCTTTAGACAATATGGCTCAGGAAAACAAAGGAAACCCACAGTTAGAAGGGAACAAAAAACCTTTCCTTGATTTTTCTTTTGATGCAAGTAGCGATATTATTCAGTTTTATTGGGAAACCTGTTTTTTAGGAATTTCCAAAGCTAATTTTGTCTTAGATAACGAAGAGAAGATTCAGGCTTTGCCTAATTCAGTTTTGACACAAGAGAAAAAGAATAAATTTTTAGGTGAAGCTCATTTTTTACGAGCCTACTATTACTTTCTTTTAGTACCTCGTTTTGGTGATTTGCCTATTTATACCAAACAAACTATTGTGGGTGCACCAAGAAGTCCTAAGGCAGAAATCTATAAATTAATCACTGATGATTTTGATTTTGCGTCTAAAAATTTATTGAGCAAAAATGTAGAAGATAAGGGTAGAGCGACTAAAGAAGCTGCTTTTGCTTATTTAGGAAAAGCACTTTTGTATCAAAAGAAATATGACGAAGCTTTGGTTGCTTTTAATAAAGTTACTGGATTTAGTTTAGAAACTAATTTTTATAACAATTTCATGGATGAAACCGAGCATGGTCCGGAATCAATTTTTGAGATTGAATATGATGAAAAATTAGGAGTAGCTGATAAATGGGGTAGTGATACTGCAGGAGACGGTGTGGCTGAATCTACACTTAGAGGTCAGGAGTATGGTAATTTAGGCTGGTACAATGTGTATCCGTCTGATAATTTATTAGATTCATACGAGGTGGGTGACAAACGTTTTGGAGATACTTTCTACGTACCAGGATCTAAATATAACAATGGAGCTAATACAATGACAGCTGCTAATTTCTCTTCATCTGAAGGTCTAAGAAGAGCAGGCTGGAAAAAATATCAAAATTACTATAAACGTACTGATGAAAATCTGGATTCAAGCATCAACTTCAAAGTAATGCGCTATTCAGATGTATTGCTTATGATGGCAGAATGCGAAAGCATGAGACCCGGAGGCGTACAAGCAACCGCTATTGGCTACATTAATCAGGTTCGTCTTAGAGCAGGCGTGCCATTATTGGCATTAACACTTACAAAAGATCAGGTGTTTACAGCTCTTATTCATGAACGCAAAGTAGAATTAGCTGGTGAGCAAGTTCGTTTTGATGATATAATAAGATGGGGTATAGCTAGTACTGAGCTTGCAGGTACTGGTTTTAAAGTAGGTAGAAGCGAATTATGGCCTATCCCTAATAGAGAAACATCTTCTAATCCAAATATAAAACCTAGTGATAACAATCCTGGCTACTAGGTGAGGATTATTGAAGTTTGTTAGTTTGAGTTAGTTAAGTTAGTATTTGGCAAACAGCGCATTAACGTGCGCTGTTTATCAATACATTATGTTGTTTAAGAAATTATAATTTATGTAATTTTTTTACTTCTTCTTCAGCTAATAATGCATTTTTTTAAAAACAAAATACCATTACTAAGATTTTAAATTTTCACTATTTCAATTTTTAAGCAGGCAAAATTTTATTCAAATGAAAAGGATTGCTTCACTTTTTTTAATCGTAACATTGTTTTATAATGTTCTAGGATTTTATATCACGTTTGCTGAACAACAAGAGCAAGTGTGGGTGAATGCTATGGAGAAAACTGACAACGCAAATTTTGAAATAATTGAAGTTAAAATCAACCCTTATGCTTATGTTGTTGATTCTGGTATTGAAGATACCAACGAAGACTTCTTAATCAACAATAAAACCTATCATGTCTTTAAGAAAAGAATTCAAAACAATGTTTTAAAATTATATTGCTTAAAAAGTTCTCATAATGAAGCTTTAAATAAAAAATTAAAAAAGATTGTTGACAGTCAGTTATTTGATGACAATTCAAATAAAGAAAATCCAGGCAAAAAGTTATTAAAATCCTTCCTTCAGGACTACATTCAAAGTAACACAGTATTATTAATAAGTACTTCTGTAAAATTAGTTTCAACTGTTGCCTTAAATTCATATTCTCCACAAAAAAATCTTCTTTCAGGATATTTTACTACAAATTATCCACCTCCAGATATGGTATAGCATTTCATTGAATGCTAAATTGTAGATACGTTTATCTTTAGTTTTACTGAGGGTTAATCGCTTTATTTTACAATTTAACATACAACTTCAATTAATTCTAATTGAAAAGAAAGCTATTTAACAACCATATAAACCAACCAAAAATGAAAATTTATAAATTTTTGTTTAAAGTGCTACTTTTTAGTGCTTTAAGCGTAAATACGTTTGCACAAGTTAAAGACAAAAATCAAATTGCCGAACCAACAGGAAAAAATAATTTAGCCTATAAATGGGGAGAAATGGCAGTTCAAGCGACTGCAAATGATACAGACAGATTTAGACCAAGACCCACTGTAACTTCCCGCTTTTTGGGATTGACTTTCGTAGCTATTTTTGATGCATGGAGCCGTTATGACGAAAAAGCAATTCCGGTATATCTAACGGATATTAAAAGAAGACCTAAAAAAGAGCAAAATTTAAAAAATAAAGAAATTGCGATAAGTTACGCAGCGTATGGAGCACTATGCGAATATTATTATAGTGATAAAGCGTTATTTGCTTCTTACATGAAAGAATTAGGCTATGATCCAACAAATACTTCCTTAGATCCAAAAACGCCAGAAGGAATTGGTAATCTGGCGGCCAAAGCGGTAATCGAGGCAAGAAGAGGAGACGGTTCGAATCAATATGCGGAAGAAGAAGGTTCTAACGGAAAACCATTTTTTGATTACACTAAATATTCGCCCGTAAATACAGTTGATCAACTAAATGATATTAATCACTGGCAGCCTAAATATTTTTCTGATGGAAAAGGTGGAAAATTTGCCCCCGCTTGTTTAACTCCTTTTTGGAATAGAGTAAAACCAGTCGGATTGAAATCAGGAGACCAATTCCGTGCTGTTGCGCCACCATTATTTGGTTCAGAAAAACTTAAAAATGAAGTGGATGAAGTTATTGCTTTACAGGCCAAATTAACGGATGAAGACAAAGCACTGGTTGAATTTATGCGAGACGGACCAAAATCTGTTCAGCAAGCCGGACACTGGTTAAGATTTGCGCAGGATATTTCAAGAAGAGACAATCACACTTTAGATCAGGACGTTAAAATGTATTTTTTAAATCAGATAACAGCGATGGACTGTTTTATTGCCTGTTGGGATACCAAAATGTTTTATGATTCATCCAGACCAAATGCCTTAGTACATTTCTATTACGGCGGTAAAACGATTACTGCTTGGGGAGGTCCAGGAAAGGGAATGATTACCATGCAGGGAGAAGAATGGAGACCTTATTCTCCAGACACCTTTGTATGTCCGCCTTTTCCGAGTTATGTTTCAGGTCACAGTACGATAAGTGGTGGTTGTGCAGAAGCTTTAAGATTATGGACAGGCAGCGATGCATTTGGTCAATCTGCAGAATTGGTATCAGGAGCTATGACAGAACCGGATAATTTAGGAAAGAAAGTTGTTTTGAAGTTCAACACTTTAACCGAAACGGCAAATATGGCCGGAATCTCAAGAGTAATGGGCGGTTACCATATTCAGTCTGATAATGTTGAAGGACTAAAGCTGGGCAGAAATGTAGCACATCAGGAATGGAAGTTTTATAATATCCATATCGGAAATAAAACTCCCGAAACGATAGCGGAGAATTGAGTGCATTTCATAATATCAAAGAAACTGGTCTAATCTACAAATGCCTTAATTATGAAAATCAAACAGTTAGTATCGCTATTTAGCCTATTTATTTTAACCCAGTCCTGTGATTATTTTTCGAATCCAAATGACAAGATGGTTAAGATTTTGGAAGCAAGAAATAAGATGTATAACGTGAAAGACAATCCTTTTGCAGCAAAAGCAGAAGTAGCATATTACGACTCTATTATTAAAAGTTCAGATGAAGGTTTTTTTAAATTATTTAATGAAATAAATAAAGGAAATGCATTATTAAAACTTGGAAAAGAGGCAGAGTCTGTAGCAACTATAGAAAATGCCATAAATAGAAAGAAGAAAATAGACGGAAAAGAAGATATTCAATCGTTAAAATTTTTAGCCATTGCGTACATGAGATTAGGCGAAAAACAAAATTGTGTGAATTATCATAATCCCGAATCCTGTACTATGCCTATCCAAAAAAATGGAATTCATACGATACGACAGGGGTCTCAAAAAGCAATTGAAATTTATAAGAAATTATTATCGATTGACCCTAATGATTATGAATCAAGATGGCTTCTCAATATTGCTTATATGACGCTCGGCGGTTACCCTTTAGAAGTTCCCAAACAATGGCTCATACCTAACCTGAATAAAGATTCAGGATACAGCATAAAACCTTTTCTGGATGTAGCCGCAAACGCAGGCATAATAGGCAGAAATATGTCAGGTGGAGTTATTGTTGATGATTTTAATAACGATAACTATCTGGATATTGTAACTTCTGACTGGAGTCTGGATGGCGTGATGCATTATTATGAAAATGATAAAAAAGGAAAATATCTCGATTATTCTAAAGTTTCAGAAATAGGCCGTTTCAAAGGAGGATTAAACATGATACAAGCTGATTATGACAATGACGGCGATATTGATATTTTTGTTTTGAGAGGTGCGTGGATGCGTAAATACGGAAGACAACCAAACTCGCTGTTACGCAACAACGGAGACGGAACTTTTACTGATGTAACCCTAAAGAGTGGTTTATATTCTGAATTCCCTACCCAAGCCGGTACGTGGAATGATTTTAATAATGACGGTTATCTCGATTTGTTTATTGGAAATGAATCATCAGATAATGAATCCTATCCTTCAGAATTGTACTTAAATAATCAGGACGGAACCTTTACCAATGTTGCCAAAGCAGCAAAATGTGATGTTATTGCTTATATAAAAGGTGTAACGTCAGCTGATTATGATAATGATGGCGATATTGATTTGTTCCTCTCCGGAATGAATAAAAGAAAAACATTATTAAAAAATACTGGACTCAAAAAGGGTATTCCGCAATTTAAAGATGTTACAGATCAGGCAGGCTTGGCGGGCATTAATGTAATGACTTTTCCAACCTGGTTTTGGGATTATGATAACGATGGATGGCAGGATATATTTGTTTGTGGTTATCAGTATAATGGCTCTATTGCTGGAGAAATTGCAATGGAAGCCCTAAATATTCCAAATGAAAGCAGTAAAATGTATTTGTACCATAACAATCATGATGGCACTTTCTCTGATGTTTCTGAAATATCTGGATTAAGCAAAACTGTCTTTGCTATGGGTTCAAATTTCGGAGATATTGATAATGATGGTTTTCTGGATATGTACCTCGGAACAGGAAATCCCGACTATAGATCACTGGCACCAAATAGATTATTTAGAAATATGGGCAATGGAAAATTTGCTGACGTCACTGTTTCCAGCAGAGTAGGAAATTTGCAAAAAGGGCATGGTGTAGCTATTAATGATCTGGATAATGATGGAGACAACGATATTTTTATAGAAGTCGGAGGTGCTTATTTAGGGGATTCTTTCAGTAATTCTTTATACCTAAATTCGGGTCAAAACAACAACCGTTGGATAAAATTGAAGTTAGAAGGAACAGAAAGTAATCGTTCTGCTATTGGAACAAAAGTAAAAGTCACTTTCAAAGAAAATGGAGTTTCCCGATCTGTTTACAGGATCTTAAACTCAGGTGGCAGCTTTGGAGCGTCGGCTTTAAGAATGGAAATCGGAATTGGAAAAGCAACAACGATAGACCAAATCGAAATTACCTGGCCGAAAGACCAAAAGAAAAAAGTCTTTAAAAATGTAAAACCAAATCAATACATTAAAATTATTGAAGGCGAAGATAATTTCTCCAAAATAAATATTAAAAGAATCCTTTTTTCAACCGTCGAAGCACATTCTCCGATTTGTATTTAAAAAAATAAATTTATTAGAATCCATAATATGAAAAATATAAAAACAATAGTAATTTCTTTTAGCCTTGTAGGTTTGGTATTGCTTGCTGGTTGTTCAAAAGAATCAGATGAGAAAATCTTTACCACTTTAGACCGTTCAGACACCGGAATTGATTTTAGCAATAATCTGAAAGAAAATGATTCCCTGAATTACTTCACCTACAATTATATTTATTTGGGTGGAGGAGTTGCTACCGGCGACATTAACAATGATGGACTGGTAGATATTTTCTTTACAGGAAATCAGGTATCCAATAAATTGTACCTGAACAAAGGAAAACTAAAATTTGAGGATATTACAAAAAAAGCAGGTGTTGGCGGTGATAGCCGTTGGTATACCGGAGTTACAATGGCCGATGTAAACGGTGATGGTTTTTTGGATATTTATTGTAGTGTAGGAGGGAAATTCGGACCTAAAAACAATGAACTATATATAAATAATCATAACGGGACTTTTACAGAAAAAGCCAAAGAATATGGCATTGATGATATAGGAAACAGTGTTCAGGGAACTTTTTTTGATTATGATAAAGATGGCGATTTAGATCTATTTGTAGCGAATTATCCGCCAACAAAATTCAATTCGGCAACAGGCGATTATGTACAAATGATGCTTCATGTAAAGGATAATGAATCGGGACATTTATATAGAAATGACGGAAATCATTTTGCCAATGTTACCGAACAAGCCGGTGTAAAAAACTATGGTTTATCATTAAGCGCCACAATTGGCGATTTAAATAATGACAGCTGGCCTGATATCTATGTGTCTAATGATTTCAACTCTCCAGATTTTATGTACATCAACAATCAGGATGGTACTTTTAAGGAAGTAGTAAAAGAGGCAATGGCGCATAATTCTTTTTATGGAATGGGTGTGGATATTTCAGACTTTAATAACGATGGAAATTTAGATGTTTTTCAGGTTGATATGGACGCTAAGGATAATCGTCGTAAGAAAGCAAACATGTCCAGCATGAATCCGAAACTTTTTTGGGATGTAGTTGATGCTGGTTTTAACTACCAATATATGCACAATTGCATGCAGTTAAATACAGGAGTTAATGAAAACGGTATTCCACATTTTGGCAATGTATCCCGTATTACCGGAACTTCGTCTACAGATTGGAGCTGGGGACCTTTATTTGCCGATTTTGATAATGACGGAAATAAGGATTTGTTTGTAACGAACGGAACAAGAAGAGAAATTAATAACAATGATTTCTTTCATAGTTTAGAAGCGCTTAATCTAAAACCAAAAGATTTACTTAAGAAATCTCAGGAAATTCCTTCTGAGAAAATTGACAATTTTATGTTTCAAAACAAAGGAAATTTAAATTTTGAGCAAGCCAATAAAAAATGGGGAATTGAGTATAAAGGTTTTTCAAATGGCGTTGCTTATGTCGATTTAGATAACGATGGTGATTTAGATTTGGTTGTCAATAATATAGACGATTACGCTTCTGTTTTTGAAAATTCAAGTTCTAAACGCAATAATTACATCAAAGTAAACTTCAAAGGAAATACTAAAAACACTTTTGGCTTAGGAAACCGTGTTTATGTAAAAACGAAAAAAGGAACCCAGATGCAGGAGCTAACGCTAACCAGAGGGTTTCAATCTTCTGTAGCGCCTGAATTGCATTTTGGTGTTGGGAAAGACAAAACGATCGATGAGGTTAAAGTAGTCTGGTCAAACGGCAAAGTGCAAAAATTAGCAAATGTAAAAGTAAATCAGACTTTAAGCTTTAAGGAGCAAGATGCCAAAGAAGAACCAGCTGTAAAAGCAACTCCAAAAACGCATTTATTCGCGACTGGAAACAACGTTTTTCCTGTTTATAAACACGAAGAAAATAAGTACGATGATTTTAAAGATCAAGTTTTATTGCCTCATAAAATGTCGACTTTTGGTCCTGCTATTGCTGTGGGTGATTTAAATAAAGATGGTTTGGATGACTATTTTATTGGAGGATCTGCAACCTATTCAGGAAAATTATTTATGCAGACTAAAAATGGTTTTGTAGAAAAAAACAGTCAGGCTCTTGAAGACGATAAAGCCAGTGAAGATACAGGAGCCATTATTTTCGATGCTGATAATGATGGAGATAATGATTTGTATGTAGTGAGCGGTGGTTACGAATTTTTGGTTAACGACCCAAAATTACAAGACAGACTATATCTTAATAACGGAAAAGGCGATTTTACAAAAGCTCCAAAAAGTGTATTGCCAACGATGCTGACAAGTGGTTCAAAAGTATATCCTATTGATTATGATAAAGATGGAAAACAAGATCTTTTAGTATTAGGAAGACAGGTTCCGGGGCAATATCCTTCTCCTGCAACAACTTATTTATTGCACAATATAAGTTCACCAACACAGCCAAAATTTGAAGTTTCTAAAAAATCACCTAGAGAATTTACCAATTTAGGAATGGCGACAAGTGCTGTAATTACCGATTTTAATAATGACAAATTAGCTGATATTATTATTGTTGGCGAATGGATGCCAATCCGTATTTTTCAAAATACTGTATCGGGTTTCAAAGAAGTTACCAAAAACATGGGACTTAATGATGATACAACAGGTTGGTGGTGGAGCATTCAGCAAGGCGATTTTGATCATGATGGCGATATGGATTATATTGTTGGAAACAATGGTTTAAACTACAAATACAAAGCAACTCCTAGTGAAACCTTTGATATTTATGTAAAAGATTTCGACAATAATAAACACAAAGACATTGTGTTGAGTTACTACAATGATGGTAAACAATATCCGGTGCGCGGTCGCGGTTGTTCGTCTCAGCAAATTCCAAATATCAAAAAGAAATTCAAAGATTACGAAAGTTTTTCAGAAGCCACTTTGGTTGATGTTTATACTGAAAAATCACTTAAAGAAGCGCTGCATTATAAAGTAAAATCATTTGCCAGTGTTTATTTAGAAAATAAAAATGGGAAGTTCATCCTTCACGAACTGCCAGTTGAAGCACAGCTTACCTGCATCAATCAAATAATGGTTGACGATTACGATAAAGATGGTAAACTTGATGTTTTAGTAACGGGTAACATGTATAATTCAGAAGTTGAAACGCCTCGAAACGATGCCGGTCACGGATTATTTTTAAAAGGAGATGGTCACGGAAAATTCAGATCAGTGTCAGCAATTGACAGCGGATTTTTTACTCCCGGCGATGTTAAAAACATGGAAAAAATTAAGGTAAAAGGAAAAACGTACCTCTTGGTTACTAAGAATAACTCTTTTTTGCAAAGTGTTAAAATAAATTAAGCTTTTGTTTTGAATTGTTTTACCTCTTCAAAAATAAAACGTGTTGAACTTAATTGCTAAAATCAGGACATTAACTTGTTCTGGTTTTGAGCTAATTTATTGACTTATATAGTTCTAATTAACCAAAAAAAATAAATAATGAGGAAATTATACTTGTGTTGTCTCTTCTTAATTCCTCTTTTGATCAACGCACAAACCGAAATCGATGCCCTTATGATGAACAAAAATAATTTTTGCTTTGGAGCGGTATACGAATATAGCAGTTGGAATGAGTACTGGGAAGGTACTTTTAAAAGAGAGAATCTTAATTTAGGAACAGTATCTGCTCAAGGTCCCGCACTTATGTGTAATTATGGCATATTTGATAAGCTAAATTTTTTATTTACTGTTCCTTATCTTGAAACTAAGGCTACGGCGGGAACTATGAAAGGACAGAAAGGAATTCAGGATTTATCCTTGACATTGAAATACATGCCAATTAAAAAAACTTTTGGAGCTCTTACTTATTCCTTATTTGCATTAGGAAGCTATTCAATGCCTGCCTCAGATTATGTGGCAGATTATTTACCATTAAGCATTGGCCTTGGCAGCAAAACAGGAACTTTACGATTAATGGGGGATGTGCAGTATCATCGTTTCTTTACTACTTTATCTGCTGCTTATATTAAAAAAGCGAATATTACAATTGATCGAAATTCTTATTTGGCAGATGAAATTCATTACACCAATAAAGTAAATATGCCAGATGCTATAAACATTAATTTAAGATTAGGATATCGCTCATCAAGATTAATTGCCGAGGCTATTATTGACAATTCGGTTACACAATCTGGTGGTTTTGACATTACAAAAAATAACATGCCTTTCCCAAGTAATACAATGAATGCTTTTAAATTGGGCTTGAATGGAAAATATACTTTAAAAAAACTTCCTGAATTAGCTATTGTAGGTGGTTATAATGTAGTAACGGAAGGCAGAAATGTAGGAGAAGCAAGCTCATTATATGGAGGAGTTTTTTACCTGATAAATTTTAAAAATAAAAACAAGTGAGATGAAAAATAATATTCAAAAAATCGTCTTTAAAGGCTTTATACTTCTAATAGTTTTATTAATGTATTCCTGTGATGATGATATTGCGCAACGAAATGAACAGTTTCCACAATTGAACCCTAAAAATACAGACCTAGAAGCTGATACCTGGAAGCCTTATCTTTTAACTGCACCGGATGAATTTTCAATAGATGTACCTGTTGCCACAAATACACCTGCTTACACGAGAGAAATTAACGAAATTAAAAGTTTTCAGGTCAATATTACCAATCAACAAAAAAGCATAATAGAATTTTGGAGCGCTGGCTGCGTACTGCGCTGGAATGAAATTATGCGAACATTGGTAGCAAGGCATAATCGTCCGCCTTATCAAAATGAGGATGGAACTTATCCGGCTCCTTCGGCGGCAAATCCATTTGCGTATCCTCAATTTCCATTTTCCAATCCTCCTTATGCAGCGAGGGCTTATGCTTATGTGAGTGCCGCTCAATACGACGCGCTGATTGCTGCTTGGCATTATAAAAAGCAGTACAACAGATCAGCACCATATATTATTGATCCCAGTCTCCAAGTATTAATTCCTAAAAATACTTTGCCGTCATATCCATCAGAAGATGCAGTCGTGACGGGGGTTACTGTTGAGCTTTTAAAATTATTATTTCCAACTGAAATTGCTTACATAAATGAAAAAGCTGAGGAAGAAAAATTATACCGTATTATCAGCGGCGCTAATGTTCGCTCAGATGTTGATGCCGGAATTAGTTTGGGCAGAAAAATTGCTGCAAAATTTATAACTCGGGCTTCGAATGATGGGGCTGGAGTTGCTGGTGGAACACCGGCGATCTGGGCTGCATTAGAATCTCAAACCGCAGCAACAGGCGAAGTTCCTTGGAAATCATTAGAGATACCAGCCAGACCGCCGATGTTACCATTATTTGGAAAAGTAAAATCATTTTTGATGACAGAAGCAGATGTGGTAGCCAATCGCCCGCCTGCACCTCCTTCAACAAAATCTGAAGTATTTGCAAAAGAATTAGCCGAGATTAAAAGATACAGCCAGGACAATTCTCGTGAGCACTTAGAAATTGTCAGTTTTTGGGCTGACGGAGTAAATACTTACACACCTCCCGGACATTGGAACGCCATTGCCTGTGAAGCTTTTGTAGAACAATCGTACAGCGAAATTCGATGGGCAAGAAATTTAGCCTTATTAAATGTCGCAATGATGGATGCTGCAATTAGCTGCTGGGATGCAAAGTACACTTATTTCAATCCACGTCCGTGTCAAATGGATCCTTCGATTAAAACAACCACAGGAGTTCCTAATTTTCCAGCATATGTTTCTGGTCATTCTACTTTTAGTGCAGCTGCTTGTACTGTTTTATCACATTTTATTCCATCTAAAAAAACGGAATATGAGGCAATGGCTTTAGAAGCATCAAACTCAAGAATGTACGGAGCTATTCATTATAGAAGTGATTGTGAAAAAGGATTAGATTTAGGTAAAAAAGTGGCAGCTTTTGCAGTTGCTAGGGCAACAACAGACGGTGCTGACTAATAGCTGGCAATAGTTTCAATGAATGGAATTTTCAGGTCTGATTATATGTTTACTATAATTTTTTGTAGAGATAATATGCTCATGTATTTTTTCATGCAATTCTGCTTCATTTCTTATATAAAATGCTCGATTTGTAGGATTCGTATATTTTGTATTCGGCTATTTTTGGGAGCTTGTTAATTAGGCGAATTTTCCATTTAACATTCAATCTAAATTATTTAATGAACCCAAAAGGTTCTCTAAAAAAGATAAAATGAAATTAAAATTTATAGCTGCGGCTTTGTTTTCCGTATTTTTTCAAAGTTCTTTTTCGCAAACAAATGCTACGACAGAAAAAAGAATTCAAAAGTTAATTAAAAAAATGACTTTAAAGGAAAAAGTCGGTATGCTGCATGGCAATTCTAAATTTTATACTGAAGAAGTAAAGCATCTCGGAATTCCGGAATGGGCTTTGTCTGACGGTCCGCATGGAGTCAGAGCAGAAATGAATCGTCATAATTGGCAATATGCAGGGCAAACTGATGATGCTTCGACCTGTTTTCCTCCTGGTACCGCTATGGCTGCAAGCTGGAATTTAGAACTAGCTAAACAGCGTGGTATAGTTTTAGGCGAAGAAGCACGTTTTCGCAAAAAAGATGTTTTGCTTGGTCCTGGAATCAACATTATTCGCTCTCCACTTTGCGGACGAAATTTTGAATATTTGAGCGAAGATCCGTTTCTTATTTCACAGCTTTCTATTAATTATATTAAAGCTTTGCAAACGCAGGATGTTGCGGCTTGTGTAAAGCATTTTGTAGCTAATAATCAGGAGCAAAATCGTTTTGTTGTCGATGTCACCATGAGTGAACGGGCTTTACGCGAAATTTATTTGCCGGGTTTCAAATCTTCTGTTGTTGATGCCGGAGTGTTGGGATTTATGGGAGCCTATAATAAATTCAGAGGGTCTTATTGTACTGAAAATGATTATTTGGGACGAACGCTTTTGCGGGATGAATTTAAATTTAGAGGAGTTTATATGTCGGACTGGGATGCTGTTCACAGTACCGAAAAAGCAGCACTGGCAGGTTTGGATTTAGAAATGGGAACCGAAAAGGAAAATTATAACGACTGGTATTTCGCAGATCCTTTGATTAACGCAGTACAAGAAGGACGAATAAAAGAAAGCCTAGTAGATGAAAAAGTGGCTAATATTCTGAGAGTGATGATTAAAACGAAAGTTTTAGATCCAAAAACACGAATTACAGGTTCTATAAATACAAAAGAACACCAACAAGCGGCTTATCGCTCGGCAGTAGAAGCAGTTGTTTTACTGAAAAACGAAAAGCAAATTTTGCCATTGAATATGAATGCTATAAAATCTGTAGCGATTATAGGTGATAATGCAACCCGTACACATTGCGGCGGCGGATTTAGTTCAGAAATAAAAGCTTTATATGAAATAACACCATTTCAGGCTATGACTGCTAAATTCGGAAAGTCTATTCAAATTAATTTTGCACAAGGTTACGAGAAACAATCTCATGTTGTGGAGAGAAGCAGTGATGGTCAATTAAACACCGACAAGGTAGATTGGAAATTAATTGAAGAAGCAGTAGCTCAGGCCAAAAAATCAGATGTAGCAATTATTTTTGCAGGTTTGAACCATGATTTTGATTCAGAATCATTTGACAGATTGCATATGCGTTTGCCTTATGGACAAGAAACTTTAATTCAGGAAGTAGCGAAAGCCAATCCTAAAACGATTGTGGTGATCATTGCAGGTTCTCCACTTGAACTGGCAGGTATTGAATCTCGCGTACCTGCAGTAGTTTGGGGCTGGTATGGTGGAATGGAAGCGGGTAACGCAGTTGTTGATGTGTTGAGCGGCAAAGAATTTCCTTCAGGAAAATTACCATTTACGATACCAGTTACTTTAAGCCAATCGCCGGCGCATGCTTTAGGGGCTTATCCGGGACATGATTTGAAAGTAAATTACGAGGAAGATATTCTGGTAGGATATCGCTGGTTTGATACCAAAGGTATTAAACCTCAACATCCTTTTGGTTACGGTCTGTCTTATACAACCTTTGATATCTCTAATGTTGCTTCTGACAAAAAAGTATACGGTGTGAATGATGAAATAATAGTGAAGTTTACTATCAAAAATACTGGAAAAACGAATGGTGCAGAAGTAGTTCAATTGTACGCTGGTCAAACTATGGCATCAGTTTTAAGGCCTAAAAAAGAATTAAAAGCATTCGATAAAATTTTCCTTAAACCAGGAGAAGAAAAAACAGTTGCTTTAAAAATGAAAGTAAAAGATTTGGCTTTCTACGACGAGAAAAGTAACGACTGGAAAGTTGAACCCGGCGAATTTGTACTTTATACGGGTACATCATCCGAAAATATTGTGAATAGTTTAGCTATTATGGTGCAATAAATATTTTTTATTAAACACTCAAAAAAAGTTTTTAGATATTTTTTTGGCAGTAATATAGTTTGTGGGGAGCTCTATATTACTGTTTTTTTATTATTCCTAATGACTCATTTTAGAAGATGGTAGTTTAGTTTTCTCTTCTTTCCTTTAGTTCTTTTTCAATGGCAATTTCCATATTTCTATCTATAACGTAAAAGCACAACATAACGGCGCTTATAATGAATATAAATCCAGGATAGATGCTTACGCACAATTTAATTCCTTCTACAGCTGCCGGAACCTGATTGACTTCTTCTGCTACATATCCGTATTTAGATAAAAATGCTGCACCCAACGCTCCGCCAATACTGATTCCTATTTTCAATCCAACAAGCATGGCTGAAAAAACAGTTGCAGTCGCTCTTCGATTGTTCTTCCATTCACTGTAATCGGCTACATCAGCAATCATAGCCCATAATAACGGAATTGTTACTCCGTAAATAAAACCATGAACTAATTGCGTCAGAAAAACCATTGCAATAGCAGTTCTGCTATAAAAATTAAAAAGCAATAAGCTTACAGCGGACAAAAAAATGAAAGTAATGTAAATATTTCTTTTGCCAAATGCGTCTGCTAGCGATTTTGAAAATAAAATTCCTAAAATCATAAAAAGAATTCCGCCAGCATTAAAAAGACTAAATGCAGATGTAGGAACATCTCCAGGCCACTGAAAATCTACTAATCCCATTGCTATTAATGAATTATTAAGATCATGAATAAACGCCGTAAAACCAATATCTTTTAAAAATACGGTTTGCGCAACAGGGTCTAAATAATATTTGAAATAGAAAACATACATCCCACCTTTTAAAGACAACGTTATGAATACCAAAATAGTAACCAGTAACATCACCAGCCACGGGCGATTTTTAGTGAGATCGACAAAATCCTGTTTGACTGACGATTTTTGATGCCTTGCAGGTATAATCCTTTCTTTGGTGGTAAAAAAAGTAATTAGAAAACAAATAATTCCTATAACTGCAAATAGAATCATGGTATTTTTAAAACCAACGGCTTTATCACCATGTCCAAAAATTAAAACTAATGGCAATAGGAGCGACTGAATTATAAATTGCGCAATCATTACAGCAACAAAACGATAGGATGAAAGACTATTTCTTTCTTTCATATCTCCTGTTAAAACACCACTTAAAGCAACATAGGGTAAATTATTTGCTGAATAGATTATAACAAGAAAAAAATAAGTCAGCAAGGTGTAAATTATCTTACCGTTTTCACCAAAATTAGGAGTCAAAAAAGAAAGAACAGCACCAATTCCAAAAGGTACAGCAGTCCATAATATCCAAGGCCTGAATTTTCCCCAGCGCGTGTGGGTACGGTCAGCTATAATGCCCATAATAATATTAAAAAAAGCGCCGACAAAGCCTCCAATAAAAATAATAATACTGGCGGTTCCGGCAGGAATTTTATAGACATCAGTATAAAAGAAAGCTAAAAAGGTAAGTAAGGTCTGAAAAATCAAGTTCGCCGCAAAATCTCCTAAACCGTAACCTATTTTTTCCAGTACAGAAAGCTTTTGCGATGTATTGCTTATGAATGTAGTGGTTGACTTTTTTCTGCTTATCCCCATGTGTTGATTAAAAAATATTTTAGAGCGATATATCATTGAAATAGTACTTCGTTTTCATTTCATTTTTATAAAATGTTAAATGTAAAAATAGCTTGAAAGTTGAAATAAGATTGTCAATTTTGAAGCCTTTAATAGCAGATTTGAAGCATTCTTTGGTTATAGCAAATCTATTAAATTTAAATTGCTATTTTAGCTTTTGATTTTAAAAACAACTGAAAATCAACATCATTATTCATACTTTTTTCATTTCATATATGCGTATTCTATATCTTTTATTGATCGTTTCCTGCTTTTTTATTGGTTGCAATAAAAAACAGAATATTGAAGAATATCACAAATATACCAATGATTTAATTAATGAAACAAGTCCGTATCTTTTGCAGCATGCGCACAATCCTGTTGATTGGAAAGCATGGAATCAGGAAACATTGGACAAAGCAAAAGCAGAGAATAAACTTATTATTATTTCTGTAGGATATTCTGCTTGTCACTGGTGTCATGTTATGGAAGAAGAAAGTTTTGAAAATGATGCAGTAGCTAAATTGATGAATGACAATTTTATCAGTATAAAAGTGGATAGGGAAGAGCGTCCCGATATTGACCAAATTTATATGAATGCCGTTCAGCTAATGACAGGTAAAGGCGGATGGCCGCTAAATTGTATTGCACTTCCTGATGGACGCCCTATTTTTGGAGGGACTTATTTTACCAAAGAAGAATGGACAAAAGCCTTAACAGAACTTTCTGATTTGTATAAAAAAAATCCAGAGAAAGCCAGTGAATATGCAGATAAATTAGTGGCAGGTATTCAGAAATCACAATTAATCACAGCTAATAATAGTCAGCCTGATTTTAAAAATTCAGAACTTTCTGAAGCCGTCAAATTATGGCAAAAAGAATTAGACTATAAAGAAGGCGGCTTAGTTAGCGATACCAAATTTCCAATGCCAGGATCATTGAGTTTCCTCCTTCGTTACAGTATTCAAAATAATGACAAAGCAACGCAAGCCTATGTAAATACAACACTTGTAAAAATGGCTAATGGCGGAATTTACGATCCAATTGGAGGAGGTTTTTGCAGATATTCGGTAGATTCAAAATGGCATATTCCTCATTTTGAAAAAATGCTTTACGACAATGCACAATTAGTGAGTTTGTATACTGATGCGTATTTGATAACAAAAGATGATTTGTATAAAAAAACAGTGATTGAAACATTGAATTTTATAGAAAAAGAACTGATGGCTTCCAATGGTGCTTTTTATTCGTCTTTAGATGCAGACAGTAAAAACAAATCAAATAAACTAGAAGAAGGCGCTTATTATGTTTGGAAAAAAGAGGAGTTGCAGGCACTTTTAAAATCTGATTTTCTACTTTTTCAGGAATATTTCAACATAAATGAAAAGGGTTTATGGGAAAATGGCAATTATGTTTTATTTAGAACACAATCTGATAAAGACTTTGCAATCAAAAACAAAATGACGGTTACAGAACTGGATTCTAAAGTAAAAAATTGGAAGCAAATACTTTTAACAGCCAGAAACAAAAGAGCAAAACCTCATTTAGACGATAAAACCTTAACCTCATGGAATGCTTTAATGATAAAGGCTTATGTTAATGCTTATTGTGCATTTAAAAATCCGCATTATAAAGAAGTTGCCTTAAAAAATGCCAATTTTATTTTGAATAATCAACTCCAGAAAGACGGAAGTTTATACCATAGTTATAAAGAAGGTAAAAGCAGTATCGCTGGTTTTTCAGAAGATTATGCAACGGTGATAGATGCCTTTATTGAGGTGTATCAAATTACACTTGATGAAAAATGGCTCAATAAAGCGAAACAATTAACGGATTATACGATAACTCATTTTTTGGATAAAAAGTCGAGCCTGTTTTATTTTACATCTAACGCTTCAGCAGATTTAATAACCAAAAAAATGGAAATTCAGGATAATGTAATTTCAGGTTCTAATTCGATTCTGGCGAATAATCTATTTTTATTAGGACATTATTATTCTAATGATACTTATAGCAAAACTGCAAAACAGATGCTGAATAATATTAAAGCAGATGCCTTACAAGCACCGACCGAATATTATAATTGGCTAAATTTAATGCTGAATTATACCGACAATTATTTTGAAGTTGCCATTTCCGGAAAAGACGCTCTAATTAAAACGAGTCAACTTCAAAGCTATTATTTGCCCAATATTCTTATTGCCGGAGCAACTAAAGAAAGTCAACTTGCTATTTTAGAAAATCGTTTTGTCGAGAATCAAACTTACATTTATGTCTGCGTGAACAAAGCCTGCAAAATGCCTGAAAAAGACATAAATGTGGTAGTGGCTAAAATAAAGAATGGTTTGCAGTGAACGAATGCCTAAAACTAAAAAGTCTTTTATAAATTTAATTTTAGCAGAATCTTTTTTTTTCGATTATCATTCGAAATTATCTTTTTATTCTATACGGCACCTCATTGTTTTAATCATTTTGTATGGTAATTGCGTAAGATTTTTTATTGTAATTATTTGCAACTAATTGATAATAAGTTTCTTGATTTAACTTTTGCGAGTTATTCATAGAAAATGCAGTAAGTCCTTTAATTTGTCAAACTTCTTAATTAAAATAATCATCTAAACTGATATTGTGTATTTTTTTTACATAAAAAATATTTATAATGTTTTTTATATAGTTTTTTTTAATGATTCTAACTGTAAATATTTAAGCAACCGGTTGTGTATTAATTGTTTTTATTTATATTTTTGATAAATACACTTATTAAATTTAGTATAATGTAATTGTTATAAAATTGAAGATTATGATTTTAGGTTTAAAAATTAATGTTGGTTATAAGTG
The DNA here is from genome assembly GCF_015350755.1 of Flavobacterium sp. JLP. NCBI lineage: Bacteria > Pseudomonadati > Bacteroidota > Flavobacteriia > Flavobacteriales > Flavobacteriaceae > Flavobacterium > Flavobacterium sp. JLP. The sequence continues at coordinate 115,920 of NZ_JADKPS010000009.1, read as the reverse complement.
TTATTTTACAAATTGGTTTATAACTAAGTTTAAGAGTTAGTTTTTAAATTAAAAGCCGGAAGCTTAAACACTTTCGGCTTTTTCGTTACGCTGGAATTATACGATATGTAATTCGATAAAGGTTTCTTTTAATTTAATCTTTACGCCATGAAAAAAGGTATTAAGTTCATTTTCGTCTTTTTTGTTTTGCTTATTCATGCTGTTACTTTGGCGCAAGCCCAGAATCCAATACTTTTTACTGATGTGCCTGATATGTCCATAATCAGAGTAGGTGAAAATTATTATATGAGCAGTACTACAATGCACATGAGTCCGGGTTTGCCTATTATGAAATCGACAGATCTTGTCAATTGGAAAATCATCAATTATGCCTATGATACTTTGGCAGATATGCCGGAATTAAATTTAACAGAAGGAAAAAGCACGTATGGTAGAGGTTCCTGGGCAAGTAGTCTGCGTTTTCATAACGGAATTTATTATGTGACTACTTTTGCACAAACTACAGGTGAGACCTACATTTTTAAAACGAAAGATATAGAAAAAGGGAACTGGCAAAGAGTTTCTTTTAAACCGGATTATCACGACCATTCTTTGTTTTTTGATTATGACGGTAAGGCTTATTTAATCTACGGAGCATGCAAAATCAAACTGGTTGAACTCAATGATGATTTAACCGGAATTAAACAAAATGTTCCGGATAAAATTATTATAGCGAACGCCAGTGCACCTGCTGGAAACAATATTATGCTAGGTGCAGAAGGTTCTCAGTTATTTAAAATAAAAGGAAAATATTACCTTTTTAATATTTGCTGGCCTCAAGGCGGAATGCGTACTGTAATAATTCATAGAGCTGACAATATTAATGGTCCGTGGGAAGGAAAAGTAGGTTTACAGGATTTAGGCGTTGCTCAGGGCGGACTTATAGACACTCCCGACGGTCGATGGTTCTCTTATCTTTTTCGCGATTATGGAGCTGTTGGCAGAATTCCGTATCTGGTTCCTGTAAAATGGGAAGACGGTTGGCCAATATTAGGCAAAAATGGAAAAGTTCCTGAAAAATTAGATCTGCCAGTAAGTAAAAGCTTAATTCCGAATTTGGTTGCCTCAGATGAATTCAACCGCAAAAAAGGGGAACAAATGCTGCCATTAGTTTGGCAATGGAATCACAATCCGGATAATACACTTTGGTCTTTAAAAGAAAGAAAAGGATTCCTGCGCCTTAAAACAGGAAGAATTGATACTGATTTTCTCTTAGCAAGAAATACACTCACACAACGTACAATTGGTCCAGCAAGCTCAGCTTCTGTTTTTTTGGATATTTCTAAAATGAAGGACGGTGATTTTGCCGGATTATCTGCCTTACAAAAAGAATACGGACTGATTGGAGTGAAAGTAGAAAAAGACAAAAAATCAATAGTAATGGTAAATACCAATAAAGACAAAGCTGTTGAAGTACAGCGAATTGCTTTAGATCAAAATCTGGTTTATTTTAAAATTGATTGTGATTTTACAAACAAAAAAGATGAAGCCAATTTTTTCTACAGTCTCGATGGAAAAGTTTGGAACCCGATAGGCGAAACTTTAAAAATGAAATATACACTTCCGCATTTTATGGGCTATCGTTTTGGATTGTTCAATTATGCGACAAAAAATACTGGAGGATATGTCGATTTTGATTGGTTTAGAATTAAATATTAAAAAGATAAATTATGATAATAGATAAAAGTTTTGCAAATGAATTTCTGATTAGGATTCACGTTTTGGTATTGGTGTTCGGATTGATTTTACCCGTTTTGGTCGTTGGTCAAATTAAAAAGAAAGCAGAAAAATCAGAATCCAGACCTAAGTACCGCAATCTTTTTAAGGAAGCAGGCTATAGTCAGGCTGAAATAGATAAGAAAGTAGCCAAAGCCTATTATGACGTTTTTGAAGGTCCAAACAAAGTGTATTTTGAAGAAGGTGATTCTTTAGGATATGTTTCGGATGTTAAAAACAAAGATGCCCGTACAGAGGGAATGTCGTATGGAATGATGGTCGCTGTTCAACTGAATAAAAAAGAGGTTTTCGACCGCATCTGGAGATGGTCTGTCAAATACATGCAACATCAGGAAGGACCAAGAGAAGCTTATTTTGCATGGAGTGTAAACCCTGAAACTAAAAAACGAAATTCGCCCGGCTCTGCTTCAGATGGAGAATTATACTATATCACCAGTTTGCTTTTTGCTTCTAATAGATGGGGAAATGATACCGGAATAAATTATTATAAAGAAGCCAGAAGAATACTCGATGCTATGTGGAAAAAAGACGGTACAGCTGGTATTCATAATATAATAAATACGGAACACAAGCAAATATCTTTTGTGCCAGAAAGAGGAGGTTATAACTGGACAGACCCCTCTTATCATGTTCCAGCCTTCTATGAAATATGGGCTTTGTATGCGAAAGATGGTCACGAGCAATTTTATAAAGAATGTGCCGATGTGTCTCGCAATTTTCTCCATAAAGCTACTCATCCTGTAACAGGACTAAATTCAGATTACACCGAATTCACAGGAGAACCACATCCTACACCATGGATGCCTGGAGGATTTCGTTATGATTCGTGGCGTGTTCCTATGAATATTGCAATGGATTATATGTGGTATGGAAAAGATAAAAAATGGCAGGAAGAATATGCCGTAAAATTCCAAAATTTTCTTAGATCCAAAGGATTAGACACTTTTGAAGATCAATTTAATCTGGATGGTTCTAAACCAGAGTTTATACTGCAAGCCGGTCCCGTTAAAAAACTCAGACATTCCATAGGATTAGTAGCGACTTCGGCAACAGCATCACTTGTCAATCCCGATAAAACAAGTATGGATTTTGTTCATGCCCTTTGGAATGCGAAACTGGAACCGTATGAAGATGGTTACTTCGATCCGTATTATGATGGATTAATGTATCTCTTCAGTTTAATGCATCTTAGTGGGAATTATCAAATTATCACGCCAACAGTAAAATAATTTTTTTAAATATAAAAAATAAAAAATATGAAACAGTATACAATTGTTATGGTATGGGCATTTATTTTATCAGGTTTTATAGGTTTTTCACAAACAAATCAAACCGCTATTGCCGAAGATTTTAAACCTTCAACACTTAATCAGCCCGGACAGGAATACCCGCAAGTTAATTCTCAGGGTTATGCACGATTTCAAATTCTGGCTCCCGAAGCCAAATCTGTAGTAGTAAGCCTTGGATTAGGTGGAACAAAAGGAGGAACCGTTCTTGCAAAAGGAGAAGACGGTATTTGGCGTGGAACCACAGCAGGCGCCATGGATGAAGGCTTTCATTATTATCATGTAACTATCGATGGAGGCGTTTTTAACGATCCGGGAGCACTTAATTTTTACGGTTCTACGCGTTGGGAAAGCGGCATTGAAATACCCGCACATGATCAGGATTTTTATGCCTTGAAAAATGTTCCGCACGGAAACGTACAGCAAATTCTTTTTCCTTCAAAAAGCACTAATACCTCTCGCAGGGCTTTTGTTTATACCCCACCAGGATATCATAAAGATAAATCAAAGCAATATCCGGTTTTGTATTTACAACACGGCTGGGGAGAAGACGAAACAGCATGGAGCAATCAGGGACACGTCAATTTGATCATGGATAATTTGATAGCAGAAGGCAAAATAAAATCATTCATTATTGTAATGACGTACGGTATGACCAATGAAATTAAATACGGTGGTTTGGCAAGTTTCAAAATAGAACCCTTTCAAACGGTTTTGGTAGAGGATTTAATTCCGTATGTGGATTCAAATTTCCGTACGCTGGCAAATTCTGCTAATCGTGCGATGGGTGGTTTATCAATGGGAGGAATGGAAACAAAAATGATAACTCTTAATAAACCGGAGGTTTTCTCTTATTATGCACTTCTTAGTGGAGGAATTTATAAACCGGAAGACATTAAAGATAAATCAAAAGTCAAATTGATCTTTTTAAGTTGTGGAAGCAAAGAGCGGCCTGATGGTATTAAAGATGCTGTGGCAACTCTTAAAACTGCTGGTTTTAATGCGGTTCCCTATATTTCTGAAAATACCGGACACGAATTTCAAACCTGGCGTCGAAGCTTCAAAGAATTAGCACCACTTTTATTTAAAGAAAAGTGATTTCCAGGATTACTAATTCATTCATTTTAATATACAGTATCTGGCGATGAATTGTATTTGCCCCAAAACATGACATTCAAACAATTCATTTGTCCAGGTACTTGTTGTTGGTTTTAATAATTAAATATAAAATTATGTGTAAACTTAATAGTATGTTAGTAATGGTTTTCAATAAAACTTTATTAAAAAAAGTAATTATATTTTTTTGTTTGTTTAGTCTTGCAAATAAGTCATTTTCTCAGAATTTAGTATTAAACGAAAAAGAATATTTTGAAACTCCCGGACTTAATGTCTGGGTTTTTAACAACGAATACAACGGAATGTTTTTTGACGAAAAAACGGCCGGAATAGAATTTATTCATCATGGTAAGGGCTCATTTTATAAATATATGAAGCCGAACTGAAATAAGGTTTCGTGCCGACAATTCCTCCATCTGCAAAATGGCTCATGCCTCGTGTGTTTGTTATTTCAACCCAATGCAGCGCATCGATGTATATGCCAAGATACCAGCTGTCGACTTCATCAGGATCGGTTCCGGCCAAAAGGTCAAAATTTCCAGTGATCATCAAACGCTGGATATGGTGCGCATAGGCAATGTGAGGGACTGCGTTATGGCGTCTTTAAGACAGTTCATTTTGGTTTTGCCTGTCCAGAACCATTCAGGCAATTTTTCCTTATGGCCGAAAAAATTTAATGCAGCATATTCCGGCATCTTGAGCCAGTAAATGCCTCGCATGTATTCCCGCCATCCAATAATTTGGCGTACAAAACCTTTTAGGTGGTTGTAAGCAATAACTTCGGGATGTTTCTCCCATTTTGCAATTGCAGTTTGTATGACTTCAGCCGGAGAAATCATTTTTTTGTTTAAAGAAAATGATAATCTGGAGTGGTATAAGGACCACTCATTAGGGAGCATTGCATTCTGGTAAGAACCGAATAAAGGCAGGCATTCATCTGTAAAATAATCAAGGAGGTCGAGGGACTGTTTCCTGTTTACAGCCATATGAAATTTGTTTTGTCAATAGATCCGATCGTTTTAATATCGGTCTGTAAAATGGCATCCACTATATGGGAAACATTATTATTAAAAACTAAAGGGGGAGCGGGTCGATGATTTTTAGGCAGTTTTTTTCTATTCTCATGATCATAATTCCACTGGCCTGTCACTGGGTTGTCTCCTGAAATAAGGATATGATGTTTCGCATGGCGCGATAAAAACTTTCCATCAAAAAAGTTTTTTTGCCTTCAAAGAATTTTCCGAGTTCATTACGGGTACTGAAAAAATGATCGGTATCGTAAACTTTAGATGCAATACCAAGCTGGGATGTAAATTTTTTTAATACTGCATCTACGCGGTATTCATCGGGCATCAGGTATTCGAATCTTGTGTAATGATCTCTCTCTATGATAAAGGACAGATTGGCCTCAAGAGACTGTAAATTGTCTTTGTCGTTTATTTCCAGATAAATGCAATGATGTCTTTTGGATTTTAGGTAATTGCAAAACAGGCGTATTTCTGCAAAGAATCCTGTTGTTTTTGTATGTGGTGTATGGCATAGTCTGTTTCTGTGCGGATTTCCATCATCACATAGGTTATTGAATTGTCTGTGGTTTCATACCAGGAATGATTGCTGTTTAACTGATCTCCAAGTATGAGCCTTAAAGTTTTGGTTTCCATATTATTTGCTGCTTCTGCATTTATCACTGCAATATTTCACTTCGTCCCACACCTTTTCCCATTTTTTTCTCCATGCAAATGGCCTTTGGCAGGCAGGGCAGGTTTTAATGGGCAGGTTCTGTTTCTTAACTCCTCGCATTTTTTTGTTTATTTCTAAAACCCCAGACAATATCACTGGCGTATTTCCGCGTTTCTTCTATGTCAACTATCGGCTCTGGATAATCTTTGCCTATTTCGCATTTGTAAAATTGCTGTTCAATAAGATTTAATTTCCAGGGTTCATGAATTAATTGTGATGGAATTTCAGCCAGTTCAGGCATCCATCTCTTTATAAAAACACCCTCTGGATCGTGCTGTTGCGAGTTTTTTATGGGATTGTAAATTCTAATGGTATTGCCTGCTGCTGTACCTGCCTGCATCTGAATCTGCGGATAATGAATTCCGGGTTCGTAATCTAAAAACTGTCTTGCCAGAAAATGCAGTTCGCGCCAGTCCTGCCACAAATTGAATGTAAAAAAGGAAACTAGCATCGCCCGCATTCTAAAGTTGATATAACCTGTTTGCACTAAACATCGCATGCAGGCATCTACAATAGGAACGCCGGTTTTGCCATCCTGCCAGGCTTTTATATAGTTTTCATTTTTTGGCTTGACCAGGGAATCATAATCTTTGTTTATATTTTCAAATTCAATCTGGCAGTCATTTTCAAATTTTTGCATAAAATGGCAATGCCAGTGGAGTCTGGAAACAAAATTAAGCATGGCTCTTTTGTTGGGCGATCCTTCATAAAACTGATTGGTATATTGATACACCATCCGCATGCTTATGTTTCCGTAAGTTAAATAGGGAGAGAGACGGCTGCAGCCTTTTCGGCTTAAGGCTGGTTTGGAAATGTGCCTGCTGTAATTTATATGTCTTTCTTTTGCAAAACTTTGCAGATAGCGCCATGCCCAATATTCGCCCCCTTGTTGAAAGTTTTCATTTCGGTTTGTAATTTCATTCGAAAGTGCTTTTCCTATTAGTTCCAGGTAAAAATCAGGATTTAAATTTTCAAATTTAAAAGCATTCAGGTCAATCATTTTAGGTATTGCCCGCATTGTTTCTTCCCAGCGCTTGTCCCAATCTTGTTTTGACCGCAGCTTTCTTATCACTCCGTGCAGCTGGGATTGTTTCCAAACGATATTATTTTGATCAAAAAAAGACTGCATTTCAATATCCCTGTCAAAAGTGGCTTTGTTGCCGATTTCCTGATGCGAAAACACTGTCTGGATATTATAAAGACTGCATAGGTACTCAAAAACAGTCTGGACTTCGTTATGAAAATAATAGATCTGCGCGTCAATCGGCTTTAATTTAGACTGCATTTCCCTTAAGGATTCATAAACAAAACGCCAGTGACGCACATCAGAATCATCGCACGCCATTACTGATGGCTCAAAAAAATACAACATAAGAAGGGGGATATTTTCCTGCTGTGCCATAAAAAGAGGTTCATGATCTGTAAAACGCAGATCACGTTTGAACCACATAATATTTAACTTTTTTTTGTTCAACTTTTAAGCAGTGATGTAATTTCTTTATCAGGCTTTGCATAACTTAACCTGTCTAATTGTAAAGTTTTATGATGGCTGTGCGGACCGGAACAAGAAATAATATTGGATTTTTCTACATCGACAAAACCAATATCCTACAGCATCATAATTGGCTTTACTATTTTTTTTGTTTAATTATTTCCAGATAATATTAAACAAAAATAAGCAATTTATGTTTATAAAGGTTTAATGATTAGCAATAGTGTGCATATTTCAATAAAATCAGGTTTGCTAAGATGTCGACTGAGTAGTACTGTTTGTTTTATTATAAACACTGTATTCAGTTCCGATAAGGCGGCTATTAAATACATTTTTGGTATTATTATCAATGTATGTTATAACATAAGCAAGCCTTCACTATTTCATCTAAAAACTGATTGAATAGTATTTTTTTTAAATAATTTTGTAAGTTTTTTTTCATATGAATTGCACCTTCTTGATCTAAAAGTTTCGACTTAAACTTCTTAAGCCTTGATTTGTTGTATAGTTGGAAATTTTATCTCTAATATTATCGGCTCTGTCATAAATGAAGATAACTTTTATCTTAGAATTTTAAATACTAAAGCTCATTGCTATCCAAAGTGTTATTGCAAGGGGATTATAATTTGCAGTAAATTAATAATTCTTTTAAACGGAAAAGAAAGACAGCTTACCACAAAGATTCAGCTCAGTTTATAGTATAATTTACTGAAAAGCCATATTTTAATATTCCATCATGTTTTTTTATGGTAATTTCTTATAAAAAGAATTATAAATTATTTATTTTTATGAATGAAAATAGCAGACATATCTTACATATGCATATTTAGTTTTAAGCAAACAAATAAAAATTCAGTTATATGTATAAACCACAAATTCCTAACAATGAGGATCGCCGCTTAAAAGCTTTAGATACTTATAAAATATTAGATACATTACCTGAAGAAGAATATGATGCCCTGACAAAAATAGCAGCTGAAATTTGCGGCACTCCAATCGCATTGGTAACTTTAGTTGATGATACCCGGCAATGGTTCAAATCGCATCATGGTTTAAATACGACCGAAACTCCGAGGGATTTAGCTTTTTGTGCACATACAATAAATACGCCCGATGAATTATTCATTATTCCGGATGCTAGTAAAGACAAGAGGTTTTATGATAATCCCTTAACTACAGATGACCCTCACGTAATATTTTATGCAGGAGCTCCTTTAAACAGTAAAGAGGGGTATTCTTTAGGGACAATTTGTGTTATTGATACAAAGCCTAGAGAAGGCCTTACAGAAAGCCAAAAAGAATCATTAAAGGCACTGGCAAAACAGGTAATTTCTCAATTTGAACTTCGAAAAAAAAATAGTCTTTTAGAAAGTCTTAATGATGAAATTTTGAAAAAAAATGTGCAATTGAATCAATTTGCTTATCGATTAACTCATGATTTAAAAGTTCCTATCCAAGGGGTGAACTCTTTGATAACTTTTATAAAAGAGGATCATAAAGAACTTATAAAAAATACTACGTTAGAGGAATGGATCGATCTAATTTATTCCAGAAATGAATACATGGAGTTTTTAATCAACGGGATTTTAGAATATACCAAAGTTAGCAATGACAAAATTTGTTTAGAATATTTTAATGTACAAAACATTATTCAATATATAGTTGATAATAATGCTTTAAGTATTCTGGCGCAAATTCATTATATTAATTGTGATGCTGTAATAAAGTGTTCCAAAATTGGTTTTATTCAAATCATTCAAAATCTTTTGTCAAATACAGTAAAACACACTGACAAACAAAAAAGTAATGTCTGGATATCTCTGGAAGAAGATGAAACTAGTTATTCATTTATTTATGAAGATGATGGACCAGGCATACAAGAAGAATATTGGGAAAAAGTATTTGAATTATTTGAAACTGTCAATCAAAAATATGCTAAAAATTCCGGCATTGGCTTATCAACAATAAAAGCTATATTAGAGCGATTAGGAGGCACTATCTATCTGAAAAATAGAAAAAATAATCAAAGAGGTGCTTGTTTTTGTTTTGTTTTACCAAAAGAGTAAAACTGCTAATTTTTTTTGGATTTCCTTAATTTCTTAGGAGTAATTAGCTGCGGAAAATCAAAGTAAAAAAACTTCCCACTTAATAAAAAATGGAAATAATGTGGACATTTAAATTATTACTTCTGTAGAATTACATTGCCGTTACTAATTTTTAATTTGTAGAAAGCTCAGGCTTTGGGCAAAAAGGGCGTCATGTTTTCGGTATTAGCAACTCTTTTGAAGATGTAGGTAAATTCAAAAAAGATTTTAAATGTGCAAAATTCCAATTGTAATGACAATGTAATTCAGGAAGTACCTATAATATTGACCTGCTTTTAAATGTATTTAATTTTTTAAATGGTTAATACTAGGAATTCTAATCAACTAAATAATGCAATTGTAAATGGTAATTAACTTTGTTAAATTGTTTTGAAAATTATTTTTAGATTCTTTCTTAATTCTGATACAAATCTAAGTCGATACTCAAATTTTGTTTATTTTTTTCGATGAATAGTAGTTTGCTGTCGGTGAATCTTCCATCTTTACGGCTGACTTGTAATTGATTGGAATTGAGAGGTAGACAAATTAGTATTAAAGGGAAATAATGCTATTTTTTAATTTTCTTTTAAATATTCATATTGCTTGCCATCTCTATCTGATACAAAAAATAAAAGATACTAATACTTAATCTAATCAACATAAGAAACTTTTTATCGAAGAATTGAAAAATATATTCATTCATCGACACTTAATTCCCATTCATCGACACTTACAGAAGAGTTAACGAATAAAGTCATGTTTTCACGTACAGTAAGGTATATTTATTATAATATTGGTATACATCAAATTTTAAAAATAAGAAAATGGCAAAATCTTTAAATATTCTATTAATAGAAGATGATGTAATAGAAGTAATGAAATTTTACAGAGTACTAAAAAAATTAGAATTCAATCATCAAATTATCGAAGCAACTAATGGTGAAGAAGCACTTGATATATTGAATAAGAAAGAGATAGTGCCAGACATTATCATTTTAGACCTTAATATGCCAAAATTAAATGGGATTGAATTTTTGAATATTTTAAAAACAGATGATGTATTAAAATTCATACCCGCAATTATATTAACTACTTCCAATAACCATAAAGATGTAATGGAGTGTTATAAAATTGGTATTGCAGGATATATTTTAAAACCTTTGAAATATGAGGAATATGTAGACAGGATAGCAAAACTACTGACCTACTGGAGTATAAATGAAATAATTTCGCAGTAATACATTATAGGAACTTGTTTTTTTATAGCAATCTATGGAAATATGAATAAGAGTAAACACAGGGAAGAATTGCTAATAAGTCTGGAAAATCAAAACAGAGAGCTTAATGAATACGCTCATGTTGTTTCACATGATCTAAAAGCGCCACTAAGGAATATAGATACGTTGATTAATTGGGTTCTTGAGGAGAATAAAGACGCAATGAGTGAAAGTTGTTTGAATTTGCTACATCAGGTATTGTTTAATGTCGAAAAAATGGATTTGCTAATCAATGGAATTTTAGCTTACTCTACAATAGACAAATTAGAATCTGAAGAAAGATTAATTGATTTTAATCAGATAATTGATGAAATTACGAGAGAAATTCATATTCCCAAAAATATTAAAATTTCAATAATCAATGATTTACCTAAAATAAACGGAAATACATGGCGATTCAAACAATTAATGCAAAATTTAATTGAAAACAGCATTCATTATAATGATAAAAACCACGGTCAAATTGACATTGGCTGTAAAGAAAACAAGAATGATTTTGAATTTTATATTAAAGATAATGGTATCGGAATTGCTGAAAAATATCACGGCAAAATTTTTAAAATATTTACAAAATTAGAGAGCAGCAATCAAAATTCAGGAGCGGGTCTTTCGATAGTCAAAAAAATTGTAGAATACTACAAAGGTTCCATCTGGCTTGAAAGTAAGGAAAATATCGGAACAACATTTTATTTTACTTTACCTAAAAACCATGGAACAGCCTAATTTAACTTATATAGATCAAATTTGTGGAGATGACAGTGAATGTAAGCAAAAAATGATTACTATTATTAAAAAAGAACTTCCGCTCGAAATATTGGCATATAATAAAAGTATGGAAGCTCATAACTACAAAAATGCGGCAGAACATGTTCATAAATTAAAACATAAAATAATAATTTTTGGTCTTGAAAAAGAATATCATATCACGCATGAATATGAAAATGAGTTATTAAATGGCATAATTAAGTCTGCAAATGAGTTTGAAAATATTTTACAATTAATTCAACATTTTGTAAAAGGCTTATAGTAATTCTTATTTGCTGATTGTTTAATCTTTAGTTATAGCTGGTCATTTTTTAGAATTGAGATTTAAAATGTAAAATATTAGAAAAAAATAAGTTGGAAGAAATCTAATTCTTTTTATTAAAGTCTACAATAAATTTAAACGCTTCATTAAATCAGGCCGATTTGCGCGACTTACCGGAACAACATCTTTACCAATTAAGACACTATTGTCCTCAATATCTATAATTTTTTTGGTATTGATGATAAACGAACGGTGCACTTTCAAAAATAAACTTTTAGGTAATTTGTCTTCAATTTTTTTAAGAGTAGAGTGTACTACATAGTTTTTATTTTCTGTCTTAATATGAATATAGTCTCCTTTGGCTTCTACTATGTTTACTGAAGCAAATTCGATTTTGATTAAACGACGATCAATATTAATATAAAATTCATGTGCATTATCTTCACCTGCGCTTTTGTTAATAACCATTGTTCTAGATAAGGGTATCGCAATCACTTTTTGAATTGCTTTCTCAAAACGATCCTTGGTAATAGGTTTTACTATATAATCGACAATACAGTCATATTCAAAAGCTTCAATAGCAAAATCTTTATCAGAGGTTATAAGTATAATTTTGGGAGGATTTTTAAGAGTTTTAATAAAATCAACACCTGTAAAATCAGGCATGTGGATGTCAAGAAAAATTAAATCGACCTCATTTTGATTCAAGTACTTGATGGCATTCATAGCATTTGAGAACTTTTTTAATAAGTTTAATTGCGGAATATCCTCGATTATTTTTTCTATAATGGCTCTTGCCATTTCTTCGTCATCAATAATAATGCAATTCATAGTTTAAGCCTATATTATAATTCTAGTAAGTTATTGCAGTGTTCTGAACATATTAAAATCCATATTGTAAGTTGTACTGCACTGTTTTTTTTAATACTCTTCCTACTTCCTAAACAAGATAATAATTTTTTTCAAGAAAATTATTAGTAAGACAGGTAAAAGAGAAATTAATCAATTATTAGTTGCGGTTGAACAACGACCCAAGTGTTTTTTTAAGAATTTTAAAACTGTAAATTTGTAAATTATTGAGATACAGTTTGGAACCTAAGATTGACAGGCCTTGATTTTGCTGGATTATGGTTTTTAAAAATACCATGTGCCACGAATCTGCCACAAAACTCGACTGGTAAAATATACTTAAATATCGCCTTGAGTTTTTGTGGCAAAAAATGTATCAACTTCAATTGTTGTAATTACTCATATGGCAGTGGGATTAAAGAAAGAACGAACGCAGGATGGTAGCACCTTAACACCTCCTATAAGCCCGACCATGGCTTCGATGACATAAATAAGCTGCGTGGAGGTATCAAAATATGAGGCTACCATCTTAGTGGCTTCATTAATACCCGCCGTACCATTTCCCTGTGCCAGCACACTGAAACCTGTCAGCATTGCCAATGCTGCCAACAGGGTGTTTTTTGTTTGTCTTTCCATAATGAAACAAATTAGTTGTTGTCTTTATCCCGCACTATACGGCTTTCCGAGCAAATATGGCGCATACAAAACGGGTTAGGTTTTAAAAGCTTTGAATCAGCAAGACGAACATTGAGCGGAATTGAAGTTGTCCATATGTTGAGAAAGAATCAGATGGTTAGACAAGGGATAACTATGTTTAAATCATTCTGTAAATTGGCGGGCTAACTTTTAAATTACTTAAATTCTTATATTTGACTCTGACAGATGCGACAGAACCAAACTCAAAGTCTTTTACAAATTCAAGATTTAAATCCGCAAATTCAATGTCGTCTTTTTTAAACTTAAATTTAATAAAAGATGCTAAATGATTTTTAGTAATAGTAAATCGTTGAAGAGTACCTCTTGCATATCCTTTACCCAAAAGCTCCTTCATTTGCTCATTGTGTTTTTGAAATTCCTCGAGCAGTTTAACCCTTGGGGCAATTTTTCCCAGAACGTAATCCATAACTTTTTCTGAAGTTATGGGTTTTCCGCTGTACATAATTTCTGTTTTGTATTCGTTGACTTTTAAAATCAGTTAATCCAAAAAGAAGTTAAGTGATCTTGCATCTTCTTTTGTACTGATTGCTCTTTCGGTTCGTTGGTCCCAGCGGGTGCTGTCCCATTTACGTTTAGTGGATGTTTCCTTTGGAATTCCATCTACGGTTATTCTAAGATAAACCGCTCTAATTTTACTTCCTTTGTGGGGGCTTTTTAGAAAAAAAGCCAACCCAAAGCTGCTCTCTAACATAATTCAACTTTTTAGATTAATAAATGTAGAATTATAGCATCAAAAAAACAAGTCGTTAACTTTCTTAACCCCTGTATTTATAGGTGTTTAAGTACTATTTTGTGGCAAAATTTTTTACCTCTGAGTTTTGCCACGATTTTGCCACAAAACTTTTGAGTGTTTTTACAAAGTTTGAAAACTGTCTTAAAAGCAAAAAACCTGCGAATCCTAGGATTTGCAGGTTTTACCACGTTTTTTATGGGTTTTTGAAAAGATTGAAAAAGTGACTTTTTACTTCTTTTACCCTTTTTGTGGGGAGAGCAGGATTCGAACCTGCGAAGTTCACACAGCAGATTTACAGTCTGCCCTCGTTGGCCGCTTGAGTATCTCCCCGAAGCTTGTATTAATGCGCTTTGTTGTGCTAAGCGGTTGCAAATATATAAACGTTTTTGATGTTTACAAACTAAAATCGCACTTAATTTTAAGTTATTTTTCAATTGCTTTTTAATTCCTTGGTATTGAATAAAATAAAAAAATCTCCACTAGGGAGATTTTTTTATTTTATTCTGAATATTGGTGTTATTTAGCTAAAAGCTCTACTATTTTTGCTCTTAATTCTGGACCTCTTAAGTCCTGAGCAACTACTTTTCCTGACGCATCAAGAATAAAAGTTGCCGGAATTGATTGAACTCCGTATTGAGCAGCAATCGGTTCATCCCAAAATTTTAGGTTCGAAACGTGTGTCCAGGTTAAGCCGTCTTTAGCTATAGCTTCTGTCCATTTGCTTTTTTCTTTATCTAATGAAACTCCAATAATATTTAATCCTTTTGCGTGTAATTCTTTATAAATAACAACAACATTAGGATTTTCTTTCCTGCATGGTCCGCACCATGAAGCCCAAAAATCTACAATAGTAACTTTTCCTAAACTTTCTTTAAGCGAAACTACTTTTCCTTCTGGATTAGGAGCTGAAAAATCTGATCTTCATTTAGCGCTGCCAACCGGAGGAGCTGATGCACCAACTGCAGGCAATTTTGCTTGACCAATTTTTGTTTTAGCTTCTTTGGCAGGAGTTGTATTTTTTAGAGACTCATCTAAAGAGTTATATATAGCTTCTACTTTTTTAGTATCTGCAGTAGGATCTTCAGACATTCCTTTTACGATCAATGCAGAGATAAAAGATTTTGGGTGAGTTTCTGCGTAAGCAACATATTTCTTTTTAGAATCTGCTTGAACTTCAGTTTGAATAGCAACGTATTGTTTCATCAAACCATTGATAGTTGCAGTATCTTGAGCTTGTTGAGCTTGTTGCATTTTCTCAGTGTTATTTTTTTGAAAGTCAACAAGTCTTTTTTGAGTTTTTGTAAGATCTTCATTGAATTTTACAAACTCATCATTGCTGTAAGTTCCAGAAATTTTAGATTTGTGAATACTGTCTTTGTCAATTGCAATATTGATTTCTCCAGTTTCTAAGATAAATTGAATTGGCTGGTTAGCACCTTCAAGTACTAAAGCGTGAAAAGCTGGTTCAGTTACTTTTCCTTTTATTTCGAATTTTCCGTTTTCAACTTTTACTGTATCAAGATTAACTGACATTCTTGTAGTAGGGTCTTGACCTTGAAGGATGATAGTTTTTCCGTTTTCAATTCCTGTTGCAGTTCCTGTAATAAGGTATTCTCCGTCTTTAACTTTGCTGCATGAAATAATCGCTACAGAAGCTGTAAGTAAAAAAAATATTTTTTTCATTATAAATATTAATTAGTTAATTGATTTGTGCAACAAAAGTATCTAAAAATATAAAACATAAAGAATTTTGTAACCTAAAATTTTGTTATAGTTTTTAGAGGCTTAAAGTGCCTATTATCAGGGGTTTTGTTTGTTTAATGTGCTTAAAAACTAGTAATTATATTTTTATTTTGCTTAAAAACAAACAATTTCCTAATTCTTAAGTATAAAAAAAGCACTCTGTTGCCAGAATGCTTTTAAGTATAATATAGTGTAAAACTATTCTTGATTTGTTTTCTTTCTCCAAGTAAAAGAGTTCAAAATGTGTCTTTTCGCGAATCTTCCAGGAGAGTCAGCATTTACCATTTTTACGTAAGTCGCTTTAGGAACACTAATGTATTCGTAAACACTTCCGTTAGAGAAATCGATAATTAAACGCCCTTCAACAAATTTATAATCAGTAATTGTTGCAGTTGCGATTGTCTCAGTATATTCAGGTAAATTTGCTTTAATCGTCTCAGGATTAATACTTACCAAAAAGTGATAAGCCTCAATGATTGCCTTACTTTTTTCTTCTGCAGCTTTTAAACCAGCCTCATCACCTTGAAATTTATCAGGATGAGATTCTTTCATCGCATTACGATAAATGGTTTTCAAATCTTTTAACTCTGCAGTTTTATCAACGTTTAGTAACTTGCGGTATTCAACTATTTTTTTCATAAATAAAAGGTAACTTATTGTCTATTAGTTTGAAATGAGTTTTTATTACTTCAAAACGACAAATTTTTTG
This sequence comes from Flavobacterium sp. JLP, assembly GCF_015350755.1. Taxonomy (NCBI): domain Bacteria; kingdom Pseudomonadati; phylum Bacteroidota; class Flavobacteriia; order Flavobacteriales; family Flavobacteriaceae; genus Flavobacterium; species Flavobacterium sp. JLP. The sequence continues at coordinate 99,371 of NZ_JADKPS010000009.1, read as the reverse complement.
CAAAGGTACACTTTTTTTTAACTTTTTACTTTTGATAGAAAAAATATTCAGAAAAAGTTATTTGATAAATATTAGATGTAAAACGTTTTTACTCCATCTATCCATTGAATTAACCGCAAAGTTTTTATGTTCCATGGATTTAAAACGAAAAGTTCGCAAAGCTTTATTAAAAAACTTCGCGAACTTTGCTAGTGTGCACTCTTTGAGTTTGAATTTTCATTTCAACCTAAAACTTGAAACAAAGAAGACCTGAACAAATTATTTATCTTCCGGCTTATTATTTGCCTTATGGAAATTTTTAGATTTTTTAGGATATTTATCATAACTGATATCACTTGGATTTTCGATAACAGATTTAATAGTAATCAATTCCCCTATTGTATGATTGGTATGTACCATTTTATAATCTAAAAGATATTCTCCACAAAAATAATTGTTGTTTTCATCTTTTTCGATGATGCCGGTATAAACTCCTTTTTGCATCATTTTATCGTGTGAATCTTTAGACATGTTTTTTAAATTTTAAAATTGAAGTTGCAAAGTTAATCAATTTATCTTTGTTTTAGGGAGTTCGAGTCAATCTCAGTATATTTGCACATGCAGAAAAATTTTAAGCCACATCCCAATTCCTTCAAAAATACCTTTTGTGTTTTTCATGAAGTGCTTGCAAATGAAATAGAAGGCCTAAAAAAACAGTTTGAAAGCAAAGCGGGAAGTACCTATTATTATACAGAAGCAGGAATGTACCGTGTTTCTAATCATTGGGGAAGATTAGCCAACAGTAAATGGCGTTTGATTGCCCGAGACGTTGATCCCGAAGCTTCGGGAGAATCGAAAACAAAAATAGGTTTTGCCGCCTGGAACGAATTTTATGCGGATAATGCCGAGGAAAAGCTATACTATATAGAAGCTGATTTCGAAAAAAATACAGTAACCTATCAGCATAAAAAGAATCCGAATTACGATAGTAAAGCAATTCTGAGAACGAGTTTTGAAACCACAAAAAGAATAAAACAAATCAGAAATCTGCAGCAATTGACTTCGTGGGCAAAACATTTTGATTATGATGACATTGCCGATTTGAGAAAGAAAATCATAACAGAACTGATTTTTACTGAAAAAACTTTAGAAGAAATTAAAAGACAAATATAATGGGACGCAACAACGAAAGGAATATCAAAAAGCATAATGACAAATTGCACAAAGCCCAAGACAAAGCAAAACAGGCTGTAATTGCGCGTAAAGAAAAACTGAAAGAAATTATTAAAAAGTTCAACGAAGACAAAAAGGAAGAATAGAAAAGTTTCAAGTTTGTAAATAACTTGAAATCTGAAACTTGAAACAAAATAAAAACAAAATATATGAATACTAAATTCGAAACTTTAAAAGCAAGCGTACAGGAAATAATTGATTTGATCGCTGCAAAACAAGACAGAGAAGCGAATAATAAATTGCTTGAAGTAAATGAAACTCTAGACGAATTGCTCGATCATGCAGAAGAAGATGAAGATTTGAGAGAAATCAGCAGATATCAAGTTTTATTAAATCAGTTGCACGTAAAAATTAACGGCGAAGAGCAAGTTGATGGAGAATAAAAAATGCTATTGCGATACAGGTTTACTATTTAATGACTGCTGTGGATTGTATCTTAAAAATAATCAAAAAGCACCCACTGCATTGGCTTTAATGCGTTCTCGCTATTCGGCGTATGCCACGCATAATGCAGTTTACCTTTTAGAAACTACTCATGTTTCTGAAAGACAATATTACTCAAAAGCTGAAATTTTAAAATGGGCAACGAGCAATAAATGGCAAAAATTAGAAATTTTAAGTTTTACTGAAAATACAGTTGAGTTTAAGGCTTATTTTATAGATTCAAACAAAAAACCACAGATGCATTACGAATTTTCGACGTTTAAGTTTGAAAATAATGCTTGGTTTTATCTCGACGGAAAGTTTGAATAATTGATAAAATTCTTAGTAATTTTAGTATATTTTGTTTCAATATTTTAACTAAAAATTAATAAACGTTTCTTTTTTCGTAATTCTAAAATAGCGTAATTTTAGAATTATGAAAAACGAATTTAAAAAAGGTTTTTATTTCAAGACATACGAAGCCCCATTTCAGTCTCCGTTTGAAAAGCTTTTTGGTATTTTTAAAGAGCTGATCACCCATACTTCGGGGGATTTTGATGAAGCTATAGACTGGCTTCGGGAGCTAGATACGGAATATAAACTGACCGACGAGAACTACACAATCGATGATTTTATCGAAGATTTAAAAAAGAAAGGTTACATAAAAGATGAGGTCAAAGAAGACGGAACTGGCGGTTTTGGAATCACGGCTAAAACAGAACGTGCGATTCGACAGCAAGCCTTAGATCAAATTTTCGGAAATTTAAAGCGCTCCGGAACAGGAAATCACAAAACAAAACATGCTGGAAATGGCGATGAACATACAGGTGAATTCCGCGAATTTAATTTTGGAGACGGCTTAGAACGTATTTCACTGACCGAAAGTCTGCGAAACGCTCAAATAAACAACGGTGTTGAAAGTTTTATGTTGACCGAAAATGATTTGGTAGTTGAAGAAACACAATATAAAGCCCAAATGAGTACGGTTTTAATGATTGACATCAGTCATAGTATGATTTTGTATGGCGAAGACCGAATTACGCCTGCAAAAAAAGTAGCTATGGCTTTGGCTGAATTAATCACAACTCGTTATCCTAAAGATACTCTAGATATTTTAGTTTTTGGAAATGATGCCTGGACAATTCCAATTAAAGATCTGCCTTACCTGCAAGTTGGTCCTTACCATACAAATACGGTAGCCGGGCTTCAATTAGCGATGGATATTTTGCGTAGAAAGCGAAATACAAACAAGCAAATTTTTATGATCACCGACGGCAAACCAAGCTGTGTGCGTGAGCGAGATGGTTCATATTATATGAACAGCAACGGGCTCGACGAATATATCGTAGACAAATGTTACACACAGGCACAGCAAGCCAGAAAATTACACATTCCGATTACGACTTTTATGATTGCAAACGATCCGTATTTACAGCGTTTTGTGAATCAATTTACAGAAGCGAATCAAGGAAAAGCATTTTATACTGGACTAAAAGGTTTGGGTGAAATGATTTTTGAAGATTATGAAACAAATAGGAAAAAGCGAGTTAGATAGTTTTGAATCTCTGTCTCAGTTTTCGGTTGCAACGCTGAGTGTCCAGATCCCGAAGCTTCGGGACCGAAGAAGTGCTTATTTAATTAAAAAGGTTCCCAAACACAAAAAAAATCAAATATCAATTGAATTTTAAGTCTTTAAATCATTCAATTTTTAAATAAAAAATATGAAAATAGAAAACATAAAAACACTAGGCGAACTAAAAGCTTCAGGATATAAAAGTATAAGTATAAAAGACGAATTGCGAAATAATCTTCGTGAAAAAATAAAATCTGGCAAACCTGTTTTTGAGGGTGTTCATGGTTTTGAAAATACTGTAATTCCAGAATTGGAACGTGCTATTTTATCTCGTCATAATATTAATTTATTAGGACTTCGCGGTCAGGCAAAAACGCGTTTGGCTCGTAAAATGATCGAATTATTAGATGAATATATCCCATTTGTTGCAGGTTCAGAAATCAATGATGATCCATTAAATCCAATTTCGCGTTTTGCTAAAGATTTAATTGACGAAAAAGGAGATGAAACTCCAATATCATGGCTTCATAGAAATGAGCGTTTCTTCGAAAAATTAGCAACGCCAGATGTCACTGTTGCTGATTTAATTGGAGATGTTGACCCAATAAAAGCAGCAAATTTAAAATTATCTTATGCAGACGATCGTGTAATTCACTTCGGGATGATTCCGAGAGCAAACCGCTGTATTTTTGTTATTAACGAATTACCAGATTTACAAGCAAGAATTCAGGTTGCCTTATTTAATATTCTTCAGGAAGGCGATATTCAAATTCGTGGCTTCAAATTAAGAATGCCTCTCGATATGCAGTTTATTTTCACAGCAAATCCAGAAGATTATACCAATCGCGGAAGTATCGTGACGCCGTTAAAAGATAGAATTGGTTCTCAGATTTTAACGCATTATCCTGAAAGTGTTGCCATTGCAAGAACTATTACGGAACAAGAAGCGAAATTAGATGAAACACAGCATAAACTCGTGTATGTCCCTAGTTTAGCCAAAGATATTTTGGAGCAAATAAGTTTTGAAGCGCGTGACAGCGAATACATCGACAATAAAAGCGGTGTGAGTGCCAGAATGAGTATTACGGCTTTTGAAAATTTAATGAGTACGGCAGAACGCCGTGCCTTAAAATCAGGAGCGGAAAAAACAACTTTGCGATTGTCTGATTTTATCGGAATTATTCCGGCAATTACAGGAAAAGTAGAATTGGTTTATGAAGGAGAGCAGGAGGGAGCTGCGTCGGTGGCGCAGAATTTAATCGGATCTGCAATACGAACTTTATTTCCAACACTTTTGCCTAAAATTGAAAAGCTTGAAAAAGCTGGTGAAAAAACGGCTTACTCTGATTTAATCGAATGGTTTTTTGCAGAAAGCGGTTTCGAATTATTAGATGACGCTTCAGATGAAGAATACAAAAAGATTTTGGATGAAGTAACGCCGTTGGATGTTTTATTGAAAAAATATCAGCCTCAATTAGATAAAAATGATCAATATTTCTTCAAAGAATTTATTTTGTGGGGATTGGTTGAATATAAAAAGTTAAGCAAAGACCGTTTTGCGCAAGGGCATCAGTTTAAGGATATGTACGGAAGTTATATCAGTAAACTATAAATTAAGAATTAATATTACATTATAATTATCAAACCCGACAGATTATCCCAAGATTTTAGGACTGTCGGGTTTATTATTTTCTCAAAAGTACTATTACAAGTTTTTAATAGTCTATCTTGCTTCGTTGGCTGTATTTGCAGTTTTCCCAAATAATAGATGGAAGATAGTTTTGAGGATTTGATTGCGACTTATTTAGAAAATAAAATTGGTATTTCTGAGCATTTTTTGAGTGATGAATTGGCCAATCATTTAAAGAAAAATTTACTTGATTTAAATGCTGGAAGTTTGCTTTTATCTGCTGGAATAGGAAATTCTGAAAAACTTTCTTTTAATAATAAAATCAGAAGCGATGCTATTTATTGGCTCGATAAAAAGAACGAAAATATTTTTGAAAATGAATTTTTTGATAAAATTGATGCTTTTGTAATTTATTTAAATAAAAGCTGTTACGCCGGAATTACAGGTTATGAATTTCATTATTCTCTATATGAAAAAGGCGATTTTTATCTCAAACATTTGGATCAATTTAAAAATAATCCGAGCCGTAAATACTCTATGATCAGTTATCTTAATAGTAATTGGGTTGAAGCTGACGGCGGCGAATTAATGATTCACCAAGAAAATAACAATCAAAAAATTTCACCTACTCAAGGAAAAACAGTTTTCTTTAAAAGCAATGAATTGGTTCATGAAGTTTTGGTAACTCAAAATACCAGAATGAGTATTACGGGCTGGCTTAAAAGTGATTAATATTTTTATTTTTTGAAAGTTGGAATGTAGATAAATACTATTTTTACAATCAAAATTTGATTCTATGTTATTTCTTATTCTAAGTATTCTTTGCAGTGTAATTGTTGGAGTAATCTTCAAAATAACTCGAAAATACGATACCAATCCCACACAAATTGTAGCTTTTAATTACATAACAGCCCTAATATTATGCTATTTAACTTTTAGTCCCAATTTTGCTGAAGTTGATGCAAAAGCACCTTGGAACATTTATATTGCAATTGGAGTTTTATTGCCTGTCGTTTTTTTGCTTTTAATGGCTTCTATCAAATATATTGGAATAGTAAAAACGGATGCTGCACAGCGATTATCTCTTTTTATTCCGATTTTAGCAGCTTGGCTGATTTTTAAAGAAGAATTTAATACTTATAAAGTTATCGGTCTCGTAATTGGTTTTACAGCATTGTTATTCATTTTAAGAAAACAATCTAAGAATACAGAAAACAAATGGATTTATCCAGCGGGAGTTTTAATTGGTTTCGGGATCATCGACATTCTATTTAAACAAATCGCGCTTTACACGACACTTCCATATCCAACCTCTTTATGCATTGTTTTTGCTATTTCTTTTGTAATTGCTCTAGGAGTTGCCTTGTATAAAATCATTATTAAAAAGGAAAATTTCAATTTAAAAAATATTCTTTTTGGCGCTTTAGTCGGAATATTTAATTTCGGTAATATTCTGTTTTATCTAAAAGCCCATAAAGCTTTTTCTGAAAATCCCTCGACGGTTTTTGCCGGAATGAATATGGGAGTAATCATTTTAGGAAGTCTTACAGGGGTATTTTTGTTCAAAGAGAAATTATCTAAAATCAATTTTATTGGACTTGTTTTGGCTTTAATTTCAATATTTTTCATAGTAAGATCGCAATTTTAATGTTTTTTTTTATATATAAAGTATTAATTTACAGTTCATTTTGAATTGATATTAAACTTTTTAAAACAAAACTCTACTAATTCTATAGAATTAACAAATATATTTTATAGATTTGCAGTAACAATGAAAAACTATAGTCCAAATATAATCTCGTTTACATGCAGCTTCACGATGTGCTGCATGATAAACTGTGAGATGAAATGGCGTTAATAGAGAAAGTACTTGTTAGTTATTTTTTTTTTTAGCCTTTCATGCACCATGAAAGGCTTTTTTTAGAACTATTAAAAAACAAATAAAATGAGATCGAATAGGAATAAAAATAAAATGATGCAGAGCTGCCGGATTAAAATTCCATGTTGTGGCTGTGGTCTTTATTTCTAAAACATTCTTTCAGAAATTTTAGAAAGTTTTTTAAAAAAAAATAAAATACAAATTAGATAAACCCAAATTTAAAGATATATAATATGAGTGCAGAAATAATTAAACAAAATCCCTTTCAATCAATGATTGATCGTTTTAATATCGCGGCCGATATTTTAAAATTAGATGAATCAATCAGATTAAAATTACAGCGACCGGAAAAACAGATCGTGGTTAATTTTTCGATTACATTGGATAATGGCAGCCAGCAAAATTTTGAAGGATATCGTGTAATTCACAATACAGCATTAGGACCTTCAAAAGGTGGCATTAGATACGATACAGCAGTAAATCTAGATGAAGTAAAAGCGCTTGCCGCTTGGATGACTTGGAAATCAGCAGTAACTGGAATTCCGTTTGGAGGAGCAAAAGGCGGTATTATTTGTGATCCAAGAAAACTTTCTAAAACAGAATTAGAGAAAATAACAAGAGCTTACACAAAAGCTTTATCAGATATTTTTGGACCAGAAAAAGACGTTCCTGCGCCAGACATGGGAACAGGTCCTGACGAAATGGGCTGGCTTATGGATGAATTTTCATTAGTTCACGGCAAAACAATTCACGCTGTTGTAACGGGAAAACATTTGCATTCTGGAGGATCATTAGGCCGAGTAGAAGCAACAGGAAGAGGTGTCAGTATTATTACGTTATTGGCACTTCAAAAATTAAAACTTAGACCAGCAAGATCAAGTGTTGCCATTCAAGGTTTTGGAAATGTCGGACTGCATTCAGCTTTATTTTTATATGAAAAAGGATTAAAAGTAGTTGCTGTAAGTGATGTATCTGAAGCTTTTTACAATCCTGACGGAATCAATATTCCGGAACTTATTTTGTATTATAATTTGAATAATAAAAGTATAAAAGGCTATCCAAATTCGGTTGCCATCAAACACGAAGAATTATTGCTTTTAGATGTAGATGTTTTAATTCCGGCAGCAAAAGAAGATGTTATTACACAGAAAAATGCCGATGCTATTCGCGCAAAAATTATTGTAGAAGGTGCAAACGGACCCGTTTCTTCTGATGCTGATAAAATATTGCATGACAACAATGTATTGGTAGTTCCGGATATTTTGGCAAATGCTGGCGGTGTTACCGTTTCTTATTTTGAATGGCTTCAAAATTCACTTTTAGAGTCTTGGAGAATTCACCAAATCAATACACGTTTAGAAGATATTCTGGAAAAAGGTTTTGAAACTGTTTTTAGAATCGCGGCCAAACATAATATTACGCCAAGAATTGCTGCTTATGTAATTGCTTTGCAAAAAGTAGCTGATACACAATCTGTTAAAGAAGTAGCTTTAGAGACTCCAAAATTCAAACAGAATTAAAAATTGGCTATAAAGATGAAGATTGTTTTCATCAGTTAGTAGCATTTCATAAATAGAAATATATTAATTGATGAAAATGTCTTTACTAATTTTATAATAATTTCTATTAGAGTTTTTTTAGAATCGAAAAAAAAGTAATTTTTAAAAATGGAACATATTAATTTTCTTGCGTTCGCAATGCCCGCTTTCTTTCTTTTTTTGTTTTTAGAATATAAGTTGGCACAGCGTAAAAAGAGACCGGAAATTTTTAATTATGAAAGCTCTGTTTCTAATATCAGTATTGGTATTGCAGAACGGTTGATCAATCTCTTTATAGCCGCTAGTTTTTATCAGCTGTATTATTTCATTTATAATAACTACAGAATTTTTTATATTCCGAGTAATGCTTTTGTGTGGTTTGCGCTAATTTTGGCAACCGATTTTGTTTGGTACTGGTACCATCGATTAGGACATGAAGTCAATTTTTTCTGGGCGGCACATATTGTGCACCATCACAGTGAAGAATTTAATTTTACAGCTGCTGCCAGAATCACTACTTTTCAGGCAATTATACGTACCGGATTTTGGTGCGTTCTTCCTTTTGTCGGTTTTCATCCGTCTATGGTTATTACAATGCTTATTGTTCATGGTGCCTATTCTTTTTTTACGCATACACAGCTTATTGGTAGAATAAAATGGCTTGAATATGTTTTTGTAACGCCTTCTGTTCATGGTGTACATCATGCCTCTGACGAAAAATACCTGGATAAAAATTACGGAGATATGTTTACTTTTTGGGATCGCCTTTTTGGAACTTTTCAGCAAGAAGAGGAAAAACCAAAATACGGATTAACGCATCCTTTAAAAAGCTACAGTTTCTTGTGGCAGCATTTTCATTATTACTTTGAAATTTTTGAATTATGGAAACGTTCTAAAGGCTTTAAAGCCAGATGGAGCGCCGTTTTTGGAAGCCCAGCTCATATGGATCAGGATATTCGCCCAATTTTAGAAAAACGCTTTCTGCAGGATAAAAGCAATCCGCATCAAAGACTTCGATTTAGAAACTATCTCTATATTCAATTAGGAGTATGTACTTTGGTATTGACTGTTTTTACGTATTATTTTGAGTATTTAAACTTCGTTGATAAAGTTTTTGTTCTGTGCTTTATTCTTATTACATTAATCAATTGCGGTGCTTTATTAGAACAGCGAAAATGGATGTATTATCTAGAATATGGAAGAATTTTTATTATAACAACTTACTTTTTATATGAAGAAGATTTAACTTCGTTCTTCTTTATTCCGCTTGCGATTATGATTTTTGCCGAGCAATTGTTCTCTTTGAGCAAAAGGTATCAAAATGTAGTGCTGCAGCTGGAAACTTCTGAATAACCAGTTATGAGTTAAGGGATATGAGTTATTTAATTTAATAAATAATACAAAGAAAAGCGACATTTACATGCCGCTTTTTCTCTTTCCTGCAAGGTTTTGAAAACCCTTACATGAAGGACGAATGTAATTTAAATCGTTTTAATTGCCATAATCTTTTCCTCAAAGGTATCTTTAAAATCTGATTTGCTTTTGATTCTTGTCTTATAAGTGTAAATTGTAGCTACAGAAAGTTCGAGAAATTCTGCCATTTGACTGCTGTCCTGAATTCCTAATCGATACAAAGCAAAAATCCTTAATTCAGTATTTAAAAGTTCTCCTTTTTTTACGATGCATTTATGATCATTTGGAAATAAATGATTAAAATCTGTCACAAAAGTTGGAAACAATTTCAGGAAAATTTCATCAAATTGATGAAAGAGATTTTCGCGTTCTTCTTTAACGTTATAGCGTTTCAGGCTCGCAATAACTTCGTCGGTTTTCTTTGTAATAATTTTATGAAGCGTACTTTTTTGGAGATGGTCTATTTTATTAATAAAAGCAGATGTCGCCTTAATAAAATACGTAATATATTCTTCCTTTATGGCATTCGCTTCGCTTAAACTGATATTCATTTCCTGAAGCTGCGCGTACGATGAAGCCATTATCTTGCGCGCTTTATTTTTTTCTTTTAGCTGCTTAAAAATGATAATCGAAAACAATACAATAATTAGTGTCAAGATAGTCAGCAGAATAATGATCTTTTCGAGTTTATCGTTCTTATCTTTTACATTATTCAATTGTGCTTTTTCGATAATAGGCAATATAGACGAAATCTCAATTTTGCGATGTCTGGCGTTGTAGAAAGTAGCATCATCCATGGCAATGTTAATGTATTCATTTGCTTTGTCAAGATAACCCATTTTAAAGAGTTCGTTGGCTAAATTCCGAAGCGCAACAGTTTCTTTTGTCGCATTTTTGACATCTGCAATAGCGGCGAGCGCTAAATATTGAATTGCTTTTTTTGTATATCCTCGTTCCGAATAAATGTAGCCAAGACTGGAAGTAGCGATTCCGTAATAATCAGGTGGTAAAGTATAATTATTAATCCAGTAACTAAAAGCAAATTCGGCACCACGCCAATCTTGTTGTTTTAATCTTTTTAGACTTTCGGCTGCCCAATATTCGTTTGTATTAGTTCCGATTAGTTCCAGCGCTTTTTTAAGGAAATGATTTCCTTGTTGTACGTAGTGAATATTAAAACGCTGATCACGGTTGTAATCAGCTAAATCATAATAAGCGCGGGCTTTTATGGAATAGTATTCAAACTTATTTTTAAGATTGAGTTTAGTGTCATCAATAACATTTAATGTGTCAATTGCTTCTTTAAATAATCCTGACGAAAGCAATACAAAACCTTCTTTAATTCGGCTATGAGCCAAATACTTTGGATCTTTTAAAACGATCGCCTTAATTTTTGCTTCTTCTAAATAATAATAAGCAGAGTCATATTTAAACGATTTATATTCTTCAAACAATGCCATATAGCTATTGTAGAGCTCTTCGTTGTTTTGGCTTACCGTAAATTTTGATACGTTTTTTTTTAAAGCTTCAATTTTGCGATACTTCTGTTTTAAGTAAACATCTTTTTTCAGAAGTACTTTATCTAATTCTTCCAGAACAGGATTCGTCTCTTTCGCAGTTAGAGAAAAACCTGCAATAAAAAAATATAGAATGAATATTCTTTGCATGGTTTTGTTTGGTTAGGGTAAAAAATTTCTTTTGATTGGTTCGAGTTAATTCGTTTTTTAATTTGAAAAAAGAACTTGAAAGCTGATGATTAGACAACTTTCAGAATTTTACAACTTCAATAAACAAAGCTCTAAAATTGGGTTTGGCATCCAAAAACTAGATCTAAATGTTAAAAGTAGTCTAATAATTTGCAATTATACAATAAAAAGCAATTATATATATGTATAGTGAAAAAAATATAGACTTTAATTTAGATATTGTCATAATTACCATTAATTAATTGTTGATTTTGATCTAAACATAACCTTGATTTTTGTAAATGCAAAAATATTATAAAATATTCATTTTCAATTAATTGATCTAAAATTTATTCGAATTATATCTTGATTTTTCTAAGATATTTTTTTTTAGATTTATTTAACATCTAGCTTCGTTCTGTCTTTAATGAGGCAAAAAAAACTAACAATCAAACCACAAATTATGAGATGTAAAAGTATGTATTGGCTGGCTTTTGTTTTGTGTTTAATAGCCGTTGGCTGTGATAATACTGACGACGGAAGCCACGTTGATCCGATTACCATTTATGAGAAAGTAAATGGAGACTGGGGATTAACAAATTTAAAAATGGTTGACGAATCTGCGAAAGCAAATAAGATCGAACCAAGTGAAGAAAACTTGAGCACCTATTTCAACTACGAAGATTTTAAAATCAGATTCAGTGTAGACGAAAAGAATAATCCGACAAGTTATGAAGTTTTGGGTAACGTGCCAGCGTTATTTGCCCCAAAGGGATATTGGCAGTTAAGCTCAGATTTTCAGCAGACGAACGCAAGCGCGGTAAAAATCTATTTGTATAGTGACGCTCAAAAAACACAAAAAACAGATGAACTTAGATTAACATCAGTTCCGGGAAGCAATGACGAAATGGAATTTCAGTTAGTGCATTCTTCAGGAGGCAGCCCTTTTGTGTCGTACGTGTTTAAATTAAATGCTATTAATTAAAAAGTAATATGAAAAAATTTCTATATACAATTTTACTTGCCCTTTTAATGGCTCCTAATTTTACGCAGGCTCAAGAAGCCGCGGGAGCTGTGGGAAGTATGTCATCATTTCCTGTAGTATACAAATATGATGAAAAAGTGACTTGGTACTTTGATCTTTCAGGAACCACATTTGCTGAAAATGAAGATCTTTATATCTGGATCTGGTCGCCATCTGAGCCAGATGCAGGACACTGGGAAAACTCGTCAGACTTTGCAAAACTGACGTATGTTGGCAATAAAGTTTGGAGTTTTACTTTAACTCCAACACAGTATTTCTCTAAAACTCCGGAGGAAATTGCAGCAAGCGCAGGATTTTGGTTTCGTTTAAAAAACAAAAACGGATCGAAGCAAAGTGATGTTGCCAATATGCCTTATACTGATTTTTCTTCTTTTTATACAGCTAATGAACTAATCAGAGCTTATCCAACAAAACCAACAATCGATAAAGGCGTAAGTATTTTATTCAATGCCAATTTGGCTCCAGGATTTGCAGGCGCGACAAGTGTACATATACACAGCGGTTTGAATAATTGGGATATTAAACAAGAATACCAATCTTGGCTTCCTGAAATTGCAGCAAAAACAAAATTAAAAGACTTAGGAAACGGATTCTATAAAATGGATTTGGTTCCGAAGGAATATTACAACGCACCAGACGGTTACGTAATGGAAAATTTAGTTTTCTTGATGGTAAAAGACGATTGGGCCGGAACAATTCCGGATCAGGTTTTATACGCTGGAGAATATATTCCGCCACCGCCACCGGTATTTGCATTTTTTCCTTTGCAGATCAGTCAAAAGGATTTTCTGGGAATGTCTAGAAAAAACAATGAGCCGGGCGTAAACAAATTGCTCTACACTATTACAGCCGGAAGCAAAATAATTTCTGGTGAGTTTACCGGAGGAAAGGCAGAGATAAAAGGATTTGTCAATTTAGTTACAGAACTAAATGGTATTGCGAACTTAAATGAGATTCATGTTGTAGTAAAAGACAACAAAGACAAAACGATCTCAGATACCAAAATGCCGCTTAAAACGCTAGACAAATAATTCACTATCAAATTAAAACATCAATTCTAATGAATAGTAAAAATAAAAAAATAGTCCTGTATCATATGTGGACTACTAAAACTGTGGTATTCATGATTTTCATGCTTTTTCTTTCGGGAGGAATGTTCGCTCAGGATAAAAAGCAGGTATCTGGTACTGTTTATGACAATACCGGAAATGTATTGCCAGGCGCCTCAGTAATAGAGGTGGGTACTAAAAATGCTACCACTACAGATTTTGACGGTAAATTCAGCTTGACTGTAGCCGTAGGAAGTTCAATTGAAATTTCGTTTATCGGATCGACAACTCAAAAAATTCAAATTCTATCAGGAACCAAATCTCCTATTGATGTTCGTCTGCAAAATGATGGTTATATGCTGGCAGAAGTTCAAGTTGTTGCCGTTGGATACGGAACGCAAAAGAAATCAGATTTAACTGGAGCAATTTCTACAGTTAAGGGAGATGATTTAGTAAAAGGAACCATTTCATCTACAGAACAGGTTTTGCAGGGAAAAGTTGCCGGATTAAATGTAATTCGTCCTTCTGGAGATCCTGCAGCAGGTTCTACATTGCGCTTGCGTGGAGGAACATCTCTGACAGCGAGCAACAGTCCGCTAATTGTAGTTGATGGAATTGCAGGAGTTGATATCAATATCGTTCAGCCTTCGGATATTAAATCTGTTGACGTTCTTAAAGATGCTTCGGCGACAGCCATATATGGATCTAGAGGAGCAAATGGAGTTATTATAATTACAACAAAATCAGGGACAAAAGGTGTTTCTGTAACGTACAGCGGTTTATCAAGTATTGGTTATGTTGCGGATAATTTAGATCTTCTATCAGCCAATCAATGGAGAGGATATGTGCGCCAAACTGGCAATAAAGATGCGATTGATTACGGAGGAAATACCAACTGGCAAAAAGAATTAGAGCAGACTGCTATTTCGCAATCGCATACTTTAAGCATTAATTCTGGTAAAGCAGACAGTGGTTTTAGAACCTCTCTTTCATACTTAAATAATGAAGGTGTTATTAAAACTACAGGTTTAGAAAGATTAAGCGGCAACGTTAGCGCGTACCAATATCTTGGTGATAATAAAGATGTAAAATTTGATATGGGATTATTTGCCAATGTTGATAAGTGGCATCCGTTAGATTATAGAATTTTTGAACGTTCTTATAATCTAAATCCAACAATTCCTGTTTATGATGCAAATGGAGATTTTACTTCAGTAAGCGGTACAATTTATGAAAATCCGGTTGAGATTTTGACGAACAGAACCGTTGACAATGAAAGACACAGATTGCTGGGTTACTTTAAAACTGAAGTTAAGTTTTTGAATGATTTTCTAGCGGTAGCCAACATTTCATACGAACATAACGCCGTAAAAGGAAGCACGTACAAACCTTCATACGCAGTTATGGAAGGAAGAACAGAAGACGGTTACGCTCAGAAAACATATGCTGAATATGCTAATGCGCAAGGCGAAATTTATGTCAATTACAATAAAATAATTGACAAACACAATATTGGAGCGCTTGCCGGATATTCGTATTTAGAAAATATTTATGAAGGTTTTGGTGCACAAAGAAGCGGTTTTGTAACAGATGCATTTAGCTACAATAATTTAGGAGCAGGTTACAATTACCGTTTAGGTGATGTGTATTCGTATAAAGGGAAATCAAATTTGGTTTCATTTTATGCTCGTGCCAATTATTCATACGACAGCAAATATTTGTTGACAGCAACAGTAAGAAGAGACGGTTCTAGCCGTTTTGGAGAAAATAATAAATGGGGAACTTTTCCATCTGCTTCTGTAGCTTGGAAAATTTCAAGCGAAGATTTTATGAGCTCCTCAAAAGGCTGGCTTGATAATTTAAAACTTAGAGTAGGTTATGGAGTTACCGGAAACCAGGACGGGATTGGCGAATACAAATCGCTTTCAATTCTAGGAGTTGGAAACGACAGTTACTACGATCCAGTTACGGGAACTTGGAGTTTGGCTTATTCTCCAAAACAAAATCCAAATCCAGATTTAAAATGGGAATCTACAAAACAAATTAATGTTGGTATCGATTTTACACTTTTCAATAGAATTTCGGGCTCATTTGAATATTATTCTAAAAAAACGGATGATTTATTATATACGTACGAAGTGCCTCAACCACCTTACTTAGTTGGAACAATGCTGGCGAACGTTGGTGAAATGTCAAATAAAGGAGTGGAGCTTACACTGAATGCTGCCATCATTAAAGGAGATAAATTTAGTTGGAATGCCAATTTAACTTTAGGACACAATATTCAAAAAATTGAAAAACTATCAAATACTACTTATGAAACAGATGTGATTTACAGCGGATCTCTTCATGGGTTATCTGGTATGTCTGGTCAGTATTCTCAAATTATTGCCGAAGGATATCCGGTTGGAACTTTCTGGGGATTTAAAAGCGCAGGGCTTGACGCCGATGGAAAAATGCTGTATTACAATGCTGCAAATGATAAAGTTTTAGGAGATGCGTTAGTCGATGATGACAAAAGAGATTTAGGAAATGTACAGCCAGATTTAACTTTAGGAATCGGGATGAATTTTACTTACGGTAACTTCGACCTTGGCGTTTCAGGTTATGGAATGTTTGGTCAGAAAGCATTAAATGCAACAAATATGATGCTAAATGATCCAAACAGACTTCCGGCTTTCAATGTTCCGGATGACTTTTTGAACAGCGGGATTACATCATCTCCAAAATATTCAAGTTATTGGATTGAAGATGCCTCTTTCTTCAGGCTTCAAACACTTTCATTAGGCTATACTTTACCGTTGAAGTATAAAAGTTCAAAACTGAGAGTTTACCTTATGGGAGAAAATCTTTTTGTTTTGACAAGCTACAAAGGTGTTGATCCAGAGATTGGCTTAAATGCTCAAGATGGTGTTGACCAGACAGGATTAGCAGCTCCAGGAATTGATAAGTATAATAATTATCCTCGACCAACAACTATTTCTGTTGGATTAAATTTTACGCTAAATAATTAAGCGAATTAACTCAAAAATAGAACAAATGAAAATCAAAATAACAGCAGCAATATTGATGAGTATGCTTTTTACGATATCATGTACCAATTTAAATGAAGATCTATATGATAAAGTAGAAGATGGAGACTTTGGCAATACTCCAAAAGAAATTGATGCATTAGTTGGAGGCGCTTATTCTTCGCTAAGAGGATTTGCAGACGGTATATCAAATAATTATCCAACTTGTGAGTATGTATTCTTTTTAAATGAAACAGTTTCTGATGAAGCTACAATTCCAACCAGAGGAACAAACTGGTTCGATGGAGGTCAATATCAAGACGCTCAAAGACACACTTGGAAAGCAGACAACCGTATGATTCTTTCCGCTTGGCGTTACAATTATACCGGAATTGCAAAAATCAATTCTATCATTTATCAAATTGATAAATCATCTTTAACAGCTGCTGCAAAAGCACCAATTTATGCTGAACTAAAAGCGTTGAGAGCTTACTATTACTATAATCTTTTAGATTTATTTGGGAATGTGCCAATTGTTGTCAATTTTGAAGATACCGCATTGCCGTCTAATTCTTCAAGAAAACAAGTGTATGATTTTGTGGAGAAAGAATTGCTGGATGCGATTCCGCACTTAACTTCAAATGTAGTATATTCTAAATTTACAAAAAATGTTGCCTATTCTTTATTGGCAAGATTGTATTTAAATTCGGAAGCATTTATCGGAACTGCGCGTTGGCAAGACTGTATTAACATGTGTCAGAAAGTAACAGGTTATACATTAGCGCCTGATTTCTTCGCCAATTTTGCAACACAAAATGAAAAATCTCCAGAGATAATTTTTGCAATCCCGTACGATCAAAAAGCAGGAACAGTTGGGAATTATATGTCTTCAATGTCTTGTCATTATCTGCATAAACTAACACTTTCTCCAATTGGAGATTATCCGTGGAGCGCAAACGGAATGTGCGCACAGCCAGGAGTTTATTCGGCTTTTTCAGATACTGATAAAAGAAAAAAATGCATGGTTGCCGGAGATCAGATAAATTTAGCGACTGGTTCTGTTATTATTATGGATAACGGAGAGCCATTAACGTATACTGAAGAAGTAACAAGTGTCGCAGATGCAAAAGAAAATCAGGGAGTTCGTTTAGGAAAATACGAAATGAAAGCGGGCGAACAATGGGAGCGCGATCATGATTTTGTTTTAATTCGTTATGCCGAAATTTTAATGATGCAGGCTGAATGTTACGTTCGCTTAGGATCACCTGATTTAGCAAAACCATTTGTACAGCAAATTACAGCACGTGCAGGAGAAGAAATGCCAGCAACTATTGATCTTAATTTTATTGATAAAGAGCTGCTGAAAGAATTCACTTTTGAAGGAAGAAGAAGAACAGACAATATTCGTTTTGGAACATTTTTCCAGCCGTGGTGGGAAAAAGGTGCAACTGAAAAGTATAGAGCGATTTTCCCTATTCCGAGTACAGTTTTAACTACAAATAAAAATCTGGTACAGAATCCTGGGTATTAGGTTATTGAATGTCAGCCTTCCATGTTGGTTAGTCGCGGAAGGCTGACATATTTTAATTTTTTTGGTATAAGAATTACTGAACATTTTTTTTTCTCGCAGATTTTGCAGATCTGATAGATTTATTTTTTCGTACAGTTTAAAGAGATTTTCATAATCAAATTTCATTAAAACAAATCTGCTTTATGTGCAAAATCTGCGAGAGAAATTTAACCACAGATTAATGATTAAAAAATTTGATAAATTTTTAATCTGTATCAAAAAATAAAAACAAATAATACATCAATATGAAAAGATATATCACATTCTTGTTTTTTGGAATTATGAACATTTTGGTCGCTTCTGGATGCAGCAGTGATGACAAAGGTTCAGACAAGCCAACAGAGCCAGAAACACTCGCTCCGATTGCAATTGAAAAAACAAACAGCACGAAAATTTACGTTCATTATATGCCTTGGTTTGAAACCAATGAAAGCAGTCCCGATAAAAAATGGGGATATCATTGGACAATGGCCAATAAAAACCCAAACAATATTGGAGCAAACAACCGCAGACAAATTGCATCGTATTATTATCCGATGATCGGACCTTATCATTCTGGCGATAAAAATGTGATTGAAAATCATTTATTATTGATGAAATATTCAGGAATTGATGGGCTTTTGATCGATTGGTACGGAACGTATGATGTAAACGATTATAGAATGGTAAAAGAAAATACAGAGCAATTGATTGCCATGCTTGATAAAGTTGGACTTGAATATGCCATCGTTTATGAGGACCGAGTGACGAAAAATGCTGTCGATGCCGGGAAAGCAATTTCGGTTACAAGCGCCGCTAAAACTGATTTGAGTTATTTGCAGACGAATTATTTTGGCGATTCGAACTACATCAAAATTAATGGAAAACCATTACTGTTAAATTTTGGACCAATTGTACTTCAGACGCCTGCAGAATGGACAAACATTTTTGGTGCTTTAACTGCAAAACCAACTTTTTTAACCCTTTGGGATCAATCTGTAGAAGCGGGAGAAAATGCTACAGGTGAATATGCCTGGGTGTATAAAAACAGCACTTATTTGACAAATTTTTATACCAATACCAAACCAAAATTTTCAGTTGCGATGGGAAGTGCTTATCCCGGTTTTAAAGATTTTTATGCCGAAGGCGGAGGCGGAGCGGCAATTGGCTGGACAATAGAACATAACAATGGCGCCACGCTCGAGGAAACACTTTCTATGGCAAAAAATGCAAACGTAAACTATTTGCAATTGATTACATGGAATGACTTTGGAGAAGGAACTATGTTGGAACCAACGGTTGAATTTGGTTATACGTATATCGAAAAAGTAAAAGCATTTGCGGGAGTAAAAAGTACCGAATCGTTTTTTACAGAAATCAGCAAATTATACAACCTAAGAATAGAAAAGAAAGGCAATGCCGATGCCCAGAAAAAATTAGATCAGGCTTTTAATTATTTTGTTTCTATGCAGCCCGCAAAAGCAAAACAGTTATTAAGTGAAATAAAATAAGAGTTGTAATTAATACAATTAAATAATGAAAAACATAAAATACAGCTGCTGTCTGATCATTCTTGCGTCGATGTTAATGTACGCGTGCAGTTCTAGTACTAAAAAAACATACAAAATAAGTTCGCCCGGAAAAAATACCGAATTAACTTTTGAATTAACGCAGTCAGGTCAGCCTCAATACAGCTTTTCATCAAATGGAAAATCGGTTATAGAACCTTCTTTGTTGGGATTTGAATTTCAGGGAATTCAAAAAATGACAGAAGGTTTTCAAGTAGTTTCTACCGACGAAAAAACAGCAGATGAAACTTGGGAGCAGCCTTGGGGAGAATTCAAAAAACTGAGAGATCACCACAACGAATTGATTGTTCATTTAAAAGAATCAATAGGAGAGGAGCGATTGGTTGATATTATTTTCAGAGTTTTTGATGATGGTGTAGGATTTCGATATGAATTTCCGAAACAGCCTCATTTAGGAAAGGTAAAAATCTCGAATGAAATAACGCAATTCACTTTTAAATCTGAAAATGATGTTTGGTGGATTCCGGTACATCGAGAGAATAGTTATTATGAAAGTACGTATCGCAAAACTCCAGTAAGTGAGACGGATACAATAAATACTCCGGCAACTTTTGAAACCAAAGAGAAACTTTACGTTGCTATTCATGAAGCCAATTTAACTGATTTTGCTTCGATGACACTTTTAAAAACAAACAGCAAACAATACAAAAGTGATTTAGTGCCTTGGGCTGACGGTGTAAAAGTTTATGCCGAAACGCCTTTTAAAACGCCTTGGAGAACGATTGTTGTGGGTAAAACTCCTGGAGAAGTTGCTGTTTCGACAATTATGCTGAATTTAAATGAGCCATCTAAAATTGAAGATTTATCGTGGATCACGCCCTCAAAATACATTGGAATTTGGTGGGGAATGCATTTAGAAAAATTTACTTGGGGGCAAGGACCAAAACACGGCGCTACAACTAAGAATACAAAAGAATATATTGATTTTGCTGCGAAAAACAATTTTGATGGTGTTTTGGTTGAAGGCTGGAACGAAGGCTGGGACGGCGACTGGACCGCTGACGGATCTGCGTTTAGTTTTGTAAAAGCTTATCCTGATTTTAATTTAGAAGAAATTACAAAATATGCAGCGATGAAAAATGTTCGCTTAATTGGACATCATGAAACGGCCGGCGCTACAAAAAATTACGAAAACCAATTGGAAGATGCTTTTAAACTGTATCAAAAAATGGGCGTAAATTCGGTTAAAACGGGTTATGTAAACAAATATTTGGATAAAAAAGAATGGCACGACAGCCAGTACGGAGCGCGTCATTACAGAAAAGTAATCGAAACTGCAGCTAAATATCACATCATGATCGACAATCATGAACCAATGAAAGGAACTGGTATTCAACGTACATATCCAAATTTTATGTCACAAGAAGGAGGAAGAGGTCAAGAATACAATGCTTGGTCTGTTGATGGAGGAAATACGCCAGAACATTTAACTACTCTGCCTTTTACCAGAATGCTTTCAGGACCTTTTGATTACACGCCCGGGAATTTTAATTTTGATTATAAAACGCCTTCTGGAGCAAGAGTGCAGACTACTTTGGCGAATCAACTGGCATTGTATGTTATTATTTTTAGTCCGTTGCAAATGGCTTCAGACTTACCGGAAAATTATGTTGGCAAACCGGAATTTCAGTTTATAAAAGATGTTCCCTGTACTTGGTCAGATACAAAAGTTTTAGATTCTAAAATTGGAGAATACACCACAATTGTCCGTAAAGACTGGGAGGAAAAAAACTGGTATTTAGGATCTATTACAAATAAAAATGCTAGAGATCTAAAAGTTAATTTATCATTCTTAGATTTTGGAAAAGAATACGAAGCTGAAATTTATGCTGATGGAAAAGGAGCGAATTACAAAACCAATCCGTATCCGGTTATTATTTCAAAACAAAAAGTAAACAGTAAAACAGTTTTAGATGTCAAACTCGCAGCTGGAGGAGGAACAGCTATAAAATTCACTCCAATCGAGAAGTAAAATAAGTTTTGTTAAGTTTATTTTGAGTTTAAGTTAAGTTTGAGCTGATGAGCCCGATATCTTTTAAGGTATCGGGCTTGTTGTTTTTGTTTCAAGTTTCAAGTTTCAAGTTTCAAGTTTCAAGTTTCAAGTTTCAGGTTTCAGGTTTCAGGTTGCAATCTTGGTGGATATTTACCGCAAAGCACGCTAAGAAAATTTATTGATTTTGAACAGAAAAAGTTCGCAAGGCTTTGATTTGATAAAGCTTTGCGAACTTTTTGTGTTTTTATAAATCCTTCCTTATAGAAAAACTTTGCGAACTTTGCGGTTAATTCTCATTTCAACCTGAAACCTGAAACCTGAAACCTGAAACAAAAAAATCAATGTTTATAAAGCTTAACATGATTTCCAAAACTATAAGTAGCGGCTAATGTTGGTCCGTAATAACCCCATTTGAAAAATCCGTTTAGTCTTTCTTTTTCAACATCAACTCTCATGTTTAGACCTGTATAGCCGGCAGTTAAACTGAAGTTTTTGTAAATATTATATAAAACAGATAAATTATAACTTAAAATTCGCCCGTCAACATCGTTGATTTTAATGGCGAAATAGTTAATATTAGCATAAAGTCCCCATTTTGGCGCTAATACAAATTCTCCCCATATTCCAAGATCTGGCAGTGGCGCTGTGAAATCGAAATTATCTTTGTATTCAGCCTGTGCGGTGCCTGCTTCAAGACGTAAACCCACATCTCCTAATAAAACATGTGTTCCTATAAGCGCTCCAATTTCATATGTTGGTTTTGATATAAAAGCGTAACCATAATAAACGCGAACAATTTGATTGTCCATAAATGCAGAAACCGTCGCATTTATTGGATATGTATGATCTCCAAATTCAATATCTCTCTGCAGGGTTTTAGTTGAGGTTCTTTTTAGATAGAAAAATTCTGTGCCAAGTCTTGACCTTCTTGATATTCTCCATTCAAAAGATCCGGCAAATGATGTTGTATGTTTATTAAAACCAAGGTCTTTTTCAAAATCAATTAAATCTCCAAAGTTTCCATTATTGCTTCCAACTTCTACCTCGGTGTTATTAGAAGGAAAAAAGACGCCGGCAGTCAATTTAAAACGTCGTGCGTGCCATGGCAAATCATCGGGAATGTTTTGATCAAAAGCAGCTTTGTTTTCAATTGAAACTAAAGTGTCTTTAGCGGCAGCTTCAGCAACAATTTGTGCATGTGATGAAAGCCAAAAAAGAGAAACTATCAAAAAATAAAATAATTTTTTCATAATAATTTATTTTTAAATTTAATTGATAAAGTTTTAACACTTAAAGTTAACAAAAAAAATCATTCATTTAATTTTTATTTCAAGTAATTTGTTTGATTATCAGCGCGGTATGATTTTTAGACAACCTGTTTTTATTTTGAAATTGTTAAAAAACAGACTTTTTTTTGGATACGCCAACCGCGTGAGGGATAGAAGCTGGCTACCAAAGTAGCGCGTATAGCCCGACAGCATCGCGATAAAAGGGCGTATGCGCGCACAGGTATTTTGCCCTTTTATCGGGATGGTGGCACGCCCTTATTTGAGTTATGATTTACGAATTTTGACTGTGGAATTAATTATAAATGAAAATTCCAAATTCCAACTGTTGAAAAACTTTGGAATTTGGAATTTTATATTTTTTAGATTTACTTTTTATACTCTATTATAATCGGCTTTCCAGTGAACAATGGCTTTTTTGATAGAATCTCCAGGTAAGTTATTTTTGAGAGCATCTTCGAGAAGTGGTAAAAATTCATTGTCTGGTGCAAATCTTAAAGCAAATATTTGATCGTCTGTTAATTTATATTCAAATTCTTCGAGCCTTTTTCCGGTTAGGGTAAAATAGCGGTATCGCACTTCGAGTCTTACAATTCGGTTTTGCAAAATGAGCGCATAATGCTGGCGAAGCATAAAACCAAGTGCAAATAAAAATATAAATATAGCACTGATAAATAACCAGATTAACATATCGTTTGTGGTAAAAGCAAGATAAAGGCTGCCCGCTAAGAAGAGGAATAAAACTGGGTAATATACAAAATGATGTGGGGGGTAGAATCGTATGTGGTTGTAATAGGTTTGAATTTTCATAATTATTTGGTTTAGATTTCGAATAAAAAAACAAAGCTACCCTAAATAATTAGAATAGCTTTCTTTTCAAAATAAACTAACATAACCAATGTTGCTTTTATAGTCTAAACTTTTTACAGTTTTTCTTAGTAATATCTATATTTTAAAAAGCCTCTTTCTCATCCTAAAAATTTCTTCTAATGGCTTTTATTTCGTTGAAGTAAAATTAATTTAGATGTCGAAATTTTGTGTTATATTTTAAATTGAAAATGTTATATGATTTCAATATCGTACTAAAGATGCAATAATTTTCCATTCATCTAATTTAGATTGAAAACCTTTGCTCGCATTTGCTGGACTTGTAGAAGGCAATGTAATTAGCTGATATGTTTTTTTTAGATGAACATATTTCTTGAAAAACGAGGCCGCTTTTTGACCATTAAACAGAATGATTTTGATGTTAGAATGTTTTTCTAGAAAGGTTTCGAAGTCATTGGCAATTTCGTTTTTTATGGCGCTGTCTAAACTGCCAATTCTATCACAGTATTGAAGAACATCCCAAAGTGCAATGTTGTTTTTTTGCAATAATGCTTTTCGCGTTTCATAATCATTTGAAAAATCTTCCCTTAAAATAATGAACATAAATTTCCAGAAGTTATTTTGATTGTGTCCGTAATATTGATTTAGTTCTAAAGATTTTGTTCCGGGCATTGTCCCTAAAATCAAAATGTTAGCTTCATGAGAGGATATAGGTGAGAAAGAAAAACTTTTCATTTTTTTTGAATTAAGAAATAATTTATTTGAGTTAAAATATTACCATAAGTAATTATAAAACAAAAGCCGAAAATTATATAACATTTTTGGCCTACTTGTGAACGAACTTTGATGTCAGATTTGCAAACGCAGCAAATGCTTCGTGATATAAATCTACAACAGATTATCGAATTTAAATTCAGGCAAAATGAAAATAGTTACCATCCATACAGAAAAAATTCAAAATATATTTGAGGAATTGAACAGCAACTTAGGCGGAAAAATCACTTTTGATTTAGACGAACATAAGCTTGAAGTTAATAATAGTTTTGCAAAAGGATCTATTATTGGTGCCTCTTTTAATGATAATATTTCGTACGTGCAGTTTGATATGACTTTTTCAGCTGATGTTCGATTGGATATTCTAAACGTTATGTCATCTCCTGTTTATTTCGCATACTGTTCTAAAGGAAATTTATCGCATAGTTTTGGACTTAACGGTGAAGAAAGAAAATTCAAAACTTTTCAGACTGCTATTGTTACTTCTAAAAACAAACAGGATAATGTTTTGTTCTTTGAAAAAGACATCAAAACAAAATTTACTTTGATTATTGTTGGAACGCAAGTTGACGAAAATAATCTGCATTCTTTAAATCAAAAAGTAAAAGAAACTTTCTTTGAAAATAATACGGTTCAAGATTTCTTTTATGTAGGTTCTTATAATTTGAAAATTGCTGAAAAAATTGAGCAATTAAACGCTATAACACAAACCGGAGTTGTTAGAAATTTATTGAAAGAAGGAATTTTAAGAATTATTCTTGCAATGGAAATTCAGCAACATACAGATGATTTAAATGCATCAAAAGATACAAATTGTCTGACTCTTAAAGAAATGGAAGAAATCAAAGAACTTTCTGAATTTATAAAATCTTGCCCTGAAGAAGCTTTCACCATTAAATCGTTAAGCAAAAAATCAGGTTTGTCACCAAATAAACTTCAAGAAGGTTTTAAATTAATACACAACAGGACTGTAAACGACTATATTACTCACGTTAGAGTTTTAAAAGCCGAAGTTCTAATGCGAACATCTGACTTAAATATTTCTGAGATTGTTTACTGCATTGGTTTTACCAGCAGAAGCTATTTCTCTAAAATCTTTAAAGAAAAGTTCAACTGCAGCCCAAAAGAATATAAATTCAATTTGAATCCGATGGCTATTACAGCTTAATTTGAAGGTTTAAAGGTTCAAAGTTGCAAAGGTTCAAAGCAACAAAGGTTTGAAGGTTTAAAGATAAATATAAGGCGGACATTATTTGTCCGTCTTTTTTATTTTAGAATTAAAATTAGCAGTGCAGAAAAACCTTTGCAACTTTGAACCTATTTTTACATATCTTTGCATAACTAGTTATGTAATTAATTATATATGGAATTTTTTAATAAAGTAGGCAAAGTGGCTTTAGGAAGCCGGTTGCGTTTGATGACAGCAATTATTACAGATGATGCTGCTAAAATATACGAGTTGTACGGAATGGACTTTATGCCAAAATGGTTTCCTGTTTTTTATACGCTTACAGAAGATAGAGAAATAACAATTACAGAAATTGCAAATGAAATTGGTCATTCTCAGCCTTCTGTCAGTAAAATTGTTCAGGAAATGATTGTGGCAGGTTTAGTAGAAGAAAGTTTAAAAAGCAATGACAAACGACGAAATATTGTGGGTTTGACAGCGCAGGGAATAGCATTTTCAAAAGAATTAAAGCTCCAATTGAAGGATGTAGAAGCTGCGGTTGACGGATTAATTGCAGAATCTTCTACAAATCTTTGGGCAGCTTTAGAAGAATGGGAGTTTTTATTGGAGCAGAAAACTTTGCTTAAAAGAGTTAACGAACAGAAAAAATTGAGAGAAAGCCAAGATGTAAAAATTACAGGATATGAACCTCAATACCGTGAAGCTTTTAGATCTTTAAATATAGAATGGATTTCGACTTATTTTGAAATGGAAGAAGCCGATTACAAAGCTTTAGATAATCCAGAAGAATATATTTTAAATAAGGGCGGAAAAATTTTCGTGGCTTTGTATAAAAATGAGCCTGTGGGAGTTTGTGCGCTGATTAAAATGAATAATTCTGATTATGATTTTGAAATGGCAAAAATGGCAGTTTCTCCAAAAGCGCAGGGTAAAAACATTGGCTTTTTATTAGGCCAAACTATTGTGAATTATGCTAGAGAACAAGGCGCAAAAAAAATATATTTGGAAAGCAACACAATCTTAAAGCCCGCAGTTAATTTGTATTATAAACTGGGTTTTCAAAAGGTATTTGGTTTACCAACGCCTTACAAACGCTGTAACATACAAATGGAATTAGTGCTATAGCATTTAAGACACTAAGGTTCTGAGTTGCTAAGGTTCTAAGTTTTTTTCAGCAACTTAGCAACTCAGTATCTTAGAAGCTAAAAAATTAACGCTTAAACTTATAATATTCCAAATCCTGATTCTTGATTCCATTTATAGAATCTAGAATAGAATTCATTCCAATAACGCTGAAGGTAATTCCGTTGCCGCCAAAACCTAGAACGTAATGTTCGTTTTTATCCGGATCTGGTTTTCCAAAATAAGGAAGTCCATCTCTTGTTTCTCCAAAAGTTCCAGCCCAGGAATAATCGAGCTTAAAATTTATATTGGGAAATTTTCGCTGAAATCTTCGTAAAAGATATTGTTCTTTTTTAGGTAATAATTTATCACGTTTTTTAGCATCTACAAATTCTTCATCTCCTCCGCCTGCAATAATTCTGCCATCTACAGTAGATCTAAAATATAAATAGGGCTTACTGGTATCCCAAAATATGGCATTTTTAAAAGAATTTGGCAGATCAGGCAAACTCTCAGATGCAATTACGTAGGTACTTTTTAAGTCAACTACTTTCTCGTCTAATGTCTGAGTACTTTCATAACCAGAACAATGTACAACATGATCTGCAGTGATTGTAAATTTATTTTCGGTATGCGCTATAGATTTTCCTTTTTGAGTTTGAATTGAGGTGATATTAGTGCGGTCAAAAATCTGCATGCCTTTTTTCTGGCAGTAAATTAAAATGTCACTTGCCAATCGATACGGATCCATAACTGCCGCGGTTTTAGACTCAATTCCCGCAAGAGCATTTAAACCCATTTTTTTTAATTCGTATTTTTCAAGCCAATTCACATCAAATCCATGTTCTTTGCGGGCTTTATATTCATTTCTTAAATAAGGAAGATCTTTTTGAACAGAGCTGAAATAAATGCTTTTTTTGAATTCAAATTGGCAATCGCTTTTTACAGTGTCAATTATGGTTCGCAAATCAAAAATGGCTTTTTTTCCATTTCTGTAACTGTCAACAGCGCAGTTTATTCCTCTAATTTTAATAAGCTCATGCAATGCTACATCAATTTCATATTGAAGAAGCGCTGTGCTGGCTGCAGTGCTTCCGCTGCAGATGTCGCGGCGGTCAACCAATACTACTTTTTTGCCGTCGTTTATTAATTTATAAGCAATTAAAGCTCCAGTAATTCCACCTCCAATAATTAAAATCGTTGTATTTAAATCCGAATCTATTGATGGATAACTTGCTTTCATAGCATTTTTTAATGGCCAGAAAGTTTCTATAGAGCGTAGTTTCATTTTTTGGTTGTATTTCGATTTGTTGTATTTGGTTTTTGAATCGTTTTTAGCCCACTTCTGTTTTTATCTTTTCGTTCATGCTGCTGATGTGCTTCGGCAATCGAGTGAGAAGTTCTTATGCTTTCTTCTTTTTTGGCAAGCTCGCTAAGTCTGTGATAGTATTTTTGAACAATAATCATCTCTTCCTCAGTCATGCTTTCAATATCAACTAAACTATTGCTTGAATATTCGTTAGAAGCTACTAATTCATTTAACTTCAATTGAATGGCAAGAGAATCTTTATTTTGGGCTTTCTGAATCAAGAAGACCATAAGAAACGTTATAATTGTTGTACCGGTATTAATAACCAATTGCCAAGTTTCAGAATAATTAAAAACCGGACCTGAAACCGCCCATGCTACAACGATAAAAAAAGCACCTAAAAAAGCAGTTGTACTTCCAGAAGCTTTTGAAACCTTAGTAGCGAATTTTTCGAATGTACTGCCGCCATTCTGTTTTTTATTTTTCATTTTTTCTTTTGATTTTATGGTTTGCTTACTTTTTCTTCACGAATTACTTTATTTCGAATTTCATCATAAATGGCATCGTTTATTTTTTTGCCAGTTTTACTAAAAACCTTAATTTTTGGATCATCGTGAGTTCCTGTGATTACAATTGGAATTCCGATAATGCCAAAGGGCGGAAGTCCTAATCGTACTCGTAAATCCAGTAATCCGTCAAAACTGCTTGTTCCTTTTATAGTGGGTCTAAAGCTGGCTACCGAAAATGTAAAAGGCTCTACGTGGATTAAATTATTATCGACAGTTGAGATAATTTCGATTCCTTTTAGATCAGGATTATCTAATCCTTTTTGTCCGGTTTTAGAACTGATTCCGTCAAATAATTTTAATCCTTTTACCTGCACATCACGCAAGTTTAAAGTTCCTCCGCCTTCAAGAGATTCGTAAATTGGCCCCATATTTCCGTTTAAATCTCCTTTTACAGTATAATCAACAGAAATAATTCCTTGTGCTTTTTCAGCCACAGAAACCATTTCATGAAACATCGGAATTTCTTTGTAAGCTCTTTGTACACTAAAATCTTTAGCTGTAAAATGGGCATTAAAATGTGCTGTAGTTGGTGATTCGTCTTTATAAGATGCATCAACTCCAACAATACAGTCGATGATGTCAAAAGTTGATTTTTCTAAATAAAAGCCTTCTTTTGAAATTCCAAATTTTCCAGAAAGGTTGTTTAAAACCAAACCGTTATATTCGACTTTATCAGCATTTGCTGTAAGCGAAACATTTAGATTTTTAGGAACTAGAACAACACCGCTCATTTTTGGATGATCTTCTTTAGCGTATTCAACTTCAAGATTTCGATCGGTATTTTCGCCTTTTTCAAGTGCCATAAATTCATCAACATTAATCAGTTTTGACTTCATGTTGAAGTTCCCGGTCAAAGTTCCGTGTGATTCTAAGAAATAATTAATAGTGTTCAGCAGATATCCGTTAATATCAAAATCTGATTTTCCGTAAGAAGCATTGAACTTTTCAAACCACATTTTCTCATTCTGAAATCGGAAATTTCCTTGTTTAATGAAAAAAGATTTCGGAAAAAGTTCTGATGTCGCTTTTATATTTTTAAGAATAATAGTTCCCTTATTATTGAGTTTATCATATTGTCCTGTTGTAGCATAACTTTGTTTTCCTTTTAGCGACAGATCCGCTTTTGCATAACCTGTTACATCCAATCCTTTTTTAGAGAAAACCTGATAAATTCGGCCAACATTCAATTCGCCTTTTATTTTTGCATTATAAGCCAGATCACTAAAATCAGATAATGTAGCGTTTAGATACATCGGATTTCCTTCAAAAACAAAAGATGCAGGCGCTACGGCCACAATCAAATCTTGATAGGTTCCTGCCTTGTTAAGTATATTGGCAACAAAAGTGATATTGGTAATTGGGTTAGGATAGGAGTCTGTTTTTAGCCAGCCATTATGCAAAGCAATTCCTCCGATAGTTTTTGGAAATAGTTTTTTTGAAGTGCTAAAAACACCTTTAGCCTGAATATCAGTTTTTAAGAGTCCTTTTAATTCAATACTATTTAAGCCAATAGCAGCATCAACAACAGCGAGGTCCAGCGCACCCTTTACACTTGCATCAACCGTCATTTCAGATAAGCCTTTGCTGTGCAGGTAAGCATTAAAATAATCTTTTTCACCCACTTTAAATTTAAGTGCTCTTAGATTTATTAATAATTTTTCCGGATCAAGATCAGGCAGCATAGCATTCAGATCCATATTAAAATCGGTTAAAGGCACTGGTGCATTTTGATAATTTACAGCTCCTTTCTCGATTTTTAAATTGAAAGCTAAATTTGGTTTTTGTTTTTTAGCAACATTATAATTTCCTTTGAAAGTCAGAAGCAAGTCACTTCTGCCTGAAATTTCAGTTTCTTCCAGCCATGTCAAATATTCTGGCGGCATGACAGACAATAAATCTTTTACGGTTGTATTTTCTGAAGCAGCTTTAATATTGATTTTATAACCATCTCTCAAAATAGTAAAAAAGCCTGTAAATTTTAGTGGTAGCTTATTGATATGCAATTCGTTTTTTTGAAGAATAAACGAAAGCGCATGAGTATTGATTCGCGTAATTAAATTGGCGTGAACTTCTTTTCTTCTTAAATAACCAGTTCTGTTGTAATAGAAATCAAGTTTGTCAATTTGAGCATCTGTATTCAAATCAAAAATATCTTCGCTCAAATTTCCTTTTCCTACATAATTAAAACCTTTTGCATCAACCAGTATTTTGGCAGAACGGTCGTTATATTTTACATGACAATCTTCCAAATCAATTCGTTCTAATCGAATAGCGGTTCCTTCATCTGGTTTTTCATTTGGTTTTAGTTTTTTCTCCTCAGGAGCGATATAAATATTATAATTGGCTTGCCCTTTTTGGTTTACCATTATATTTATCATCGCTTTAGAAACGTATAATTTATTGATTTTAACTTCGTTGTCGAAAATCAATCTTTTTAGGTTAATTCCAAATGCAACTTGTTCCGCTTTAAGCAAAGTATCATTTCTAAACGGTGCAGAACCTGTCATCGACAAATCATCAAGTGAAACTGTAAGTGAGGGAAAATGTGTAAAAAAGGAAAGTCTGGATTTCGAAAAATCTAATTTCGTATCCAAACGTTCGTTTGCAATCTTTTTTACTTCAGACGCAACTGTTCCAGGAAAAAGCAGCGGAATCAAAAATAGTAACAGCAAAATACTTGCTATTACTATTCCGGTTACCTTTAAGATTTTAAGGCTTATATTTTTATATGTGGCTTTCATAACATTGTTTTCAAGAGTTTAAGATTTTGCTTTTTTAGCGTCTTCTTCTTTCTGCTTTTCCTGTTTCTGTTTTTCTTCCTTAGCCTTTTCTTCTTTAGCCTTTTCTTCTTTCTCTTTATTAGCTTTTTCTAGCTTTTCAGCTTGCTCTTCTTTTTTCTCTTTTGCTTCTTCTTTAGCCTTTTCTTTTTCTTTCTCTTTTTTCTTGAAGTAACCTTTAAATAAGAAATTGCTTTTTGCAGCTTCCATATTTTCACTGAAACCTTTAGTTCCAGATTCTAAGTTAGAAAGGGTGTTCGATACGCTGTTCGCCATTTTATCATCACGAACCAATCTTGCTAAAGCACCGTTTCCGTTGTTCATGCTATGACTGAAAATTGCCAGCTCTTCAGATATTACGCCCACGTTATCCATACTTTTTTTAACGCTTTTCATAATATCGTTCATCTCAATTCCTTTAAGAGATGCCAATTGTCCACCGTTTTCAATTGCTTTTTGAGATTTTACTCCCGGAGAAATTGTCAGCACTTTATCGCCCATTAATCCGTCAGAACCAATACTGGTACGCGCATCTGTTTTAATAAATTCTCGAACGTCATCTTTTATAACCATTGATACTATAACTGAAGAATCATTTACTAATCTGATTTCTTCTACAGTTCCGATATTAATTCCTGAAAAACGTACATTGTTCCCGACCTCTAAACCGCTTACAGTTCTAAAGTTAGATGTGATGTTGAATGTTGATCCAAAAAGGTTTTTCTGTTTTCCGATAAAGTATATTGCCATTATAAAAAGCAATAAACCTATTGTTACAAACATTCCTAATTTCCAAGTGTATCCAGATTGCTTATCCATGATTTCTAATTATTTATTTTGCTTATTCAAAAAATGAGCGAACCCATTCGTCTTCGTCTTTTTCTAGTTCTTCGTATGTTCCTTCAGCATGTATAACGCCATCTTTTAATACCATAATACGGTCTGCAGTTAATTTTGCGCAGGCCATATCGTGCGTAATAATTATAGATGTTGTTTTTTGCTTGTGTTTAATATCTAAGATTAATTCGCTGATTTCTCTTGATGTTATCGTATCTAAACCTGTTGTAGGCTCGTCGTATAAAATGATTTCAGGCTTAAGAATTAAAGTTCTGGCCAAGCCAATTCTTTTTTGCATTCCTCCAGATAATTCAGACGGCATTTTTTCGATTGCATCGCTTAACCCAACACTGTCTAAAGCTTCTACAATTTCACTTTCAACTTCTTCAGCTGTCAAATCTTTTCTATGTTTTCTTAAGGTAAAAGCTAAATTTTCTCTTACTGACATCGAATCATACAACGCACCGCTTTGAAATAAAAATCCAATTCTGACCCTGATTTCATTTAATTCTGGTTTTGTCAGATTTAGTACATTTTCATTAAAAACTTTTATTTCGCCTTTGTCTGGTTCAATTAAGCCAACAATGCATTTTATAGTAACTGATTTTCCTGAACCTGAACGGCCTAAGATTACTAAATCTTCACCTTTGTTTACAGTCAGATTTACGCCTCTTAATATTTTATTATCCTTGCCAAAAGTTTTATGCAGATCCTTAATCTCAATGATCGGACTTTTGCTTTGTACTTCTGCTTTAGGTTCTATATTTTCTTTCTCTTTAATCATCTTAAAAAAATAAATCGGTTATCTGTACAGCGACCATATCAATTATAAAAATGGTTAATGAAGCAGTTACTACAGCAGAGTTTGCCGCTTTACCCACGCTTTCAGTTCCATTTGATGCATTAAATCCTTTGTAACATCCAATCATTCCGATAAAAAAGCCAAAGAAAAAAGTCTTAATTGTAGCCGGAATAACATCTAGAAATTCTAGCGATTGAAAAATTTGTGTTACAAATCGGTAAAAATTAACATCGCCGTGAATATTAATTCCAATATATCCTCCAAAAATTCCGATGGCATCTGCAAAAATTACTAAAAGCGGTACCATTAATGTTGTAGCTAAAATTCGAGTTACAACTAAATAATTATAAGGATTGATTGCCGAAACTTCCATGGCATCAATTTGTTCAGTTACTTTCATTGAGCCTAATTCCGCACCAATTCCTGATGATACCTTTCCGGCACAAATTAAAGCTGTAATTACCGGAGCAATCTCTCTAATTAAAGAAAGTGCTACCATTCCTGGAAGCCAAGATTCAGCACCAAATTTTACCAAAGTTGGTCTCGACTGAAGCGTAAGAACCAATCCCATAATAAAACCAGTGATCGCAACCAGCGGTAATGATTTATATCCTATAACATAACATTGTTTTAGGAATTCTTTTCCCTCATAAGGAGGTATAAAAACTTCCTTAAAAAACTGCTTTGCAAACAGTGTTGCATTTCCTATCTCGGTGAATGTATTTTTTAAAGTGAGAATCAAAATACTATGTTTTAGGTTATTAAATCGAAAATAAACTTCTGAGAAACAATGATTTAAAAATTTTGCTTACCCTCTCATTTACAAGTATTAAAATTACTTTATAAGAAAGCAAAACATATTACACAACTTTTTTGGAAGTTTATATAATTAACATTTAAACACAATAATCGTAAAAAATTGACGTTAGCGACAATTTAGTTAACAAAAAATCCCTCTTGTAGAAGAGGGATTTTCTGAGTTTATGTAATAGCATTTTGGCTAGCCTATTATCATATAATTGACTTAAGAATTTATAGCAACGTCTGTTCCGGTTTTCATTAACGGAATAACTTTGATTTCAGATAATTTAAGATTTTCCATCAACAGTCTGGCTGTCAAGAAACATACTGTAGATTCAGCTCCTTGATTCAAGTTTACGTTTTCTTTTTCAAGTCCGTCATAACCACCACCACTAATAGGGTTGTACATAATTTCACCTAAATGATTTTTACCTAAAAACCAGTTAAAAGCAATTTTCATTTTGTTTTTATATTCTGGCGTACCAAAAGCAGCATAAAATGAATTCAAGGTATGAATAGTGTATGCAACGTCAATTGGTTGTTCTCCGTATTCTTTTGCTTCTGAATCTCTGTGAAGCCATCCGTTATTTGAAATTACTTTAAAGTCTTTGCCTTTAAACATTTTCGACATCAAGAAATCAAGAGAATCTAAAGCTACTTTTTTATAAATAGGTTTATTTGTTGTTAAATAAGCAAACAGCATTGATTCTGGTAAAATACCATTTCCGTACGTCATATAGTTTTCAAACCATTTCCAGTCGTTTGAAGCATGAATTTCATAGTTAGAAAGCAATTTTGCATTCAGTTTATTAATAATTGCTGCAACGTATAAATTAGGAACAGCTGTGTGATATAAATACAAACCTTTTGTTGCAAAACCAATAGAACGAGGAGATTGTATACTCTCTGCCCATTTTAATGAGTTCAATAAAATTTTTGAAGCTTTTTTAGAAATTGCATCTGGTAAAATATCTTTCATTGAAACTACAGTTCCTAAAGCCCAAATACCTCTAGCATTAGAATCTTCTAAATTAACTTCAGCATTTTGTTCAATATGTTCGCGGTTTTCTTGATCAACATAGTTGATAAAGTTTCCTTTTGGTTTTTGACAACGCTCGATAAAATCTAAATAAATCAAAATATAAGGAAGATCTTCTTTGTCTTTTGTTAGTTTATAATGCATACATAATGCAATAAGTGCACGTGCATTATCATCTAAGGTATAACCTGATGAAAGGTCTGGAACAGAGATTTTGCTGAATTGGATAATTCCCAAATCTGTGGTCATTTTTTTAATATGTCCTAATTGAATTGAAGGATAGCTGAATTTAATTTCAGAAGGATTCTCGATCAATTCTTTATACGTATTCATGTGTGTAATTGCCACATTTTCCCAAGAAGATGCTCTTGTTTTTCTGAAGGCATTAATTCCCATTTCAGTTCTTAATTCATCATCAGAAAGTAATTTGATAGCTGCATCTGAAAACTGATCTACATTTCCAATATCAACCAAAACTCCAGAATCTGGCGTAAGAACTTCTAAAGTATGAGGAATTTTTGAGGCAACAATTGGGCAAGCACAGCTCATAGCATATGAAAAAGTGCCGCTTACAGCCTGATTTGGATCTTTAGAAGTAAACAGATAAATGTCTGTTGCTTTTAAATAATCTAACAGCTCATCTGTATCTAAATACTGATTGATAAAACGAACGTTATCTTTTATATTTAAATCTTCGACGATTGCTTCTAACTTATTGCGGTAAGCATCAACACCGTCAATAATTAAATTTGGGTGTGTTTTTCCAATTATCAAATACAATGCGTTTGGTGTATTTTCGATAATTTTTGGCATAGCCTGCAAACCTGTTTCTATATTTTTCCCTTCTCCCAAAAGACCAAATGTAGCAAGTACTTTTCTGTCTTGAATATCAAATTTTTCTTTTGCTTTATCCGGTGCTTCGTAAATTACAATATGCGTTCCGTGAGGTACACAAGTAATAATTTCTTCTTTAATGTCATAATCTCTCATCAAAATTTCTTTTGATTGATTTGTCATTACAAATACAGAATTACTGTAGCTCAATAATAATTTCACAAAAGTTTTCAATTCGTTATTAGGATTCGGGATAACGCTGTGAAAAGTATATGTTAAGGGTTTTTTGACAACATTCAAAAAATCTAATAAATAGTCTCCATAATTTCCTCCAAACAAACCAAATTCATGTTGAATATGTACCAATTTAACCGCTTTATCATTATTGATTTCTTCGGCAACTTTTGCATATTCTTCTTTGTTTTTTGTGTTTAAAGTAAAAGCTTGAGTTGATTTTGCGTTAGGTTTGTCTACCAGTTCACAAATTTCGCAAGTAACTGATTTACCAAAAACATCGTTGATTCCTTTAATTGTGTCCTGCGTATAAGTTGCAATCCCGCATTGTGTTGGCGGAAAAGTAGATAAAAAAACTATTTTTGATTTATTAGATATCGTTTTCATGGGAATTCTGTTTTAGTTCAGTTAATAAGTCGTTTAGGTTCAATGAAGCCACCGCAATTTTGTCATCGGCAGCACCGTAATAAATATATAAAAGGTCATCAAAAATGGCTGTTCCCGTAGGGAAAACAACATAATTTACATACCCATTTCGTTCGTAATATTCTTCTGGTGTTATAATAGGTTTTGATAATCTTCCAATCACTTTCTGCGGATTTTCGAGATCAAGCAACACAGCACAGGCATGATAAACTAATCCTTTATCGCGTTTTTCAGCTGCATGATAAATCATAAGCCAGCCATCTTTTGTTTCAATAGGCGGTGCACCAGGGCCAATGTGGCTGGTTTCATGCTCGTATCTTGGTTCCATTACCAGATAATTGGGTAAATTCTCCAAATACTCTTTCCAGAAGTCAACTGTCAAATCGCTCTTTTTTTCAAAAGTGAAAATTTGAATTGATGGAAATAATCGATGCAGTGCCACAAATTTTCCGTTAATTTTTTTCGGAAAAAGAACTACATTTTTGTCCCATACAAGCGAATGTTCGATTGTCATTTGAGCAAGAGGATAATTTCTTTCTACATTAAAAGCTAAAATTTTAGCAATGCTTGAATTCTGTAAATGTTTTCTAATTAGATTAGTAAAATCATGCAGAATAAATTTTGGTGTTATAATTCCTTTCTTTTTAAACTTTTTTAAATCTTTCGACGTTGCTAAAGCACCAGAGGCATTCAATCCATCATAGGTAACATAAGTCATGTAAAAGGTGTCATCAATTTTAGTAATTCTCGGATCTTCAACACCGTGAATTTCATAAATATATTCAGGAGAAAATATCGGTTCTGCAAGTCTTTCTACTAAAGTTGTCGGACCTTCAAAACGACAATAACCAATTGTTGAAAAGTTACCTTTTTTAGCCGCTCTGTAAAACATATGAACAGAATTTCCGTCTTGGTAAATGGCTGGATTTAAAACGCCTAATTCTTCAAATGCTCTTTCTGTTTTCTCTAAAATCACACCGTGTTTTGTAGCTGTTGTGCTTTGGACCGTGGCTAATTCCATATTTCTGTTATTTTGATATAAAATTACTTTAGGTGTAGAGCGAGAATTAATCCAATCGATCAAAAAATTAACTCAAATGCTTACAGGTGGGAATTCTGTAACGAAAAGAGGAGAATTATAAAAGTACTTTAAAAATTTGATTTATAGTTGATTGCGATAAAAAATTAACGTTTTGAGTTAATGCGAATTGTAGGAATTTGAGAACTTTGAGTAACAAACAAATCAGACTTGTCAAAAAGTCATTTTTCTAACTAAAAAATAAATATTATGTTACGTTGGACAGTTATTTTTATCGTTCTTGCTATTATAGCCGGAATTTTTGGTTTTGGCGGAATTGCCGCTGGAGCTGCTAGTATTGCAAAAGTTTTATTCTTTATATTTTTGGTATTATTCATAATCTCATTGATAAGCGGAAGAACAAAAGTTTAACAATAAGTTCTAATTCTCTAAAAAAAAAAGCAACCGTTATCGTGTTGCTTTTTTTTTGTTTCAAGTTTCAAGTTTCAAGTTTCAGGCTTCAGGTTGAAATGCAGAATTGTTAATCGTATATTTTACCTCAAAGGACGCTAAGTTTATTTATATAAAGGTTTAGTTAAAACACAAAGTTCGCAAAGCTTTGCGAACTTTTTTTTATAATATTAAAAACAAGCTACTATCTCCTTGCGTACTTTGCGGTAAAATATGCATTTCAACCTGAAACCTGAAACCTGAAACCTGAAACCTGAAACTTGAAACCTGAAACCTGAAACCTGAAACCTGAAACTATTCCTTAATAGAATAGTATTTTTTAGTTATAAAAGAAATTGGAATTCCAATGCAGACGATCAAAATTAAAATGGACAGCATTAAAGGAAAATCGAAATGTTTCTCTGGCAAAACAGGAAATACAATTGGCAATACTATAAGATTCATTATAATCCATACAAAGATGCCATAAACAATTCCTGAGAGTAAAGCATTCTTTTTTAGAAATGAAAGACGAGGATAAAGAATGAAATAAAACCAGGCAAACGTAAAGGCAATGAAATAATGAAGCAGTAATCCGATCAAAGCCATACTCGAACCACCTGTGTAAGCTTCTTTTTTAAAAATACCGCTTGCTATAGACTGCAAAATTTTTATTCCGGTAGTTTTGTTTAGAATAATAGAGTAAACGGTAATTGCCGCAACAATATCTAATGTGCCGGCAATTAATCCCGATAAGAAAACAGCGCCTCCTTTTGATTTCATAAAAATGGTTTTTGGTTTTGGTTGAAAGTTAATATGTTCAATTTACAATTTGGTTAAGTATTGTAAAATAGAATTCAGTTGGTTTGTATGCCTTTGTGCATGAACCAAGGCAAAATTAATCCATTCATAAATGGTAAAATTTTCGGAATTTGGCAAGTGAAAATCCAGACAAGTCAAGGTTAAATCATAATTTTCTATTGCCTCAAGTAAATCAGATTCTATTTTGAGCAGTACTAAAGTCAGCGAATTTTTATTGTACTCTTTTTTTTCAGGTCTAAGGAATTCTGGCGATTCCATTTTGATATTGAAGTTTAGAAATAACGTTTCGAGCTCTTTAACATGCTCATCATATTTTCTAATGGTTTTTTCTGTTTTTCCAGAAAACAATTCTGGATAGCCAGAACAAGCTAAAATAATATGCTGAGCGGTTTGTCCTGCCGTCCAGCTTCCTTTAAAAGGAACAATATTAAATTCTTCCTGCGAAAAATAGGAAAGTACTTCGTTTAATTTTTGAAATGTTTCAACAACATTTTTTTGAACTGCTGTTTTCATTCTATTGTCTTAAAAAATTATTTGTTAACAGAGGTGATCCACCAAACATTTCCAAAGGAATCTGTTACGCCGCAAGCTCTGCCATACTCCTGATCGCTTGGTTCCATTAAGCTTGCTGCACCGTTTTCTAACGCTATTTTATATGTGTCATCAGCATTTGGAACATATATAAATAAGTTTGCGGTTTGTTTTCCCCAATCTGCAGTTTCATCAGTTACCATAATTGTGCTTCCGTTTATCTTTATTTCACTATGCATTATTGTTCCGTCTTCGCGTAAAACAGGTGAATGAGAATTTTCTGCACTAAAAACTTTTTTGGTAAAATCAATAAATTGTGATGCGCCCTTTAGAATTAAATAAGGCATTACAGTTTGATGTCCAGCGGGTATATTCATTTTTTTTGATTTAATGATTGATAGTGTTTCAAATTTACAATAATTTATTTAAAATTTTGAAAACCAAATTTTTAAGTTGATTTTGGTAACTTATAAAAGTACTTCGCATTGATAACCATACGAATCTAGAAGCTCAATTATTTTTTTATTTGAAATGGAGGAGGAGTGAATGCGCAGAATTTTATCGCAGTCTTCCAAATCAAAATTGATAATACTGTTTGGAAAATGCTCAAGAAGTTTCCCCACAATCATTTTTGACTGATCGACTTCTTGAACATTTGTTTTAAAAACCTCTATCATCGCCTCCAAAAGTTTATAACGCAATATTTTTATAGCGCTCTATTTTATGATGATACGTATATGAAATCGCTAAAATCACTAAAAAGATCAAAGGGAAAAAAGATTGAAAATTAACACCGTCTACTGCAAAATGACTTATCGAAGCGAATATAAAATCGAATGCAAATCCGGCATAGGCCCATTCTTTAACTCTATTCGGAATCTGTGGGATCACCAATACCAAAACGCCTAGAATTTTAAAGACAACTAAAGCATTTCCAAAATATTCAGGATATCCTAAATGTTTAATTCCTTCTTTCGCTAATTCAGTTTGAGAAGTTAAGGCCGGCATAACGCCTTCAAATAGAAAAATAATAATTGTAGTAATCCAAAAAATAATTTTTGCTTTCTTCATGGTTTTTATTTTTTTAAATAGTTATTGGTTAATGTATTACAAACTTACTGATCTTTATTTTTTTATCGAATAGGTATTTACGACTATTTTAAGGTCATTTAGGACAAGTTAATTTAGATTTTAGAGAATAGAAAGTAAAGAATCAAGAGTAAAAATTCTATCAATGCATATGTCCTGCTGAGCGATTCAAGAACTTCGCTCAGCAGGAAATAAGAAAAACCGCTAAACACTTAAAAGTTGCATAGCGGTTTAATCAAAGATTATACGAAATTTTTATTTCATTTCAGAATTTAGTCAGCATAGTGATAAATACTCTTTTTAATAGTGTCCTTTATTTTTTCGAGTGTTACTTCTGTCACACCGCCTTCATAATTCATAGAAATAGCAACTTTGTCTTTTGTGATTTCATAATCGATTGACATTAATCCATTTTGATTTACTTCAACAGATTTATTTTCGCTTGGAATCGCACTTAAAAAATAACTAGATTCTTCGACTTCTTTATTTTTAATGATATTTTGGTACACTTTTTCAAGATCTGTATTTTTTAAGATACATTCTTTTCCGTCTCCCATCTCTACTGCAATATCTTTACAATCTTGTTCTTCTTTTTGATCGACCTTCGCTTCGGTTTTTTTTACAGCACTTACAGCTGCTGGTTTTTCTATTGGTTTTAATTCTTCATCTTGATTGCTTTTTTTACAATTGGTAAACAGTAAAGCTAAAAGTGCAATTAGTGCTATTTTTTTCATAGGTTTAATTATATAGATTAAGGAAAATCAAAAGTAACGAAATAAGCGCAGATTATAAGAAATCTGTATAAATCCGTTTAATCCGCGTTCCATGACAACAGAAAAATAAAAAAACGCTGCAAAACCAAAGTTTCACAGCGTTTTCATCTCAAAAAATAAATAATTAACGGGTATTATTTCCAACCTCCGCCCAATGCGCGATATAAATCGGTATTAGCAGCTAATTGCTCTCTTTTTATGTTTGCCAGTTCCAGCTCGCTCTGCAATAAATTGGCTTGCGCTGAAAGAACTTCTAAGTATTCAGCCATACCGTTTTTAAATAACAAATTGGCATTTTTAATGGCTTGCTGTAATGTTTTTACACGTTGTTGCAAAAATGCTTCCTGCTGTTGTAATTTTTCTACTTTTACCAAAGCATCAGAAACTTCGCTTACTGCGACTAAAACAGATTGTCTGAAATTTAAAACTGCTTTTTCTCTTTCGGCAACAGCAATGTTATATTGCGTTCTAACTCTTTTGTTGTTTAATAAAGGCTGTGTTAAACCTCCAGCCACAGTTCCAAATAATGAAGCTGGGATGTTAAACCAATTACTGGTTTCAAATGAATTCAAACCGCCTTGAGCTGTAATTCTTAGAGCAGGATATAAATCTGCTTTTGTAATTCCAACATTTGCGTTAGCCACTTTTAATGCTAATTCGGCACTTTTTACATCAGGTCTTCTGCTTACTAATGAAGACGGAATTCCGATTGCATTATTATTTTTAATTGTAATATTGGTCAAACTAGTACTTCTCGTTTTTGAATTAGGAAAAGAACCTGTCAAAACGCTCAAAGCATTTTCTTGAATCGCAATGTTTTGTTCTAATAACGGAATCAATTGCTCAGAACTTAATTTCTGTGCTTCCGATTGTTGAATTCCTAATGAAGTAACTTGTCCGGCATCAAATTTTAATTTGATAATGTTAGTTGTACTGTCATTCAATTTCAAGTTTTGTCTCGCAATATTCAATTGTGCATCCAACATCAAAAGATTATAATATCCTTTAGAAACATTGGCTACGATATTAGTTTGCAATGCTTTTTTAACTTCTTCTGACTGAAGATATCCAGCGTAAGCACCTTTTTTCTGATTGCGGATTTTTCCCCAAATATCAGCTTCCCACGAAAGTGAAACTCCGGCAGAATAATCGTCAATATGTTTTTGGCCCAAAGCCTGATTCAAATTCATTCCCGTAAAACTATTGTCTGACGGATTGCTTGTACTTGCATTTACAAATAAATTAGCCTGAGGAACATTTCCCCATTTTGACTGCGTAAATCTGTATTGTGCAATTTCGATGTTTTTTGTGGCAATCTGCAAATCGTTGTTTCTTGCAACTGCGCTGTCTATTAACTGGATAATATCTTTTTCTGTAAAGAAGTTTTTCCACTCCAAATCGCCAATACTTGCCGTATCTTTTGAAACTGCTGCATTCCTGAAATTCTCAGGAAATGCATCTTTTGGAGTTTCAATATCCTTAGAAACTTTACAGGATATTAATGTGGTGATCAAAATGGCGATCATCACGATTTTGGTTATATAATTTTTCATTTTATATGTTGTCATTAAATTTCTGTACAAGTATCTTTTCTGGTTTCAAGATCTTTTGAGATTCTGTACGATATATAGCCGATGCCAAATATGATGGCCACAAGCACTGTCGTTATATAGTTTTCCATTTTTATTTTTCTTCGTTATGAATTACGGCTACTGGTTTTCCGGTAACTTTTTCTTGTAAATATTGGAATATGATGAATAAAACCGGAATGATAAACAAACCTAGAATTACTCCTGAAATCATTCCGCCAGCTGCACCGATACTAATCGAGTGATTCCCTTGAGCTGATGGACCTTTAGCACTCATCATCGGAATTAATCCCACGACAAAGGCAAGTGATGTCATTATAATTGGTCGCAGACGAAGTTTCGCCGCATCTATTGAAGCTTTGACTAAAGCTTGGCCTGATTTTCTTTTTTGAACTGCAAACTCTACAATCAAAATGGCGTTTTTAGCAAGAAGCCCAATCAGCATGACAAGCGCAACCTGAACGTAAATGTTGTTTTCAATTCCGGTCAAGCCGATGGCAACAAATACTCCAAAAATACCTGCAGGAATTGATAAGATTACGGCCAAAGGCAAAATGTAACTTTCATATTGTGCA
This sequence comes from Flavobacterium sp. JLP, assembly GCF_015350755.1. Lineage (NCBI taxonomy): Bacteria > Pseudomonadati > Bacteroidota > Flavobacteriia > Flavobacteriales > Flavobacteriaceae > Flavobacterium > Flavobacterium sp. JLP. The sequence continues at coordinate 56,108 of NZ_JADKPS010000009.1, read as the reverse complement.
GCAAGCAGGAAATAGATAAATATCAAACACAATAAGAAAATGGTTGCCGATTGCCCTCCAGAAGAAATCTCTTCACGAGTTTGTCCTGAAAATTCATAACCATAACCTGCAGGCAATTGCTGTGCTGCAACTTCTTCGATTGCTTTGATGGCGTCTCCCGAACTAAATCCTGGTTTCGGAATCGCATTAATCGAAATCGAGTTGAACAAGTTGTATCTAGAAGCGGTTTCAGAACCATAAATACGAGTCAGTTTTACTAAAGTATTTATCGGAACCATTTCGCCTGTTTTGTTTTTTACAAATACACGGTCAATTGATGACGGATCAGCTCTGTCGGCAATATCTGCCTGAACAACTACTCTGTAATATTTACCAAATCGGTTAAAGTCAGAGGCTTGTGCGCTACCAAAATACGTCTGCATTGTTTGTAAAATGTCTTTTACATTTACGCCCAATTGATTTGCTTTTTCATCATTGATGTCCAATTGCAATTGAGGATAATCTGCTTTAAAAGAAGTAAACGCTACTGCAATTTCTGGACGTTTCATCAATTCTCCGATGAAGTTTTGAGAAATTCCGCTGAATTTATCCAGTTTTCCTCCGGTTTTATCCTGCAGCACTAAATCTAAAGCTTCAACGTTGCTAAATCCAGGAACGGTTGGGAAACTGAATACGAAGAAACTTCCTCCAGAAATAGCACCTAATTTTCCACGAACCTGATTCATGATTTCGTCAATATTTTTTACATCGCCACGGTCTTCATTTGGTTTAAGCAATACAAAAACAACGGCTGAAGATGGACTTGTAGAATTGGTCAATAAGTTAAAACCTGAAATAGCCGTTACAAATCGAGAAGCATCTAAACCTCTTAATGTATTTTCAGCTTCAGTCATTACTTTTTGAGTTCCGTCTAAAGAGGTTCCAGAAGGTGTATTAACCGCAATTGCAATAAATCCTTGATCTTCTGTTGGGATAAATCCAGCTGGAGTTGTTTTTACCATTATGACTGTTGCTACAGTAATTAAAGCCAATCCACCTAAGCTTAGCCATTTTCTGCGAATTAAAAATTTCAAACCTCCAACATAACGGTTGGTTAAGGAATCGAAACTTTTATTAAATCCGTTAAAGAATTTTTCTTTAAATCCTTTTTTCTCGTATGGAGTATCACCGTTTGCCGCATGATTATCTTTTAAGAATAAAGCAGCAAGAGCCGGACTTAAAGTCAATGCATTAACCGCTGAAATTACAATTGCAATTGCCATGGTAAAAGCAAACTGACGATAGAAAACTCCTGTAGAACCTTCCATAAAACCAACAGGCAAGAATACCGCTGCCATTACCAAAGTGATCGAAATAATTGCACCCGTAATTTCGTGCATCGCCTCGTGTGTGGCTACCTTTGGAGATAAATGTTTATGTTCCATTTTAGCATGCACCGCCTCGACGACGACAATAGCATCATCGACCACAATACCAATTGCCAGAATTAAAGCAAATAATGTCAGTAAGTTAATTGAGAATCCAAACAACTGCATGAAAAAGAACGTACCTAAAATCGCTACCGGTACCGCAATTGCCGGAATTAATGTTGATCTAAAATCCTGTAAAAAGATAAATACTACGATAAATACCAATATAAAAGCTTCAATCAAAGTATGTTCAACCTGTTCAATAGATTGGTCTAATGATACTTTTGTACTGTAGAAAATATTGTGTTTTATTCCTTTAGGGAAATCTTTAGCTGATTTCTCCATCAATTTATTAATTGCAATCTGGATTTCATTTGAGTTAGAACCTGCTAACTGAATAATACCCATTACAACTCCTTTTTTACCGTTCAAACGTGTTAAACTGTTGTAAGAGTAAGCACCAAGTTCAACTCTGGCGACATCTTTTAAGCGAAGAACAGATCCGTCTGCATTAGAACGAATGGCAATATTTTCATATTCTTCAGGCTTCGTCAGTTTTCCTTTGTATTTAATAACATATTCGAAAACTTCTTTGCTTCGTTCTCCAAATTTACCCGGAGCGGCTTCTAAACTTTTGTCTTGAATCGCGCTCATGATTTCGTTTGGCGTCACTTTATAAGTAGACATTTGTGTTGGGTTTAACCAAACACGCATTGAGTAATCTTTTACACCTCCAAAAATACTTGCTGCACCAACACCAGGAATACGTTTGATTTCTGGAATAATATTAATTTGTGCATAATTGGCAATAAAAGTCTGGTCGTATTTTGACTCATCTTCGGTATACATACCAATTGCCATGATAAAACTGTTTTGTTGTTTTGCAGTGGTTACACCTTGCTGTACAACCTCTGCAGGCAATTGACTTGTTGCCTGAGCAACTCTGTTTTGAACGTTAACTGCGGCCTGATCTGCGTCTGTTCCTAATTTAAAGAAAACAGTAATCGCTAATGAACCGTCGTTACTGGCTGTAGAACTCATGTACGTCATGTTTTCTACCCCATTTATAGATTCTTCTAAAGAAGGTGCAACAGAACGCAAAACCGTTTCTGCGTTCGCTCCCGGATAAACTGCAGTAACCAAAACCGATGGCGGTGCAATATCAGGAAACTGTTGTAAGGGCAGTTTTGTTAGGCCAAGTACACCCAGAATAACCAATAGAATGGAAATTACGGTCGCCAGTACGGGTCTTTGTATAAATATTTTGAACATTTCTCTTTTAATTATTTTTGATTAATTACTTCTGCAACTTTAGAAGAATTTTCAGGCTGAATTACCTGTCCTTCCTGAAGTTTGTCGATACCGCTTAAAACAATTCTGTCGCCAGATTTTACTCCGTCTTTAATTAAATAATTGGTACCGCTTTTGCCCACAACTGTAATTGGCATTTTGTTTACTTTATTGTCTTTGCTTACTGTGAAAACAAATACTTTATCCTGCATTTCTACAGTAGCCGACTGCGGTACTAAAATCGCATCGTTGTGTTGAATTCCCAATCGAATTTTTCCTGTATTTCCAGAACGAAGCGTTCCGTTTTTGTTTGGGAAAGTCGCTCTTAGAGTAATGGCTCCGGTAGTTTTGTCGAACTGACCGTCAACCATATCAATTTTTCCAGTTTGCGGATACGCATTGTTATCAGCTAAGATTAAAGAAACAGGAGGAAGGTGTTTAATTTTATCGCCAATAGAATTTCCGGCATACTGCGCTTTAAAGTTGATGAAATCTGTTTCTCCTAAAGAGAAGTAAGCAAAAACTTCATGTACGTCAGATAATGTAGTTAATGGTTCAACATCGCTCGAAGACACTAAGCTTCCTTGTTTTTTAGGCAATCTTCCAATGTAACCACTTACTGGAGCCGTAACATTTGTATAGCTTAAATTAATTTTGGCTGATTCAACCATTGCTCTGGCTTGTTCAATATTTGCAGCAGCAATTTTTTGAGAAGCTTTAGCTGTTTTCAATTGATAGTCTGAAACTACTTTGTTTTGTACTAAAGGAGTTAATTTGTCTACTTCTAATTGAGCGTTTATTAAGGCCGCTTCAGAAGCATGAAGATTAGCCAATGCATTGTTTAGTTGCTCACGGAACGGACGCTCATTAATTTTGAATAAAGATTGTCCTTTTGATACATAAGAACCTTCATCTACCAAAACGCGGTCTAGATTTCCACTTACCTGCGGACGAATTTCAACATCAACTGTTCCTTGTATTGAGGCAGGATATTCAGTATCAGTATTCGTGTTTTCAATTTTTATTAAAGCTACTGGCAGGAGTGGCGCTGCAGGAGCAGGAGCTTGCGTTTTATCGGCACAGCTACTTAGAACAAGTGCCAGAATAAAGCTGGTTATAATTACATTTTTCATTTTCATATTGGTTTTAATTTGTTGGACATTCTTTTGAGTTGAAATATTTGTTAATCTGGCATTACTGGAATTCATATTTAATTGAATTAAATTATCTAACGTTGTTAAGTAAATTGGCGCAAAATGGTTATATAATTAAGCCTTCCAATTCTATTTCATAATTGGTATTAAATTATTTATCACTGTTAAGTAAAATAGTAAAAAAACTTCTATATTACTCTATTAAATTTTCTAACACTGTTAAGTGAAATTGAAAATTTTTTTATTGTATTGATTTGATGATTCCGCCAATCGCATCTTTTAAGATTTGATTGTTGATCGTTTCTAAAATGTCACTTTTGTTGATAATGTTAATAGCAATCAAACCGTGAATGACAGAAAAGAAAGTAAAATATTTTTGTTTAATAACTTCGTCAGTAGGGTTGCTGTTTTTCATAATTTCAGCAATTACTCCTGTGAATAATTTGTAAGGTGCCTCTTGAGCAGAACATCGCTGCGCACAGCAAGTCATTTGAACACCAAACATTACTTGATACATTTCGGTATCCGTAAAAGCAAAATCCCAATAGGCCATCCACATGGCTTCTAATTGTTCTTCTGGTTTTTCAAACTTAGCTTTCGCTTTTTCCAATTCTTTGGTTAGTTTGATAAACCCTTTTCCTGTCAATTCTAATAAAATGGCTTCTTTATTCGAGAAGTATTCATATATAATAGGAGCAGTATATTCGATCTTGTCAGCAATCTTTCGCATACTCAAACCATTCCAGCCTTCTTCTTTTACGATATCATAAGCAGCGCCAAGAATGTTATTTCTTGTCTCTTCTTTTTGTCTTAAAATACGATCTTTACTAGCCATTTTATTTGAGTATTAAATTGTTTAACACCGTTAGGCAAATATACAGCCGTTTTTCTGATTACAATACAATTTAGTTATAATATTTTCTTATCGTACGATAGAGTGTTGCAAAAACTTGCAAAAGCCTTGTAAAATAAAAGGTTTTTGAATGATAATATTTTTTAGAAGTGGAGCATTTCGTGATTTTAGGACGATTTTTCACGCTATTGATTGTATCTTTTATGGTGTACCAAGGCTTAATGGCATCATAAAAGGATTCAGTTTCTCCTGAAACTTCGGGGAGGACTATGAAAGAAGATATCTTTTTTATAATATTTTAATGTTCAGATATTTCATCAGCAATACTAAAAATAAGTTTTTTTCTTATAAGTTAACCAATAGAAAAACAAATACAGCATTACACATCAGGCCACAGAAATCCAAGATCAGAACAACGTTTAAAAATAGAAAGTGCTTTGCACACTTTAGAAAAAGAACTTTTAGCGGTAGAACTATAAATTGTAGACTTTCTAGCAATTTCATTTTTTCGTAACATTGCAATAAAAAAATGAAAACAACAACACTTATAAAAACAGCAATTGCATTTTTGTTTTTTCATCAGTTTGCATTTTCACAAGAAGCAAAGAAAGATACTGCTCCAGCTGGACAGCAATATACAATCGAAAACTGTGTCAATCACTTTGAATTAGACAAAGCCACAAAAACAAAATCAGGATATCAATATTGGTTTGCCGATAAAAACTTCACTCAGGAAAACACACTCAAAATGAGTATTGTCGAACCCGGAAAATCAACGCACGCACCGCACCATCATATTGAAGAAGAACTTTTCTACATTTTAGAAGGAACCGCCGAATTTTTCCTTGACGGAAAAACTGTTACAGCAGGACCAAATACAAGCTTCTACTGTCCCTCGAATGTCGAACACGGGATAAAAAATGTTGGAAATACAGATTTGAAGTATTTGGTTATTAAGAAGGATTTAAAATAAATGCTGATTAATAACCAAGATCTTCTTAACCTATTCCGTTACAGTAATTGTAAGGAGTAATGCGCTGCTGTAATTTATTTTAAATTATTTTTGAGATAGGGTTTCTAATAACTTTTCTAAGTTATCGATACTCATTTTAAATCCTTCTGTAAAGCCCATTTCAATCATTTTTTCTAAACGTTCTAGAGATTCATTTACAATAGTGATTTTTACTTTTGTTATTCCGTTTTGTTCGCTAAAATTATAATCCCAGTCTGAACCAGGTAATTGACGATTTTCATTTTCGTCTGAAAATGTATTGTACATTTTAAAATTGGTTTTTGGCGTGATAGAAGTAAATTCCTGAACCGACCAGCGCTCTTGTCCTTCAGGACTCACCATGGCATAAAATCTTCTTCCGCCAACTTCAAAATTCATGTGTTTTGTTCTGGCCGACCAAGGTTTTGGTGCAACCCATTGGTCTAAAAGCTCTGCTTTCGTAAAAGCATCCCAAACTAACGGCAAAGATGCATCAAATTCGCGTGTTATAAATACTGTTTTTGATGGTTTGTCTAAGGTAAAATCAAATAGCAAATCGTTTTTCATTTTTTCTGGTTTTTCATAGTTAATAATATGTCATCAAGCTGGTTAAAAGCGGTTTTCCAAATTTCTCTAAATTGGTTCAGCCATTTATCAATTTCTTTCATTTTTTCAATTTGAAGTGAATAATAAATTTCTCTTCCTTGTTGTTCCTGTTTTATAATTTCGCATTCTGTGAGTATGCGAAGATGTTTTGAAATCGACTGTCGGGTTGTATCAAAATTCGCTGCAATGGCATTTGGCGTCATAGACTGAAGAGCAATTAGTGTAATAATTGATCGCCTTGTTGGGTCTGCAATAGCTTGAAAAATGTCTCGCCTCATGTGTTTTTAGGATCAAAATCGACCATCCACTGTACGCCAAATTTATCAGCAAACATACCAAAGTAATTTCCGGAAGGACCATAACTTATTGGCATTTCAATGGTACCGCCATTCGAAAGTCCGACGAATAATTTAACGGCTTCTTCCTGGCTTTCTACGCTAATAAAAACCGTATATCTATTGTCGGTTTCCATTACCTCTCCCATACTTGTTAAAGTGTCACTGGCCATTAACAAATTATCTTTGCTGATAGGCAGGGCAATATGCATGATTCTCTGAGCATCATTTTCTGGAATAGGATATTCATCGCTTGCTATGTCTTTGTAACGGGAAATCTTTGAAAACGTTCCGCCAAAAACCGATTTATAAAATGTAAATGCTTCTTCGGCATTTCCATTAAAGTGAATGTAAGGATTAATACGTGCCATAAATTCTGTTTTAAATTAATATTTAAGAAACCAATTGGTTGCAAATATAAATGCAACTATTCGGTTTCGCAAATTTTTCAGCTATTATTTTTTAGAAACGAGTAAAAATAATATACTAAAGTATCTGATAAATAAGTTTTTAATTGTGAAGTTGGCCTTTTTTAGTTACTTTGCAAATGCCTCAGAATTGGAGGTAACAAGAATTACAATTAAAATTATAAGCCGTATTTTAAAAAAAAGTCAGTAGACTTTAATTCGTTTAGAATTTTTAAGATTAAAAAAAACGCAAAGTCAGGAGACTTTGCGCAGCGTGTGATTTTGCAGTGCGTTTTTTACTTACTTATTTAACATAGTTGGGAGATACACAAGACTGCCAATAAGTTACAATGATTTTAATAGTTTCTTTTATTTCGCTATAGTCTGAAGGCTTTACAAAAAATCCTTGAATAGATTTTGAATAAGCATCCACAACATGCTTTTGTTCGGCACTTGTAGAAAAAAACAAATACGGAATCGACTTTAATCGTAAATCTTCATTTTGATGAATTTTTTCGCGCAGTTCCATACCGCTTAGCCTTGGCATATTGATATCAGAGAAAATAATAAAAGGTTCAACTTCTGTCTTGGTCAAATATTCTAGTGCTTTTTCTCCTTCTCCAAAAAAGATGACTTCATTTTTATAGTTGAGGTCTTTAAAAACATCGTTCAAGATTTCCTGATCTTCTAAATCGTCTTCAATAATAATGATTGGGCCGGCTTTGTTCATTTGTGTTTTTTAGTGAAGGTAGTTTATTTATGCTGGTATTCAATTTTTTATGATCTTGAATTTTTAGAATTATCCAGAAAAAAGGTATTTGCTTAGCTGAGAAAAACTTCGAAATGGGCAGTTTTTTATTTTGTATAACTAATTTATAGAATTGTTTTTTCAGCTTTCATCCTATAAAATAGTAAACTCAATTGACATGAATTTTATATAATTTCAATTTAATTTTTAATAATAATTTGAATTTCAATTAATTAACTTTTATTAAAGAAAGGTTTAACATAGTCTGTTTTCGCTGGCTGTCTGAAATAACTAATTTTAACTAAAATCAAATTAATAACATTTTAATATTTAAAATTATGAAAAAGAATATAGCCATATTAGCCACAGACGGTTTTGAAGAATCAGAATTATCATCTCCTAAAGCCTATCTAGAAGAGCAAGGTTGGAACGCAGATATCATCAGTTTGAAATCAGGAACTATCAAATCTTGGAAAGACGGCAATTGGAGCAAAGAATATAATGTTGATGTTGTATTAGATCAGGCAAATGAAGCAGATTACGATGCTTTGGTTCTTCCTGGTGGCGTTATAAATCCGGATTTATTAAGAAGAGAAGAGGGAGCAGTAAATTTTGTACGTTCCTTTTTTGAAAGTAAAAAACCAGTAGCAGCTATTTGTCATGGACCTCAAATTCTTGTAAATGCTGATGTTTTACAAGGTCGAAAAGTAACTTCGTTCTTCTCCGTTAAAAAAGATTTGCAAAATGCCGGAGCACAGTGGGAAGACTCAGAAGTAGTCGTAGACAATGGATTAGTAACCAGCCGAAACCCTAATGATTTGCCCGCTTTTAATAAAAAAATGGTAGAGGAAATTAAAGAAGGAAAACACGAGCGTCAGACAGTGTAAAAAGATGCTTTTATTTATCAAGTTATAAAAAATGCAAGATCAATTTTGGTCTTGCATTTTTTTTAATTATCAGTTAACACGTAAAGTTTGTCATTTCGATTCCGAGTCCTCGGGAGAGAAATGACAATGACGGATTAAAATTTAAGTTGCTACTCAAAATGAAAATTAAGAAATTCAAAAGTTTCATTAAAACTTCTTATCAATTCAATTTTCTTATCTCTTCGCCATTTTTTTAATTCTTTTTCTCGTGCTATTGCCTCCTGTATCCAAGTAAATTTTTCGTAATAAACTAAAAATTGAATATTATATTTTGCAGCAAAAGAATTGATATTTAATTCAATGTTTTCCTTGTGTTTAGCAAGTCTCTGCTTTAAGTTATTGGTTACACCAATATAAAAAGAAGTACGATGTTCATTAGTGATAATATAAACGTAATAACTATGAAAGCCAATTTGCGGGTTTAACATTTTGTTTTTTTTGTACGAATATACATATTTATTATTATTTGTCATTTCGATCCCGAGGCTTCGGGAGAGAAATCGCACTCGTATATCGATAAAGATTGGGAATATTGATTGCGGAGTTTCTTGTGTGATTTCTCCCTTCCGTCGAAATGACAATATTGTGTCAATTTGTAGAGTAGACCAATGCTTGCAGTTTGTACATTCGTCCAGTTTGTCATTTCGATCCCGAGGCTATGGGAGAGAAATCACACGCGTATATAGACAAAGATTGTCGACTCACTTTAAGGAGTTTCTAGTGCGATTTACTTCGTCAATTCGCTATCGCTCGTGTCTCCCTTCGCTCGAAATGACAAGCTTGTGTCAATTCTTATATTAGATGAATGCGTGCAGTTTGTCATTTCGACCGAAGGGAGAAATCACACGCGTATATCGACAAAGATTGATGATTTGTATTGCGGAGTTTCTTGTGTGATTTCTCCCTTCGGTCGAAATGACAAACTAAACGTCATATAAAAATCTCCAATTATAAAATAGTAAGACAAGTAAACTGCATTTTAGCTCTCGGAGTAATGCGACAACACAAACCCTCCAAATCGGACTTTTAAATTTTGAAGATAATTATTATTGGCTCAATGAATTGGCGGAGATTTTGAATCCTTATTTGAGTGAGGAGTAAGGTTTATAAAATGGATAAAACCTCGATTTTTTAAGATCGAGGTTTTATCTATTATAGATAGAGTTTATTTACTATCAACTATCAATTCATTCTGTAGCCATTGAGTCTACACTTACAGCCATAGTATCAACTGCTTCTGAACTATTTTCATAGCTGTTATTTCATCATTATTAAATGCTTTATTTACTTTTTCAGAAAGAAAAACATTTCCAAATAGACCGTATCCAATACTTTTGCTTTTACCTTGCCACGTAATTTTAGTAATTGAAAATAGTACATAATTGTCTCTTGTTACAGAATTCTCAATTAACTTTTCTGCCAAAGAACTTCCAAACAAAATTCCTAATTTTTCCATATCAGACCCATTTTCTGAGATAGAATTCTGAACAACTTGATTTATTACTGATTTTACAGCTTGTTTATGTTCATCGCTACTTGGGTTAGTTAAAACTGCAGCCAAAATTATAACAGCAAAAACTATAAGTATAATATTCGATTTTTTCATAATATTTTTATTTGGTTTTCATTTTCAAGTAAATAAGACTTCCATTTTTCTGGAAGTCTTAAAATAAACAATAAGCTGTTAAGCATGTCGGATTAACTTCCATGTTACAGCTTTGTTGTTGTAAGGAGGAAATTGATTACCTTTTGCTAAAGGGATAGTTGTTGATGGAGAAGATTGTGCTTCCCACACTCCTGATTCAGGACATGTTTCACCGGTTTTGCCAGTCGTTCCTAATGGTAATGCCATAATTTAAACAATTAAGGGTTAATAATTAGTAAACTTAAAACCAATCATTATCTAATTATTACGGAAAACCTTCTTTTAGTTATTTTTATATAATAATTTAATTTTTACTTAGATTGATTTCCATTTTCTGTTCACGAGCGAGACGCTCACAATAGCCGATACTGTTCACAATGTGATAAAGAAAAGTGTAGTATTGTTTTTATTCGTTATTTAGTCTTGCTAAAATCTCTGGAATTTCTTCATAGTCTTCATACCAAATTACATTTACACTTAGCTCTTTCATTATTTCTTCATTTAACTTATGATGTCGCTTTAGAAATAATTCGGCGCTTTCTAAATTTTCTAATTTTTGTATTTTGTTTTTAATTTTTATACCATTATCATCTTTATCATCAATTGTATCATAGATAAATTTATCTTTAGAAAGGCGGTTCATAAAAACAAAGTGACGATTCAATTCTGAGTTTTTAGCAGAAATATCAAGTAGTCTTCTAAGATTTGGATCAGTCATAGACAAACCAATCATTAAGCAATTATTTTCCTTTAGATTATATAACTGTATTAAATTTGACCAATGGTATGGATCAGAATAAATATGGTGATAACCTTCCTCAGAGAAAACTAATGTTGTTTTATCTAATGACGCATATAAACTACGATCTTCTGGTAAAAATCCATGCACATGGTAAATTGGTAATTCATCAGAACTTGGATTTTCATTATCAGTATATATACTATGATGTTTGATAGATTTCTGACTCAAATTTTTTTCTAGTAAGTCATCAAAGTTATATGTTACGACTGATCTAATGCGAGCACCATTTTGTCGTGGCATACAAATATTTGTTATAGAAGTAAGTAGTGTTGAGTTCTCCTCCCTAGATTTGTCTCGTAACTCATATAAACTATTTGTAATAGTGCTTACAAATGTATCATCGTTTACTTGTTGTTTTGATAAACCTTTTCGAAGGTATCTTGCTGCCATAAGTGCGGATTGCTCATCTACTTGATTTAGTCTATCTACAATTTCAGTTATATCATCATCAGAAATGTTTTTACTTTTGTCAAATTCATTTGTTAGATAAGAAACAAATAGAGAGTTTAATAATTTATTCCAATTAGGCATTCCTGCACTACTTGATACCCCTGCACCTAAAAACAATGCAAACTGTTTATTTTTAAAAGTCTCAATAAGTGAGAGAATTATTTTTTCTCTCTCATCTTTCCAATCAATATTATCATTTTCTATAACTTGTTCTATTCTTAAAGAAAATATATTATCAACTATTTTCTTTGTTTCAGCTCGATGTTTATATGCTATACTATTGATTTCTTCTGGTCCCCAAATTACCAATTCTATATTTGGATAAAGTAATTTGAATTCAGATATATACTTATATTTTAATCTCTGATTAATTGATCTCCCATTTATAATTAGATAATATTTTGGATCTAATTCTAAAAACTCTTGAGACGGTCTAAAAAGCTTTTCAAAATATATTCTTGGCAACATTCTTCCAAAATTCAGTTTAATATCAATTATGGTTGAACCATTAAAGTCATCAAAACCTTTTGGGACAATAGCATCAATAGAAGTTGTATGACTATCACTCACATGTAGTTCCCTTTCTTGAGTTTTTAAATGGACTTTTAATAAATTTAAGATGAAAGTTTCAAAAGAATAAAAACCATTTTGACCATTAATTATTTTATATAAAATATCATCAATATACATTGTTTAGAATTTTTGTTGTTAAAATTAAAATCAAATCAATCAAAAATATAATTTTAGCAATCTCAACAACCACGTATTTTTACCTGAAATTATTAAACAAAAAAAAAAGGACAGCTCTTCAAAAAGAACTGCCCTTTTAGGCAAATTTTTAAATTTGCATTCCGAAAAATGCGTACAGTTTTTGGGTAATCTACTAGAAGAAGACTCAAACGCAGGTTATTCGTTTATTATATCGCCTTCTTTAGTTTCTTCGCTGGCAATTTTTACCAGTTTATCTTTCGGGTTTAAATCACCGAAGATTTCAATTTTATCGTCGATTTCTCTTCCTTTTTTTACATCAACTCGCGTTGCTTTGTGGTTTAGTACTTTAATTACGTATAAACCTTCGGCAGAACTTACTAAAGCCGTTTTTGGAATCACAAAAGTGCTGTCTTTCGCGTTCAATGGCAATAAAACTTCGGCTACCATTCCTGGCAATAAATCTCCTTTGGTATTATGAATATCCATTTCTACTCTTTCAGATCTTAATTTTAAATCTAAAGCGCCAGACATTCTTGTAATGGTAGCTTTAAAATTTTCTGGCAATGATTTTACATTAAAACTCATTTCGTCGCCTGTGTGCAAATATCCTGTGTACAATTCCGGAACCGAAACAGCCAAACGCAATTTATCTTGCTGCTGAATCGTTAATAAAGGCAAATCAGAACCTTTTCCGGCTGGACCTACAAATGTTCCTAAATTCACATTTCTTGCCGCTACAACACCATCAAAAGGAGCGCGAATTTCAAGATAGCCTCTCATAATCGAAACTTCTTTGTGTCCTGCAACTGCGGCTTGGTATTGCGCGTAATCAGAATTCTTTTTACCGCTTGCCATTTCTAAATCATTTTTAGAAATCGTTCCTTCTACCTTGCTTGTTTCGTACAAACGGTTGTAGGTGCTTTTGCTGGTTGCGTAAATCGCTTCCATCGATTTTAATCTCGATTCGGCTGCAGCCAATTGCGAACTTATTTCTGGCGCCTCTAAAACAATCAAAAGCTGTCCTTTTTTTACTTTTGTTCCAATATCAACTTTAAGCAATTTTACAAAACTGCTTACTTTTGCGTAAAGATCAACTTGCTGGAAACCTGTTATTTCGGCTGGCAGGCGCAATTCGGTTGTCAGTTTTTGTTTTTCTAAAAGTATCGTTTCTGTTTTAGGTTCTAACTCGGCAACAGCTTCTTCTTTTTTGTTTGAATTGCAACTGCTTAGAAAAAATAAGGATGCAAAAAATAATCCGGTTGATAATACTATTTTATTTTTCATAAATGTGAAAGTTATTTTATAAAGGTCATTTATGGTATCACCTTTTAATTTATTGGTAATTGTTTTCAACAAATTAGTTTTTAGTGGTGATTTCATTTTTCGATTTTAATGATGAGATATAATGAATGCTTTCTTCGTCCTCCGGATCTAAAGAAACCGATTGTGTTGTTGTTTTTTCCTGGGCCCAAGCGAAAATTAACGGCAAAATTAATAAAACAGTAAAAGTTGAGAATAATAATCCGCCAATAACAGCTCTTCCTAACGGAGAAACCTGATCGCCTCCTTCGCCGTGACCAATTGCCATTGGAAGCATTCCCGCAATCATCGCAACAGAAGTCATGATAATAGGACGAAGACGCAGCGCCGCGGCTTCACGTGCAGATTCTAATGCGTTTCCGTTTCGTTTTCGCAATTGCTCAGCATTCGTAACCAATAAAACCGCATTGGCAATCGAAACCCCAACCGACATGATGATTCCCATATACGACTGTAAATTTAAGGTAGAACCTGTAATAGACAACATTAATAATGCTCCTAAAACCACCGCCGGAACTGTTGTTAAAATGACCAGCGAAACTTTGAACGACTGGAAATTAGCGGCTAACATTAAGAAGATTACAAAGATGGCAACCAATAATCCGACTTGTAAACTGCTTAATGTTTCTTCCAATACTTTACTTAACCCAATTGGCGTAATAAACAAACCGCGTGGTAATTCGCCTAATGAGTTAATTGTTGCACCAACATCTTTTGTTGCCGTCCCTAAATCGGTCTGGTAAATGTTTGCTGTAACGGTAATGTATGGCATAGCCCCTAAATTGTCATTTTCACCGCTTACAAAGCCCGGTGTAATTTTTGCAACGTCGCTCAAAACAGGACGAAGCGAGTTTTTTAATACCGGAATTTCGCCAATATCTGTTTTGCTTTTCATTTTGTTCAAAGGCACTTGCACCTGAACGTTATACGATAATCCTGCTCTTTCATCTACCCAAGTATTTTTCTCTGTATAGCGAGATGATGAGGTCGAAGCAACTAACGATCTAGAAATATCATTCATATCTACGCCTAATTCGGCTGCGCGAGTTCTGTCAATATCAATATTCATTGCTGGATAGTGAATTGGCTGCCCGATTTGAACGTCTCTGAAATACGAAATCGCTTTTAGTTTGTCTACAATTTGATTTGCGTATAATTCATTTCTTCTTTTGTCTTTTCCTGCAATTCTAATTTCGATTGGAGTAGGAGAACCCTGGCTTAAAACTTTATCAGTCAATTCAATTGGTTCAAAAGAGATTTTTACATCCGGAAGCACTTTTTTAAGACGTTTTCTAAATTCATCTTTAAAATTGTCCATATCCGTATGATATTCTTTTAAGCTTACTTGAAAAACAGCTTCGTGCGAACCTGCCATGAACAAATAAATTGGGTTAATCGAGAACAAAGACGGGTGCTGACCCACGTATACAGATGAGATTCCGATATGTTCCGGCCCAACCATTTTCTTTAATTCTTTCAGAACAATAATGGCTTTTTCTTCTGTTCTTTCTAAACGTGTTCCATCGGGAGCGCGCATTCTCAGCTGAAACTGACTTGAGTTTACTTTTGGGAAAACATCTTTTCCGATGAAATTAAGAAATACTACAGCAAGAAGCGTAATTACAATTAAATAGATTAAGGCAGCTGCTCTTTTAAAAGGAAACAAACGATCCAAAGTTCTCATGAATCGGATTCTGAAACGCTCAAAAGCGCCAATTTTTCCGTTATTGTCTGTATCTATTTTTTCAACATATCCCTTTTTCTGCGTGATCAGATCTTTTTCAGATTCTGGAGTCAAACCGCATGCATTAAATTCTGCTTCATCATCTGTGATTTCTGGAGTATGTTCGTGTTTATCGTGTCCTTTCATCAGCCAGTTTGCCATAACAGGCACAAAAGTCTGAGACAGTAAAAACGAAATTACCATTGAAAAACCAATTGCCAATGCTAAAGGCAAAAACAACGCTCCAGGAATACCAACCATTGTAAAAGCGGGTGCAAACACGGCCAAAATACAAAGCAAGATTAATAATTTAGGCAACGCAATTTCCTGACAGGCATCCCAAATCGCGAGTGCTTTTGGTTTTCCCATGTCAAGATGCTGGTGAATATTTTCGATGGTTACGGTACTTTCATCCACCAAAATACCAATTGCCAAAGCCAATCCGCTTAAAGACATTAAGTTGATCGTTTGTCCGAATAATTTAAGGAATAAAACGCCAGAAATAATCGAAATCGGAATCGTTAAGATTACAATTAAAGCGGCACGTCTGTCTCCTAAAAATAATAAAACCATTAAACCGGTTAGAACGGCTCCGATAATTCCCTCTGTAACTAAACTTTTAACCGAATTAATTACATAAACCGACTGGTCAAATTCGTATGATAATTTTACATCTTCAGGAAGTGTACTCTGAATTTTAGGCAATTCGGCTTTTAATTTTTGAACCACATCCCAAGTCGAAGCATCTCCCGCTTTTGCAATACTGATATAAACTGAACGTTTTCCGTTTACCAAAGCATAACCCTGGGTAATATCGGCACCATCTTTTACAGTGGCAACATCGCCTAATTTTAAGTTTTGAACGCTCCCTTTAAACAACGGTATATTTTCAAAATCTTTAACTTCTTTAATGGTATTGTTCGTTGGCGTAATGTAGTTTACATCGCCCATTCTAACATTTCCAGAAGGCGCCGTTTGGTTGTTGATACGAATGGCTTCAACAATTTGATCTGGCGTCATATTATGCGAACGCAATAAATCTGGATCTACGTTAACCTCAATAGTTCTTGGGCTTCCGCCGAAAGGTGCTGGCGATAATAAACCTGGAATCGAAGTAAATGAAGCACGAACATAAACGTTAGCTAAATCCTGCAATTCGTTATTCGATCTGATTTTACTGCTCAACACCAATTGCCCGATTGGCAACGAAGAAGCATCAAAACGAATGATAAAAGGAGGCTGTGTTCCCGGAGGAAATGCTGCCTGAATCCTGTTCGAAAGCGAACTTAATTCGGCTGCTGCCTGCGCCATGTTTGTGTTTTCATAATAGGTTAATTTCATAATCATTAACCCTTGGATATTCTTGGTTTCAACAGATTTTACACCATTTGCAAAAGGTAAAATGTTGACATAAGTTTTAGCAAAATAAGCCTCCATTTGGTCTGGAGTGTATCCTCCAAAAGGATGCGCGATATAAATAACCGGCAAGTTCATCTTCGGAAGGATATCTACCTTAATGTCCTTGATGGCACCAATTCCGAAGAAAAATAGACCCGCAACCAATACTAATATGGAGATGGGTTTGCGGAGTGCGAAACGTATTAAATTCATTAGGCTCTATAATTAAAATTCATTTATAAATAAGTCAAAATTGCCGGTTGCGGCTACCTTAAGCAAAAACGACTGCCATACATTGTTGTTGACAATATCACGGTCAATTTCCGCACGATTTAATGTGTAAATTGTTTGTGTTAAATCGGTTAAATCCGTTAATCCGTTTTTGTATAAAGTTGATTTTTGCAAATATGCTCTTTTCGCTGCATCAACCTGAATTGGCGCTTCGGCATAATTGTCAAGTGTGATGTTGATTTTATCATCAGCCAAGGCTAATTGTGACTTTAATTCTCTGTCAACCTGATTGTATTCTTCCTGAAGACCTTGCGAAACAAATTTCTGAGCGCTGACTTGTTTGCTCATTCTAAATGGAGTTGTTAAATTCCAGCTGATTCCAATTCCAACCAAATAATTGGTACGATCCGGGTTCACGCCGTCCCAGTAATTTCTGCTGAAAGCGGTCTGATCGGTTATATAATCCGATTGAAAACCTGATGCTCTTGTCTGCAAAACACCAAAAGCACTCATTGTAGGGTAATAAAAACGCTTGTATAATTTAACTTGCTGATTGCTGTAGTCAATCTTCGTTTTATAATATTGAAGAAGTGGATGCAGACTGTCTGTAGAAGCAGTTGCTTTTAAAACCTCTTTCGGAATCTGATTTACAAAAAGGGTATCGGTAACAAAATCCTGAGGAGCAACACCCATTAGATCGACTAATTTGTGGTTTTGTTCTTTAACAAAGTTGCGAGCCAGGTTTAAAGCAATTTTAGCTTTAGAAACTTCTGCAGTTGCCAAAGTCGAATCAACTCCAGCCAATAATCCGTTTTTAACTCGCGCAACAGCTGTCTTTTTGAAAACTTCTGCACGGCTTAAATTCTTTTGCTGTGAAATCAATAATCTTTGGCTTGCCAATAAATTTAAGTACGCTGCTGAAATTTTAATTTCCTGCTGGAACATTTCCTGCCTTAAATCTTTTTCTTTGGCCTGAACATCCATTTTAGCCAAATTGATTTTCTCCTGAATTTTTCCGAAGGTGAAAAAATCCCAGTTCATGTTGACTAAATACAAAGCCCCAAAAGCTGAGTTCCAGTTTTGGTCTGGTAAGGCAGGTCCGGAAGAAGCAGTTCCTAAACCATTAAATCCGTATAAAGCACCATTTTGTCCGTTGATGGTTCCATAATCCTGCTGAGCAGATAAATTTAGATTAGGAAGATAATCACGGCGAGATTGTTTTAGAGTCTCTTTTGAGGCGCTGGTGTAATTGGTTTTTGCTTTGATTGAACCGTAGTTTTCAAGACCTGTTTTTATAGCTTCTTTTAAAGACAAGTTTTGAGAATAACCAATGGAGGCAAAAATCAAGAAAAATAATAAAGTAATTTTTTTGAAATACATAAAACTCAAAGTGTGAAATTATCTAACAAAATTATTTCTCTTGCTCCGATTTTAGCCTTGATAAATGATGTACTGCGATAATAAATGACCAATTCAATTTGTCATTTATTGGGAATAAAAATTAAAAATTTATGGTTAATTTGTAAACTATTTAAGTTTTAAAAATGAATAAAAAGTTTGATAACATATTGGATAACAAATGGTGGCAGGAAATTGCTGTTGTTGGTTTTTCCTTTACCATATATACGCTGAAAAATGATTGGATGCTGTTCAGTTCAGCAGCTTCCATCTTAATGGGCATTTTTTTCTATTTTATTTTATACATGCATGCCCAATTTAATCGTTTTTTTCTGCTTCCTATATTATTTAAAACACAGCGCCCAGTAACATACATCTTTTTAACTCTTTTTGGAGTATTCGTATTTTCGGTCATTTTATATGAAATTACAATGCTCGATATGTTCAGCAGTTTTCGTTTGTATCAAAACTCGCATCAACGAAGTTATGTATACCAATTGGCAAGTGTTTTAGGAACATTGGTTTGTATTTTAAGTCCGATTATCGTTTTTAAATTCTACCGAATTCATAGAAAACGCACTGACGAAGCCCTGCTTTTCAATGAAATGCAATTGAATTCTTTAAAAGGACAATTGAATCCGCATTTTCTATTCAATACTTTCAATACGCTCTACGGAATCAGTTTAGAATTCCCGGACAGAACACCAGATTTGATTATGAAAGTTTCGCAATTGATGCGTTATCAATTGGAAAGCAATAACAAACAATGTGTATCTTTAGAAGACGAACTAGAATTTATAAACAGTTATGTGCAGCTTGAAAAAGAGCGAGTGGGTTACCGCTGTGAAATAACATACGACTGTAAAATTGACAACGAAAATGCATATAAAGTGTCACCGATGCTGTTGATCGCATTTATTGAAAATGCTTTTAAACACGGAACCTGTGCCATCGAAAAATGTTTTGTCCGCATTTTTATTACAGTAGAAAACGGTTTATTGCATTTACATCTTGTAAATTCAATTCCGAAGAAAAAAGCCGATGTGATTTCGACTAAAATTGGTTTGAAAAATACAATTGAACGTTTGAATTTGATTTACGGAAAAGACTATAAATTAAATATTCAAGACGATAAAAATACATACATCGTAGATTTGAAATTACAATTGAAAAAGTTTGTAGAATGAAAGAACCAAAAAAATGTATAATTGTAGATGATGAGCCGGCAGCACATTACGTGCTGGCGAATTACATCAAGCAAAATCCGCAATTAGAATTGGTTTTTCAGGGTTATAATGGTATTGAAGCAATGGATTATCTTCGTGAAAACCATGTCGATTTGATGTTTTTGGATATTAATATGCCAGAAATCTCTGGAATGGAATTATTAAAGATTATTCCGAATCATCCTAAAACCATTTTAACGACGGCTTATTCTGAGTTTGCACTCGAAAGCTACGATTATGGTGTTATTGATTATTTGCTGAAGCCTATTTATTTTCCAAGATTCTTAAAAGCTATTGATCGCTTTTTTTCGACAGAAAATGTAAAAATTAAAGAAGATGAAATAATTGTAAATACGGTAAGTGTAAAAGTCGACGGTTATTTTATGGATATTGAGTTGGAACAGCTTTTGTTTGCACAGAGTTTTGGCAACTACGTCAAATTGCATACTATAAAAAGAACGTATCTGGCTTCTATAACAACCAGCGAATTAGAGAAATGCCTTCCGGAGAAAAGCTTTATGCGAATTCATAAATCGTATATCGTGGCGCTCGACAAAATAGAAGTGACAGAAAAAGATTTTGTTGTCATTAAAAACGAAAAACTACCAATTGGCATAACTTATAAGAGGGAATTGCTGGATAGGGTTAAGAAGGAGTTGTGAATTGTGAATTGTGAATTGTGAGTTGTGAGTTGTGAATTTTGAGTTGTGAGTTGTGAGTTGTGAGTTATGAGTTATGAATTGTGAGTGTGATCACTGAGACTGATCACTGAGGCTGAACACTGAGACTGAATACTGAGACAAAAAACATTTTCAAAAAATTCATTTATTCTTCATTTTAAAGTAGTAATTTTAATACGTTATTTTGAAGTTGTTAATTTAAAAATGATGAATTATGAAAAATTTTTTACTTGTTTTTCTCTTTTTATACAGCAGTTTGATAATCGGTCAAAACGGAGTTTCTCCTGAAAAAATAACGCCACCTGAAAAAGTGCTGTTTACTTTTCAGAAAGAATATCCAAATAAAATACCGCTTTGGTCGGTAGAATATGTTGGAGATGATAATGATGAAATTCGGTATGAGGCCAAATTTAAAACAGATACAAATGCCGAAGCGCTGGCTGTTTATGATAGTTTGGGAGTTTTAAAAGCATTTGAATTACAGATTCTGTTAAGCCAATTGCCTGCAAGAGCGCAAACTTATTTAAAGAAAAATTATCCGGCCAATGCCATTCGAGAAATTGCTGTGGTCGTCGATTATAAAAACGAAACAACTTATGAAGTTGGAGTAGAAAAAAGTTCTAAATTTTATGACGTCGTATTCGATAAAAACGGAGGTTTCGATGTCATAATTGAGAAAAATTAAAGAGAATATTGCTTACTAATTCAATATGGTTAAATGCCAAACCCGGCAAGTTTTTAAAACTTGCCGGGTTTATTTTTATCCTTAGTTATTTGATAATTATAACATCATTCCGCCAGAAACTTCAATTCGCTGTGCGTTTACCCAGCGCGCTTCTTCAGAACATAAAAAAGCAACCACACCGCCAATATCATCTGGCAAACCAACTCTTCCTAAAGCAGTAACCGATGCAATCTGCTGATTCATTTGCTCATTATCGCGAACGACACCTCCGCCAAAATCAGTTTCTATTGCACCTGGAGCCACTACATTTGCTCTGATTTTTCTTGCGCCTAATTCTTTTGCCTGATATTTTGTCAAAGTTTCAATCGCACCTTTCATCGAAGCATAAGCGGCATAACCTGGGAAAGAAAATCTCGCTAAACCGGTAGAAATATTTACAATTCCGCCTCCGTCATTCATTACATTCAACGCTTTTTGAGTCAAGAAAAACGGACCTTTAAACTGAATATTAGTCAATTGATCAAATTCAGCTTCTGTTGTTCCGATGAATGAATTGTGAATTCCGATTCCGGCATTGTTTACCAAAAAGTCGAATTTATCCGTCTTAAAAGTGTTTTTTAAAGTTGAAGAAATACTTTCAAAAAAAGTATCAAAAGTACTTGACTCCGCTACATTTAATTGAAGTGATGCCGCTTTTTGACCTAAGCTTTCGATTTCTTTTACAACCAAATCAGCTTCTTCTTTTTTGCTGTTATAAGTTATAATTACATCAATTCCTTTTTTTGCAATCGCAATTGCCATATTTTTTCCTAAACCTCTGCTACCGCCTGTAACTAGAGCTATTTTTGTATTTACTGCCATTTGTATTTTGTTATATAATTAAAAATTCAAAATCTGCCAGATCTGATAAATCTGCGAGAGAAAAATTTAAACACATAGAAACATAGATTTTATTTTAATTTGTAAAGAATAAAAAAAGAAACTAGTTTCTAACACATAGCTGTTTAACTGCATTGCTATGCTTGTTTAAATAAATGAAATGCCTTTTAACGGTTTACAATATCTATGTTTATATGTGTTCAAATTTTAAGTTAACTTATAAGTTAGAATGCAAAGCCTCAAATGAAGCCTTTAATTCCGGAACACTTGCATTTAATCTGATTTGACTTGTGCCAAAAGTAAGTTCTGTTCTTCCTTCTTTTAATTGTTCAAAAATAGAAACAATGAAATCGCTTACACTCGGATGCGCGTCATGCAAGCCAACACCGCCAAGATCTGTATTAAGTGCAGGCGGAATAATTTCAATTACTTCAATTTTTTTTGCTTTTAATAAATGACGAAGTGAAATCGTAAACGAACGGAAAAATGCTTTTGTAGCAGAATAAACCGGAACTTTTGCAAAAGGCGAAAAAGCCAATCCAGAAGTTACATTCATTACCGTTGTCAAAGATTTCAACTCAATAAATAAAGAAGTTAAATGAAGCGGTGCTTCGATATTTGTTGCCAGTTCAGCTTTCATACTTTCGTAGAAATCAGCATCTGTAACAGAAACCCATTTTTGAATTCCGGCATTATTGATTAAAATATTTAAATCTGGATGATTTTCCTGAATCCATTTGTAAAGTGCAATGCGGTCTTCTTCTAAAGATAAGTCGCATACTTTTGTAATGACAGATGGAAATTTTGTCTTTACTTCATTTAAAACAGATTCTCTTCGTCCGCAAATAATTACAGTATTATTTTCTTGAAGAAATCTTTCAGTAAGTCCAAGTCCGATACCGCTGGCACCGCCTGTTATTAAAATTTTGTTGTTTGATAAATTCATCTTTTCGATCTTTTAAATTGATAAGACAAAGGTAGGAGTGAAGCAGCGTTGGGGAATTGTAAATATCAAACCGATGTTTGCAAAATTCAAATCAGAGAAAAGAAAAATTAAGAATTTTAAAATCTAAAAAAATCATCAATCTACAATCTAAAAGCCAAAGGTGTTATAGAAGTTTGTTTTTTAAAAAAATTTGAAAAGTGAGCCAGTTCTTCAAAACCTAGTGAATATGCGATCTCAGAGATATTCCAATCCGTTTGTTTTAGAAGAATTTTTGCTTCATTTGTTAATCTGCTGCTGATTAATTCAGTTGTGGTTTTTCCGGTGTTTTCTTTTAAAACCTTATTTAAGTGATTGACATGAACCGATAATCTTGATGCAAAATCTTTGGCTGTTCGAAGTTCTAATCGCTGGTTTGGCGATTCTATAGGAAATTGTCTTTCTAATAATTCAGCAAACAAAGACGAAACTCTTGCAGCAGAATTATGTTTAGAATAAAGCGCTGTTATAGGCTGTAATTTTTGTCCAAAGTGAATCAGTTCAGCAACATAATTTCGAATCAAATCGTATTTATAGATGTAATCAGAATTGATTTCTTTTTGTATTTTATTGAAAATCAATGCAACCTCTTCAACTTCTTCATCTGTAAGCTGAAAAATCGGATAACCGTCTGAAGCAAAAATAGGCAGTTCGTCGAGATCGATGCCACTTTTGTTTTTAGATAAAAATTCACTTGTAAAAACACAAAATTGCCCGGATTGATTCGTGTCTTGCGGTAAATAATTGTACGGAATTTTTGGAGTAGCAAATAATAATCCTTGCTTTTCTATGTCGATTATTTTATCGGCATATTCAGCTCGATTTTTCCCTCTAATTAAACTGATTTTATAGTAAGCGCGTCTGTCATAAGGCATTACTGATTTTCCTTGAAGTCGTTCTAAAAGTTCTTTAATATCAAAAACATTAAAATGACCAATTTCTTTTTGAATGTCATTGGGCAATAATGAACTTGGTTCGATTGTAGAGCCTTCCGTAATATCTTGGTAAAATGAATCTAGAGATTTCATATAGTTATGAATTGTAAAATTCAAATATACGAAAAAAAGTTTATGAAGTTTTGCTGCGAAGTTACTAAGACGCAAAGCTTATCTTGTGGTATTTATAATTAGTTTATAAAGATGCAAAGTTTTTTTTTCGTTTTATGGTACTTTTCGTTCCTTAAAATCTTAGGAATTATTAAAAAAAACTTTATGTCTTAGTGCCTTTGTAGTAAATGATTAAAACAAACTTCCCTGAACAAACTCAGGCTGCGGATTGCTTCCAAAAGGGAAAGTTTTAATTACGAAAAACTGTTTTTTAATTGGATCAAGTTCCCTCAACACAATTTCTTTGCATAAAAAATCTATTTCAGTTGTGGTAAAAAGTTCTGACGCTATTCTGAGATTTTCGGGCGTTAATTTTCTGCCGATTGACATATGAGGATCTTCGCTTTTTTTAAGTTTTAAAGGCTTCAAAATTTCTTGAACCTTTTTCATAATGGGTTTAAGATTTACTTTTGATTTTTCATTTGGTGCAATATAAAACGCACCGCTTTCGTAGGATCCGAAGTGATCGAAATACACTTGAGATGGTAAAAAAGTATCACAAATTTTGAGAAGTTTCTGTTTGAATTTATCGATTTGAGAATCGTCAATTGTGAATTCGCAAATCGTAATATGCGCGGTTGAATTACAGCTGCTGTACCAATCAATTTTGATTTTTAAATAATCTTTCATTGTTTTGACAGCATCAATAACTTCTTGCGAAGGATAAATAGCAACTGAATATTTCTTTTCCATTTTATTAGAAGTTATATACCTAAATTTTTCCTTTCAGATACAGTCGGTGTTGTATTTCTGATTTTAGTAAACCGCTTCCGCCACCAAAATGCTCAATTACTTCGACATCGGGCTGTTGTTTTAAGCAAAAAGAAGTAAATTCTTTTTCGACATGATCTTCGATTCCGGAACTCAATAGAACAATGTCGATTTCGTTGTTTAGAAAATATTCTTGAGCCTCCTTTTCGTCATTAAAACCAACTGCATTCCAGTTTTCGTAAGCATTTACCAGTCTTAGTAAGATCTCTAAAATTGGTTCGTTTTTTCCGAGTATTAAGAATTCAAATATTTTCATAATCAGTTTTTTTAAGCTTCTTAGTTTCTATCCCGAAGCATCGGGACTGAGTTGCTAAGTTTATATAACTTGTAATTTCTTTAGCAAATTTATCAGTTAAAAATTAGTTTCAACTTAATCTAGGACAAGAAAAAATTCTATATCTATTTCGGTTTAACTTTCAGTTATTAATTGAACTTTTAATTGATGAAACAAATTTATGTCTTAAAGAAGTATTTTCAACTTAATCTAGGACAAGAAAAAGCAACTAAGTTTTTCATTCCCAAGTCTCGGGAAAGAATCGTAACAGTTTATCGACTTGGTAACTAAAAAAATATTTTACTAAAATGAGGAAACCCGTAATGATTTCTCTAAACAGGCTTGTAGATTTGTGCTGTAGAAGTCGATATTTAAGATGTTTTTGCCTTTTTAATCATCATTAAAGACTTCTATTAGATTACTGTTTTTGGAGAAACAATCTAGTTAATGAAATTTGCCACTTTCATAAGATCGTGGGTTATTGTATAAATTTGCAAGCATACAATAAGATCTAATTTTTATCGGGTTTTTAGATTTGATTACACGTTAATCAAATTTAAAAACCCTTTTTTTATTATAAATGTACGGTTTAATATCCATGACTTTTAAGCCATTCTTCGCAGTCTTTTGTCCAGTTTTTACTCGTGTCTTTTACGCCTAAGCCAAAACCATGACCGCCGTTTTCATATAAATGCAGTTCAGATGTAACTCCGTTTTTCTTTAATGCCAGATAATAATAAATACTATTTTCTGGAATAACAGCTCCGTCATCTGTGGCATGAACCAAGAAAGTTGGAGGTGTCTGTGGTGTAACTTTTTTTTCATTTGAAAATGAATCAATTAAATCCTGTGATGGATTATTGCCTAATAAACTGGTTTGAGAGCCTTTGTGTGTTACTTCGTTTTGCATCGAAATTACAGGATAAATCAGAAGTGAAAAATCAGGGCGCGCACTAATTTTTGAAGCCGATTCATATGTTTTATCATCGTAATGCGTTGCCAGTGTCGATGCCAAATGTCCGCCAGCAGAAAACCCTATTGTTCCAATTTTATTGGTGTCGATATTCCATTTTGCAGCATTTTCTCTCACATATCTTACTGCTTCCTGAGCATCTTGAAGCGGGCCGATATTTTTATTTTTCATAATCAGATCGCTTGGCAAACGGTATTTTAGTACAAATGCCGTAATTCCTAAACTGTTAAGCCAATTTGCAACTTTTGTTCCTTCCTTATCAATAGCAAGATGTGAATATCCTCCGCCGGGGAAAATAATTACCGCTGTTTGATTTGGCTTAACTGCTGTAGGAACAAAAATGCTTAAAGTTGGAATTGAAACCAGACTTGTACTTTGAACCAGTCCGTCCTTGATTATTTCTTTTTCTTTATAATCCGGAGCTTTGATTTCATCTGGGATTTTATTCCATAGAGGAACTATCTGATTCTGTGCCTGCGTCAGATTGCTTATTGCTAAAAATAGAACTAATAATTTAAAAGGTTTTACTAAGTGTATTTTAAATTTTTTCAATTTCAAAAAGGATTAAGGTTACTATAATAGTATAAAGCCAAAATTAAATTTTTTGTATGAATTCTTAGTTTTGGACTGATTATAAAAGATCTTTTTATTTAAAAATTCAGTAGGGCTTGGGTACTGGTTATTTCAGGACGATTTTACCCCCTAAAAAGGACAAAATTCATATGTCGTCTTTTAACAAATATATTGTTTAATATGTAATTTTGTATTATTTTTTTTATGTGATATGTTTATTTAATTGTGTAAAATAATTTTTTATACAATTTATTTGGAATATAAAGATTAAAAACTATATTTGTGCAATCGATTACATTATTTGATTTTGATATGTTTAACTCGTTGATTTTAAGTGTTTATAAATTGGAGTTGAAGAGCAAAATTAAATAACCAAAAGATTATAAATTTTACACTATCTACCATGAACCAAAAAAATACCGCTGCAATGAGCCAGACCAATAAATCTATAGGAAAGTATCGTTGGAGTATATGTGCACTGCTTTTTTTTGCAACTACAATTAACTACCTCGACAGACAAGTACTTTCATTGACATGGAGTGATTTTATTGCACCTGAATTTCATTGGACAAATAACGATTACGGAAATATTACAGCTTTATTTTCTATTTTTTATGCTGTTTCATTATTGTTTGCCGGACGATTTGTGGATTGGATGGATACCAAAAAAGGATTTCTGTGGGCCATCGGGATTTGGTCTATAGGAGCTTGTCTCCATGCTTTTTGCGGTATTGCAACTGCTGGAATAATTACAGGAAACTGGTTTGTTGGTTTTGAAGGAGCAAAAGAAGCAATTCGCACTGTCAATGATACTGGAATGGTTATTAATGTCAGTGTTACGCTCTTTATTTTTGCACGTTTTGTTTTGGCAATAGGCGAGGCAGGAAACTTTCCGGCAGCAATTAAAACAACTGCAGAATATTTTCCAAAAAAAGACAGAGCATTTTCTACCAGTATTTTTAATGCCGGAGCAACAGTTGGAGCTTTGGCAGCACCAATTTCTATTCCGTTTATTGCAAAATCTTTTGGATGGGAAATGGCTTTCATTATTATTGGCGCACTAGGTTTTGTCTGGATGGGATTTTGGGTTTTTATGTATGATAAACCAGAAAAACATAAAAGAGTTAATGCTGCAGAATTAGAATATATTCAGCAAGATGATATTGCTGATGCTAAAATAATTGGTTACGTGCCTGAAACTTCAACAAAAGTATCTTTTGCAGAATGTTTTAAATACAAACAAACGTGGGCTTTTGCCTTTGGAAAATTTATGACAGACGGTGTTTGGTGGTTCTTTTTATTCTGGACTCCAGCTTATTTAAGTTCTGTATACGGAATGGATTCTACACAAGCTGCCTTGCCGCTGTTTGTACTTTATATGATTACCTTATTGTCAATTATTGGCGGATGGCTGCCCACTTATTTTGTAGAGAAAAAAGGAATGAACCCGTACGAAGGCAGAATGAGAGCGATGTTGATTTTTGCATTCTTTCCATTGCTTGCTTTAGTAGCTCAGCCTTTAGGATATATCAGCTACTGGGTACCGGTAATTATTATTGGTATTGCAGGAGCAGCACACCAATCTTGGTCGGCTAATATTTTTACGACAGTTGGCGATATGTTTCCTAAAAAAGCAATTGCCACAGTTACAGGAATTGGAGGTTTAGCAGGAGGTTTAGGGTCAACTCTAATTAATAAAGGATCAGGACTTTTATTTGATTTTACGCAAAGGAACTGGAGTTTGATAAACGGACAATCTTTATTAGAGAAGTATCCTCAATTTTTGAATCCAGAAACAGAAAAGATATTTTTAAAAGAAAAAGGTGTTGGTAATTTAGGTGATTTCTTAAAATTATTATCAGAATCCGGAGATACTGTTGTAAATGGTATTAACTCAGGTTATATGATTATTTTCTCAATCTGTGCAGTTTGTTACTTAATTGGATGGGTGGTAATGAAAACTTTAGTTCCTAAATATAGACCTATTACTGATTTGCGATAAATCTAAACCAACTAACTAACCAACTCAAAATTATGAATCAAGCTAATGCAGAAATAGGAAAATACCGCTGGACTATTTGTAGTTTAGTTTTTTTTGCAACAACTGTTAATTATCTGGATAGAAATGTAATAAGTTACCTGCGTCCTTTTTTGGCAGAAGCTTTTCACTGGACACCAGAACAGGAAGTTATAGATTATTCAAATATTGAGCTTGCTTTCAAAATTGCTTACGCAATGGGAATGTTGGTTGCTGGAGGTATTATAGATAAACTAGGAACCAAATTAGGATATGCGATTGCAACTGGCTTATGGAGTTTGGCTGCAATTGGTCATGCACTTGCAACAGGAACAGGAGGTTTTTTAATTGCCCGTGTATTTTTAGGAATTACAGAAGCAGGAAATTTTCCTGCAGCGATAAAAGCTACAGCAGAATGGTTTCCGCAGAAAGAGAGAGCTTTGGCAACAGGAATTTTTAATTCAGGAAGTAATATTGGTGCTATCATTGTGCCGCTTACTGTGCCGCATATTGCTGCAAATTATGGATGGCAATGGGCTTTTATTTTAACTGGAATTGTTGGTTTTGTATGGCTCGGATTATGGTTTCTTTTATACGAAGTACCTGAAAAACAAAAACGTTTGTCACAAGCTGAATTAGAATATATTAATTCAGATAAAACAGTAATAGTTGAAACAGAAGATACAGAAAAGGTTTCGTGGATGAAATTGCTTTCTTTTCGCCAGACTTGGGCTTTTGCCATCGGAAAATTATTGACAGATCCGGTTTGGTGGTTTTATTTGTTCTGGCTTCCAGATTTTTTAATGAAACAATACAAGCTTTCATCTACAGAAATTATTTGGCCTTGTGCTTTGGTTTATATGATTGGAAGCGTTGGAAGTATTGGCGGTGGCTGGCTTCCATTAAAATTAATTAATAACAACTGGCCAGCTTATAAAGCGCGAAAAACGAGTATGTTATTGTATGCATTTGCAGTTTTGCCAGTATTGTTCTCTCAGTATTTGGGAGCTATAAATATGTGGCTTGCAATTTTGGTTATTGGTCTGGCAGTTTCTGCTCATCAGGCCTGGAGTGCTAATATTTTTACAACAGTTTCTGACATGTTTCCTAAACAAGCAACAGCTTCTGTAACAGGAATTGGAGGTATGTTTGGAGCGCTTGGAGGAATTTTACTGACTTTAGTAGTTCAGAAAAATATGTTTGTTTATTACACCAAACTTGGAAAAATAGAAACCGGATATTTTATTATGTTTTGCATTTGCGGTGCATCTTATTTATTGGCTTGGCTGATAATGCACATTTTAGTTCCGAGAATGAAAAAGGTAGAATTGTAAATTTTACTTAAAAACAGAATAAATTTTGGTTGGAATTATGGTTTTTAAAGATAAAAATATACTTTTGTGCAATCGATTACATTTTAAAAATTTATTATGACAAAATATAGTTCAAGATACGCGTCTAGCCCTGAAGCAGTAAAAAAATATGATACTCAAGAATTAAGAAACGAATTCTTAATTGATGACTTAATGCAGGAAAACGAAATTGTTTTAACGTACTCGCATTATGATCGTTATATCGCTGGTTCAGCAGTTCCTGTAAGTGATTTAAAACTGGAAAGTATTGATCCGCTTAAGGCAAGCTATTTTTTAGAAAGAAGAGAAATAGGGATTATAAATGTTGGAGGAAGCGGTTCTGTACTTGTAGAAGGAACTTCTTTTCCGTTAGGTTTTAAAGATGCACTTTATATTGGAAAAGGTAATAAAGAAGTAATTTTTAAAAGCGATGACAGCAAAAATCCTGCTAAATTTTATATTAATTCTGCTCCGGCTCATACTTCTTATCCAACGGTAAAAGTTAGTTTGGCAGAAGCAAATAAATTAGAATTAGGTAAGATGGAAACCGCAAATCACCGTACAGTTAATCAAATGATTATTGGAAGTGTGGTAACAACTTGCCAATTGCAGATGGGAATGACTGAATTACGTCCAGGAAGTGTCTGGAATACCATGCCAGCACACGTACACGATCGTAGAATGGAAGTTTATTTTTACTTAGATATTCCAGAAAATCAGGCAGTGTGCCATTTTATGGGACAGCCGCAAGAAACAAGACATATCTGGATGAACAATCATCAAGCGGTTATTTCTCCGCCATGGTCTATTCACTCAGGTTCAGGAACCAGTAATTACACTTTTATCTGGGGAATGGCAGGAGAGAATTTAGATTACGGAGATATGGATGTTTGCAAAATAACCGAACTAAGATAATAATTATGACAAACTCATTATTTGATATAAAAGGGAAAGTTGCCTTGATTACAGGAAGTACACACGGACTTGGAATGGCAATGGCAAAAGGCTTAGGACAAGCTGGTGCTACAATTGTGGTGAACGGAAATTCATCACAGCAAAAAATTGATGATGCTGTAAAAGAACTTCAAAATGAAGGTATAAATGCAGTTGGGTATAAATTTAATGTAACTGATGAACAGGAAGTTAAAACTGCTGTTCAGAAAATAGAAAGTGAAGTCGGACCCATTGATATTTTGATTAATAATGCTGGAATCATCAAAAGAATTCCGCTGATTGAAATGGAAGTGTCAGATTTTAAAGAAGTTATAGATATTGATTTGGTAAGTCCGTTTATTGTTTCTAAACATGTTGCCAAAGGAATGATCGAAAGACAGCAAGGAAAAATCATTAATATCTGTTCTATGATGAGCGAATTGGGCCGAAATACAGTTGGTGCTTACGCTGCTGCAAAAGGCGGTTTAAAAATGCTGACTAAAAATATGGCTACAGAATGGGCAAAATACAATGTTCAAATCAACGGAATCGGGCCTGGATATTTTGCAACAGAACAGACAAAACCAATCAGAGTTGACGGACATCCTTTTAATGATTTTATAATAAGCAGAACTCCTGCTGCAAAATGGGGTGATCCAAGCGATTTGGCAGGAGCTGCAATATTCTTGTCTTCTAAGGCAAGTGATTTTGTAAACGGTCATATTTTATATGTAGATGGCGGTATTTTGGCTACAATTGGCAAACCATCAAACGAATAATTCTCAATTATAATTAAAAGAACATGAGCTCAAATAAGACTTTCATAAACGATAATTTTTTGCTTGAAAACAAATATGCTGAAGAATTATATCATAACTATTCTAAAAATCAGCCTATAATTGATTATCACAATCACTTGTCGCCACAAAATATAGCAGATAATAAAATCTTTGATAATATCACTCAAGTTTGGATAAACGGTGATCACTACAAATGGCGTGCTATGCGTACATTAGGGATCAGCGAGCAGTTTATTACTGGAAACGGATCTGACAAAGATAAATTTTTAAACTGGGGAAAAACGGTTCCGTATACAATGCGTAACCCTTTATATCACTGGACACATTTAGAATTGGCCCGCTATTTTGATATTTATGATTTATTAAATGAAAAGTCGGCTGAGAAAATATATATAGAAACTTCTGAAAAAATAAATTCTGAAGCGTACAGCACTCAAAATTTACTTAAAAAAGTAAATGCCGAATTAGTATGTACGACAGAAGATCCAATTGATAATCTCGAACATCACCAAAAACTGGCTTCAAATCCTTTCGGAACTAAAGTCAGCACTGCGTTCAGACCCGATAAAGCCATCTTAATTTCAAATGATGGTTATAACGCATATCTGGACACGTTGGGGGATGTGTCCGGAATTGCGATTAATACGTATTCAGATTTACAATCGGCATTAAAAAAGAGAATCGAATTTTTTGCTGCAAATGGCTGTAAATTGAGTGATCACGGTTTGGATCAGATTTATTTTGAGAATTTTACTGAAAGTGAAATCAATTCAATTTTTAAAAAGAAAAGAGAAAATGGGGTTTTAACTCCTGAAGAAGCATTAAAATTTCAAAGTGCAGTTTTATTGTTCTTATCTGAAACCTATCATGAATTTGGATGGGTACAGCAATTTCACTTAGGTGCTTTAAGAAATAATAATGCGCGCATGCACAGAATTTTAGGTCCGGATACTGGCTGGGATTCTATTGGAGATTATCCGCAGGCGCAAAAATTATCTTCTTTCTTAAATGCCTTAGACAGCAAAGATAAATTGACGAAAACCATTGTTTATAACCTAAATCCAGCAGATAATGAAGTTATGGCTACAATGATTGGAAATTTCAATGACGGAAGCGTTCGCGGAAAAGTACAATTTGGTTCAGGATGGTGGTTTTTAGATCAGAAAGACGGAATGACAAAGCAATTAAATGCCCTTTCAAACATGGGATTAATCAGTTGTTTTGTTGGAATGCTGACAGATTCAAGAAGCTTTTTATCTTTTCCAAGACACGAATATTTCAGACGTATTCTTTGTAATCTTTTAGGAGATGAAATTCAAAGAGGAGAACTTCCTGCTGATATGGAATGGATTGGAAAATTGGTTGCTGATATTTCGTATAACAACGCAAAAGAATATTTCAAATTTTAAATAAGTTTTACTTTTAAGATAGTAAGAAAATTAAGTGTAGAACTTAGTATTTAAAAGAAATAAAGAGTTTTAATTTTGGCTTCAAAGCTTAATTCTCTTAATAGCTAAATGGTGGAAAAAATATTTTTTACTGGTAAAAACAATAAAAAAACATGAGTAAAGTAGTTGCATTCGGCGAAATAATGCTGCGTCTTTCAACAGAGAGACATCTTCGTTTTTCTCAGGCAAAAGAGTTTGGAGCTTCTTATGGAGGCGGTGAATTTAATGTTTGTGTTTCTTTGGCAAATTATGGCGTAAATGCTGAGTTTATTACCAGATTGCCTGAAAATGAAATTGGAGGATCTGCATTAAAAGAAATGAGAAAAATGAACGTAGAATCTAAAAATATCATTTTTGGAGGAGAACGCCTGGGAATCTATTTTCTTGAAACTGGCGCAGGAACCCGCGGGAGCAATGTAGTATACGATCGCGCGCACAGTTCGATGGCAACTATTCAAAAAGGAGATATTGACTGGGAGAAAGTGCTTGAAGGTGCAGATTGTTTTCACTGGAGCGGCATAACGCCGGCAATTTCTGAAAGTGCTGCCCAAGCTTGTTTAGAAGCTATTAAAGTGGCTCACAAACTGGGAATTACAATTTCATGCGACTTGAATTACAGATCAAAATTATGGCAATACGGCAAAAAGCCAAGCGATGTTATGCCGGAAATGCTTAAATACAGCAATGTTATTTTAGGAGATATTGATACAGCTTATTTTATGCTGGGAATTCCGAAAGTAAATCCAAATTATCAGGATGAAAAATCACTTCCGGTTTTATATGCAAAATTGTTTGATTTGATTCCGAGTTTGAAAATTGCTGCTACGACCCTGCGCTATTCTGTTAGTGCTTCTCATCAAAGAATTGGCGGTATTTTGTTCGATGGAAAAGCGATTTACAATGCAGCTGTCAAAGAAGTGACACCTGTTGTAGATAGGGTAGGAAGCGGAGATGCTTTTATGGGAGGCTTAATTTATGGCTTGACAAAATACCAAAACAATAATCAGAGAGCATTAGATTTTGCAGTTGCGGCCTGCTGTTTAAAACATACCATTGCAGGGGATTACAACTTGGCTACACTGAAAGAAGTTGAAAATATGATTGATGGTGACGGCGCTGCGTTAGTATCACGATAATACTATAAATATGGCAAAATATTCAAGAATTGAAGTTGCGCAGACAATGAAAGAAAACGGAATGGTTCCGCTGTTTTTTCATTCTGATATAGAATTAAGCAAAAAGGTTTTAAAAGCCTGCTACGATGGCGGTTCCCGTTTAATGGAGTTTACCAGCAGAGGCGACTTTGCACATGAAGTTTTTGGCGCTTTAAACAAATATGCTTTGGCAGAACTTCCGGGAATGATGTTGGGAGTCGGTTCTATTACAGATGCCGCTGCGGCTTCAGTATATATGAGTCTGGGAGCTAACTTTATTGTAACTCCGGTTTTCAGGGAAGACATTGCAATTGCCTGCAACAGACGCAAAGTATTGTGGTCACCAGGCTGCGGAACGCTTACTGAAATTGCTAGGGCCGAAGAATTAGGCTGTGAAATTGTAAAATTATTCCCCGGCGATATTTACGGTCCAGAATTTATAAAAGCGATAAAAGGCCCATGTCCGTGGACCAGCATTATGCCAACAGGAGGCGTTTTGCCAACTGCAGAAAGCTTGGCTTCATGGTTTAGTGCAGGCGCATTTTGCGTGGGTATTGGATCGCAGTTAATTTCAAAAGAAATACTTGATAATAAAGATTTTGACGGTTTAAAAAACAAAGTAAGTCAGGTTCTGGATATCATCAAAAATATTAAAAATAAATAAGGAGTAATCATACCGATTCCTTTATTTGGCTTGCAGTTTTTTTTAGAGTTTTAGATGTTGTAATTGAGCATTACGCTTGCAAAATAAATCTTGCCATTCCTCACAGCTGGTTTTATTTTACCCAACGGTGTAATGTTTCTTTTACAATATAGAAACAGAAAATAATAAGTTAATAAGGTATTTAACGTGGTTATTTATAACGCATTAATGATTTAAAATGAAACAGTTAAACAGAAAAAATACAGGATTAGAAAAATTACAGCCAATTAAAGTAATTCAGTTTGGAGAAGGAAATTTCTTAAGAGCTTTTGTTGATTACGCTTTTCACAAACTAAATAAAGAAGTTGATTTTAATGCTGGTATTGCAGTGGTTCAACCTTTGAAAGACGGTATGGTAAACTTGATTAATGATCAGGACGGTCTTTATACTTTGTTTATGAACGGAATTAAAAAAGGCGAAAAGATACAAGATATTGAGTTGATTACTAATATTGTAAAAGCTATAAATCCGTATACTGAATTTGCTGATTATTTAGCTTTAGCTAAAGAAGAAGAACTTCAGTTTATTGTTTCAAATACTACTGAAGCTGGAATTGAATTCATTGAAAGTGATACTCCAGACATGCAGCCGCCAGTTTCATTTCCTGCAAAGCTGACTGTTTTATTATATGAAAGATTCAAACATTTCAACGGAGATACTTCTAAAGGAGTAACAATCATTCCTTGTGAGTTGATTGATTATAACTCAGAGACGCTGAAAAAATATATTTTGCAATATTGCGATACATGGAAGTTAGAGGATGCATTTAAAACTTGGGTGTCAGATGTTTGTACCTATCATAGTACTTTGGTTGACAGAATTGTTCCTGGATATCCAAGAGCTGAAATTGAAGAATACAACAATAAATTAGATTATCAGGACAATTTAATCGTGGCTGCTGAACCTTTCTTTCTTTGGGCTATTGAAGGTGGCGATGCTTTAAAATCAAAATTACCTTTTCATAAAACAGATTTGAATGTAAAAATTGTCGATGATATACGTCCTTTTAAAATGATTAAAGTTCGTATTTTAAACGGCGCACACACGGCAATGGTTCCTTTTTCACTTTTGTATGGTAACAAATTAGTAATGGAAACTGTTAACGGAGATTTTACTGGAAAATTCGTAAACAGTGTTATTAGTGAAATTAGCGAAACTCTTGATATGGACAAAAATGAAATTACGGCCTATTCTGAAGAGGTAATGGACCGATTTAAAAATCCATTTATCAAACATGCACTTGCTGATATTGCATTAAATTCTATCTCAAAATTCAAAGTAAGAGTTTTACCAAGTTTATTGGGATATTATAATGCTAACAACAAATTGCCAGTTAATTTGACTTTTTCTTTAGCGAGTTTAATTCAATTCTACAAAGGGACTTGGAATAACGAAGTATTACCTGTAAAAGATTCTCCAGAGATAGTTGAGGCATTTAAAAACGCTTGGCAATTAGGATCTTCAGATTTAGTTGTAGCTAAAATATTAGCGAACACTGAATTCTGGGGCGAAGATTTAACTAAAGTAAAAGGCTTATCTGAAGCTTTAGTATTGGCCTTAAATGAAATTGAAGAAAACGGAATAGAAAAAGGATTTGCTAATTTCAGCAAACAATATTAATTAGAATAGTTTCTGAGATTCGAAGGTCCTAAGTTTTTGAACACATCTTAGAAACTTCGCAACTTAAAAAAAAAAACGATCATGCAAAAAAAATTAATAAAAGTAAACCCAGCAGATAACGTAATTGTTGCTTTGACCGACTTGGTACAAAACGAACAAATTATATTTGAAGGAACTACCGTCTCACCAACAACTGATGTTAAAGCAAAACATAAAATCGCTGAGAAAGATTTTACAATTGGTAGTGATATTATAATGTATGGCGTTTTGGTAGGAAAAGCTGCTAAACCTATAAAAAAAGGAGAAGTCATTACTACCGAAAATGTAAAACATCAAAGTGAAAAAGTTTTTGGTAAAAACGGAAATTTAGGTTGGACTCCACCAAATGTAGATCGTTGGAAAGACAAAACTTTTAACGGATACCATCGTACTGATGGACAAGTTGGAACCAAAAACGTTTGGTTGTTTTTTCCATTGGTTTTTTGTGAAAACAAAAATATCGAAAAACTTAAAGATATTTTCGAAAACGAATTAATGCCCAAAAAAGAAGTTTCTTATAAAAATTTGTTACGCTCTTTAATTGAAGAAAAAAGCATTGAAGAAGTTTCTGATAAAAATTTAAATGAAAATCTTTTAGATAATATAGAAGTAAAATTTATTAATCATCAAGGTGGTTGTGGCGGGATTCGACAAGATTCTGAATTGTTGGCAAAACTGCTTGCAGGATATGTGAATAACCCAAATGTTGCAGGTGCTACCGTTTTAAGTTTGGGTTGCCAAAATTTGCAAGTAGATATTTTAAAGAAGGCATTGAAAGAAATGAGTCCCAATAGTGATAAAGAAATTTTGATCTATGAACAACAACAAATTGGAACTACGGATCAAATGTTTCAAATGGTGATTAAAGATTCTTATGAAGCCATTAAAAGAGCAAACAAAATTGAACGCAAACCTGCTCCTCTTTCAAAGCTAAGTATTGGTTTAGAATGTGGAGGTTCCGACGGATTTTCAGGGATTTCTGCTAATCCAGCATTAGGAATTGTTTCAGATATTTTTGCAGCTTTGGGTGGGAAAACAATTTTGGCAGAGTTTCCAGAATTATGTGGTGTTGAACAAGAATTGATGAACCGATGTGTGGACGAAGAAAAAGCAGATAAGTTTTTAACTTTAATGAAAGCTTTTGAAAAATCAGTTGTAGATGCAGGTTCAGGGTTTGATATGAACCCATCTCCAGGAAACATCAAAGACGGATTAATTACAGACGCTATGAAATCTGCTGGCGCAGCTAAAAAAGGCGGAACTTCACCTATTGTAGATGTTTTAGACTACGGTGAATATATTTCAAAACCAGGCTTAAATCTTTTAAATACGCCAGGAAATGACGCCGAATGCACCACAGGATTGGTTGGGGCGGGAGCAACAGTTGTTTTATTTACCACAGGTTTAGGAAATCCGATGGGAAATCCGATTGCACCCGTTGTGAAAATTTCTTCGAATACTGCATTAATTAATAGAATGTCGGATATTATCGATGTAAATGCTGGAACTGTGATTACTGGTGAAAAAACAATTTCCGAAGTTGGAGCAGAAATCGTAGATTACATTATAGAATTGGCGAGCGGAAAAGTGGAAACAAAGGCAGACCAGTTGAAACAAGATGTATTTATTCCTTGGAAAAGAGGAGTTTCTTTATAGGATTTTTTATCATATCAGTGATATAAAGTCACATAATTCAAAACTAAAAGGCAGCTCATCAATGAGCTGCCTTTTTACTAAGTATTGTATGTTAAATGAACTTATATCGCTTATACAGTTTTTTTAAAACTAGAAGTTAGTTCTTGAAGAAGATTTACGAATGTGTAATTCTGGAGCGAGAACTACCTTTTTTTCTATTTTAATAGTGTCGGTTTTATCTACTTGTTCCAAGAAGACACGAGCTGACATTTTTCCCATTTCAAGCGGAGACTGATCTACTGAAGTTATAGAGAGCTCCATAAATTTGGTAAAAGGTTCGTTACTGAAGCCTGCTACGCAAAACTCCTTTGGAATATTTACATTTCTTTCTTTTAACTCCTGAATGGCACCTAAAGCGGCGAAATCACTCGAAGAAAATATAGCGTCAGGCGGTGTTTCTAGAGCCAGTAAAACATCAACAGCATCTTTTCCAGCGTCAACCATACTTTTTACCGGAATAACATATTCTTCTTTAAAAGTCATTCCGTTATCTAATAAAGCTTGTTTATATCCTAAAAACCTATTTTTAAAGATTTCAAGAGATTGATCTCCAGATAAATGTGCTATTGCTCTGCATCCTTCATTTATAAGATGTTTGGTAGCGATATAACCTCCTTTAAAGTCATTAATAGTTACAGAACTTACTCCGTCAATATGTTTGCTTCTATCAAAAAAGATAAGCGGTACATTTTTTTCTAATACATTATGAAAAGCACCGTCATTTTCGTTGTTTACATCGGTAACAGACATCATGATTCCGTCGACTTGAGCATCGATTAAAGTGTATAAATTTTCATTTTCTCTTTTCGGACTCTCGTGTGTCTGGCAAATAATTACTTGATAACCATGAGGATGCAGTTCTTCTTCAATACCTCGAATTACCGAAGCGAAAAAGTTGCTGTCTATACGAGGAACAATAACACCTATATTATTACTACGGCCGCTTTTTAATGCTAAAGCAAGTTTGTTTTGCTTATAGTTCATCGAGGCAGCGGTTTTGATTACCAAGTCACGTGTGCTTTCTTTTATTTTCGGATTGTTGTTTAACGCTCTGGAAACAGTCGCAGCAGTGATATTCAGCTTCTTGGCAATATCATAAATGGTTATTTTTTCGCTCATTCGAAAAGGTTTTTCAGATTAATTCTTAGACAAAAATACATTTTTTTTATATAATTCAATATTTATTGTTATCGATTACCAGAAATGATAACTAAAACGTTTGCAATCCTACAATGATAAAAAATTATGTATTTTTTTACATTAAGTGTAAATATAATTGCAAATAAAAATTAAATATATAAATTATTTCTAAATAAATTTGGTCTGTTGAAACAAATTTTATACTTTCGTGTAATCGATTACAAAATAATTGATGTTTTACTTCCTAAAAACCAAAATACAACGTAAATGTTTACAAGTAAGTCTTTAACGTTAAGATCAATTGCGATTTTCTTTGCTGTTTCTATGTTGATTTTATCATGTGGAAAACAAGTTTCGAATGTTTCTGAATCTGATCCATGGAAAAAAATGGATTTAATCATTAAAAGCATTCCAAAAACGCACTTTTTAAATAAAACTTATAATATAAATGATTATGGGGCTGTAGCCGATGGCAAAACATCAAATACACAGGCTTTTGCGAAAGCAATTAAAGCTTGTACAGCAAATGGAGGCGGGAAAGTTATTGTGCCAAATGGGAAATATTTAACCGGTCCAATATATTTAGAAAGTAATGTAAATCTGCATCTAGAAGATAAAGCTGAAATCCTTTTTACTATTAATTCAAAAGAATATCCTTTGATCCATACTTCTTTTGAAGGAACCGAACTGATGAATCATTCTCCTCTTATATCAGCAAGAAACAAAACAAATGTTGCGATTACAGGAAAAGGAACTTTGAATGGACAGGCAAATAATACAAATTGGTGGCCTTGGTGTGGCAGTAAAGGTTATGGCTGGGAAAAAGGACAGCCTTCACAGCATGATCCTCTTAACCGTGATAATTTAGTTGAAATGGCTGAAAAAGGAGTTCCGGTTGAAGAAAGAATTTTTGGAGAAGGACATTACCTGCGTCCAAATTTTATTGAATTTTTCGAATGCAACACCATTTTAGTAAAAGATATTACTGTAATAAATGCTCCGTTTTGGATTCTGCATCCTTTAAAATCTAATAACGTAATTGTTGACGGTGTTACAGTTAACAGCCACGGACCTAATAATGACGGCTGTGATCCCGAATATTCTCAAAATGTAATCATCAGAAACTGTACTTTTAATACTGGTGATGACTGTATTGCAATAAAATCAGGAAGAGACGGAGATGGAAGAAGAGTTGGAATTCCGAGTAAAAACATCATTGTTCAAAATTGCAAAATGATCGACGGACACGGAGGTGTTGTAATGGGAAGCGAAATTACAGCTGGAGTTAATAATGTGTTTGTAGAAAACTGCGTAATGGACAGTCCGAATCTTGACAGGGCAATCCGCATCAAAACAAACTCTAAACGTGGAGGCACTACAGAAGATATTTACGTTAGAAATCTTGAAGTTGGAACAGTAAAAGAATGCGTTTTGAGAGTAACCATGTTTTATGATTTATACGGCAGCCAAGTTGGAAAATACATACCAACCATCAGAAATATTAATATGGAAAATATTAAAGTTAAAAATGGAGGTAAATTTGGTATTCTGGCCGATGGTTATAAAGAGTCTCCAATAGAAAACATAACATTTAAAGATGTTGAAATTATAAAAGTAGATTCGGTTTATTCGCTAAAGAATGTAAAAAACATAAATTTCATTAACACTTATATAAATGGAAAGAAAATTGAATCAATTAAAAATTAAAACCACTTAACTATTATATTTTAACCAAACAATTAAACTTGAAAATCAGAATTAAAATTTTCCTCAAAATCCTGGTTATTAGTAATTTTTAGTTTTTTGAGATTATTGTTTTTTGAAGAAGTTAAAAAGGAGTTTGATCCTGAATCGAACTCCTTTCTTAACTAAATTAGAAGTCCTGAAATGAAGAAAATAGTATTATTTTTATTGTTGCTTTCTGGAGTCGTAAGAGCTCAAAATCAATATAGTATAGATACGTCTTATACTGTAAAGAGTACATACAATAAATTGATTAAACAGTATCCTTTCATTACAATTGTTCAGGCAAAAACAGATAAAAATGTAAATCAGATAAGCGATGTTGTTTATGATTTGAAGGAAAATAGGGCATTACATTTAGATGCTTTTTTTTATAAGAAGAAAAAAAAGAATCCCGCAGTAATCATGATTCATGGTGGCGGATGGAGATCAGGAAATAAAAGCCAAATGCAGGTTTTTGCAAAAGAAATTGCCTCAAAAGGGTATTCTTGTTTTGCAGTTGAATACAGATTATCATTAGAAGCAAAATATCCTGAAGCAATTTATGATGTAAAAAATGCCATTAAATTCATAAAAGATAATGCAAGGAAATTCAATGTAGATACAAACAAAATTGCGGTTTTAGGATGTTCTTCAGGAGGTCAGATGGCCGCTTTGATAGGTACAACAAATGATAATCCATCTTTTGAAGATGCGGGTTTTAAAAGTAAATCATCATCAAAAGTAAATGCAATTATCGATGTTGATGGAATTTTAGCATTTAAGCATCCAGAATCGAAAGAAGGAGAAATGGCAGGGTTTTGGCTTAAAGGTAGTTATGAAGAAAATCCAGAAAACTGGAACAATGCATCGGCCTTAAATCACACTGATAAAAATACACCGCCGATACTTTTTATAAACAGCAGTTTTGAAAGGTTTCATGCTGGAAGAGATGATATGATTACAATTTTAAATCAGAATAAAATTTACAGTGAAGTAAAAACAATTGAAAACTCACCTCATTCTTTTTGGTTTTTTCAGCCTTGGTTTGATGAAATGATAATTTACACAGCGCAATTCTTAGATAAAATGTTTAAATAATACAATACGAATGAAAGCAAAAATTCAAATAGCGGCTTTATTTTTAATGGGTTTTACAGCTGTAAATGCTCAAAAAAACGATTCAAAAACAGCAAAAACATATGCTGAAATAGCAGCAAAAACAGATGGAAAGTGGGAAGGACGCAAATATATTGGCGGCACTGTTTTTAAAAATGTTGACAGATTAAAATTGGCTCCTGAACATACAGACCATTCTTTCGATATTCGTTACGAAGGCCCAGGATGGGAAAATAACCGAATTGGATACCGTTTGTATTTAGACTGGAGAAATGCTATTGATATTTTTGGAAAAAAAACTTCAGATATTATTTTGCCGAAAGTGGGTCAGGATAATTTTGATTCGTATCATGAAATGAGCGATTGGGGAGCTGATATTTTGAAAGCCGGAAAAGGAATAGGAATCGGATCAATCGACCGTTATTTAAACAATGAAAAACTCCACTTTCGTGAAGTAGATTCAACTATTGCTGTTGTTTCAAATAAAACAAATGAATCAGCTGTAAAAGTGAATTATTACGGATGGAAAACAGCGGCTGATAAAATTGATTTCACTTCAATTTTAACCATTAAGCCAGATCAGCTCTACACACAGCATACAATTCAGGCTTCAAAAGAAATCAAAGGAATCTGTACCGGAATTGTAAAACAAAAAAATACAGAATTGCTTAAAAAAGAAAGCAAAAATAAAAAATGGGCCTATTTAGCGACTTACGGAGAACAATCGCTAGTTCCAGACAAATTAGGAATGGCGCTTTTTTATGAAGTAAATACAATTGAAAATATTGCGGATACAGAATTGGATTATCTTTTGGTTTTTAAACCAACAACAAAATCGACTTCTTTTTATCTTTTAGGCGCTTGGGAACAAGAGAAAAATGGCATAAAATCAAAAGAAGAATTTATAAAATATCTTGATGAAAAATTAGAATTGCTGAACAAAAAAGGAAAAATGTAATTTTATATTTTATGACAATTTCC
The DNA here is from genome assembly GCF_015350755.1 of Flavobacterium sp. JLP. Lineage (NCBI taxonomy): Bacteria > Pseudomonadati > Bacteroidota > Flavobacteriia > Flavobacteriales > Flavobacteriaceae > Flavobacterium > Flavobacterium sp. JLP. The sequence continues at coordinate 12,838 of NZ_JADKPS010000009.1, read as the reverse complement.
ATAAAATAAAACAGGAAAACCTTTTCGCAGCGGAACAAATGAAAATAGTATGTGAACGGAAAAGCAAAGACAACGGTTCGCCAGCGGTGGCGGTTTTTATTTTTGCAGCAATTGAATTAGATAATAGTGAAATTTAAATATATTTTAAAATGAAAAATAATAAAAAACGAGGTTATTTTACAGCAGCAGTTGTGGTTTGTTTAATCGCATTTACAAGCTGTAAAGTGACTTCGCAAGAACCTGCAAAAAAAGATATCGTAATTTCTAAAGATTTAAAATGGTCTGATAAAATGGCTCTGACATTAATGAAACGCCATCCAGAAGCTTATATGATTGATGATTCGAAAGCACCAAAATGGGATTATGTTCATGGTTTGGTTTTGCATTCAATTGAAGAGTTGTATAAGGTAAATCCAGATCCAAGATATCCTGTTTACGTAAAAGGTTACGTTGATGCTTTAGTGCAAAATGACGGAACTATCAAAACATACGAACTAGACAAATATAACATTGATATGGTAGTATCTGGACGTCTTCTTTTTAATATATATGATAAAACTAAAGAAGAGAAATACCTGAAAGCAATGCAGTTATTGCGTAAGCAAATCGCTGAACAGCCAAGAACAAAAAGCGGCGGATTCTGGCATAAAAATATTTATCCGAACCAAATGTGGCTTGACGGATTATATATGGGAGAACCATTTTATGCACAATACACTGCTACGTTTGAAGAAGGGAAAAGCCTGGATGATGTTGCAAAACAATTCGAACAGATTCAATTGCATGCAACAGATCCAAAAACAGGATTATTATATCATGGTTGGGATGAAAGCAAAGCAATGCCATGGGCAAATAAAGAAACTGGAAACTCTCCTAATTTTTGGTCAAGAGCTTTAGGCTGGTATGCAATGGCACTTGTTGATGCATTAGATTATTTTCCAAAAGAGCATCCAAAACAAAAAGAATTGGTAAAATATTTAAATGATGTATCGGCTTCTTTGGCCAAATTTCAAGATAAATCAGGTTTGTGGTATCAAGTGACGGACAAAGTTGGCAAAAAAGGAAATTATTTAGAAGCTTCAGGATCTTCTATGTTTGCTTATGCTTTTGCAAAAGGAGCTAACAAAGGATATTTGCCTGCAAAATATAAAAAATTAGCGAATAAAGCTTTTGATGGCTTAACAACAAAATTAATAAAAGTTGATGCAGATGGAGGTATTACTTTAACGCAGGCTTGTCAGGTTGCTGGTTTAGGCGGAACTCCATATAGAGATGGCTCTTATGACTATTATGTAAACGAAAAAAAGAAAGATAATGATCCTAAGGCAACTGGACCTTTTATTTTAGCAGCTTTAGAATTGAATAGATAATTAGATAATTAGGACAATTAGATAATTAGAAATAATATACAATGAAAAATATAAAAGTCATCTTTTTTTTAATATCCATATTTTTCTTGCAGAAAAATTTTGCTCAAGTCTGGGTGCCTGACAATGGTGATGGAACGTATACAAACCCAATTATTCATGCAGATTATTCAGATCCTGATGTAGTTAGAGTTGGTGATGATTTTTATATGACAGCATCTTCTTTTAACTGTATTCCGGGTTTGCCTATTTTGCATTCTAAAGATTTAGTGAATTGGAAGATTATAAGCTATGCGCTTATTAAGCAAATACCAACTGAGACTTTTGATAAAGTGCAGCATGGAAATGGAGTTTGGGCGCCTTGTATTACCTTCCATGAAAATGAATTTTATATTTATTACCCAGATCCTGATTTCGGAATTTATATGATTAAAGCCAAAAAAGCCGAAGGGCCTTGGTCAGAACCTGTTTTGGTAAAAGGCGGAACCGGATTAATTGATCCGAGTCCGTTGTGGGATGATGACGGCAAAGCATATTTGGTTCACGCTTATGCAGGAAGCCGAGCGCAGATTAAAAGCTTAATCACAGTTTGCAGTATGAATCCAGAAGGAACCTTTGCTAAGAGCGATGAAGTAATGATTATTGACGGTCATGAAAGCGAAGGCACAATTGAAGGTCCAAAATTCTACAAACGAAACAATTACTATTATATTTTTGCTCCCGCAGGCGGTGTTTCTACAGGCTGGCAAACCGTTTTAAGATCTAAAAATGTTTTTGGGCCTTATGAGAAAAAGAAAGTTTTAGAACAAGGAAAAACAAAAATTAATGGTCCGCATCAAGGAGCTTGGGTACAAACACAAACTGGAGAAGACTGGTTCATACATTTTCAGGATAAAGGGGCTTACGGACGAATTGTACATTTACAGCCAATGAGATGGGAAAATGACTGGCCTATTATGGGACAAGATTTTGATAGAAACGGAATTGGTGAGCCTGTAACAACTTTTAAAAAACCAAATGTTGGAAAAAAATATCCAATTGAAACTCCGGCAGAATCAGATGAGTTTAATTTACCCAAATTAGGTTTACAATGGCAATGGCAGGCAAATGCGCAGACAAATTGGGGATTTCCCACAAGTTTAGGTTATTTAAATTTGTATTGTCTGCCTACAATTAAAGACAGTAAAAAGATTTTTGAAGCGCCCAATTTATTGCTGCAGAAATTTCCAGCAGAAGAATTCACAGTTACAACCAAAATGACTTTTAATACAAGACTAAACGGTGAATCAACGGGTTTGATTATAATGGGCTTGGATTACAGTTATTTATCTCTGAAAAATGACAATGGAAAATTATTTTTAAATCAAAAAACAGGAACTTTTGATAAAAAGATAACGGAAACAGAAACAAGTCCGATTGCGATACCAAATTCTACTATCTATTTGAGAGTTCAAATTAAAAAAGGAGGTATCTGCAGTTTTTTATATAGTTTAGATGATAAAAAATATCAGCAAATTGGGAATGAATTTGTATCAAAAGAAGGAAAATGGATTGGCGCGAAAGTTGGACTTTTTGCTTTGAGCGAAAAAGTTACAAATGACTCCGGAAACGTTTCAATAGATTGGTTTAGAATTACTAAATAACTTAAAAATGATTCAATTAAAAAGAACAGCAGTATTCCTTTTTGTATTGGTAAGTTTGGCATCGAATGCTCAAAATACTTATAAAAACTGGCCTGATATTATTCGCAAAAATGAAGCATCTTGGTTTGGTTCGGCGGAAGCCAAAAAAATAGCTGAGAATGTTTTGTTGTATCAAAGAGATATTGGCGGCTGGCCAAAAAATATCCAGATGCAGAAAGAACTGACTCAAAAGGAAGAAAAAGATTTGATTGCACTTAAAAAAACAGCTGTAGAAACTACAACAGATAATGGTGCAACTTGTCAGGAAATGCTTTTTATGTCTAGAATGTATGCGCAGGTAAAAGATGAGCGTTACAAAGAATCTTTTTTAAAGGGATTGAATTATCTTCTTGAAGCTCAATATAAAAATGGAGGCTGGCCTCAATTTTATCCATTAAAAAAAGGATATTATACGCATATTACCTACAATGACGATTCGATGGTTAACATCTTGAATGTAATGAAGCAAGTCAGTGAAGGAACTGATTATTATAGTATTAAGCCATCACAGACAATTGTTGAAAAAACAAAAAAAGCTTTTGATAAAGGAATAGACTGTATTTTGAAAACCCAGTATAAGCAAAATGGCGTTTTAACAGCCTGGTGTGCACAGCATGATGAAGTTACTCTGGCTCCGGCCAATGCAAGAGCTTTTGAACTAGCATCGTTAAGCGGTTATGAATCGACAAAAATTGTATTGCTTTTAATGTCAATCGAAAAACCTTCTCCAGAAATTATTACCGCTGTTAAAAGCGCGCAGGCTTGGTTTGAGAAAACAAAAATAACCAATCTTGAAGAGAAAAGAGTTTTAGACGACACCGGAAAAATTGTAGATAAAAAAATGATTCCTGCCGTAAATGCTGGACCAATATGGGCTCGATTTATGGATCTTGAAACTAATGAACCTTTCTTTTGTGACCGCGATGGAATAAGGAAAAAATCTCTCGATCAAATTGGGTCTGAAAGAAGAAACGGTTATTCTTGGTATTCTGATGCGCCAAAAGAAGTGCTGAAGAAATATGCAGCCTGGGCCATTAAAAATGGAGTAAAAGTTTCTTCAACTGAAGCTTCGGCAAAAAAAAAAGATAATTTTATAACTGTTGCCCAAGACGGATCAGGCGATTTTACTAAAATTCAGGATGCAGTTTATGCAAGTCCAGCTTTTCCTTATGAAAAAGTAACTATACTTGTCAAAAATGGTATTTATAATGAGAAAATTCGTGTTCCTGAATGGAATACAAATGTTGCTCTCGTTGGAGAAAGCAGAGAAAATACTATTATTACCTTTGATGATAATTTTAAAAAAATCAATTTAGGAAGAAACAGTACTTTTTATACTTATACAGTTTTGGTTGAAGGCGATGATTTTTCGGCCGCCAATTTAACGATTAAAAATACTTCTGGCGATAATGGCCAAGGAATTGCTTTATCAATTGTGGCAAATCGCGCTAAGGTTTCTAACTGTTCTATTTTAGGAAATCAGGATACTTTGTACTTATCCGGTAAAGAAGCAAAACAATATTTTAAAGATTGTTACATTGAAGGAACTACGGACTTTATCTTTGGAAGTGCCACTTCATTATTTGAAAATTGTACTATCAACAGCATTAAAAATTCGTACATCACCGCAGCATCAACTCCAGAAGGAACCGCATTTGGATTTGTTTTTAAAAATTGCAAATTAACAGCTAATCCAGAAGCAACAGCAGTTTATTTAGGAAGACCGTGGCGAATTTATGCTAAAACTGTTTTTATAAGTTGTGAATTAGGAAAACAAATAAGACCAGAGGGCTGGGAAAATTGGTCTAAACCAGAAGCTGAAAAAACATCTTTTTATGCTGAATACAATTGTTCAGGTGAAGGTTTTCAGCCAGCTAAAAGAGTAGCATGGTCACATCAGCTTCAAAAAAATGAGGCTGAAAAATATACAATTGAAAACATTCTTAAAGATGAAATACCAAACTGGTACTCTAAATAAAATCAGGAACTAGCAAACGATATTATGAAATTTAAATGCATTATTTTTTTATTGATTTCATTAAGCTCTTTCGCGCAGAATAACGAATTTCCGAGTGCAAAGGTTGATTCAATTGTTAATAGAATTCAGCTTCCTGTTTTTCCTTCTTATCAAATAAATATTGCAAAATTAGGTGCGAAAGGAGATTCAATTTCAAATAATAAAATTGCATTTGATAAAGCAATGGTATTGTGCAAAAAGAATAATGGCGGAACCATTATAGTTCCTAAAGGCACTTATAAAATTAACGGACCAATTCATTTTGTAAGCAATGTAAATCTTAAGCTTGAAAAAGGAGCGAAAATTAAATTTAGTGACAATCCTCAAGACTATCTGCCAATGGTTTTAACCAGTTGGGAAGGTACGATGCTGTATAATTACAGTCCGCTTATTTATGCTTATGATTGTACAAATATTGCTATTACAGGAGAAGGAACAATTGATGGAGAAGGAAGCAAAATATGGAAAAGTTTTAAAGAAAAAGAAGGGAAGGGAAAAGATTTGAGCCGTGAAATGAATCACACGAATGTTCCTTTAAAAGACAGGAAATTTGGTGAAGGTTATTTTTTGCGTCCGCAGCTGATTCAGTTTTTTAATTGCAAAAATATTTTAGTTGAAAATATTCGTATTGAAAATTCCCCTTTCTGGTGTCTGCATCTTTTAAAATCACAGAGTATTACGATTAGAGGCATCAGTTATAAAGCCTTAAATTATAATAATGACGGAATTGATCCAGAATATGCAAAAGATGTTTTAATTGAAAATGTAACTTTCAATAATGGTGATGATAACGTAGCTATAAAAGCAGGCAGAGATCATGAAGGCAGAGCGAATACAGCAATACCGAGCCAAAATATTGTCATTAGAAACTGCAATTTTAAAGGACTTCATGGAGTTGTTTTGGGAAGCGAAATGTCAGCTGGAATTCAAAATGTTTTTGTTGAGAATTGTAAAACAGTTGGGTATTTAAAAAGAGGTATTTATGTAAAAACCAATGCAGATCGTGGTGGATTTATAAAAAATATTTTTGTCCGAAATATTAAGTTGGATGAAGTAGAAGATTGTTTGTACATCACTGCTAATTACCATGGAGAAGGAAAAGGTTTTCAATCAGACATCTCGAATATTCATTTTTCAAATATCTCATGTAATAAAGCAACTGAATCTGGAATTGTAATTCAAGGATTTGCAGATAAAAAAATCCGAAATATCAGTTTGAATAATATTGAAATTAAAGAAGCTAAAAACGCGATTTCAAACGAAAATGCTGAAAATGTTTTGATGACAGATGTTTTTATTGGCAAGAAGGCGACAGTTCCAACAGCTGCAAAATAGGTTTTTTGGAGGTTCAAAGAAACAAAAAAAGCATATTCTAATAATCTAATAATCTAGTATCTAAGAAGTCTAGTATCTAAGAAGTCTAGTATCTAAGAAGTCTAGTATCTAAGAAGTCTAATATCTAAGAAGTCTAATGTCTAATAAGTCTAGTATCTAAGAAGTCTAATATCAAAAAAATGAAAAAATATATCATAATAACATTATTAATCTCGTCAGTTTGTTTTTCTCAGAAAACAACATTATATACAATTGGTGATTCGACAATGGCGAATAAAAAAGATCCAGACCGCAATCCGGAACATGGTTGGGCGCAGGTGCTTCAGCCATTTTTTAAAGATAATATTCTTGTAGTAAACAAAGCTGTAAATGGCAGAAGTACCAAAAGCTTTATAAATGAAAACCGTTGGGATTCAATTTATAAAAAATTAAAAAAAGGTGATTATGTTTTTATTGAATTTGGTCATAATGATGAAAAAATAGAAGATTCTACGAGATATACAAATCCGCATACAACTTACAGGTATAATCTAATTCGGTTTGTAAAAGAAACTAGAGAAAAAGGCGCAACACCAATATTGCTTACGTCTATATCCAGACGAAACTTCAATGAAAAAGGTGTATTAGTGCCAACACATGGCGATTATCCGTTAGAAACACGATTGGTTGCTCAGGAATATAAAGTTCCATTTATAGATTTAGAATATTATACAGAATTGTTGGAGCAATCTTATGGTCCAGAAAAATCAAAGCAATTGCATTTACATTTTAAAGCAGGTGAAAATGCCTATTACGATAAAGATAAAGCTGATGATACTCATCTTTCTCTGAAAGGGGCAACAGCAATTGCTCAAATTGTGGTAGATCAAATTAAACTATTACAGGATTCTACAGTAGATAAACTTAAAAAGGGAATCAAATAAACTTGATTGTAAAACTTTAAATTAGAAAAGAGAGGATAAATGTCCTCTCTTTTTTTTTATAAATGTTTTTTTTAGCTCTTTATTTTTTGCAATAAATTAAAATATAGTAGTAATCTCTTTTTTTTTATAAATACTTTCCTAACTTTTTTAGTGTTAAAATTTTATTAATGTGTTGAAATTCAGTACTTTTGTGTTTTAAAGGTAAAAAACTAATAATTTGGTTTATTTACATTTGATAGTTGAATTACAAAATCTTTAGTAGGATAATTCATCAGGTGTTATAAGGCCATTACTATAAGCCACACTTAAAGAGCTATTTTTTTTTATTACGCCCGTACCTTTTTTTATAATAAAATAATTTTTCAAATTATTGTTTAACTATCTGTAATTAAGTCTTTTAATTATTGTTTAGTTGCTGTTCAGTTCATTTCCATTTATTTGGAGAATCTTTCCTCCAAACGATAAATACCCTATTTTATAACTTTTTAAACTTTTAAGGGTAATAACAAAATTGAACAAGCTAGACTTTTGCGCCCGCTTTCGTAAGAGGGTGTAAATCAATAAAATATAGGATTTAATTACAAAACAGTTGTTTTAATAACAGCATATCTTTTACTATTTAAAAAAGATATCGTGTTCAAAGTAAGCCTGTTTTAATTAATAAAAACAATTATGAAATCAAAAATTACTTTACTAGTACTGTTAATTATATTACCAGTAATGAGTTTCATGGGTAATGAAGCTTTTGCTCAAACTGTTTCTGGCATCGCGAGCAACACAGGATGTTTTAACAGTGGAATTGTAACTGCAAGCAGTACAGGTTTGGGTGCTACTCCGCAATACCAATTGTCAAAAGCTGGTGTTGTAGTGGCACCAGTTTCTGGAGATCCTACACAGTTTACAAACACTAATGTTTTTACAGGATTAAGTTCGGGAGTTTATGTTGTAAATGCTAGAGCAACTGCTGGAGGAACTGTATTTTCAAGCACAAATATCACGGTTACAGATGGCTACACTGCCATGACTGTTTCTACGCCTACAAAGGTAGCAGATTGCGTAGGAGGAACGGCTTCATTAACATCGACAGTAACAGCGGGAAAGGCACCTTATACATATACTATAGCTGCACAGTCAGCGCCAGGTGTTATTTTGCAAAATAGCGGACCAATAAGTGCAACTACTTTTAATTTTAATCCGTTGGGAGTTAATAACTATTTAGTAAGCGTGACTGATGATTGCGGACAGACTATTACTGGAGCAACATCTATTTCTAATCCTACAGTAACGGTAAATGATTTTAAATTAGGAAGTTTAGCCTATCCTAGTTTTAATACAACAAATAACTGTTCTACGCCTCTGAATGTTATTAACGAATTATTATTTCAATATATAGCTAATAGCACTACTATTTCGCCAAGCGATGCGGCAAGATTTAGCTGGAAAATATTATATCAAGGACAGCTCTACGGTCAGGATACTAACGCTGATGGATATAGTGATGTAGGTGGAGCGGGTTATTCACCTTTGCTTAATACAGTTAGATTACCACTAGTTGCTACAAAAGCTGGCGTATTAGCAGAAATAGCAAGTGGCACTATGAAGGTAGTTCTGAGTGATAATTGTGGTAATTCTAAAGAATTTAATGTTACGCAATATAATAGCGGCGGTACTATGGGACCAAGTAATTGTGCAGGAGCAGGACTTATTAGAGCGGTACCTAACAGGTTAAGCTGTTTTCCTTTGAATGTTACATTTACTAACATAGCAAATCCTGCAGATATTGTTACAACTACTATTAACAGTACTGCACAACTTATTGCTGGTTTTACAGCAGGAGCTACTTACCATGTGACTTATGTAGATGCACAAGGGAGTACTACAAGAAGTTTTGATACGCTTCCAGTTTCTCAAAATATATCAATTCCCGCAGCTTCAACTTTTACTATTAGTCAGGTTCTTACTGGAGTACAGCAAAATTTAAATGTTTTAGGTTACGGAAGACTAATTTTAACAGTAACTCCTGTTCAGGCTGGAGATATTATTAATTATACAGTCACAGCATCAGATAATCCTTTAGTACCTGTAGGATACACAAGCAGTACTCCATTAAATGCTACTTCAGGAAGCGCTACATTACCTAGAGTAAATGCTTCAGATCCTTTAGATTATTGGCCATCAGGTCATTATACTTTAGATATGACTATTCCTTGTGGTACAAGAACTATAAATGCTACAGTTTCAGGTTATAATGCTACTTTAAACGGAAATACTATAACGCCTGTTTGCGGAGGATTTAATTATGTAATGAATGGAAATTTTGATAGTGTAAGTGCTTATCAGGTTATTATTGTTTCTGGTCCATCAAGTGTTGGTCAGGTTAGAGATTTAGCCAGTAATACAGCATCACTTCCTTTTAACGGATTAAGTTATGGTACTTATGTTTTTGGTTTACGAATAAAAGGAGGAACTGTGAATGTCCTTACTCAAACCTTGACTTATGATTCTAATAATGTTATTACTGTGGATAAAACTAATACTGGTGGGTATGTTTGCAGCAGTGGCGCGACTAATGGAACTTTAACTATCGCAGCAACATCAAACTCGCCTGCACCTGGAAATGTTTTAGAGTATGCTCTTAGTACAGATGGTGGAACTAATTTTGGTGCTTATCAAAGTGGTAATACTTTTTCGGGTTTAACAGATAACACTTATTTTTTTAGAATTAAAGACGGTTGTGGAAATATCATAACTCAATCGGCACAGATAGGTGTAGCAGCGGCTCCAACAGCTACGGCTGAAGGTCAGTCAACTCCAGCAACATTTTGTAATCTTAGTACAGGAACATTACAATTAGATGTAGATACTGTGGGTGCAATTTCATATTTATGGACTGGACCTGGAATTACTACAGCTAATGAAACTCTTAAAAGCCCTCTGGTAAATTATAATGCTTTATCAGTTGGAAATAATAATTTTTCTTGTTCCGTAACTTTTGGGCCTCCATGCAGCAGTACTACAGTTTCAAATTTAACAATAAATATAACAGCGCTTCCTGTTGTTTCAATAACAAATCCGGCAGCTGTTTGTTTTCCTAATACAGTAGATATTACTGCACCAGCAATAACTGCAGGAAGTGAAACAGGTTTAACATACTCTTATTTTACAGATTCAGAAGGTACAGATCCAATAGTTGATCCAACTATTATAGATGTTAGCGGCACATATTACATAAAAGGCACTAATGCAACTTGTAGTAATATACAGCCTGTAACGGTTATAGTTAATTCGTTGCCTATTGCAGGAATAACCTATCCAAGCACTCCATATTGTCAAACAGGTACTGCGACAGTTACCCAGACAGGTACAACAGGAGGAACCTATAGTGGAGATGCGGGTTTAATTATTGATGCTGTAACGGGAACTATAGATTTAGCTGGTTCTACGATAGGAGATCATACGGTAACTTATAGTTTCACTGATGGTACTTGCTCTAGTACAGACATAGCGTTAATTGAAATAAATGAATTGCCAACTGCATCAATTGCTTACTCAAGTAGTCCTTATTGTAATAGGGGTACAGCCACAGTAACTCAAACAGGTGAAGCAGGCGGTACTTACAGCGGAGATACTGGTTTAATTATTGACCCATCAACAGGAACAATAGATTTAGCACTTTCTACAGTTGGAACTCATACGATTACTTACAATTTTAGTAATGCAACTTGTTCAGGAACAACAACTGCAAGTATCACTATAAATGCAACAGTAGCTCCATCAGTTTTAGCAGATATTACAGGACAATGCGAAGCAACACCAATAGCACCGACAATTACAGATCCTTGTGCAGGTACAATTACCGGAGCAACAACAACTTTATTTCCAATTACAACTCAAGGAACAACTGTAGTTACTTGGACTTTTGATTATGGAAACGGATATACACAAACTGCAAATCAAAATGTAATAATAGATGATACATTGGGGCCTGTTATGCCAATTTTAGCAGATGTAACAGGAGAATGTTCTGCAACACCAACAGTACCAATAGCTACAGATACCTGTACAGGAGCAATTACTGGAGCAACAACAACTGCATTTCCAATTACAGCAAAAGGTACAACTATTGTTTTGTGGACATTTGATGATGGAAACGGAAATATATCATTTGCAAATCAAAATGTTATTATAACAGATACTACAGCACCAGTCGTGCCGGTATTAGCAGATGTAACAGCAGAATGTTCGGCAACGCCTCTGACACCAACTACTACAGATAATTGTGATAGTGGCGTAATAACAGGTACAACTTCTACTATTTTTCCAATAACAACACAGGGAACAACTGTAGTTACTTGGAACTTTACAGATAGTTCAGGAAATACATCGACAGCGACTCAAAATATAATTATTGATGATACGATTGCACCGGTTGCTCCAGTATTGGCAGATGTAACAGGACAATGCGATGCAACACCTAGTGCACCAACAGCAACAGATGCGTGTGCAGGAACAATAACAGGTACAACGACTACAGCTTTTCCAATTACAACCCAGGGAACAACAGTAGTTACATGGACATTTGATGACGGAAACGGAAATACATCAACAGCAAATCAAAATGTAATCATTGACGATACTGTTGCGCCAGTTGTACCAGTTTTAGCAGATTTAACAGGTCAGTGTGATGCAACTCCAATTGCACCAGCAGCAGCAGATGCCTGCGCAGGAACAATAACAGGAACAACCACTACCGTTTTCCCAATTACAGCACAAGGAACATCAGTAGTTACATGGACATTTGATGACGGAAACGGAAATATTGCAACAGCGAATCAAAATGTAATTATTGATGATACGATTGCTCCGGTTGCACCAGTTTTAGCAGATGTAACAGGACAATGTAATGCAACCCCTGCAGAACCAACAGCAGCAGATGCCTGCGCAGGTATAATAACAGGAACAACCACTACCGTTTTCCCAATTACAACCCAGGGAACAACAGTAGTTACATGGACATTTGATGACGGAAACGGAAATATTGCAACAGCGAATCAAAATGTAATTATTGATGATACAGTTGCGCCGGTTGCACCTGTTTTGGCAGATGTAACAGGACAATGTAATGCAACCCCTGCAGTACCAACAGCAGTAGATGCCTGCGCAGGAACAATAACAGGAACAACCACTACAGCTTTCCCAATAACAGTACAAGGAACAACAGTGGTAACATGGACGTTTGATGACGGAAACGGAAATATTGCAACAGCTGCTCAAAATGTAATTATTGATGATACGATTGCTCCGGTTGCACCAGTATTGGCAGATGTAACAGGACAATGTAATGCAACCCCTGCAGTACCAACAGCAGTAGACGCCTGCGCAGGTACAATAACAGGAACAACCACTACAGCTTTCCCAATAACAGCTCAAGGAACAACAGTGGTTACATGGACATTTGATGACGGAAACGGAAATATTGCAACAGCTGCTCAAAATGTAATTATTGATGATACA
>NZ_JADKPS010000008.1:0-232981 GCF_015350755.1 Flavobacterium sp. JLP | reverse complement strand
CATTGTAGTAACTGGCGGAATATTGCAAGCAAATGCAGATGTAGTTCTATCAGTTGTAGGAACAAATCAACCCAAAACGGTTATAAATGTTTTTGCAAATGACATTAACGACGGATTGCCTGTTGTAGCAAACGAATTAAACCTTTCCATTGATACTCCAGATCCAACAGGATTCCTTACATTAAATTCAGACGGTACTGCAATTTTACGAGCAAATGCTCCAGCAGGAACATATGAATTGATATATAAAATCTGTGAAAAGCTAAATCCGACAAATTGCAGTTCAGCTTCTTTAAAAGTGATCGTAACTGCACCAGTTATTGATGCTGTTGAAGAAACAACATCGTCAATAATAAATGGAAATATTGGAGGCACAACAGCATCATTAGTATCAAATGATACTTTAAATGGAATTGCTGTAGTAATCGGAACCCAGCCTGGGCAAGTGAAATTGACTGGTTTATCAGTTCCGTCAGGACTTACTTTAAATGCAGATGGAACAGTAACTGTAGCTCCATCGACACCAGCAGGAAATTATGATGTAGAATACAGTATTTGTGAAATTAATAATCCAGCAAATTGTGATACTGCAATTTCTAAAATTGTAGTTACAACTGGAGTTCTTCAAGCTAATATTGATATTATAGGATCAGTAGTTGGAATCAATCAGCCTACAGCACTTGTAAATGTTTTTGCTAATGACACTAACGACGGATTGCCTGTTGTAGCAAACGAATTAAACCTTTCTATTGATACTCCAGATCCAACGGGATTCCTTACATTAAATTCAGACGGTACTGCAATTTTAGGAGCAAATGCACCAGCAGGAACATATGAATTGATATATAAAATCTGTGAAAAGCTGAATCCGACAAATTGCAGTTCAGCTTCTTTAAAAGTAACTGTAACCGCACCTATAATGACTGTAACTGCAACAAGTTACTGCTCAAATAATGTTCCGTATGTATCATACACCGTTACACCGGATAATTTTACACCAAATAATTTATTAACAGTAAAATGGATCGACAGTGCAAATAATGTAGTTGCAACTCAGACCAATTTACCACTAAATGGTACTATTTTATGGCCAGGTGCAATTGTTGATGGAAATGGTACTGGTGTTGATTGGCCAGGATGGTTATTGACAAATGGCCAATGGATTGAAGGTGCTGACGGATTTGAAAATACCAGAACAGGAGTTACGATGGAATTTTCATTAAACCCTACTGTAAATGTTGCCGTAAATTACCCGACAGCAACGCCACAATGTAATGCAAGACCAACTTTTGCAATCAAAGCAAATAATGATACCGCAGGGCCAATAGACACTAATAAAGGAATAAGTACATCATTAAATATATATGATAATGATACTTTAAACGGAGTTTCTATAAATCCAGCAAATGCTGTTTTAAGTACTGTTGTTCCAAATGCTAACTTGATTTTGAATGCCAACGGTTCGGTTGATGTGAAATCAGGAACAGCATCAGGAATTTACCAGTTAACATACCAAATCTGCGATGCTTCAAATTCGTCAAATTGCAGTCAGGCAGTTGTAAAAGTTACCGTAGTCAACACTGTATCTTCTCAGCCAACAGTGATTATTACAAAAGATGATTTGGGAACAAATGTAGATGGAATTAACGGAGAACTTGAGTTTATTAATGTTTTAGCGAATGATGTTTTAAATGGATTACCAATTAATCCAGCAAATGTTGTAATTGCTAATACTTCACAAAGTCCGTATTTTGAATTTAATTCAGATGGAACTGTAAATGTTAAACCAAATACACCTGGAGGAAATTATGCATTAACATACCAAGTTTGTGAAAAAGCAAATTCATCTATTTGCAGTACAGCAACATTAAATGTATTTGTTGAGGTTCCTAATATTGCCATTATAAAAACTGCTGTTTTTAATGACGAAAATGCAAGTGGATTTGCAAATGCAGGAGAGACTATTACATATAAATTTACAGTAACAAATACCGGTAACGTTCCATTAAAAAATATTAAGATTTCTGATCCTTTGCCAGGAGTTGTAGTTTCTGGACAGCCAATTACTTTAGAGCCGGGCGAGTCAGATGAAAATACCTTTACAGCTCAATATAAAATAACTCAAGATGATATTAATCGAGGCAGTGTAAGCAATCAGGCGACTGTATCTGGTTCAAGTGAAAAAGGAATTACTGTTGATGATAAATCTGATGATGCAAGTAACGGAGGAGATAATCCAACGGTATTGAACTTAAACGGCTGTCAGATAAAAGTCATGAATTCTTTCTCTCCAAATGGAGATTCTAAAAACGCAAGATTCTACATTCAAGGATTGGAATGTTATCCTGACAATACGGTTGAAATTTATAACCGTTGGGGAGTTCTGGTATTTGACATTGATCATTATAATAATGAAGATCGAGTTTTTGTGGGAATCTCAGCAGGACGAGCAACCGTAAAACAATCAGACGGACTTCCGGTTGGAACGTATTTCTATATCCTTAAATATAGAGATAGTGATTCAAATCAGCATGAAATGTCCGGTTACGTTTATATCAATAAATAAAAAAATGATAGACGGTTTAGTTTCAACTAGACCGTTTTTAAAGCTTATTAAATGAAGAGATTAATTTTAGTTTTTATGTTTTTTTCGGTTGTGTGTTCAGCGCAGCAAGATGCTCAGTATTCTCAATACATGTATAATACAATTTCAGTCAATCCTGCTTATGCGGGTTCACGAGGTGTATTAAGTGTTTTTGGGTTATACCGTACACAATGGATTGGGCTTGACGGAGCACCAGAAACCAGTACTTTTTCAATCAATACGCCTTTAAATAATAGTAAATTAGGATTGGGTGTCTCTTTAGTAAACGATAAAATCGGACCCACTAACGAGAATAATTTATCGGCAGATTTATCATATAGTATTCCAACTTCTGAAACTTTTAAACTCTCTTTCGGAATAAAAGCTTCTGCAAATATTTTTAATCTTGATGTGAGTAAATTAAGTTATGAAAATCAAGATGATCCTCAATTTCAAAATTTAAAAAATAGAATTACACCAAATGTTGGAGCAGGAGTTTATTGGCATTCAGACAAAGCTTATTTAGGATTATCTATTCCTAATTTTATCGAAACAAATCGTTACGATGACAATGATACGGCTATTTTCAAAGAAAAAATAAACTATTATTTTATGGCGGGTTATGTTTTTGATATCAATTATGATGTTAAATTCAAACCTGCATTGTTGACAAAAATGGTTCAAGGCGCTCCTTTACAGGTTGACGTTTCGGGCAATTTTATGTTTTATGACAAATTTACGCTTGGTGTTGCTTATCGCTGGAGCGCTTCATTAAGTGCTATGGCAGGATTTCAAATTTCAGACGGTTTGTATCTAGGATACGGTTATGATCACGAAACAACGAATTTAAGAAAATACAATTCTGGATCGCATGAAATTTTCCTTCGTTTCGAGTTTTTTAATAATTATAATAAAATGACATCCCCAAGATTCTTCTAATTAAACTACTATGAGAATTAAAAATTTAAGCTATGCCGTTTTGTTTCTATGTGTTTTTTTCAAAACAAACGCTCAAACAATTAATACAAATTACGTAGATAAAAAATATGATGAATACGCTTACGCGGATGCTATAAAAGCTTATGAAAACATTGTAAAAAAAGGTGTAAAGGATGAGAAAATTGTACAGCGATTAGGAAATTCATATTACTTTATTGGAGAATTAACTGAAGCTGTAAAATGGTATGATGAATTGTTTTTAATAAATGAAAACCAAGAATCTGAATATTTATACCGATATGCCCAATGTTTAAAATCAGCAGGAAACTATCGCAAGGCAGATGAGGTTTTAGAGAAATTCAATCAAAAAGCAGGTTTAGAAAAAAGAGCAGCTTTAGTACGAAATGATAAAAATTATTTAGAAGAAATAAAATCAAATTCTGGTCGATTTGAAGTTGCCGATGCCGGAGTTAATTCTCTTTATTCAGATTACGGAAGCGTTGTTTATGATAACAAAATAGTTTTTACTTCGGCTAGAGATACTGGCGGAGTGGCAAAAAACAATTTTAAATGGACAAATAAATCGTTTTCAAAATTATACAAGGCTGCATTAATGCCTGACGGAAGTGTTGGGAATCCAGAACTTTTTCAGAAAAAAGAAAATACAAAATTCAACGAGTCAACTCCTGTTTTTACAAAAGATGGCAGAACAATGTATTTTACACGAAATAATTTTATTGATGGAAAAAGAGGAAGAAGCGAAAATAAAGTAACGCTTTTAAAATTATACAAAGCAGAATTGGTTGAAGACGAATGGATAAATATAAAAGAGCTTCCGTTTAACAGCGATCAATACAGTACGGCCCATCCTGCGTTAAGTCTGGATGAAAAAACATTGTATTTTGCTTCAGATATGCCGGGAACTTTAGGGCAGTCTGATTTATATAAAGTAACTATAAATGAAGATGGCAGTTTTGGAGAACCAAAGAATTTAGGCCCTTCAATTAATACTGAAGGAAGAGAAACTTTTCCTTTTATTTCAGGAGATAACGAACTTTATTTTGCGACTGACGGGCGTCCAGGATTGGGCGGGCTTGATATTTTTGTTTCAAAAATAAACAACGACGGCACTTTAGATGATATACAGAACGTAGGCGAGCCAATAAATAGCAAGCAAGATGATTTTGGATTTACTATTGACAGTAAAAACAGAAACGGATTTTTTTCTTCTAATAGAGAAAGCGGTCACGGTTTAGATGATATTTATCGCTTTACAGAAACCAGAAGATTAATTTGTGAACAAGACTTGATGGGAACTGTAACTGATGCTGAATCAAAAGAAGCAATAGCAAATACATCTCTAACTTTGTTTGATGAAAATTTCAATTTAGTTTTAAATGTTTTGTCAGATGGAAATGGAAATTATTTGTTTCCGAAGGTAAAATGCGGTAAAAAATATGCAATAAGAACCGCTAAAGATGATTACGGAGTAAAACAAATTTCAATAGCAATCAAGAGAGAAACAGGAAAAACAGTTTTGCCAATTTCTATTGAAAAGAATTTTGTGCCAATGACCGCTAAAGTAATAAATGTTAAAAAAGTAACGATAGCGCCGGTGAAATTTGGTTCTATAAAAGTTGGAACAGATTTGGCTAAATTACTTCATATTCCAATGAACTTTTTTGATCTAGGCAAAGCAACTATCAAAAAAACATCTGAACCTCAATTGCTGAAATTAGTAGATGTTTTAAATCAATATCCAAATATAAAACTTGATATTCGTTCGCATACAGACAGTCGTCAATCGGCTTCAAATAATCAAATTCTTTCAGATAAAAGAGCACAATCAACTAAAGAATGGCTGGTTCAGAAAGGAATTGATGCAAACCGATTAAACGCGAAGGGTTATGGAGAAACACGATTAGTAAATAAATGTGCCGATGGTGTAAAATGCACAGAGAAAGAGCATCAGCAAAACAGAAGAAGTGAATTTATTATTACGAATATGTAAAATAGATCTAAAGCATAAAAAAGCCTTTTCTAAATTTAGAAAAGGCTTTTTTGTAAAAGTGTTGATAATCAAAATTGATGATTTATTCACAAAAAAAACCTATAAATCATTCCTTTATTTATGAGAAAATTTTGATTTTTTTAAATTTCATGTATTATGTTTAAAATGAATCAATTAACTTTTAAAAAATCGATTTCGCTGTGATTTATATACATTTCTTTTTTAACTTTATAGTTCTAAAATTTTTCAGATATGACTGTAAATCAAATACTAAACGCAAAAGGGAAAAATGTTTATTCGGTGCTTTCAACAACAACCGTATATGAAGCGTTGAAAGTAATGGGAGAAAAAAACATTGGGGCTATCCTCGTGATTGATGGAACCGACTTAAAAGGAATATTGTCTGAAAGAGATTATGCTCGAAAAATCGTTTTAAAAGACAAGTCATCAAAAGAGACTTTTGTACATGAAATTATGGAAAGCAACGTTTTTTCAGTAAACCTTTCAAACAATATCGAAGATTGTATGGAGCTGATGAGTACAAAGAGAATCCGACATTTACCAGTTTTAGAAGATGGAACTGTTGTTGGAATAATCTCGATCAGCGATGTTGTAAAAGCAATTATAGAAATTCAAAAAGATACCATAAATCATTTAAACTCTTATATTTCGCAGTAAAATAGTTCTTAAAAATATACTTTTAAAAATAGTCCAAATAACAGTGGACTATTTTTTTTTGACCGCTAAATATTTTATTTTAAGAAAAGAAAGCCATAAAAAGACGCCTTTTTAAACCAAGACTTATATCTTTGTAAGCTAGAATAAAAGCTAAAAAATAATGAACAAAGAGAGTAAAAGAAGAGACGCGTTACTGTACCATTCAGAGCCAACTCCAGGAAAAATTCAGGTAGTTCCAACAAAAAAATATGCAACCCAAAGAGATTTATCTTTGGCTTATTCGCCGGGTGTTGCTGAGCCATGTTTAGAAATTGCAGCAAACGTCGATGACGTTTATAAATATACAGCAAAAGGAAATTTAGTTGCCGTTATATCAAACGGTACAGCTGTTTTAGGACTTGGGGATATTGGCCCAGAAGCTTCTAAACCAGTTATGGAAGGAAAAGGTTTGTTGTTTAAAATTTTCTCTGACATCGATGTTTTTGATATCGAAATCGGAACAAAAGATATAGAAGAATTTATTCAGACCGTAAAAAATATTGCCCCAACTTTTGGAGGAATAAATCTAGAAGATATTAAAGCGCCAGAATCTTTTGAAATTGAAAGAAGACTGGTTGAAGAATTAGATATTCCGGTAATGCACGATGATCAGCATGGTACTGCAATCATTTCATCTGCAGCATTGATTAATGCACTTGAATTAGCAGGAAAAAAAGCTGAAGACGTAAAAATGGTAGTTTCTGGCGCAGGTTCGGCTGCAATAGCTTGTACTGATTTGTATGTTTTATTAGGTGTAAAAGTAGAGAATATTTTAATGTATAACAGTAAAGGACTTTTAACAAAAGATAATCCTTCACTATCAGAATTACAATTAAAATATGCTGTCGATGGTCCTAAAATTGAGTTAGCTGAAGCTGTAAAAGGTGCAGATGTCTTTATCGGACTTTCTTCAGGAGATATTTTGTCGCCTGAAATGTTATTGGGAATGAAAGATAATCCGATTGTTTTTGCAATGGCAAATCCAAATCCGGAAATCGATTATAATTTAGCTACAGAAACTCGTAAAGACGTTATTATGGCTACAGGACGTTCAGATTTTCCTAATCAGGTAAATAACGTTTTAGGTTTTCCTTATATTTTTAGAGGAGCTTTAGATGTTAGAGCAACTAAAATTAACGAAGACATGAAAATGGCAGCTGTAAAAGCTTTAGCTATTTTAGCAAAAGAGCCAGTTCCAGAACAAGTTAACGTAGCTTATGGTGCAACAAAATTAGGTTTCGGAAGAGATTATATTATCCCGAAACCATTTGATCCAAGATTAATTACTGTAGTAGCGCCGGCTGTTGCAAAAGCAGCGATGGAATCTGGAGTTGCTAAAAATCCTATTACTGACTGGGCCGCATATGAAGATGCGCTTCGCGAACGTATGGGTAATGATAACAAAATGGTGCGTTTGATTACAAATCGTGCTAAATTAGATCCTAAACGAATTGTTTTTGCAGAAGCAGACCAATTAAACGTTTTAAAAGCAGCTCAAATTGTTTATGAAGATGGTATCGGTTTTCCAATTCTATTAGGAAATAAAGACGTAATTCTAGAGCTTAAAGCTGAACTAGGTTTTGATGCTGAAATTGAAATCATTGATCCTAAAACTACTGAAGAAGAGGCAAGAAGAAATAGATTTGCTACTTCATATTGGGAAACAAGAGAAAGAAGAGGTGTTTCTTTACTCGACGCTCAAAAATACATGCGTGAAAGAAATTATTTCGCAGCAATGATGGTAAACGAAGGTGAAGCAGATGCTTTGGTAACAGGTCATACAAGAAGTTACCCTACCGTAGTAAAACCAATGTTGCAGTTAATTGATAAAGCACAAGGAGCTTCTCTTGTTGCAACAGCAAATATGATGCTGACTTCAAGAGGACCAATGTTTTTATCGGATACTGCTATAAATATCAATCCATCTTCAGAAGACTTGGTGAATATTGCAATCATGACTGCTAAAACAGCTAAAATGTTTGGAATTGAGCCTGTTATTGCGATGGTTTCATATTCAAATTTCGGATCATCAACACATCAAAATGCTTCAAAAGTAAGAGATGCAGTTGCATATTTGCATAAAAATTATCCTGATATGATTGTTGATGGAGAAATTCAAGCTGACTTTGCATTAAATCCAGAGATGCTTCAAGAAAAATTCCCTTTCTCTAAATTAGCAGGTAAAAAAGTAAATACTTTGGTTTTCCCTAACTTAGAATCAGCAAATATTACATATAAATTATTGAAAGAATTGTACAAGGTAAATTCTATAGGTCCTATCATGATGGGTATGGGTAAACCAGTGCATATTTTCCAATTAGGTGCAAGTGTTGAAGAGATGGTAAATATGGCTGCAATCGCAGTTATTGATGCTCAGGAGAAAGAAAATAAAAAGAATAAATTAGCTAAATAGTCGATATAATAAGGATCGAATAATATTGTCTTATTTTTATTATATTTGATTACTATAAATTATACTATGATAGCACATTTGCAGGGAAAATTAGTTGAAAAGAATCCTACAGAAGTTGTAATTGATTGCGGAGGTGTGGGATATCATGTAAATATATCATTACACACTTTTTCATTACTTCCTAATGCTGACTTTATAAAATTGTATACGCATCTTCTAATTAAAGAAGATGCGCATACTTTATTTGGTTTTGTCGAAAAATCAGAACGCGAAATATTTAGAATGCTGCTTTCAGTTTCGGGTATTGGAGCCAATATCGCGCGTACGATGTTATCTTCAATAGAGCCAAGACAAATTATCAATGCTATTGCCTCTGGAGATGTTGGCGTGATACAATCTATTAAAGGTATTGGAAACAAAACAGCACAGAGAGTTATACTTGATTTGAAGGAAAAAGTGTTAAAGTTATACGATTTAGACGAAGTTTCAGTAGTTCAAAACAATACAAATCGAGATGAAGCGTTATCTGCTTTGGAAGTTTTAGGTTTTGTTCGAAAAACTTCAGAAAAAGTAGTAGAAAAGATTGTAAAAGAGGATCCGGAAGCTACAGTAGAAGCAATCATAAAAAAAGCTTTAAAAAGCTTGTAACTCAACTAACATAAACGAATTGTATGCGTAAAATTTGTATTTTTTTACTGGTTTTATTTTGCGGTAATGTTTTGCGATCGCAAGTAAATCCAGCAGTTCAAGATACAACTAAAACTCAATTTTCTACAGGAAAAGTAGAGTTGAAAGATCCACCAAGCGTACTTTCAGGTTATAAATATGATCCGGTTACAGACCGTTATATTTATACCAATTCAGTTGATGGCTTCAATATCAATTATCCTCTTGTTTTAACTCCCAGAGAGTACGAAGATTTAGTTTTGAAGGAATCTAGAAGAGATTATTTTAGAAAAAAATCTGATGCTATTGACGGTAAAAAGACAGGAAGTGAAGCTGCAAAAAAAGATCTGCTCCCTCGATATTATGTCAATTCAAGCCTTTTTGAAAGTATCTTTGGAAGTAATACTATCGATGTAAAGCCTACAGGATCAGTTGAAATGGATCTAGGTGTTCGTTATACTAAACAAGATAATCCTTCATTCTCACCTCGAAACAGATCAAGCCTTACATTTGACTTTGATCAGCGAATCAGTATGAGTTTAATGGGTAAAGTAGGTACTCGATTAGCGGTAAATGCTAATTATGACACTCAGTCTACATTTGCTTTTCAAAACTTATTCAAACTTGCCTATACGCCTTCAGAAGATGATATTGTTCAAAACGTAGAAGTTGGTAATGTAAGCATGCCTTTAAACAGTACTCTTATTCGTGGAGCACAAAGTTTATTTGGAGTTAAGACAAAACTTCAATTTGGCAAAACTACTGTAACCGGTGTTTTTTCGGAACAAAAATCTCAAACAAAGAGTATAGTTGCAGAAGGTGGCGGAACAGTTCAAAATTTTGATTTGTATGCTTTAGACTATGACAATGACAGACACTTCTTCTTATCTCAGTATTTTAGAAATAAATATGATGCTTCTTTAAAAAACTATCCATTTATTGATAGCCGTGTACAGATAACAAGATTAGAAGTTTGGGTAACCAACAAACAAAACAGAGTTAGCACAACAAGCAATAACTTGCGAAATATTATTGCCCTTCAAGATTTAGGTGAGGGACAGATTACAGGAGTTCCAGATAATGAAGTTGTGGTTATCAGTTCTTCAGCTGGTTTCTTTAATAATGCTCCAGATTCTCCAACAGATAACGATAATAATAAATACAATCCTGCTGCAATTGGACAGGCGGGTTCGTATTTAAATTCGAATATTAGAGAAATTGTAACTGCTAAATCAGGTTTTAATAATACGAATGTAAGTGAAGGAACAGATTATTCAGTTTTAGAAAATGCACGAAAATTAACTTCGAACGAATATACTTTTAATTCACAATTAGGATATATTTCTTTACAGCAGCGTTTGGCAAATGATGAAATTTTAGCCGTTGCTTTTGAATACACTGTTGGAGGTCAGGTTTACCAAGTAGGAGAATTTGGTAGTGATGGAGTTGACGCTACAGTTGTTACGGGAAACAATAATGCAAATCAGGCGATTATTTCTCAGAGTTTGATCTTGAAAATGCTTAAAAGCAATTTGACCAACGTACAAAATCCAGTTTGGAATTTGATGATGAAAAACGTGTATCAAATTCCACAAGCTTATCAAATTAAACAAGACGATTTTAGATTAAATATTCTTTATACAGATCCTTCGCCTATAAATTATATTACGCCAGTTTCAGGAACGACATTTCCGGCCAATCCTACAGCAGATAATAAAGTAGATCAAACTCCATTATTAAATGTATTCAACTTAGACCGATTAAACTACAACAACGATCCACAGACAGGCGGAGATGGTTTCTTTGATTACCTTCCAGGTATAACGGTTGATGTACAAAACGGGCGTATCATTTTTACAACTAAAGAACCTTTTGGGGAATTATTGTTTAAAAAATTACAAAATTCAGGTTCTGGAGAAACGTATAATGATCCAAATACTTATAATGCAAACCAGCAGAAATACGTATTTAGAAACATGTATAGAAATACTCAATCTGGAGCTTTGCAGGACAGTGATAAAAATAAATTTTTATTGAGAGGAAAATACAAATCTTCAGGAAATAATGGTATTCCTATCGGAGCATTTAATGTACCGCAAGGTTCTGTTGTGGTAACTGCGGCAGGTCGGGTTTTAGTTGAAGGAATAGATTACAGTGTCGATTATCAGTTGGGCCGTGTGCAGATTTTAGATCCTTCGCTTCAGGCTTCGAATACGCCAATTGAAGTTTCTTTAGAAAACAATTCTATTTTCGGGCAACAGACTCGAAGATTCATGGGTTTTAATATTGAACATAAAATTTCAGAAAAATTTGTTATTGGCGGTACATATTTAAAAATGACCGAAAGACCTTTTACACAAAAATCAAGTTACGGACAAGAATCTGTAAACAACACGATTTTTGGTTTTAATGGAAATTACGCAACAGAGGTTCCTTTCTTTACGAGATTAGTAAATAAACTTCCGAATATTGATACTGATGTTCCATCAAATCTTTCGGTACGCGGAGAAATTGCATTCTTAAAACCAGATGCGCCAAAAGCAAGCGATTTTGAGGGCGAAGCTACTATTTATGTTGATGATTTCGAAGGCTCACAATCTACAATCGATATGCGATCAGCTTATGCTTGGAGTTTAGCCTCTACACCATTTTTGAATTCAATAAATGACAATACTTTTAATGCCAACTCCAATACTTTAGAGTACGGCTATAAACGTGCAAAATTGGCATGGTATACGATTGATCCAATTTTTTACTCTTCAAAACCTTCCGGTATTTCAAATGATGATCTGTCATTAAATACAACAAGAAGGGTTTACAGTAAAGAACTTTATCCAAATACAGATATTGCTCAAGGCCAAATTCAAGTCATTAATACGCTTGATTTGACTTATTTCCCGGCTGATAGAGGGCCTTATAATAACAATCCAAGTTTTAGTACAAGTCCAGCTACTTCCAATTTTGGAGGAATTATGCGTTCTCTAAACTCTACTAATTTTGAACAAGGAAATGTAGAGTATATTCAGTTTTGGGTACTTGATCCTTACGTTGGAAATGGAGAAGCATCAACGAATAACACAGGTAAAATTTACTTCAATTTAGGTGAGATTTCTGAAGACGTATTAAAAGACGGAAGAAAACAATATGAAAATGGTTTAGGTCCAGATCAGGTATTGGTAAACCCACAACCGCTTTGGGGAGATGTTCCGGCATCTCAATCTTTAATTTATGCATTTGATACCAATACAGACAATCGTAAAAGCCAAGATGTTGGTCTTGACGGTTTGCCAAGCGCAAGAGAGGGTTCTATCTATACCAATTACGCAGGAGAAGCAGATCCAGCAGCTGATGATTATAAGTATTATTTGAATACAGATGGAGGAGTTTTAGACCGCTACAAGCAATATAATGGTGTTGAAGGGAACTCAGCCGTAAGTGTTGATGATCCGAATAGAGGGGCAACAACTTTGCCTGACGTTGAAGATATTAATCGTGACAATACAATGAATACGATTAACGCATATTATGAATATAGTGTTGATGTTAGACCTGGAATGCAGGTTGGACAAAATTATATTACTGATATTCGTGAAGTTAGCAATGTTGAATTGCCAAACGGCGGGACAACAACTGCAAGATGGATTCAGTTTAAAATTCCTGTTTCACAGCCACAAAATACAATCGGGAATATTACTGATTTTAGATCAATCCGTTTCATGCGTATGTTTATGACTGGTTTTAATGATCAAATGACGGTTCGTTTTGGAGCTTTAGATTTAGTAAGAGGAGAATGGAGAAGATATACAGGTACTCTTGATGCTAATGATACAAATCCAGATGATGACGGAGTTGAATTTGATGTTGCTGCAGTTAATATTCAAGAAAACAGTACAAAATGCCCGGTAAATTATGTGATTCCTCCTGGAGTGCAGCGAGAGCAATTGTACAATAATAATACAATTATCAATCAAAATGAGCAATCTTTAGCAGTTCGCGTTGGAGGAGCTGGATTGCAGTACCAAGATTCTAGAGCAGTATTTAAAAATGTAAGTGTTGATATGCGTCAATACAAGAAACTTAAAATGTTTTTGCACGCAGAATCTCTTCCAAACGAAAGCACTTTGTTAGATGATGAAATGGTTGGTTTTATTCGTTTTGGTAATGACTTCACACAAAACTATTATCAAGTCGAAATTCCGTTAAAAGTTACCGGTGCCGGCGGATCTTGTACTATAAGTCCTGATCAGGTTTGGCTGGATGATAATAATATCGATTTGGCACTTGAGTTATTGACCAAAATGAAAATTAAGGCAATGAGTATTGACATCAATTCAGATAAGCGAGATATTAATGGCGTATATTATCCTGATGACGATTTAAGTTTAAATGGTGGAGACGGTGACAGTAAATTAAGATTAGGTATAAAAGGAAATCCAAATTTTGGTTTGGTTCGAAATTTAATGGTCGGAGTAAAGAGCAGGGCAGATCATAAAGATATTAAAGGAGAAGTTTGGTTTAACGAGCTTCGTATGTCTGATTTAGATAATAAAGGCGGAATGGCGGCATTATTAAATGTTGATACCAATATGGCCGATTTTGCAACTGTTTCTGCAACGGGTAAAAAAAGTACAATTGGTTTTGGATCTTTAGAACAAGGAGCAAACGAAAGAGACCGTGAAGATATTCAGCAATATAATATTGTAACGAATTTAAATTTAGGAAAATTATTGCCACGCAAATGGGGAATTAATTTGCCATTTAATTATGCAATTGGTGAAGAGGTAATTACACCAGAATACGATCCTTTTAATCAAGATATAAAATTAGATCAGTTGCTTAGAGAAACCACTGATGAAGCGGAAAAAGATAATATCAGGACTCGTGCTGTAGATTATACAAAACGTACAAGTGTTAATCTTATAGGAGTTAGAAAAGATAGAGCACCAGAACAAAAACCACACGTTTATGATGTCGAAAACTTTACATTCTCGCAGTCCTACAACCAAGTAGATCGTCATGATTATGAAGTAGAGGATTATCAGGATCAGCAGTCGAATTCGGCTGTGAATTATGCATACACTTTTCAGCCTAAAGAAGTTGTTCCTTTCAAACAGACCAAATTCATGAAGAAAAGTGATTATTGGAAGCTGTTAAGTGATTTTAATTTTAATTATTTGCCTTCTAATATTACTTTTAATACTAATATTTTAAGACAAAGCAACCGCCAGCAATACAGACAAGTTGAGGTTGAGGGAATTGGTCTTGATCCTCTTTACAGAAGAAATTTTGCGTTTAATTATCAATACGGATTTGGTTATAATTTGACAAAATCTGTAAAAATAAATTATACTGCAGCATCAAATAATATTGTAAAAAATTATTTGAATGAAGATAATACGCCTAAAGAAGATTTTAATATTTGGGATAATTATTTTGACATAGGAACACCAAATCAGCACTTGCAGCAGTTTATTGTGAATTGGGATCTGCCAATCAATAAAATTCCAGTTTTAAGTTTTGTAAAAGCGAGTTATTCGTATACGGCAGATTACAGCTGGCAAAGATCTTCGACTGCGTTATCTGAATTTGTTGATGAGGACGGGACTTCATATAATTTAGGAAATACGATTCAAAACGCAAATTCAAATACCTTGACAACAACATTTAATATGAATATGTTGTACAAATATTTAGGTTTGACTCCAGGCGCTAAAGCAGCAAAAGCAAAACCAGCAGCACCTCCGAAACCAGGTGAGAAAATTGTTAATACAGCCAAACCGGTTGCCAGCAGTAGTCCTTTTTATGATAGTATGATTGGAATTTTGACAAGTGTGAAAAATATTCAGGTTAATTATACTAAAAATAGCGGAACTGTTTTACCAGGTTATACACCAAGCGTTGGTTTCTTAGGAACTTCAAAACCATCATTAGGATTTGTTTTTGGAAGTCAAGATGATGTTCGTTACGAAGCAGCAAAAAATGGCTGGTTAACGAATTATGATAATTTCAATCAAAATTTTACTCAGGTAACCAATAAGCTTTTAAAAGTAACAGCTAATATAGACTTATTGCCAGATTTAAAAATTGATTTAACAATGGATCGCGCGTATTCTGAAAATTCATCTGAGCAATATAGTGTTGTTAATGGAGAATATATGCCTTTGTCACCTTATACTTATGGAATGTTTTCTATTTCAACAGTATTGATAAAAACTTCTTTTGCAACTAGTAATGAAACACAATCTGCCGCTTTTGACGATTTTAGAAATAATCGTTTAGTTATTGCAAATCGTTTGGCTGAGGAACGTTATGGCTCAGGCAGTGTGATTCCGAGATATGGGGATGCCAATAATCCTATTCCTGCAGAAACAGATGCTAATTATGCTTTGTATACTGCCAATCAAGGATATCCTATTGGTTTTACAAAAAGCAATCAGGCGGTTTTATTGCCATCATTTTTGGCAGCATATTCTGGAGGAAATGCATCAAGCAGTTCAACAGATATTTTTAGAAGTTTCCCAATTCCAAACTGGAGTATAAAATACAACGGTTTGATGCGCTACAAATATTTTAAAGATAAGTTTAAACGTTTTTCATTACAGCATAATTACAGAGCATCTTATACTATAAATCAGTTTAGGTCAAATTTTGATTATAATGAAAACCCAGGCGGACAAGATATAAATACCAATTTTTACAACAAAACAATTATGTCTAATGTCAATTTGGTTGAGCAGTTTAGCCCGCTTATCCGAGTAGATTTTGAGTTGAAGAGTTCATTGCGTCTGCTTACTGAAATCAAAAAAGACAGAGCATTATCAATGAGTTTTGATAATAATTTGTTGACAGAAGTTAAGGGAATTGAATATGTTGTTGGTATGGGATATCGTTTTAAAGATGTTATTTTCTCTTCTAGATTAGCAGATAATCCAACAGGAATTATCAAAAGTGACATCAATATAAAAGCTGATTTTTCTTTTAGAAATAATGAAACATTAGTGCGCTATTTAGATTATGACAACAATCAATTGGCAGCAGGTCAAAATATTTGGTCATTAAAACTGACAGCAGATTATGCATTCAGCAAAAACTTGACTGCTATATTCTATTACGATCATTCATTTTCAAAAGCAGTAATTTCAACGTCGTTTCCGTTAACAAATATTAGATCAGGATTCACGCTTCGATATAATTTTGGAAATTAATTTTTAGTTTCTAAACTAGATTTCATTAGAAGATTGTTACATTTGTGGCTTAAAAATTCAATTATCAATTTCAAACATACTATTATGAGCATACCAGCAAATTTAAAGTACACAAAAGATCACGAATGGGTTAGCATCGAAGGAGATGTTGCAACTGTAGGAATTACTCATTTTGCACAAAAAGAATTAGGAGATATCGTGTATGTTGAAGTAGAAACTTTAGATCAAACACTTGATAAAGATGAGGTTTTTGGAACCGTTGAAGCTGTAAAAACTGTTTCGGATTTATTTTTGCCTTTAACAGGAGAAATTATTGCTTTTAATGAAAGCCTAGAAAGTGCTCCAGAAACAGTAAACTCTGATCCTTACGGAGCTGGATGGATGATTAAAATAAAAATTGCTGATGCATCAGAAATAGATACTTTACTATCTGACGAAGCTTATAAAGAACTTATTGGTGCCTAAACAACTGCTGTTAATTTGGGCAATTTTATGCTCAGGTATAATCACTTATTTTTGTTTGACAGATGCAAGTAATATTCCTGCCGTAAATTTCCCAAGTATAGATAAAATTGTACATTTTTGTTTTCATTTTGGATTTACAATTTCTTGGATTTTGTTCTTCAAAAAGGAGCTTAAAGGAAAAGCACCGGATGATTTTAAAGCCTATTTTATTTCGTTTATATTTTCTGTTTTTTTCGGAATTACAATCGAAATACTGCAAGGTGTTTTTACAATCACGAGAGCAGCTGATGTGACTGATGTTTTAGCAAATGCACTTGGAGCTTTAATTGGTGTTTTTACAGCAATAGCTTTTAAAAAGCAAATTGACAAAATATAAGAATATAATTACCCACTTCGGTGGGTTTTTTATTGGAATAAAATGAAGCTTTGCAAAGAGCACTTTTTTTCAATTTAAAATGTATTTTTGTGCCATTCAATGTAATAGTATAATCATGAATGTTAAGCAATATTTAGATTCGACTTATTTAAAAACTGCCTCTCAAGCTGGACTTTCAGAGGAAGAAAATAATATTGTGGTTAAAAATACTATTGCCGAAGCAATTATAGAAGGTTTTAAGCTAATTATGATTCGCCCAGAAAAGGTGAGTTTGGCTAAAGAAATGATTTTAAAAGCCAATTCGACTTTGCTTGTTGGTACAGTTATAGATTTTCCAGAAGGGAACTCAGATTTGGAAACTAAGATAAAAGAAGCAAATGAGGCTATTGAAAATGGAGCTGATGACTTGGATTTTGTTTGTAACTATGAAGCCTTCAAAAATGGTGACATTGCTTTAGTAAAAAAAGAAATCTTAATTGGAACTCAAATAGGATTAGCCAATAACAAAACAGTAAAATGGATTATAGAAGTTGCGGCTTTAACGGATAAAGAAATTATTCAGCTTTCGGCTTTGATAAAAAATGTTGTTATTACAAATTTTAAGGAAGAAGATTATGCTTTGGTTTTTGTAAAATCATCAACAGGTTTTTTTAAAACTGAAAATGATTTGCCAAACGGAGCAACAATTCCAGCAATTATTATGATGTTAGAAAATGCATCTCCTTTGCCAGTTAAAGCAGCGGGCGGTGTACGTTCATATGATGATGCAATAGAAATGATTCGTTTAGGAGTTAAACGTATCGGAACTTCAGCAGCAAAATTAATTGCTAATGGACAGAACACTACAAATCAATATTAAATGAAAACCAAAATCTGCTTAAATAAAAGTGCTTTATCTTTTGTTTTGATATTCGCCTCTTTATCCGCCTTTTGCCAAGAAAATAATTCCTCTGTTAAACCTGGATTTACAACGGAGCAATTTCCTGTTTTTCCTAATTGTGAAAATTTAGAATCTAAAAAACTCGAAAATTGTTTTTATAAAGAAGTGCAGGATTTTGTGTTCCAAAATTTTGAAGTTCCAGAAAATTTAAAACAAACTAATTATAAAGGCGAGGTAAAAGTGCTTTTTGAAGTTGATGCAGAAGGTGTTTTTAAAGTGATTTATATAAATGCAGCAAATGATGAATTATCTGAAGAAGCAAAACGTGTTTTTGGTAAATTTCCTAAAATAAAACCTTCAACTTATAACGGTAAACCTACTTATTCGAAATATACAATTTCGATTGATTTGCCATTAAAAAGCGCAGATCAAATTGCTTCTGAAGCTTTAGCTGCAGCTGAAATTTTGCGTCCAGTAGAAAAGCCAATGACAGAATTAGATAGTATTGTGTATAAAAAGTACAATAATCCTGAATTTGAAAGTCATTTGAATATTCCATTTTCTCATAGCTATTATGCACAATTTGATAGCGCAATGAACCAAGTTGGAGCTAATAATCACACGGCTTCAAAACCGTATACTTATACTGAGGTTTCTAAATATTATAATTTGAAAGCAGTAAATGAATCGCTTCAAAAAAACGTTTCGACTTGGTTGGGAAGAAAATGGTGGAATGAAAATCTGGTTCAGATTCAAGGTGAGGATTATTGGCTGGCACTAAATCCTATTGTAGATCTGCAAATGGGCAAAGCTTCTGATCTTGATGCTTCATATACTTATGTAAATACCCGTGCGTTGAATTTTAGAGGAGGTTTAGGAAAACAAATAAATTTTACAACAACCATTTTTGAAAGTCAGGGAAGATTTGCAGGTTACTATAATGATTATGCTGAAACGCTAAAGCCTTCAGGAGGAAATCCTGCCATAATTCCTGGAATTGGAATTGCTAAGCGATTCAAAACAGATTCTTATGACTTTCCTTTAGCAGAAGCAAATATTACCTACGCACCAAGTAAAATCTTTGATCTGCAGCTGGGGTATGGCAGGAATTTTATTGGAGATGGATATCGTTCATTGCTAGAAAGTGATGGAGCAAGCCCGTATCCGTATTTTAAAATTAATACTACTTTCTGGAAAATCAAATATACAAATACTTATATGTGGCTTAAAGATGTTCGTCCTGATGTTACGGTTGATAAAACATACGCGACAAAATTCATGGCCAATCATTATTTAAGCTGGAATGTTTCGAATAAACTTAATTTAGGTTTCTTCGAATCAGTTGTTTGGACAGATACAAACAATAGAGGTTTTGATATCAATTTTGTAAACCCGATTATTTTTTACCGTTCGGTAGAATTTGCATCGTCGTCTAGAAGTGGAAATGCTCTTCTTGGATTCACATCAAAATATAAATGGAATAATAATGTTAATTTATATGCTCAATTTTTATTAGATGAATTTTCATTGGGAGATATAAAAGAAGGAAATAATAGCTGGAGAAATAAATATGGATATCAATTAGGGGCTAAATACTTCAATGCTTTTAAAGTAAAAGATTTATTGCTCCAGTTAGAATACAATCATGTCCGTCCGTACGTGTACTCACATAGCGCTGTTATTACAAATTACGGTCACAATAATCAAAGTATAGGGCACCAATGGGGTGGAAATTTTGAGGAATTTGTTGCGATTGGGCGTTATCACAAAGGGCGTTATTTTGGAGATGCAAAATTCACAGTCGGCAAGCGAGGTTTAGATTTTGATACAGCAGAAGATAGTTATAATTACGGTGGGAATATTTATAAGAGTTATGATGAAAATCGTCCGTATGATTCAGGTGTAAAAATAGGGCAGGGTAATAAAACAAATGTTTTTATTGCTGATATCCAAGGAGGATATTTAATAAACCCAATGACAAACCTGAAATTGTTTGGAAGTTTTATCTATAGAAACTTTGATCCCACAAAAGATACAGCTACAACTTTTAAACAAAACACAACTTGGTTTACTATCGGATTGCGTTCTGATATCTTTAATTGGTATTTTGATTACTAGTATTTTTAATAAGATTTTTCGAAATAATTGTGTTAAAGATTTGCAAGTCCTTATTTTGTAAAGGTTTTATTGAAAAAATCTAAATTTATAGTTCTAGATTCTACAATCTAATTTGTACATTTGCACCACTCAAAAAAATATACAAACAATAAAAGGTTTGAACGCTACTAAAAATACAATTTCACTTAAATCAATATTTCTAGATTTCAAAGAGATCACTAAGGCAGGTTTAGCTATTAGTGTTTTGTTTTCCTCTATTGCGGGATATTTATTAGGTGTAAATAATGAACATCCTTTTAAATGGAGTGTTTTGGTGGTTTTGTCTATCGGTGGATATTGCATGGTTGGAGCTTCAAATGCATTCAATCAGGTAATAGAAAAAGACATCGATTCTTTGATGGACAGAACTAAAAACCGCCCTGTTCCGTCAGGACGTATGTCTCCAAAAATGGCTTTGTTTGTGGCAAGTTTACTGACTATTATTGGAATTAGTTTGCTTTATACGATCAATGCAAAGTCGGCAATGTTTGCCGCTATTTCAATATTTTTATATACAAGTATTTATACACCTTTAAAAACAGTAACTTCGTTGTCTGTTTTTGTTGGCGCTTTTCCCGGTGCAATTCCATTTATGTTAGGATGGGTTGCGGCGACAGGTGAATTTGGTATTGAAGCTGGAACGTTATTTTTAATTCAGTTTTTCTGGCAATTCCCTCATTTTTGGGCAATTGGCTGGTTTTTATATGAAGATTATGAAAAAGCAGGAATCTTTATGCTTCCAACAGGAAAAAAAGATAAAGGGACTGCTCTGCAGATTATTTTATATACAATTTGGCTTATTATAGCATCGTTATTACCTGTTCTAGGCTATACAGGACAATTGTTTATCTCGCCAATTGCGGCGGTTTTAGTGTTCTTATTAGGATTGTGGATGCTGTTTTACGCAGTAAAATTGTATCAATTGCGTACTGCAAAATCAGCAAGGACGTTAATGTTGGTTAGCGTTTCGTATATTTCGTTGCTGCAGATAGTATTTATAGTAGATAAATTTTTAAGATAGTTATGGAAATGACAATGACAACAGGCGAAGAACAAGTAAGAAAATCAAAGTCAGCAAAACTGATTTTGTTATTCGCAATGGTAAGTATGACCATGATGTTTGCCGGACTTACAAGTGCATTTGTAGTAAGTAAATCAAGAGCTGATTGGTTGAAGAATTTTGAATTGCCAACAGCATTTTATTACAGTACAGCTGTTATTATAGGTTGCAGTATTACTTTTTATTTAGCAAAAAAAGCGATTCAAAAAGACAATAGAAGCGCTACGACAGCTTTGCTTTTAGGTACATTAGCTTTAGGAATTTTGTTTGTAGTTTTACAATTTGTTGGTTTTGGACAAATTGTAGACAGCGGTTATTATTTTACAGGACAAGGTAGCTCAATTACTACAACTTTTCTGTATGTTGTGACGGTAACGCACTTATTACACTTGGCTGGCGGGCTAATTTCACTTTTAATTATAATTTATAATCATTTTAAACAAAAATACAATTCGACTCAAACTCTTGGTATAGAACTAGGTGCGATGTATTGGCACTTTTTGGATTTATTATGGGTATATTTATTTTTATTTTTATATTTCTTTAAATAAGAAAAAAACGTAAATTTGGGAACTTTTTAACGAATATCTTTTATGGAAGCGACAGTTACTACTGCAAATAACGACGAAAAAACTTGGGGAGGCGGAGATATCCAGCCATTAGGAGCAAGTTATGGTAAAATGATGATGTGGTTTTTTATCGTATCAGATGCCTTGACATTCTCTGGATTCCTTGCTGCTTATGGTTTTTCTAGATTTAAATTTATTGAAACTTGGCCTTTGGCTGACGAAGTGTTTACTCACTTCCCATTTATGCATGGCGTTTCGGCTCCAATGTATTATGTAGCCTTGATGACTTTTATTTTGATTTTCTCATCTGTAACAATGGTTTTGGCTGTTGATGCAGGTCATCACTTGAAAAAAACAAAGGTTGCTATTTACATGTTCTTAACTATTATTGGAGGTCTTATTTTCGTAGGCTCTCAAGCTTGGGAATGGAAAAACTTCATAAAAGGAGAATATGGTGCAGTTGAAACAGTAGGAGGAAGTTTATTGCAGTTTGTTGATAAGGACGGTAAAAGAGTAGCTCTTGAAGATTTTGCTGTAAAATTGCCTGAACAACCTGAAGCGCTTACTAGAGCTAAAGGGAAATGGTTTATGGAAAGTGCTGAATCAGTATCTACATATTCGGTTGCTGAAGTTCAAGCAGGTTTTAAAGCACATCCTGAATTGTTGATAAGAACAGAACAGATTGTTGTTGAAAACGGAAAAAAGAGCAAAAAACTTTTGAGCAGAGCAGAATCTGAATCTCGTTTGAGTTCTGCAAAATATGTAGTAGAAGGTGCAAACCTTACAAGAAACGAATACGGAAGTAAATTGTTTGCTGATTTCTTCTTCTTCATTACTGGATTCCACGGATTCCACGTATTTTCTGGAGTTATCATTAATATCATTATTTTCTTTAATGTATTATTAGGTACTTATGAGAAAAGAAGAAGCTATGAAATGGTAGAGAAAGTTGGTTTATACTGGCACTTTGTCGATCTAGTTTGGGTATTTGTATTTACAGTTTTCTACTTAGTTTAATTTTAGATTTTAATTATTATGTCACACGAACACGTATCAAATACAAAAAGAATCTGGTTTGTTTTTGCATTACTATCAGTAGTAACTACAGTAGAAGTTATTCTAGGTATTTTGAAGCCTGGATTTTTAGAGGGTAATCATTTTGTAGGTTTGAATTTGTTGAACTGGATTTTTTATATCCTAACAATTTTCAAAGCTTATTATATAGTATGGGCATTCATGCACATGGAAGGTGAAAAAAGCAGTCTTAGATGGTCTGTTGTTTCACCAGTTATTTTCCTAGTTTTATATTTATTGTTTATTCTGTTGACAGAAGGACATTATATTTATGGGGTTTTTAAAGATTCTACCATTAAGTGGAATTTTTAACATGATATTAATTCGAAAAGAGTCCCGATAACTATCGGGATTTTTTTATTTTTGTACCTCAATAACTTCCCGCATAAACAATGAAAAAAAATATAGTTCTCTTTGTACTTTTTGTCCTGCCAATTGTAGCGTATTTGTTTTTTGCTTCTGGAGTAAATAGTTTTACTAAACTTCCAACGATCACCCCTAAAATTGCCGATTTAGGTAATTGGAAATCTCTTAAAGGCGAAAAAGTAACTTTAACTGATAAAATTACAATTCTTGGTTTTTCTGGTTCTGAAATTTTAAAAAACAGAGGTAATTTTTTTAATCTAAACGAAAAGATTTATCAGCGTTATAACGGTTTTAAAGATTTACAGTTTGTAGTTATCTGTCCGTTAGGAACAGAGAATGATGCAAAAAAAATTGAAGAATCGCTAGGTGCTTTTACAGATGTTTCTGGCTGGCATTTTGTTTTTGCTTCTCCAGATGAAATCAAAACATTTTATAATCAATTGCACTTGAAAGGAAAACTGGATGAAAATCTAGGAACATCAAATGTTTATATTGTAGATAAAGAAAGAAATTTAAGAGGAAGAAAAGATAAAGACGAATACAAGGAAGGGTATGACACTTTTCATCCGTCAGAGTTGAGCAACGACATGTTAGATGATTTTAAAATTATTTTATACGAATATCGTGCAGCTCTTAAAAAGAATCACAACGCAACAAAAGAACTTTAATCTTTATAGATATGTTTAAAAATAAATCTTATATCGGAATTTCGTTTATTGTTTTAATCTTCGGAATTTATGCTGTGCCTAAAATTGTAGACAGAATAAAAAATGGTGAAGTCGTTAAAGGAAATCGTTTGGATAATGTAGGTTTGAAAACGACAAAGTCAGATGCAAAATTATTGACCATTGGGCCAGCACCTAAATTCGAATTAACAAATCAGGATAATGCTAAAATTTCTAATCAAACTTATAAAGGGAAAGTTTATGTTTTAGAATTTTTCTTTACAACTTGTCCTTCAATTTGTCCCAAGATGAATTTGAGTATGTTGGAAATCGAAAAAACTTTTTTTGGTAATCCTAATTTCGGAATTGTATCTATTACCATTGATCCAGCTCATGATACATCTAAAGTTTTAAAAGATCACGCTAAATTGCTTGGTGTAAAATCTTCGAATTGGAATTTCTTAACGGGAGATAAAGCCACGATTATGGATTTATCAAACAAAGGATTCAATTTATATGCAGGTGAAAATTCAAAAGTAAATGGAGGTTTTGAGCATTCAGGCCTATTTGCATTGATTGATAAAGATGGAAATATTCGTTGTAGAAAAGATGATTTTGGAAACCCTATTTTATACTATGATGGCTTAGATAAAAAAGGCGTTAGAGATATTCAGGAAGATATTAAAATATTATTAGAAGAATAAAATGGAAGATAATTCATTAGAAAAAAAATTCAGCAAGTTTATTATAGCTGTTTCAATTGTAATTCCGCTAGTTGTAGCAATCTTGTTTGGAGTTAAATTAAAAGATTTTGGAATTAATGTTGAGCCTCTTTCATTTCTGCCTCCAATTTACGCTACAATAAATGGAATTTGTGCTATCGTTTTGGTTTGGGCAGTAATAGCTATTAAAAATGGAAAACGTAAACTGCATGAGCGTTTAATGACTTCAGCAATTGCATTAGGAGTTGCTTTTTTAGTTATGTATGTTGCTTATCATATGACAGCTGATTCTACTAAATTTGGAGATTTAAATCACGATGGAATCCTTGATTTAGCTGAAACGGCTAAGATTGGCGCAATACGTTACATTTATTTCTTTATTTTAATAACGCACATTTTATTGTCTATCGCAATTATACCTTTAGTATTAATTACTTATGTAAGAGCGCTTGCAGAAAGATTTGACAGGCATAGAAAAATAGCTAAAATAACTTTTCCGCTTTGGCTTTACGTTGCGGTTACAGGTGTTGTAGTTTACTTAATGATTTCTCCTTATTATGTACATTAAAAGTAAAATAACAAATTTTAAAATAACAAATTCTAAACTTAAAAAATTGTTTTTCGGAATTTGTGTTTTCCTAATGGGAATTTCCTCGCATGCCCAATGCGCAATGTGCCGCGCGGCGCTTGCAGGTGATTCGAATGTTAAAAAAGCCGAAGCAGTAAATAATGGTATTGTGTATTTAATGGTAATTCCATATTTGCTTGTTGCTATAATTGGTGTTCTTATTTACAGAATGTACCAATCTAAAAAGAAAAAAGCAGTATAATTTTTATACTGCTTTTTTTATTTGTTTTTATTATTTCGTCAACTATTTCAATCCGTCAACAGAAACATTTACTGTTCCGTTTATTTTTATAAAAGCAATAATAGCCTGATTGGTTAATTGAATTTTATCAAACTGAATATCTTCCATTTTGCCATTTACAAATACGCCTGGCATCGGCGAATAATTTTTTAGATAAGAAGCCATGCTCTTTTTGCCTTCTTCTAAATTAGGCTGTATCGAATAACGACAGCTTGCTTCCATCTTTTTTAATATATAGCCTTGGCCCAGCCAGCTCGCCGTTCTCATTAATTTGCTTTTGGTGTCTAAAACATAATCGAGTTTGTCAAAATAAATTTCTTTAGTTTGAGGATTATACTGTGGAAATCCGTTTAAGTAAAGTGTTCCGTTTATAGAACCTAAAACATCAAGTGCAATTACCATTTTGCCATCTTTATGCCAAATCGTAACATTTTTCACAGTTACTTTTTTGCTTCCTGACCCAAATTCCTGGCCAGCAAAATTTTTAGTCATAATTTTAGAAGCATCAATATAAGTTGAAATAGCCGCAATATTAGCTGAAATTTGATTCGGAATTTTAGCAACAGGTTTTAAAACAATTTTACTGGAGCTGAATTTTGATTCGGGCTGTTTTCCAACGATGGTTTCCATGTTGCACTTCATGCCCATATCTAATAGAAACAAATCATTTTTAAGTTTTGCGTTAGTTGAGTAAACCTCAATAGGAACAATTCGCAGCCAGCTTTCGTAAGTGTCACTCATCTGAAAAGGTGTGCAGATTTTTTCTAAAGCAGATAAAACATTTGGTTTAAAATCCATAGATTTTTCAATAGCTTGATCTATACTTTTTTCAATTTTAGATTTAAAAATAGAAATCGCGGGATTTACTAAATAGGTTATGGGTAAACTTTTTCCAAAAACAAGCATTGTTGGACTTTCATTCCAATCTAGTGATTTGAATTCGGTTTTGGTATTCAGTTTCCAGTTCGTCAGTGCAACTTCACTCGATAAAGTAATTACGCCATTCAAATTGAATTCGCGTGTATCGTAAAGTTCAACCCCTAGCTTTTTAGTCCCAATTCTATACTTGACAGTTGCTTTTAGAGGCAAAATTGTTTTTATCTTTTTATCGGGATTTGCTGGATCATTTTGAATTTTTATAGGAGCCTGTTTCCAGATTTTCATTTCGATGTCATCATCTTCAATATTGTTATCCTCATAAATTAATCCATTTAAAAGTGAATTGGTTTGATTTTCAATATCACTCAATTTTACTGTTATAGGCAAATTGATAAAAGATGGATTTGCATCATAAACCAAAGGACTTGCATCGTCTGGTTCTGGTTTTAAGGTTTCTAATTTTTGAGATGTTGAACAGCTGGAAAGTACTGTAAGTACTGCAAATAAAGAGAGAATTGAAAAAAACTTCATCATTAAGATTTTTTTAAGTAAAGCAAAATTAAGAAAACAATTATATTATTGTAAAAAAGTGTAACATTTCACAACGAATTGAGTCTTATTCAAATAGCAAAACGAAATTATTAACGTTTTCTTATAATAAATTACTTAATAAATATGTTATTATTGTTTTAAAATTTAACAATACCATGATCGAAATCAAAGATTTACACAAATCCTATAAAATGGGAAGTTCAGAGTTGCATGTGTTAAAGGGAATTAATTTTAATATCGAAGAAGGCGAGCTTGTTGCTATCATGGGATCTTCAGGATCAGGTAAATCTACGCTTCTTAATATTCTTGGAATTCTAGATGAGGCTGATTCTGGTAGTTATATTTTAGACAAAACTCCTATAAAAAAATTAAACGAAACGATAGCTTCCAAATATCGAAATAAATTTTTAGGTTTTGTTTTTCAATCTTTTAATTTGATCAATTATAAAACTGCTCTTGATAATGTAGCAATGCCTTTATATTATCAAGGTGTAAAAAGAAAAGAGCGTTACGAAATTGCAATGCGATATTTAGAGAAAGTGGGTTTAGGTACACATTCGCACCATTTGCCAAGTGAGCTTTCTGGAGGTCAAAAACAGCGTGTTGCTATTGCTAGAGCGTTAGCTTCAAACCCAAAGGTTTTATTGGCCGATGAGCCAACGGGAGCTTTAGATACCAAAACTTCTTACGAGGTGATGGAACTTATTCAAGGAATTAACGATGAAGGTAAAACTATTTTGATCGTTACACACGAACCTGATATTGCCGCAATGTGCAAGAGAAATGTAGTCCTGAAAGACGGATTAATTATCGATGATAAAATGGTAGAACAAGTTAGAGCTTCATCATATGTTTAATATTGAGCGTTGGCAAGAAATATTCGAAGCAATCTCTAAAAACAAGCTAAGAACATTTCTTACAGGAATATCTGTAGCTTCAGGTATTTTTATTTTAGTGATTTTGCTTGGTGCAGGAAAAGGGCTTCAGAACGGAATTGAAAAACAATTCGAAAATGATGCTCAAGGAATTATTGAAGTTTGGTCAAATGTAACTACTAAAGGCTATAAAGGATTAAACCCAGGAAGACAAATTCAATTAAGAAACAGTGATTATGATCTTCCGGTTACAAAGTTTAATGACCAAATAGATAAAAAATCTTCTGTCAGAAGTACTTGGGGAGGTATTGTAAGTTATGGAAAAGAATCGGGAAATTATCAGTTTCGAGGCATTACTCCAGATTATTTGTCTCTTGAAAATGCGACTATTATTAATGGACGTTTCATAAATAATACCGATATGGTAAATAATGAAAAAGTCGCTGCTATTGGTTTGAAGGTTAAACAAGATCTGTTTAAAGATCAAGATCCGATAGGAAAAGAGATTTTAGTTAATAATATAAATTTTAAAGTAATTGGGGTTTTTACAGATCCTTCGGGAGAAAGAGAAGAATCTAGAGTTTATATGCCTGTTACCACTAATCAGCGTGCATACGGAGCTGGTGATAAAATAAGCGGGATGCAATTTGTTTTGAATAAAAAAACCGATTATGATCAAGCTTTAGCACAGTCAAAACAATTTACTCAAGGGATAAAAGACCTGCTTAAAAGCAAAAATATTGTTGCTCCAGATGATGACAGTGCAATTGGTGTTTACAATTCGGTGGAAGAAGCAAAACAATTTTATGACTTAAATCTTTATATCAGATTGTTTTTTTGGTGGGTTGGAATTTGTACTATTATTGCCGGAGTAGTTGGTGTAAGTAATATTATGCTAATCATCGTAAAAGAGAGAACAAAAGAAATTGGAATCAGGAAAGCTTTAGGAGCGTCACCTTTTTCTATTATTTCGATGATATTGCATGAATCTATTTTTATTACGACAATTGCTGGTTTTACAGGATTATTAGCGAGTTTGCTCTTGCTTGAATTTGTAGGGCCAATGGTTCAAAGTGAATATTTCAGAAACCCAGAAGTCGATTTTAGTGTGGCTTTGACTACGCTAGTTTTGCTTGTATTTGCAGGTGCATTGGCTGGGTTTTTTCCAGCTTACAGAGCAGCCAAAATAAAACCTATTGTAGCACTTAGAGACGAATAATTATGTTTAAGAAAGATAATTGGGATGAGATTTTACAAGCTTTAACAGCTAATGTTTTCAGAACGGTTCTGACTGCATTTGGTGTGTTTTGGGGTATTTTTATTTTGGTAATATTACTTGCTGCGGGCAATGGATTAGAAAATGGCGTTAAAAAAGGTTTTGACGGAATTGCCACAAACACAATGTTTATGTGGAGCCAGACAACCACTAAAGCATATAAAGGTTTGCCAAAAGTACGCCGTTACGATTTTAGAAACAGTGATGTAGCAGCTCTAAAAGCGGCGATGCCAGATTTGTTATATGTTTCGCCAAGAAATCAATTGGGAGATTTTAACGGAACAAATAATGTGGTTCGTGGTACAAAAACTTCTGCTTTTACGATTTATGGAGATTATCCAGAATTGATTAAACAGCAGCCAATGGATATCATAAAAGGACGTTTTATCAATCAGCAGGATATTTTAGAAAGAAGAAAAATAGCTGTAATTGGAAAAGGAGTTATTAGTGAACTTTATGGAAAAGAAGAAGAAGCAATTGGAACTTACATAAAAGTAAACGGAATTAATTTTATGGTTGTTGGAGTTTATAATTCTAAACAGCAAGGCGGAAATGCAGAGCAGGAACAAAAAAATATATTCGTTCCGTTTACCACTTTTCAGCAGGCTTTTAATTATGGTGATAAAGTAGGGTGGATGGCACTTACCGCAAAAGATGAAACTTCGATAACTGACTTGAAACCAAAAATTTTAGAGTTAATCAGAGCGCTTCATTCTATAAATCCGGAGGATGAAAGAGCGGTTGGAAATTTCGATTTATACGAACAATTTAATAAAGTGCAGAGTTTGTTTAACATCTTAAAAGTCATTGCTTATTTTGTAGGAACGCTGGTTTTAATTTCAGGAGTCATTGGGATTTCAAATATTATGCTTATTGTAGTTAAAGAACGTACTAAAGAAATAGGAATTCGCAGAGCATTAGGCGCAACTCCAAGAGCCATTCGAAGTCAAATTTTATCAGAATCAATCTTTTTAACTATTATTTCAGGAATGTTGGGAATTGCGGTTGCAACGGGAATTATTGCCCTCTTAAATATGGCGCTGGATTCGATGCCCCCCGGAAGCAATACGATGTTTGCAAACCCAAGTGTTGATTTAGGAGTAGTATTTTTTGCGTTATTAATATTAGTAGGATCAGGTTTGCTTGCAGGATTTATTCCGGCGCAGATCGCAATTAATGTAAAGCCGGTAGATGCTTTGCGAACAGAATAAATTATCAATCAAAATATAATCGATTAAACCAAAAACAAAATGAAAAAAGGAGTAACCGTAACCATTTTAATCTTTATTGCTTTAGTTTTCTTTGGCGCACTTTACTATTTGTATGCGAAAAATCAAGAGTCGCCAATCGTCTTTAAAACAGAAAAAGCAGAGATTAAAACGATCGTAAAAAACACCATTGCAACTGGTAACATTCAGCCTGATGAAGAGGTCCTAATCAAACCGAATATTTCAGGTATTATTGAACAAGTGTATATCAAGGCAGGTGAAAAAATTAAAGCAGGCGACATGATTGCTAAAATTAGAGTTGTTGCCAACGTATCCAATGTAAGCAGTACTCAGAACCAAGTACAGACGGCTAAAATTGCATTAGACAATCAGGAAAAAATTTATAAAAGACAAAAAACTTTAT
This sequence comes from Flavobacterium sp. JLP, assembly GCF_015350755.1. NCBI lineage: Bacteria > Pseudomonadati > Bacteroidota > Flavobacteriia > Flavobacteriales > Flavobacteriaceae > Flavobacterium > Flavobacterium sp. JLP. Next base: position 202,029 of record NZ_JADKPS010000008.1, on the reverse strand, counting down.
TTGATAAAGATGTAATTTCTGCAAATGATTTTGATGCGGCGCAATTGGCTTATACACAAGCAAAACAAAACTATGCAGCAGCAAGACAGAGTTTAGATATCGTAAAAACAGGAACAACTTCGTCTTTAGGGAGTTATGCGAATACTTTGATTCGTTCTACTGTAAACGGAATGATTTTAGATGTTCCGGTTAAAGTGGGAAATCAAGTTATCGAAAGTAATAATTTTAATGAAGGAACTACAATTGCCAGCGTTGCCGATGTTGGAAGAATGATTTTTGTTGGAAAAATTGACGAATCTGAGGTGGGGAAAATTAAAGAAAAAATGCCTATCGAAATTACAGTTGGAGCAATTGAAAACAAAAAATTTGTGGCAGTTTTAACTTATATCGCTCCAAAAGGAGTGACAGAAAATGGTGCAATTCAGTTCGAAATAAAAGCTTCTTTAGAGAACAGAGATGCTACTTTTATTAGAGCCGGCTTAAGTGCAAACGCTTCTATTATTTTAGAAAAAGCAGATAAAGTTTTGGCAATTAAAGAATCTTTAGTTCAGTTTGACAAAAAAACTCAAAAACCTTATGTTGAAGTTGAAACAGCTCCTCAGAAATTTGAAAGAAGAGATGTAGTGCTTGGAGTAAGTGACGGAATCTACGTTCAAGTTAAAAGCGGGGTTAAAAACACAGATAAAATTAAAATCTGGAATCAAGGTTTGATCAGCGAAGGAGAGAAAAAATAATTTGAAACTATAAAGAGTTTTTGGGTTTAAAAAATGTTAAATTTGCGTAGTATCTTTGCTATGCTTTCATTCAAAATATATGAAAATAAATAAATATAATAGCCTTGTTTTTGCCATTCTTTTTGGGTTTGGATTATCGGCGCAAGCGCAAACAAAACAATGGACACTAGAAGAATCTGTGCGATATGCACTGGAAAACAATATTACAATTAAACTGTCAGAGCTTGATGTAAAAAATGCTGATATCGATAAGAAAGATGCATTTGGGAATTACCTGCCATCAGTAAACGGAAATGCTTCGCACTCATGGAATATAGGTCTTAATCAGGATGTTACTACAGGTCTTTTGCGTAATCAGACTACTCAATATTCATCTGTAGGATTAAGTGCGGGAGTTGATATTTACAAAGGATTGCAAATCCAAAATACGTATCGAAGAGCTAAACTTTCGATTATAGCTTCGCAATATCAACTGCTGAAAATGCAAGAAGATATTTCGCTTAATGTGGCAAACGCATTTCTTCAAATTTTATCTTATAAAGAAGAGCTAAAAGTTAAAAAAGAACAATTATCAATTGATGAAAAACGATTAAAGCGTTCTGAAGAAATGGTAAATGCAGGAACAATTCCAAGAGGAGATTTGTATGATCTAAAAGCTACTATTGCAACAGATCAGCAAGCAATTACTGTTTCGGAAAATAATTTGCTGATCTCAAAATTAAGTTTAGCACAGCTTTTACAATTAAAAGAATTTGCAGATTTTGATGTTGTAGATGATACAAATGCCAAGGATGAAAATAACATCATGGCTCAAACTCCAACTGAGATTTACAATAAAGCTAAAGAGACAAGAACAGAATTAAAGCTTGCTCAGACTAATCTTGAAATTGCAGAGAAAAATGTAGCTATTGCAAAAGGTGCTTATCAGCCTACACTTTCTGGTTTTTATGGGTTTAACACCAGAGCAAGTTATAGTGATAAAGTAATTGGAGTAGATGCTAATGGTGATCCAATTTTAGGAGGTCCAGATCCTGTTTTCCAACAGTTTAGTGATAATAAAGGACATAATTTTGGTTTTCAGTTAAATGTGCCTATTTTTAATGGATTTGCTGTGCGAAATAATGTAGAACGCAATAAAGTAAGTTTAGAAAAATCTAAAATAGATTTAGAGCAAAAAAGTTTAGATTTGCAACGTAACGTTTATACAGCTTTTACGAATGCAAAAGGAGCATTAAACACTTACGAATCATCGACTGTAACTTTAGAAGCGAGACAACAGGCATATAATTATGCTAAAGAAAAGTATGATGTTGGGTTAATGAATTCATTTGATTTTACTCAGGCTCAAACTTTACTGACTAATGCGCAGTCTGATGTTATCAGAACGAAATACGATTACATGTTTAAAATAAAAATACTTGAATTCTACTTTGGAATTCCAATAGTTCCAATTATTACAAAATAATTTATTATGTCAAAAAAAACAGTTTATTTCTTAATAGGTGGTGCATTAGTCATCATTGCAATTTTAGTAGGTCTTTCAAAATCGGGAGTAATAGGAAATAAGGATGAAGGAAAAGAAGTAGAAATATCAAAAGTTGTGGCCTCAACAATTGTCGAAACTGTTTCGGCAACTGGAAAAATTCAGCCAGAAATTGAGGTAAAACTTTCGTCAATGGTTTCAGGGGAAATTATTGCATTAAATGTCAAAGAAGGCCAAGTTGTAAAAAAAGGCGATTTATTAGTAAAGATAAATCCAGATTTATATACATCTGGCTTAGATCGATCTGTTGCAAATTTGTCTGGTACAAAAGCCAGTTTATCACAGTCAGAAGCAAATTTCAAAGAAGCAAAAGCAAGTTATGAGCGTAATAAAACCTTGTATGATAAAGGTGTTATTTCAAAATCAGACTGGGATAAATCGATTGCAACTTTTGAAGTTGCTAAAGCTACAAGACAAAGTTCTTATTATAATGTGCAAAGTGCCTCAGCATCTGTAACTGAAGCCAAAGACAATCTAGGTCGTACTTTAATTTATGCCCCTGCAGACGGAACTATTTCTTTATTAAATGTTGAATTAGGAGAGCGTGTTTTAGGTACACAGCAGATGGCTGGAACTGAACTTATGCGTGTAGCAAACCTTAATAACATGGAGGTTGAAGTTGACGTAAATGAAAATGACATCGTTAAAATTAAAATTGGAGACGAAGCAAATGTTGAAGTAGACGCGTACTTAAAAAAGAAATTTAAAGGTATTGTAACCAGTATTTCTAATTCGGCAAGTACTACTTTAACATCGGATCAGGTTACTAATTTTAAAGTTAAAGTGCGTATTTTAAAAGAGTCCTATCAGGATTTGCTGGAAGGTCAGTCAAGTGCTTATTCTCCTTTTAGACCAGGAATGACTGCTACAGTTGATATCATTACAAAAACAAAACCAAATGTTTTGGCAGTACCAATTAGTTCTGTTGTTGTAAAATCAGATACAGCTGCAGTAAAAGATTTTAAAGTAGAAGATCCTAACGAAGATAAAAAAGCCGCACCAAAAAGCGATAAAAAATTCGAATGTGTGTTTGTAAAAGTAGGAGATAAAGCTAAAATCAGAATCATTAAAACAGGTATTCAAGACGATACTAACATTGAAGTAATGGACGGCCTAAAACCTGGTGATGTTGTGATTACGGGACCTTACACTACAGTTTCTAAAGACTTAAATTCTGGGGATAAAGTAAAGCTTAAAAAAGCTGACGCTCCAAAAAAATAATAATCAATTTTAAAAATAAACATTTTGTCTTTTATTCTCAATATCGAAACGGCTACGAAAAACTGTTCAGTATCTATTGCTAAAAATGGAGAAACCATTATTTGCAAAGAAATCGCCGAAGAAGGGTATTCCCACGCCGAAAAACTGCATGTTTTTATTGAAGAAGTAATTGAAGAAGCTAAAATTTCAGTTCAGGATTTAGCTGCAATTGCAGTAAGTCAAGGCCCGGGTTCTTATACGGGTTTAAGAATTGGAGTTTCTGCAGCAAAAGGATTGTGTTTTGCCTTAAATATTCCGTTGATTGCTGTAGATACTTTACAGACTTTGGCTTCGCAGGCAAATGTTTCAGAAGGAAAAATTATTCCGATGCTTGATGCACGAAGAATGGAAGTTTACAGTGAAATTTTTAATGCTGATCTACAAGTTGAAAGAGAAATTCTGGCAGAAGTTATAGATGAAAATTCATTTAAGGACTTTACAGAAAAAATATATTTTGTAGGCGATTGTGCCGACAAGTGCAAGGCAGTTTTAACGAAAGATAATTTTGTTTTTTTAGAAGAAATAAAATATCCTTCGGCAAACGCAATGAGTAAAATCAGTTATAGTAAGTATCAAAAAAGCGACACTGTTGATGTCGCTTATTTTGAGCCTTATTATTTAAAAGATTTTATGATGACAACTTCAAAAAAGTAAACTTATTTATTTTTGAAGCGTAAAAGGCTGAACAGAGATTCCTGCTTCATCTAAGGCTGTTTTGCAATTCTCTAAAGTCTCAGAAAAAACAGCTCCATAATTCACATTTTTAGCCCAAGGACGCACTGCAAATTCTACTGAACTTGCGGTTAAATTCTTTACAAAAACTTCTGGCGCTGGCTTTTTAAGTACTTTCGGGTTTTTAGTTAAAACCTCTAAAAGTATGTCTTTTGCTTTTTTGATATCTGAATCATAAGAAACTGCAAAAGTCAAATCGGCTCTTCTTTCTCCCTGCATCGAATAATTAATTATTGTACCGTTTGACAATGCGCCATTGGGTACAAAAACAGTCTGATTATTTGCAGTAAGCATTTTAGTTACGAAAATCTGAATTTCTAATACTGTTGCAATAACACCTTGTGCCTCAATCGTATCACCTACCTTAAAAGGTTTGAAAACGATAATTAGCATTCCTCCGGCAAAATTAGAGAGTGAACCTTGCAATGACAAACCTACAGCAAGTCCCATGGCGCCTAAAATAGCAACAAATGACGAAGTTTCAATTCCTAGTTTAGAAATAAACGATACAAACAACAAAATTCGAAGTGCCCATAATAAAATATCTGCAAGAAATTTGGTTAATGTCGGATCTAAATTTCTCTTAACCATTATTTTTCTAATCAATCTGTTTATTAGTCTTATGGCATACAAACCAATAAAAAGAATAAGAAATGCAGAAATTAATTTTGGAGAATAATCAACTAATATGTCGATAAATTTTGTAACGTAACCGCTAACTTGATCTGGACTAAGGTTCATGATTTGATAATAAAAAAACCTTCTCAATTGAGAAGGCGTATTAGTTTTGCAAATATAAAAATATTTATTTTTATAAGAAAGAAAGTAGTTTTATTCCTTATCAGCTCCTTCTTCAATAATATCATCTGTTTCTTTGGTGCTCTCACTGACGTCTATTACATTTTCTACAATTGTGGGTTTGCCGTCGCTTACCGTTTCACTTGTTTTTTCTTTCACAGAATCAACTACATCGCTTATGGATTCAGATGCTTTTTCAACATATTCGCTTACAAGATCTTTTGCTTTATGAGCATATTCTACAGCGCTTTCAAATACAGGTTCTGATGCTTCTTTAGCTTTAGCGAATGTTTCTTCTGCAAAAGTTTCTGCCTTTTCAATATAAGGAGCAGCAGCTTCTTTAGCTTGATCAAAAGTCGTTTCAGCCTGAACAGCCAGATCTTGTGCTGAATCTTTGGCTGAACCAAATAAATTCTTAAAAAATGATGATAATCCCATAGTTTTACATTGATTAGTTTAGAAGACAATATAAAACTTTTTTAAAGAATTACCGGCTTATTGTTTAAATAATTTATTGAATATTAGGAAGATATGGATTTATAAAAAAAGCGCCTCATTTGAGACGCTTTTACTATTTTTAAGCTGATATTTTTATGCATTTAAAGCTTCTACCTTAATCGCTTCATCGTTCAGCATACTTTTCAGCATGTTCTCTATACCACTTTTTAAAGTAAATGTTGATGACGGACAACCGCTGCAGGCTCCTTGTAAAATTACTTTTACTGTTTTGTCATTTTCGTTATAAGAATCAAAAGCAATATTTCCTCCATCCGCTGCTACGGCTGGTTTTACATACTCTTCTAAGATATTTATAATTTGTTGCGAAGTCACATCTAATTTATCAAAAGCCTCATCTTTTGTTACATCATTTTTAGTAGCAACTTCAATTAAGCTTTCATCTAAAACAGTTCCTCCGTTTTCGATAAATTGTTTGATAAAAGTTCTCACTTCTAAAGTGATTTCCTGCCAGTCGTTAATATCGTATTTTGTTACAGAAATGTAATTTTCATCAATAAAAACTTCTTTTACATAAGGAAATTTAAACAATTCTTTTGCCAATGGCGAAGAAGCAGTCTGATCTATGTTTTTATATTCAACAGCATTTTTGGTTAACATTCTGCTGACAACAAATTTTAGGGCTGATGGGTTTGGAGTTGTTTCTCCATAAACGGTAATAGGCTGTTTTTTAGCTTTGCTTTCGTCAATATTTACAATAATACCACCTTTGTCTACAAATGCTTCAATTTGCTCTGCAACAGCATCTTTTACATCATCCCATTCGACGATGCTGTATCTTTCAATAGCGATAAAATTTCCCGAAATATATACTGTTTTTACAAACGGAAGATAAAATAATTGTTGTGCTAAAGGAGACGCTTGCGCTTCATCTATATTTTTGAATTCAAAATTTTGAATTTTTGTGATGAAATCCTCAAATTCAAATTTTAATATAGTAGGGTTTTGAGTCTCTTTTATAGTGATTTTTGTCATGGTTGTAGATTTTTTACAAATTTAGTAAAGTTATTTTCTACTAATACCTATATTTGATTTTTTAATAAAATAATTAAGACTCTTTTCAAATAATTCGTATTAAATTATGGAGAGTGTAAAATATCTATAAACTAATTTGCCATTATGAAATTAAGAATCAAGTTTTTAATTGTTTTTTTAATCACCACTTTTTTTTCTTACGCTCAAGAAGGAATTCCAGTTTATTCAGATTATTTGTCTGATAATTATTACTTGATTCATCCTTCAATGGCGGGAGCGGCAAATTGTGCAAAAATTAGATTGACAGCTAGAAAACAATGGTTCGGACAAGAAGATGCACCATCACTTCAAACTTTGAGTTTTAACGGAAGAATAGGAGAACGTTCTGGAGCAGGGATTATTGTTTTTAATGATAAAAACGGTTATCACTCTCAAAAAGGAGTAAAGCTTACTTATGCGCATCATATTATGTTTTCTAGAGATGAGGTTGATTTGAATCAGCTTTCCTTTGGTATTAGTGGCGGCATTATTCAAAGTCAATTAGACGAAACTACATTTGGAGGAAGTTTTGATCCGATCGTTTTCGGATCGATTCAAAAAGATTCTTATTTTAATGTAGATGTTGGAGCTTCATACAATTATTTAGATTTTTATGCTCATGCTACTGTTCAAGGCTTGCTTGAAACCAGAAGAGAATTATATACAGACTACGAAAGCGATAATTTAAGAAAGTATTTGCTGAGTGTTGGATATGTATTCGGAAAAAGAGAAAACATTACTTGGGAGCCATCTGTACTACTTCAAATATTTGATCAAACCAAAGAAAAGTCAATTGACTTAAACATGAAAGCGTATAAAAACATGGATTTTGGAAGCCTGTGGGCAGCATTTTCTTATAGAAGAAGTTTTGACGGAGCACAATATAATACTGGAAGTGGCATACAAGCTCAAAAACTGCAATATTTTACGCCAATAATTGGAATCAACTACAATAATTTTATGTTCGCTTATACGTATTCGCAAGTTGCGGGCAACGTAAAATTTGATACTGGAGCTTATCACCAAATTACTTTAGGAATCAACTTATTTTGTAAAAAGGAACGTTACGATTGTAACTGTCCTGCTATTAATTAATTTTTTATGTTAATCAAGTCTGTAAACGGAAAATCACCTCTAATTCCAGAGGATTGTTATGTTGCTGAAAATGCTACAATTATTGGCGATGTTAGTTTTGGAGCTTCGTGCAGTGTTTGGTTTAATGCTGTTATTCGAGGCGATGTTCACTTTATTAAAATAGGAAATAAAGTAAATATCCAAGATGGAGCTATTATTCACTGTACTTACCAAAAACACCCAACTATTATTGGGAATAATGTTTCAATAGGGCATAATGCGATTGTGCACGGCTGTACAATTCATGATAATGTTTTAATAGGAATGGGCGCTATTGTTATGGATAATTGCGTAATCGAAAGCAATTCAATTATTGCGGCTGGGGCGGTTGTAACACAAAATACTGTTGTGGCTTCTGGAACTATTTATGCAGGTGTTCCGGCTAAAAAAGTAAAAGATATAGACCAATCTAATTTTGCAGGCGAAATTGAGCGTATTTCAAATAATTACGTAATGTATTCCGGCTGGTTTAAAAACGACGAATAAAATACTAAATATTAAAATATTAAAAATTCCAGATTCCAAGAGTGATTGACTCTTTTGGAATCTGGAATTTTTTATTTTGGAATTTTTAAAAAATCTACAAATTAATTTTCTCAAAAAAAGCATTTTTGTAGCTTTCGCTGATCGGAATTCGTTTGTCGCTTATTAAAACTTTATTTTTTTGAATCGACTTAACATGTTTTATATTTATGATATAAGACCTGTGAATTCGTGAAAAACCCTTGCTGGAAAGCAAATTCTCTAATTTTATTAAACTGATCAGAGTCAATGTAAATTTATTATCCGTAGTATAAATTTTTACATAATCTTTAAGACCTTCTATAAATAAAATATCTGAAAAATTCATTTTTACATTTTCGTATTCTGCTCTCACAAACATAAAATCCTGTTCTAATTCTGGTGAAATTGTGTTTTCAGAAATGGTTTGAACAGCCGTCGCTGGATTCGATATTTGTTGTGCCCGAACAACAGATTTTAGAAAACGATGAAAGGGAATAGGCTTAACTAAATAGTCAACAGCTCCAAGATTAAAACCTTCAACAGCATAATCAGAATAGGCAGTTGTGAAAATTACTAAAGGTTTTTTTTCAATAGTATTTAAAAAATCAATTCCAGAAAAGTGTGGCATCTGAATGTCGAGAAAAATTAAATCTACATTTGTCTGATTGATAAATGATACAGCATCAATAGCGTTATTAAAAGTGCTGACCAATTCAAGAGAATCTACTTTTCGGACAAAATCTTCTAATAATTCAACCGCTAACGGCTCATCGTCTATAATTACACATTTCATCTGGTTAAGGATTAAATTTATTTAAATCGTTTTGGCATTCAAAAGTAGTTTGAAACCAGTGAATTAAGTTTTAAAATTTTCATAAATTCCTGATTTTATTTTACTACGTAATTGTTGTCTGTATTTCATCAAGATTTAAATTCAAATGAACACGGTAATATTGATTGTCTTGCGTAATGTCAAGCTTATGTGCATTTGGATAGAGCAAATCGAGTCGATTTTGAATATTCACTAACCCAATTCCAGAATTTTCAGGATCTTTCACATAGTTTTCTATAGTATTTTCAATCCAGAAATCAAGACTATTCTCTAGAATGAAAATCTTAATTTTTACATGTGCAGCACCTTTATAGTCTGTTCCGTACTTAAAGGCATTTTCAACAAATGAAATTAAAAGAAGAGGTTCTATAAATTTATTGCGGGTGTCGCCATGAACATTTATTACAATGTCTTCAATGTTATTGAGTCTGAGTTTTTGTAATTCGATGTAATTTTGAATGTAGTTGATTTCTTTTTCTAAAGCCACCGTTTTATTATCAGTTTCATACAGCATATACCGCATTAATTCGGATAATGTCACGATGGCATCAGGGACCAAATCAGATTTTTTGTGTGCTAACGAATAAATACTGTTTAGGGAATTGAATAAAAAATGCGGATTAGTTTGTTTGCGCAGATATATCAATTCAGTACTTGTTCTATGTGTTTCGGCAATTAATTTATTTTGCTGATTGTTGTAAAACTCAGTCAGTGTTCTAATAATTGCACTTATCGTTATAATTAAAATATAGAAAAAAGAAGGGCCAATTTTAAAAAAAAGAGGCTGTCTCATTTCTATTCTTCTGTGCGGACCTCTATCAAAAAATCTCACATCAGAAGGCATCATTCTTGGCGCTATGTTTTCAGGTCTTAAATGTCTGAATTCAGGAATAAAATAATTGATCCTGATGACCATAAAAAGAACAATAAGAGAAAATGCAAAAGCAAAATAAAGCCAATATTTTTTTTCTAAAAGCAACGCAGGAACCATGTAAAAGTAGTTCAGATAAAACAAAATAATTCCTGTACTCCACTGCGCATAAAAATCAGTATTGATTCGGAACGGACTTTCGTAAAATTGAATTAAAGAGGTCAATATAAAGAAAACCCATATTATGCAATGGAATAAAATTTTATTTGAACTTGTGCTTTTAATGGTATCGATCTTCATTTAGAATTTTATTTTCAATAAAATTAAATCATTTTTGGTTACCGTTGGAGATATATGCTGGTTCAGTTTCTCAACCACTAGATTACCTACTTTTAAAGCGTCGTTTTCAGAAGAAAAACTTTTGGTATCATTGATCACCGGAATCACAGATTGTTTTATTAAAACTTTGTTTTTGTGAGCAATTGTATATCCCCAGCCCGTTTGTGTTTTAAAGGATTCTATTGTAAGAGTTTCTTTTTTTGCACAAGCGGCAAATTGAAATACAAGCAGAATAAACAATAAATTCTTCTGGATTTTACTCCAGAAGAATTGTTTTGTAATATTAATTATCATCGTCGTTTTGTTCGTCTAAAGGTTTAAATTCCCAAGCATCATCAAAATAAGTCGATCCGACTCTTCCTAACATATAAAATCCACGATTATTGATTGCGAAACCAACAGCATCTGTTCTTGTTGCGCCTTCCATTGGAGTTCTCTCAACCCAAAGATCTGTGGTTGGATTGTATTCCCAAACTGTTTTTACACTTTCTCCACCAACAATATAGCCTAAATTGTTCATGCTGAAACTTGATGCGTTCGAGCGAACTATAGCATATTCGTCATTGTATGTGTAATCATCATCTGTATCTTTATCAATGTCGCGTTTTCTTGTCCATACGTCAGTCGAAGGATCAAATTCCCAGAAATCTTCTTGATAAACACCATTATTAATTCCGGTTCCTAAATAAGCTTTATCGCCAATTACAAATACGGTAGCATTACGTCTTTTGTTTCCGCTGAATCCGTTTACCAAAGTCCAAGTGTTTGCCTGGTCATTGTACTGATAGAAATCTTTCAGATAATTTCCGTCATAACCAGTTCCAAAATAAGCTTTTCCGCCCACTTGAAATCCTACTGCAGCGTAACGTGCAGTTCCTGCAAAATCTGTTTTTTGTGTCCAGGTATTACTTGTAGGATCGTATTGATAAAAATCTTTCAATTTATTAGTCCCGTCATAACCCAGGCCAATGTAGCCTTTTTCATTTAGTGTAAAACTCGAAGCAGAACTTCTTCCTACTCCAGTAAAATCAGCTTTTTGTTCCCAATAATCTCCATTAGAATTATAAGCCCATAAATCTTTTAAGTATTCATCGCCTGTATAGCCGGTTGCAATATAAGCATAATCACCAATAACAAAACTAGTTGCACTAGATCTTGCAGGTCCATCAAAAGCTGATTTTTTCACCCAGTTTCCAATTAAATCATCATCGTCATCATCATTGCTGCAACTTACAAGAAAGAGAGTCGAGAACAGTGTCGCGAATAATATTCCTTTTTTAAAATTATTCATAGTGTATTAAATTTATTTATTGTTTGTATTTGATGCCAATTCCTAGAATGTATCCGTTGCCTGTATTAAAGTCATATACTTTATGATTGTCGGAATCAATCAGATTGTATTTTTTATTAAAATCATAACCTGCCTTAAAATTCAAAAACCAGTTTTTATCTACATTTCTTTCGTATTCAAAAGCCGAAGTCATTTGAGATAAAGTCATTTTTTCAGCATTGTTTAGCGTATTCTTTTCATCTAAATTGTAAAAGTTTCCATTAAAGCTATTCGTTAAACTGAATTTGTTTCGGATATTATTTGAATATGAAAATCTAGAATCTGGAAATCCAATAGACAACGCACTCGCATTATTTAATTTATAATTTAAAGATAGAGTTGGCATCACTTTAGGATAACCAAAAACGGTTGTTCGAGCTGCACCAAGCATAATACTTGTATTTAAATTTAATTGCTGAACTATTTCAAAACTTCCTAAAATTGCAAAATCAGACATGTTTAAATTCTGTTGAAAATTTACCATTGGGGTTACAGAGAAAATCAGTTTTGTTGAATTTGAAACATAATGTGAAAATTCAATTTTATTTTGAAGCTGATTAAATCGATCCAGATTTTCTTGCGATAAAAAATTTCCTTCCTCATAATTCACATTCAATTTTGAATACTCAAATGTGTTTTTTATCTCGTTTTCAGTGTTTATCTTTTTATTATATGAAACGATTATATTGGTTTCATTAAAATCAATTTTATCAGTAGGTTCTGTCTTTAAATTCATTTCTGCTGAAAGGGTATTTTGAGCTTTCATACTAAAAAATGAAATTGTAAAAAACGAACATATTAAAAGCCTTATTTTCATTACCTATTTATTGGTTCAAAAGTAGTTGCCTAATGGTTTTAAAAAAAAGAATATATATGTATGGCACTTTTTGATAGACTAAACCGCTTTTTTTAAGGTTGAATCAAAGATTTGTTTCTATAACGCTATTATAGATGGTTTTTTGGTATTTGTAGTGCAAATATGCTAAGCTGTATATGTTATAGTGTGCTGCAGAAGAGTGCATTTTATATTTGTTGAAAAAATTTATTATGCACAAGTTTATATTGATGTTGTTTTTTGCCATCACCTTACTTTCATGCGGAACGGATACAGATGCTGGAGAATTTGTTGTTGGGTCAGATTATTTAGCTGTAAGCAATAAAGCGATTTTGATCGATACTGTTACAGTCGACATGTCTACAATAAATTTTGACTCATTGGTTACTTCGAGCCAAGCCCGAATTTTAATCGGAAATTATGATGATCCTATTTATGGAAAAGTAAAATCGAACAGTTATTTTCAATTGGCTACAGATTCGTACACGTTAAATAGTGGTGGATCAGATACGGAAGCAGTAAATTATGTATTCGATTCTATCTCGATGATTCTAAAGTATGACAATTATTATTATGGAGATACTACAAAAGTGCAGACCTTCGACATCCATAGATTAACACAAAAAGTAAAGCCTAATGCAGAGGATAAAAGTTTCTATAATAATTCTACATTAACTTACAGCGATGAAAGTCTCGGTACAATATCGTATAAGCCAAGGCCTACAGAAAAAGATTCTATCAATATAAAAATGAGCGATGCTTTTGGAGCAGCGCTTTTTCAAAAACTCAAAAAAAGAGAAATTACAGATTTTGATAGTTTTTCAGAATATCTAAAAGGGCTCGTTCTCGTGCCGTCAGATCCTAATTCCTCGAGTGTCATTGGTTTTCATGTGGCGACTAGCAAGGTTCGGCTTTACTATTCCAAATATCAGGCTGATACGGAAGAAACGCCATATATTGTAGATTTTACCATTTTAGATGCTACTAAACAGTTTAATTCTATTTCATTAGATAAAACCGGAACCATACTTCAGAATTTGCCCATTTCAACCAGTAAATTATCAAGTATTCTTACCAACCAGCAGGGTTATATACAATCAGGAACAGGAGTGGCCTGCCGAATTGATTTTCCTAATATTAAGCAGTTAAAATATATATCAGACAATGGCGCAATTGTTAGTGCTGAATTGATTTTAAAACCTGTTAATAATACGTATTCAGAGAAATATCCATTATCAGATTCCTTAAAAATTTATGTCGCTGATAACTTAAATCGTATTAGTGCATCATTAGTAAACTCTGCAGGAACAGCAGTGTACGGTATTTTGAATAAGAAGAGTGATGAATTCAATGAAAATATCGGATATACCATTCCAGTTGGTAATTTTTTACAGAAAGAAATGCTGAAAAAGACAGATTCTAAGTCATCTCTTATCTTGACATTGCCTGGAATTTCTAAATCAGTAAATAGAATTGTTCTAGGAGACCAGAAACACTTGAATAACAAAATTCAATTGAAAATTTATTACATCTCATATTAAATGAAAAATAAAATAATTTATTTAAGCTGCTTCATTTTATTGTCGCTTACTTCATTTTCTCAAAGTATCTCAAGTTCGCCATATTCATTGTATGGTGTTGGAAGTTTGTATGAATCTGATTTTGGTATTTTGCCTTCTATAGGATCATCAGGAATGGCTTTGCCATCGACAACTTTTATAAATAATTTAAATCCCGCATCATTAGCTTATCTGCCTTTAAATCACTTTATGTTTGATATTGGCGGAAAAGCAATTGCGACGACGTATCAAAGTGGTTCAAGAACAGAGAATCGTAATAACTTTCAGTTTTCCCACATGGCCTTTGCTTTTCCAGTTACTAAAAATTCAGGATTTAGTGTGGCTTTGCGTCCGTATTCCAGCGCAGCTTTTAAAATTTCTAATTTGAAATTGCCCATTACAAACAGTCAAGAATATTATTATTTAACTGCAGTTGGTTCCGGCGGATTAAACAACTTTGATTTTTCATACGGATACAGATTTGGCAAGAAGTTTTCAGCTGGGGTTTCTGGATCGGTATTATTTGGAAATACTGTCGATGAAAGGAATTTTTTGATTACAAATACCCTTACAACGATCAGCAAAAAAACAAATTATAATGGTTTGCGTGCCACTTTGGGAGCTCAATATAAAATAGATTCTACTTTTACAGTAGCTTCAACAGTTAAATTGCCAGCTCAAATTAAAGCTTCAAAAGTTCAATCGGTAGAAACAATTGCAGATGAAGTAACAACTACTGTAGAAACTGATGTGGCTTCAGATGTCGATGATTATTATATGCCTTTAGAAATAGGAGTGGGGATCAGCAAGAGGTTTAAAAACAATTTAAACATGACTTTTGATTATGAAAAAAGTTTGTGGAATAACACCAGTCAATCAGAATTGTATGGAGATTTTGTAAATCAAGACCGATTTGCTCTTGGATTTACATATAGTTCTAAAAAGAATGTTCGGAAATATTGGGACAGAATTCAATATGCAATGGGTGCAAATTTTGATAATGGTTATTTAGAAGTTGATGGAAAAAGAATCAGCAATGCAGCAATTTCTATCGGACTTTCTCTGCCTATCGAAAACACATTTTCTACTTTAAATATTTCCTATTCGTATGGACAAAAAGGAAGGATCTCAGATAATTTAATAAAAGAAAATTATCACAAAATATCTCTTAATTTATCCTTAGATGGAATTTGGTTCGTCAAGCGAAAATTTGAATAGTGTATTAGAAATCCTTCTGGATTACAGAATACTTATTTTCTAAAATTGATTTTAAAACAGCGGGATCTGAATTGATATAAAATTCAGGCTCGCTTTTTTTATGATCAGAAAAACCAACTCTTTCACGCAGTACATTTTGTGTCTGACGTGCCACAGCTTCACCAGAATCGATAATCTGAATATGTTCAGGAAGAATTTTTTTAATCTGCGGAATCAAATATGGATAATGACTGCAGCCTAAAACTAGATAATCAATATTAGCATCGATCATAGGTCTAAGATAAGATTCTAATAATTGAGTCATTTCCGGCGAATACAAATTTCCATCTTCAATAAGCTGTACCAGACCATGACCAACTTGCTCAATTATGGTTGTATTTTGAAACATTTCAGCAGTTTTGTTAAATAGCTCACTGTTCAAAGTTCCTTTAGTAGCTAATATTCCAATAACTTGTGTTTTAGAATTATTCGCAGCAGGTTTTATGGCAGGTTCAATACCTATAAACGGAATATCATAATCTGCACGAAGTTCTCGAATAGCATTTGTGGTTGCAGTATTACAGGCAACGACAATTAGCTTGCAATTCATATCAAGTAATAAATCAACATTCTTTTTGCTTAGTGCAACAATTTCTTCTTTGGTTTTTTGACCATAAGGAGCATTTTTGCTGTCGGCTAAATAAATAGTTTTTTCGTAAGGAAGAAGATCGTGGATGGCGCTCCAGATTGAAGTTCCTCCAATACCAGAATCAAAAACGCCTATAGGATTGTTGTTCGTCATAATACAAATTTAGTATTTTTTAGAATAAATTTATATTCTAATTTACTTCAAATCTGCAAATTCTTTTGCTTTTTAATTTTAATTTAATGTAAAAAAAAACTGCTCAAACTTTTTAAAGAATTGAGCAGTTTTTTTATAATAAAGAATTCGTTTCTTAGAATCCTAAATCTTTTTTTACATCAGCAGTAATGTTTGGACCATCAGCTAAGATAAGAGTAGAACCATCTAATACATATTGGAAACCTTTTGCTTTTCCAACTTTTTGGATAGAAGCTCTAACTTTTTCCATGATTGGTTTCATGATGTCAGAATCTTTTTGTTGCAATTCTTTTTGAGCGTTGTCTCTATAATCAGTAATTCTTTTTTGCATGTCTTGAACTTCTTTAGAACGTTCAGCATTTACATCTTCTTTTACTGTTGCAGCTTCAGCTTCGTACTTTTTGATTTTAGTTTGATATTCTTCAATCATTTTTTTGTATTCAGCATCGTATGTACCACTTAATTTTTGTAGTTGATTTTGAGCATCAAGCATAGCAGGCATTTTCGACATAATCTCGCTAACATCAACATGGGCAACCTTCGCCTGTGCGTTCATTGTGTTACTTGCTCCTAAAATTAGTATGGCAGCAATTAGTAAAGTTTTGATTTGTTTCATCATTTTTAAAAATATTAATTAATTATTGGTCGTATTTGATTTTTGTGCTTCGGCTTCTTTCGCTTTTTTAGCCGCTTCTCGTTCTTCGATTATTTTCTTTCTTCTTTCTTCTAACTCTTTTTTACGTTGTTCGTATAACTTTTGTCTTTCTTCAGCTTTGCTGGCAGCAGGATCTGTTGTTGCAGGTACCGTTTCTGTTGTTGCAGCTGGCTTGGCTGTTGCATCAGTTTTCGCTGTTTCTGTTGTTGTTTTAGCAGTTTCAGAAACCGTGCCATTTTTTTTAGCGTCTCTCTCGGCTTGTATTGCTTTCCTTCTGTCGTCGTATTCTTTTTTCTTCGCTTCTTGTTCTAATCTTCTATCTTCAATTAGTTTTTCTCTAGCTGCTTTCTTTTCGTCTAATGCTTTTTGTCGATCTGCCATTGCTGGGTTCTCATCTATGGCATTTTCAAGATTTTCTTTCGCTTCTTGGTCTTTCAATTGTTTTTTAGTCAATTGTTCGCGTTTGTCAGTTCTGTTTAAAACTCGTAAAACCTGATCGCTTATGTCAAATCTTTTGTTGCTGAAAAGCATTGTCAAATCTGATGATTTATCAAAAATAAAATCATAATTTTTAGCTTCAGCAATATCTTGAACGGCAGTAAAAACTTGGTCCTGAATTGGCTTTGCTAATGCTGCTTTCTGTCTAATCAAATTACCATCAGATCCAAATTGTTTTTGCTGATAGTCTAACATTTCTTGTTCGAGAAATTTAATTTCAGTTTCTCTCTCATCAATAAGTTCTTTAGTAAGCAAAGCTCTTTCGGCTTTTAGACTCTCTTTTCTCGTATTGATTTCTAATTTTTTGGTTTCAATTTCTTGTTTCCATTTTTGAGCTTTTAACTCTAATTGGGATTTTGCTTCTTTGTAATCAGAAACATTTTCCAGAATGTACTCCATGTCAATGTAGCCGATTCGAGTCGTTTTTCCTTGACCCTGAGTTGTATTGATTACAATCAAGGCTAAAAATATA
This sequence comes from Flavobacterium sp. JLP, assembly GCF_015350755.1. Classification (NCBI taxonomy): domain Bacteria; kingdom Pseudomonadati; phylum Bacteroidota; class Flavobacteriia; order Flavobacteriales; family Flavobacteriaceae; genus Flavobacterium; species Flavobacterium sp. JLP. The sequence continues at coordinate 184,365 of NZ_JADKPS010000008.1, read as the reverse complement.
AATAAAAATTGCTTTTTCATAAACATTACTTTATTTGATGATTTTTAACCAAACGGGAATTTTCTAGAATTGTTGTCCAATAATGAAATGAGTTTCCCAACCATTTGCCTTATTGGTAACAGAACCAGGAAGAGCATCAAATCCGTAACCCATATCGATACCCAATAATCCGAATGCCGGCATGAATACACGTAAACCAAAACCTGCAGAACGACTTAAGTCAAACGGGTTATAATCTTTAAAAGTTGGGTATGATGAACCTGCTTCCAAGAACGCTAATCCATAAATAGATGCTGATGCTTTTAATGTAATTGGATAACGCAGCTCCATAGAGAATTTGTTGTAAATAGTTGCTCCAATTTGCTCACCAGCCGCATTTACTGGAGTTAGTGAATTATTAGGATAACCTCTTAACTGAATCGTTTCTCTACCATCCATTGAGTAATTCGCCATTCCATCTCCTCCTAAATAAAAACGTTCAAATGGTACGACACCTCTAGATTGGTCATAAGCTCCTAAGAAACCAAACTCTGTTAATGTTCTTAATACTAATTTACCATAAACTTTAGTATACCAGTCTGCTTTAAACTTAATTTTGTAATATTCTAACCAATTGTATTTCTTCTGATCGACTTTTGCAATATCTGTATCAGCACTTGCAAAGTCAGAACCAACACTATTATAAGGAGGAGAACCATTAACACTAGCAGCGGCAACTACATAATCACCAGTGTTAAGAGGCTGTCCGTTTGCGCCTGATGTTGGCGTTCCTGTATATTGTGTTTTGTATTCTTTTTGATTTTTCAAATCGCCATAATCAATTCCATTAAATAATGAATATGGAGGTGTTACTTTTGCCGAAATACTAAATTCTGAACCATATGTTGGGAAGATAGGATTCACTCCTTTATTACTTCTTGAAAGTCCAATTGTATACGCTAAGTTTCTTGAAGCTCCGTTACCAAAAGTAAATAACCCTGTGTTATAATTGTTCAAATCATAATGTTGGTAACTTACTGATTGTGATAAAACGAAATAATCATCTGGCACTGTCAGCCTTTTAGCCAATCCGACTTGTATTGTAAAAATATTAAAACTTTTGCTTTTGTCTACACTTCTTGTAATATAATTGTTCAAGAATTGTTTACTATACGAAATAGAAGAGCTGAACTGTACTGGTTTTTTACCTCCAAACCATGGTTCAGAGAACGATAAACTATACGTCTGAAAGTATGTACTTCCTTGTAAACGAAGCGCTACTTTTTGACCGTCTCCCATTGGCAATGGCTTGTACGATTCTTTGTTAAAAATGTTTCTCGCTGAGAAGTTGTTAAATGAAAGCCCTAAGGTTCCGATGAAACCTCCACCACCATAACCTCCTTGAAGCTCAACCTGGCTAGATCCTTTTTCTACAAGTTGGTATTCGATATCAACTGTTCCTGCCGCAGCATCAACATTTCTAAATTCAGGCTTGATAGATTCAGGGTCAAAGAAACCTAATTGACCAATCTCACGAATTGTTCTAACTAATTCTTCTTTACTGTATTTATTTCCTGGTTTAGTTCTTAATTCACGATAAATAACGTGATCGTTTGTTTTGTCGTTACCTGTAACGTATATTTTGTTGAAATAAGCGATAGGACCTTCTGTAACTCGAATTTCAAAATCGATTGTATCATTTGCGGTTCTTACCTCTACAGCATTAATATTAGAGAACAGGTAACCGTTGTTCTGGTACAAGTTTGTAATATCTTCAGCGTCTGGTTTAGTTTTGTCTGCAATTCGTTTTTCAAGTAAAACTCCGTTATAAGTTTCTCCTTTTTTGATTCCTAAATAACGGTTTAATTGTTGATCAGAGTATACTGTATTTCCTAAGAATTTAATGTTTCCGAAGTAGTATTTGTTTCCTTCTTCTACATTAATTTTAATAGCAAGCATATTTTTTTCTTTGTTGTAAGCAACAGAGTCATATATAATACGAGCATCGCGATATCCTTTTTCTTTATATGCAGCTACTACTTTTTCTAAGTCACTTTTGTATTTTTCAGGAATAAATTTTGAGGCTTTTAAAACACGGAAAAAGTTTTTTTCTTTCGTGTCTTTCATTGCTCTTTTTAATTGAGCGTCAGTAAGTTGTTTGTTTCCTATGAAATCAATACTGCTTATTTTTACCTTATCGCCTTTGTCAACCCGAACAAGCATATTTACTTGATTTCCGGCAATAGTGTCAGGTGTATTTGTGATAGTAACTTTTGTGTTATAAAAACCTTCTTTTTTATATTTATTTTCGATATAATTTTTGGTAGTTGTGATTAAGTTTTCGTTGACAATTTTATTTTTTGTCAAGTTGTTATCCTTAATTAATCCTTCTACCTTACTTTTCTTGATACCAACAAATTTAACTTCGTTTAACTTAGGAAGTTCAACAATATTTAAGTCCAGGTAAATGCTGTCATTTTCTACCTTATTAATGTAAAAAGATATCTCATCGAACAGGCCAAGTTTGCCTAATTTTTTGATTGCGCCACTGATTTCTTCACCAGGAACGGTTATTTCCTGACCTTTTTGAAGACCAGTAAAAGTAACCACGGTTTGTTCATTGAAGCTTATTTTACCAACAACAGAAACTTTAGCAAGAATATATTTTTTTCCTTGATCAAAAGGAACTCTATCTTGTGCTTTTATTTGTGAAAAACTACCCAAAAGAAGTAGGGTAAGGACTATTTGTACTCTTTTTTGTAACACTAAAAAATTATTTAATTTGTTCACTGGTTTTTCCAAATCTACGTTCTCTTTTTTGATAACTAATAATAGCCTCATATAAATCTTGATCTTTAAAGTCTGGCCACAAGACATTAGTAAAATATAATTCTGCATAGGCTATCTGCCACAGCAAAAAATTACTTATTCTATGTTCTCCACTTGTTCGTATTAATAAATCTACGTCAGGTAAATTTTGCGTGTAAAGATGCTCATTTATAATTGAATCGTCAATAGTGTCTATTGAAATTATATTATTTTTAACTTTATCGCTGATGATTCTAACGGCATTTACTAATTCTTCTCGTGATCCGTAACTTAAAGCCAGTGTTAGCGTGAGGCGTGTATTGTTTTTAGTTTTATCAATAACGTCTAAAAGTTCTTTTTGGGCTGATTTTGGTAATTTCTCAAGATTTCCAATTGCATTAAGACGGATATTGTTTTCTTGTAAAGTAACAAGCTCCTTTTTTAAAGAATTGATCAATATTTTCATCAATGCATCGACTTCTAATTTTGGCCGATTCCAGTTTTCTGTCGAAAAAGCGTATAATGTTAAGTACTCAATACCAATTTTGGCACAAGTTGTAATTGTTTTTTTTACTGATTTTGTTCCATTTTCATGTCCAAATGCACGTAAAAAACCTTGTTGTTTGGCCCAACGACCATTTCCGTCCATAATAATGGCCAGATGTTTGGGTAAATTTGTGTGGTCTATAGAGTCTAGTAAATTCATTTTATTATTCTGCGCAATAGCAAGGTTTTTGTCCAAAGGTATACGTTAAAGTAATACCAGAGAAAACATACCAGTCATTATTATTTAAATTTCCAAAACGCAATGGCGATAAATTGCTATTGCTTGGATTACTTCCGTCGATATCATCTGTGAAGGTGTAGCGGGCTCCAACTTCAGCAGCTAAAATTAAATGAGGCGTTACGTTTGATTTGATTCCTAATGTCATAGGTATAGCAAACGAATTTGAATTTTTATCTTTTCTAGTCTGGCCTCCTGAAATGTATAATTCATCATACATAAAGTAACTTAATCCTGAATATATATAAGGAGTAACTTTTGGATGATAATCATGAAGGTTAAAGTCGAAAAAGTTGAATTCTAACCCAGCGGAAAGCTCTTTTACTTTATTTTCAAAGCTATAGCCTCTATTGCTTCGTCCTGTTTCTTTTGAGTCTGCATCATTTCCAGCAATTGTCGATTGTGTATAGGAAAAGCGATACGCATGACGCGGACTCCTATTCCATTTATACAAAACACCAAAAGCCAGTTTTTCAGGAGCAATATAAGTTGTGCTTCCTACGTCTCCTACAAAGTTGCTTCCGCCAAGAAAAACACCAATCTCATTGATTTGAGCATTTAGTGTAATAAAGGGGAAAAAACATAACAATAAATTAAAAATTTTCTTCATTTAATTCAAAATTGCGTGCAAATATAATAATTATCGATACGAATCAACGTCGCTTTGGTTAAATGTGCTTTTTTTTCAATTTACAATATGATTTTGAGACATTTAATGAGGATTCGATACATGCAGAACGAGAAAAAGTAGTATTATCGTATAGTAGGTCTCTAGAAAAAGGCTTAATTCCTTTTGTCTTCTCCCCAAAGCAATTTGTTTCTCAATGTTTTTAAGAAAGTTTCGCCTGGAATTTCAACCATTTTTATTTTAAAATCTGTTTTCTTAATCGTCAAAACCGATTCATTTTTTACAGAGGCTATTCTGGAGTCTAACGAAACTAAATATTGATCTTCTCTTCCAGATACGCGAAGTTTAATTTCAGTATCATCAGGAATGACAAGTGGCCTGGCAGTTAAATTATGAGGAGCAATAGGTGTAATTACTAAACTTTTAACCTCTGGGGTTAATAATGGTCCTCCGCAGCTCAAAGAATATCCTGTAGAACCAGTTGGTGTTGAAATAATCAAACCATCTGCCCAATAAGAATTTAGATATTCATTATTCAAATAGGTTTCAACGGTAATCATCGAAGTAGTATCTTTTCTGCTTACTGTTACTTCATTCATTGCGAAGTTTAAGTGGTCTTCGATTGCATCGTTTTTTGGATCACAGGTTAAACTCAATAAAGTTCTTTCAGAGATGGTATATTTTTTATCAATAACAAATTGTAAAAAGGTGTCAATGCTTTCTTTAGGAACAGTTGCCAGAAAACCTAATCTTCCTGCATTAATACCTAATATTGGTACACCAGAATTACGAACTAAGGTTGCTGCTCTTAAAATAGTTCCGTCGCCTCCAATACTAATTAACATTTCAAAACTATCATCCAATGAATTGCTGGAGGAAAAAGTTTTGTATTCTTTTTTTATAAGTTCTTTTTCAAAGAGCATTTTCAAAAAAGTTTCTTCAATTACCATTTCGACATTGTTTGAGTTGAAAAATGCAAAAATATCTTTGATAATAGGTTCGGTACTGTTTTGATAATACTGTCCGTAAATAGCTACTTTCATTCTTTCTAATTAGATAATGAGGAAATGTGTTAATTTTATAATTTATTTAGTTGAGATCATTTTCTAATTTTCTCCTTGACCAATTTTATAATTTATATATTAAGGTATTTGTCTAAATAATCAGAACGCTCTTTTAAGCTATTGATATAAGCATCTTCTTGATGCTCTGAAATAATTTCATAATTATAGCGTCTAAAAGTCTGTATAATTTCATTCATTGGGCCTACGCCAATTTTTACTGTAATATGTACATTTTCTAAATCCGCTTCAGATATAAAACAGCCAAGAATTTTACCGTTATTGCTTTCTACAATCTGAGCAACTTGTCCCATTGAATAGTCTAAAAGCCCTTTTTGAACAATAATAATGCCGCCTTGTTCTTTTAAAAAGGGAGTTTCCTGAAAGAATTTCATAATATCTTCCATTTCATAATAGCCTATATAGGTATTATTTTCATCAAGAACGGGAACCGTGTTAGTGTGATTTTTTGCAAAAACCTCTAAAACGTCTAGCCACATCATCGATTTTCTGGCAAAGAAACGCTCTAAAGTATATTTGTAATCAATCGCTTTTTTGTCGGTATCAAAAGTTTCAACATCATCAGAAGCAATACTTCCAATGAAGATTCCGTTTTCCAAAACTGGAAAATGTGAAAAATCCACATCAGCAAAAAAGTCCTGAACCGATGCTATCGTTTCCTGGCTGTCAATCGCTCTGAAATCATTGGTGATATAGTTTGTAATTTCTGTCATAAATCAATTGAAGATATTTCATTGCAAAATAATCAAAAAATACCAAAAACTGCTACGTTTTACTTTGTATTTTTGTCGTAACAAATATAATGTTACTAGAATTAATTATCTATTTATATGACAAAGTTAAGTGTAAATATCAATAAAATTGCAACCTTAAGAAATGCACGTGGCGGAAATGTTCCTGATTTACTAAAAGTGGCAACTGATATTCAGAAATTTGGCAGCCAGGGAATCACAATTCATCCGCGTCCAGACGAACGTCACATTCGTTATCAGGATGCACGCGATTTAAAAGCAATTGTATATACAGAATATAATATTGAAGGAAATCCGCAGCATAACTTTATCGATTTGGTTTTAGAATGCAAACCAACTCAGGTTACTTTAGTTCCTGATGCAATAGGCGCCATTACTTCTTCTGCTGGCTGGGATACTATAAAAAATCAGGAATATTTAACAGAAGTTATTCAGGAATTTCAACGAAACGGAATCAGAACTTCAATTTTTGTTGATCCGGTTTTAGAAATTATTGAAGGTGCTAAAAAAACTGGGACGGACAGAATTGAATTGTATACTGAAGCTTTTGCACACCAATACGATTTAGGAAATAAAAACGGAATAGATCCGTACGTAAAAGCTGCAGTATTAGCAAACGAATTAGAGTTGGGAATAAATGCTGGCCATGATTTAAGTCTAGATAATATTCAGTTTTTCAAACAAAATATTCCAGGCTTATTAGAAGTTTCTATAGGACACGCTTTAATTTCTGAAGCGCTATATCTAGGTTTAGATAATGTAGTGAATATGTATTTGAATAAATTGAAATAATATTTTGTAAAGGCATATTCTCAGATATACACAAAAAAACAGGGAGATTCTTAAAGAAATTTTTGTGTTTCTCTGCGTAAAAAACCTTTGAATCTTTGTGGAATAAATTTTTCAATAAAAAATTATATGATGTTATACTCAAAAATAGAAGGCGAAGGAAAACCATTTATTATCATGCACGGATTTCTAGGCATGTCTGATAATTGGAAGACTTTGGCAGGACAATATGTAGAAGCTGGATTTCAGGTTCATATTTTAGATTTAAGAAATCACGGGCGCAGTTTTCATTCAGACGAATGGTCTTATGAAGCGATGGTGCAAGATGTTTTCGAATATTGCCAAGCAAATCAACTGTCTAAAATAGATATGCTAGGACATTCGATGGGAGGAAAAGTTGCAATGCTTTTTGCAACAACACATCCTGAAATTGTAGATAAATTAATTGTGGCAGATATTGGTCCGAAGTTTTATAAACAGCATCATCAAGATATTTTGGCAGGTTTAAACGCAGTTGATTTTTCGGTTAAACCGAGTAGAAACGATGTTGAAGCAATTGTAGCGCAATATGTTTCTGATTTTGGAACACGCCAGTTTTTATTAAAGAATTTATATTGGATTGAGCCAGGACAATTGGCCTTTCGCTTTAATCTAGCGGTTTTCAATAATAACTTAGAAGCCATCGGAAAAGCTTTGCCAGATGATTTGGTTTTTGATAAACCCACCTTATTTATAAGAGGAGGAGAATCGGGCTATGTTTTAGATTCAGATTTTGATTCAATACGCCAACACTTTCCTAAAGTCGAGTTTGAAACTATTCCAAATGCAGGACATTGGCTTCATGCCGAAAATCCAAAAATGTTTTTTGAATTGACGGCTGGGTTTTTGAAAGAGTAATGATTTTGATAAAAATTTTATTACTTTTATTAAAAATTTAAACCACAAAAATATGAAACTATTACTCAGACTTCTTGTTACCGCAGCCTTGGTTTTGTTAATTGCAAACCTTTTGCCGGGAGTGCATGTTGCCAGTTTTACTACTGCAATTATTGTTGCAATTGTTTTAGGATTACTAAATCTGTTTATAAAACCAATATTGGTAATTTTGACTTTGCCTGTAACAGTAATTACTTTGGGCCTCTTTTTATTAGTTATAAACGCAATCATTATTTTGCTGTGTACTAATATTGTTGGAGGTTTTGCAGTAGATTCGTTCTGGACAGCATTATTCTTCAGTATCATTTTGTCTATCCTTCAATCTATCACATATAAAATATTGGGAGACGATAAATAATCGAAATAAAGCAGACTAAAAACCGCTTCAAATACAATAGATTAAAAACTTGGTTGGGTTGCAAAAATTTTATAATTTTGCAACCCAATTTTATTATGTAAATTAAAGAAGAAGATGGATATTAAAAGAGTAGCAATAGACGCTGTGAACGAAACGATTGTAATGACAGTTGTTCACATGGATTATAAAGGTCAAGTAGCAAAAAGAATAAACGAAAAAATGCCATTGGCTACTGTAAAAGGTTTTAGAAAAGGACAAGTTCCTAAAGATCTTGTTGAAAAACAATACGGAAAAGCAATTAAGCAAGAAGAAGTTAAAAAAGTAGTTGATTTGGCTTTAGAGCGTTTCATTCAATCTGAAAGATTAAATCTTTTAGGAACTCCTCTTGCTAAAGAAAACGAAAACTTTGATTGGGATGCTGAAGAACTAACTTTCGAATACGAAATTGGTTTGGTTCCTAACTTCGAAATTGATTTAGAAGCAAAAAATAATATCGTAAAATATATCGTTACGGCTGATGATAAATTAATCGACGGTCAAGTAGAGCGTATCCAAAAACAATTCGGAAAAGCAATTCCACAAGATAAAGTTGATGCTGATTCTGATTTAACTGGAACTTTCTCAAACGAAGAAAAAGGAATTAACAATACAACTACAATTTCTGTGTCTACTTTCAACAAAAAAGCTGGAGATAAATTCATCGGTAAAAAAGTTGGAGATGTGGTTACAGTAAGTACAAAAGGTTTATTCGAAGACGATCACCAATTAATGGATTACTTAAAAGTAGCTCATGATGACGTTCATGGTTTAGATATCGAAGTAAACTTTACTATCGAGGCTATCAACGGAGCTGAATTGGCTGAATTGAACCAAGATTTATTTGATAAACTTTTTGGTGAAGGAAAAGTAGCTTCTCTTGAAGATTTAAAAGCTAAAATTAAAGAAGATGCTGAAGCACAGTTCGCACAGCAAGCGGATCAAAAATTATTATTAGACGTTCAAGATTTCTTGATCGAAAATACAAAATTTGATTTACCGGCTGAATTCCTTAAAAAATGGTTGCAAACTGTTGGAGAGAAAAAACTTTCTGCAGAAGAAGCTGAAGTTGAATACGCAAGATCTGAAAAAGGTTTACGTTTTCAATTAATCGAAGGAAAAGCAATGGCTCAAAGCAACATCCAAATTACTTTTGAAGATTTGAAAGCTTTTACAACAAACGCTATCAGACAACAAATGGCTCAATTTGGACAAACAAATCCGACTGACGAAGAAGTTCAAGGAATTGTGGCTAGAGTTTTATCTAACCAAGAAGAAGTAAAAAGACTTTCTGAGCAAGTTGTTGCTGAAAAATTGTTAGAGGTGTTTAAAGAAAAAGCAAATCCTACAACTAAAGAAGTAACTTACGAAGAATTTATTGCAGCTTCTTACGGAGAATAATTGAAGTCAAAAGTTTTAAAGTCAAAAGTTGTTCAGCATAGAGTAGCATGTAAGCTCTATTTTAAAATTTAAGATTTTATTACAGAAACTGAAAGATAAAAAAAGTTATATTTGAGCGTCAAAAAGATATTTTTGGCGCTTTTTTTTTGTTTCAAATTTTTGTTTCAAGTTTTCGAACTTCAATAAACCTGAAACCTAAAACTTGGAACCAAAAAAATAGGACAAATTGGCATCCCTTTATAAAAAGGTATGAACTTTGTTTTAGCAGTTTAAGTCACTTTCCGACTTAGACTTTCAAACTTTAAACTAAAAATATGAACTACGGTAAAGAATTCAAAAAATTTGCTACAAAGCACCAAGGAGTAAACGCAATGTATTACGATAAAATCGTAGCAGCGATGAACCCAACAAACATGACTCCATATATTATCGAAGAGCGCCAGTTGAATGTTTCTCAATTAGACGTGTTTTCAAGATTAATGATGGACAGAATTATCTTTTTAGGAACTGGTATCGACGATCAAATCGCGAATATTGTTCAGGCTCAGTTATTGTTTTTAGAAAGTGCTGACGCATCAAAAGACATTCAAATTTATTTAAATTCTCCTGGAGGAAGCGTTTATGCAGGATTAGGAATTTATGATACAATGCAATACATCAAACCAGACGTAGCTACAATTTGTACAGGTATGGCAGCATCTATGGGAGCTGTTTTATTATGTGCTGGAGCAGCAGGAAAACGTTCGGCTTTGCCACATTCAAGAGTTATGATTCACCAGCCATCAGGAGGAGCACAAGGTGTTGCAACAGATATGGAAATCAATTTACGTGAAATGCTGAAATTGAAAGATGAATTATACCATATTATTTCTCAACATTCAGGTCAGACTTTTGATAAAGTGCATAAAGACAGTGAGCGCGATTACTGGATGAAAGCTGACGAAGCAAAAGAGTACGGAATGATTGATGAAGTATTGAGAAGAGGATAAAACTGAGTTTCAAGTTTGAGTTTTCAAGTTGCTATAATTAACTTGAAACTTGAAGCAAATAAAACTTGAAACAAAAAAATAAAGTTAATAGGTTGCTAAGTTTTTGATGTTTTAGTGATAAATCTCAGAAACTTAGTAACTTTGCAACTTAGTAACTAAAAAAGAATGGCTAAAGTAGTATTAGAATGTTCGTTTTGTGGAAGAAAAAAGCCAGAAACCAATTTATTGATTGCAGGCATTAATGCACATATCTGTGATAAGTGTATCGAGCAGGCACACGGAATTGTATTAGAAGAATTAAAATCAAGCGGAAGTGCAAAATTAGTTGGTGACTTAATTTTAAAGAAGCCAAAAGAAATTAGAGCTTTCTTAGACCAATATGTTATTGGTCAAGATCAAACTAAAAAAGTAATGTCGGTTGCAGTTTACAATCACTACAAACGTTTAATGCAACAGCAATTAGACGATGAAGTAGAAATTGAAAAAAGTAACATTATTATGGTAGGTCAAACCGGAACCGGAAAAACATTGGTAGCAAAAACTATCGCTAAAATGTTAGATGTTCCCTTGGCTATTGTTGATGCAACTGTACTTACAGAAGCGGGTTATGTAGGAGAAGATGTTGAAAGTATTTTAACTCGTTTATTACAAGCCGCTGATTATGATGTAACCAAAGCAGAAAGAGGAATCGTTTTTATTGATGAAATTGATAAAATTGCCCGTAAGAGCGATAATCCATCAATAACACGTGACGTTTCTGGTGAAGGTGTTCAGCAGGCTTTATTGAAATTGTTAGAAGGAACTGTTGTAAACGTACCGCCAAAAGGAGGACGTAAACACCCTGACCAAAAATTTGTTGAAGTAAATACTCAAAACATATTGTTTATCGCAGGTGGAGCTTTTGATGGAGTAGAACGTATTATTTCGAAACGTTTGAACCGTCAGGCTGTTGGATATTCGACTTCTAAAAATGTAGATAATATCGACAAAGACAATTTACTACAATATATTATACCAAAAGATATTAAAGATTTTGGTTTGATTCCGGAGATTATTGGTCGTTTGCCAGTTTTAACGCATATGGATCCTTTAGACAGAGAAACTTTGCGTGCAATTTTGACACAGCCTAAAAATGCTTTAATCAAACAATATCAAAAATTATTTTTAATGGATGATGTTGAGTTTAATATTACGAACGAAGCATTAGATTTTATTGTTGATAAAGCTTTAGAATACAAATTAGGAGCTCGTGGATTACGTTCGTTATGTGAAGCTATTTTAACTGATGCGATGTACGAACTGCCAAGTTCTGACGATAAAGTTCTGACAATTGATAAGGATTATGCAGAACATACATTAAGTAAAAATTTATTGAAGCGAATGGAAATTGCTTCTTAAAGATAATTTGATTTTTATAATTCATAAAACCTGCTCAATTATTTTGAGCAGGTTTTTTTTATAAAGCATATAAGTTGCTGCATCATTTATTATTTTTCTTACTTTTGATAACAATTAAAATCTAAAACTCATCAATCATGAATAAAACAATTGAAGATTACAGTACTAGTTTATTACTTTGGCAGGTTATAAATATTATTGGGTTTTTAATCATTTTATATTTATTGTATTTGCTGATAAAGGTTTTAAGAAAGAAACTTAAAGAAAAAATTTAAGTTAAAATAAAAAGTCCAGTTGTCGTTGAAAATTTTTTATTGAACTCTGAACTTTTCTCGATATTCAATAGGTTTCATACCAACCATTTTATAAAATACTTTTCTAAAAGCCTTCGGGTCGTTATAACCAGTTTTTTCGATAATTTCAGAAATCGAAAGCTGCGTTTGTTCTAAATATTTCTTAGAACTTTCAACTCTTATATTTTGCAGATATTCAATTGGCGGAATTCCGGTTACTTGTTTAAATCTTCGTGTCATGTTCCGCGCACTTGTCGGAATATCTTTGGTGATCTCTTCTAATTTTTCGATAGTGCTGTAATGACTTTCAATTTTTTGCTGTAACATGGCAACCAGAGTATCATTGTGCAAATGATTCGGTCGAAACGTACTAAAATAACTTTGTTTGTATCGGTTTAAATCAATAGAGAATATTTTAGCAATTTGAACAGCAATTTCATTGCCGCAATATTTCTGAACCAAAAGAATTAATAAATGAAATGTTGAGGTTGAGCCGCCACTTGTATACAAACTTCCGTCGGCAGTTAACGTTTCTTCCGGTTTTAATTTTACCAGCGGGAAAGCTTTTGTAAAAGCACTGCAGGCATCAACATGTGTTGTGGCTAATTTTTCATTTAATAATCCGGAAGCGGCAAACAAAAATGCGCCAGTACAAAAACTTGCTAATTCGGCTCCAGATTCGTGCTGTTTTTTAAGCCATGGAATAAAATTTTTGTTCTTCGCGATCATTTCGCTCATATTATCAGTAGTGAAAGCTGGAATTAAAATCAAATCCAGAATTTCTTCAGAAGCTTCAATCGATTGTACTTCATAACCAAATAAATGTTTTTCGCTAATTTGTTCGGCCGATTGAAATACCATAATCTCAAAAGGTTTTTCTGTTTCCTTACTTAATTTATTAGCTGTTTCAAAAACTTCTAAAATCGCAGCGATACTCAATAATTTATAGTCGTGCGGTACAATTAAACCTGTTTTTTTACTCATGTTATTTGATTTTTAGAAAGTTGCTTTCTGTACAAAAATATAAATTTTGTCTTAAATGACCCTAAAGTTGACTTTTAATGTATCATAAAGCCAATTGTAATATTCTAAATTTGTTTTAAATAATTTGTAAATTTATATAAAGATGGAAACAAAAATTTTCTTAAATCTTCCTGTAAAAGATTTAAATCGGTCAATTTCATTTTTTACCCAATTGGGTTTTTCATTCAATCCACAATTTACAAATGATAAAGGAACCTGTTTAGTTATTGGCAAAAACATCAATGCAATGTTGCTTACTGAGGAGTTTTATAAAACTTTTACCCATAAAGAGATTTGTAATACAGCAACCACTAACGAAGTAATTATTTCGGTACAAATTGAAAGCCGTGATAAAGTAAATCAAATTATTGAGGATGCTGTAAAAAATGGAGCGACTGAATATTTAGAAGCCAAAGATTATGGATGGATGTATTACCGATCTTTTTTTGATTTAGATGGACATCACTGGGAATTTTCTTTTATAAATGAAGATCAAATTCCAGATAAAATGTAAACTCAAATGGATAAAATGATAACAGTTCAAAATACCATAAATGCAACTATAGAGAAAGTTTGGGATGTCTGGACATTACCAGAACACATTATGATTTGGAACATTCCTTTTGCAGATTGGCATACTCCATATGCAGAAAATGATCTGAAAGTGGGCGGTAAGTTCAAATTTACAATGGCTTCAAAAGATGGAAGTGAGGGCTTTGATTTTGAAGGCGTATATACTAAAATTGAAAAATTTTCATTAATAGAATATCGACTTTTAGATAACAGAACAGCTAGTGTTCGTTTTGAAAATTTAGATACTAAAACAAAACTAACCGAGACATTTGAGCCTGAATCTAAAAATTCTGAGCAAATGCAAGAGCAATTTTGTAAAGGTGTTATTCTGAATTTCAAAAATTATGTTGAAAATTTTAAAAAATAAATCAAGCTAAAAAATAACAAACAAACAATAAAAATAAAATGATTACAGTAAAAAACACAATTAATGCATCAATAGATAAAGTTTGGAATTTCTGGACATTGCCAGAACATATTACACAATGGAGCTTTGCCTCGCCAGATTGGCACACGCCTTATGCAGAAAATGACTTGAGAGAAGGCGGAAAATTCAAATCGACAATGGCAGCAAAAGATGGCAGTATGAGTTTTGATTTTGGAGGTGAATATACTTTAGTAGAACAAAATAAAGCGATCAAATATGTTTTAGGTGATGGAAGAAAAGTAGAAATTACTTTTAACGAAACTCCAAACGGAGTAGAAGTTATAGAGAGTTTTGATCCAGAAACTTTAAATCCTGAAGAAATGCAGCGCGGTGGGTGGCAGGCGATTTTGGATAATTTTAAAAGTTATGTTGAGCAAAAATAGGATCAAAGTGGCAAGTTATAAAGGTTCAAGATTTAAAATAACTTAAATATCAAAAAATGACAAAACAAATTTGGCTGAACTTGCCAGTAAAAGATGTGGTGAAATCGAAAGGTTTTTTCTCAAAAATAGGTTTCTCTTTTAATGAAGAACATGACACGCCAAGCTCAACTTGTATGTTGGTGGGTGAAGGAAAATTTGTAGTGATGCTTTTTGAAGAATCATTATTTGCCAGTTTTTCTCAAAACAAACTTACAGATACGCAATCAAGCTCAGAAATTTTGATTTCGATTGATGCTGAAAGTATTGCAGAAGTTGATGAATTAGCAAAGAAAGCAGCAGAAGCGGGCGGAAATGTTTTTGCTCCTCCTGCAGAAAGTCAAGGCTGGATGTATGGTTGTGCTTTTGCTGACTTAGATGGCCATCGCTGGAATGTTTTATATATGGATTTTAGTAAATTATCGTAATTATGGAAACATTAGAATTTAAAATTAGAATAAAAGCTTCGGCAGAAAAAGTCTGGGCTGTTTTATGGAATGATGAAACCTACCGAAAATGGGCAGGAGTTTTTTATGAAGGATCATATGCAATAAGTGATTGGAACGAAGGCGGAAAAATACACTTTCTAGGACCTGATGGTGGAGGAATGAATAGCATAATAGAAAAAAAAATCCCAAATGAATATATGGCTTTTAAACATTTGGGAGGAATAAAAGATTTTAAAGAACTGCCTCTCAATGAAGAAACAAAGGAATGGAGCGGTGCAATGGAAATCTATCGATTGACTCCTGATGATGAGTTTATAGATCTTGTGGTTCAGGTTGATGTAGTCGAAAAATTTATTGACTATTTCAAGGAGGCTTTTCCAAAGGGACTGGAAATAGTAAAAGAACTTTCAGAGAATTAAGAAAATAGAATAAGAAAGTAAACAACAAAAAACAAAATATCATGACATCAGTAAACCCATACTTAATTTTTAATGGAAATTGCGAAGAAGCGTTTCTATTTTACAAATCCGTTTTTGGAGGAGAATTTCCGTATATCGGAAAATTTAAAGACATGCCTAAAGATGAAAATGGCAGTTGTGATCAGATATCTGAGAAAGATGCAAACAGAATTATGCACGTTTCATTACCAATTGGAAATACTATTTTAATGGGAAGTGACAGCAACGAACAATCTGGTGACGTAGCTTTTGGAGGAAATTTTTCAGTTTCAGTTAATGTAGAAAGCGAAGCAGAAGCAGATAGAATTTTCAATGGTCTTTCGGCAAATGGAACGATTTATATGCCAATGAATAAGACTTTCTGGGGGGCCTATTTCGGAATGTTCAAAGATAAATTCGGTATAAGTTGGATGGTGAATTTTGATGAACATAATCCAGCTAAATAACAAATAGAGTTATGTTATTCTAATAGCGGAACATTATTGTTAAATTACTCGAAAAAGCACATAATTATGTGCTTTTTCTTTTGAAAAAAACAAAGATTATTCTTTTTTATCACCAAGAGATTGCCGATTTTTGTCGCTTCTTAAATCAATAAAGATAAAATGGCAATAGAAGATAAAGAGATTATTTTATTAAAAGTTTCAGGACATGATAAAATAGGAGTAACGGCAGGTTTAACAGCAGTATTGGCAACTTATGATGCCAATATTTTAGATATAGGTCAAGCCGATATTCACGATACGCTATCTTTAGGGATTTTATTTGAAATTGAAGCCGGATCTTCTTCAGCACCCGTTTTAAAAGACTTACTTTTCAAAGCTTATGAACTTGAAATTAAGGTAAAGTTTATTCCAATTTCTATTGAAGATTATGAAAAGTGGGTTAAATCACAATCAAAACAACGTTATATTATTAATATTTTAGGCGAAAAACTGGCCGCTTCTCAATTGGCAGCAGTAACTAAAATAATGTCAGATCAAAATCTGAATATCGATTCTATTATAAGATTAACCGGAAGAACTTCTATTGTCGAAAAAGAAGAATACCCGCGTTCTTGCATACAACTATCTGTTACGGGAGAAATCGTAAATAAAATTGTCATGACGGCAAGTTTTATGGAAATTTCAAGAACTTTAAATGTAGATATTTCTTTCCAGGAAGATAATATTTACAGAAGAAACCGTCGTTTGGTTTGTTTCGATATGGACTCAACTTTGATTCAAACTGAAGTTATCGACGAGTTGGCAGAACTAAATGGAGTGGGAGAACAAGTACGCGCCATTACAGAATCTGCCATGAACGGAGAAATAGATTTCAACGAAAGTTTTAAACAGCGAATGGCTTTGTTAGAAGGTTTAAGCGAGGATGTTCTTCAAAACGTGGCTATCAATTTACCTATAACACAAGGCGCTCATCGCTTAATGAAAGCCCTTAAATATTACGGATATAAAACTGCAATTCTTTCTGGAGGATTTACATATTTTGGAGATTATCTGCAAAAAGAACTTGGAATCGATTATGTTCACGCCAATCAATTAGAGATTAAAGACGGAAAATTAACGGGTAAATATTTGGGAGATATAGTAGACGGACAAAAGAAAGCAGAATACCTAAAAGCAATTGCTGAAAAAGAAGGAATTCATATCAACCAAACTATTGCAGTTGGTGACGGAGCTAATGATTTGCCAATGCTAAACCTAGCAGGTCTTGGAATCGCTTTTCACGCAAAACCAAAAGTAAAAGAAAACGCCGCAACTTCAATTTCAAGTCTTGGTCTTGACGGAGTTTTGTATCTTTTAGGCTACCACGACCGATATATTGATATGATGTAATGTTATTCGCGTGACTTTAATTCTTTTTTAATTTCGTTTAAAGTGCTTAAATTAAAAATTAAAATCGGAAGCAATGCAATTGGGATAACGTTAGAAACGCTAAATCCTTTATTGTAAACAAGAAATATATTAATAATGAACAAAAGAGTTAATACACCTGCAAATATGTAGGTAACTGTCTTTAACGATTTTTCATTTTTAAGCAATTCTTCAGTACTTACTTCGCTAAATTTATTGTCTTTCATTTTTGTAAATTTAATTAGGCAATTCAATATTTTTAATCGCTCAAATTGATGCAATTTTTAGATTCACTTTTTTTGTTTACGTAAAAATAATAAGCACTATTAGCATCGATCAATAAATATTTTTTCAGTTTATACTGTATTATCTCAACTTGCTAAGATTTTAAGTTTTTATAACCTACATCTCTTTCAACTGCTCCAAATAATCTCTCTGATTCGAAAGCCTCGGAATTTTATGCTGACCGCCCAATTTGTCTCTTTCTTTTAGCCAGTCATAAAACAAGTTTTCGCGAGCTACATTAATAACCAAAGGATTTAATGTCATATTGTTTTGGCGTTTTGCTTCATAATCAGAATTTAAAGTCTGTAAAGTTTCATCAAGTACTTTTTGAAAAAGTCCAACATCAGCAGGTTTTTTCTTGAATTCGATCATCCATTCGTGTGCACCTTTTTCTTTGTCTTGCATAAAAATAGGAGCAACTGTATAATCTATAACTTCTGTTTGGGTAACTTCGCAGGCTTTGGCAATCGCTTGATCTGTGTTTTCGACCATTAACTCTTCTCCAAAAACATTAATATGATGTTTGGTTCTGCCAGTAACTCTAATTCGGTACGGATTTAATGATGTAAAACGAACTGTATCGCCAATTAAATAACGCCATAAGCCAGAATTTGTAGTAATAACAATGGCATAATTTTTATTCAATTCAACATCGGCTAAACGAATTACTTTTTCATTTGGAGTTCCAAAAGTATCCATCGAAATAAATTCATAGAAAATTCCATAATCCAGCATCAGTAATAAATCGCTTGAATTGTTCAAATCCTGAATAGCAAAAAAGCCTTCAGAGGCATTATATATTTCGTAGTATTTAAAATCTTTGCTTGGTAAAATTTTCTTGTATTGTTCTTTGTACGGAGAAAAACTTACACCTCCATGAAAATAAACTTCAAGATTTGGCCAAAGTTCAAGTAAATTTTGATTTCCGGTATTTTCTAAAACTTTGTTCATTAAAACCAGCATCCAAGACGGAACACCGGCAAAACTAGTTACGTTTTCAGTTTTGGTTTCATTTATAATCGCAGCAATTTTAGCTTCCCATTCGCTCATCAGCGAAGTTTTACTGCTTGGTGTACTGCTAAATTCGGCCCAGATAGGCATATTCTCAATCAAAATTGCAGATAAATCTCCGAAGAAAGTATTGTTGTTTTCATAGATTTGAGAACTTCCGCCCAATCGGAGACTTTTTCCCAAGAACAATCCAGAATCTTCATTATTGTTTAAATATAAACATAACAAATCTTTACTGCCTTTATAATGACAATCTTCTAGAGCTTCATTACTAACCGGAATAAATTTGCTTTTAGCATTTGTTGTACCGCTTGATTTAGCAAACCATTTTATTGGAGTTTCCCAAAAAACACCTTGTTCGCCTTGGCGTGTGCGCTCAATTAAGGGCTGTAATTCTTCATAACTTGAAATCGGAACTCTTTCTGTAAAAGTTTGATAAGAGCTTATCGATACAAAATCATATTTTCTTCCTATAACCGTATTTTCTGACGCAGTCAATAAATTATGCAATAGTTCTTCTTGAACTTCATTTGGATATTTTAAAAAAAGTTCGATTTGATGTATCCTTTGTTTTAGGACCCAAGATGCGAAAGAATTGATAATAGATACGGGCATGAGTGGATTTTATATTTTAGATTGCTGTCCCGAAATCTCGGGATTAAATTTTAGATTTTACGATTATCGCAAGAATCAGGAAATTTAAAATTTGAATATCAATAGACAAATACTAACTTTGTCATCTTATCAAAAATAGTGTTTTTTTGTAAAAAAAACCATTCTATTTATACTAAAGATTCTAATTAAATTGAATTAGAAATTAAATACAGCTTTCATAAATATAATCAAATAACTAATCCTGAAATTTCAGGGCAGTAATCTCAATACAATGACATATCAAGGCGTACTTACAAAAATGCAGACTGAAATGGGAAATCCAATTCAATATTATTTGGTTTTCGAAGATAGTTTTCTAAGTATGAATCAGTTGCTTGATAAAGAGATCGAGATTAATTTTATTGGATTTCAATGTCTTAACTGTAATAAAAAGAAAAAGATCTACAGACAAGGTTTTTGTTACGATTGTTTTTATTCGAGTCCGGCAGTAGGCGATTGGATTATGCGTCCAGAATTGAGTACCGCTCATTTAGGTATCGCAGATCGTGATTTAGACTACGAGCAAAAAGTACAATTACAGCCACACGTTGTTTATTTGGCTCTGGCAAGCGAAGTAAAAGTTGGTGTAACGCGCAAAACGCAAGTACCAACGCGTTGGATTGATCAAGGCGCTACGCAGGCAATTGCAATTGTTGAGGTTCCAAACCGATATTTAGCAGGAATAACAGAGGTAGCATTAAAAGAGCATTACACAGACAAAACAAACTGGAGAAAAATGCTTCAGAGTACCGGAGGAATTTTTGATTTGATTGCTGAAAAAGCAAAAGTAGAAAGTTTAATTCCAACAGAAGCTCAGGAATATTTTTATTCGCAGAAAAATGATTTATACGAATTGAATTATCCTGTTTTAAATTATCCTGCTAAAGTTACTAGTTTAAATTTAGATAAAACGCCTTCGTTTCAAGGCAAGCTAATCGGAATTAAAGGACAGTATTTAATCTTCGAAAATGGGACAGTTTTTAATGTACGTGGTTCTGAAGGTTACATTGTAACGATAGACATCTAGTCTAATTTTATCAGCAAAGCGTCTGTTTTTATAGGTAGACTGTCTAATCTTTTTGTTCTTTGTAATGTTATTGTTGTATTTTTAACTCTTTTTAAGAAATAAAAATGTAAATATTGATACATTTGATTACAATTTTGTAATAAATGCTTATTGAAAGAATTTACTTTTGCCAAAAAAAAGAACCTAGATTTGAAAAAAATATAGGTCTTTATTTAAAGTAAATTCACCTTTTTTTTGAAGCTGAATGTTCATTATTTTCAAGAGAAAATACAACAAAACAAATACCACAATGAGTAACTTAAAGAAAGTTAATGTTTTTAGGCGTAGTTTAATGCGTAATTTGACCAAGAATATTGGGAATTCTAGTATTAGTAAAAGCGGTCCTATTGATAAAAATAAAATCAAGAAAGTGCTGATTTGCAGACCTAATAAAAGATTAGGAAACTTACTCTTAATTACACCGCTTATTCAAGAAGTTACTGTAGCGTTTCCTGACTGCAAAATCGACTTATTTGTAAAAGGCACTCTTGCGCCGATTGTTTTTGAAAATTATACAAATATCGACAAGATAATCGATTTGCCTAAAAAGCCCTTCAAAGAATTAATTAAATACCTAAAAGTTTGGACATTAATTAGAAAGCAAAATTATGATATGGTAATTAATGTCGACCAAAATTCTTCTTCAGGTCGTTTGGCCGTACAATTTTCTAGTGCGAAATATAAAATTTTTGGAGATCTTCCAGAAAATGTCAAGCTTCCGTATGAAGATTACGAGCATATCGCAAAATATCCCGTTTACAATTTAAGATATTCCTTAAGCCAAGTTGGATTAGAAGATAAAAAAGAACCCGTTGCATTAATTGATTTGAAATTGTCACAAGACGAAATTGCAAACGGCAAAAAAATTCTGAATAAGATTATTGATGAACAGAAAAAAACAATCGCCATTTTTACTTTTGCTACAGGCGAAAAATGTTATGGTGTAGAGTGGTGGGAAGAGTTTTATACTGCTTTAAAAAAGGAATATCCAGACTATAATATTTTTGAAGTTTTACCAGTAGAGAACGTATCACAAATAAATTTTCAAGCACCTTCATTCTATAGTAAAGATGTTCGTGAAATAGGCTCAGTATTAGCCAATGTAGATGTTTTTATTGGCGCAGACAGTGGTATTATGCATTTAGCGAGTGCTTCAAAAGCTACAACCGTTGGATTGTTTTCGGGTGGAAACCTAAAAAAATATGAGCCTTACGGTAATAACAGTATTGGTGTTGATACGAATACAAATAAAGTTTCCGATTTTATTACTATTATAAATTCTATTTTGCATTAATAGAAATGCACTTCAATAAAATAAAATCCTGCTCGAGAATTACTATTCAAGAGCAGGATTTTTAATTAAAATCAGGATTTTTAATTTTTCTTCTTAAAAATTCCGTTCAATAAATCACTTGCTTTTTTAGTAACTTCTTGTGTTTTTTGTTCTTTTTCTGTTTTTGCAGCTTGTGTAGTATCTTTTGCTTTTGTGTTTTTATTGATTAAATCACTAAGAGCAGAAGCGCCTTTTTGAGTCAGTTTTTCTTTTTGCTGATTCGCTACCTGGGAAGCCAAACTGCTGATTGCAGTTTTCATATCTGTACTAATTTTTGGATTTGAAAAATTTCCTCCAATGACTGCATTGATCGGAATGTTTTCTAGTTTCGCAGCATCTGCCGGAGACATTTTTGCAATAAAGGCATTTGCTTCGCTTCCTAAATATTTAGCAGGAACATCAAATTTTAAATTGTAGTTCATTGTTTGGTCAAAACCATGCGTTCCGCCAACAGTTACCTTAATATCTTGGTATTTTATATCAAATGGTTTTACATTTACTTTTCCGTTATCAAAAGTTAGCGCAGCTTTAATGTCGTTCAAATTCAATTTATTCAAATCGATAAATTTAATATTTGATCCTAAAGCATTTAATAAAGTTGAGTTTTTAGCATTTACGGTTGTAGAAAGAAGTTGTCCTAATAAATCTCCTGAAATAGATTTTAAATCTGGAGTTAGTTCATTTGCATCTAAATTTCCGTTCAATTTTATCGTAGAATTTAATTTACCATTAATGATTCCAGCTATAGGAGCAATTTTTTTCATCATTTCTAATTGCGTAAAAGTCTGTGCAATATCAACTTGATTAAAACCTAAATTCATATCAAAAGTTGGTACTTTCGTTTTTGTAGAAACGGCTCCACTTAAGCCAATTGTTCCTCCAAAAATTGAAGTTTTGAAGTTTTCTAAAGTAGCTTTTTCATCTTTTACGATCAATTTTCCAGAAACATCTTTTAGTTTTAAATTATCATATAAAACTGTTGTGGCTTTTGCATTAATTGTACAGTTTAAAAATGCAGGAATCTTCATTGCTTCCGTTGGCTTCGCTTCTGTTTTAGCTGTTGCAGGCTCGCCGGCAGTCATAAAATCATCAACTGCTAACTGGTTCGAACTCATATTAAAGTTTCCTTTAAGTTCTTGTTTTTTAAACATAAAACCATAGAAATTCTCTAAGATTCCGTTAATGGCAATATCACTTTTTCCGGTTGTCGCATTAAATTGCTTTAAGTTTATCGTACTCGGATTAAACTCAACCAAAGCCGTGCTGATGTTCATTGATTTATTGTTTTCATCAGTATATTTAAATCCTGACAAACTCATTGTTCCAGCATTTTTAATGTTTTGATATTGACTTTTTTCTACAGAAGCCATGTCAAATTGAGTGGTAACATCAGCTTTTAAAATACCAGCCAGTGGTTTTTCCATTTTAATAGGATAGGCTTTTGAAAGATTCGCTAAATTAATAGTTCCTTTCAAGGCAGCACTTACAAATGGATTTACTGTTATATTTTTAACATTCGCTTTAGCGCTAAAAACATCTTGATCAATTCTAAAAGACAGTTTATCTAAGTTAACGTATGTGTCGTTTAAAATTCCAGTTTCGTTTATAATTTTAGTGTCAATTACAATATTTTGAACCGATTTAGGTAAGTTCGGATATTGAAAAGAGGCATTATTTGAAGCAATAGCAATATTAAATTTAGGAACAGTTGTATCTGTTAATTGTCCTTTTGCAAAACCGACAACAGTAAAATCTCCAGTTGTTTTCACGCCATTTAAACCTGACGAATAAGCTGACGGAATTAATCCTAAAAAGTTTGTAAATGATGAGGTTGGCGTTTTAAATTTCAAATCATAAATCTGCCCAGCTTCAACCATTTGAATAAAACCATCAAATTCTAAAGGCAATTGGTTTATTAAAGCTTTGTTTTCCTTAAAAGTATATTTGCTTTTATCTAAATCGATTCCTAAAACAGCGTCTAAAGTCAAATTCACATTTTTCATGTAATTCACTTTATCCATATCCAATGATATTTTTGCTGTAGATTTTGTAGTTAAATCTAATTTCGAATTGGTAAAATCTCCCGTTCCTTCGTGATTCAAACTATCAATAACCATTTTGATTTTAGAACCCTGATCGATATATCTAAATGTAAAATTCTCAATTTTATAATTCTGAATTTTTAAGGAAAGCGGTTTGCTTTTTTCATCTTTGTCGGTTTCTTTTTTGTCTTTTAAAGCAATATCAAAATTTCCAACGCCATCTTTATTGAAGATAATGTTAATTAAACCATTTTCAGAAGTGATTCCTTGAATGTTTAATGGTTCGTCTTTTCCTTTAAAAAGTTCCTTAATGCTCATTTTTAAATTCAATTCGCCTAACGAAACTAGAGTGTCACCTTCAAAAGGGGCTTTGTTGATGATCACTAATTTTTCGATTCCGACAGTCGCATTTGGGAAATTTTTAAACAAACTTAAATCGGCATCAGCAAAACTTACTTTGGCATCAACACTTTCGTTAATAGCTTCTGCAATTTTAGCTTTTATTTGATCCTTAAAAAAATAGGGAATGGCAAATAATGC
Source organism: Flavobacterium sp. JLP (assembly GCF_015350755.1). Classification (NCBI taxonomy): domain Bacteria; kingdom Pseudomonadati; phylum Bacteroidota; class Flavobacteriia; order Flavobacteriales; family Flavobacteriaceae; genus Flavobacterium; species Flavobacterium sp. JLP. The sequence continues at coordinate 159,999 of NZ_JADKPS010000008.1, read as the reverse complement.
GGCTACAATAACCACAAGAACAATGGCTGAGATTTTTAAAATTTTCTTTAACATAGGTGTAGGTTTGAGGGTTTAATTTGAAATTAACTCTTGCAAAAATAGTTTTTTTTGGTAGAGTATGAGATAAATCTTTCTTAAAAATGTAAGAATTGTATGAATTTTTGTTAAAATAAAAAATCCGTTTGAGTCTCTATTTCAAACGGATTTTTTAGTGTTTTATGATAATTTATTTGATGTTTATTTCAAATGGCATCATGGCCTGAACTCCTTTTTGTTTTTGAAGTTTCTTTACCTGCTCAATAAGAAGGTAGTTTTCTTCTCCAATTTCTTCTTTTATAAAAGCTTCTTTCGATTGTGCAAAAGGAAGATTTGATAAAAGATCACTAAAGGTTTTTTCATATTCCGGATAATTCTGAGTACTGTATGTTTTGATTTTAGCAATTTTGGCAGCTTCAGCAATAGCATCATTTAATCCGCCAATTCTGTCTACTAAGCCAATTTTAATAGCTTCAGAGCCAGACCAAACTCTTCCTTGAGCAATAGCATCAACTTGAGCAAATGTCATTTTTCGGCCTTCAGCAACATGCGTTACAAAAGTATTGTAGATGTGCTCAACTCCTTCAAGAGTAAAAGCTTTAAATTTTTCGTCAACAGGAACAAACGGACTATAGTTTGCCGAGTTTTCGTGAGTTTTAACTTGTTCGGTGTTAATTCCTAATTTATTAGCAAGCGGACTAAAGTTTGGCAATATTCCAAAAACTCCAATTGATCCCGTAATGGTATTGCTTTCAGCGAAAATTTTATTAGCGTTGCAGGCAATATAGTAACCGCCAGAAGCTGCATAATTACCCATAGAAACAACTACAGGTTTGACTTTTTTAGTTATTTCAATTTCTCTCCAAATCAAATCAGAAGTTAAAGCGCTTCCGCCTGGGCTGTCGATTCTAAGTACAATTGCTTTAACATCTTCGTCTTTTCTCGCCTCCTGCAAAGAACGTCGCATAGAACCCTCTCCAATAACAGTAACATCTCCTTCGCCACTTGCAATTTCGCCTTGAGCGTAAATAACAGCAATTTGGTCATCTGCAGTATTGGTTAATGCAGTCGTAATATTATTTTGAGTATAATCTGCAATCGAAATTTTATTGTAATCATCATCTCCAGTTACTTTCAATGCTTTTTTTATGGCATTGTGATAAACATCTTCATAAGCTACAATATCGACTAAACCGTTTGCTTTAGCTAATTCTGGAGTTCTTGCCAGCAATCCGTTTGCGATTTCATTTAATCTTGGAAGCGGAATATTGCGGCTTTTAGAAATATCTGTCGAAACGGTTGTCCAAATCGAGTTTAAAAGCGCTGTGACTTGTTCTCTGTTGGCATCGCTCATTTTGTTTTCTAAAAATGGCTCTACAGCACTTTTATATTTTCCGTGTCGAATTACTTCCATATGAATTCCAGATTTATCCTGAAAATCTTTAAAAAACATTACTTCAGAAGAAAGTCCTTTAAAATCTAAATCTCCAGCAGGATTTAAATAAACAGTATTAGCCACAGAATTTAAGTAATATTCCTTTTGAGAATAAGTATTGGCGTAAGCCCAAACAAATTTTCCTGATTTTTTGAAACTTTCAAGAGCATTTCTTAAATCTTTATATTGTGCCAATCCTAATGAAGATTCATCATTTAAGATTGAAATTCCTTTTATATTGTCATCTGTTTTTGCAACTTCAATTGCGTTGATAACATCGGTTAAGCCAATGCCTTTTTGCTCAGAAAAAACAGTTACCCAAGGATCTTTGTATTTTCCGGCATAATCATTTTGTATTTCTTTTAAATTTAATTCGATAACAGAATCTTTTTTAACAGAAACAGTGTCATCTCCTCCAAAAATAGCTCCGATAAGGATTACTCCGAAGAAGAATAACATAATAAAGACAAAAATACCAATCACAGTGGCGATTACATTTCCTAAAAACTTCATAATTATATTTTTTTAATAAGTAGCAAAAAAGGCTGGTTTGTTACAAATATATCTAAATACCATTTAATTATGTTATATGGCAAATGAAATATTAGTGGTTTTTACATTTTTAAATTCTTAATTAAAGATATGTTATTTTTGTAATAAGTAAAGACTTTTTTTGAATACTGCTTAGAATGTTGAACATAAGAAAAAGAGTTTGAAGTTATTGGAGACTTCTGATTCTTGAGGTAAATAATGTGGTTAATTCTGAAATAGTTTTAGTTAATTTGCATTAATTATGAAATCACAGCACCAAGTCGTATTATCTATAGGAAGCAACCAAGGAAACAGGTTAGAAAACATCGAAAGTTGTATTAATTTGATACATCAGGAAGTGGGAACTGTAATTAAAGTTTCAAAACTATACGAAACACCAGCTTGGGGATTTGAAAGTGATGCTTTTTATAATTGCGCACTGCTTTTGCACAGCACTTCATCAGCACAAAAAATACTAAATCAGGTTCTAAAAGTTGAAAAACAATTAGGCCGCATAAGATCAAATCAGCAAGGATATCAATCTCGAATTATCGATGTTGATTTAATTGTTTTTGATGATGAAATTATTGAATCTGAAAAACTCCAGATTCCGCATCCGCTGATGCAAAATAGAAATTTTGTATTACTGCCTATGCAAGATTTAAAACTAGATTGGAAACATCCTGTTTTTCAGAAATCTATTTCAGAATTAATAGCTAATAGTCCAGACGAAGATGTTTGTACTGTTGTACAAAATTTAAAAAACCCTTTGCAGGGAATTGCATTAGAAAAATTTAATTACATTGCTTTTGAAGGAAATATAGGTGCAGGAAAAACGACTTTAGCACACAAAATAGCAGAAGATTTTAACGCAAAAACCGTATTAGAACGTTTTGCAGACAATCCGTTTTTGCCTAAATTTTATAAAGACCAAAACCGATATGCTTTTCCGTTAGAAATGTCTTTTCTGGCTGATCGTTATCAGCAATTATCAGATGATTTAGCACAATTTGATTTGTTTAAAGATTTTGTTGTAGCGGATTATCACATCTTTAAATCATTAATTTTTGCTAAAATTACGCTCGCCGAAGACGAATATCGTTTGTACCGAAACTTATTCGATATTATTTATAAAGAAATGCCAAAGCCTGATTTGTATGTTTATTTATATCAGAATTCAGGGCGACTTCTTCAAAATATTAAAAAACGCGGCAGAAGTTACGAACAAAATATCGAGGCCGATTATTTAGATAAAATCAATAACGGCTATTTAGATTATATTAAATCTCAAACCGATTTGAATGTCTTAATTATTGATGTTTCTGAGAAAGATTTCGTAAAAAAACATGAAGATTATCTTTTTATTTTAAATGAAATCCAGAAGAAAATTGAATAATGTGCCAATTAGACAATTTTACACAACATTATCTAATTTCCTAATTGACACATTATCTATTTAGTTATCTTTTTAATGAAAAATGACCTCTCAAAACAGGTTTCGTATTGTCAATCTTTAAGGCATACCAATAATCTGAGGCAGGTAAAGGAATTTTATTAAAAGTGCCGTCCCAGCTCATTCTGGAAACACTTAATTGGGCTAATAATTTTCCGTATTGGTCAAAAATAGTGACTTGTGCTTGCGGATAATTTTCCATTCCCGCAACTTCCCATAAATCATTATAAGAATCATTATTAGGTGTAAAAAAGGCAGGAAAAACAAGTACAACGAAGTTTTGTGCTGTGCCGCCACAGCCGCTTTTTTCCTTTACGTAAGCAGTTTGTAATCCTCCTGGCACATCGTAAAACACATTTGAATCCTGAAAATTTAATCCATCAACAGAATATTCAAAATAGTCTTGTTCTTTTGCGAGATAAATTACAACTCTGGTTCCGTTTATGTCGATACGATCAATTTTCGGAATCTCATGCTCCTCCACTTTAATTGTTTTTCTGCTGGTACAGCTTTCGGGAGACGGACTTGTAACATCAACTGTATAAGTTCCTCCTGTGCTGATTTCGGTTGTTTGAGTTGTTGCTCCGTTTGACCATAAATAAGTCATTCCAGCAACTCCAGCATCCAATGTTTTCTTTTGAAATTGGCACATCGAAACTTCTTCATCTATAACAGCAGGTGGTGTATAAATTTTGATATTTACTGGAGTACGATTGGTATTGATGCAACCATTGTTAGAACTTTCTGCATAATAAATTGTTGCCGACGAAAGTATAGGAGTTGTGAAATTATTACCAGTAAATATACTTGTCCCGCCCGCTGCACTTGTGTACCAATTAATAACTCCAACATCTGTACTGGCTTGAAGATTTACAGTTCCAGGACCACATCTTGAAACATCTGAAGATGCTACAGTTGGCGTTGCAGAAGTTTTGTTGACAACAGCAATTACTGATTTACGGTTTGATTCACACCCTGCGTCAACATAATAAGTTGTTGTTGTATTTAGTATTGGGGTAGTATAAGAGCTTCCTGTAGCAATAGGAGTGCCGCCAGTTGCTTGACTGTACCAATTGATTGTTGCGCCAGCAGTTGCCGTTGCATCTATAGTGAAATTTCCTGAATCACATACAGGTTTAGGAGTAAGTACAGTTGTAATTGTCGGAATTGTAATTTTCGTACTTGCAGCTATTTGTAATGGAAGTTCTCCAGGAGATCCGCCATATTCTACAACATATCCTTTGGGCTGGTAGTCGCCACTTGTGTCTCCTGTATTTGATAAATCATTCCAAGAGCCTTTTATTCCCACTCCGGGCTGAGTGATGTGGGCATATTTTTCATTCCCGCCTTGATTGTTAGGTTCGCCAGTATTCCAGAAAGCAAAATTTGGAGTTGATCCGTTTCCTGTTCCATTCCAAAAAATTGTTCCTGCTTCTGGACCAGTTACCCATTTCCAAACACCTTCAGTTTCGGCATCGCTTCCGCCAATCCAGCCAGTTCCCGAAGCCTGTTCCCCAATCAATTTTGCTTCGTCTGCAGATAAAATAGTGGCTAAATATCCTTTAAGGCCATAATAAGTACTGGTGTCGGCAGCATCTCTTGCCGCTGTCCAAGTTATTCCGATACTGGGAACAAATAAATAATAGTGTTGTGTAGATGGTAAATAGTTCGCTTGACCAATAGTGATAGAAAAAGTTCTTGTCCCGGATGCAGTGGCTGATGAATTTGTAAAAACAACATCTTTAACGGCTTCTACAAAATCAGAATATAAAACATCTAATCCAGTTGGGCTTGATAATTTTAATTTTCCAGAGGTAGCATCCCAGCTTGCCACAATAGTAGGATGCAAAGCCGGATTTGAAAGTGAAAGCTGTTCTAAGCCACTAGAATAACCGGATGAAATCTGAATGTAGACTGCTTGTGTTCCTGTTTCTGCAGGATCATGTGTAATGCTAAAATCAGTTACAATTTTTATAGAATTTAAAGGACAGTACAATTGATCTCCAGTTGCCTTAATTACAGGAGGAGTTATCGCTAATATTGTTTGTGTGCTGTTTTTTTTATTCGACTTAAGAGTGTCGTTTATTTTTGAAATTGCAGTTTTATCTAAAGTTTTAAATATTTCATTCGCATGAGATGAATTAAAACTTAAAATAAAGAATAAAATTAATATTTTAAAGAAATTGATACTTTTCATTTTATAAAAGTATCAATTTTATAATAATAAAAAAATATATTTCAATTTCTAACATTTGAACTTAGAATCAATTAGAAAATAACATTTACAGTTACGAAACTGTATTTGGCCAATTTAATTTCTGAAATAAATCCCAAACTACAATTCCGGCGCTGACTGCAATGTTCAGAGAATGTTTCGTTCCTAATTGTGGAATTTCGATACAGCCGTCACAAATAGCAACCGCTTCTTGTGCTACACCATAAACTTCATTTCCAAAAACTAAAGCATATTTTTGATTTTTCTCCACTTTAAAATCTTGAAGAAAAATAGCACTTTCAACTTGTTCAATAGCAAGAGTCAGTACATTGTCTTTTTTTAGATTTTCAATAACTTCCAAAACATTTTCATGATGTTCCCAAGCAACAGTTTCGGTTGCACCAAGAGCAGTTTTATGAATTTCTTTATTGGGAGGAGTTGCTGTAATACCGCACAAAATTATTTTCTCAATCAAAAAAGCATCTGCAGTTCTAAATACAGATCCGATATTGTGCAAACTTCGAATATCATCTAATACTAATATTAGAGGTGTTTTCTCTGATTTTTTAAAATCTTCAATTGATTTGCGTTCCAGTTCGCTATTTTCAAGTTTTCTCATTTGTGGTGCATTCAGGTCATAAAAAAAGCTTCCAAAGATAAGGAAGCTTTTTCGATTATTTTATTTTGTTTTCAGATTAGCTTTTTACAGGATCTGGTAAAACTGTACCTTTAATTGTAAGTACTTTTGTTGGTTGTCCTTCAGCATTAGAAGTAACAGTTACTGTTTTTGTAAAAGCACCAACTCTGTCAGTAGCATATTTTACACCAATAATACCTTTAGCACCTGGAGCGATTGGCTCTTTTGGAGTTGTTGGTACAGTACAACCACAAGATCCTTGTGTGTTTGTAATGATTAATGGTTTAGTTCCGTTGTTTACAAAAACGAACTCACGTTTTCCATCAGCATTGTGAGCGATAGTCCCGTAGTCAATAGTTTCTGTTTCAAAAGCCATACCAGCTCCTTCAACTTTAGCAACTTTAGCTTTTTTAGCTTGAGCATTAGAAGCTGTAATTCCAACTACAGCTAACATAGCAATTAAGATTATTTTTTTCATCTTTTAGAGTCTTTGTTTTAATTATGAACAAATCTATGTAAAATTCTTAAATGTCAACTTAAAAATTTCTTAAAATATTTTAATTTTTGAAGTCTTCTATATGCCACTAAAATATTATAAATTCGCTGTCATAAATTTTCCATTAAAAATACAATAATTTGGCAGCGAAAGAGAAAGTGGTGAAAGAAACACCCTTAATGAAACAGTACAACGAAATCAAGAGAAAATATCCTGATGCATGTCTGCTTTTCAGAGTAGGTGATTTTTATGAAACCTTTGGAGAAGATGCTATTAGAGCTTCTAAAATTCTTGGAATAACACTAACAAAAAGAGGTGCGGGTTCTGAAACTGAAACAGCTTTGGCTGGTTTTCCACATCATTCTATTAATACCTATTTGCCAAAATTAGTAAAAGCCGGACTTCGTGTTGCTATTTGCGATCAGCTTGAAGATCCGAAAATGACTAAAACCATCGTAAAACGCGGTGTTACAGAACTTGTGACTCCGGGAGTTTCTTTAAACGATGAAGTTTTACAATCTAAATCGAATAACTTTTTGGCATCTGTTTATTTTGCTAATAAAAATATCGGAATTTCTTTTTTGGACGTTTCAACAGGAGAGTTTTTAACAGCTCAAGGAAATGCTGAATATATAGATAAGCTTTTGCAGAATTTTAATCCGAGTGAAGTCCTGGTTCCTAAAAACAATAAAATTGATTTTAAAGATGCTTTTGGAGATGATTTTCATAGCTTTTATTTAGAAGATTGGATTTATAAGGAAGATTACGCTTTAGAAACTTTAACCAAACATTTTCAAACTGTTTCTCTAAAAGGGTTTGGAGTCGAGGAATTAAAAGAAGGAATTATTGCTTCTGGAGCTATTTTATATTATTTGTCCGAAACACAACACAATCGTGTACAGCATATTACTGCGATTCAACGTATTGCAGAAGATGCTTATGTTTGGATGGATCGTTTTACAATCAGAAATTTAGAATTATATCATAGCTATAATCCCAATGCAGTTACACTTTTAGATGTAATTGACAGAACGCTTTCGCCGATGGGAGGACGTTTGCTAAAACGCTGGCTGGCTTTGCCTTTGAAAGATAGTAATAAAATAAAAGGACGTCATGATGTGGTTTCGTATTTGAAATCTAATCCTGAAGTGCTGCATAATATTCAGTATCAGATCAAACAGATTTCAGATTTAGAACGTTTGATTTCTAAAATTGCTGCTGGAAAAGTTTCTCCTCGTGAGATTGTTTATTTGAAAGAATCGCTAGATGCAATTATTCCAATAAAAACTTTGGCATTACAAAGTCCGCAGGAAGCAGTCAAAGTGATTGGAGACAGTTTGCATGCTTGTGATTTATTACGAGAAAAAATCAAAACAACTTTAAATCAAGATGCTCCTGTAGCAATTGCAAAAGGAAATGCGATTGCAAAAGGTATTAGTGAAGAGTTAGATGAACTGCGTGCGATTTCTACTTCTGGAAAAGAATACTTAGAAGGAATTGAAAAAAGAGAATCAGAAAGAACGGGAATATCGTCTTTGAAAATCTCATTTAATAATGTTTTTGGATATTATATTGAAGTTCGAAATACGCATAAAGACAAAGTTCCAACAGAATGGATTCGAAAGCAGACTTTAGTAAATGCTGAACGTTACATCACAGAGGAATTAAAAGAGTACGAGACCAAGATTTTAGGTGCTGAAGAAAGGATTCATAAAATCGAAACGGATCTTTTTGAGCAATTAGTAGCTTGGATTGCAACTTATATTAAGCCAGTTCAAATGAATGCGAATTTGGTCGCGCAATTAGATTGTTTGTGCTCGTTTACACAATTAGCTGTAGAGAATCAATATGTTTGTCCAGAAATTGATGAAACTTTCGAATTAGAAATCAAAAATGGTAGACATCCTGTAATCGAAAAACAATTGCCAGTAGGAACACCATATATTGCGAATGATGTTTTCTTAGATAGGGAAACCCAGCAGATTATTATGATTACCGGCCCTAACATGTCTGGTAAATCGGCTATTTTGAGACAAACAGCTCTTATTGTTTTGTTAGCTCAAATGGGAAGTTTTGTTCCGGCAGACAGTGTTAGAATGGGAATTGTAGATAAAATCTTTACTAGAGTAGGAGCTTCTGATAATATTTCGATGGGAGAATCTACTTTTATGGTAGAAATGAATGAAACAGCATCTATTTTGAATAATATCTCAGACCGCAGTTTGGTTTTATTAGATGAGATTGGAAGAGGAACAAGCACGTATGACGGAATTTCGATTGCTTGGGCGATTGCTGAATTCTTGCACGAACATCCATCAAAACCTAAAACTTTATTTGCGACGCATTATCATGAATTGAATGAGATGACAGAATCGTTGCCTAGGATTCAGAATTACAATGTTGCAGTAAAAGAATTAAAAGACACTGTGCTTTTTATTCGAAAACTGGTAAAAGGAGGAAGTGCACATAGTTTTGGAATTCACGTTGCAAAAATGGCAGGGATGCCTCAGATTGTAATTTTAAAAGCACAAAAACTTTTAAAGAAATTAGAGAAGAACCATTCTAGCGATGCTTTAAACGGAATCAAATCTACAAATGATGAAATGCAGATGAGCTTCTTTAATTTAGATGATCCCTTGTTGGAAGAAATAAAAGAAGAGATTTTAAGCCTTGATATAAACGCGATAACTCCAGTAGAAGCGCTGATGAAGCTGAATGAGATAAAAAGAATGCTGGTAAGAAAATAATTTTCATATTTAAAGTTTAGGTTATCAGAAAGTTATAAAATAAGTGTAATTTTTTTTCAAAAAACGCTTGTGTAATTGAATAAATGTCCTAAATTTGCACTCGCAATACAGAACAAGTCAAGTATTGCAGTTCTTACTAGAATTTGAAACGCGAAAATAGCTCAGTTGGTAGAGCGCGACCTTGCCAAGGTCGAGGTCGCGGGTTCGAGCCCCGTTTTTCGCTCAAGACCATATAATGCTCGGATGGTGAAATTGGTAGACACGCTGGACTTAAAATCCAGTGAACAGCAATGTTCGTGCGGGTTCAAGTCCCGCTCTGAGTACTAAAGCCTCTTCTTTTGAAGAGGCTTTTTTTATTGTGTAAACTCAAGTTAAAAATAAATTTACAAAGTAAATTTATTTTTAAGAATCTAAGAATCTAAGAATCTAAGAATCTAAGAATCTAAGAATCTAAGAATCTAAGAATCTAAGAATCTAAGAATCTAAGAATCTAAGAATCTAAGAATCTAAGAATCTGAAATCTCCAATCTAAAATCTAAAATTGTAAATGGGTGCCTTTGTAATTAGTAAGCGATTTAATGATGAATATAAATTTGTGTTTACTTCCAGAAAAGGGAAGGTGATATTTACGAGTTTGAGTTATGAATTGAAATTTGAGTGCGAGGAAGATATAGAGAAGTTTAAATTAAATGTCGAGCTTGCTAGGTTTTTAAAATTTAAAGGTTCTGGCGGAAAATACTTTTTTAAACTGATGCTTGGCGAGGTTCACTTCGCGACAAGTCGAAAATACACCACAGAATTGCTTTTACAGAAAGGAATTAAAGAAATAGTGACGTATTCTTCAAGAGCGGAAATTTTAGACTTCTCATCAAGTGATTCGATTTTTGAAGATGAGGAGGTTGTTGAGGATGAAATGGAGTGATTGGAAAAAAAATAAATTCAAACAAAAAGAAATCCCGAATTCCAATATTGAAAATATTGGAATTCGGGATTTCTTTTTGTTTTTCTTTTTGGCTTCAAATTCTTGGAATTTTCAAAAATATAAGCACAAAAAAAACCATCTCAAGGATGGTTTTAAAATCTTTAGAACTTAGGTTCTAATTATTTTTTTACTTCTTCTACTTTAGCAGCAGCAGAGTCAACTTTTGCAGCAGCAGAGTCAACAGTTGCAGCAGCAGAATCAACTACAGCAGCAGCAGAATCAACAGTTACAGCAGTAGAATCTACAGTAGTTTCAGCTGCAGCGTCAGCTTTTTTACAAGATACAACAGTTAAAACAGCAACAACAGCTAAACTTAAAAATACTTTTTTCATCTTACTTTATTATAAAAGGTTAATTATTAATTCGTGGCAAAGATATAAATTTTTTAATATGTAAAATATTTTTTCACTTTTTTTTTAAAATATTTTCCCTGCTCACGTTTATCTTATTCATCAAAGAATATGCCAAAATAGTAAAAAAATATTATATTATTGTATTTTTTGTGTAATTTATTTTTCGTTGAATATTCAATAAAAAAAATAGCAGTTTGTATTCTATAAGCTGCAGTTTATTTTGCTTTTAATTGAATATTCTGCATCGTTTAAAACGCAAAATAAGCTTGTTTAAGCGCTTTTTATTCAAAATACGATGCAGAAATATGGTTTTCTGATTTTAAATCGTTTCTGAGACGATTTTCATTATCGTATTTGTAGCTCCTCTATTATCTTGAATATAATCTTTGCAGATTAGACTTTTTTCTTTCAAAAAGTTTGTATCAGAAAGTAAGTGATCAAATTTTTCTTTTAATTCTTCTTTATTAGAGATTACAGCGCATCCTCCAATTTTTACTAATTCTACTCCTTCTGCAAAATTTGAATAATTTGGACCAATTATAATGGGAATCCCAAAAGTTGCCGGTTCTAAAACATTGTGAATTCCAGGATTTCCAAAACCGCCACCAACGTAAGCAATTGTACCGTAGCTGTAAATTTTGGTCAGTAACCCAACTGTGTCAATAATAAAAACACTATAATTTGATAAATCGGAAACGGTATCTTTTTCTGAAAATAAAACAGTTGATTTTGTAATCTGTGATTTTAGAGCTGCAATCTGATCTTGTTTAATATTATGAGGAGCAATGATGAATTTTATGTTCTCAGGAGCTTGATTTATATAATCAGCTATCAAAGCTTCGTCTTTTGGCCAAGAACTTCCTATAACTATTGTCTGATTGTTGTTTTTGAATTTTTCAATAAAATCTACTGAATTGTCTCTTTCTAAAATTGCATTAACACGATCAAAACGAGTGTCTCCAGAAACAATAACATTATGATATCCAAGAGCTTCAATTTTTTCTTTAGATTTTTCATTCTGCACAAAAAAATAAGTAAAGGCATTTAGTGCTTTTCTGTAAAAACCTCCATACCATTTAAAAAACATTTGATTGTCTCTGAAGATTCCGGAAATCAAATAGGTTGGTGTTTTGCTGGTTTCTAATTCCTTTAAATAATTCAGCCAGAATTCATATTTAATAAAAAAAGCCAATTCAGGATGTGCTAGTTTTAAGAACTTCTCTGCATTTCTTTTTGTATCTAAAGGCAGGTACACAGTAACGTCAGCGACATTGTTGTTTTTTCTTACTTCGTAACCTGAAGGAGAGAAAAAAGTAACAATAATTTTGTGCGAAGGATATTTTTCTTTGATTTTTTCAATTACAGGCAAGCCTTGTTCGTATTCGCCAAGCGAAGCAGAATGAAACCAGATCGTTTTATCAGAAGGTTTGATTTTTTCTTCTAAAATGGAAAAAACATTTTTTCGGCCATTTACAAAAAGCTTAATTTTCGGACTAAAAAGCGCTATAATTTTCAGAAAAAACCCCGCAATAGAAACAACTAAATTATATAGAAAAAGCATCTGTTTATTTTTGTGGCTAAATTACATTTCTTTCGATTATTTTCATTGGTTTGAAGGTATTAAATAACTATTTTTGTTCCTCCTTTTAGAGATTCTGGTTTACAAGCTGATCTCTGATTTTAAAAATATATTGAAAATGAAAAAAATTCAAATGGTTGACTTAAAAAGTCAATATGAAAAAATAAAAACTGCCGTTGATGCTTCAATTCAAGAGGTTTTAGATACAAATACTTATATAAACGGGCCATTAGTTCAGCAATTTCAAAAAAATCTAGAAGATTATTTGGGTGCAAAACATGTGATTCCGTGTGCAAATGGTACAGATGCTTTGCAGATTGCCATGATGGGATTAGATTTAAAACCAGGCGATGAGGTTATTACTGCTGATTTTACTTTTGCAGCGACTGTTGAAGTTATTGCATTATTGCAGTTAACTCCAGTTTTAGTTGATGTTGATGTTAATAATATGAATATTGATATCGAGGCGATTAAAAAAGCGATAACACCAAAAACAAAAGCCATTGTTCCGGTACATTTATTTGGCCGTGCTGCCAATATGGATGCGATCATGGAAATTGCAGCTGAACATAATTTATATGTAATCGAAGATAATGCTCAAGCAATTGGAGCTGATTATATTTCAAAATCTGGAACAAAAAGCAAAGTTGGGGTTATTGGTCATGTTGCGGCAACTTCATTTTTTCCATCTAAAAACTTAGGATGTTATGGAGATGGTGGAGCAATTTTTACAAATGATGATAAATTGGCACACATTATCCGTGGAATTGTAAATCACGGAATGTATGAGCGTTACCATCACGATGTTGTGGGCGTGAATTCACGTTTGGATAGTATTCAGGCTGGAGTTTTAAATGCAAAATTACCTTTTTTAAATGAATATAATACTGCTCGCCGTTTAGCAGCTGCAAAATATAATGTGGCTTTCGCTGGAAATGCGCACATCATTACACCAGAATTTGATGCAAATGAAAATGATCACGTTTTTCATCAATATGTATTGAGAATTATAGATGCAGACAGAAATGCCTTGATGCAGCATTTGTTGGATAAAGGAATTCCGTGTGCAATTTATTATCCAATTCCGTTACACTCACAAAAAGCGTATGTGGATACACGTTATAAAGAAGAGCAATTTCCAGTTACAAATCAGTTGGTAAAAGAAGTTATTGCTTTGCCAATGCATACTGAGCTTGATGACGAACAAATTAAATTTATTACAGATTCTGTTTTAGAATTTTTGAAATAAGAAATTAGAAGAAAGAGTATAGACTAAGAGAATAGAAATTAAAAAGATAATAGAAAAGATATTATAGAATTTAAATCTATATTCTTTACTCTATTTTTATAAGCTAAAAAAACATGAAAGTATTAGTAACAGGAGGATTAGGTTTTATTGGTTCTCACACCGTAGTCGAATTGCAAAATGAAGGCTTTGAAGTAGTGATAATTGATAATCTTTCGAATTCTTCAGAAGATGTTTTGAAAGGAATTGCTTCCATAACAGGAAAAACGCCTTTATTCGAAAAAATTGATTTAAGAGAAAAAAGTGCAGTTCATGATTTCTTTAAAAAACATAACGATGTTACTGGAGTTATTCATTTTGCAGCTTCTAAAGCAGTTGGAGAAAGTGTTGAAAATCCACTTTTATACTACGAAAACAACATTAGCAGCTTAGTATATCTTTTACAGGAATTAAAGGAAAAACCTGAAGCAAGTTTTATATTCAGTTCGTCTTGTACAGTTTACGGGCAAGCCGAAAAAATGCCAATTACAGAAGATGCTCCTGTGCAGGCAGCAATGTCTCCTTATGGAAACACGAAACAAATTGGAGAAGAGATTATTACAGATACTGCAAAAGTGACTAATATCAGCGCGATTTTATTGCGTTATTTTAATCCGATTGGAGCACATTCGAGTACTGAAATTGGAGAATTGCCTTTAGGAGTTCCTCAAAATCTAGTTCCGTTTATAACACAAACCGGAATGGGATTGCGTCAGGAATTATCAGTTTTTGGAAATGATTATCCAACTCCAGACGGAACTGCTGTTCGTGATTATATTCATGTTGTAGATTTAGCAAAGGCGCATGTAATCGCATTACAGCGTTTGTTCAATAAAAAGAATTTGCAAAAAGTTGAAACGTTTAATTTAGGAACAGGAAAAGGTAGTTCGGTTCTAGAAGTAATTCATAGCTTTGAAAAAGTTAGCGATAAAAAATTGCCGTACGTAATTAAACCGCGCCGCGAAGGTGATATTACCGAAGCTTACGCAAATACAGATAAAGCAAACAATGTTTTAGGCTGGAAAGCAGAATTAAGCTTAGACGAAGCAATGGCTAGCGCTTGGAAATGGGAACAGAAAGTTCGTTCTTAAATAGTTTTCAGTTTTCGGTCGCAGTTTTCAGGTAGAAACGCACAGCAGTGCGACTAATATCTAGGAATATCATAAAAAATCCCAAATGATTATCATTTGGGATTTTTTATTTATACTCGTCGTCAGTAAACTGAAAACTGCGACTGAAAACTGAACACTAAAAATTAAGCATTCGCAGTAACAGCTTCTTTATCAATTTTATTAATCAAACCAGCTAATACTTTTCCTGGACCAACTTCAGTAAACAAAGTAGCGCCGTCAGCGATCATTTGCTGTACAGATTGCGTCCATTTTACAGGAGCAGTCAATTGAATAATTAAGTTCTTTTTAATTTCGTTTGCATCAGAAACAGCGTTTGCAGTTACATTTTGGTAAACTGGGCAAATAGGAGCAGAGAATGTAGTTGCTTCAATTGCCGCTGCTAATTCTTCTCTTGCCGGTTCCATCATTGGCGAGTGAAAAGCTCCCCCAACAGGTAAAATTAAAGCACGTTTTGCTCCTGCAGCTTTTATGGCTTCACAAGCTTTTTCAACCGCTGCAGTTTCACCAGAAATTACCAATTGTCCTGGACAGTTATAATTTGCAGCAACGACAACACCATCAATAGAAGCACAAACTTCTTCTACAATATTATCAGCTAAGCCTAAAACAGCAGCCATTGTAGATGGAGTAATTTCGCAGGCTTTTTGCATTGCAAGAGCACGTTGAGAAACTAATTTCAAACCATCTTCAAAAGATAAAGTTCCGTTGGCAACCAAAGCTGAAAATTCTCCTAAAGAATGTCCTGCAACCATTTCTGGTTTAAAATCTTCGCCTAAAGTTTTAGCTAAAATAACAGAGTGTAAAAATACAGCAGGCTGTGTAACTTTAGTTTCTTTTAGTTCTTCAGCAGTGCCTTCAAACATAATATCAGTAATTCTAAAACCTAAAATTTCGTTGGCTTTTTCGAATAATTCTTTGGCTAAAGCCGAGTTTTCATATAAGTCTTTGCCCATTCCTGTAAACTGTGCGCCTTGACCTGGAAATACGTATGCTTTCATTTGTCTAATTTAATTTTTACTTTTTTTTAAAATTGAAAATTAGTTTCAATTGGAAGGCAAAAATAGTATTTTTTTAGCTCGTATAATCCTTAAACATATAAATCCATGCTAATCTTGAAAATCGGAGGTTGAAAGAAGTAAGCAAAGTAATAACAATTGCAATGATCGGAATGATTCTTAAATCGAAATTTGTTTCAAAGAAAAACTGTGCAACACAATAGGTTGCAATACCCTGAGCGACTGTTAATCCGTAGTTTACATACATAGCGCCAAAGAAATACCCAGGTTCTTTTTGGAATTTATAATGGCAGTGACTGCAGTATTCATTCATTTTTGGAAGTCCAAAAGTCAAAAATATATTTTTGTCTGTAAACACTTTTCCTTTATGACAAACAGGACATTCGTTACTTAAAATATGAGTTAATGCATTTGACATGATCTTGTTGTTTTTTATTTATACAAAGGTAATATAGAGCTGCATAAAAGTCTTTTTTATATCTTCGCCACTTATAGCACAATAAAGACATTTAGCATGAAGAAATATCCGATTTATAGTGTTCAGAATTTTAGTTGCAATGATATTCACCGAGATTTTTATGTGAATACTTTTAAAGAGCATCTAAAAAGCCACAGTTTTGTCGAAGAACCGCATCGTCACGATTCCTATTTAATGGTGTTTTTTACGAAAGGTTCAGGATTGCACGAGGTCGATTTTGATCAATTCGAAATCAAAAGAGGAAGTCTATTTGTTCTCCAGCCAGGACAAATGCATCATTGGAGTTTGTCTGAAGATATTGAAGGCTTTGTGATTATCTTTTCGCAGGAACTTTATAATTTGTATTTCGGACAGAAAAATATCAACGATTACAATTTTTATCATTCGATTCATAATCGGCCGGAAATGGTTTTTGAAGCAAAAGAAATCCCAAAAATCCAGCCTTATTTTGATTTGCTGATTCAGGAAAATAATGAAAATAACAAATATCAGCTCGACAAGATGCTGAATTTATTAGATTCAATTCACATCGAAATTGCTCGCAAATACGGTGAAACCTATTCGCACCAAACACATTCGTATAATATTAAAATCAATAAATTCGAATCGCTTTTAGAAGAATATTTCAGAACGGAAAAACTGCCATCTTTTTATGCAGAAAAACTGAATATCACCCTGAAACATTTAAACAGAATCTGCAATGAAATCCTCCAAAAAACTGCTACTGAAGTGATTACAGACCGCGTAGTTTTGGAAATAAAAAGAATGCTGATCGACAAACAATTAGCCGTAAACGAAGTTGCCTTTAAAGTAGGCTACGAAGATTATTCGTATTTCTCCAGATTCTTCAAAAAACAAACTGGAATGTCTCCAACGGAATTTCGAAATATAAAATGAAGTCGAAGTTCCAAAAAAAAATCCTGCACTTCCTAAAAAGTGCAGGATTTTTAACCAACCAAATTAAAACCTATTATAAAGTATTAAGCTTGTTTTACAAATTGTAATTCAATGTTTAAACGAACTTCTTCACCTACTAAAACGCCTCCAGTTTCAAGAGCTGAGTTCCAGTTTAAACCCCAATCTTTACGATTAATTTTTCCTTCTATGCTTAAACCTACTTTTGTATTTCCCCAAGGATCAGTCATGATACCGCTAAATTCAACAGGGAATTTTACTTCTTTAGAAACACTTTTGATTGTCAAATCTCCAACTATTTCGTAATCTCCATCATCGATTTTTTTGAATGATGAAGCTTTGAAAGTTAATTTTGGATTGCTTTCTGCATCAAAAAAGTCTGCACTTCTTAAGTGTCCGTCTCTGTCTGCATTTGCAGTGTCTACAGAAGCAATATCAGCAGAAAATTCGATTGCTGCGTTTTCAAAATCATTTCCTTCTGTAGTAATTGTAGCGTCATATGTTCCAAATTTTCCTGAAACATTTGTAAACATCATGTGTTTAACTTTAAAACCAATTTCTGAGTGAGTTGGGTCAATTGACCATTTTGTAGTTGCCATAATTTTATTTTTTTAAATAATTAATTTCATTTTGATAGGACAAAGTTACTTCGACTGTCTTCATTTGGCACTTAACCTAGATTAAGAAATGAAATAACTTTTTGATTGTCCGTTTTGTTTATTTTGTTTTTGTTTGAAAAATTGCTGTCGAATTAATAGTTCATTGGAATATCCATTAATAAAAATTCAGCATCTGTATTGGCTTGAATTTTTAAAATGTCAGTTCCCGAAATTCCAACTGCATCACGAGTGTTTAATTCCTGACCGTTGATGGTTAAGTTTCCTTTTAAAACAAAAGCGTAAACGCCGTTTCCTTCCTTTTTAATTGTATATTCTGTAGATACACCTGAGTCAAAATTACCCATATTGAACCAAGCGTCTTGGTGAATCCAAACCCCTTCATCATCTGCATTGGGAGATAAAATCTGAGAAAGTTTATTATGTCTGTCCGCAACATCCAAGGTGATTTGTTGGTAACGAGGCGCAACGTTTCTTTTGTTCGGAAACAACCAGATTTGCAATAATTTAGTCTGCTGATCTGCATTTGGGTTAAACTCACTGTGCTGCACTCCAGTTCCGGCACTCATTACCTGAAGATCACCATTTTTGATGATTTCAGTATTTCCCATACTGTCTTTGTGCGCCAAATCACCTTCTAACGGAATCGTAATGATTTCCATATTATCGTGAGGATGCGTTCCAAAACCCATTCCGCCTGCAATTGTATCGTCATTCAAAACACGAAGTGCTCCAAACTGAATTCTATCTGGATTGTACCAGCTTGCAAAACTAAAACTATGATAAGCATTAAGCCATCCGTGATTTGCGTTTCCTCTTGTTTCTGCTTTATGTAATACTATATTTTCCATGATCTTATTGCTTTGTTATTTTTATAGTACAAAGATACCGCCAAGGCCAAGGAAAAGCACTTAATCTAGATTAAGAAAGGTTTTTGGGTTTTTGAGGTTTTTAGATTTTAGGTGCAAAGGCTCAAAGTTGCAGAGGTTCAAAGGTTTTAAGGTAGAGGCGCACAGTAGTGCGTCTAACACACAGTTTGTCATCTCGACGAAGGAGAGATCACACAAGTGGCTCGACAAAGATTGACGATTACAGGATTGGAGTTTCTTGTGTGATCTCTCATTCGTCGAGATGACAAGATTGTAAGAAGATATGTTTAGTTAATTATATTCAAAGTGAAATAAAACTTTGCGACTCGCGTCTTTGCGAGATTTTTTAAAAAAACTCCTATTACTTAATCCTAATCAATTTCCCTTTCCCAACCACTTCATCAAGATAATTCGCAGCTGAACTTTTCTTATCATGCATGAAAAATTCAATAGTATCTTTTTTGATTTGATCTTTTGGGATACTTATAATTAAATCAGTATTTATGAAATTGTCTAACAATATTACATTGCCATAAGAAATTTTTCCTTTTGGCATAAACTTGTTATCAAAGACAAAAACACTATCCCTAAAAGTAATTTTATCTTTTTGGATATAGACATTGTCGTTTTCAATTAAATAATTATAACGTCCGGTAAGTTTTTCTGTTTCCTGATTGAAGCTAATAAAAAACAGCGTTATTATTAAAGCAAAATATTTCATAACGTTCTAACTATATTGATTAATAAACTGCTGTACAACAAAATCTGTGTTGTCGTGGCGTTTTTTCATTTCCAGGGCAATCGGCGGTGCAGCTCTTTCGAGACAGTTTTTTACATCGCAGGTTTCACACGTAACACCAACGATTCGTTTAATAAGAGGTTTTCCTTCAATGAATTTAAATTTCTTTTTCATTGTTGGATTAATTAAAATTCCAACTGAAATGCTTCTAATATTATTTTCTACAAAAGGGTCTTTTGTTGCCGATGAAAAAACCAAATATTCATTCCCGCTATGTACATAACTCGAAATTTGAGCATCAAAAAAATGCGGTTTATTTTGTCTGATGGCTTCATTTATGGTTTTTACCGAAACCCATCTTCTGCAATAATGCTCATTGGTTTCGTTAGCGTGAGGTTCTTGCTGATTTGTAATATGTAATTCTTTTTTTATCTGATAAACATCTGAACCAATAGGATGTGACATTCTTAAAAAGAATAAATTTTTCAGCTGAAAATCTTTCGGTAATAAATTCGTTAAGCGCTGATAAAACGATTCCGGCGAAACTTCAAAGCTTTCAATTAAAGAAACAAATTCTTCTGGATTTGGCTTTTCATTATTTAGGAAATTATTGATTTTGTCCACAACCAATTTTCTCGGCAATAATAAAGCGCCTGCAAAATAAGAAGCATAAAAATTGTTCAAAACCTGATCGAAATTTTCAAATTTAATCCAGCTGAATGTCAATAACCGATCTGAAATTTTTAAATAATTATAAGCAATTTCTTTAGCTAAAATAAAAGCTTTCTGCGGCGCGTCAAGTTCTGTTGAAAGTAGTAAAGTTCTGCTTTTCGGAACATAAATCGAACGCAAATCGCCCAAAGCTTCCTGATCGGTAAAAGCGATTTCTTTTATATTGTATTCGTATTCTTCTTTTAGAATGGCTTCTAATTCTTCAATGCTGATTTTAGAATCTAAATTGATCTGAAACGACTTCGAAAACGTAATTACTCTCTCTTCTAAATCCTCAAAATAATTACTGTGCGCTTCCTGATACGATCTTAAAGCGGCTAAAAAAAAACTTTCACGACTTAAATTATAATGCTGTGCAATTTCTATAATGGTACTAATAAAGGCATTGACTTTAGCAGGAGCATTAGCAATAATATCTATTAAATCCGCTTCCTGAATTCCGAAAAGGTCAAGCGGAATCTCTTTTAGAATTCCAGATTTTAGAATTTCGCCAATAGGAGCCAGGTTGTTATCGAGTTTTAAAGACACCATTTGGTCATATGTCACATCCAAATGTTTGCATAAAAGCAAAATTTTGTCTGCTTTTGGATATTTTTTTCCCTTTTCAATTTCGTTTAAATACGATTTTGAAAGATTCGTCAATTTGGCTAAGCCAAAAAGAGAAAGATTTTTTTGAGTTCTGACTTGCTTGAGTTTAAGCCCAAATATCAGCTTTATATAGTCTTTTTCGATATCCATAATATCAAATGTAACTGATTTACAAATAATCGCCAAAAAAATATTTTTAAATTTTAGCGAACGTTCGCTATTTTTATAAAAAACTTTTTGTAACATTGTAGTATAAAATCTATTAGCTATGAAAAACCAATTAGAAATTACCGAAAAGGCGATGGAGTTTTTAGCCGAAAAGAAGCTTCGTTATCCAAAGATCTGGACAGAAGAAGCGATTGCTTTTATAACTGAACTGCATAGAAAATTCGAATCACAGCGAAAACTATTGCTTTTGCAGCGCGAGCAAAAACAAGTCACTTTTGATCAGGGAATCATGCCGGTTTTTATTCCAGAAACCAAAAGTATCAGGGAAGGCAATTGGACAGCAGCCGAAATTCCGAAAGATTTATTAGACCGAAGAGTAGAAATTACTGGACCCGTTGATCGCAAAATGATTATCAATGCTTTAAATTCAGGCGCCAAAACTTTTATGGCCGATTTTGAAGACAGCACTTCGCCAACCTGGCAAAATTTGATGGAAGGCCAGCTGAATTTAATCGATGCGGTAAATAAAACAATCACGTTTACTGATTTGGTGAAACAGAAATCGTATCATTTAAATGAAAAAACGGCAACACTAATTGTGCGTCCAAGAGGTTTGCATCTGCCAGAAAAACATCTTTTAATTGAAGGGAAAGAAGTTTCGGGTTCTTTGGTAGATTTTGGTTTGTATGTTTTTCATAATCATAAACGACTTTTAGAAAATCATTCTGGACCGTATTTCTACATTCCGAAATTAGAGCACTATCTGGAAGCACGCTGGTGGAATAATGTAATTGATTTTACCGAGGATTACTTGAAGCTGAAAAGAGGAACGATAAAAGTAACAGTTCTAATTGAAACCATTACAGCAAGTTTTCAGCTCGATGAAATTATTTACGAATTAAAAGAACATATCGTGGGTTTAAACTGCGGACGCTGGGATTATATTTTTTCTTACATCAAAAAGTTTAGAAAAAATCCAAAATTCATCGTTCCGGACCGAGATCAGGTAAATATGACTTCACCTTTTATGAATGCGTATTCCAATTTGGTTATTCAAAGATGTCATAAAAGAGGCATTCACGCCATCGGCGGAATGGCCGCGCAGATTCCGATTCGAAATAATGAAGAAGCTAATTCCATCGCTTTCGCGAAAGTGAAAACCGATAAAGAACGCGAAGTTCGAAATGGTCACGACGGAACCTGGGTTGCACATCCGGATTTGGTTTCGCTGGCAAAAGAAATCTTTGATAAAGGAATGCCGACTCCAAACCAGATTCATATTAAAAGAGAACATCGCAAAATTACAGAAGCAGATTTGATTGAACCACCAATCGGAATAATCACTGAAAACGGCGTTCGAAAAAATATCAATGTTGGAGTTTTGTATTTAGCTTCATGGCTGAACGGTCAAGGCGCGGCAGCATTGCATAATTTGATGGAAGATGCAGCAACTGCAGAAATTTCAAGATCGCAATTATGGCAATGGCTTCAAAATAAAGTGCTTTTGGATAATGGACGAAAATTAGATTTGGCTTATTATCATGAATTGGCTTTAGATGAATTCAGAAAAATTAAAGAAGAATTAGGCGAAGAAAATCACGAAAAACAGCAATTTCCACTGGCTGAAAAAGTACTGGAAAGATTAGTCGTAAGTACAGATTTCGTTGATTTCTTAACGATTCCGTGTTACAAATATTTATAAAAAAAATCTGCTAAATCTGCGAGATCTGCGGGCGAATAATTTTCTCACGCAGATTTGGCAGATCACGCAGATCGAATGTGAATGAAAAGATCTGCGCAGATCTTCCGAATACTATTTATTTAAGTCGAGTTAAAACTGATTACTGATTACTGATAACTGAGACTGAAACTATAAACTTTACTAACCACTTTAACTAAACTATTTATGAAAACAACAGAAGACAGAATTCAGGAATTGATTAACGATTGGATTACGAACCCGAGATGGAAAGGTGTTGAACGTCCTTATACTGCTGCAGAAGTAGTTACGCTTCAGGGATCTTATCAAATTGAGCATTCTATTGCTAAAATGGGAGCGCAAAAATTATGGAGAAAGTTAAAAAGTCAGGATTATGTAGCTGGTTTGGGCGCTTTGACCGGGAATCAGGCGATTCAGGAAGTCGATGCGGGTTTAGAAGCAATTTATTTAAGCGGCTGGCAGGTTGCTGCTGATGCAAATTTGGCTGGAGAAATGTACCCAGACCAATCGCTTTATCCCGTAAACAGCGTTCCGATGGTGGTTAAAAAAATCAATAATGCTTTACTGCGCGCCGACCAAATTCAAACGGTAAATGAAGTTGAAGATAAAAAAGATTATTTAGTTCCGATTGTGGCTGATGCCGAAGCGGGTTTTGGAGGAAATCTAAATGCTTTCGAATTAATGAAATCAATGATTGAAGCCGGAGCTTCTGGAGTGCATTTTGAAGATCAGTTGAGTTCTGCTAAAAAGTGTGGACACTTGGGCGGAAAGGTTTTGGTGCCAACGCAGGAAGCGATTAATAAATTAATTGCAGCACGTTTGGCTTCAGATGTTATGGGCGTTTCAACTTTAATTGTAGCAAGAACCGATGCTGATGCGGCCAATTTATTAACAAGCGATGCCGACCCAAGAGACAGAAAATTTTTAACTGGAGAAAAAACTGCCGAAGGTTTCTTCTACGTAAAAAACGGAATCGAGCAGGGAATTGCAAGAGGCTTGAGCTACGCACCTTACGCTGATTTAATTTGGATGGAAACCAGCAATCCAGATTTGGATTATGCGAGAAAGTTTGCTACGGCTATGAAAAAACAATTTCCAGATAAAATGCTGGCTTACAATTGTTCTCCGTCTTTCAATTGGGCAGCAAAATTAACGGTTGCCGAAATGGAAACGTTTAGAGAAGATTTGGCTGCAATGGGTTATAAATTCCAATTTATTACTTTGGCGGGATTCCATGCTTTGAACACCAGTATGTTTGAATTGTCAAAAGCTTATAAAGAACGAGGAATGGCAGGATATTCTGAGTTACAGGAACGTGAATTTGCTTTACAGAAAAACGGATTCCGAGCGGTAAAACACCAAGCGTTTGTGGGAACGTCTTATTTTGATGCGGTTCAAAATACCGTAATGATAGGAAAATCAACCATAACAGCGATGAAACATTCTACAGAGGTTGAGCAATTTTAATTCAAAAGAAAAACCAGTTCAACATTGAACTGGTTTTTTTGTTTTTCACCATTAAGATATTAAGGGAGTTAAGTGTTGGTATATGAAGAAGATTAAGCCTTTCTCTTAATGTTGAAATTATTTTTTATTTCTTCAAAAGCCTCGCTTTCATTTTACTGAAAAATTCTGGCGTCACTCCAATAAAAGACGCAATTTGTTTTTGAGGAACTTTGTGAATTAAGGTTCCGTATTTTTTACTGAATTTTTCGAAACGTTCTTCCGCAGGTAAACTTAAATTGTCCATTAATCTTTGCTGATTCGCAACTAATGAATTTTCAATTAAAATTCTAAAAAAGCGTTCCAGTTTTGGAATCTCCAAATACAATTGTTCCTGATTTTCTTTAGATAAAGAAACCACTTCTGCGTCTTCTAAAACTTCAATAAAAAGCTGTCCAGGTTTTTGCGAAAAAAAACTGTACATGTCGCTCATCCACCAGCCTTCGCAGGCAAATGATAAAACATGCTCAACTATATTATCATTAATATTAAAACTTCTTAAAATTCCGGAGTTAACGAAATAAGAGTGTCTGCAAACTTCTCCCGCACTTAATAAAATAGTTTTGGTTTTGTATGTGTTAGTTTCGAGTTTAGATAAAAAAAGCGCCTGCTCTTCAGGGGTTAGCGAAACGTGTTTGGCTATATTTTCAAGAATTAACTCCATTATTTTTGTTTTATCAAAGTGAATGAAGTAGCCTTAAAACGATTGTTTTCTATTTTTCCAGTAACCGAAGCTTTGCGGATTGCATTGCAAAAACCATCTTTTGCATGTGCGTCGCCATGTTCATCAATTGTTGTTCCGTCAACGAAATAAGGTTTTCCGTCAATGCGAACCGCTAAATCACAGCCATTTCCTTTCATTCCAAATTGGCATTCGCCACAAGCGGTTTCTACAATTTGCGGTTTTTCGACTGTTTTTTTATCCTGAGCTTGGGTTGCGATTCCGATAAATAGGAATACTATAAATAGTGCTTTTTTCATTTTTAAGAATTTACGGTTATTAATTTGGAGGTTTCTTTGGCACGTTCTATCACTTCTTCAATTGGGGTTATTAATGAATCATTCGCTAAAACAACGCCCATTCGGCGGTAGGGTCTTGAAGTTGGTTTTCCAAAAATCCTGAAATCAGTTTTTGGTAAAGCGGCGACTTTTTCGATTCCGCTGAAAGTTGGATTTTTTGAATCTTCTGATGCTAAAATTACGGCACTTGCTCCGGCTTTTTCTAAGGTTATTTCAAAAATTGGAAGACTTAAAATTGCACGTAAATGCAATTCAAATTCGTTAAAATTCTGCGTTCCGGCCAAAGTTACCATTCCAGTATCATGTGGGCGAGGAGAAAGTTCAGAGAAATAAACACCTTCATTGGTTAAAAAGAATTCAACGCCAAAAAGCCCTGCGCCTCCAAGTGCTTCCGTGATTTTTTCGGCCATATCCTGTGCTTCGTACAAATCAGCTTCAGAAACTTGTGCCGGCTGCCAGCTTTCCTGATAATCGCCACGTTCTTGTCGGTGCCCAATTGGAGCACAAAACAAAGTTGGATTTCCATTTTGAGTAATCGTCAAAAGCGTAATCTCAGAATGAAAATCTACAAAAGCTTCTACAATAACTTCGATAACATCGCCACGCGAACCTGCAACGGCATATTGCCATGCTTTCTCAATATCACTTTCTGTTTTTATAGTCGATTGCCCTTTTCCTGATGAAGACATCAAAGGTTTTACCACACACGGAATTCCAACTTCCTGAACGGCTTTTTGTAATTCTTCTGCAGATGTTGCGTATTGATATTTGGCTGTTTTTAAACCTAATTCTTTTGAAGCTAAATCACGGATTGCTTTACGATTCATAGTGAAGTTTGCCGCTTTCGCTGAAGGAACAACTGTGATTCCCTGCTTTTCGTAATCGTAAAAACGTTCGGTGCGAATGGCTTCTATTTCTGGAACAATAAAATCGGGTTTGTGTTTGGCTACGATTCGGTCTAAAGCTTCGCCGTCAAGCATATTGATGACTTCAAAACCGTGTGCAACTTGCATCGCCGGAGCATTTTCGTAACTGTCAACAGCTATTATGGTTTGTCCGATTCGTTGTGCGGCAATGACAAATTCTTTGCCTAATTCGCCTGAACCTAGGAGTAGTATTTTCATTTTGGAGTGTTGTATTGTTTGAGTAGTAAAAGTACAGAAAAATGCTTTTAACCGCAAAGTTCGCAAAGAATTACGCGAAGAACGCAAAGTTTTTGTTTTTAAGTGAAAGAAAGATTGCAAAAAGTTTCTCGCAGATTTTGCAGATTCGGCAGATTTTATTTTAGGGTTAATTTTTCCATCACCTAACCACACAGTTTGTCATTTCGAGGAACGAGAAATCGCACTAGAAACTCGACAAAAATTGGTGCTTTACTTTACGGAATCTCGTGTGCGATTTCTCCTTGCGTCGAAATGACAAGATTGGCGTAAATAGCAACATAAAAAAAAGATTCGCAAAGATTAAATATAAAATCTTTGCGAACCTTTGCGTAATCCTCTGCGCTCTTTGCGGTAAAAACCGTTGCGGTTAAATAATATTAATGAAAATGATCTTCTTCAATTTCAAATTCAGCATCTTTTTCCCAGATTTCCATTTCACAAGGTTTGCAGTTGAATTTTAGTTTGTATTCTAACTCACCTTGCTTTAATACCAATGGTTCTTTTACTTTAACGCCCACGATATCTTTTTGATGTATCGGACATTTTTTTAATTCGTATTTGATGCAATATTTGGTTGTCATTACACGAGATTTTCCTGGATCCCATTGTAATTCAAATGCTTTTTCGATTTCGGTAACACCGTGACGTTCGTAGAATTTACGAGCTGTTTTGTTTGAAACATTGTACATGAAATCTAATTTGGTTTCAGGGTACGGATGCGACGTTTTTACCAATTGGTGTTCTTCGCGTTTGTAATTTGCCAAACGAATTTCGGTTAACTGATCGTAAACAGTTCTTCGCATTTCGTTGATTTTTGAAATAGGAAGGAACCAGTTTTGAGAAAACATAATATTGATTTCATTAGCAGTATAAGGTGTGAAACCTGTTTTTGCCAATTGTGTTTTTATATTTTCTTCGATAGATTCGCCTGTTTTAGTCTGTTCTTTTGGGTGTTCTAAAGTAACGGTGCTTACATTTCCGTCTTCATCGGTTGCGATTAACTCGAAGCCAGTTTCTGTTTCTGTAAGTAATAAAGTTGTACTTAATTTACGAACGGCACTGTCTTCTCTTTCTACAATTTTGATAAAAGCGGCGTCATTATTTCTATAGATGAAAGTTCCGTCTTTAACTTCTTTTAGAACGTTTGGATATATTTTACCGTTTTCGGCTTTGTTTACATAGATTCCGTCGGCTTCATTGTTTTCGTTGATAAAACAAAGTCCGTCACCGTTGTTTAGTAATTCACCGTTTTCGATTTCATAAGCGTTTCCAACAGTTCTGATCAATTTACCAATATACTGCCCTTTTGATTTTGGGCTTTCCCAAGAACCAATAGAGCTGTGTCTTTCGTTTACAAAATAATCCGTATAACCGCGGTTGAAAGTTCTGCTTAGAGAAGAATCAAAAGTGTAGGTACAAGTTCCCGAAGAAGCTTTCATGTATTTTTCGCTTCCTGCTCCTTCTAAAAAGCTGTCTAGTTTTTGACGTAAGTAAGAAACGTTGTTTTTAACATAAACAACATCTTTTAATCTTCCTTCGATTTTAAAGGAAACAATTCCAGCTTCAATCAAATTCGGAATTTGATCTGAAATATCTAAATCTTTTATCGAAAGTAAGTGACTGTTTCTGATTAAAGTTTCTCCGTTTCCGTCGATTAAGTTATACGGTAAACGACAGTTTTGCGCGCAAGAACCACGGTTGGCGCTGCGTTCTCCATTAGCCACACTCATATAACAGTTTCCGCTAAAAGAAACACATAAAGCTCCGGTTACGAAAAATTCTAACTCAACATCAGCATGATCGTAGATTGTTTTAATTTGATGAAGGTTTAATTCACGCGCTAAAACCACACGTTTGATTCCAGCATCTTTAAGGAATTTAATTTTATCTGCATCACGATTATTGGCTTGTGTGCTAGCGTGAAGTACAATAGGAGGTAAGTCCATTTCCATAATCGCCATATCCTGAATAATCAAGGCATCAACACCAATATCATATAATTCCCAAATCATTGAACGACACGTTTCCAGTTCGTTATCGTACAATATGGTATTCATAACAACAAAAACCTGAGCATTAAATAAATGCGCATATTGTACCAAAGCAGCAACATCTTCAATAGAATTGTTGGCATTAGAACGTGCACCAAATTGTGGCGCACCAATATAAACTGCATCGGCCCCACTGTTTATGGCGGCCATTCCTCCAATTAAATCTTTAGCAGGAGCTAATATTTCAATTTTCTTCTTCATTTGTAGAACTTTAGGCTTTTGTGGTATTCACGGAAAAAAGTTTGCAAAGTTCTTACAAATATTTCGAGTTTGCTAATGATGAAGGGATTTTTTTGAAATAGTTAACTAATATGGAATTGTTGTATTTAAAAAAAGATTTTCTTTTCTAATATTTAAAAAAATTAATCTATAGGAAAAGAATATCCTACTGCTACAGCGCCACAAAACTGATCGACAGAGGATTGATAGTAATAAGTGAAGGCTGCTTCAATATTGTGTTTAGGCCCTAAAGCTAAACCAAAACTGAAAGGGACATGCGTTACTATGCCACTTTTTTTGATATTGGTAGATGGAGTATAAGTTTCAAATGAACCGATGGAAGCTCCAAAACCTGTTTCAATGAACGGTGCAATCCAAGGAATTGGTGCACAAATACGAGCTTTTCCTCCCAATAAAAATGCTTTTGTTGATATTTTATAATCGGGTTGATCTGTATTAGTATTTTTAGCAGGAGATGTGAAAATAACCCCAGCATAAGGTCGTAATCCAAACCATTTGGTTATTCCCCATACATATTCGCCCTGTGCATAAAAGCCACTTCCATCTAATTCAACGTTATCTTCTTCATAATCAGAGGCCGTAATTCCTAAACCAGCTGTGATATTAATAAACTTGCCTTTTCTTGGTTGAGCGTTTGTGGAGTTAGAAAAAAAGAATGTGGAGATAAGAACTAAAATGAGATTGCGTAAAGTTGATGTCATAAATTTATTTTTGGTTCGGAAACGAAAATAATATTTATTTTTCAGATTTTATAAAATAAAAAAACTACCCAGTTTAAAACCAGGTAGTTTCGCTTCTCAAAAAAATAGTGTCAAATATTATGACAATTTTTTCGCTTTGATTTTAGTCAAAGTATTTTCGATAATGTTTAATTGTTTTGAAACAATAGCTACTTGACTAGCTTCAAGTTCGTTTTTTTCTAAAGCCATTTTGTATTTTTCAATAGCAGCTTCTTCTCCAGTAATACAAGCATTAATGATTGCTTCTGTATCTCCTCCGGTAAATGACGATTTAATATCAATCCAAGTACGGTGTAAAGCTCCTAATGGACCTCCGCCTGATGTATCAGTTGATTTTCCTAATTTGTTGATTTCGTCTTGTATTTCTACAATAAATAGAGCACGCTCACGTGCATAATCTAAGAAATCAGTTTTAATAGCTGGACTGTCTACATGTTCTGCAGCATTTGTATATCCTAGTTTTCCGTCTTCAAGAATTGAAATTAATCCTTCTAATGTACTAACTGCTTCTTTTGTGGTTTCATCTGTATGTATCATGACTATAATTTTTTAATTAATTTATATTACAAAGATGGGAACTTATTAAAGCTTTTGTTTTACAGGATTATACTTGTGATTTATAATATTGTGGAATGGGAATTTTGAAACTCATCATTTAAGTTTATATGGGTTAAGCACATTAAGGCAGATTTCTTTGAAAAACGGAATAACTGGTAGCTTTGGAAAGCAGTGCAAAGCCCAAAGCCAGACGAAGGAAGCGAAGACTTGCAGCAATCCCTAAATTTTGGGACTGCTCGGAGGACACGCCCATAAAAAAAACAGCTTAAAGTATAAAAGTGATGAAACTTTTAACCTTAAGCCGTTTTAATAAACTTATAATGATATTATGCAGTCAAAGCTTCTTTGATTCTGCGCAATGCTTCTTTTAAAATATCGTTGCTTGTTGCGTAAGAGAAACGAATACAATTCGGGTTTCCGAAAGCGTCTCCAGTTACTGTTGCAACATTTGCCTCCGCTAAAAGGTACATCGAAACGTCGTTTGCATCTTTGATTTCAGTTCCTCTTAATGTTTTTCCGAAGAAAGAAGAAACGTCTGGAAAAACATAAAATGCTCCTTCAGGAACGTTAATTTTTACTCCAGGAATTTCTTTTAATAATCCAACAACTAAATCTCTGCGTTCGTGGAAAGCCTGAACCATATGATTTAATACACTTGGGTCAGCATCAACAGCAGTAATTGTAGCACGCTGTGCTACAGAATTTGCTCCAGAAGTTACTTGCCCTTGAATTTTTGTACATGCTTTTGCAATAAATTCAGGAGCTCCAATATAACCAATTCTGTATCCTGTCATTGCAAACGCTTTTGCAACTCCGTTTACAGTAATTGTTCTTTCGAACATTCCAGGAATTGAACCAATACTGCAGAACGTTCCTGAAAAATTAATGTGCTCATAAATCTCATCAGCAACTACATATATATTTGGGTATTTTTCTAACACTTTTGCAAGAGCTGTTAACTCTTCTCTGCTGTAAACAGAACCTGAAGGATTACAAGGAGAACTGAACCACATCATTTTTGTTTTTGGTGTGATAGCAGCTTCTAATTGTTCTGGAGTAATTTTAAAATCAGTTTCTACAGACGTTGGAACCTCAACAGGAACTCCGCCAGAAAGTTTTACAATTTCGAAATAAGAAACCCAGTAAGGCGCTGGCAAGATAACCTCGTCGCCATCATTTAACATTACTTGTGCAATGTTGTATAAAGATTGTTTTGCTCCTGTAGAAACAACAATTTGAGTTGGTTTGTAATCTAAATCATTATCTCTTTTGAATTTTCTGCAAATTGCTTCTCTCAACTCTAAATAACCTTCTACTGGAGAATATGTGCTGTAATTTTCATCGACTGCTTTTTTAACAGCTTCTTTAATAAAATCTGGTGTATTAAAATCTGGTTCACCTAAACTTAAGCTGATAATGTCTTTTCCTTGTGCTTTTAATTCACGAGCTAAAGCTGCCATTGCTAAAGTCTGTGATGTTGCTAAGTTGTTGATTCTGTCCGAAAGAATATGATTCATTATAAAATTTTTGAATGTCCTTAATTTCAACTTTAATTAAGGATGGTTATTATTAATAGATTTTTTTGTTTTTAAGCTAGTTCCGGTTTCATTCCAAGCTCTTTCAAATGCTTGTAATGCGCTACAACTGCACCTCTCATAGTTCTGAATTCATGATAAGGCAAGTTGCATTCTTTTGCGGTTTGTTTTACAATTTCAGCAATTTTTCCGTAGTGGACGTGGCTGATATTTGGAAAAATGTGGTGTTCAATTTGATGATTTAATCCTCCTGTAAACCAGTTGATTATCTTGTTTTTTGGAGCGAAATTAGCTGTTGTGTACAATTGGTGAATTGCCCATGTATTTTCGATTTCTCCTTCTTCATTCGGAACTGGATTAGAAGTCTCTTCTACTACGTGTGCCAATTGAAAAACAATACTCAAGATTAATCCAGCTGTATAATGCATTACAAAAAATCCAATAACAACTTTCCACCATGTTACACCTAAAATCATTGGCAAGGCCATCCAGATTAGAACGTAGATTATTTTTGTAATTACTAGAACCGTCCATAATTTTGCAGGACTTTGAGGTGCTCCGTAAGATAGTTTTCTTCTTAAATAGTTTTTCATCTGCTTAAAATCGGTTGTTAAAGCCCAATTAAAAGTCAAAAGTCCGTATAAGAAGAATGAATAGTAATGTTGAAATTTATGAAAACGGTGCCATTCTGCGTTTTGTGTAAAACGAATGATTCTTCCTGCATCAAGATCTTCATCATGACCGTGGATATTTGTATAGGTATGATGCAATACATTATGTTGTACTTGCCAGTTATGTACATTTCCGGCTAAAACATAAATGCTTCCTCCCATAATTTTATTAATCCATGATTTAGAAGAATAAGATCCGTGGTTGCCATCGTGCATTACGTTCATTCCAATTCCGGCCATTCCAACTCCCATAAGAATGTTTAATAACAATTGTGCCCAAAAAGGCATGTCAAGAGTCAAGATTAAAAAATAAGGCGTTAGAAAAACTGCAAAAAGAATAACGGCTTTTAGGTGCAGCTTCCAGTTTCCAGTTTTCTGAATGTTGTTCTCCTTGAAGTAATTGTTTACTCGTGAGTTAAGTGTTCTGAAAAACTTCAGATTGTCTTGTTTAGCAAATGTAGGCGCAGTGTTATTCATAATTAATTTAAATAGTTTTCAAAGGTAATTATTATAAATTTTCAATTTGCAAAATTGAGTTAAATATTTCAATCGTAAAGTAGTACTTTTGTTAAAAAATTAGAGCAATGGATGAGATATTGAAATATTTTCCAGATTTGACCGATCTTCAAATCGAACAATTTCAAAAATTAGACTTTTTATATCACGATTGGAATGAAAAAATAAATGTCATTTCACGTAAAGATATCGACGCCTTATATACAAAACATATTTTGCACTCGCTTGGAATTGCAAAAATCATGAAGTTTGAACCTGGAGCAACTGTTTTAGATGTAGGAACTGGAGGAGGATTTCCTGGAATTCCGTTAGCGATTCTTTTTCCAGAAACACGTTTCTATCTTATTGATGTTATTGCCAAAAAAATAAAAGTGGTTCAGGGCGTTGTTGATGCATTAGAATTAAAAAATGTAAAAGCTGAACAAAAACGCGCGGAATTGGTAAAAGGTGATTTTGACTTTATTGTAAGCCGTGCCGTAACCAATATGCCAGATTTTGTTTCTTGGATAAAAGATAAAATCAAGAAACAGCATAAACACACTTTAAGAAACGGAATCTTATATCTTAAAGGTGGTGATCTAGCCGAAGAATTAAAAGATTTTCCAAAAGCGACTTTATACGATTTGTCGACTGTTTTTGAAGATGAATTTTTCGAAACAAAAAAAGTCGTGCATTTGCCTTTGAAGTTTACAGTATAAGTGCTCAAATAAAATAAGAACCCGACAATGATTACTTGCTGAAGTATTCTTGTCGGGTTTTTGCATTCTAAAGGTGAATTATAATTAAGATGCTTTTCTTGTTAAGTTTAAAAATGGATTTGCTTTATAATTTAAATTGCCTATAAAATTGTTTAAAGCTTCCTCAGATGCCGCTGGAGTATATTTAAATTTTGAATCAAAGAAAAATTCGCGAGACAGCAAAGGTTCAGCAGAAGAATCATAAACTCCTTCATCGCTTTCATCTAGATTATCTTGGCTGTATTTACATGGAAATTTAAGTGTTAGCTGTAGGATCATTTCGCCAAGCCAGTTATCAAAAAACTTTTTCTTTGGCGTAATATAACGTGCCAGCAAAATTAACCCTAGTAGTTCACTTTGAAGGAAATAAGATCCTTTTCTGTATTTTACATCAATCATTCGAACATTCATGAGTGCTACCCATAATGGTCCGTTTACAGATCCAGAATCTGATATGTCAAGATTTGGATCAAAAACTAAAGGATTTGTTTCGTCTATATTATGAATAGAACACCAAAGTGCCTCAATACGTTTTTGGACATCGTTTGCTGCTGTCGAATATCCTGTAAAACGCCATGATACCCATTCTAGTAATGAAGCAGTAAGACCAATACAAGCTTTATGTCCAATATTAGACAATGCACATTCAAGGTCTTCATTTCCTTCTAATGGATCCATAAATTTATCCATCTTTTTATTATTCCATTTAAAATCAATTGGATGGCCAACACTTTTTGATTTTAGAATTATTTCAGGTACGTTGTTTAAGTTTTTCATAAATCTGTCTTTTCTTTAATTGTATTTCTGAGGACAAATTTATTGAGGCACTCTTTTTTTAAATGACACAATAAGTTTTTAAACTATTAAAATAAGATTTTATGAAGATCTATAGTATTGAAAAACAATATAGTAAGAAAATGATTACAAATTATTTTATTTGTTTGCAAAACATTTTAATAAGGATATTAATTTAAAATTTACGCTTGCAAACAAAAGAAAAGTAAAAGCCACAAATTTCATTTGAAATTTGTGGCTTTTACTTGATAAGGAAACTACGAATTAACCCAAAAACGGATATCTATAATCCTCAGGAGTTACAAAAGTTTCTTTGATAGTTCTTGGAGAAGCCCAACGCAATAAGTTCAATGCAGAACCCGCTTTATCGTTAGTTCCAGAAGCTCTAGCACCTCCAAAAGGCTGCATTCCAACAACTGCTCCAGTTGGTTTGTCATTAATATAGAAGTTACCTGCAGCATTTTGCAATTTCGTAGTTGCTACTTCAATAGCATAACGATCTTGGCTAAATACAGCTCCGGTTAAAGCATACTCAGAAGTAGTATCAACTAATTCTAAGGTCTCTTCCCATTTAGCATCTTCATAAACATATATAGTAATTACTGGTCCGAATAATTCGGTTTCCATTGTCGTATATTTTGGATTTGTAGTTACAATTACAGTTGGTTCAATAAAATATCCAACTGATTTATCGTAATTTCCGCCAACGATGATTTCAGCATCAGCATCTTTTTTAGCTTGATCAATAAAACCTGCCAATTTATCAAAAGAACCTTCGTGAATAACTGCTGTAATAAAGTTTCCGAAATCTTCAGGAGAACCCATTTTAAAAGATTTTACATCAGCAATTAATTGCTCTTTTACAGCTGGCCATAAACTTTGCGGAATATAAGCTCTTGAAGCTGCAGAACATTTTTGTCCTTGAAATTCAAATGCACCACGAGTAATTCCTGTAGCAACTTGTTTTACGTTAGCGCTTGGATGTGCAATGATAAAATCTTTACCGCCAGTTTCTCCAACAATTCTTGGGTATGTTTTGTAATTGTGAATGTTTGCACCAATTTTAGCCCATATATCTTTAAATACGTGAGTTGAACCTGTAAAGTGAATTCCAGCGAAATCACGGCTTGCTAAAACAGTATCTGTAATCATCAAAGCATCTCCAAAAACAACGTTAATAACGCCATCAGGAACTCCAGCTTCTTTGAAAACTTCGATAATAATTTTTGCAGAAAATACTTGGCTGTCACTTGGTTTCCAAACTACAACGTTACCCATCATAGCAGCACTTGCAGGAAGATTTGCAGCAATAGCAGTAAAGTTAAAAGGAGTAATTGCGTAAACAAAACCTTCTAGAGGTCTGTATTCTAGACGATTCCAAACAGTAGAATCTGATTTTGGCTGATCGTTGTAAATTTGAGTCATGAATTCTACGTTGTAACGTAAAAAGTCAATTAATTCACAAGAAGCATCAATTTCTGCCTGATGAATATTTTTAGACTGACCAATCATAGTTGCTGCGTTAATGCGTGCTCTGTAAGGACCTGCGATTAATTCAGCGGCTTTTAAGAAAATAGCAGCACGTTGTTCCCATGCCATATTTGCCCATGCAGTTCTTGATTCAAGTGCATTAGCAATTGCCTTTTCGATATGTTGTTTTTCAGCTAAATGATACGTTCCTACAATATGTTTGTGATCGTGAGGAGCTGAAATTGTTTTTGTGTTTCCAGTTTTGATTTCTTCACTACCAATGTATAATGGTACATCAATTTTAGAGTTCCACATTGAAGTGTATGCTGCCTGAACAGCTGCTTTTTCTGGTGAGTTCGGCGCGTAACCTTTTACTGGCTCGTTTACCGCTTTTGGTACATGAAAGAATCCTTTTAACATGGGATAAATTATTTTAAAATTACGATTTATTTAATTTTTTACAAAAGTACAAATGATAATTTGATTAAATCACAATACAATATTAAAAAGTTGTAATTAAATAAAGTAATCGTGTGAATTTATAAAACAGCTGAATTTTTAAATAGTTAAATTTGTTATAAATCTGCCCAAGATTTTTACAATTTCTAAATCGTAATAATATGAAAATACCACTTTTAGCATTTAACGATAAAGGCATTTATTGTCAGCAGGCAGATGTATATTTAGATCCTTGGCGTCCGGTAAAAAATGCAATTATTACCCATGGGCACGCCGACCATTCGCGCTGGGGACATCAAAACTATATTACACATCATACCAATATTCCTATAATTCGACATCGC
Organism: Flavobacterium sp. JLP; assembly: GCF_015350755.1. NCBI lineage: Bacteria > Pseudomonadati > Bacteroidota > Flavobacteriia > Flavobacteriales > Flavobacteriaceae > Flavobacterium > Flavobacterium sp. JLP. Next base: position 123,473 of record NZ_JADKPS010000008.1, on the reverse strand, counting down.
TTAGGCGAAATAAATGTTACCGGAAAAGAGTGGGGAGAAACCTTTGTGATAAACAATGTAAAATTCTCGCTTCATCCTGCCGGACATATTATAGGAAGTTCTCAAATACGTGTTGAACATAAAGGTGAAGTCTGGGTTTTTACTGGAGATTATAAAACAGAAGATGACGGTATTTCAACTCCATACGAAGTTGTAAAATGCGACACTTTTATAACCGAATGTACTTTCGGATTACCCGCTTTTAACTGGACACCACAAGCTGAGGTAATTTCAGAAATCAATAATTGGTGGGCAGAAAATAAAGCCGAAGGAAAAACATCTATTCTTTTTGGATATTCTCTAGGAAAAGCGCAAAGACTTTTAAAATACCTGGATACCGATATTGGAAAAATATACACACATGGAGCAATCGAAAATATGACTAATGTTTTGCGTCCGATGGTCGATTTCCCGCCCACAACTTTAGTAACGCGCGAAACTAAAAAAGAAGATTTTGCAGGAAATATTGTGCTCGCTCCGCCAAGTGCGCACGGAAGTATTTGGATCAGAAAAATGACGCCTTTTGTTACAGGCGCTGCAAGCGGTTGGATGGCTTTTCGTGGCGCAAGACGCAGACGCGCAATTGATAAAGGTTTTGTTTTAAGCGATCACTGCGATTGGTATTCTTTGCTCGACAGTATAAAAGCTACCGGCGCAGAAAAAATAATCTGTACGCACGGTTACACCGATATTTTCTCTAAATATTTAAGAGAATTAGGTTACGATGCAAGAACAGAAAAAACGCAGTATGAAGGGGAGTCGGCAGAAATGGAAAAAGATGAAAAAGAAGCTGCAATAGACCAAAATGAAACTTCGACTATTCTTGAAAATAATGAATTATAATGAAGAATTTCGCCCAACTTATAAAAACTCTCGATAGTTCGAATAAAACGAACGTAAAAGTCGATGCGCTGACGACGTATTTTAAAAATGCATCGCCAGAAGATAAAGTATGGACCATTGCGATTCTTTCGCATCGTCGTCCTCCGAGACCGGTTAATACTACTTTGTTAAGGATTTGGGCAAATGAACTGGCTAATATTCCGCTTTGGCTTTTTGAGGAAAGTTATCATATTGTGGGTGATTTGGCCGAAACTATTGCGCTAATAATTCCGACAACAAAAGAACATTCAGATAAAAGTTTAACCGAATATCTTCAGGAAATTATTGCTTTAAAAAAGAAATCAGATTCTGATAAAAAAGAATATTTACATCAAAATTGGCTTGCACTGAATTATTACGAACGCTTTGTTTTTACCAAATTAATTACCGGAAGCTTAAGAATCGGCGTAAGCCAAAAATTAATGACACGTGCCTTGTCTAAAGCTGAAGATGTTGATGAAGATGCTTTGGCTTATAAATTAATGGGAAATTGGGATCCGAACACAATCACTTTTCAAGAATTGATCTTAGATGAAAAAAGCAGTGATTATTTATCAAAACCGTATCCGTTTTACCTTGCATATCCTATTGAAGGCGAAGTTGATAATCTTGGAAATCCTGAAGACTGGTCTGTCGAGCATAAATGGGACGGAATTAGGTCACAGACGATTTTTCGTGAAAACGAAATTTATGTTTGGTCAAGAGGAGAAGAATTGGTAACGGATAAATATCCGGAATTTAAATCTTTTGTTGGAATTATTCCAGACGGAACGGTTATCGACGCAGAAATTCTAGCTTTTACAGAAGGAGAAATAGGAACTTTTAACGACTTACAGGCCAGAATCGGGCGTAAGACAATATCTGCATCTTTACTTGAAAAAGTGCCAGTTATATTAAAAGCGTATGATATTTTAGAATGGGAAGGACAAGACATTCGAAATTTACCTTATTCAGAACGACGCCTTTTATTGGAGCAATTATATGATTCGATAAAAGATAAAACGCCTAATTTTCAATTATCAGAAAGAGTTTTACTCCATTCTTGGGAAGATGTAACCAATGAAAGAATGCGTGCCCGAGAAATGAAAAGCGAAGGTTTGATGTTAAAACGGAATGACTCGCTGTATCAGGTTGGAAGAAAAAAAGGGGACTGGTGGAAATGGAAAATTGAACCTTTGGTAATTGATGCCGTTTTAACTTATGCCATGCGTGGTCACGGGCGACGGTCGAATTTATTTACAGATTATACTTTTGCGCTTTGGCAAAATAATGATAAAGGCGAACGTGAATTAGTCACATTTGCAAAAGCATACTCTGGTTTAACCGACTCCGAATTTAGAAAAGTGGATGATTTTATAAAGAAAAATACTTTAGAACGATTTGGTCCTGTTCGAAGCGTTACGCCTCAACTGGTTTTCGAAATTGGTTTTGAAGGAATTGCACTTTCAAAAAGGCATAAAAGTGGTATTGCAACCCGATTTCCAAGAATTTTGAGATGGCGGCATGACAAAAAAATTGATGAAGCGAATTCAATTGAAGATTTAAAAAGTATGATTTTGTAAAAAGGGGGCAAAGATAAAAAGCAACAGAGTTTTAAAGAAAAACTTTGTGCCTTTGTGCCTTTGTAGCTTTGAACCTTAATAAGAAGAATGAATAGAAACGATTTATACGTATTAGCCGAAAACTGGTTTCATAAGCAAGGCTGGAAAGCATTTCCTTTTCAAACCCAAACGTGGACTGCTTTTCTGCAAGGAAAAAACGGTTTATTGAACGCTCCAACCGGAAGCGGAAAAACGTATGCCTTGTGGTTTCCTATAGTTCTCGATTACATCAAAAAAAATCCCGATTATAAAACCAAACATAAACCTGGATTAAAAGCGATTTGGATAACGCCTTTGCGGGCTCTTTCGGTCGAAATAAAACAAGCGGCAGACAGAATTGTTCAAGATTTAGATACTCAAATGACCGTTGGAATTCGTTCTGGAGATACTTCGCAAAGCGAAAGAGCCAAGCAAAGCAAAAAAATGCCTGACTTGCTTATTACAACTCCTGAAAGTTTGCAACTGCTTTTAGCATCAAAAGATTTTGCGAAAACTTTTGCTAATTGTTCTGCGATTGTTGTTGACGAATGGCACGAATTATTAGGTACAAAACGAGGTGTTCAAATGGAATTGGGTTTGTCCCGATTAAAAACCGTTGCGCCAAAAATGCGCATTTGGGGAATTTCAGCAACTATTGGAAATCTCGAATTGGCACAGCAAGTTTTGTTAGGAATAAATTCTGAAGCCTATCAAAATTCGATTTTAATTAAAGCGAACATCAATAAAAAAATAAAAGTGCTCTCGATATTACCCGATAAAATGGAAAGTTATCCGTGGCGAGGTCATATGGGGTTGCACTTAATTGATGAGGTTGCCAAAATTATCCGAAAAAGTAAAACTACTTTAATATTTACAAATGTTCGTTCTGCCTGCGAAATGTGGTTTCAGGCCATTCTTGAAAAATATCCTGAGTTCGCTGGAGATATGGCAATGCATCACGGGAGTATCAGCAGGGAAACACGTTTGTGGGTTGAAAATGCTATTAGGAATGAAGAACTAAAAGTAGTAGTTTGTACTTCGAGTCTAGATTTGGGTGTCGATTTTGCTCCTGTTGAAACGATTATTCAAATTGGAGGACCTAAAGGTGTGGCACGTTTTCTGCAAAGGGCAGGGCGAAGCGGTCATCAGCCTGGAAAAGAAAGCGTTATTTATTTTCTTGCAACGCATGCAATCGAATTGATTGAAGCTTCAGCACTTAAAAAAGCAGTGGACAGAACTATCGTTGAAGACAGAATTCCGTATCTCAACAGTTGGGATGTTTTGGTGCAATATCTTAACACTTTGGCAGTTTCTGACGGATTTTTTCCAGATGAAATTTATAAAGAAGTAAAAAACACATTCTGTTATCAAAATATTACAAAAGAAAACTGGAACTGGATTCTGAATTTTATCACAAATGGAAGCCAGAGCCTGCAAGCGTATGACGAGTTTAAAAAAGTAGAAATCGAAGAAGACGGACGTTTTAAAATCAACAGCCGAATGATTGCCATGCATCACAGAATGCAAATTGGTACTATTGTTGGTGATGCAGCTCTGAATGTTAAGTTTTTAAGTGGAGGTTATATCGGATCAATTGAAGAATGGTTTGCTTCAAAACTGCAGCCTGGAGATGTTTTTACTTTTGCTGGAAAAAGATTAGAATTATATCGAGTTAAAAATATGCAGGTTTTAGTAAAGAAAGCAGATCCTAAAAAAAACTCCAGAACTGTAAGCTGGATGGGAGGGCGTATGGCTTTATCAGTGCAAATGAGTGAATTGTTGCGAGAAGAATTATATGCAGCAAATACAGATAATCTGACGCCAGAATTAAAAGCATTAAAACCTATTTTTGATCGGCAGCGAAAAGAAAGTATTGTACCGAGTGACGATGAATTTTTAATAGAAACATTTAAAACGAGAGAAGGTTTTCATGCTGTTTTTTATCCTTTTGAAGGGCGATTTGTGCATGAAGCTTTAGCAAGTATTTTATCGTATCGAATAAGTTTGTTGTCGCCAATCACTTTTTCTCTCGCTTATAACGATTACGGATTTGAGTTGCTGTCTGATCAGGAAATTGATATGCAGGCCGTTTTTGATAATAATTTGTTTTCTACAGAATATGTACATCATGATTTGCAGAAAAGTCTTAACTCAACAGAAATGGCGAGAAGAAAATTTAGAGACATTGCCGTAATTGCAGGATTGGTTTTCACCGGAATGCCAGGGAAACCAGTAAAAACAAAACATTTGCAAAGTGGATCGCAATTGCTTTTTGAAGTTTTTAGAGATTACGAACCTGATAATCTTTTGCTGCAGCAAGCCTTTATAGAAACATTCGAGCATCAGCTGGAAGAAGGACGTTTGATTCAGGCGATGGAAAGAATTAACAGGCAAACTATTGTTTGGAAACAATGTTTAAAGCCTACTCCTTTTAGTTTTCCTATTATCACAGACAGATTAAGGGAAAAATTATCAAGCGAGACATTACAGGAAAGAATCAAAAAAATGACAGCGAGTTACATGAGATAATTCAAAATTTTGATTCAATAGAAATTATTAAATATGAAGATTACAATAAACGGTCAAAATTTTATTTTGCATCAATCTGGTGCTGTATTTTGGGAAGAACAAAATATGATTTTAATTTCTGATGTGCATTTAGGAAAGGTGGCGCATTTTAGAAAACACGGAATAGGGATTCCTAAAGATGCAATTTTCGAAAATTTCATTCGCCTTGATGCTGTGCTGCAGTTGTTCAATCCAAATAAAATTATTTTTTTAGGAGATTTATTTCACAGCAAAATCAATAACGAATGGGATTTTTTTGTTGAATGGACAAAGAAGCATTCACAAAAAATAATTTTAGTTGAGGGAAATCACGATATTATTTCAAAACAATATTATGACGATTTGAATATCGAAATTTATAGTGAATTAGTAATTGATGATTTTTCGCTCACACATCATCCAATAGAAAAAGAAGGATTTTTTAATTTCTGCGGGCATCTTCATCCTGGTATAAAACTAAAAGGTTTGGGCAGGCAGTTTTTAAGTTTGTCTTGTTTTTTCAGAAAACCCAATCAATTGATTTTTCCGGCTTTTGGAGAGTTTACAGGAAATTCTTATTTGGTGCCTACTGAAAATGATAAGGCTTACGCTATTACAAAAGAAGGAATAATTGAGATTGCCATTAATTAATTGCAAAAGGAGCACACATTCTAAAAGTAGGAACAATAACTTTGAATGTTTTTGTGGTAGTAAAATTAATCATATTAAAATGACCTTTCATCGCTCCATAAGGAGATGATAGCAAACAGCCCGAGCTATAAGTATGATTTTCTCCAGGTTTTAGAACTGGTTTTTTACCGATAACACCTTCTCCGTCTACAACTTCTAAATCATTCAAAGAATCGAATATCTCCCAGTGACGAGATGTCAATTGAACTGAGTCTTTACTGTGATTTTCGATTGTAACTACGTAACTAAAGGCAAAGTGAATCTTGTAGTTCTTGAAGTAAGTACCTTCAAAACTAGTCAAAACAGATATTTTTATGCCTCGTGTTATCTGAGAAACCATACTAAAGTAGTATATATGTGTGCGTTATACTTGCAAATCTACGAAAAAAAATCATTCAACTGAAAACCTTAACAATGTTTTAATTTACTATGTTTATTGAGTTCGCGTTGCCTTTTCCTATGATTCTCTGGTATCGATCAGAACTTTCTTTATAATACACTAATATTGTATATTCATTTTCAGTTTGATAAAAATTTCCGTCAATAGCATTTTCATAATCAATCACACCTTTTTTATCTGCAATTGTATATTGAAAATTAACAAAACCTTGTTTGAGCATAACTGCTTTTTCAAAAACACCCTTATCTGAATTATAATCCATTTTATATTCTGGCGACAGACTGTAGTTGTTGAACATCCCCGTAATATAAATGTCTTTGTTTGCTCTGAAAGTTGGTGCCGAAAGAGTAAAATAAACCCAAGCATAATCAGCTTCAATTTCGTTATTAGAGCCATTAATGTTCTTTACAACAAAATTACCATTTACGTCCTGATAATTAGTATAAATTTGGTTTGCTCTTGCAGCGTTTGTATACAAATAAGCGTTGTAAATATCATTATTAGAGCCCACTCTGCCAACATTGTTATTGGCTGCGCGAATGTCTTTATTTTCAAAATATAAAAATTCATTTCCGCCCCAAAATTGAGTTTCAGTGTCATATTTATACACCATCTGATTTCCTATGGTATATTGAGGTGCAATATTTTTAATTGCAGTATTAAAATTACCATTTTGCAATAAAAGAATTTTTAGGTTTTGCAGCGGAGTCTGAAAAACGATGTCGTTTGACAATACTGCAAAATCAAGGTTTTGCTTGTAATCAATATTGCTGATGTTACGGCTTCTTTTTACCTGCGCCGAAACTGTAGAATGATTTTCATATAAAATAAATTTTCTCGAGAAAACAACTTCCTTGTCTTCATTTAGAATTTTCAGCATATAATTTCCGGAAATTCGAAGCTGGGTCGTAAACTGATTTGGAAAAGCAAGTCTATAATGCGAATATACCTGAAGCGTATTAAATGAATTCGAATAATCGGTAATTCTTTGATTGTCAAAACCTCGTAAATAATCTGTTTTAGGAATATCAGTAGGTTTCCAGTTGTAATCACAATGCACAACTTCAAAATAATAGTTGGCTTCATTGCCAAATAAATCATCAAATTGAAATTCAAATGTATCACCTAATTCAAATATCGGAACTACATTATTACCGTTCTGAATAAATGAAACTGTTTTAATATTATATGGTGGAATTACTTCAGTTTGGATTTCTTGGGCTTTCGCCGAAGTAAAAATAAAAAGCAGAATAAAGATTCTATATAAAAATTTTGGCATCTTATTAGGTTGTAAGATTGTAAATATAACAATTTATATAACGAAAAACAGGACACTTTATTGGTTTTAAAAACAATTTATTAAGAACCTAAAATGTATTCTAAGTTCACTTCAATTTCGTCGTTGATATAGCTTTCTTCTAAAAGTGAATCAGATAAAAGCTTTTTGTTTTCCTGCAGTTTGATTATTTTTTCTTCAACCGTATTTTTCGAAATAAATCGGACAACATTTACCTTATTCAATTGTCCAATTCGGTGCGCTCTTCCAACGCCTTGTTTTTCAGCAAAAGGATTCCACCACGGATCTAAGAATAAAACATAAGAAGCTTTTGTAATATTCAAACCAACACCTCCGGCTTTAAGCGAAATGAAAAACAATAACGGATTTTCGTTTTCTTGAAATAGTTCTACCTGCTGTTCTCTTTTATTGGCAGGTGTTTCGCCTGTAATTTCACAATATTCAACTTTTTTTCCCTTGCACCAAGAAGTGTAAAAATTCAAATTTGTAACAAACGAACTGAAAATAATAACCTTCTGTTTTGCTTTTACTAAATTTTCCAAATAATTAGTGACAGCAATATATTTTCCAGAATCAATTTCTGACTCCTGATCTACCATTTTTGGGTGGTTGCTCAATTGTCTCAACTTCATCAGCGTGTTGATTATGCTGATTTTATCAGGGCTTGATCCATCAGTTTTCAATAAAAAATTACGAGCTTTTGATTTTTCCTGTTCGTATAATTTTTCCTGTTCAGGATCCATGTCGCAATAATAAATCTGCTCTGTTAATTCAGGTAGATCTTTCAAAACCTGTTCTTTGGTTCGTCGCAAAATATAAGGCTGAATAAGATTTTTTAATTCAGATAAGCTATTTTGATCCTGCTTTTTCTCAATCGGAATTTTAAAATTTTCTGCGAAAAAATTATAACTGCCTAAAATATCAGGATTTATAAATTGCATCTGCGACCATAAATCGTCGAGTGAGTTTTCAATAGGCGTTCCGCTCAGCGCAATTTTGTGAGCAGTATTTATTTTATTTATAGCTTTAAAAATCTTAGAATTCTTATTTTTAATGTATTGGCTTTCGTCTAAAATTAAATAACGGAAATCATATTTTTCTAAAATTGAAACATCACGATGAACGATGCTGTAGCTGGTAAAAATTAAATCGGTTGATTCTAATCTATGTGCTAATAATTTTCTGTCGTTACCCACATATTGCATTTTCGAAAAATGCGGTGTGAATTTTCCAGCTTCATTAAACCAGTTAAAAACCAATGAAGATGGTAACACAATCAAGGTTTTTAGTGGTTCTCTTTCTATCGTAGTTTCATTCGCAAACAAATCAAAATTTGTTGTTTTAGTTTTAAACCCCAATTGTTCTTGCACTGCAACGAGAACGGCTAAAGTCTGTAATGTTTTTCCAAGTCCCATATCATCGGCCAGACAAGCTCCTAAATTAGAGTTAAAGTGACCCAAAAGCCATTTTACGCCCTCGATTTGATAGGGTCTCAGCGTTGCTTTCAGCAAATCTGAAGCAGTATATTCAGCTTGCAGCATTACATCTTTTTTGATTTCCGCAATTGCATCTAAAGCAGTGAAATTACTTTTACGCAAAAGCAGTTTTCCGTTTTCTGTATTGGATAATTTTGCCAGTGAACTGTATTTGCTGAGCCATTCTAACGGAATCAAAAAATAGTTTCCGTCAGGCAGTAAAAACAGCCTTTCCTTGCTTTTTATATTTGGGATAATCTCACTAAAATTAATAGTAAAATCTCCAATTGTAATGATTATTTTAATGTCAAACCAATCTTCTTTTGTGTCGTCTTTAGAAGCTGAAATAGTATGATTTCCAGTAATAATTTCTTTGCTTTCAAGTTTTAGATTTTGGATAGAAAATCCTAAACTTTCCAAGTTTTCTTTATGATCAATAACGAATTGAATATTGACATATGGATCATGAATTTCTGCATCAGAATTCAATCCAAATAATTCATTTTTGATTTTTATTAAACCAATTTCAAGCAATTTCTGTGTATATATTTCTTCGTCAGCACTTCTTTTAAACTGAATTATTTTAGGTTCATTAACAATGCTGAAATCAACAAAAGAATGTATTTTTTTCGTTTTGCTGGCATCAAATAAATAACCATTATAATCAAAATAAAGATTAAGATAATAACAGTTTTTAAAGAAATCGTAAACAGGCTGTATAGTGCTGGAAACAATTTTATCACGAAGCTCTATTTCAAAACCAGTTGCTTCAATATCAATTTTTTTAGCGATTTCAGGAATAAAATTTTTAAAATAATTATCGACTAATTTTGAAGGTATTTCGATTGATTTTTTCTTTAAAAAAGGCTGTAGTTTTTTAGTATTAAGGTCTTTTAGCTGTCCTAATTTTTTATCGACAATCAACCAGCCCGGCTCATCTAAAAGAATTTCAACACTCTTGTTCATTGGCAAAAATGAAGTTTCATTTTCTTTTAAGGAAAGCGTATAAGTAATACCTTCGACATGTTTGTCAAACTGAATTTGAGGTTCAAAATAAAGCGGATTGGTATTCACTCTCGAACGATAAAAATCTTTTTCAGGTCCGATGTTGAGCGAAAGCGGAAATTGCTCCTGTACGATTAAAGTATAAAAGGAACTTAGGTTTAGCTGCAAATGCTGGCGAATGGCAAAATCAATTTTAGAATCTTTTTGCAGATCAGCAATTGTTTTTGCCGATTTGATTTTAGCACTGAATTTTTTGAAAATAAAGTCAAGCTTTAAAGATTCGCAGGCACTAAGTATTTTTTTTGTATTGGAATCTAAATTTTCAAAAGAAATTCCAAAACTCTCAAGCACGTTTGTACTAGCTTTTTTATCTAAATATTTAATTTCAGTAGTATTCTCAACTATATAAGCTGTTGGAATATAAGTATTCAGATTTTTTTCAAAACTGATGTCAAAACAAAATTGAAATGATTTTGAAGGTTCCAAGATTTGAGATTTGGTTGGTATGATTTTGATTAGGCTTATAAACATAAAAAGTTTTCAAAATTGGGCTATTCTGAAAACTTTTTAAATGAACTTATATTACTTATATGGTGGAAAACTAATTTTCTGGTTTGAAGCAGAGGGGAATAATTTCGCCTTTTGCCAAGCAGTATTTTTCAACCAATTCTGGTGTCATTTTATTAGTATAATCTTCTTCAATAACAATAAAGCCTATGCTTCTTAATTTATCGAAATAATCACGGCCGTAAATGCGAACGTGATCGTATTGTCCGAATATTTTAGCACGTTCTTTTTGATCTGTAATCGAATCGTCTGCAAATGTAATTTCACGCGATAAATCCTGTGGAATTTGAAGAATAGCCATTCCGCCTGGTTTTAATACGCGAAATAATTCCTGCATTGCTTTCGTGTCATCCGGAATATGTTCTAAAACGTGATTGCATAAAATCACATCATATTCATTGTCTTTAAAAGGCAAATTACAGATATCTGCTTTTACATCTGCAAGGGGCGAAAACAAATCGGTTGTGGTATAATCCAGATTTTTCTGTTTGCGGAATAGTTTGTAAAAAGCTTGTTCTGGAGCAAAATGAAGCACTTTTTTTGGCGCTGTAAAAAAATCGGTCTGATCGTTTAAATACAACCAAAGCAAACGATGTCTTTCTAACGAAAGTGTACTTGGTGAAAGTACGTTATTACGTTGTTTTCCGTATCCGTAAGGCAAAAACGATCTGAAACTTTTCCCGTCAATAGGATCTGTAAATTTATCTCCTTTTAATGATAAGGCTAAAATTGGACGCGCCACATAACTCAAACGAATTAATAATGGGCGGGGAATTGTATTTAAAATAATTTTAAAAAGTTTCTTCACGATTAAATAAATTTGAACACGAATTTCACCAATTGACACAGATTAATGCTTTGGTAAATTTCACGAACTTTTGATTTGGGTTAAAGTATTATTCGTTTGTACTTGAGGCTGTCTTCACCAAAATTAACTAGTAAACCTAGTTTGTTTTTTGATGCAGCTAAATAATTTAATGTCTGCTTGATCTCGCTTGTTGATAATGCTGCAATTGCTTTTAACTCTAAAATAATTTCATCGAAAATAACAAAGTCTGCAAAATAATAACTGGGCAAAATAATGTCTTTATAGGCGATGTTATATCTTAATTCTCTGTTATAAGGAATTTCATTGCGTTGAAACTCATATTCCAAAGCATCACCATAAACTTTTTCACTATGTCCTTTTCCTAAAACTTTATGGACTTCCATACAGATTCCAATAATCTTATAGGACTCTTCTCTTAAATATAATTCACTCATCATTCATTCAGTGAAATTTCAACAAAAAAGGATTTCGTGTTAATTTGTGAAATCCGTGTTACAATACCAACGGCACTTGTCTAAATTCATCTTCTTCATTGCTTTCGATTCCTAAAGCTTTGTAGATATATTGAAAAGTCGATAATAATTCTGGTTTGCCATTAATTAGAGCCACATCATGTTCAAAATGTGCACTTGGTTTTCCGTCAGCGGTTAAAATTGTCCAGCCGTCTTTTAATTGTTTGATGTTTCTTGTTCCCATGTTGATCATAGGTTCAATAGCTACAACCATTCCTTCTACAAAAAGTTTTCCGCGCCCGCGTTTTCCGTAATTTGGCATTTCTGGTTCTTCGTGCATTTTTTGCCCTAAACCGTGTCCAACCAATTCACGAACTACTCCATAACCATGAGATTCAGTATATTTTTGAATTGCGTTTCCAACATCTTCTACGCGATTTCCAGCTTTAAATTCTCTAATTCCAACATACAAAGATTCTTTTGTAACCTTCAAAAGTTGTTTCACTTCTGGAGCAACTTCTCCAATTTCAAAACTGTAAGCATGATCGCCGTGGTATCCGTTTTTAAATGCACCACAGTCTACCGAGATTACATCTCCACTTTTCAAAGGCGTATTATTTGGGATTCCGTGAACAACTTGAGCATTTGGACTCATGCAAAGCGAATTCGGGAAATCATACAATCCTAAAAAGCTAGGAACTGCACCGTGATCACGAATAAATTCTTCGGCTAATTTGTCAAGATATAATGTGGTAACTCCTTCTTTAATTTCAGAAGCAATCATTCCTAATGTTTTAGATACGATCAAAGCACTTTCGCGCATTAATTCGATTTCCTCTCTATTTTTTGGGATAATCATATTTTTCAGATTTTCAGTTCGCAAAAGTACGATTTTAATATTATTTTTTGTCTAATTTTTTTGGGTGACATAAGGTTATTTTCACCACAAATTCACGAAGTATCGCAATGCAAAATTTTCAAAATTAATTTTGTAGCATTTAGTTATGCGTAAAGTTTTGGAGAAAATTCGTGAATTCACGGCTATTTAAACAGCCGTCACAACCCAATATCTCGTAAAAAAGCCCTAAATTAGTAGTAAAAATATTTATAATCATGGAAATTTCTACAGATCAAGATATAGCTAAAATAAAAGCTTTACGAAAAATGAAGCAAAATGCTCTGGCACTTTTGGGCGTTGCTGTGCTTCTGTTTATAATTGCAATTTACTTTAAAATTCCAATGCTTCAGGCTTTTAGCGAAGCTGCAATGGTTGGCGGTATTGCGGATTGGTTTGCTGTCGTTGCCTTGTTTCGTCATCCTTTGGGAATTCCGATTTGGCATACGGCTATTATTCCAACTAAGAAAAATGAGATTGGAGAAAATCTTGGAAGTTTTGTTTCAGAGGAATTTCTGAATCGCGAGAAATTAGAAATTAAATTAGACGAATTCAATTTTGCAACAAAAGCTTCAGATTGGCTTTCGCAGGAAGAAAATGCCAATAAAATTGCCAATTCAATTGCGCTGAATATTATCCCGGGAATTTTAAAAACCATAAAGGATGAAGATATTAAAAGATTCATTCAAGTGCAATTTAAAGAAAAATTAGAAGCTATAAATTTTGGAGATTGGATTGCATTGGCTTTAGAGCCTTTACATAAAGGAAATGTGAAAGATCAGCTGCTGACAAATGTTCTCGAAGTAATGAGTTCTGAATTAACAAACAATAAAGATTTGATTCGGAAAAAAGTAAAAGAATCAACACCTTTTTTAAGTTTTGGCTTAGCCGATAAAAGCATTTCAGAAGGAATTTTTAATGGATTGCAAGAGTTTTTGGATGAAGCAAAAAATCCAGAAAGCGAAATCAGAATTAAAATTGACGAATATGTTCATGATTTTCTGGATAAAGTAAAAAACTCCGAAGAAATGAGAATCAAGATTAACAATATGATTTTGGGTTTTGCCGGCAAAAAAGAAGTTCAGGATTACATTAACGGAATTTGGGATGAAATAAAATTGTCAATTTCGAATGATTTAGAGAAAGGCGATGAATCTTCAATTAAAAATAATATAGCCAATTTAATTCAAGGCTTCGGAAGCGGTATAAAAGAAGATGCTGTAATGATTGAAAAAATCAACAATTTCATCAAAAATGATTTGTTGTCTGTTCTTTTAAACAATAAAAAAGTTATTGGAGATTTAATTTCGTCAACCGTAAAAAGCTGGGACGGAAAAGAAGTTTCTGAAAAACTAGAGTTAGAAATAGGCAAAGATCTTCAATACATCAGAATCAACGGAACATTGGTTGGAGGTTTAATAGGACTTGTTATTTACGGCGTCGAATGGACTTATCATTATTTTATTGTTTAAATAGTAATTTATATAAGTAAATATAATAGGTCTGTAAAAAAAATAAACCATATAAGGAATGTAAGTTTGATTTAATAAATTTTAAATAACTTACATTCCTTATATGGTTTAGTATAAAAAATGGTTTCCTATAAAAGAGAATGACAAGTCATTGCATTTGGCTGCTGTACGCCCATCAATTCTAAAATAGTTGGTGCAATATCACCTAAAACACCGTTTTGAATGTTTTTTAATTGTTTGTCAACTAAAATAATCGGCACTGGGTTTGTGGTGTGTGCTGTATTCGGGCTTCCGTCAGGATTAATCATCGTTTCGCAATTTCCGTGGTCGGCGATTACAATTGTAGTATAATCGTTAGCAAGAGCTGCTTCGATAACTTGCTTTACACAAGCATCAACAGCTTCACAAGCTAAAATTGCAGCGCTCATAATTCCTGTATGGCCTACCATGTCTCCATTAGCAAAATTCAGACATACGAAATCAACTTCGCCTTTGTTTAATTCCGGAACAAGTGCAGCTGTAAGTTCGTAAGCACTCATTTCTGGCTGTAAATCGTAAGTTGCAACTTTAGGAGAATTTCTTAAAATACGAGATTCGCCTTCAAAAGGAGTTTCTCTTCCTCCAGAGAAGAAAAACGTTACGTGTGGATATTTCTCAGTTTCAGCAATACGAATTTGTTTTTTGCCCGCTTTTTCTAAAACCTCACCAAGGGTTTCAGTAATGTTATCTTTATTGTAAACTACTTTTACGTTTTGATACGTTTCATCGTAGTTTGTAAGCGTTACGTAATACAAATTTAATTTGTGCATGTTTTGCTCATGGAAGTCGTGCTGAGAAAGTGCTTCTGTAAGTTCACGGCCCCTATCGGTTCTGAAATTAAAGAAAATCACAACATCGCCTTCAACAATTGTTGCTAATGGTTTTTGCTCTTCATCGACCATAACTATTGGTGCAATAAACTCATCCGTAACATCGTGTGCATAACTGTCAAGAACGCTTGCAACAGCATTTTTTGAAGGAGTCCCGATGGCATTTACCACTAAATCGTAAGCTAATTTTACGCGTTCCCAACGTTTGTCGCGATCCATTGCGTAATAACGTCCAATAATAGAGGCAATTTTTACAGGAGTATCTTTAATATACTCTTCTAAATCATGAATGTATTTTGCTCCAGATTTCGGGTCAACATCACGTCCGTCAGTAAAAGCATGAACATAAACTTGGTCTAAACCATATTCTTGAGAAGCATCGATCAATCCACGTAAGTGTGATGTATGCGAGTGAACTCCACCATCAGAAACTAATCCTAAAAAGTGTACTTTTTTATTGTTTTCTTTAGCATAAGTAAAGGCATCAACAAGAACTTGTTCTTTGGCAAGTGTTTGATGTGCTACGGCTAAATTTATTTTGGCTAAATCTTGATATACAATTCTTCCGGCGCCAAGGTTCATGTGTCCAACCTCGCTGTTTCCCATTTGTCCTTCTGGCAAACCAACGTTTAATCCGTCAGTACGAAGCTGTGCACTTGGGTAATTTTTGTAAAGACTGTTTATAAAAGGAACATTTGCATTGTCTATTGCAGATACTTTAGGGTCAGGAGATTTTCCCCAACCATCTAAAATCATAAGGATAACTTTTTTGTTCATTACTTTTTTGTTTTCTACAAAGATAAGTCATTTCTAAAATTTGCAGGAAAGCATAATGATATTTTATGTTTAATAAAATGAAGCGTAATAAAAAATATTAATTTAATTATAGAAGTCTTTATTTTTTAAAATTAATTCACACTAAGCTCTTTTTCTGAGCTTATTTTTGACAGCATTATAATCAATAAAATATTTTACACTGATTGAAAAAATGTGTTTTAAGGCATCATTGTTTAGTAATCCTGTTACATTGTCTTTGAATTGCTTGTCAATAACGCGTTCAAAATTAGCAGCGCTATTTCGATAAAGAACAGAAACTTGGCTTCCGGGCGCGAACCACCACGAATAAGACAAATCAGCGTTCCAGGAATAAAAACTAGAATTTTTATTGTCAGTGTATTGCGGATAAGGAGTCAAAGTTCCGTTTTGCTGTAATTCGAGAATGTCTTTATTTTCGGCATAAGACCAATATTGACGAACAGCTAAATTGATTGTCATTGCACTGTTAATGGCATATTTTCCACCCAAAGTGTTAGAATACGTTATTACATTTCGATTTGCAAAAACAATAGTTTCGGGAGTGCTTTCATTATCGTCAGCATCAACACTGTCAATATATCCCTTATTATTGTTTTTTCTAAAATAACTAAAAGTATAAGTCAATAAAAGTTTGTCGCTAAAACGGTATCTCGGACCAATGTCAGCTCCATAAGCCATTCTTCCGGATTGATCAGCAATAGATATAGACGGATTTAAATCTATAGCAAATTTATGATTGTAATTGGTCGAAACGCTGGCCCATGCCTCAAATTTTCTCGGAATAATGACATAACGATTTTCAGCTCTTGGTTCGTAATAATCATTAGATTCAAGAGGAAAGAAGGTAAATCCCAAGCCGTAATAATTATTTTTAACCGTAGTTAGGTTTAGATTTGCATTAATGCTGTTGTCTTGAACCTTTCCAGATTCTTTATTAAACTCGGCGTACATGTTATAATTGATTCTAAAACTATTAAAAAGCTTAGTTGGATTTAGAATTCTATAATTGGCATTTCCGTAAAAGTTGTAATAATTAGTGTAAAAATTAATTCCTAAATCATTCGGATCAAAATCTTTGGTAACAAAATCGCCTCCTACACTGTAACGGTATTTTCCGCTTGTTTCTGCAAAACCAACAGTAGCAAAAGTTCCGTTTTTATCTTCAGTATCATTAATAATACTATGTTTTATATTTCCAGATAAATTATAAGTATTTGCCTTTGTATTTAAATCCCATGCTAAACCTGTAACGTTAGCATCTCTAAACTCACCATTTCGAGTAACATTAGTATTGATGAAAGTTACAGACGAATTTTTTCGAAACCGCTGATCTAAAACCAATACATTATAATTAGTCAACGGTTCTACAATAACTTTTCGGGTTTCTCCTGAGATAGTATCTTTTATGGTTGCAAATGTTTTTTCAGTAATAGCATTTAGCACTCCAATTCCTAAACCGTTTTTTGTTCTTCCAGAAACTTTTAAGGCATTAATTAAGTTGACATTCTGAACGTTATCAATAATTTCTTCATTATCATTTAGATCGGGATCTACAGACGGTTTTCCTCCAATCCTCCTGGAATAAAACATGTTTCCTTTATTAAATAAGTCAGTCCCTTCAGTAAAAAAAGCTCTATTTTCGTTAAATTGCTGTTCAAACGGACCCAAATTCAAAATTTGATCATCGTATTTTGTTTGTCCAAAATCTGGAATTAAAATAGCGTCAAGCGTGAAAGCATCAGTAATACCGTATTTAATATCCATTCCGCCTTTAAGTGTTCCATACGTTTTTTGGCCATCAGCAGCATTTAAATAGTAAGATGCGTAAGGCATAAAAAACAATCGGGTAGGAGGTTTGATGTTTTCTATTCCAACTAAATCTCCATTTTGTTGTGTAAATGTTCCAATTTTGGTATCAATTAAAGACCAAGTATATTTTTTGCGTTCACGTTTTACTTCTCGAAAAAAATTAATTCCCCAAGTTTGCTTATTTTCTCCAGAGAAACGCAAAGCGGCGTACGGAATTTTAATTTCGACAATCCAGCCTTTATCGGTCAATTTAGCTTTACTGATCCAAACAGCATCCCACGAATAATCTTCGCCGATTGCATCAGTCATAATACAGTCGCCTTGAACATCTGCGGCAGAAACGAAAAATTCAAAATTTTGCTGGCCATCATTAAAACCATTTATAAAAACGCCAAAAATATCAGCGGTTCCAAAATTATCGCGCTGGGATATTTCTTTTAAAATTTTATTTGGTTCATCGTCATACATCATCGCGCCAATATAAATCGCATCATTATTATATAAGACCTTTATTTCTGTTTTTTTTCCTTCTGTAATTGGTTTTCCATTATCAGGTTCAAACATGATAAAATCAGTCGCAATTGGTGCATTTTCCCAAGCGGTTTCATCAAGCTTTCCGTCTATCGTTATATATTGAGAAATAGGCTGTGCCTGCAAAACTTTTTTCTGGCTGTAACTCCAGAAGCTTGATAAAATAAGTATTATGAAAACTGCTTTCTTCATGCTAATTGTAAGAAAATGTAATAATAGGGTTTCTTTATTTACGAACAATAGACTGCATTTTGTTGTATTTGTTACAGTTTAAGTTTCAAAATTACCACTTATTTCTATATTTTTTAAGAAAAAAGCTATAAACGTTAAGGTTTTATGCATAAGTAATTCTCTTACAGAAATAGCATATTTGTGTTAATAATGTTAAAATTTAAACAAAAAGTGCCTGATTTCCAGAGTTGTATTTTGTAGGCTATGAAAAATGTATAATTTTGCCATACCCAAATTTATTGTTTAACCTAAAGAATTTCAATGATTTACAAAATTTATCCATTGCTAGTGTTTTTGTTATTGTCTTTTGGTAAAGATTCAAAAAGCACTCCCGAAGTTAAAAATGAAACAAGTAAAAGCATTGCTAAAGTTGAAAAACTTACAGTTGATGCTAAAATTGAAAGTGTGTACAATACATTAAATTCAAACCATTTTCAATTGCCTGAACTTAGAACTTTTTCTGAAGCCTTAAAAGGGTTTTATCTTCTAAAAGAAAAAGGAGTTATTCAAAAAGATATTTTGACCTTAATTGATTTTAGTTTGTCTTCAAACATGAAACGTTTATGGGTTATAGATTTGTCGACAAATACTATTTTGTTCCAATCTTTAGTAGCGCACGGAAGAAATACAGGTGAAGAATTTGCATCTGCTTTTTCTAACACAAACTCATCTTTTAAAAGCAGTCTTGGCTTTTATGCTACAGGCGAAATTTATCAAGGTAAACACGGAGCTTCATTACGTTTAGACGGTTTGGAGAGAGGTTTTAATGATAATGCCCGCGAAAGAGGCGTTGTAATGCATGGAGCAGATTACGTTTCAGAATCGTTCATCAGAGATCATAAAAGATTAGGAAGAAGCCAAGGCTGTCCTGCTTTGCCAGTTGAATTGACTGATGAAATAATTCAAACAATAAAAGAAAAATCGTGTTTGTATATCTACCATCCATCAAGAGGTTTTGCGATGGAACAAAAGCTAATTTCTTAATTTAGCATATAAATTCGAATCTAGATTATAAATATCAGCTCTGAAAATGAGCTGATTTTTTTCGTTCCAAGCGGTCCAATACCATTGATATAAAGCGTACTTTTTAACTATTTTGAAACTCATCGTTTTCTTAGATGCAATAATTGTGTCAATTTTTTCTTTAGAGAATCGCAGAGAATCATTCAAAATATGCTCTGCTAATTCTAGCGGGTTTTCGACACGAACACAGCCTGAACTTAAAGAACGATTGCTTCTCCCAAAATAATTTCGATGGTTTGTATCGTGCAGGTATACGCTGTGATGATTTGGAAATAAAATTTTCATTAATCCCAATGAATTGTTATATCCAGGACTTTGTACATAACGATAGTTGTTTGGTTTGTTTTCATTCCAGGCATTTGGTTCTACCACATTTCCAGAAGTATCATATATTGTAATGTTTTTCTTTGCCAAATAGTTTCGATTGCGTTTCATGGCCGGTACAACATCTTCTTTTAAAATAGTTGGTGGAACTGTCCAAGTCGGATTAAAAACAACTGTTTTTAATGCTGAAGTTATAATAGGTGTTTTCCTTTTACTAGTTCCCACTACAACATTTCTTACTAATGTTGTGTCTTTGTTTTCAACAACATTCAAACTGTAATTTGGAATATTAATTATAAAGTAGTTTTCAGCTAAATCAGTTGTATACCACCTCCAGCGTTCTAAATTTGCTATAATTTGCTGCTTTCTTTTTTCTTTAGAATAATTCAAAGCACTAATTGTGCTTTGACCAATAACACCATCAGACGCTAAACCATGTCTTTCTTGAAATTTCTTGATTGACTCAAATGTTTTTTTGTCGTAAATTCTAGTAAGGCTGTCTTTGCCAGACATATCATTCCAATACAAGAGTCTTTTTTTGATGTTTATTAGGGCAGAATTAGTGTCGTTTAAAGTTATTTTATCCTTCGCCTCAATAGTTTTAATATTATCCTCTGGGAAAGTATCAATAATTTCAAGCGCTTTTAATAACTGCTTGTATGTTTGTGACTTTGGCTGAACTGCATCAACAATACTGTCTAGTTTGTTCTTGTTAAAAGCTTTTATTAAAACACTGTTGACGTCAAATGTCTTTTCTTCTAAATCCCAATCTGTATATAGTTTTTTAGGATCTAATTTTCCTTTATATAGGTGATTGAGGTATTTTTCAAAATTATAAGTCAATAAAATGTCATAGGTCGCTAAATCTTTGTCGCTTAGAGAACTGATTCTGTCCTCAAATTTTTTCAGTTGAGTTGCTTTATAATCTTCTGGTTCTAAGCCAAGTTTGTCTGATTTGCTTAGTTGAGATAAAACGTATGCTCTTTTTTTAAGATTTCCCCAAACGGTTTTATTTTCAGATGAATTATAAAACTGCTGAAGTGTTTCGCTTTTATAAGCGTTTATTGTAGCAGTATCAATTTGAACTGTTCTTTCATCAGTAAGTATGATGGCTGGTGCCTTTTTTTTGGCAACAGGAATAGATTTGGGCGTGTCTTTTTTACACGCAATAAAAATGCATATTACTAATAAAAAGTAAAGTTTCTTCATTCTATAATTTTTTATACATCAAATAATGTTCGCCGACATCTTTAATATCAAATGGTTCACCTAGGGGTTGGTAGTCCATTTTTTTGTAAAAGCCAACAGCAGCAGTTCTGGCATTAAACCAAATCAAATCAACTTTGTTTTCATTGCAGTAGGTTTCACAATGTTTAACTAAAGCTTCGCCAAATCCTTTTTTTTGATGCGTTTCTAAAACAGCCATGCCTCGAATTTGAGCTTGATTTTGCTCGGCAAATATAGTATTGATTTTATTGAATAACGAAATAATTCCTATTAATTTTTCATTATTAAACAAACCAAAGTGATGCGTAGTGTTTAAATCGTCTCCTTCAAAGATACAGCTTTCTATGGGTTTTCCTTTTCTGAGAACAGGCTGTCTTACACTATAAGTTTCTTTTGAGGTGATTTCTTTAATAATATTCATGATTTTTGAAAAATATTTAATTCTATAACTTTTTAGTTTTAAATGCATTATAGAAAAATGTTGTTTTTAATTAATTTTTTTTGAAAAAAAGCTTGTTTTGAACTTAACTTATTTTTTATATTTGCACCAGTAATGCGAAAGTAGCTCAGTTGGTAGAGCTCCAGCCTTCCAAGCTGGTTGTCGCGAGTTCGAGCCTCGTCTTTCGCTCTAAGAACCGAAACTTAATTGTTTCGGTTTTTTTATCAAAGCTAAATAATTTTTGATTTTTATTTTTTTAAACCATTTAATTATTTATATTTGCACCCTGTTAATGCGAAAGTAGCTCAGTTGGTAGAGCTCCAGCCTTCCAAGCTGGTTGTCGCGAGTTCGAGCCTCGTCTTTCGCTCTTCAAAAGCCTCAAACATTGTTTGAGGCTTTTTTGTTTTTAAGCAATTACGTAAATTCGAATATTTTAAATTTCAAATTCCAGATATTTAGCATTTGCTTTTTTTAAACTTAGAATTTGAAATTTAAAATATTCGAATTTTATTTTAAGTTGCTCAAATCGCTTTCAGTTTCCAGCTCTATCGGAATTTCATTTTGTTTGAATAAACGTGCAGTCAAACTTCCTTTTAAAGTAATTTTTTCGCCTTTTACTTCAAGCCAGCTTCCTTCTCTTAAACCTAAAACCGGAATTGCATTAAAGGCATGAAATTCTTTAATTCTGGTCTCGCGCGTTTCTCCCATATGTTTTGACTTTAAATCTGGATCTAAGTAATGCGGATTTAAGTTAAAAGGAATTAATCCTAAAGTCTGAAAACTTGGAGGGTAAATTATCGGCATATCATTCGTAGTCTGCATCGATAAACCGCAAATATTACTTCCGGCACTTGTTCCTAAATAAGGTGTTCCGTTTTTTACAGTTTCAGCAAGTAGCTGTATGATATTATGTTTGTATAATTGCGTAACTAATAAAAAAGTATTTCCTCCACCTGTAAAAATGCCTTCAGCATTTTTTATGGCATTTGCAGGGTCTTCAAATTCATGAATTCCTTTTACTGCAATATTAATTGCAAAAAAAGCTTGGGCAACTTTTTGAGTATAATCATCATGCGAAATTCCTCCTGGTCGCGCATAAGGAATAAATAAAATGCTTTTGCAGTTTTTAAAATGAGACTGTAAAGTGGGTAATAAATACTCTAAATAACTGCCTTCGTGAAGGGTAGAAGTACTGGCAATAATAATGCTTTTCATATGATTTTGGACTCGAATTATTTAGGTTAAAGATATTAAAACTGTCTTTTTGATAGTGATAAATCAGGTTTAATTAACATATTTTTACCAAGTCATTAATACTAAATTTGCAATACATTAAGATATTTTTACATCTTTAAGAATAATTCTAATTTTTTATCATTTTGATTAACAAAGTTGCCTGTTTTTTACTCGTTGTTTTCAGTCAGAGTGTTTCTTCTCAAACGCAGGAACGTACTACTATTAGTGGAAAAATTTCAGCTAACACTTCTGATTTGGAGGGAGTTTACGTTGTAAATGCTCAAACAGAAACAATGACGACAACAGATGCTTCAGGAGCTTTTTCGATTTTGGCTAATCCGGGAGAAACACTAGTCTTTTCATCTATACAATTTAAGGAATGTAAAGTTTTGCTGACCGCAGAAAATTTTTCTGATATTAATTTTATCGTAAAATTAAGCATGGTAATGCATCAATTGCAGGAAGTTATTATTAAAAGGTATGATAATATAAATGCAGTTTCTTTAGGAATTGTTCCGTCAGGACAAAAAACGTATACAGAAGCAGAAAGAAAACTGCATACGGCTACAGCTTTAAATCCGCAGGCAAGTGTGAGTGGGATGGTTGGTGCGTCAGTATCTGCAGATCCGTTATTCAATTTGTTGTCTGGACGGACAGCAATGCTGAAAAAGGAATTAGCTGTTGAGAAAAAAGAAGCTTTTATGAAGCTTTTGGAGCGTATGTTTAGTTGGGATCATTTTGTAAATCAACTGCAGATTCCGTCAGAATACGTAAAAGGATTTGAATATTATGCCATAGAGAATGATAAATTTACCGTGATTTTAAACTCTAAAAACAAGACTTCTACAGAATTTTTACTAGCCGAATTAGCGGTTAAATATAAAGAAATAATTGCAAGTGAAATTAAATAATACTTTACATATAATCCTTTTACTGTTCTTCGTTCAACTTGGTTTTTCGCAAAATACGGCTTCAAAAGAAATTTTGGGTCAAATTTTCGAGCAATCTACTTCTGTTGATGGTGTTAATATAATAAATAATAATACTCAGGTTACTGCTATTTCTGATGCAAACGGAATGTTTTCGATTGTGGTCAGAGAAGGTGATGTTTTGGTTTTTTCTTCAGTAAATCTAGAGCCTTTCAAACGGAGAATTACGGCTGATGACTTAAAGTTAAATAAGCTTGAAATCAAAATGACAGCTAAGGAAATAGAGTTAAAAGAAGTTGTAGTAAATGAAAATGCTAATATTACAACTGAAAATCTCGGAATTGTGCCACACGGCCAAAAAACATATACCCCTGCTGAACGAAAAGTTTATACTGCAACTTCTACTTCAATCGATAAGGTTTTGAATAAGATTTCTGGACGAACTGCAATGCTTAAAAAAGAAGTAAATGTAGAGAAGAAAGAAATGCTTTTTAAGAAAATGGAATACCTGTTTGATGGGAATTATTATACGGAAAGATTAAAGATTCCGGCAGATGATGTTAAAGGATTTCAATTATTTTGTATAGATGATTCTGAATTTGCCGTATCTTTGAATACTAAGAACAAAACAATGAGTATGTTTTTAATAACAGATTTAGCCCGAAAATATCTAATAATTCTCGAAAATGAAAAATAAACTTGGAATACTCGTTGTGTGCTTATTTTGCCAGATCGTACTGGGACAAAATAATTCAAGGAAGCCGTTGCATGGTCAAGTTGTAAATAATACTCTTGCCATAGAAAGCGGTTATGTAATGAATATCAATGCAAACGTTAGAACTTTTATTGGTTCTGGAGGCTTGTTTGATATTATGGCAAAACCCAAAGATACTTTACTGTTCACGGGCTTGGCATTTCAATCTAGAAAAATTGTTTTGACAGAGAAAGATTGTGCTGAAATACTTTTTTCAGTTCCTCTAGATTTAGTAAGCAATGAATTAAAAGAGGTTTTGGTTCATAAAGATTTAAAAGTAAAATCGCTGCAAGGCAGTTCACAGGCGATAGTAGATTTACAGTTAGAAGATGACAGGCAGTCTACAGCAAAAAATACGGTGATGTACTCTGATCAAACAATAAAGTATGGAACTGATTTTGTCCGAATTTTTAAAGACGTCAAAAAACTCTTGAAGAAAAATGACGAAGTTAAAGAAGAAGTAATAACAGATATTGCTTTTGTTGAATATGCTAAAGCTAATTTTACGCCCGATTTTTTTTCTAAAACATTAGGTTTAAAGCCAGATGAGGTTGATTTGTTTTTAATGTACTGCTCAAACGATCCAGAATCAAAAAAGCACGTAAAACCAGAAGAAAAATTTGAATTGATCGATTTTATGATCAATAAAAATAAAGAGTTTAAAAAAGTTGAGGTGAGTCAGAAATGAAAAAAAGATTAATTTATCCTTTAATAGGGGTATTGTTTTTGTCGCTTTCGGCCTTTGCGTTTCATAAATTTTATATGGGCGTTTTTCAGGTAAATTATGCTGCCGAAAAAAAAATGATTCAGATTACTTCCCGCATTTTCGTTGACGATTTGAATAGCGGAATGGAGAAAAAATACCACAAAAAAACCTTTGTAGGTACTGATAAAGAAACTCCGGAAGATGTTGAATTATTAAAAAAATATCTTGCTGAAAATTTTTTAATAAAAGTAAACGGCCAGTCAAAAGCAGTTTCCTTTTTATCTAAAGAAGTTGAGTCTGATGATGTTTTAGTATGTTATTCCAGAATAAAAGATATTGAGAAGTTTAAAACGCTAGAAATTTCAAACACTATTTTAGTTGATTGGAATTCAGAACAGCAAAACATTACACATATTTCAGCATTCGGCACAAAAAGGAGCGTGCTATTTACAGAATCTTCAAGGAAAGAATTGTTAAAGTATTAATTAATAGTTAAAATTATCATTTTAATTATTATTTTCACACCCTGACAAAATTACCATTAAATTTTTATGAAAAAACTTTCATTATTATTGCTTTTTCCAGCTATGCTTATGGCTCAGGAAAAAACACCAACTCCAGTTGTTCCAAAACAACAAGGTAAATACGATACAAACAAATTTAGCCAAATGTATGATTTGCTGGCAACTCCAAACATGTTTCGTACTGCTTCTGGAGCACCAGGTCCTGCATATTACCAACAACAGGCCGATTATAAAATTGATATTGAACTAGATGATAAAAATTCAAAATTAACAGGTTCTGAGGTAATTACATATTCAAATAATTCTCCAGACAGTTTAGAATATTTATGGATTCAGTTAGATCAAAATCAAGCGAGACCAAATACGCAGACTTCTTTAGCAGAAAGCGAAAAAATTAATCAGGTATTGCCTCTTGATGGTTTTTCTAGTAAATATTTGAAAAAAGATTTAGAGCGCGGTTTTAACATCGAACAAGTTAAAGATGCGAAGGGAAATCCAATGTCATATACGATTAATGAAACGATGATGCGTATTAATTTGACTTCTCCTTTAAAACCGGGTGAAAAAATTTCTTTAGCAATAAAATGGTGGTATAACATCAATAATTATAGAAAAGAAGGCGGCCGTTCAGGTTATGAATTGTTTGAAAAAGACGGAAATAAATTATATGTAATAGCACAGTTCTACCCAAGAATGGCAGTTTACAACGATGTTGAAGGATGGCAAAATATGCAGTTCTGGGGAAGTGGAGAGTTTGCTCTTCCTTTTGGAAACTTCGATGTAAACATTACAGTTCCTGCAGATCACGTAATTGATGCGACAGGAGAACTAACAAACAGAAGCGAAGTTTTTACAGCAGAACAGGTAAAACGTTACGAACAAGCTCAAAAATCATTTGACAAGCCTGTTGTAATTGTAACTCAAGCTGAAGCTGAAGCAGCAGAAAAAGGATTTTCTGAAAAGAAAAAAACATGGAAATTCAGTGCTAAAAATGTACGTGATTTCGGTATTGCTTCTTCAAGAAAATTCATTTATGATGCAATGGCAGTAAAATTGGGCGGTAAAATTGTTATGGCTGAATCAGTTTATCCAAAAGAAGCAAATCCGCTTTGGGGAGAAACTTCAACAATGGTTGTGGCACATACTTTAAAAAGTTATTCATCTCATACATTTGATTATCCTTATCCAAAAGCGGTATCAGTTTCTGCAGAAGATCAAGGTATGGAATATCCAATGATTTGCTGGAATTTTGGTCGTCCTGATGAAAATGGAGTGACAAGCAAAGAAGTTAAAAACGGAATGATTGGTGTTGTTATTCACGAAGTTGGACACACTTTTTTCCCGATGATTGTAAACTCTGATGAGCGTCAATGGACTTGGATGGACGAAGGTTTAAATTCGTTTTTAGAATATTTGGCTGAACAAGAATTAGATCCAACTTTCCCTTCAAGACGCGGACCTGCAAAAAATATTGTTCCGTACATGAGTGGAGATCAAAAGTTTTTAGAGCCAATTATGTCGAACTCTGAAACAATTGCTCAATTTGGAAATAACGCATACGGGAAACCAGCTACAGGTCTTAATATGTTAAGAGAAGTTGTAATGGGCAAAGAATTGTTTGATTACGCTTTTAGAACTTATGCAAACAGATGGAAGTTTAAACATCCAACTCCAGAAGATTTCTTTAGAACTATGGAAGATGCTTCTGCTGTAGATTTAGATTGGTTTTTCAGAGGATGGTTTTATTCAACTGATTTTGTAGATATCGGAATCAAAAATGTAAAACAATATTATGTTTCCGAAACGCCAACTGCAGATCTTAAAGACGTAAAAGTTAGAAAGGGACGTTTTGGTTTTGATAAAGGACCGTTTGTTTATTTAGTTGCTGGTGATAATGCAGAAGTTAATGCATCAAGCAAAAAAGCCCTAAAAGTGGATGATGTAAAGCCTTTGGCAGATTATGTAAATCAAACCTTTACAGCAGAAGAAAAAGCCAGCTTAAAATCGCCTAAATATTTCTACGAAGTTGAGTTTAATAAACCAGGAGGTATGATTATGCCAATTTTAGTTGAAATCACTTATGAAGACGGATCAAAAGATAATTACCAGTATCCAGCTCAAATCTGGAGAAAAAATAATGATACGGCTAAAAAAGTTTATGCCACTTCAAAAGCAATCAAAAGCATACAAATAGATCCAAAATTAATGACTGCTGATATTGATGTAACCAACAATGCTTGGCCAAAAGTAGAAGAGAAGTCAAAATTTGACTAAAATGCAATTAAAATAGAATTAAAGAAGACTCTTTTTGGAGTCTTCTTTTTTTTAAGTAAATTTTAAAACTCTAAGCTGCAAAATTTAATATCTTTGTGGCACACTAAAATAAAAGATATGTTTGGTATAGGAGGAGGAGAACTAGTTTTCATACTGTTTATAGTACTAATGCTTTTTGGCTCAGATAAAGTGCCTGAAATTGCTCGTACAATGGGTAAAGCGATGGCGCAGTTAAAAAATGCAACCAACGATATTAAAAGCGAAATTCAAAAAGGAGCAGAGGCTAACGGTCTCGATGCAAAAGCGCTGACTGATATTACGGGTAATATAAATGCTCAAATTAACGATGCAAAATCGAACTTATTAGGCGATACGACTAATTTGTCGAGTAATTTATTAGGAGAGACTGCAACGGAAATTGATAAAGTAAAAGAAGACATAGACTCAATCTCAGGACCTGTTAAACGCCAAATGTAATATGCTTGAAAAAATAAAAGAATTAGATATTAATTTACTGGTATATCTGAACGGTTTAGGCTCTGAAACATTTGATAAATTTTGGCTCATTATAACCAATCAGTTATATTGGACGCCATTTTTTTTATTTCTCTTTTTTCTTATTTATAAAAAAGTAGGAGGCAAGCAAACCTTGTATATATTGCTTTTTATAGCAATTCTAATAGCTTTTACAGATCAGACATGCAACCTGTTTAAACATACTTTCGAACGTTTGCGCCCATGCAATAATCCTGATTTAAAATCGATTATTCGAATTGTTCAAGTGCGAACTTCATACAGTTTTTTCTCTGGACACGCAGCAAATACAATGGCTGTTGCAACCTTTTTATATTTGATTCTAAAACGTTATTTCAAGTATTTAGGATTCTTATTTTTATGGCCGTTAATATTCGCTTATAGCCGAATTTACTTAGGATTGCATTATCCAGGAGACATTCTTGCAGGTTTTTTCTTCGGAGCTGTTTTTGGATTTTTACTTTCTTTGGTTTATAAGAAATTAAAACCACAGTATTTTCCGGGATAGTTTTAAAAGATTCTAATTTTCTAAGATGTTGCGTTTTTAAGTTTTTTAAAGACTTTAGAACCTTAGTTCCTATGTATCTTAAGAACTTTAAAAAATTAAACAATCCTGCTCACCGTCAATCCATCACGAATTGGCAATAAAACAGTCTCCACTCGAGGATCATTTTTCAAAAGCAAATTATATTCTAAAAGTACTTTTGTGCTGACATCATTCGGGTGAACTGGCTCCAGAATTTTACCGCTCCATAAAACATTATCAGACAAGATAATACCGCCTTTATTCATTTTCGGAACAATCATTTCCCAATAATTCAGGTAATTTTCCTTATCGGCATCAATAAAAACCAAATCAAACTTCACGTCTAAAGTTGGAATAATATCAACGGCTTCTCCTAAATGCTGAAAAATTTGGTTTCCCCAAGGCGAGGCATCAAAATACTTTCTTTGAAAGTCTACAAGTTCTTCTTTTATATCAATCGTATGCAATTGTCCATTTTCCTGCATTCCTTCGCACAAACAAAGCGCAGCATAACCAGTGTACGTTCCGATTTCAAGGATATTTACTGGGCGAATCAATTTAGACAACATGCTTAAAACGCGCCCTTGAAAATGACCGCTCAACATTCTTGGCAAAAGAATTTTTTGGTGAGTTTCTTTATTAAGTTTTGCTAATAATTCTGGTTCGTTTTCAGAATGTTGTTCGATATAATCTTCTAAGTCTTGTGATATAAAATGCATGTTGTAGTCTTCTAATTTGAAAGCAAAAATACAAAAAATATCCGCTAACTTTTTTGCATAAAAAAACCATTCGTAATGAATGGTTTCAGTTTTGAATTCAAAAGAAATTATTCTTTCAAAGCTTTATTTACTTCTTTAGCAGTTTTTACAGTTCCGTCTTTGGCTGCTTTGGCTGCATTTTCTACTTTTTGTGCTCCTTTTTTAGTAGCATCTTTTACATCCTGAGCAGCTTTAGTTGTAGCGTCTTTTACATCTTGGGCAGCATTTTCAGAAGCTTCTTTAGCTTTAGCAGCAGCATTTTCTGCTTTAATCACTGCACTGTCTTTTGCTTGTTCAATATCTGTTGTTAAAGTGTCAACTTTGTTTCCAAGAGTTAAATTCTCTTCTTCCGGTTTTGGTTCTTTCTTCTCGCAAGATTGAACAGCAAATGCTAATAAAGCAACAACAGCTAAGCTTAAAATTTGTTTTTTCATAATAATCAATTTTTTTTAAAGGTTATAAAATTTAAAGGTTATAAAGCTGAAAAATAAAGATACACATTTTAAAATGATTGCGCGCTTTGTAAGATTATTTTCCTTTTGACAGCAAGACAATTCTCGTGCCAATTTTTTAGATTTTAAAAGTTTACTGCTAAAGTTTTTTCAGAAGTAAAAGGTTTCCATAAATACTTAGTAACTTTGCGGCATGCAAATCGAGAAAAAAGACATAAGAGCCTTATCAAAAGATCAGTTACGAGATTTTTTTGTCGCAAATAATGACAAAGCTTTTCGTGGAAATCAAGTCTATGAATGGTTGTGGAGCAAAGGAGCGCACAGTTTTGAGGATATGACGAATGTTGCCAAAACAACACGTTCTATGCTTGAAGAAAATTTTGTTATCAATCATATTAAGGTTGATACGATGCAGCGAAGCAGTGACGGAACAGTAAAAAATGCCGTTCGTCTTCATGATGGTTTGGTTGTAGAATCTGTTTTGATTCCGACCGACACTCGAACAACTGCTTGTGTTTCAAGCCAAGTAGGCTGTAGTTTAGATTGTAATTTTTGCGCTACTTCACGCTTAAAAAGAATGCGAAATCTAGAGCCAGGCGAAATTTATGACCAGATTTTGGCAATAGATAAAGAAAGCCGTTTATATCATAATCATCCGCTTTCGAATATTGTTTTTATGGGAATGGGCGAACCTTTAATGAATTACAATAATGTCATCAAAGCGATAGATATGGTAACGTCATCTGAAGGCTTAGGAATGTCGCCAAAACGTATTATGGTAT
This sequence comes from Flavobacterium sp. JLP, assembly GCF_015350755.1. NCBI lineage: Bacteria > Pseudomonadati > Bacteroidota > Flavobacteriia > Flavobacteriales > Flavobacteriaceae > Flavobacterium > Flavobacterium sp. JLP. The sequence continues at coordinate 92,599 of NZ_JADKPS010000008.1, read as the reverse complement.
CGACTTCTGGAATCCCAAAAATGATCAAAAAAATGGCTGATGATGAGGTGAAATTCAAATTAGCTGTTTCACTGCATTCAGCAATCGACGATATCAGAGCTCGAATTATGCCTTTCAGCAAGAATTTTCCCTTAGCAGATTTACGTGAGGCATTAGAATATTGGTATAAAAAAACCAAAAGTAAAATCTCTTATGAATATGTAGTTTGGAAAGGAATTAATGACGATAAAGCTTCGATTGATGCATTAGTGAAATTTTGTAAATATGTGCCTTGCAAAGTCAATTTAATCGAATACAACCCAATTGATGATGGAGAGTTTCAGCAAGCTTCAGAAGAATCAATAATGGCTTACATTAAAGCGCTGGAAAATATTGGAATAGTGGTGAAAGTACGCCGAAGCCGAGGAAAAGATATTGATGCAGCCTGTGGTCAATTAGCCAATAAAGAAGCAGAAATGTAATATAATATTTCGTAGAAATATATTATCATGAGAAAAAAAAAATATTCAAAATGAGGATAATGTTCCATCGCAACATTTGATAGCATTATGATAAACAAAAAAGCATTAAAAACGAGAGCCTTCTTGTTTTTAATGCTTTTTTTTTGGGCAAAAAGGATGATTCTATTTTTTCAAATCGATTTCTTCCGTTACTCCATCTTTTGTAATCTTAGCAAGCGTATCGCAATCTCCGGTGCCATAATCAATAACTGCTGTTGCTCCATTTTTAGTAATTGAAACAACTCCTTTAACAGCAAATGACTTTTTGCAGGAAGCTTTAAATTCTAAAGGTGTTGTGATTTCAGCTGAAAAAGTATCTCCATTCGGGAAAGTTGTTGTACCGCTTCCTGTTACCACAAAAACATTATCTTCCCAGTTAAACCACGTGTCATAACCAGCAGTCATTTCTTTAACCAAAGAACCTTTTCTGCTGTATACTTTTCCATCATCAAAAGTAATAGTCAAATCAATAGCTGCAGTCAAAACGGGATGCGCTGTCGCTAATAAATCTGTTGTTTTTACAGTTCGCACTAAGCTTTTGCTTCCTTGAAGTTTTTTGCCATTGTGATAAAATCCGTCAAAAGTATAGCTAATAGTCTGGGTCGAAGCTGAAAAATCATTAGAGAAAGAAATAACCATTTTTCCTTTTACTGTATTTCCGTTTTCTAATGTACATCCTTCAACGCCAAAATCGACTGTTCTTGTCCAGGTATTATTTGTTAAAACTGTTGTAATAGTAGCACAGCTCGGAAGAAAGTTTTTTACAGGTCCGCTTGGTTTTGCAGCTATATTTTGCTGTGCGTTAAATTGATCTTCGGCAATGTTTGTTACATCATCTATAGAGGCATCTATAGTAGAATTTGTAATAATTTCATCGTTTGAAATTTTTGCTGATGAACCGTTATTTGTTTTTTCATCAGAATTACAGCTGATAAAAAAAGATAAAGCGACTAATGTTCCAATAAATAAAAATTTTGTTTTCATAATAAATTAAGTTTTACGTGATTTTAATTAATGAATTCAAATTAGGCTTTAACTAGATTGTGTTTTCGGTGTGGTTTTTTAGATTAGTGTATAAAATATTCATATACTAACATAAAATACACAACGTATTTTTATTTAAAATAGTATATTTGAAATCGAAATGAATATTACTTCTCAAATAAAACAGCCCATCTTTAACGAGATGGAACTTTTTGAAACAAAGTTCCATGAATCGATGACTTCAAAGGTTGCATTGCTGAACCGCATAACCTATTACATCGTAAATCGTAAGGGAAAACAAATGCGTCCGATGTTTGTTTTTCTGACTGCAAAAATGGTTTCTGGCGGTATTGTAAACGAGAGAACCTATCGTGGCGCTTCAGTTATTGAATTAATTCATACTGCAACTTTAGTACACGATGATGTAGTAGATGACAGTAATCGCCGTCGTGGCTTTTTCTCCATAAATGCACTTTGGAAAAATAAGATTGCCGTTTTAGTTGGTGATTATTTGCTTTCAAAAGGATTATTGCTTTCTATTGATAATGGCGATTTCGATTTACTACGAATTATTTCAGTTGCCGTTCGTGAAATGAGCGAAGGAGAATTACTTCAAATAGAAAAAGCCCGCAGACTTGATATTACAGAAGATGTTTATTACGAAATTATCCGAAAGAAAACAGCAACACTTATTGCCGCTTGTTGTGCGCTCGGTGCAAAATCTGTAATTGAAGATGATGTTCAGGTAGAAAACATGCGAAAGTTTGGTGAGTTGATCGGAATGGCTTTTCAAATCAAAGACGATTTATTTGATTACAGCGAAGAAGCCATCGGAAAACCAACGGGAATAGATATTAAAGAGCAAAAAATGACTTTGCCTTTAATTCACGTTTTAAATACTTGTACCCCGCAGGAAAAAAAGTGGCTGATAAACTCCATCAAAAACCACAACAAAGACAAAAAACGTGTCAAAGAAGTGATTGCCTTTGTAAAAAACAACAATGGTTTGGCTTACGCCGAAAACAAAATGGTGCAATTCCAGCAGGAAGCACTTTCTCTGCTTCAAAACTTCGAAGATTCTGAGTATAAAGAGGCGCTGACTTTGATGGTAAACTACGTCATCGAAAGAAAAAAATAATTAGAAAATTTATTAATTAGATAATTGATTTACTTTGTTGTGAATCAATTGTTTGTTTCTGTGCGAATGGAATTTTGGATTTTTTTTATTGAAAATTTTCCTATCTCATGCAACCATTTCAAATCGACAATCGTCTATGCTAATAGAAGTCTGTTTCTAAAACCAAAAACCAAAAGCGTATAAATGAAAATTATTCATTTACATCAAGAAGAAACCAAAATCATAAAGTTGGCTGTCGAAAATAATCGTCAGGCACAACAGCAGATTTACAGTAAGTTTTCTTCAAAAATGTTGAGTGTATGTCGACAATATATAAAAGACATTCAATTGGCAGAAGATGTAATGATTACGGCATTTATGAAAGTGTTTACGAATTTAAAAAACTTCGAACACAAAGGAAGTTTTGAAGGCTGGATCCGCCGAATTATGGTTAACGAATGCATTTCTTATTTAAGAGTTCAGAAAAAAGTAAAATTTGCCGAAGATGAGTTTTTTGTTGAAGAAAGCTTTAATGAAATCGATAGCCAGTTTACAGTTGAACAAATTCAATTTTTGATAGACGCTTTGCCAGATGGCTATAAAATGGTTTTCAATTTATACGCTATTGAAGGCTACAAACACAATGAAATTGCCAAGATGTTAGGAATTAATGAAGGAACATCAAAATCGCAATTATCGCACGCTAGAAAAATGCTGCAAACACAAATTACTATTTTAAAAAAACAAGATAATGGAACCGAATAATTTTGAAAAGGATTTCCGTGAAAAACTAAACGAGCGCAAAATTGAACCAAGCAACAAAGCCTGGGACAGATTAGATGCTATGTTGAGTGTTGCTGAAGAAAAAAAACAACCTAAAACGAAAAACAGAAAATGGTTGTATATCGCAGCCAGTTTTATAGGGTTTTTGTTGGTTGGAACTTTCTTTTTGAATCAAAATAAAAATGCAGTTGAAATTCCAAAAACTGTAGTTGTTGAAAAAGAAGTTGAAAAAGAATCAGTTGCAAAAACTACTCTAAACAATGTTGATTCAATAAAAACGGAAAATGTAATTGCTGAAAGAAATTTAGAAGACACTTTAACGAAACAACAAAAAATAAATAATCAAATTTCAAATAAAACCAGTAAAAATGAATCAAAACAAATAGCGGAGTCTTCAATCATCATCAAAAACAATCAAGAAAAACAATCAATCAATAATCAAACTTCAGTCGCAGAAAATCCTAAAAAAGAAACTGTTGATCAGTTGTTAGAATCTGCAGAAAAAACAGTTGTGGCTGAAAGTTCGGAAAAGCCAAAATCAAAAATTAAAATCAATGCCAACGATCTTCTTAATCAAGTCGACGGCGAATTAGAACTTTCGTTCAGAGAAAAAGTAATTACAAAAGTCAATAAAAATTACCAAACGGTAAAAGTGGCCTTGTCAAACAGAAATAAACAAGAATAAGTTATTAAACATCAATTACAATATCAATTGCGATCCAATATAATCTTATATAATAAAAGCAGATAATTTACAATTCACAATTTATAATTCATAATCAAAAATCATCAATCAAAAATCAATCAATCATGAAAAATTTTACCATTTACCTCGTAATTCTAGTATTCTTATTTGTCAGTAAAGTGCTTGGACAAGAGAGTTTTGAATCTAAAGCAAGAAAAATTGCCAATAAAATAGAGAAAATTACAAAAGAAGAAAAAGCAACTCTAAAAGAAGAAGTTGAAGCTGTAAATGTTCAATTATCTGAAGGAAAAATAACTCAGGAACAAGCAGATAAACGCAAAAAAGAATTGGCAGAAGCAAGAGCCGTAATCATCGAAGAAAAAGTGACTTTGGCTCAAAATGAACTTAATGATTTAGTGCAGCAAAAAGTCGACGGAAAAATCAAAGAACAAGATTCAATAAATAAACATACACTGGTTATTCACTGGAATGACAGAGATTGGGAAAAGCGCCATAAAGATTCTATTCGAGGCGAAAGAAGAACTACATCGCAATTTGTTTTTGCAATGGGTTTAAATAATACAATGGTCGATGGCAAACTTCAGGATTCGAATTATAGTTTTATGGGTTCACATTTTTACGAATGGGGTTTTACCTATAACTCTAGATTAATGAAAAACGATAATTTATTGCATGCAAAATACGGACTTTCATTGATGTATAATAATATCCGCCCGACAGATAACAGAAGTTTTGCGGTAGATGGCGATCAGACTAATTTAGAGACAAATGCTATAAATCTTGAGGAATCTCGTTTTAGAAACGTTTACTTAGTAGCACCGGTTCATTTAGAATTTGATTTTTCTAAACCTAAAGAAAGCAACGGAAAAACCTATTTTAGAACGCATAAAAGTTTCCGTTTTGGAGTTGGAGGTTATGCAGGAATCAATGTAAAATCAAAACAAATTTTGAAATTTGATGACAATGATTATAAAAGCACACAAAAAACAAAAGGCGACTTTAATACCAATAACTTCATTTATGGATTAAGTTCTTATATCGGATATAAAGAATTGAGTTTGTATTTAAAGTACGATTTGAACCCTTTATTTCAAGATAATTTAATCAAAGAAAATAATATATCATTAGGATTACGCTTAGATTTGAATTAAGTATATTAAGTTTAGTTAGTGAAAAAAGTGCTTCGAAAGAGGCACTTTTTTTATTTGAAATCGACAAATTTCAAGATGGATTTGTGTACTTTTACAGGCTTTCAACTTAAAAAAATATTTACGTTTTGATTTCACAAAGTACAATTGATTCTGTTTTTGAAACTGCTCGAGTAGAGGAGGTTATTGGTGATTTTGTCAACTTAAAACGTGCCGGAAGTAACTTTAAAGGCTTGAGTCCGTTCTCAGATGAGCGTTCTCCGTCGTTCATGGTGTCGCCTGCCAAAGGAATTTGGAAAGACTTTAGTACAGGAAAAGGAGGGAATTCGGTTAAATTTCTGATGGAACATTCACAATTTACCTATCCGGAAGCTATTCGATATTTGGCTAGAAAATACAATATTGAAATTGAAGAAACAGAACAGACGGATGCTGAAAAAGCCATGACGGATGTTCGCGAAAGCATGTACTTGGTTTCGGAGTTTGCAAAAGATTATTTTCATAAAACACTTTTAAATTCAGAAGAAGGAAAGGCAATTGGACTTTCCTATTTTAAAGAAAGAGGTTTTACAAACGAAACCATCAAAAAGTTTAGTTTAGGATATTCTCCGGAAACTTGGGATGCTTTGACTAAAGAAGCTTTAGGCAAAGGATACAAACTTGAATTTCTAGAAAGTACCGGTTTGACAATTGCCAGAGAAGATCGTCCTTTTGACCGTTTTAAAGGACGTGTAATGTTTCCTATAGAAAGTATGTCCGGACGTGTTTTAGGTTTTGGAGGGCGTATTTTAACGAATGATAAAAAAGCGGCGAAATACTTAAACTCGCCAGAAAGTGATATTTACCATAAAAGTAAAGTGCTTTATGGAATTTTTCAGGCAAAACAAGCAATTGCCAAACAAAACAATTGCTATTTGGTTGAAGGTTATACCGATGTAATTCAGTTTAATCAGGCGGGAATTGAAAATGTCGTGGCTTCTTCAGGAACTGCTTTAACGCCAGATCAGATTCGATTAATTAATCGTCTGACCAGAAACATTACCGTACTTTTTGATGGCGACGCTGCAGGACTACGTGCTTCTATACGCGGAATCGATTTGATTCTGGAAGAAGGAATGAATGTGAGAGTTTGCAGTTTTCCTGACGGGGAAGATCCGGACAGTTTTGCCAGAAAAAATTCGCACGACGATTTAGTAGCCTATTTAGAAGAAAATAGTAAAGATTTTATACAGTTCAAAGCTTCAATTTTAATGAATGAAGCTAAAAACGATCCTATAAAAAAGGCCGACCTGATCAGAGATATGGTAACGAGTATTTCTAAAATACCAGATCGTATTCAACGAGAAGTGTATATTCAGGAATGTGCCAGAATTATGGATATTTCGGAACAGGTTTTGGTAAGTACATTGGCGCAATTGATTCAAAAAGATATTGCCGAAGCTAACAAAAAGCAAAAACAGGAACAAAAACCTTTTGAGGTTGTCAGAAACCAAAATTCAAAAAATGCTGGTTTTTCAGGAGGAGATCCAGAAGATCCAAGAATGGGACCTCCTGATGATTATCCAGGAGAACTGGGATATCCAGGACAGCAAACTGAAAAAGTAGATATTTTATATCGTTTAGAACGAAAAGTAATTGAGATTTTATTGCTTTACGGAGATAAAACCGAAGAATTTGAAGATGTTCTTTTGAAAAGCAATGAAGAAGGCGAAATCGAAATGATTACGGAAAAGAAAGAATACAAAGTTTTTCAGCGAATTTATTTGAGTTTGCAGGAAGACGAAGTAGAGCTTTCTAATAATTTATTCCGAGATATTTTTACCGACTTAACTTCGTTTTATCTTCAAAATGAAAAATTCAGTTTAGAGCAGTATTTAATGCGTCTACAGCCAGATTTTGCTCAAGAGGTAACGGATATTTTGATGGAAGATGAAAAAGTAACACTTCACAATTGGGAAGGGCAAAATATTTTTGCAAAAGACAAACAGGCGAGTATCGCACAATATGTTACGGAAACTATTATGTCTATGCGCTGGTTTTTGGTTGATCGAATTATCGAAGAATTAAAAAGCTCCATACAACCTGATAATTCAGATAATACGGAGCTTTTGTCTATGGTAGTCGACTACTCAAAACTAGTTAATTCGTTCTCAAAAAAACTCGGAAGAGTAATGTCAAGATACCATTAAATAATTTCTAAAGTCTTTGCCTTATTTACTAAGTCAACTAAATTAGTAACATTCAATTTAGTCAATAATCTTAATTTGTAAGTACTGATCGTTTTTTCGTTCAGGTTTAAGATTTTAGAGATTTCATTGTTTTTCTTACCATCGCTTAAATAGCGTAAAACTTCGATCTCGCGATTTGAAAGTTTTCTGTACAAACGTTCGCTTTTGCTTTGTTTAGCAATTAGAGCCATGTTTTTACGAACAGTTTCGTTGATGATAATTTTTCCTTCATGTACTTTAATAATAGAAAGACCTAATGTTTCAAGTTTTTCTGTTTTGTGCACATACCCAGAAACTCCTGCTTTAATTGCATTTGGAGCATACATTTGTTCAGCGAGGTCACTAAAAATTACAATTTTTGTTTTTGGGAAGTTCTTCAGGATCGATTTAACTTCGAAGATGCTCGAAAGACCTTCTAACTCTAGATCTAGAATTAGGATGTCGATCTCCTTCGTCTGAAGAATATCTCTAACCATTGAAAAATTGCCTACGTTGGCAACAATTGAAATTTGATCGTGGTCTTTGAAATAAGACTTAACGCCAAAGTGAGTCACAGGATGATTGTCTGCAAGACATACTTTAATCATAATTTTTACCTTTTTAGAATTATTATCATGTTTTTGGAACGGTAAAATTAATAAATAAATTCTGTAATTAATAGCTGACAAATGTTAAAAATTTCTACTTTAACGTTTTTGGTATTAAACAAACGGGTATTGCATCCATTTTATGCTTGTTGCTGGTGTTTAAACGTTTATAAATTTCAAAGACAGATTTTTCTCTCCCATTAAAGTCAACCGCCGTCTTTCCTGACGCCGCCGCTTCCATCGCCCATTCAAGCTCATCATAACTTGCTCCTAATTGATCTTCATCGGTTCTATTGTCACCAAATAATCCATCTGTTGGAGCAGCTGTTAAAATTGATTGTGGAATTGTTAAAAATTCTCCTAAAGCATAAACATCAGATTTCATTAAATCTGCGATCGGACTTAAATCGACGCCGCCATCTCCATATTTAGTATAAAATCCTACACCAAAATCTTCGACCTTGTTTCCTGTTCCGGCAACTAAAAGACCATGAATTCCGGCCAAATAATATAAAGATGTCATTCGAATACGAGCGCGCGTGTTTGCTAAAGAAAGGCTCACCTTTGCTTCGTCATCAGATTTTGGTACAGATGCCTTAAATGCTTCGAAAACCGCTGTTAAATCAGTTTCTACATTCGAAACGTTCGGAAAACGTTTTTTTAATTGCTCAATATGTTCTCTTCCTCTTGAAACTTGACTTTCTGCTTGATGAATAGGCATTTCAACACATAAAACTTTTAAGCCGGTCTGTGCGCATAGTGTTGAAGTTACTGCAGAGTCAACTCCACCAGAAATTCCGATTACAAAACCATTTACTTTTGCATTGTTAGCATAATTTTTTAGCCACTCTACAATGTGGGTATTTACTTTTTCTGTTTGAATAGTACTTTTTTTAGCCATAATAGTTCAAGTTTTAAGATACAGGGATGTATATTTGCACAAATATTTTTAAGTATGTGTATTTTTTAAATTTATGCAACACAAATCTAATTAAAATAAAATGAAAATATATCGCTTTGCAGTGGTTCTGTGCTTGTTTTTTTTGTCTTGTGATCAAAAAAGCAAAGTAGAAAAAGAAGTGGAAGAAATTCCGGTTGATATTAAAGTAGAACGTTTTGATAAAGTGTTTTTTGAGACCAAACCAGAAGATTTGGCGAAAGTAAAAAGACAGTATCCTTTCTTTTTTCCGGCTGGCAATGATGACTCTGTTTGGCTAAAGAAAATGCAGGAACCAATTTGGAGAGAAGTATATGAAGAAGTGCAGAAAAAATATTCCAATATTGAGCCTGTTCGCCAAGAATTTAATTCGCTTTTTCAGCATGTAAAATATTATTTTCCTAAAACAAAAACGCCAAAAGTAATTACGGTAATTGGGGAAATGGATTATAATGCCAAAGCAATCTATGCAGACAGTCTGGTAATTGTTGCATTGGAATTGTATTTAGGAAAAGAGCATAAATTTTATGAGTTTCCAACTTACTTAAAGCAAAATTTCGAAGAAAAACAGATTATGCCAGATGTCGTATCTAGTTTTGCTTACAGAAATATTCCTGCTTTTCCAGACAGAAATTTAGTTTCTCAAATGATTTTTGAAGGAAAACAATTGTATGCAAAAGATTTATTGCTGCCAGAATATACAGATGCTGAAAAAATAGGCTATACGCCAGAACAAATAAAATGGTGTGAAGAAAATGAAGCTTATATGTGGCGTTATTTTATCGAAAAACAAATGCTGTACAGCGATGATCCGAAATTGACAACACGATTTATGACACCGGCACCTTTTTCTAAATTTTATTTAGAAATTGATAACGATTCGCCAGGACGCATAGGAGCTTGGATTGGCTGGCAGATTGTTCGTTCTTATATGAAAAATAACAATGTTGCATTGTCAGAATTGTTAAAAGTGAATGCAAAAGAAATTTTTGAAAAGTCAAAATATAAACCTAAGAAATAATGTCAGATACAATAAACTCAGAAATTAGATTCAATATAGAATTAGATAAAAACCGTGTTCCAGAAAAATTAACGTGGAGCGCTCAAGATGGCGGAGTGCAGGCAGAAGAAGCAAAAGCAATTATGCTGTCTATTTGGGACAGTAAAGCTAAAGAAACAATGCGTATTGATTTATGGACGAAAGATATGCCGGTTGATGAAATGAAAATTTTCTTTCACCAGACTTTAGTAGCAATGTCTGATACTTTTAAACGCGCAACAGACGACGAAAAAATGTCAGACACAATGAAAGATTTCTGTGATTATTTTGCAGAAAAACTAGAATTGACGAAATAAAATTTCCTTAAATTTCAATAAATAAAAATCCCAAATTCCAATTTTAAAACTCGGAATTTGGGATTTCTATTTATTGAAATTTGTTTTCTTAAAACTGACTATTATTTTTAAAAACCTCCTGATTTACTTCGTCAATGTAAGCTAAAAGCTCTTCTTTTCCAGTCGATTCTGTAGATGAGGTTACAAAATAATGGGGCATTTCTTCCCAGTTATTTGCAAACATTTGTTTTTTGTATGCTGCAACGTGAGAATCAACTTTTACTTTACTGATTTTATCTGCTTTCGTAAAAATAATACAAAACGGAATTTCGCTTTCTCCCATGTATGACATAAATTCAATATCAATATTTTGAGCTTCGTGGCGAATATCAATTAAAACAAAAGCGCAAACTAATTGTTCTCTGGTTTCAAAATAATCAGTAATAAATTGCTGAAAAACTGATTTTGTTTTTTTGGATACTTTGGCGTAACCGTAACCCGGCAAATCGACTAGAAACCAATTGTTGTTAATCTTAAAATGATTAATTAATTGTGTTTTTCCTGGTCTTCCTGAAGTTTTTGCTAAATTTTTATGATTGGTAAGCATATTGATCAAAGACGACTTGCCTACGTTTGATCTTCCGATAAAGGCATATTCTGGCAAAAATTCCTGAGGGCATTTTGCAACTTCAGAATTGCTGACAATAAATTCGGCGGTTGTAATTTTCATGTTTTTGGGTTTTTAAAACCTCCTAAAGTCGAGAGATAGATGCTATAAATTCTTTTTAACGAGCCATTCTTCAAGAATATTATTAAATTCCTGAGGATGTTCCATCATAGCAGCGTGTCCACATTTGTCTATCCAATACAAAGTTGAATTAGGCAATAATTTATCAAATTCTTCGGCAACATTTGGTGGTGTTACAGCATCGTTTTTACCCCAAATAATACAGGTTTCCACTGTCATTTTTGGTAAATCTTTTGCCATATTATGACGAATTGCACTTTTTGCAATCGTTAATGTTTTAATCAATTTTATGCGGTCATTAACTGTTGCGTAAACTTCATCAATAAGTTCTGGAGTAGCAATAGCAGGATCGTAAAATACATCTTCAGCTTTCTTTCTGATGTATTCGTAATCACCTCTCTTTGGATAACTGTCGCCCATCGCACTTTCATAAAGACCAGAACTTCCGGTAATTACAAGTCCAGCTACTTTTTCTGGATATAATTTAGTGTGATAAAGTGCAATATGTCCTCCAAGGGAGTTGCCTAATAAAATAACCTGATCAAAACCTTTAAAAGTTATAAAGTCTTTAACGTACTTGGCAAAGCTTTTCACGTTAGTTTTTAAAATACTTTGAGTATAGATTGGCAAATCTGGGATTACAACTTTGTATCCTTTTGTTGGGAAATATTCCGCTACAGCATCAAAGTTACTTAGGCCTCCCATTAAGCCATGTAAAATAACGATAGGAGTTCCTTCTCCAGCTTCATAATAGCTGTATTTGCCTTCTTTTTTGTAGTGTTTGTCCATTTAATTTAATGCCAATTTCAATTTGGACAAATATAGGGTTTAATAAATAAAAATGAATTTTTGCTGCCATTTTTTAACTAGATAATTTCAGTAGAATATATAAGTGTCTAACAATCAGATTTTAGGCGTGTTTTTGGTAGTTTTCCTAAATGTTAAGAAACTGACATAATAGTTACTTTTTTAAGAAAATCAGTGCGTATTTTTTTTGAATGATTACTGTTATTGGGAATTCACTAATGATTAGCTAAGGTATTGATTGTCCATAAATTAAGCGTAGTGGTAGAAAAGTGGTTAAACTTATTAACAAAGTGGTATTTTGTGGTAAAATGTGGTATTTTTTTTTATATTTTTGTCCTATAACATATTAATTGATTTTTCTTGAACACAATTGTCGGAACATATGAGTGTAAAGTCGATGCTAAAGGAAGGCTAATGATGCCTGCACCTTTAAAAAAGCAATTGGCTTCTTCTCTTCAAAACGGATTCGTTTTGAAGCGCTCTGTTTTTCAGCCGTGTTTAGAATTATATCCGATGGAAGAGTGGGACTTGATGATGCAAAAAATCAACAAGCTTAATCGTTTTGTGAAAAAGAACAATGATTTCATCAGAAGATTTACTGCTGGTGTTAAAGTGGTAGAGATTGATGCATTAGGAAGGTTGTTGGTCCCAAAAGATTTGGTAGCCTTTTCAAGTATTTCTAAAGATGTTGTTTTCTCATCTGCGGTTAATATTGTGGAAATTTGGGATAAAGATTTATATGAAAAATCAATAAGCGGCGAAGATATGGATTTTGCAGATTTAGCCGAAGAAGTAATGGGAAATATTAATGACGACGACAATGGAATATCATAATCCGGTTTTGCTTCATCCTACAGTTGATGGTTTAAATATTAAGCCTGATGGAATATATGTAGACGTGACGTTTGGAGGCGGTGGGCATTCAAAAGAAATTTTGAGAAGATTAGGGCCAAACGGAAAATTATTTGCTTTTGATCAAGACGAAGATGCACTTGCAAATGCATTGCCAGATGAAAGGTTTACTTTGATAAATGAGAATTTCAGATTTATAAAAAGGTTCTTGCGTTTTCATGGTGTAAAAAGTGTTGACGGAATTTTAGCTGATTTGGGAGTTTCATCACATCAGTTTGATGTTCCGGAAAGAGGTTTCTCTACCAGATTCGATGCCGAACTGGATATGCGGATGAGTCAGAAAAATGATTTGAATGCTTATCGAGTGGTTAACGAATATGAAGAACAGGATTTACGTCGTGTTTTTTTTGATTATGGAGAGTTGAAAAATGCGCCAGTTCTTGCAAGAACAATTCTAGAGGCTAGAGAATATCAGCCAATTAAAACTACAGATGAATTGAAAGTAGTTTTAGCAAAATATTTACCTGAAAGAGTTCGAAATAAAATATTGGCTCAAATTTATCAGGCGATTCGAATCGAGGTAAATCAAGAAATGGATGTTTTGAAGGAATTTATTGAGCAATCGTTAGAAATTCTAAATCCGGGTGGAAGATTTTCTGTAATCTCATATCATTCTTTAGAAGACAGATTGGTAAAAAGATTTATTAAGAATGGAATGTTTGAAGGAGAACCAGAACGTGATTTCTTCGGAAATTTTTCAGTTCCTTTTAAAACAATCGGAAAATTGATTGTTCCTGATGATGCAGAGATCAAAATCAACAATCGAGCAAGAAGTGCAAAATTGAGAATTGCAGAGAAGATATAATATATAAGGTATAAAAAAATGAAAGGTGGAGTATTTGGCATATTAAAAGCAAGGTTTCTTATAAATGATGACGCTGTAAAAAATTGGCGATTCATTGTTTTTATCATTTTGCTTGCCATAATAATGATTGCCAATACACAGCGATACGAACAAAAGGTTTTTGAAATTGCAAAACTGAACAATGAAGTAAAAGAATTGCGATCTGAATTTGTAGACCGACGTTCAGAACTAATGAAGTTAAAAATGGAATCAACGATATCGGATAAAATGTTAGAAAAACAGATTTTTCCATCGACAGTTCCTCCAGTAAAAATAGAAGTTAAAAAAGAAGAAGAAAAAAGTTTCTTTAAAAGAATATGGCAGTAGACGATAAACATATATCCTACAGAATTTACCTCGTAGCAGTTTTCATCTTCGTGATGGCAATTGCTATTGTTGTTAAATTAACCAATATTCAATGGGTTGAAGGAGATTATTATAGAAAACTCGCCAAACAGCGTACAGTTAGAAATTTTGTGATTCCGGCAAATAAAGGAAATATTTATTCGGCTGATGGAAGTTTACTGGCAACATCAATTCCCAATTATGAAATTAGATTTGATGCAAAAGCGCCAAAAACAGAAACTTTCGAGAAATTCGTAAAAGCATTATCAGATTCATTGGCAACTGTTTTAGATAGACCAGGAGGTTATTATGAGCAGGAATTAAGAAAAGCAAGAGCCAATAAAAACCGCTATTATTTAATTGCCCGTAATTTGAGCTATACAGAATATGTAAAAATTAAAGGTTTTCCATTATTCAATTTAGGTGCTTTTAAAGGCGGGATTATAATTGAACAAGAAACCGTTAGAAAACACCCGATAGGAAAAATTGCTGAAAGAACAATCGGTTACGATCGAATTGATCCTGCAACAGGAGTAGAAGTAGGAAAAGGAATCGAGTGGGCTTTTAAAAGTTATTTAAACGGAAAAGACGGTAAGATTTTAAAGCAAAAAATAGCAAAAGGACAATGGAAGCCAATTCGTGACGTCAACGAAGTTGATCCTCAAGATGGCTATGATGTTATTTCGACAATCGATGTTTTTATTCAAGATATAGCACATCATGCTTTATTGAAACAATTAGAAGATTATGGAGCAGATCATGGTTGTGTGGTAGTAATGGAAACAGAAACAGGGCATGTAAAAGCGATTTCGAATTTAGGAAGAGCAGAAGACGGGTCGTATTATGAAACAACAAATTACGCAATTGCTGAATCTCACGAGCCAGGATCGACTTTTAAATTGGTCGATTTAATGGCAATCTTAGATGATAAAGTAGCAGATACAAGTACGGTTTATGATAGTCATGGCGGAGAAATTAGATATTACGGAAGAGCTGTTCGTGATTCGCATAAAGGCGGTTATGGAAAAGTTTCATTAGCACGCGGATTTGAGCTTTCATCAAATACGGTAATGGTTCAGGCAGTTTACGAAAATTACAAAAGTAACCCCTCTAAGTTTGTAAATCATATTAATGCGTACGGATTAAATAAGACATTAGGATTGCATTTTAAAGGAGAAGGTAAGCCATATATTCCACAGCCTGGAGACAAACATTGGTCAGGAACTACGCTTCCATGGATGGCTTTTGGATATAATGTTTCGGTTACGCCAATGCAGACTTTAACCTTATATAATGCAGTTGCAAATAATGGTGTAATGGTAAAACCACAGTTTGTTTCAGAAATTAAAGAATGGAATAAAACGATTAAAAAATTCGATACAGAAGTAATTAATCCGAGGATTTGTTCTCCTGAGACATTAAAAAAAGTAAAAGCGGTTTTGCAAAATGTGGTAAAAAAAGGAACAGGTTCTAAGTTATATTCTAAAGATTTTTCGATGGCAGGAAAAACAGGAACAGCTATGGTGAATTATGGTAAAGCTGGAAGAGAAGGAATGTATTATGCTTCTTCTTTTGCAGGATATTTTCCAGCTGATCACCCTAAATATTCTTGTATTGTAGTGGTTCATAAGCCAAATACAGCTAATAATAATTATTATGGAGCAGACGTTGCAGGACCGGTTTTTAAAAGAATTGCTCAAAAGATTTTTACAGACGCGCCTTCAACAAATAAAATTAAAAAATTAGATTCTCGAGTTCCAAAACAAGATTCTAGTTATGATAAATATTATGCTGTTGAAGCCAATAAAAAATCAAATCAGGTTCCGGATTTAAAGGGAATGCCAGGAATGGATGCTATTGCACTACTAGAAAACTTAGGTTTAAAAGTAAAGGTCAATGGAGTGGGAAAAGTAAAAAAACAGTCTTTGCAAGCTGGACAAAGTATTAGTAAAAACACAACTATAGTATTAGAATTATCGTGAAAATACTGAAAGACATATTATATAAAGTAGCTATTGAATCTGTAACAGGTTCGACAGAAATCGATATACATAAAATTGATTTTGATTCAAGAAAAATTGAGACAAATGATGTTTTTGTAGCCATCCGCGGATCCCTTTCTGATGGACATGATTATATCGAAAAAGCAATTCAGCTTGGTGCAATTGCAATAATCTGTGATACGCTTCCAGAAAATATTGAAAAAGGAATTACCTATATAAAAGTAAAAGATACAAATACAGCTCTTGCTTTTATGGCTGCTAATTATTTCGGAAATCCATCTGAAAAATTAAAGCTTGTTGGTGTTACTGGGACAAACGGAAAAACAACAATAGCGTCATTATTATTTCAATTGTTTCAAAAAGCAGGATTTAAAGTCGGTTTATTATCAACTGTAAAAATAATGGTTGATGAAACAGAATATAAAGCCACACATACCACACCAGATTCGATTACAATAAATCATTATTTAAATGAAATGATTGAAGCTGGCGTAACACATTGTTTTATGGAAGTGAGTTCACACGGAATTCATCAAAAAAGGACTGAAGCTTTGCATTTTGTGGGCGGCATTTTTACAAATCTTTCGCACGATCATCTAGATTATCATCCAACTTTTGCAGAATATAGGGATGTAAAAAAATCGTTTTTTGATTCATTGCCAAAAACAGCTTTTGCTTTATCAAACATCGATGATAAAAATGGGACTGTAATGCTTCAAAATACGGTTGCACGAAAGTTTACATATGCTCTAAAATCATATGCTGATTTTAAAGCAACGATTTTAGAGAGCCAATTATCAGGATTATTATTAAAAGTAAATGACAATGAAGTTTGGGTAAAACTTATTGGAACTTTTAATGCTTATAATGTTTTAGCGATTTACGGAACGGCTATAGAGCTAGGAATGGATAGTCTTGAAGCGTTGCGCTTGTTGTCTGATTTAGAGAGTGTTTCGGGTCGTTTTCAATATATTGTTTCAGAAGGAAATATTACAGCAATCGTTGATTATGCACATACGCCGGACGCTTTAGATAATGTTTTAAAAACGATAGACGATATCCGTACTAAAAACGAACAATTGATTTCAGTCGTAGGTTGTGGCGGAAATAGAGATAAAACGAAAAGACCAATTATGGCGAAAATTGCTTCAGATCTTAGTGATAAAGCAATCTTAACGTCAGACAATCCTAGAAATGAAGATCCGGAAGTGATTTTAGATGAAATGGAGAAAGGAGTAGAAGCTCATAATTATAAAAAAATATTAAGAATTACAGACAGAAAGCAAGCTATAAAAACAGCTTGTCAATTGGCGCAGCCAAATGATATTATTTTAATTGCTGGTAAAGGACATGAAACGTATCAGGAAATAAATGGAGTTCGTCATCATTTTGATGATATGGAAACTGTGAAAGAAATTTTAATTCAATTAAACAAATAATCGTTAATCGGGCTTCTGTAAGGAACAAACTAACACAAATAAACCAAGATATATGCTATACTATTTATTTGAATATTTAGACAAAACATTAGATATACCGGGAACTGGAGTTTTTCAGTATATCACTTTTAGATCGGCATTAGCTTTCATGCTTTCATTGCTTTTGTCAACGATTTACGGAAAACGTATTATTAATTTTTTGCGTAAGCAGCAAGTTGGCGAAACAGTTCGTGAGTTAGGTTTGGCAGGTCAAAATGAAAAAGCAGGAACTCCAACAATGGGAGGACTTATTATCATTTTTGCTACGCTTTTGCCTGTTTTGTTATTTGCTCGTCTGCATAATATTTATATCGTATTGCTTATTGTTACTACACTTTGGATGGGAACAATTGGTTTTGTTGATGATTATATTAAAATATTCAAAAAAGATAAAGCAGGACTTAAAGGAATTTTTAAAGTTATTGGTCAAGTTGGTCTAGGGATTATAGTAGGAGCCGTTCTTTATTTTAATCCTGCAGTTACGGTAAGAACCGATACTGGAAGAACCGATGTTTTTAAAACAGCAACAGCTACGACAACAGTAGTTTTGCCGGCACCAGTTGAAGAGAAATCTACAGCAACCACAATTCCTTTTGTTAAAAACAACGAATTTGATTATGCTGAAATTTTATCTTTTTTAGGTGATGGATACGAAAAATGGGCTTGGTTAATTTTTATTCCGGTTGTTATTTTTATCATCACAGCAGTTTCTAACGGAGCTAATTTGACCGATGGAATTGACGGACTCGCTGCAGGAACCTCGGCAATATCGGTGCTCGCGCTCGGAATATTTACGTTTGTTTCAGGGAATATCATTTTCTCAAATTATCTAAACATCATGTACATACCCAATTCGGGCGAAATGACTGTTTTTATATCTGCTTTTGTTGGAGCGCTAATCGGATTTCTTTGGTACAATTCCTATCCCGCATCGGTTTTTATGGGAGATACAGGAAGTTTGACTATCGGTGGAATTATAGCAGTTTTGGCAATTGCAGTTCGTAAAGAAATACTGATCGTTTTGTTCTGCGGAATTTTCTTGGCAGAAAGTGCTTCGGTAATTATACAGGTAGCTTATTTTAAATATACAAAAAGACGTTTTGGAGAAGGAAGAAGAATTTTCTTGATGTCACCACTTCATCATCATTATCAAAAGAAAGGATATCACGAAAGTAAAATTGTAACCAGATTTTGGATTGTTGCAATCATGTTAGCCATATTATCAATTGTTACATTAAAATTAAGATAGATGAGGCTAGTAGTATTAGGAGGAGGAGAAAGCGGCGTTGGTACCGCAATTTTAGGAAAGAAACAAGGATACGATGTTTTTGTATCTGATTTTGGTAAAATAAAAGAAAGCTATAAAGAAGTTCTTATCATTAATAAAATTGCTTGGGAAGAAGAACAGCATACAGAAGACCTGATTTTAAATGCCGACGTGGTAATGAAAAGTCCCGGAATTCCAGATAAATCTCCCATAGTAAAAAAGTTAATTGACACTGGTGTAAAAGTAATTTCTGAAATAGAGTTTGCAGCGCCTTTTACAGAAGCAATGACAGTTGGAATTACTGGAAGCAACGGTAAAACAACAACAACAATGCTGACCTATCATTTACTGAAATCGGCAGGGTTGAATGTAGGACTGGGAGGAAACATAGGAAAAAGCTTTGCCTGGCAGGTAGCCGAAAATAAATATGATGCATACGTTCTTGAATTAAGCAGTTTTCAGCTAGACGGAATTATAGAGTACAGGCCAGATATTGCCATTATTACGAATATTAGTCCAGATCATTTAGACCGATATGAGTATAAATATCAAAAGTATATCGAAGCAAAGTTTCGAATTACAATGAATCAGACTGAAAGCGATTATCTTATTTACGATGCAGATGATGAGACGATTGCAGAATGGTTAAAGAACAACACAACAAAAGCAAAATTAATTCCTTTTTCATTGTCTAAAAAATTCGATGAAGGGGCTTCTATAAATAACAACAAAATGGAAATAAAGATCAACCAAGAAGAGTTTACAATGGAAACAGAATACATTGCGTTAGAAGGAAAACATAATATGAAAAACGCAATGGCAGCAAGCTCTGTAGCAAAATTGATGCAAATTAGAAATGCAACAATACGCGAAAGTTTATCAAATTTTCAAGGTGTTGAACACCGTTTAGAAAAAGTTTTAAAAATTCAGAATGTACAGTACATCAACGATTCAAAAGCAACAAATGTAAACGCTACATTCTTTGCTTTAGACAGTATGAATGTGCCTACAGTTTGGATTGTTGGAGGAGTTGATAAAGGAAATGATTACAACGAATTGATGTCATTAGTTCGAGAAAAAGTAAAAGCAATTATCTGTTTAGGAATAGACAATCATAAAATTATTGAAGCTTTTGGCAATGTAGTTGACATAATGGTTGAGGTAAACAATATGAGCGATGCTGTAAAAACAGCACAAAGATTAACAGAAAAAGGAGATGCCGTTTTATTATCTCCAGCTTGCGCAAGTTTTGACTTATTTGAAAACTACGAAGATCGTGGAAAACAATTCAAGCAAGCGGTTCATAACTTGTAGAAGAAAAGTTTAAAGTTTCAAGTTTCACGTTAGGAGGAACTTGAAACCTGAAACTTGAAACAAAAAAATAAAACCTGAAACTAAAGATTATGAAAGAGCTAGTAAATAAACTAAAAGGAGATAGAGTAATATGGTCATTCGTGGCTTTATTAGCGCTGTTTTCGTTTATGCCTGTTTTTAGCGCAAGTAGTAATTTGGCATACATTGGTCACGGAACCGGAAACACTTTGGGTTATTTAGTAAAACACTTGGCTCACATTTGCATTGGTTTCTTGATTATTTATTGGGTACACAAAGTTCCATATCATTATTTTAGAGCAATTTCAAAAATTGCATTGCCTATTGTTTGGTTTTTATTGCTTTATACATTGCTGAAGGGAACTGTAATTGCAGGAGCAAATGCGAGTCGCTGGATTCAGGTGCCGTTTATCGGAATCACATTTCAGACTTCGACTTTGGCTTCTATTGTTTTGTTCATATTTGTGGCGCGTTATTTGTCTAAAACCAAAGAAGAAAATGAACCTTTTCAAGCTTCATTAATTCAGCTTTGGCTTCCGGTTTTTATCACACTAGCGCTTATTTTACCAGCGAACTTTTCAACAACAGCGTTGATTTTTTCAATGGTAATTATGCTGACATTTATTGGTAAATATCCATTAAAATATATTGGTTTTATTATTGGTTCAGGAATCGCAATGCTGGCATTCTTTTTATTAGTTGCCAAAGCTTTTCCAGATTCGAGATTCTTTAGCAGGGTAGGAACATGGGGAAGCCGTATAGAAAATTTCACCACAGATAAACCTGATGAAGATGATTATCAAATTGAAAAAGCAAAAATTGCAATTGCATCTGGAAGATTAGGGGGTTTAGGACCAGGAAAAAGTGTTCAGAAAAACTTTTTGCCACAATCTTCCTCTGATTTTATTTATGCAATTATAGTTGAAGAATACGGTTTAGTTGGAGGAGTTTCGATATTGCTTTTGTATTTGTTATTGCTTTTCCGGTTTGTAATCGCATCGCATAAAGCAAATACGCTATTTGGAAAATTAGTCGTCGTCGGGCTCGGGTTTCCGATGATATTTCAGGCGATGATCAATATGGCGGTAGCAGTCGAATTATTGCCGGTAACAGGACAAACACTGCCGCTGATAAGTAGTGGAGGTAGTTCGATCTGGATGACTTGTTTCTCTCTCGGAATTATCATAAGTGTAACCAAAAAAGAAGAAGAAGTTGCTGAAGAAAGAGAAGAAAAAGAAAGGCGAAAAGAAGCACTTCAAAGATTAATTGATAAAGAATTAGCAGAAGAAGATTTACCTGCTAATGAAATATATGAAGAAGAAGGAATGATGTATTCAATCGAGGATAATTCTAGAAATCCGATGAATGCAGTATTAAATAAATAAAATAAAAGAGCAGTTTTTAAAAACGCTATAACTTTTAAAAATATGACAAATTATAAATTCATACTAAGCGGTGGCGGAACAGGAGGGCATATTTATCCTGCGATTGCCATTGCTAATGAATTAAAGTTACAATTTCCTGATGCTGATTTTCTTTTTGTAGGCGCCCAAGATAAAATGGAAATGCAAAAAGTGCCTCAGGCAGGTTACGAAATAAAAGGACTTTGGATTGCAGGTCTGCAGCGTAAGTTAACATTGCAAAATTTGATGTTTCCTTTAAAATTGGCAACAAGTTTGCTTGAATCAAGAAGAATCATAAGACAATTTAAGCCAAATGTAGTTATCGGAACTGGTGGCTTTGCCAGCGGACCTTTATTGCAGGCAGCGGGATTATTTGGAATTCCAACTGTAATTCAAGAACAGAATTCGTTTCCTGGAATTACGAATAAGTTACTGAGCAAAAAAGCAAATGCAATTTGTGTGGCTTATGGCAATTTAGAGCGATTTTTTCCTAAAGAAAAAATAGTGGTTACCGGAAATCCGGTTCGCCAGGATTTAATTGATATTGACAGCAAACGCGATGAAGCAATTGCTTTTTACGGATTAGATCCGAATAAAAAAACATTATTGGTTTTAGGAGGCAGTTTAGGTGCTAGAAGAATCAATCAATTAATAGAAAAAGAATTGCATAATTTTCTTTCGCAGGACGTTCAGATAATCTGGCAATGTGGGAAATTATATTTTGAGGATTATAAAAAACATGCTCAGCAAAACGTCAGAGTGGTTGATTTTATTGAAAGAATGGATTTTGTTTACGCAGCTGCAGATGTAATTATATCACGTGCTGGTGCCTCATCGGTTTCGGAATTGTGTATTGTTGGAAAACCAGTAATTTTTATTCCGTCGCCAAATGTAGCTGAAGATCACCAGACAAAAAATGCGCAGGCGATTGTAGATGCAAAAGGTGCTATTTTATTAAAAGAATCAGAATTGGAGAGTCAGTTTAGTATCGTTTTCGAAGCTTTGCTGAAAGATGATGGAAAGCAAAAACAGCTTAGTGCTAACATTAAAAAACTGGCAATGCCAAATGCGACTAAAGTTATTGTAGAAGAGATTAAAAAGTTGTTATAATGTAACTTTTAAAGAAAATTATACAACATCAAGAAAATAGATGAATGCTATTTTAGGCATTTTTGATATGTTAAAACTGTACAAATACAAAGGCTTAATTGTTAGTTTATTACAAAATAAATAAGCGAAAAAGTTAAAGGATTAAAAAACAATTAAAAAATAAAAAGTCATTAAGTTAAAGGCTTATAATCTAAAACTTAGTGCTTAAAGCAAAAAATAAAATGAATTTAAATCAAATACAAAACGTTTATTTTATTGGCATTGGAGGCATCGGAATGAGTGCTCTGGCCCGTTATTTTAAAAATATAGGGAAACAGGTTTCAGGTTACGATAAAACGCCGTCTATGCTAACGAATGAATTGATTGAAAGCGGTATAGATATTCATTTTGAAGATAATATAAGTTTAATTCCGTCTAATTACTATTCAGAGAATACGTTAGTAATTATAACTCCTGCAGTGCCTAAAACACACTCTGAGTGGAATTATTTTTTAGAAAGAGAATATCAGGTTAAAAAACGTGCTGAAGTTTTAGGGATTATCACTAAAGACACTTTTAGTTTTGCTGTTGCAGGAACGCACGGAAAAACAACAACCTCAAGTATTTTAGGTCATATTTTATATGAAAGCGGTGCAGATGTTACTGCATTTGTAGGCGGAATTGTAGAAAACTATAATTCTAACTTAATTGGAAGTGGAAAAACGGTAACCGTAGTGGAAGCTGATGAATTTGATCGCTCGTTTTTGCATTTGCATCCAAATATTGCCTGTATCACGTCTATGGATGCCGATCATTTGGATATTTACGGAACAAGTGAAGCAATTGAAGCTTCTTTTGTAGAATTTGCCTCAAAAGTAGAAGATAAAAATAATCTGTTTATAACAAAAGAATTGCCTCTGGAAGGTGTACAATGTGCTATAAATGAAGATGCTGTATATAAGGCATTCAATGTTCGAATTGAAAATGGAAGTTATGTTTTTGATGTGCAGACGCCAACAGAAATTATGAAAGATTTGCATTTTGGATTGCCTGGCAAACACAATTTAATGAATGGATTAATGGCTATTGCGATGGCGAAAACTTTCGGCACCCCGACCATGTCTATTGCAAAAGCCATTGCTTCATTCAGCGGAATCAGAAGACGTTTTTCATATCAGATTAAATCAGATAAGTTAGTTTATATAGATGATTATGCACATCATCCGACGGAGATAAATGCAGTACATCAGGCAGTTAGAGAATTGTATCCAGGAAAAAAAGTATTAGCGGTTTTTCAGCCTCATTTATTTAGCAGGACAAGAGATTTCGCTGATGGATTTGCAGAAAGTTTATCTCAATTTGATGAAGTATTGCTAATGGATATTTATCCAGCACGAGAATTGCCGATGGAAGGGATCACATCAGAATGGCTGTTGGGAAAAATGACAAATTCGAACAAAAAAATTGTTGCAAAAGAAGATTTATTAGTGGCGATCAAAGCCAGTGATGCGCCAATAATTGTAACAATAGGAGCTGGTGACGTTGGCGAAATGGTTCCATCAATCAAAAAAATGCTAAATGAAAATATTTAACTGGACAAATATTCGATTAGTGCTCATTTTTGGGCTTGTACTTTTTTTGTATTCGTTTGCGCAACACCGAAACGGAGATAGAAAATTAAAAAAATCTATGGTTGTTTTTGTAGGAGAAAATACGCTTTTTGTGAAGCCCGAAACGGTTAATAAATTGTTGATAGAAAATAAAAGAGACGCTTCCAGTATCCGAAAAGATGAGTTAGATTTGAATAAGATAGAAAAATCCCTTGATACGCAAGACATGATTGAAAAGTCAGACGTTTTTGTAAGTATTGATGGAGTTCTAAAAGCGAGAGTAAAACAGAAGACACCAATAGCGAGAGTTTATGATGGTGATCGCTCTTTTTATATTGACTATGAAGGTAATAAAATGCCATTGTCAGATAATTTTACTGCTCGAGTTCCTCTTGTTTCGGGGTCAATAAATGAAAAAAATAACGAAGATTTAGCAGCTCTATTTCGCACAATTTACGACGATGCGTTTTTGAAAAAAAACATCATTGCGATTCAAATTATGCCTAATGGCAGCCTAAAAATGTTTAATAGAAATTATAATTACTTCATTGATTTTGGCAGAACGATGAATGTTGATAAGAAATTTAATAACTATAAAGCTTTTTTTCAAAAAGCAGTTTTAGATAGTTCGTTATACAAATACAATAAAATTGACCTTAGGTTTACGGAACAAGTAGTTTGCACAAAATAATAGAAAATGGAAAAAGATAACATTGCAGTAGGTCTAGATATTGGAACAACCAAAATAGTTGCCATGATAGGCAAGAAAAACGAGTATGGTAAACTGGAAATTTTGGGTATTGGAAAATCCAAAAGTTTGGGTGTGGCGAGAGGCGTTGTAAACAACATTACGCAAACAATTCAATCGATTCAACAAGCGATCCTTGAAGC
Organism: Flavobacterium sp. JLP; assembly: GCF_015350755.1. Lineage (NCBI taxonomy): Bacteria > Pseudomonadati > Bacteroidota > Flavobacteriia > Flavobacteriales > Flavobacteriaceae > Flavobacterium > Flavobacterium sp. JLP. The sequence goes on along the minus strand of NZ_JADKPS010000008.1, from coordinate 67,545 downwards.
AGAAAATAATTCCGGTTATAAAATTAAAGATGTTGTTGTAGGTATTGCAGGACAGCACATCAGAAGTATACAGCATACAGATTACATCAGCCGAAGCAATCCGGAAGAAGTAATTGGCGAAAAAGATATTCAGCTTTTGATTGACCAGGTTAATAAACTAGCCATGTTGCCAGGAGAAGAAATTATTCACGTTTTGCCACAAGAGTTTAAAATTGACGGGCAGTCTGAAATTAAAGAGCCAATCGGAATGTACGGAGGAAGATTAGAGTCTAGTTTTCACGTAGTGGTGGGGCAGGCTTCTTCGATCAGAAATGTTGGAAGATGTATTCAGAGTTCAGGAATCGAATTGTCAGGATTGACATTAGAACCTTTAGCGTCTGCAGATGCCGTTTTAAGTCAAGAAGAAAAAGAAGCAGGTGTAGCCCTAATTGATATTGGTGGAGGAACAACTGATTTGGCCATTTTTAAAGATGGAATCATTCGTCATACAGCAGTTATTCCTTTTGGAGGAAATGTAATTACAGATGATATCAAAGAAGGCTGTTCGATTATCGAAAAACAAGCAGAGCTTTTAAAAATAAAATTCGGATCAGCTTGGCCAGGAGAAAATAAGGACAACGAAATTGTTTCTATTCCAGGTTTGAGAGGCAGAGAGCCAAAAGAAATTTCGCTTAAAAACTTATCTAAAATTATTCACGCCCGTGTGGTAGAAATTATAGAGCAGGTTTTTGCAGAAATTAAAGCTTACGGTCACGAAGATCCCCGCAAAAAATTAATTGCAGGAATTGTTCTTACTGGCGGAGGTGCTCAACTAAAACATATTAAGCAATTAGTAGAGTACATTACAGGTATGGATACCAGAATTGGATATCCAAATGAACATTTAGCAGGAAATTCTAGCGAAGAAATCTCTAGTCCGTTATTTGCAACAGCAGTTGGTTTAGTAATGAACAGCATCGAAAATAGTACGCAAAGTGCTATTAGAATGGAAGTTGTAAATGAACAGCCGAAAGTGGTTTACAGAAATGTGCCACCACCTGTGCAACAGCGATACGAAGTAGAAGAAAACTACGTTGAAAGAGTAGAAACTATTGACGAGCCAAGAGATGTTAGAAATAATATGGCTCAAGAAGAATCTACAGAAACAAAAATCAGGAGATCATTTTTTGATAGATATGTCGATAAAATCAAAGATTTTTTAGACAACGCAGAATAAAGTAATAAAGAGAAAAGGATTACTTTTTTGGCCCCAAGTCAGGAAGTAAAAAATGTATTAAATAAGAATTTCAAAAACCAAAAAGATGATGAGCAACTCAGAATTTGGAAGTATTTCATTTGATTTACCAAAAAACCAATCAAATGTAATAAAAGTAATAGGTGTAGGTGGAGGTGGTAGTAATGCTATCAACCATATGTTTAAGCAAGGTATTAAAGGCGTAGATTTTATCGTTTGTAATACTGACTCACAGGCACTTCAAAATAGTTCAGTACCTAACAAAATTCAGTTAGGAGTTAATTTAACAGAAGGTCTTGGAGCAGGAGCAAATCCTGATGTAGGACAACAGTCTGCTATTGAGAGCATCGCTGATATCGAAAAAATGTTAGACCGTGGTACTAAGATGGTATTTATTACCGCTGGTATGGGTGGTGGAACAGGTACTGGTGCAGCTCCAGTAATAGCACAATTAGCAAAAGAAAGAGAAATCTTGACTGTTGGTATTGTGACTATTCCTTTTCAGTTTGAAGGGAAAGTTCGTCAAGAGCAGGCACTTTTAGGAATTGAGAAATTGCGCAAGCAAGTAGATTCGCTAATTGTAATTAATAATAATAAATTAAGAGAAGTATACGGAAATCTTGGTTTCAAAGCAGGATTCTCAAAAGCGGATGAAGTTTTAGCAACTGCCTCTAGAGGTATTGCTGAAGTAATTACGCATCACTATACTCAAAATATCGATTTACGTGACGCTAAAACTGTTCTTTCGAATAGTGGAACAGCGATCATGGGATCTTCTGTTGCATCGGGCGAAAATAGAGCAAAAGATGCTATTATTTCAGCATTGGATTCTCCGTTGTTAAACGATAACAAAATTACAGGAGCCAAAAACGTATTGTTGCTTATCGTTTCTGGATCAAACGAAATTACTTTGGATGAGATTGGAGAAATCAACGATCACATTCAGGCAGAAGCAGGTTACAACGCTAATATTATCATGGGAGTTGGTGAAGACGAAACTCTTGGTGAAGCTATTGCCGTAACTATCATTGCTACTGGTTTTGATGTTGAACAACAAAATGAAATCGTAAATACTGAACCTAAAAAAATAATTCATACGTTAGAAGATGAGCAAAGAAGTGTTCATAATTTGACGAATAAATCGCTTGCGTCTTTTGATTTAAATCCTGAAACACCTACTGCGAAATCAGAAGAGAAAATTGTTTTTGATTTAATGGAAGAGACATTTGCTGATACGGTTGCTCCCGTAGTGCCAACACCTGTTGCTCCAGTTGCAGTTGCTCCATCTATAAATCAGGAAGAATTGGTTGTAATGTCTGAGTTTATCAAAAATCTTGATGTTACTTTTGAAATCGTTTCGCCAATTACAGATATCGATTTTACAATTTCAGCTCCAGAAGTTCCAGCATTTCAAGAAGCTAAACCTGTTCAAAGAACTTTTGAAAGAGAAGAGCAAACAACGTTCTCATTTGATTTGCCTCTTTTTAGATCAGAGCCAGAAGTGAAGAAAGAGCCAGTTGTTGAAGACAATAAAATTTTATTCGAATTGACAAATGAAACTCGTAATATCAAAGTAAATGATCCAGTACAATTTGTACCGGTAACGGAACTTTCTGATAAAGGAGTTATCAAATATTCTTTAGAAGAGTATATGGAAGTTGAGAATGAATTAGTGACTTCAAAACCAGTTGAAAAAATAGAAGATGTAGTTCCTGCAGAATTAAATATCACTATGAAACCAAGAGTTGACTTTGCAAGTGAAGCGGATTATTCGACTACTGCAAATGTTTCTCCAATGGAATTGACAATCGAAGAAACTTTACGCTTAAGAGCTGAAGAAAGAAGAAAGAAACTAAAAGAGTTTAATTATAAATTCCATAATAATGTTTCTAGAATTGACGAGCTTGAAAAAGAGCCAGCTTACAAAAGATTAGGTATCGATTTGTCTAATTCACAGTCAAATAATACTAATTCTAGAATCTCAGTTGGAACAGACAGTAACAACGATTTGCAATTGCGTTCAAACAATTCATTTTTGCATGACAATGTAGATTAATTTTACAAGCATAATAAATAATATAGCCCGAAAATTGGATTTAATTTTCGGGTTATTTTTTTTATCTTCGCACAGAATTTAAAATTTGACTTCTTTAATAGACTTTTAAAGTTAATCTTGTGGTCAGTTCGAGTCAAGTCGAGAAAATTTTTCAATCCTAATATCAATTTATAAGCATCAGCTTATTCAAATAAAATTAAAAAATGAGTTTACAAACACTAATCATGGACGAGATTAAAACCGCCATGAGAGCAAAAGATACAGTAGCATTAGAAGCATTAAGAGCAATTAAATCTGAAATGTTATTAGCTGCAACAGCTTCGGGTTCTAAAGAAGAATTAACAGAAGATGATGAAGTAAAATTACTTCAGAGATTGGTTAAAACTCGTAAAGAAAGTGCTAGAATTTTTACAGAACAAAACCGTCCAGATTTAGCCGAACCAGAATTGGCTCAAGTTGCCGTAATAGAAAAATTCTTGCCAGCTCAATTAAGTGAAGAAGAAGTAGAAGCGGTAGTAGCAAAAATTATTGTTGAAACTGGAGCTTCAGGAATTGCTTCAATGGGAAAAGTTATGGGATTAGCATCTGCACAATTAGGCGGAACTGCTGAAGGAAAAACTATTTCTGCTATTGTAAAGAAATTATTGGTTTAAAAATATTTTAGATTTTAGAGTTCAGATTTTAGATTGAATCTGAATTCTAAAATCATAAATCTACAATCAAAAAAACGACCGCGTAGTTCAACTGGATAGAATATCAGATTTCGGCTCTGAGGGTTGGGGGTTCGAACCCCTCCGCGGTCACTATAAATTTTAAAAGCCTGAGAATTTATGTTCTCAGGCTCTTTTTATTAAAACAAAAACTAATATAGTTCCAATATTCCATTCTTCTAAGTAACTTTTTCATATCTCATTTCATTCAAATAACAACCTTAAACTGCATTGTCATAAAAATTTTTAATCTCAGTTTTTTCGTATAAAAACAACCAACAAACAGTCAATTTTTCTCTTATATCTTTAATTTTCTCTTCTTTAATAACAGAATTTTATTGATAAACTATATTTTTGTGAGAAACCACTATGTATGATTTCTTCCAAATTGTTAAAAATATACTTTTTGCTTTTTTTGTCATTAAGTGTGTTAGGTCAAAATAAAACCAAAGACCTGACTAAACTTACGTATAACGAGCTGCATGATTTGTATTTTGACAATGAAAATAATCCTAAAAAGCAGATTTTATACACGAATGCTTACATGGCAAAGGCAATTCAGGAAAACAGTCGTATTCGAAAAGCTAAGGCTAATTACCAAATCGCATTATTATATTATGCTTCTGATAAAGATAAAGCCATTCAATATTTAGATAGCGTTATCAAATACTCTGAAAATACTGGCGATAAGTTTTTTCCAGCGGCTGCTTATTGTGAAAAAGCTGATTTTCTTAAAAGACAATTGAAGTTGGAAGAAGCGATGAATAATTACAAACTCGCAGAAAAAATAGCACTTCAAACGAATATAGATTATTATTATGTAGTTAGAGATTATATAGGAACTACTAAATCTGAGGATTTGGGCGAGTATAAAGAAGCATTAGCTATCTATAAGGAATGTTATAATTATTATATAACAAAAAATTATAGAAAGCAGTATGCAAATGATTTTCAGATTACAATTTTTGGAATTGCAGACTGTTATAAATCACTACAGAATACAGATTCTACAACATATTATAATAAATTAGGTTTTCAAGAATCAAAAATTACAAAGGATGGCTACATGCATTATCTTTTTATATTAAATGAAGGCGCAAATCAAGTTTTAAAAAAAAATTATAAAGCAGCATTAGACAGTGTTCATAAAGCGCTGCCTAAAATGATAGAAAATAAGGATTTAGGCAATACTTTAGCATCTTATTTTTATTTGGGAAAAGCGTACGACGGTTTAGGGCAAAAGGAAAACGCAGTTAAAAACTTCTTGAAGGTAGATTCTATTTATGCTGAAACAAAAGAGATCACGACAGAATTTATTGATGGTTACCCATATTTGATCAGTCATTACAAAAATATTGGAGATAAAGAAAATCAGCTGAAGTATATTTCTAAATATATGGTGATCGATAGTATTCTGCAAAAAAAATATAGAAACCTAAACAAAATAGTGCATACGGAGTATGATATTCCTCGTCTGATATCTGAAAAAGAAAGCCTGATTACATCATTAAAAAAAGACAATGCAAAATCTTATTTGGGAATTGGAGCCTTGATATTAATAATACTTACTGTTTCTACATTTGGGTTTTATCAATTTGAACTTAAAAAAAAATACCGTACCCGATTTGAAAGAATAATGCAGCGGTCTGCAATTAGAAATAATGAAGAACATAATTTCGAAAAGGCAAAAACAATTAAACCAGCTATTTTAAAAACTGAAGATATTGGTATTGCTGAAGAATTGATTCAGGAGATTTTAGGGAAATTAGATGGTTTTGAAAGAGAAAAAGGCTTTTTAAAATCAGATCTTACCATACAATCCTTATCAAATCTATTTGAAACCAACAGCAAATATTTATCTAAAATTGTAAATGCCTATAGATGCAAAACTTTCATACAATACATAAACGATTTGCGAATTGATAATGCTGTCGAAAATTTAAAAGCAGAATCGAAACTAAGAAAATATACTATTCAAGCACTAGCTTTAGAGTTTGGTTTTAATAGTGCAGAGTCTTTTTCGGCTGCTTTTTATAAAAAACTCGGTATAAAACCTGCTTATTTTATTAAACAGTTAGAAGATTCGTTTAAAATTAACTAATTGAAAATCAATTAATTAAAAATAATTCAATGCCGAAATTCCTGAATTCCGATAAACATAAGCCATAGTTATGCACTTATTTTGGCCTTCAATACATTCAACATTTTATATTTGTAACACCTAAATCAAAAAACATGAAAACAGAAAAGCTTAAAAAAGAAAACAAAAAATTTGACATTGACAAAAAGGAAGTAGCGAAACTGAAAAACCAAACTTTACAACCAGAAGTTCCAGAAGAAGGTTTAGAAACTCCTGAAGATACAAATAAAGATACCGCAGGTTCGTCAAGAAAATGCGGTGGTGATAATGAATAGTATAAAAAACGTATGATTAAATTACGGTTTTTGTTTTTTTTAGCAGCGGTTTTATTAGTAGGCTGTAAGGCTAAGAAAGATTTAAATACTATTACTTCTAAGGGAGTTGCTCTTAAAACAGAGCTTACTCCTTTAGAATTAAAAAATTGGTATTTAAAAGACAATATTGCAGATGGAATTCCTGGAATTTCATTAGATAAATGGTACAAGCAAAATAAGAAGAAAGCAAAAAATACAATTGTTGTTGCTATAATAGATACACCAATTGATACAAAACATGAAGATTTAAAGGGAAAACTCTGGATCAATTCTAAAGAAATTCCAAATAATAACATTGACGACGATCAAAATGGTTATGTAGATGATGTTAACGGCTGGAGTTTTATCGGAACTAAAAAAGGAGATTATGCGGTCTGGAATCATTATGAATATGTTAGAATAGTAAAAGAATGGGGACCAGTTTTTAAGGGCAAAGCCGAAAGCGAAATTGGAATCAAAGAGCTGGCGAATTATAAAGAATACCTGCGAGCCTCAAAAAGATTAGAGGAAAAGGAAAAATATTATAAAAATTGGCGCAGATCTGCAGTTCATAGTATTGAGGTGTTTCCTTTGGTAAAAGATACTTTAAAGCATTTTTTTCCTAAAGAAGATTATACGTTTGCACAGTTAGACAGCTTGTATAAAAAGTATAAAATTAATGACAAAACCTATAAGCAGCGGCGAAATAGCAATGATCTTGATTTAGGTGCTTTGATCGATTATAGGATGGTAAATCTAGAGGTTAATGAGATAACTCTGGAGGATATTGTGAATAAGCGAATGGAACTGGATTCTATAGTATTAAGAAGCTTAAACGCTGATTATAATGAAAGATTGCAAATTGGCGATAATCCGAATATGCTGGAAAAGGGTTACGGCAATAATAATATAGGCAGTTATAAAATAGGTGAACTGCCGGTTCAAGATCATTGTACAAAAATGGCTGGGATTATAGGCGCAGATCGTGAAAATACCATTGGTGTAAAAGGAATTTTGCAAAATGTAAAAATTATGCCCTTAAACGTTTCACAGTCTGGAGAGGAGAATGATAAAGATATCGTGATGGCAATTCGGTATGCGGTAGATAATGGTGCTAGAGTGATAAATATGTCATTGGGCAAAGAATTCTCACTGCATAAAGATTGGATGTTTGACGCTCTTAAATATGCTGAAGAACACAATGTTTTGGTGGTACACAGTGCTGGAAATTTTTCTTTAGATGTAGATCTAAATCAAGAATATCCAAGTGATGTAGCTTTTGATGGAACGCCAGAAGTTTGTCATAATTTTATAAATGTAGGGTCGACAACTTATAAGTTAAATGAATATTTTGTTTCAGACTTTTCAGATTATGGCAAAGAGAATGTAGATTTATTTGCGCCGGGCGCAGAGTTATATACAACCACTGCAGGCAATGGTTACGAAGCCGATTCAGGAACATCTATGTCTGCAGCAGTAGTTTCAGGAACCGCCGCGCTGATTTGGTCTTATTATCCGAATTTGACGGCGAGCGAAGTAAAAAAAATAATAATAGATTCTGGAACTGCTTATAATCTAGAAGTGATTGTTCCGGAAACGAAAGATAAAAAGATTGCATTTTCAGAATTATCTAAATCGGGTAAGGTTTTAAATGTATACAATGCCATGATATTGGCTGAAAAAGTAAGTAAAAATAAAAAATGACAGCGATGTCTAAGATCTTGCCTTTTACGGAATATGTAGTCAGAACACCGTTGTTGCCCATGTCTTTTTACCTGAATTTAATCGAAAATTATTCAGCTGAAAAAGCAAAGGAGCTTTATCAAAATTCTTTAATCAGAGAAGCCATTAACTTGGCTTCTCCAGATTTGAAGAAAGAATTGGATAAATGGGTTAAAAACGATTCTGATTTATCAGATGAAAAAGAAAAGAAGCTAGAAATTACGCTCTTAAAATATATTGCCAGAACATCCTCTAGATGTACGCCTTTCGGACTGTTTGCTGGCTGTTCTTTGGGGGGAACAGCTGCGGAAACAAAAATTACTCTAGAGGGTTCTGACAAATATAAACGCGTCACTCAATTTGATATGCAATTTTGGGTGGCTTTACTACAGGAAATTGCCAATAAAAAAGAGGCAAAATCGCATTTAAAATACTATCCTAATAACAGTATTTATAAAATTGGAGATTTCTACCGGTATGTCGAGTACAAGTATGTGGAAACCAAAAGAGAACATAGCATTACTGCCTTGCGAAAATCTGATGTATTGGCGAAATTGCTTCTAAAAGCCAAATCCGGCTTGACAATAAACCAAATGGTTTTGCTCCTTGCAGATAACGAAAATGAAAAAATAGAGGCTTATCAATTTATTCTAAAACTTATCGATTTTCAATTTTTAGTAAGCGAATTAGATGCTTCTATTACTGGAGATCAGGATTGGAAAAGAGTTTTGACTGTTCTGCATAAAATTCCAGGCTTAGAAAAAGAATGTCAGTTTTTAGAAAATGTTCAAAAGCAGCTTTCTGGTTTAGATGAGACCCTTATTCCTTCTGAAGAAAAATACGAGGAAATCAAAAATGAAATCAGAAAAATTGGAATTCCATTTGATGAAAAATACCTTTTTCAAACGGATTTAAATACATCCGCTTCTGTAAATACATTGAGCGCAAATGTTTCTAAAAAAGTAATTCAGGCGCTTTATTTCTTAAACGGAATACAGCCTAAAAACACGTTTAAAAATCAAGAAAATTTCAAGAAAGCTTTTATTGAAAGATACGAATCCAGAACGATGCCGTTGACTACTGTTTTAGATACGGAAATCGGGATTGGATATCTTCAAAATCAGGAGATGAACGACAGTCATGACATTCTTAAGTTTCTTTCACTTAAATCTAAAAAGACAAAAACTCAAAACCAGACTTGGACCTCGTACGATTTTGTTTTGCAGAAAAAACTTGTCAACTGTATGCTAAAACAAGAGAAGGTAATTTTATTATCTGAAAAAGATTTTAGCCATTTTAATGCTGATTTAAAAGATGTTCCGGCAACATTTTCGGTAATGATTGAAGTTTTTGGAGAGGATGAAATTGTACTAGAATCTTCTGGAGATGTAAGTGCAGCCAAATTATTAGGAAGATTTTGCACCGGCAATCAAGACATTCATAATTTGACCAAAGAAATTATCCAGAAAGAAGAGGAATATTATTCTGATAAAATAATGGCTGAAATTGCTCATATTCCAGAATCAAGAACCGGAAACATATTGCGCCGTCCGGTTTTACGAAAACACGAAATCAGTTATTTGGCAAAATCTGGAGTTGATGAAACGAACATTATAGATTTAAATGATTTATCGATTTCTGTTGAAAACGATACGATAATTTTGCATTCAAAAAAGCATAATAAAGTGGTAATTCCGTGCCTTTCAAACGCACATAATTTTTCAAAAGGGTCATTGCCTATTTATCATTTTTTATGCGACTTGCAATCGCAGCATACAAAACCTATTTATTCTTTTGACTGGGGAGTTTTAAAAAGTCATTATGATTTTTTTCCGAGAGTATTGTATCGCGATATCATTTTATCAAAAGCCAAATGGATCGTAAAAAGAGAAGAAATAAAAGATTTTTTTAAAATGAATGACAAACAGCTTAGTGAAGCATTTTCAATTTGGAAATCGAATCGAAATATACCGCAATATGTAAACTGGGTAAATGGTGACAATACGCTTTTATTTGATTTTGAAACTAAAATTGGAGTAGAATTGTTTTTAAAATCAGTTCAGAACAGAGAAAAAATTACGCTGGAAGAATTTCTATTTACAAAAAAATCAGTTGTACAAAATCAAGAAGCCAATGACTTTTGCAATCAGTTCATATTATCATTTTACAAAGAATAAAAGCATCATGCAAAGAGATTTTAGTTTAGGAAGCCAATGGCTGTATTATAAAATTTATACCGGTGTAAAAACAGCCGATACTATTTTATTAGAAAAACTAGAACCTATTATTGCGCATTTAGAACAAAAGAAAAAAATCCAGAAATGGTTTTTTATACGATATCATGACCCTAAGGAGCACATCCGACTTCGGTTTTTGGTAGACGATACTGATAATCTAGCCATAATTATAAATTCATTTCAGTCGGTTTTTAAAGAATTGATGACTGAAAATCTGGTTTGGAAAATACAAACCGACACCTACCAGCGCGAAATAGAACGATACGGAAAAGAAACAATGTATGCATCTGAATTTCTTTTCTGGAAAGACAGCAAAATGATTTTACAATATTTAAGCATTAAAGACTCTTTTTCAGAAAAAGAAATGCCACTTTTTTTTAGCTTTCTGGCTGTTGATTCTTTTTTAAATTCCTTTAAGCTTTCTAGTTTAGAAAAGCTTTCGCTGATGAGTGAATTGCAAGTTGCTTACAAAAAAGAGTTTGAAGTAGATAAAGTTCAGAAAAAGCAGCTGGATCTAAAATACAGATCTTTAGCTCCTCAAATAAAGCAGTTTTTAGAAGGTTCGATTCAAAATGATTTTTCAGAAATGTACGAGGTTGTCAATCAAAAAGCAGATAAAATCAAGAAAACAGCTTTAGAAATTAGAACTAAAATAGAAATTCCATTAAATGATTTTCTGGCAAGCCATGTTCACATGATGATCAACCGCCAGTATACATCTAAGCAACGCATCTACGAACTCGTCATTTACGATCATCTGTACAGGTATTATAAAACGTTAAGTTATACCAAACAACACTAATTTATTTTAGCTAAAACCTTTTTTAATTTCTATTTTAGCCATGTAGAGACCATTTTATGCTCTATTTCTAAAACGAAATCAATCTATGTTTTTACCTCTTTTTCTTGGAGCTTTATTGGTTGCAATTGTTCTGATTATTGTTTTCAGAATAATCGAACCCGCTTATTTATGGATGTTTAATAAACCATTGTATTTGTTTTGGTATCCTATTTTACAGCGTTTAGAGCCAGTAGAACAAACTATTCTACGAAGAGAATTTCAGTTTTATGAAACCCTTTCAGAAAAAAAGCAAGGCTATTTCGAGCATCGCGTAAACAGCTTTATTAGGCATTATAATTTCTCCGGAAAAGATATTGAAGTTACCCAGGAAATGAAACTGATTATTGCCGGAACCTACGTCATGCTGACTTTCGGAATGCGAAACTACCTTCTCGAATCATTTGAAAACATTATTATTTATCCGAGCTCTTATTACTCCGTTATCAATAAGGATTATCACAAAGGCGAATACAATCCGAGACTGAAAGCGATCGTTTTTTCTTGGGAAGATTTTATAAGCGGTCATCAGACAAAAGACAACATCAATCTAGGATTACACGAATTTACGCATGTTCTTCATTTTAATTCCAGAAAAAGTTCTGACCCAAATGCGATTATTTTCTTTGATGAATTTACCGAAATCGAAAAATATTTTGACGATGAAAAGCTGAAAACACAATTGCAGCAAAAAGAATATTTTAGAGAATACGCATACACCAATAAGTTTGAATTTTTAGCCGTGATTTTAGAAAACTTTTTCGAAACTCCAGAAGTGTTTAAAAAAGAATATCCAGAATTATTCGATCGCGTAAAAACCATGATAAATTATCAAAATATGATTTAATTTGCAATGCTAAAATAAGTTTAGAAATATGATAACAAAAGGCTTCAAAACGACATTTCTTTTTATTGTATCTGTCATTATGCTTTTATCTGCGTGCAATTCTAAAGATAAGAATACTGACCGTCAGATTTATCAGGCCATCCACAATAAAGACACCGCAATTTTATCGATCTGGATCAATAAAGAGCGTTTTCATGGCCAGTATGAAATTCGATATTATAAAACAGGCAAAGATTCTGGAGACGTTCGGGGCAGTGTTTTGAATGATAGTTTGCTCCGCGGCGATTTTCATTATCATAGTTACGGTGGCGGAATGAAGCGTGTGCCTATCGCTTTGCTTCGAAAACAAAATAAGCTTTTTTTAGGCACCGGCGTAATAGGTACTATTTTCAATCTTCCGTGCTACGTTCCGGAAGTTCCTATCGATTACAGTAACCCAGATTTTGTTTTTGAACCTGTAGCATCATCCAAAAAATAAATCATTTTCAAGAAACCGAATACGTTTTACTCTCAGTCGTCTTTTATTCTTCAAATACTTTTTCAGTATCAACCGGATTATTTTCCTGATAGAGTTTTTGGCCAATTTTTCCTTGATCGCCTAAAGCACGTCCTTTTATCAGCCAGGCAATTCCGAAAGCAAAAAGAGCAATTGCCTCAAAAACTAAAGTTGAGTAGGAAAACAGTTTTAATTGATCTGCAACAGGAACAAGAATGACAGAAACTAAAATCGAATAACCGCAAGCGCGATAAATATTGTTTTCGTTTAAAATGCTTTTAGGCGCTCTGGTTTCGTTTTCCTGACCAATGGTAAAAACATTAATCGCCAGCAAAGCCAAAATCAAAAATAAAATGGCCGCAAAACCATAATGAAGCCAGCCAAGCCATTTTTCTGTTAACGGAATAATAGTGTATATTTTTTGTAAAAAATCTTCAGGATTTGTTGGAATCAGTGCCACGCAAATTGCCATAATTCCGGCAATATTGGTGAGTAAATTATCGTTTTTCCAGATTGATTTATTTTTATGTCCTTTATAGCATATTAGAAACAGTCCCACAGCGCATAAAGTTCCGGTGAAAATCTCCCTTAAATTAGTATAATAGTAATGACTTATAGAAGGCTGAATCTGGGTGTGGAAAAAAGAAATGAAGGAAAGTCCAACCAAAAGTATCGGCAGGCTGATGCCTAAATACCCAATTGCACGCCTGATTCGTCTGTAGGTAAAAATGTCATCACTTTCAATTTTAATCTCCGTGTTGTTTATTTTCATAACCTATTTTTGATTGTTGAAAGATAAAGTTACGAGAATATTCTGTAAGTATTTGAATTGTAAAAATTAAGAGGTTTGTTTTTGTCATTTCTAGGAATAACGATTTGGCTTGTTCACTTATTCGTTACAATGAAAAGATTAAGAGCGACTAAGAAAATTAAGTACAAATCTGCAGGCCATTATTTCCTAGAAAATAAATTCTCTACAACCCAAGCCGGACCAATCATTAAAAACTGAAGATCTTTTAAGAAAGAAGGTTTTTTGCCTTCAATATTATGTCCGTAAAATTGTCCGATCCAGGCGATTACAAACACACCAATCGAAAAAATCCACAAAGGCACAACTTGTCCGATGTAATAATTTGCAATCAGGCAAAGTGCAGATAAAACAGCAATTTTAATTGCCATAGAAATCGATAATCTGATGTAGAAAATAAGTACAAAAATTAAAACAAAAACAGCCCAGTTTTCAATAATTGGCGCATTCAGTTTTAAAGTATTGGCAATAACACCACTCGGAATACTCATTAATAATCCCACAATAGAAAAGTAAATTGCAGGCACACAAATATAATGTATTGCTTTGTTTGTTGGGTTTTGATGACTTACAGCATATTCTGCAAACCATTGGTCTAATGTTCTCATTTTTTTGGTTTTAAGTTAGTGAAGTAAATCTAATGAAATTTCTTTTAGTTTGATTAAGCAATAAAAAAATGCGCAAAGTCTTTTTAATTCTTTTGCGCATTTTTTTATAAAACATTAAAAAATATTATTAGTATCCGTAACTAATATCAATTTTTTAAATCGGCTTTTGTCGTAATCGATTCGGCTTGCTTTTACGGCTATCGGAAAATGAATTTCGGCACTCGAAACCATATTCAGTTTGTTCTGATTGCTTATTGTAAAATCAAGTTTACCGCTCGCCACTTCGTTTAAACTGGCTACTAAATTATTGTCTAAAGTAAAATCAGTTTCAATATCGACAATCAGATTTTTTGCAAATACAGTTCCGGTGATAAGCAGAATATAATTTCGGTTTGCATTTTTGAGAAGCGACGGATTTGGATGCAGAAAATCAGCGCCATACATAAAATCTTCCAGATTGCCTATTGCATATTCTTTGGTAATCGAATTGTCATAACTGATCGTTACCTTTTTTCCGGTTTTAATTTTCGTTGACAATTCAAATGTTCCGAGACCGAGAGTTTTCAGGATTTCCTCTAAAAGTGTGATCCCGATATTAAATCCGTACTCATCTGTTTTATTAGAGTTTACGCTTAATGCCGGATTTTCAATTTCGGTTAAAACAACATTGCTTTTAAACGCGTGTTCGATATGCGCGTAATAAAGCTGTGCGTCGTCAAATGGTTTTTTTAGCCATAACTGCAGTGGTTTATGGTTTCTGATAGGTCCGTCAATTATGTCGTAACCTTGTTCGCTTAAAAAAGTTGTAAGTTTCATTTTGGGGTCTTTTAAAGTTATCTTACTTGTTTGTACTCTAATTTAATGAATTTGAAAATTCAAACTGTTTTGTACAAAAATACGTATAGAATTTGAAGAAATTCTAAATATTATAAAAGCTTTAAGACTTGTAAATCAAAATGTTACTTTTGGTTGTATGCAAAAACGCTATCCCACAATTCATCAATGGTAATAAGCGCCTGATTTAGCGGAATAACTTCCCATTTTCCATTGGTTTCTATTCCGAGGCCAATATTTTTTAGTTTCTGCAAAGCATCTTTTACATCAAAATCAAGATCGGTATTTAGTTTAGTTGAAAACCAAGATTCAATTTGATCGTCGAGCTCAACGGCGGTTAAAGGTTTTTCGCTTTTGTATAAAAAAGTATAGGCTAAAATAGTTTCCTTCAGTACTTCTTCTTCAGAAGAATTTAGCAAAGAATAAAAAGCACCGCTGTTGTTTCCGAGATTCTTAAAATAAAGACTGTCCGAAAGTATTTTAGAATATTTGATTTTCTTGTTTACGAAATTGTTGTACTGACGAAACAAATACAGCGACAAAATTCCGAGTGCAATTAAACCCTGATTCAGCGAAGTTTTACTGTTTAATAAATCAATGGTTTCGCCAGATTGGTATGCGTCGTACATGCTGATCAAAGCCGGAATTACTTTTGTACTCAATAATGAAACTCCACCAAAAATTCCAGGAACCCACAAAAGCAGTTTGTCTGTAGTAGACATTCTCGGAATTGCATTTGGAAAAATCGTTTCGAGATCATTTTTAGGAACACGTTTAAAGATTTTTAAAACTACAGATCCGGGTTCAATGGGCATTTTTCCTAATTTAACTTTCTTTTCTTTTAGAAAATGAGTGTCGTTGTAATGCAGATAAATCATAACGCGATCGTAATATTCTATCTGTACTTTTTTCTTCCAAAAGAAATATTTAGTTACTTTTTCTGTCGATGTATGGTGTCCGCGAACATACATTTCATAATCTTTAAAAGCGTTAAAATCGATCGAAAGATTTAGCCCAATCAAATCTGATTCTTTAAAAGCAATATTTAAAGTTTCCTGATCAATACGAGTATAATTTCCCTGTTCTAAAACCGTCAGCAGCGTTTCTTTAAAAACCGTAAAATCACTTTTGTCAATAAATCCTTTTCGCTCTTTTGTACTCAAATCCGGATCGAACAAAGCATAATGCTGTTTTAGATTTCGGTTCAGGTTAAAAGCTTCATAATGAAAATAATGTTCGATAATATCAAACAATTTTTTAAAATCATCGACTTTTTGCTGGTCTTCGGCGAAAGCGTTAATTTGTTGTTCGAGTAAGAATTCCTTGTTGAAGGGAATATAATGTTCTCGTGTCATATTTGTAGGTTCTGAGGATTTGTGCTATTGAGGCTCAAATATACAAAGGATTTTTCTTTAAAGGTTCAAAGGTTCAGAGGTTCATAGGAACAAAGGTTTTTTATAACCTGAAACCTGAAACCTGAAACCTGAAACCTGAAACCTGAAACCTGAAACCTGAAACCTGAAACCTGAAACTTGAAACCTGAAACTTGAAACCTGAAACCTGAAACCTGAAACCTGAAACTTGAAACTTGAAACCTGAAACCTGAAACTTGAAACTTGAAACTTGAAATTTAAACCTAAACTCTTCACAATAAAAACCATAACGCAGCTTGAGCCATTTCTATTAGCCTACCTTACAAAAAAACAAATGGCGATAGAAGACAAGGTTCGGCAAGTTGAAGCGTTATTTGATCGCCTTGAAATTGAAATTAATGTTTTCAAATCTAATACACATTTGTTTTGCAATGCAGGTTGTGGCAAATGCTGTTCGACACCCAATATCGACGCATCGCCTTTAGAATTTTTGCCTTGGGCGTTTCATTTGTTTTTGAATGGAAAAGCCGAAGAAACTTTAGAAGAATTAACAAAAGTTTCGACTAAAAATTGCTTTTTGTACCGTCCGCTTTCGGTTTTAGAACATCATAAAGGGAATTGCAGTAATTACAAGTATCGTGGCTTAATCTGCCGTTTGTTTGGTTATGGTGCAACCACAGACAAATTCGGAAAACTGCGATTGGCGACCTGCAAAATCATAAAAGAAGAACAGCAGGAAAATTTTACAACAGCCGAAATAGTGATTAACAACGGAATACACGTGCCAATTTTTACCGATTATTATATGCAATTGGCTCAAATTGATCTTAGAATGGGAAGGACTTTGCTCCCAATAAATCAAGCATTAAAAATAGCGATTGAAGAAGTCCTGCATTATTACGCTTACAGGCCATTTCCGGGCGGATTAGAAAATATTGCTTAAATTAATTCAGCTCTGACTTTTTTAATTTAATTACTCTCTCAAAATATTGAATCAGGTTTTTTCTTTCGACTGAAAATTGCGCGGATTCATTTTCTGTGCTTAAATATAAATCGGCGATACACTCTGCATCCATTCTGCTGTTTAGGTAATGCTGTTCGGCAAATTTTATAAGATTGTCGAAGAAAAGTTCTCGCATTCTTCCTTTTTCGAGCGTTTCTTCGTTGCCTTCTTTGATTCTTTCCATTTCAGATTCTGGCAAATCTATCGTGAGGTAAGTGTAGTCTACGGGAACCTGAGAAAGCATTTCTTTCGGGACTTTTCCAGTGCCGTAACAGTAGGCGCAGGGGGCTGGAGTCCATTTTAGGAGTTTGTTTAAGCGTCTTATGTCGTCCCAATCAACAAATGTTTTTCCGAGACATCTGGGGCATTCTACTTCTGATTTTCTGAATAGAAATTTAAAAAAGCTCATTTTGTAATATTTTAACGATTTGTGGCATGCTAATATAATTATTTATGTAAGAAAAATTAGTTTGGTGCCGATTTTTTTTTGGAAGAAAAGATTTACGCTTGCTAAAGATTTAGCATAAAACATTGGACGCAGGTATTTGCAGTGCTTTATGACGCTATTTTATGGAGTGAGACCAGCAAAACAGACTAAAAATAAAAAAGAGATTTAAATCGTTACCGATTATAAATCTCTTTTTATGCCCCAAAAAATTAATAATACCATTCAAGATTTCTACCTACAGAAAAACCATGATTATATGTTCTTATTAATAGCAAGTATAATACTTATTTGGGATGTGGCGCCACGTATTTATACGTGTTTTTGTTAGTGAGTTTATTTTTTATTGGAAATATTGACAACGATAGCGCAGATTTAGAATTCGTGCACGAAACTGTTGAATGATTTTTTAATTCTTATTCAAAAATGATTTACTTGTCGGCAGAGATTGAAAAATTCTTGCTATTATTAACGTATATATTTATGAAATCTGGTAAATTTTTTAACAATTATAAAAAAAGAGACTTTGTTAAAAGTCTCTTTTTTTGAAAATAATCATAGATTTTCTTTTAACCACTTTGAACAGTCATCAGAAAATCCTACCCAAGCAGATTCTCCACTTAGACGAACGACTAATAATTTATCATTTGTATCAATAAATTTTTTTAAGTAGTTTCTAATATCAGTTGCGTTTGATTCTGATTTTATTATCCAAGTGCTGTCTAGACAATGCCACCATAATCCTAATTTTTTAATTTCTTCGATTAAAGTTTTATAATCCTGACCAGATTTATTTAAGTCATAGCCTATTAAATAAGTTTTTTTCATAATTAATAAATATTAAGGTTTTTATTTTTAACTCAATTGAAAATTTATCTTTCTAACTGCAATATTTGAAATTCAACTTCTAAATTTCTTAAACCTTTGCAAAGTTCATTTAATGAGAATTTTGCAATATTTGACTCAAATTTATCTATGTCTGTTTCCAATTTTCGAATTGAACCAACACTGTCATCTAATACCGCTAACACAAAAACAAAAGTTCTGTCTTTTACTAAATTTTTAAAATCAGATTTAGTTATGTTTTTAAAAAGATATTTTTTAGCATCTTTAGAGTAATTTGTTACTCCTTTGTTTTTTGTAACTGTTTCATAGAGAAGATCTAAAAAAATATAACCATTTTTTGAATCCTCTTTAATTTTTCGTGAAGCAATAAAAATTTGATTGCATAAATCCCGCATGGAATTGTTAAATCCTTTTTTAACATGGTAAAAATAAACTTTCTCATTGTCCCATCTCATCACATCACAAGCTTCTATATTTTCGGGTGTAAACTTATCAAAGACAAATGAATTTGATATTTTAAAATATTTAGAATTATATTCATTCTCAGTGCCTTTTAACCACTTTTCCATTTTGGGTCCTTTATATTTATTACTTGTAATAAAATGTGTTGATTGTTCATTTATTTTATCTATAAATGTTTTTCCTATTTCATACCAATCCTTTTCAATTAAAAAATAACTTTTATTGGAACCAGAAAGAGATACTTCTGTACAAAAATGGTTTTTTAAAGAATCGCGAGTAAGTACTGAACCATTTTCATCTATTGTTTCAATATATCCACTATCAATACATTTTTCAAAATCTATTAGAGATAGTGAAGAATCTAAAATTCTTATTTGATCAAGTATGGTTTGGATGTTGCGAATTCCCTCCTCAAATAATAATTTTTCAACTTTATTTTTTATCGATATACTTACAGTAGTTGAATTTGCATAATAATACTTTTCAAAATCTTTATTACTAATTTCGACACTAAAAAAAGTATTTGGGTTTATATAATTAGCATAAATTTTTTGATTAAGATCTACCCAAAGATTATAAAGCAGTACACTATCTGATTTACTTATTTTCTCAACACTATTTATTTCGACAATTTTAGGGGTTTTAATAAGGTTTTCACATTTTTCAATTATATTAAGTAATTCTGTAAAGGAGATTGATTTTTTTAGTGAAAAAGAGTTTTTAGCAATACATAAACTATCTAGTTTTAAATTATGTTTTGCAAATCCAAAAACTTTAACTAATTGATCTTTATTAATGGAAGCATTTAGTTCATTATAGATATTTCCAAAACTTTCATTTTCATAAAGATTGTAGTCATTTCGAAAAAATTTAATTGAACCTTGAATTCCTCCTGTTAAGTTTCTTTCTTTAGATGATCGCAGAGCTTTATCATCAGCTTTTAAAATCCGCGAAAGAATTTCTAATCCGAAATCATTCGTTGCAATTTCTTGCACTACTACATGAGCATATCCACCTGTTGATGCAAAATATTTTTTCGTTTTACTATTGTAAAATATTATTATATAACTTTCAGATGTTGAATAGGAAGATTTAAGAATTTCTTGATTAGGATTTACTATTGTTTTTATAAAATCTTTCCATTTTATTGGAGTTGTAGTTTTTTTATAGTATAGCTTTATTTCATACTCTTTGCTTAAATTTGAAAGAATAGTTTGTTCTTTAAATTGTTTTTCTCTAAATAATTTTTTAAGGTAGGTAAAATCGATTTTTTCCTCTACAATTTTTAATTTTTTAAATTCTTTTTTGGTTTCTTTAAGTAAATAAAAGTTATTTTGAATTTTTTCGGACATATAGTTAGTTTTAAGTTTCTACAAAAAGGTTTTATTTTTTTATATAATTTTAAGTAAAGATTAAAGTTTAATAATCAATTACTTTACGGAAATCCATAATCCATTAAAATATTTATTTCCAAACAATTATACCACAAAATAACCTCCAACCACCAAGTACAAATACCCGTTTTAAAAATCCTCCAAAAACAAAAAAGCCCACCAAAAAAGTTGAGCTTCTAAAAATTATCCAATTATCTAATTGACAAATTACCTAATTATCAAATTATCCAACAAAATCTGATATTTCCTCCCAACCGGAATTGTTTCTCCGTTCGACATCGAAAGCGATTTAAAAGTTGTTGCTCTAATTTCGCGGGTGTTTACAATGTAGGAGCGGTGTACTTGCACAAAATCGTTGCAGTCGATTTCGTCGCTTATGCTGGCGAGCGAGCCGTAAATAATGGCAGGCGATTTTAGTTTTTTGCTGTACAATTTCATGTAGTTGCCCAGACTTTCGATATAAATAATATCATGAAGCGGCATATCGGCCATTTGTCCGTTTGTCCGGTACGAAAGCACTTTTGCATTGGTATTATTTTCTTTTTTCAGGCTGTTTCCAGAAAAATAGGTTTTGGCTTTTTCGATTGCTTTGGCAAATTTTTCGGGCGAAATGGGTTTCAGCAAATAATCAATTGCATCGTTTTGGTACGCAGAAAGTGCAAAATCAGAATAAGCCGTGGTAACAATCGTAAGCGGTCGGTTGGGCTGTAATTCCATTAATTCAACACCCGAAATTACAGGCATATTAATGTCTAGAAAAATAATATCATATGGGTTGGCGTTCAGCATTTTTATGGCTTCCATACCATTAAACGCGCTCCCGGAATGTTCCAGTTCGTCAAATTTTGAGATGTGCGAAGCAAGCGCTTTGTGCGCCGGCGACTCATCGTCGATTATAAGACAGCGGTAGGTAAGTGCCATATGCTTAATTTTACAACAAAGGTGTTTTTTTCTTTTTTACAGCTCAAATCATGTTTTAAACCGTAAACCTCTAAACGTCTTTTTAGGTTTTCGATTCCAATTCCCGTACTCGAAAGCCTTGATCCTGAATCCAAATAATTGTTTTTTAAAGTAAAGGTCAAATTTCGGCATTTTACTTTTAAGTCCAATACAATAAATGGTTCGGTAGTTTCGGCAGAAAATTTAACTGCATTTTCTACTAAAGGCAAAAAGAACAAAGGCGGAATTTCGATTTCATCAAAAGCACCTTCAAAGTTTTGGGTAACCTCTAATCGTTCATTTCTAAAACTGTAATATTCAATGTATTTTTTTACGAAAGCAATTTCTTCTTCAACCAAAACATAATCTTTTTTGGTTGCTTCAATCTGGTAGCGCAGCATGTCTGAAAGATTCAGGATTCGGTCTGGCACTTTATCCGGTTCCGCCAAAGCTTCTCCATATAAATTATTCATCGCATTCAATAAAAAATGCGGATTCAGCTGCTGTTTTAAAAACGAAAGTTCTGACTTGAAATTCATGATATCCTTATCCGTATCGGTAATTTTTTTAGTGATGACAATATGAATAAAATAGAAAAACATTCCGTTGATAATCAGCGATAATATCTGCAAGGTTTTTAAATTTCCTAAACCAACATGTGGGAAGAACCAATTCATGAAAAAGTAAAAAGAAGTCCAATAAAGAGCAAAGAGCACAAAAAATAACTTAAGCTTTTTTTTGAACAGAAAAGGTTTGATTATAAAAAGATTGAAGATTGTAATCCAGATAATACAAGGCAAATAACCAACCGCAATTTTATGAAGCAGATAAGGCCAGTCGTGGCCGTCTAATCGTATTTCGTCGTACACACAAGCCAAAATTATGACAATTATGAATGTATGTACGATGAGGTTTCTCAGGAAAAAGTTCTGATAAATTTTAAGAATCTTCATAACGGCAAAAATACTATAATAGTATAGTTTATAAACATTTATGAAGTATAAATTATACAAACGCCATTCGTATAAATGATACGCCATTTGTATAAAAAGGTTATTATAATAAGGACTTCGCCGTTACATTTGCCTCAAGTTTCCAAAACAATTTTTAATTTTTAAACCAGTTTATGAGAGCAAAAATCATTTGTGTTTTAGTTGTTTGCGCGTCTTTAAAAACAATGGCTCAGGAAAAAGAAGTGCCAATGAAAACCTTGGGCAAAGCAATTGTAGACAAATTCCCTACAACACGAACACTGGATGTGCAGTACGAGCAACTGGGGCCAACAAATTACGATTCTGATCTGTTTGGAAATAATTTTGAAAAAGGCCGAATTGAAAGCCACAACCGCTTTAAAGCCGCTTTTAATTTGCCGTTTTATGCCTCAAAATCAAAACGATTTGTGTTAACAGCTTCACTTCGTTATAAATACGAGAGCTATAGTTTTGGATCTATTTACAATTACAATACAACGCAGACGTATACCAGAAACACAGAAGATATTCATTATTGGACGGGAGCTGTAAGCGCAACGTATGTTTCGTCACTTTTTAAAAAACCGGTTATTTACAACGCCACAGCAACTGTTGACGGAAACGAAGATAATTTGCAGCGCTTAAAAGGATTTGTATCTGCAGTTATAGTGCTGAAACGAACCCCAAGTACAACCATTACGATTGGTGCTTTGGCTATGCTCGATCCTTCGTCGATTGTGCCGGTTACACCGCTGTTTACTTTGAATCATAAATTTAAGGATTCGAAATGGGATATGGACTTTATTTTGCCTCAGCGCCTTTTGTTTAGAAGAGAATTATTAGAAAACGGAAGAATTTCCTTGGGAACCGAATTGAATTCTGAAAGTTTTTACTTAAATTTAAATACCTCAAACTTAAATGGCGTTTATGAGCTAAATCAACTGGAATTAAAATCCGGTATTACCTACGAATATTGCTTTACGCCAAAAATAATTGCATTTGTAAAAGGTGGTGTCAATAATGTGTTAAGTACACGCATTACCGAAAAAGGAGAGCGTACCAGCCGCTATGTTTACGATCATAAAGAAGATGCACAAGGTTATTTTAGAGTAGGAATATCATATAATCTTTTTCAGCGAAAATAATTCAGGAACTTAAAAAAATAAATAACTATGGTTGTTGAGGTTTTTAAAACAAACGTTCAGAAAGAATCAGATAAAAATTATGTAATAGCTGTTATTCAAATGCAGTTTCCCGATTATAAAATTAATTTTGATCTGGAAGACTGCGATAAAATACTGCGTGTAGAAGGTGTTGAACCTCAATATGATGATATTATTGATTATGTACATTGTCTGGGCTATACCTGTACTCGGCTGGAATAAATGATTTTAGATTTTAGAGTATAGAATATGAAGAAGAGGTAGAATCAAGAGATTATTTTTTTGTTTATTTCTCTTTAAAATAGGTATAAATACGCAGCTTTATATTTTAATTTATATCTAGTTTTGTACGATAATTTCTTCAAAAATTAAAATTAATAAAATGACAAGTTTCATCCTTTCGGTTTTCGTTTTTCTTTTAGAACAGTTGAGCTAGAAAACTGCTGTACTATTTTGTTAGAACTTTTTCAATACGGAAAGAGCAGTTCTCTTTTTGGGCATTATTTTCTACATTTGTGCTCTTATGAAAAAAGCTTTCCAACTCTTCGACTTTACTCAAAAAGTTAATTATAAAAATGAAATTCTCGCCGGTTTAACGGTCGCTATGACGATGATTCCTGAATCGTTGTCGTTTGCTATTTTGGCTGGATTTCCGCCTTTGGTAGGTTTATATGCCGCTTTTATTGCAGGTTTGGTTACAGCAATTTTTGGAGGAAGACCCGGAATGATTTCTGGCGGAGCGGGAGCAACGGTTATTGTTTTAATCGCACTGATGAAGTCGCACGGAATCGAATATGTTTTTGCTGCCGTCGCACTCGGAGGTGTTGTGCAAATCTGTATCGGACTTTTTAAACTCGGAAAATTTATTCGGCTAGTGCCACAGCCCGTTATGTTTGGTTTTGTAAATGGTCTTGCCGTTGTCATTTTTATGTCGCAGTTAGAGCAGTTTAAAACTATTGTAAACGGTCAAGTTTCTTGGCTTCAGGGAACTCCTTTATATATTATGCTGGGTTTGGTTGCGCTGACAGTGGCGATTGTTTTAATTTTTCCGAAGATTACAAAAACGGTTCCGGCTTCTTTAGTGGCTATAATGGTAGTTTTTGCGCTTGTTATTATCTTTAATATCGAAACCAAAACAGTCGAAGATATTGCTTCCGTTCAAGGCGGATTTCCTCCGTTTCATATTCCGAATATTCCAATTTCTTTTGATACTTTTAAAATTATATTTCCGTATTCGGTAATTGTCGCAGCTGTAGGTTTGACAGAAGGTTTGCTGACGCTGAATTTAGTTGACGAAATAACCGGAACAAGAGGAAATACCAACAGGGAATGTATTGCGCAGGGAAGCTCGAATATTTTAAATGGTTTTTTCTACGGAATGGGTGGCTGTCCTATGATTGCACAAACTTTAGTAAATCTTGGAGCTGGTTCGCGCGCACGCCTTTCGGGAATAATTGCATCTTTGACTATTTTACTAATTATACTTTTTGGCGCGCCTGTAATTGGAAAACTGCCAATGGCAGCTTTAGTGGGTGTGATGATGATGGTTGCTATAACTACTTTTGAATGGGCAAGTTTCAGGATCATCAATAAAATGCCAAAACACGATATTTTTGTTGGAATTTTAGTCGCACTGATTACGATTGTTCTGCATAATCTGGCTTTAGCGGTTTTGATTGGGGTAATAATCTCTGCTCTGGTTTTTGCCTGGGAAAGTGCTAAAAGAATCCGAGCCAGAAACTTTATTGATGAAGCAGGAGTGAAGCATTATGAGATTTACGGACCTTTATTTTTTGGTTCAGTTGCTAATTTTATGGAAAAGTTTGATGTTCAAAACGATCCTAATCATGTGATTATTGATTTTAAAGAAAGCCGTGTTTCAGATATGTCTGCAATTGAAGCTTTAAACAATTTGACTAAAAAATACAGTCAACAAAATAAAACAATAGAATTACAGCATTTAAGCGAAGACTGCAGACAGTTACTTAAAAATGCTGAAGCCGTTATTAATGTCAATGTAATTGAAGATCCTACTTATAAAGTGGTTTCTTAAATAATGAGTTAATTATCAAATTGACACATTCTCTAATTAGTTTGATTTTCGTAACTTTGCTAAATGAAACTCACAGAAACCCTCGAAGATTTTTACACGATAAAAGTAAACGGAATGCCCGAGAATCTTAGAAAAGAAATCGGACATTTTAATGTTTTTAAATTGGATGATTTTGTTGGAAGTATCTGTAAACCATTTCCTTATACTCGAAAGGACTTTTATAAAATAAGTTTGATCATTGGTAAAAATAAAGTACACTACGCAGATAAAGTCGTTGCTTTTGATGATCAGGCATTGTTTTTTGCAAATCCACAAATTCCGTACAATTGGGAACAGTTAGATGAGAATCAAACTGGATTTTTCTGCATTTTTACCGATGCTTTTTTTAGTCAGTTTGGTAATTTAAAAGAATATCCTTTGTTTCAGCCCGGCGGTAATCCGATTGTTCCGATTTCAGCGGAACTAGCCGAATCTTTAAAAACAGTTTATTTAAAAATGTTTGATGAAATCAATTCAGATTACGCTTTTAAATATGATGTACTTCGAAATCTTGTTTTCGAAATTATTCATCTCGCCCTCAAAACACAAACTGTAACTACTTCATTATACAGTAAATCGAATGCTACAATTCGAATTTCGTCTTTATTTTTAGAATTATTAGAACGTCAGTTTCCAATTGAGTCGATTTCGCAGCAAATTAATTTTCGCTCGCCTTCAGAATTTGCAAACCAGTTAAATGTACATGTAAATCATTTGAATAAAGCATTAAAAGAAACCACAGGAAAAACCACTTCGCAGATTATTTCGGAGAGAATTGTGCAGGAAGCGATGATTCTTCTAAAACAGACCAATTGGAATATTAATGAAATTGCATGGTGTTTAGGCTTTGAAGAATTGTCTCATTTTATCAATTTCTTTAAGAAAAACGCTCATGTTTCGCCTAAAAACTACCGTGTGGCCGAAATTGTTTGATTTTTGCAGCTTCTTGCTTGATTGCTTTAATTTTTAAGAAGCACTTCGCCTCTACCTTTGTCCTGTAATTAAACATAAAAATTTAAAATCATGGGAAATAACAAAGTTTGGTTTATCACAGGTGCTTCAAAAGGACTTGGGTTAGAATTAGCAAAAAAATTATTGGCAGAAGGTTATAAAGTCGCAGCTACATCTAGAAGTGAAGAAGCTTTAATAAAAGTATTAGGAAGTGCATCTGAAAATTTTCTTCCTTTAGAAATGGATTTGGTTGATGAAAAAAGCGTCAAAAATGCAATCGAAATAACGGTAAGCCATTTTAAGACAATCGATGTTTTAGTGAACAATGCAGGTTACGGTTTATTAGGTGCGTTAGAAGAGTTAACGGATGCCGAAGCCAGAAAAAACTACGAAGTAAATGTTTTCGGATTATTGAATGTGATCAGAAATACAATGCCGTATATGCGCGCCAACAAATCAGGACATATTTTTAATATTTCTTCTGTTGGAGGTTATTATGGAGAATTTCCGGGCTGGGGAATTTACTGTTCGACAAAATTTGCAGTTGCGGGTTTAACAGAATCGTTAGCTGCAGAAGTAAAAGAATTTGGAGTTCATGCTACGATCGTTTACCCAGGTTATTTTAGAACAGATTTCTTAAAAGACAGTTCGTTATTATTGCCTCAAAATCCGATTGCAGCGTATAAAGAAGTAAGACAATCTGAAAGTGCGCATAAAGATAGCATTAACGAAAATCAGCCAGGTGATCCTGAAAAATTAGCGAATGCTTTAATCAAAATGAGCCACGAAGAAAATCCACCACTGCATTTATTCTTAGGAGAAGATGCCTATAATATGGCAAATCAGAAAATTGCAAGTGTTCAAGGGCAATTAGAAGAATGGAAATCGGTTTCTGTTTCGACTGGGTTTTAATTGGATAATTAGATAATGTGGCAATTAGATAATGTGTCAATTAGAAAATTTGATAATTGTTGCTTTAAAATTTGAATAGACTCCAGCTTTAGCTAGAGAAATCAATTAGATTAAAAGAAAAAGGCTTTAGCCAAACTTTATAGTTCGGCTAAAGCCTTTTTTGTATATTCAATGAGCTAACTCCAGCTAAAGCTGTGGGGTCTATTCAATTCGATAATTTTTAATTTTAAAAATTATCGAATTGACGAAGCATCGCTTTTACATCGCTCAATTTTCCATCAACTTCCTCAATCTGCAATCCTAAAATATGAGCAATTAGAGGATAAACCGATACGTTTTGAAAAGTTTTAATTTTTTTATCTACTTTAAAAGCTGGACCTTTTGCGTAAAAAATAGCGTGCATATCTTTTTCTTTGTTGTCATAGCCGTGCGTACCGCCTTTTATATTTTGATCGATTTTGGAAACTAAACTATATCCTTTTTTAGCTTCTATAACAAAATCATGTACACGCGGATTAGTACCGTAATGCAGTCTTTTCGGAACTTCATTAGATTTCCAAAATTTAATGTGTGGCACTTTCTTTAACGCAATTGCAATAGAATCTTGATAACCAGCTTTTGCCTGAAGACTCATAATCGGATTGATTACTGCTTTATATCCAAGCCATTCTGGTTTTAAGTAATCTAAAACTGCTACTTTTTTATCATTGCTGATATCGGCCATTCCGTGATCTGAAACAATAATTAAATTGATTTGTTTTCCGATGGCTAATTGATCTAATTTTCGAGATAATTCTCCCATAATCGAATCCATTTTAATGACCATTTTTTTGTTTTCCGGAGAAAGCGGGCCAAAGCTATGCCCGGTATGATCAGGTTCATCAAAATACAAAGTGATTAAATGCGGACGTTCTTTTTCAGGAAGTTGCAGCCATTTCATAACGGTATCGATTCTTGTTTCGAACGGAATTTTATCATCATACTTTTTATAATAAAAAGGCCTTTTTTGATCTGTATCTGATCCCGGCCAGAAGAAAGAAGCTGTTTTTACACCTTGTTGCTCCGCAACATTCCATATCGGATTGCCACCAAAAAAACGAGAATCATTTTTCGCATTTGTTGATAATGAAAACGATTCATTTAAGGCCGGATCGAAAAAAACATTATTTATAATTCCGTGGTGATCAGGGTAAAGTCCCGTTACAATAGAATAATGATTTGGAAAAGTTTTACTCGGATAAGAAGGGCGCATTGATTTGGCATGAACACCTTCTTTTGCTATTTTATGCAGATTTTGAAGTTTAAAATGTTTCGCATAATCCCAGCGAAAGCCATCCATAGAAACCAAAACGACATAAGAGTTCTTGTCAGACTGAGCATGTAAAAGAGTTGTAAGAAGGAAGAATGTAAAAGATAAAAGGTGAGCAGTATATTTTCTCATTTTGCAATTTTAATAGAATTGCAAAGGTACTGATAAAGGCTTTTTTAATGAAAAAGAGAATGTTAAACTAAAGAGAAGTTTACACGAATATTAGGGTGTAAGAAAAAATATCATCACGAATTCAGGAATTTATTTTTATTTATAATGAAATACAATTCGTGAATTTGTGGCGAAAACAAATAAAAAAAACGCCAAATAGAATTCTCTATTTGGCGTTTTAAATTTTAAGAAGTTAGAACGATTACATCATTCCTGGCATACCGCCACCCATTGGCATTCCGCCAGCGCTTTCTTCTTTAATATCAATTAGTGCACACTCAGTAGTTAAGATCATTCCAGCAACTGAAGCTGCGTTTTCTAGAGCAACACGGGTTACTTTTTTAGGATCAATAATACCTGCTTTAAGCATGTCTACATATTCGTCAGTTTTTGCATTGTATCCAAAATCACCAGAGCCTTCACCAACTTTTGCTACAACTACAGAACCTTCAAGACCTGCATTTTCAACAATTGTTCTTAACGGAGACTCAACAGCGCGAGATACAATCTGAATTCCAGTTGCTTCGTCAGCGTTATCAGCTTTAAGATCTGCTAAAGCAGCTTTAGCTCTTAATAAAGCTACACCGCCACCAGCAACAATTCCTTCTTCAACAGCTGCACGAGTTGCGTGTAAAGCATCGTCAACTCTGTCTTTTTTCTCTTTCATTTCAACTTCAGAAGCTGCACCAACATAAAGAACGGCAACTCCGCCAGCTAATTTAGCCAAACGCTCTTGCAATTTTTCTTTATCATAATCAGATGTAGTAGTTTCCATCTGACCTTTAATTTGGTTTACTCTGTTTTTGATGATATCAGCTTCACCAGCTCCACTTACAATTGTAGTGTTGTCTTTATCGATAGAAACTCTTTTTGCAGTTCCTAACATTTCGATAGTTGTATTTTCAAGAGTATATCCTCTTTCTTCAGAAATTACAGTTCCACCAGTTAAGATTGCGATATCTTCTAACATTGCTTTTCTTCTGTCTCCAAAACCTGGCGCTTTTACAGCAGCGATTTTAAGAGCTCCACGAAGTTTGTTTACTACTAATGTAGATAAAGCTTCTCCGTCAACATCTTCAGCAATAATTAATAATGGTTTTCCTGATTGAGCAACGGGCTCTAAAACAGGTAGTAATTCTTTTAAAGAAGATACTTTTTTATCGTATAATAAGATGTATGGAGAGTCTAATTCAACTTCCATTTTCTCTGGGTTTGTTACGAAGTAAGGAGAAAGATATCCTCTGTCAAACTGCATACCTTCAACAACATCCACGAAAGTGTCAGTTCCTTTAGCTTCTTCAACAGTAATAACACCTTCTTTTCCAACTTTAGCAAAAGCAGTAGCGATTAATTCACCAATTACTTCGTCATTATTTGCAGAGATAGAAGCAATTTGTTTGATTTTATCAGAATCACTTCCAACTACTTTAGCTTGTTTTGCAAGATCAGCAACGATAGCTTCAACCGCTTTATCGATACCACGTTTCAAATCCATTGGATTTGCTCCTGCAGCAACGTTTTTTAAACCTTCTTTTACGATTGCCTGAGCTAAAACTGTAGCAGTTGTAGTTCCGTCTCCCGCTAAATCATTGGTTTTAGAAGCAACTTCTTTAACCATTTGCGCGCCCATGTTTTCTAATGGGTCTTTTAATTCGATTTCTTTTGCAACAGAAACACCATCTTTAGTAACCGTTGGTCCACCAAATGATTTTCCGATAATTACGTTACGACCTTTTGGTCCAAGAGTTACTTTTACAGCATTTGCTAATGCATCAACACCACGTTTTAATCCGTCACGTGCTTCAATATCAAATTTTATATCTTTTGCCATTTTTTTAATTTTTGTTTAAAGTTTAATTTGTTTCAAGTTATTTTAGTCTTAGTTCTTAGTACTAAAATCTTAATACATATTTTTTAGATTATCGCTAAAATATCATCTTCACGCATGATCAAATAATCAGTTCCTTCCAGTTTTAATTCTGTACCGGCATATTTACCATAAAGAACAGTATCGCCAACTTTTACGGTCATAGTATGATCTTTAGATCCGTTTCCTACTGCTACTACAGTTCCTTTTTGTGGTTTTTCTTTGGCAGTATCTGGAATAAAAATCCCTGAGGCAGTTTTGGTTTCAGCTGCAACAGGCTCAATAAGTACGCGATCTGAAAGCGGTTTAATGTTTAAAGCCATGATTTTATAATGTTATAAGTTATACGTTTTTTATGTTCTATTGGATTTCAGAAATTGTGCCATGCTTGTAAAACTGACATTATTTCTTAAAAAAAATGCCAGCTTTGACAGGCTGGCATTTTATATTTATATCAAAATTATTATTTTGCTGCAGGAGTTGCCGGAGCAGGAGTTTGTTGAACTGGAGCAACTGGTGCGTTGTTCGCAGGAGCTTCAGTTTTTTCAATAATTTTAGAATCAGTATCGCTTAATGATCCTGAAAAGCTTAAGCTTGAAAGCAAAATTAAAGCAATCAAAATAGTAGCTAATGTCCAAGTACTTTTATCTAAAAAGTCAGTTGTTTTTTGCACTCCGCCTAACATTTGAGTTCCGCTGATAGTAGACGATAATCCGCCTCCTTTAGGGTTTTGAACCATGATTACTACGATCAATAGAAAACAAACTATTGTGATTAAAACTAAAAAAATTGAAAATGTGCTCATTGCTTAATTGTTATTGTTATTTTGTTGTAAAATCTTTATATCCGAAATACGGTCTGCAAAGAAACTAATTTTTTCTGGATATTTCAAAATTAATATTTCATATGCTTGTATCGCTTTTGTATATTTTTTTTGTTCCAGATATACTCTGGCCAAAGTCTCTGTCATTAAGTAAGAATTATCTTCTTTATTGATATCGAATTGTACTGCAGGCGTTATTGCAGTTTGTTTTATTGGAGAGATTTTTGGGTTTGTTTCAATAAATTTATCGATTATCTCGGCTTTCTTCTTTTTCTCTTCATCCACTATTTTAGTTTCAACTTTTGCCTCAACTTTTGTTTCGGTTACTTTTTGAACTATTTTTTCTGATTCTATTTCTTTTGGAGCTTCTTTACTGCGGTCAATAGGTTCAGTTCTTGATAATTGAAGCCATTCCTGAAAAGAATGTTTTTCATTAGCAGAAAAATCTAGAGGCTTTCCTATTTCTAAATTTTCTTCTGCTTTTTTTATTGTTTCTTGAACTTCAGTTGGTTTTGGTTCTTCAATATCTTTTGCCTCTTCAATTGAATTTGTTTCTTCAGCTGTTTTTGCTTCTTCAAAAACTACTGTTGAAGCTTCTTTTATAGAGGTAAAAATCGATTGTTTAATTGGATCAACTCTTATGTACGGACTGTCTTCATCAACAATTTCTTCAAAGAAAGTTGGAGTTGGTTCTTTAATAATAGGAGCTTCAATAACTGGAGCTGTCTCACCAATTGGAGTTTCTTCTTCAATTGGCTTTTCCTCTATAATCGAACTCTCTACTATAATAGGAGTAGCTTCCTTAATGGAAGTCAGGATTGACTGCTCAATCGCTGGATCAATTGGTTTTTCTTCAATTTTTGTGGGTGCCTCAAAAGTTACTGTTGTGGCTTCCTTAATAGAATCTAAAATGGATTGCTCAATCGGATCAATTCGAACTTCAGTCACTTTTTTGATTTCTTCAGGCGATATAATTTGGCTGTCAAAAACTTTTATTTCTAAAAGATCCCTCAGTTTGCGATCATAATATTCGCCTTGAATAGTGGTAAAAGTTTCAGAAGTAATAAAATCAAATAAAATTGAACGATCTGTTGTATATGCCGCCGCAACTTTTAAAGCATAATTATACTTAAAGCTATTTTGATTGTAAAGTCCTTTTAATCGCAATGCGCGTGCACTTTGAAAATATGGAAATTCATTCAGAACACTTCCTAACGCTTCTGCCTGCTTTTCTGTAATTGCATCAGGTTTATTTATTAGGTATGTATAATCGGTTACATTCATTATTTATTGTTTAATCGCGGTTTTGTTATTCGTATAATCGGAAATTTGTTTAAGTGTTACCTATTGATTAAACGATTGAAAATTTAACCCAAATTACCATTTTGCCAATGATTCATTAAAAATATCCTGTGTAATTCTTTCAAAGATAGTTTGAATAGCGGTATTCAAAACGGCTCCCGTTGGAAGATCAGTTCCTTCAAAATCATTGTAAAATTCAAATGTTTTGTCGAAATCGTCTGCTTCTTTCTTTTTATTAGTAAATGTCACATGTACTCGAATTGTCAAACGGTTTTGTGCAGCCTGTTGATTAGCAGTTGCTGTCATCGGACTAATTCTATAATCTACGATCTCTCCTTCGTAAACCAAATCACCAGCTTCGCTCACTAAGTTTAGATTGGTTTGATTCTGGATTAAATCCTGCAGAGCTAATGTGAATTGCCTGTCTATTCCTGGTTCAATCAAATCAGCATTATTCTGAAAAAAGTTAACCTGAAAAGTTTTTCCAGTAATTTGCCCTGTTCCTGTAAAATTGTAAACGGAACAACCACTGAAAGTTGTAGCGATTAACAGAATTAAAATATATTTTAAGTGTTTCATTTTTATTTTAAGAATTGCTTCGCCAGTTCGCTGGCGCTTGGTCAAAGATATTCATTTTCGTTTAAAACATTTTGCAGCTAAGCTTCTTTATAGCAAAACTACAAATCAAATTGTTTTATTTTTCGGTACAAAGTTCGCTCAGAAATTCCTAACTCATCTGCAGCAGCTTTACGTTTTCCTTTGTTTTTTTCTAATGATTTTTTGATCATTTCAATTTCCTTTTGTTCTAAACGTAAAATCTCTTCTTCTTCAATCGTTTCAGCAAAAAGATAATTGTCGTCCTGTATCTGATAATTTTCTTCTCTGGCGGCTGGTGTCATAACAGCAGTTCTTGGTTCTTCTTCAAAATCAATTTCACTGTCATTTTCTTGGGAGCCGTATATTTTTTGAATTAAATTCGGATTGATATCTTGGACTTTAGAAGTGCCGTTTTTCATTAATTCTAAAGTAAGTTTCTTTAAATCATTCAAATCGCTTTTCATATCAAAAAGCACTTTGTATAAAATATCTCTTTCAGTACTAAAATCGTCTTTTTTCTTATCACTGATTACAGATGGCAAATTGCTTCCTTCAACAGGCAAGTAAGATCGTAAAGTTGTTAATGTAATGTCGCGATTGGTTTCTAAAACTGAAATTTGTTCTGCTACATTTCGAAGCTGACGAATGTTTCCGTTCCATCTAAATTTTTGCAAAAGCTGTACTGCATCGTCGTCCAACTTTAATGGAGGCATTTTGTATTTATGAGCAAAGTCAGCCACAAATTTTCTGAACAATAAATGAATGTCTTCATTTCTTTCGCGCAAAGGTGGCAAAGTAATTTCGACAGTGCTTAAACGATAGTATAAATCCTCACGGAATTTTCCTTTTTCAATAGCATTAAATAAGTTTACGTTTGTAGCGGCTACAATTCTAACATTGGTTTTTTGAACCTGAGAAGAACCCACTTTTATGAATTCACCATTTTCCAAAACACGAAGCAGTCTTACCTGCGTTGTTAATGGTAATTCACCTACTTCATCCAGAAATATAGTTCCACCATCGGCTACTTCAAAATAACCTTCACGTGTACTTGTTGCACCTGTAAAAGCTCCTTTTTCGTGTCCGAAAAGTTCACTGTCTATAGTTCCTTCTGGAATGGCTCCACAGTTTACTGCAATGTATTTTCCGTGCTTTCTATGTGAAAGTGAATGAATTATTCTTGGAATATTTTCTTTACCAACACCACTTTCTCCGGTCACCATTACTGAAATATCAGTAGGAGCAACCTGAATGGCTTTTTCAATGGCGCGATTTAATTTCGGATCATTACCAATAATCTCAAATCGTTGTTTTATTGCTTGAACTGTTTCCATGTATTTTGTTTCAAGTTTTTATTTGTTTCAGGTTTCAAGTTTCTCATTGAAACTGAAATTTAACTTTTAACCTTGTGCTTATATTTTGTTTTAGGTTTCAAGCTTCAAGTTACGCAAAGAACCTGAAACTTGAAACCTGAAACTAACTTTTTAATTCATTTCACTTAATCCAACCGCTTCACCTTTAAGAGTTCCGCTGGTGCAGCTTGTGATTTTTACGTTTACAAAATCTCCAATTTTATAATTCTCCTTAGGGAAAACAACTGTAATGCTTTGAGAATTTCTTCCTGAAAATTCTTCGGTTGATTTTTTAGAAACTTTTTCTACCAAAACTTCCACAACCTGACCAACAAATTCCTCACTTCTAAACCAGGCATGTTTTTGCTGTAAATCGACAATTTCCTGTAATCTTCTGGCTTTTGTTTCTTCTTCAACATCATCTTTCATTTTTCTTCCTGCCAAAGTTCCTGGGCGTTCAGAATACGAATACATATAACCGAAATTATATTTTACATATTCCATTAAACTCATGGTGTCTTGATGATCTTGTTCGGTTTCTGTTGGGAAACCTGCAATCATATCTTGAGAAATCGAAGCATTCGGAACAATAGCTCTGATCTTGTCAATTAAAGCCATATATTCTTCACGAGTGTGCAGACGATTCATTTCTTTTAAAATTCTATTGCTTCCAGATTGAACAGGCAAGTGAATATGCTTGCAGATATTTGGATATTTCGCAATAACATGCAAAATGCTTTCGTGCATATCCTGCGGATTAGAAGTCGAAAATCGAATACGCATTTTAGGAAAACCAACAGCAACCATTTCAAGCAATTGATCAAAATCGACTGCAGTTGCTTTTTGCATTTCGGAGGCATTTACAAAATCTTTTTTCAAACCGCCACCGTACCAAAGGTAACTGTCAACGTTTTGTCCTAAAAGTGTAATTTCCTTAAAACCTTTATTCCACAAATCCTGAATTTCAGCCATAATACTTTGAGGTTCACGGCTGCGCTCGCGTCCGCGCGTAAAAGGTACCACGCAGAAGGTACACATATTATCGCATCCGCGAGTGATCGAAACAAGAGCTGTAATTCCGTTGCTCATTAAACGAACTGGCGAAATATCTCCGTAAGTTTCTTCTTTTGATAAAATTACATTAATAGCGTCTCGGCCTTCTTCAACCTCTGCTAATAAATTTGGAAGATCTTTATAGGCATCAGGACCAACAACAAGATCGACTATTTTTTCTTCTTCTAAGAATTGACTTTTTAAACGCTCGGCCATACAGCCCAAAACGCCTACTTTCATTTTAGGATTAATACGTTTTACTGCATTATATTTTTCTAAACGTTTACGAATAGTTTGCTCGGCTTTATCTCGAATAGAACAGGTATTTACCAAAACCAAATCAGCTTCTTCTAAAATCGAAGTCGTATTGTATCCTCCGTCAGACAAAATGGAAGCTACGACTTCACTGTCCGAAAAATTCATCGCACAGCCGTAACTTTCTATAAAGAGTTTTTTAGTATTCTCAGGTTTATTTTCTAAAACAAGACTTTCTCCTTGTTTACTTTCTTCAATAATCTTTTCCATTGTAAAATTTCAAAGTGCAAAGATAACGCAAATGCGGTCAATCTGACAAGATGGCAGAGAAAGAATTAACAATGTTTTCATAAATGTTGATAGGATAGGATTATAAATTTGATAAATCAGAATATTAAGATTTAACTTTTAAAAATAACAACACTCAAAAATGATTTTAATATTTTATAATAAAGTAGGTTATATAAAAACCAATAAAAGTTTTTTCTCGTAATTGATGATCAATTAAGTATGAAATTATTTTGCCCTTAATCATTATTATAGTTTTTTTTTGTAATTGAAGTATTTATGCATAAATACTGTAAGTATAATTTTAGGTTTATTTTAAGATATTAATAAGGTAAATGTGCTATTAAACCATTAAAAATTATACCTATATATATAATACATCAGATAATAGATAAATCTGCAATTTTTGGAAACATAATACTAAAATACTTCAAAAATGAGATAGCAAGGTTGATATTTAAAAAAAATAGATACTTTTGTTGCAGAAAAATAGAGCAATGGCAAAGAATTTAGTAATAGTGGAATCACCTGCAAAGGCGAAAACGATAGAGAAATTTCTAGGAAGCGATTTTCAGGTGGAGTCAAGTTATGGTCACATAGCCGACTTACCATCAAAGGAAATAGGAGTAGATGTAGAGAATGGTTTTAAACCTAAATATGAAGTTTCTCCAGACAAAAAAGCCTTAGTAAGCAAACTAAAAACACTATCTAAGAATGCCGAAATGGTTTGGTTAGCAAGCGATGAGGACCGCGAGGGAGAAGCTATTTCCTGGCACTTGGCGGAAGAACTAAAACTAGATATTAAAAAAACCAAAAGAATAGTTTTTCACGAAATTACCAAATCTGCGATTCTTAAAGCAATCGACAATCCAAGAGAAATTGATTATAATCTGGTAAACGCACAGCAAGCACGTCGTGTTTTAGATCGTTTAGTAGGTTACGAATTATCTCCGGTTTTATGGAGAAAAATTAAAGGTGGTTTGTCTGCAGGCCGTGTACAATCTGTTTCTGTTCGTTTAATTGTTGAAAGAGAACGTGAAATTCAGAACTTTAGCGCAGTTGCAAGTTATTCAATCGTAGCAGAATTTGTAAATGAAGCAGGGAAAGTTTTCAAAGCAAAATTGCCAAAAAACTTCAATACTAAAAAAGAAGCCGAAGATTTCTTAAAGAAAAATATCGGATCACAATATAAGGTAGCCGATTTAGAGACTAAACCTACCAAAAAATCACCAACAGCACCTTTTACAACTTCTACGCTGCAACAGGAAGCAGCGAGAAAATTATATTTGCCAGTTGGAATCACAATGCAGTTAGCACAGCGTTTATATGAAGCCGGACTTATTACCTATATGAGAACGGATAGTGTGAATCTTTCTAAAGATGCTATGGATGCTGCAGAAGCTGAAATTATAAAATCATACGGGAAAGAATTTTCGAAGCCAAGAACTTTTGCTAATAAAAGCAAAGGAGCACAAGAGGCACACGAGGCAATTCGTCCTACTGATATGTCACGTCATTCAGTAAATATTGACCGTGATCAGGCTCGTTTATACGATTTGATCTGGAAAAGAACTTTGGCATCTCAAATGAGTGATGCACAATTAGAAAGAACGAATGTAAAAATTGAAGCGAACAATCATAGCGAAATTTTTACAGCTTCTGGAGAGGTTTTGCTTTTTGAGGGTTTCTTAAAAGTATATTTAGAAGGTCACGATGATGATGAAGAAGAACAAGAAGGAATGTTGCCAGCATTAAAAGTGAATGAAAAATTAGCTAATAATTATATCACGGCAACGGAAAGATATTCTAGACCGCCGGCTCGTTATACAGAGGCTTCTTTAGTAAAGAAATTGGAAGAATTAGGAATTGGCCGTCCATCTACGTATGCGCCAACTATTTCGACTATCATCAACAGAAATTATGTTGAAAAAGGAACTTTAGAAGGTCAGGAACGTAATTATACGCAGCTTACATTGCAAGACAGCAAAGTAGGGGAGAAACTGCTTAAGGAAAATACAGGTTCAGATAAAGGGAAATTAGTTCCAACAGATATCGGAACTATCGTTACAGATTTCCTAGTTAAAAACTTCGGTAATATATTAGATTATAATTTTACTGCGAAAGTAGAACAGGATTTTGATGAAATTGCCGAAGGAAATATTGACTGGGCAGTTATGATGCAGGAGTTTTACAATAAATTTCATCCAAATGTAAAAGAGGTTGAAGCTAATGCAGAACGTGAGAGCGGTGAAAGAATTCTAGGAAAAGATGCTGACGGGCGACAAGTTTCTGTTCGTTTAGGAAAATTTGGACCAATGGCTCAAATTGGAGAAGCAGATGATGAAGATAAAAAATTTGCCAGCTTAATGTCTGATCAGAATATCGGAAATATTACTCTGGAGGATGCATTGAATCTGTTTTTGCTTCCAAAAAGCTTAGGTGATTATAAAGGAGAAGAAGTAGAAGTAAGCAATGGTCGTTACGGTCCTTATGTTCGTCACGGAAGTGTTTTTATTTCATTGCCTCGAGGAGAAGATCCTTTAGGAGTTTCTAAAGAAAGAGCTCAGGAATTAATTGACGAAAAAGCACTTGCTGATGCGCCAATTGCTGTTTATAAAGGAGA
Organism: Flavobacterium sp. JLP; assembly: GCF_015350755.1. NCBI lineage: Bacteria > Pseudomonadati > Bacteroidota > Flavobacteriia > Flavobacteriales > Flavobacteriaceae > Flavobacterium > Flavobacterium sp. JLP. The sequence continues at coordinate 28,531 of NZ_JADKPS010000008.1, read as the reverse complement.
ATCTGTTCAAAAAGGAGTTGGACGTTTTGGTCCTTTCATTAAATGGAATGGTCTTTTTGTGAACGTTAGCAAAAAATACAATTTTGATGATTTATCACAGTCTGATGTTGAAGAATTAATTGAAGATAAATTACAGAAAAATATAGATAAAGTTCTTCATAATTGGGAAGAAGAAGGAATTTTGGTTGAAAAAGCACGTTGGGGCCGTTCTGTTATTACAAAAGGAAAAATCAAAATTGAATTAAGCAAAGATGTTGATGCAACAAAATTGACATTAGCTGAAGTTCAGGAAATGATTGCAAAAAAGACGCCGGCTAAAAAAACACCAGCAAAAAAAGCAACAACAACTAAGAAAGCTGCAGTTAAAAAACCAGCTGCTAAAAAGAAATAAAAAATGGAATTTGATTTTCTAGAACCAGTTAACGACGGAATTGTAAAATTCATTAGTTCGTTGTCTTCACAAGAATTGGGCAGTAAAGTAGTTTTGCATACCCAAGATCAATTTCCGGATATAAGCAAAGTAAATATTGCTATTATTGGTGTTTTAGAAGATCGACGAAACATTAATATGGTGAATGAAGTTAACCTAACTGCAGTTCGTAAAAAGCTTTATGGCATGTTTCCAGGTAATTGGGACGCTTCAATTGCAGATTTAGGAGATATATTGGCGGGAGATTCTGTAGACGATACTTATTTTGCACTTAAGAAGGTTGCATCTTCTTTGATTAAGAACAAAGTAATTCCTATAGTCCTAGGGGGTTCTCAGGATTTGACTTACGCATTATACCGTGCTTATGACGATTTAGAGCAGATGGTAAATATGGTTTCGGTTGATAATCGATTCGATTTTGGTAAGGAGAATGAAACGGTTTCCGCTAATTCTTATTTAACGAAAATCATTATAGATGAGCCTAATAACCTGTTTAACTATTGTAATATAGGTTATCAAACCTATTACAATTCGCAGGAAGAAATAGATTTAATTGAAAAATTGTTTTTTGATGCGTATCGTTTAGGTGAGGTTTCAAACAAAATAGCGCTGGCAGAACCTGTTTTTAGAGATGCTGACTTGGTTAGTATTGATTTAAATTCGGTAAAGTCTTCAGATTCAGGAAATACGATTTCTTTTGAGCCAAATGGTTTTAACGGAAAAGAGATTTGTTCATTGGCAAGATATGCAGGAATTAGTGATAAAGTTTCTTCTTTTGGAGTATTTAATCACAATAGTACAATGGCAGAAGCTGCTATTATTGCACAGATAGTTTGGTACTTTATTGAGGGATATCATTATCGTTCAAAAGAGTATCCTTTTGGAAGCCGAACAAATTATTTAAAATATATTGTACCTCTAGAAGATGAGGAACTTATATTTTACAAAAGCGACAAAACTGATCGCTGGTGGATCGAAATTCCGTTCGAATCTAATGGTCATAATAAATTGAAAAGAAATACGTTATTACCGTGTTCATATGACGAATATTTGTGCGCTTGTAACCAAGAATTGCCAGAAAGATGGTGGAAAGCACAACGAAAAAATGCACTATAAGAAAAATTACGAAAGGAATTCTTAGTTTTTTAAAATTTTAAAAATTTTGTTAAGAAAAATTAGTAAGAAAATAAATATAAAATATAAAATTTAACGTTTTACGTCGATTTTTTAGGTTAGTTTATCGATAAAATATTTTTTTTTTATTTTATTTAACATTATTTTTGAACGGTCAAATAAAATTCGCAACTAGTATTGTTTTTTAGATAAATAATAAATACGTTTACGGACTTATAATAATGAATAGATAATCCCAAATTTATATGAAGAAGTTTATTGCATTTGCAGCAATGTTAACACTGGTAATTGGCTGTGGTAAATCAGGTGACAAAGGTGAGTTAGTTGGTGTTACAGGAGGGAAATGGCATCCTGAAAAACCATACGGAATGACTTTGGTTCCAGGTGGATCTTTTATTATGGGTAAATCAGATGCTGATTTAGCTAATGTGGAAGATGCTCCAACTAAGACAGTAACGGTTCGTTCATTTTATATGGATGAAACTGAGATCACTAATAGTGAGTATCGTCAGTTTGTGGAGTGGGTAAAAGACTCTACAATGAGAGTTCGTTTGGCCATTTTAGCTGATGAAACTGGACAGAAATCTACAGGTGACGCTAAAGGTAAAAAAGGAGGAAGTATCTCTGATTATGCTTTTAACGATTCTGAGCCAGATAAAATGACGGCTTATGATAAGTACATGTACGATAACTACTATAGTGTAGGAACAAAAGACGATCCTTATGCTGGTAGAAAGTTAAATAAAAAAGTTAAGTTAATTAAAGATACAAAAGCTTACCCAGATGAGTATTATACTGAGGTAATGGATTCTATGTATTTGCCAATTGAAGAATCATATAATGGTTTGAGAACAATTGATGTAAATAAATTGAAATTCCGTTATTCGTGGATGGATATTCAGGCTGCTGCAAAAGCTAAAGTTGGAAAAAGAAAAGATTTCGTTAAAACTGAACAAGTTAGTGTTTACCCAGATACAACAGTTTGGATTAAAGATTTCGCTTACTCATATAATGAGCCAATGCACAATGATTATTTCTGGCACAAAGCTTATGGAGATTATCCTGTTGTTGGTGTAACTTGGAAACAAGCTAAAGCATTTTGTGCTTGGAGAACTTTAAATAAAAACAGTTACATTAAGTCTAAGAAAAAAGGACGTGATTTAGTAAATGCTTTCAGATTGCCAACAGAGGCAGAATGGGAGTACGCTGCTAGAGGAGGTCTGGAATCTGCTACTTATCCTTGGGGTGGTCCTTACACTAAAAGTGATAGAGGTTGTTTCTTAGCAAATTTCAAACCAAGCAGAGGAGATTATGCTGCTGATGAAGCTTTATATACTGTTGAAGCTAAATCTTACGAAGTAAACGGATACGGATTGTATAATATGGCAGGAAACGTTTCAGAGTGGACAGATTCAGCTTACAATCCAAATGCATACGAATATGTTTCTACAATGAACCCTAACGTAATTGATGGAAACAACCAAAGAAAAGTGGTTCGTGGAGGATCTTGGAAAGATGTTGCTTACTTCCTACAGGTAAGTACTCGTGACCACGAATATGCTGATTCAGCTAGAAGTTATATTGGTTTCAGAACTGTACAAGATTACATGGGAACTCAAGTAACTGGAGGCAAAACAAAAAAGTAAATTATAATTAAATATCAATAACCAACAAATCTATTTTAAAACCTAAAAAAAAAGTATTATGGCATTATTAAGTAAAAAAGCAATGAATTTCGCTTATGGTATGGGAGCGGCAGTAGTAATCGTTGGAGCATTATTCAAAATTACTCACTTTGAATTGGGACCATTAACAGGAACAGTTATGCTTTCAGTAGGTTTATTAACTGAAGCGTTAATCTTTGCACTTTCTGCTTTCGAACCAGTAGATGATGAGTTAGATTGGACTCTTGTTTACCCAGAACTAGCTAACGGTCAAGCTAGAAAAAAAGAAGATAAAGCTGAAACTCCATCTGATGCCCAAGGATTGTTGTCTCAAAAATTAGACATTATGTTGAAAGAAGCTAAAATTGACGGTGAATTAATGTCAAGCTTAGGAAATTCTATCAAAAATTTCGAAGGAGCTGCAAAAGCAATTTCTCCAACAGTAGATTCTATCGCAGGACAAAAGAAATATGCTGAAGAAATGTCTATGGCAGCTGCACAAATGGAATCATTAAACAGTTTATACAAAGTTCAATTAGAAAGTGCTTCAAGAAATGCACAAGCAAACAGTGAAATCGCTGAAAATGCTTCTAAATTGAAAGAACAAATGCAATCAATGACTGCAAACATTGCTTCTTTAAACAGTGTTTACGGTGGTATGCTTTCTGCAATGAGTAACAAAGGATAATTAGTTTTTGACTATATATTAAAATTATTAATAAGAACTAATTAGAAAAAAATGGCAGGAGGAAAATTAACCCCTAGACAGAAGATGATTAACCTGATGTATCTGGTTTTCATCGCAATGTTAGCAATGAACATGTCCAAAGAAGTTTTATCTGCTTTTGGATTAATGAATGAAAAATTTGAAAGCGCTAATACATCTTCAGAACAGTCAAATGCTGGTTTGTTGACGTCTTTAGATCAAAAAGCTGCTGAAGCAAAAGGAGAATTCGCAATTGCTGCAGTTACAGCTCATAAAGTTGAGACAACTTCAAAAGAATTTTATGCATACATCGGATCCTTGAAAGGTGATGTTTTAAAAGGATTTGAAACTGATAAAGAAACAGGAAAATTACCTTATGAGTCTATGGACAAAGGTGATAATATCGACAACTGGTTTACTGGTGAAGGATATACTGCTAAAGGAAAAGAGATTATTACTAAGATCGAAAAGTACAAGGCAGATATGAAAGCTGCTTTAGCAGATAAAAAATACGCTGCTATCCTTGCAGAAATTGAAAAGAAATTTGATGTTTCTGATGTTAAAAACAAAGAAGGTTTAAAAGATAAGTATTTAGCTTACCACTTTAAAGGTTTCCCTGCAGTTGCTTCATTAGCTAAACTTTCAGCTTGGCAAAATGACGTTCAAAAAGCAGAGTCTGATGTTTATAGTGCTGCTTTAGGAAAAGCTGCAGTTGCGGCTGCTTCTTACAGCAATTACCAAGCAATCGTTGTTTTAGATAAAAACGCTTATTTCCAAGGAGAAAAAGTTACAGGTAAGGTAGTTTTAGGTCGTTATGACGAAAATACTAAACCAACTTCTTTCCAAGGTCCAGGACAAATTGTTAACGGACAAGCTGTTATCTCTTTAACTGCTGGTGGTGTAGGAGAACAAGATATCAATGGACAATTTACATTCTTAGAGGATGGAAAAAATATTCCTTTGAAATTTAAAGGTACTTATGTTGTTGTTCCAAAACCAAATTCAGCTACTATTTCTGCTGATAAAATGAATGTTGTTTATAGAGGTGTTGTTAACCCAATCTCTGTGTCATTTGCTGGTGTTGATGCAAACAAAATTGCTGCAAGTGCTCCAGGATTAGTTTCTGCTGGTAAACCAGGGAAATATAACATGAGCCCAGGTTCAGGTACTGAAGCTACAATTTCTGTTACTGGTACATTGCCAAACGGAGATAAAGTTACAGATAAGAAAACGTTCAGAATTAAAGGTATTCCTGGTCCAACAGGTACAATTAGAGGAGAAATGGGTGTTGTTAAGGGACCTAAATCTAACTTAGAGATTGCTACTATTGGTGCTAAATTACTTGATTTTGATTTCGAAGTTGGTTTAGATGTTGTTGGATTTAATTTAAAAATTGCTGGACAGCCTACAGTTGTTGTTACTGGTAATAAATTAAGTGCACAATGTAAATCAGTTCTTGCTAAAGCAGGTAGAGGAGATCAAGTTACTATTTCTGAAATTAAAACAAAACTTGTTGGAGCTGGTAGTTATTTATTGCCAAGAACTGCTCCGGTAATTTACGAAATACAATAATTTAAGTAGTTAAAAACTACGTTCAATATCTTATAATGATATCATGATGAAAGTAAGAAATTTTTTAATAGCTATTGTTTCTATCGCTGGAGGTTTTGCTTCTAATGCGCAATCGAATCTGCTTAATGCAAAAACACCGGCACAGATAGGACTTAAGACTCCTGCACAACTTATCTCAGACAATGATAAGCCATTGGCTTACGGGTACGTAGATGATAGAGATGTCTTGATGGGAAAAACAACTTGGGAGATTATTGATTTGAATGAAAAAATCAACTTCCCTCTTTATTTTCCAGTTGATACAGCTAATATTGGTTCTGACAGACGTTCACTTTATGACGTATTGACGAAAGCCATCAAAAGTGGTAAAGTAACTGAAATATATACTGACAGTTATTTCAATACTAAAAAATCTATGAAAGACATCGAAGGATCATTATCTCGTATTGATACAACTGATGCTGGTAGAGAGCTTATCAACCAATATCCAGATGACTACAAAACTCACGTTGTGAAGAAAAAAGTGGTTACTGGTACTGGAAAAAAGAAAGTTGTTACTTATGTTGATGAAACTGTTGGTGCAACAAGAACAGTGCCTTCTGAGTATATCTTAAAGCAAGATTTAACTGCACAAGATGTTACTCAATATAAAATTAAAGGATACTGGTATTTTGACAAACGTCAAAGTGAATTGAAGTATCGTTTGCTTGGTATCTGCCCTGTGACGCCAGACGTTTACACAATGAATAGTGATGAGAAGGATTATATCGAATTATTCTGGGTTTTCTTCCCGAATGCAAGAGGGCCGCTTCACGAAGCAAAAGCTTTTAACGATAATAATTCAGCATTGCCAATCTCATTTGATCAGATCTTAAATTCAAGAAGATTTAATGCAGTAATCTATAAAGAAGAAAACTTGTATGGAGATCGTGAGATCAAAGAATACATGAAAGATAATGCACAAAATCAATTGTTAGAATCTGAAAGAGTAAAAGAGAAGATTCGTAACTTCGAGCAAGATATGTGGAACTACTAAGTACTATATACATTATAACAAAAACTCTCGCTACAAATGTAGCGGGAGTTTTTTTTGGAGTCCTATTTAGAAAGCCTAAATATCAGTTAAATTTTGAATACTTTTCGTTGTATTTATTTGTAAGAAAAAAAATACAATAAATGTAATTATTTTACGTTTGTATTTTATAATATTTACGAGGATGAAAGTGAGAATTTTTTTAACAGGTATTTTTTTGATAGCTATCAGTTTTGCGTCTAACGCGCAATCAAATTTGCTTAATGCAAAAACAGCTGATCAAATTGGAAAGAAGACTGCCGCGCAGCAGATTTCTGATAACGACAAGCCACTGGCTTACGGTTATGTAGACGATCGAGATGTATTAATGGGAAAAACAACTTGGGAAATTATTGATTTGAATGAAAAGATCAATTTTCCTTTATATTTTCCTGTTGATACAGCTAATATTGGCAAAGATAGGCGATCACTTTATGATGTCTTGACTAGAGCTATTAAAAACGGAAAGATAACAGAAGTTTATGCAGACAGTTATTTCAATACTAAAAAATCGATGAAAGACATCGAAGGATCCTTATCTCGTATTGATACCACAGATGCCGGCAGAGAATTGATTAATCAATATCCTGATGATTATAAAACTCATGTTGTCAAGAAAAAAGTAGTAACAGGTACTGGAAAAAAGAAATCTGTGCATTATGTTGATCAAACAGTAGGACCAACAAGAACAATTCCTGCTGAGTATATTTTGAAGCAAGATATTACTGCAGCTGATGTTTCTCAATATAAAATTAAGGGATATTGGTATTTTGATAAAAGACAAAGTGAGTTGAAATATCGTCTTCTTGGTATTTGCCCAGTAACTCCTGATGTTTATACGATGAACAGCGACGAAAAGGATTATATAGAATTATTTTGGGTGTTTTTTCCGAATGCCCGCGAAGTACTAAACGAAGCGAAAGCTTTTAACGATAAGAATTCTGCACTCCCAATTTCATTTGATCAAATCTTAAACTCTAGACGTTTTAACGCAGTTATCTACAAAGAAGAAAATATGTACGGCGATCGTGAAATCAAAGATTATATTAAAGATGATGCACAAAATCAATTGCTAGAAGCTGAAAGATTGAAAGAGAAGATTCGAAACTTTGAACAAGATATGTGGATCTACTAAAGAGCTTCATAATAGAATACCAAAAACTCTTACTACCTTTGCAGTAAGAGTTTTTTATTTTACTTAATTTATAAAAATGATTGATTATCTCATTATCGGATCTGGATTAGCTGGAATTTCTTTTGCTGAAGTTGCTCTTAAAAACAATAAAACTATTTTAGTGCTTGATGATAACTCTCAAAATTCTTCGAGAGTTGCCGGAGGTTTATATAATCCTGTTATTTTAAAGCGTTTTAGTGAAGTTTGGAAAGCGGAAGAACAATTGGTCTTGATGAATGATTTTTACGATCATATTGAAGCTAAACTTCAGACAAAGTTTAATTTTAAGCTTCCTATTCTAAGAAAATTTTTCTCTATTGAAGAGCAAAATAATTGGTTTGCAGCTTCGGACAAAAAGAATTTGGCACCTTTTTTATCTACCAAATTAATTACTAAAAAATACAATAGTATTGATTCTCCTTATGATTATGGTGAAGTTTTGCATACGGGTTATGTCGATACAGCTTTATTGCTGGATACTTATAAACAGTATTTAAAGGAAAAGAATTTATTAATAGAGGGTTTTTTTGATAGCCTTTATATTGAGTTTTTTGATTATGGAATTCAATACAAAAACATTCAAGCCCGTCACATTATTTTCGCAGAAGGATTTGGACTTCATAGAAATCCGTTTTTTAATTATTTGCCATTAGATGGTACAAAAGGAGAATTGTTTATTATAAAAGCTCCACAATTAAATCTTGATGTTATTGTAAATACCAGCGTTTTTATATTGCCATTAGGCAATGATTTATTTAAAGTTGGTGCAACCTACAATTGGCAGGATAAAACAGATACGCCAACTGAAGAAGGAAAACAAGAACTTCTAGATCGCATTAAAGAAATTATTACCTGCGATTTTGAAATCGTAAAACACTTTGGCGGTGTTCGTCCTACAGTTAAAGACAGAAGACCTCTTATAGGCACACACCATGAACGAAAATCACTTCATATATTAAACGGCTTAGGGACAAGAGGTGTTATGCTGGGTCCAGCAATGGCAAAGGCCTTATTTGAAAGTATTGAGAATGATATTCCGCTGGATCGTGAAATTGATATTCAGCGATTTCATAAAAAATATTTAAAAACTCTTATTTTCGACCGGCCTTAGGATCATAAGAAACAAACATATTGATATAGATGTTTCTGGAAAGTCGTAAAACGAATGGAAACAAAACAATCAACGTAATTATAATTGATAGAAATGATTCTTCGATTGTAGTTTTAAAAAAGACAAACGAAACAATAAATGCGGCGATTCCGACCGCGACATTTAGTCCGTAACTCACATACATAGCGCCATAAAAAAACGAAGGTTCGATTTGATATTTTAAACCGCAATGACTGCAATTTTCATTCATTTTGAGAACTTTAGTCAAATGAAGCGGATTTTTGTCCGAATACATGCTCTCATTTTGACATTTTGGACAACTTCCTGTTAAAATACTATTTAGTTTGGATCCTTTTTTTAACATTTGCAAAAAATTTAAACAAAGGTACATTTTTTAAACCTTTCCTGCTCGTAACAATAGTCACAAATTATGCTTAATATACACAATCTTTCTGTTTCTTTTGGAGGAACTTATTTATTTGAAGAAGTTACTTTTCGTTTGGGTGCCGGAGACCGTGTAGGTCTTGTTGGTAAAAACGGAGCTGGTAAATCTACAATGCTTAAAATGTTAGCAAGAGATTTTGCTCCTGATTCTGGAGTTATTTCTCAGGAGAAAGATATCCGGATGGGATTTTTACGTCAGGATATTGATTTTGAACGCGGAAGAACTGTATTAGAAGAAGCTTATGAAGCCTTTACTGAAATTAAGGTTGTAGAAAAAAAGCTAGAAGAAATCAATCATCAATTGGTTACAAGAACCGATTATGAAAGTGAAGAATACGGACAGATTATCGAAGACTTATCTGATTACACGCACCGTTTTGAACTTTTGGGAGGTTACAATTATGTGGGTGATACAGAAAAAATTCTTTTAGGTCTTGGTTTTAAGAGAGAAGTTTTTAATAACCAAACTGAAACATTTTCAGGAGGTTGGAGAATGCGTATTGAATTGGCTAAATTATTATTGCAATCTAATGATGTATTGCTTCTGGATGAGCCAACGAATCACCTTGATATCGAGAGTATCATTTGGCTGGAGAGTTTTCTAAGAAATTATCCTGGAGTTGTAGTGATTGTATCGCACGATAAGATGTTTTTAGATAATGTTACGAATCGTACAATCGAAATTTCTTTAGGAAAAGCATACGATTTTAACAAGCCATATTCTCAATATTTAGAATTACGTCATGAAATTCGCGAAAAACAATTGGCGACTCAAAAAAATCAGGCGAAGAAAATTGAGGAAACAGAAAAATTAATCGAGAAATTCCGTGCAAAAGCTTCAAAAGCTTCAATGGCGCAATCCTTGATTAAAAAATTAGATAAAGTAGAACGAATTGAAGTTGATGAAGACGACAATTCTGTAATGAATATTTCTTTTCCAGTCTCGAAAGAACCAGGAAGAGTGGTGGTAGAAGCTGAGCATGTTACAAAAGCATATGGAGATAAAGTTATTCTAAAAGATATTGATTTATTGGTAGAACGCGGCAGTAAAATTGCGTTTGTTGGCCAGAACGGCCAAGGAAAATCAACTTTTATTAAAGCTATTGTAAATGAATTTGAATACCAAGGAAATATCAAATTAGGACATAATGTACAGTTAGGATATTTTGCGCAAAACCAGGCAGAATATCTTGACGGCGAAATTACCTTGTTGCAAACCATGGAAGACGCAGCGATGGACACGAACCGTTCTAAAGTTCGTGATATGCTGGGTTCATTTTTGTTTCGTGGAGATGATGTAGAGAAGAAAGTAAAAGTGCTTTCAGGAGGTGAGCGTAACCGTTTAGCACTTTGTAAGCTATTGTTACAGCCAATAAACGTTTTATTGATGGATGAGCCTACCAACCACTTAGATATTAAATCTAAGAACGTTTTAAAGGCCGCTCTTCAAAAATTTGGCGGAACTTTGCTATTGGTTTCGCACGATAGAGATTTCCTTCAAGGAATGTCTAATATCGTTTACGAATTTAAAGATCAAAAAATTAAAGAATATTTGGGCGACATCAACTATTTCTTAGAACAGCGCAATCTTGAAAACATGCGCGAAGTAGAGAAAAAAGATGTGGCAAAAGCGGCAGCGCCAAAAGAAACAAATAAAGCTTCATACGAAGATCAGAAAAAAGGAAAGGCATTGCAAAACAAACTAAGCAAAGTCGAAAGCCAGATCAAACAATTAGAAAAAGACATTCAGCACGATGATAAATTGTTAGCTTCTAATTATGACAAACATATCGAAGACGCATCTTTTTTTACAGCTTACAACAAAAAGAAAAATGATCTTGATCAATTACTTTTAGATTGGGAAATTGTTCAGGAAGAAATTGATAATTTCAATGCTTAATTAGTTTTTGTTTCAGGTTTCAAGTTTTACGTTACAATTGAAACCTGAAACTTGAAACTTGAAACTTGAAACTTGAAACCTGAAACTTGAAACCTGAAACCTGAAACCTAAAACTACTTTATAATCCCAATAGATTTAGAATGCATAATCGCTTCACTGCTGTCTTTAAAATAGCAGACAGAAACGTTAAGCGATTCTAAATTCTTCATGATTGTTTTTACTTCTGTTTTTTGTGATTTGCCTGTTTGCCTGATATAAACTGCGATTACCGTTACCGGAAATATTTTGCAGATACGTTCGTACAAAACCGGATCGTGCTGCGAATCATCTCCTAGTAAAACATATTTAAGATTTGGGTAAAACTCCAAAACATGTTTTATTTTATCAAATTTATGATCGTGATTACCGCGTCCGCTCATTAAAAAGTCGGTTAGTCCTCTTTTAATATCTTTCAATAAAATAACCGCTCTGGGCAGTTTATGTATTTTGGTGAATTTTACAATAAATCGGTACAAATTCCATTCGCTGCTAGAAACATAAAAAAAAGCATTTTCTTCCTCTTTATTGTTTCGTCCAGCTGAACTTAAAGCTTGATAATGAGGCACGACATCTTTAAAAATTTTCCTGTCATTTACATTTTTAAAAAGTAAAATATACATTTTTTTGAAGACATTGCGAGTATGAGAAATCAGGAAAGTATCATCAATATCAGATATGATTCCTAAGTTTCCTTTATGCGGTCTGATAAAACTTCCTTTTGAAGTTATGATTTGTGAGTCGTATTTTAAACTTACTTCATACTCCATCCATCCAAAGCTCATTTCTTTTTCAAGCGGAATGCAAAACTTAAAATAACCGTCGTCTAGCGTTTTTGTGTGAATTTCAACATCGCCTAATTTAAGGTATATATCAAAATTTTTGATTGTTTTGATTCTAAATTGATTGATTATCGAACGTGCATTTTTTAGGTTTTTCTTCTGAAAATCATAATCATATGTTCTTTTAAAAACATGCCCCATTACAATTAATTCTTCTTCATTGGCATAACCTCGATATAATTGTAGTATTGGTTTCATTAATTACGTATATTTATATAACATGTAAATTAATTATTTTAATTGGTTTTAAAAATAAAATTTTGAAAAAGAATATCATATTTGTTGTTAACCCTATTTCCGGAGATCTTGATAAATCAGATTTAATCGAGGCTGTCGAAGAGTTTGCAACTACAAATCATTTTGATTTGGAAGTTTACGAGACTAAAGGAAAAAGTGATATAAAAGAAATACAATCACTTTATAATCAACATCAACCAGAGCGAATTATAGTTGCTGGCGGGGACGGAACGATAAAAATGGTTGCAGAAGCGGTAGAACAATTCGATGTAATCATCGGAATTTTGCCGGCTGGTTCAGCAAACGGATTGTCTGTCGATCTTAATTTGCCTACGACAATTGAAGAAAATCTTAAAATTGCCTTTTCGAACAAATGTATCGAAATGGATATGATTTGCATCAACGGTAAAAAAAGTATCCATTTAAGTGATATTGGCTTAAATGCTAATTTGGTAAAAAATTATGAAGAAAGTGATACGCGTGGTTTTTGGGGTTATGCGTTACAAGCTTTTACTACACTAAATCAATCTGAAGAACCTTTTGTCGCAACAATTTCGGCTAATAACGAAACCGTCGAACATACGGCAAGAATGATCGTAATTGCCAATTCTCAAAAATACGGAACTGGCGTAGTTATCAACCCAAATGGTGTAATGAACGACGGAAAGTTTGAATTGATCATTTTAAAAAACCTGGATTTATTGTTGATCGGAAAAATTATTACAGGTAATATGCCAATTGATTCTGACGACGTTGTTATTATTTCGACAGATAAAGCAAACATTAAAACAGATTATCCGGTAAATTTTCAAATTGACGGAGAATATTGCGGCGCACAAAGTAATTTAGATATTTATATTTTGCATAAGCAAATGAAAATTGCAATTCCTTAAAATTAAACTTGTGAAAGTTATTATTTAAAAGGATTTCGTTCCTGCCATTCTGTTTTAGGTTCTAGATAATTGAAAAAGCGAGAAATATTGTGATTGATAAGAGCGTTGCTATGCGTAATTAAACCGTACATTTTTACAGGTTTTGCACCAACAGAACTTTTAATTTCTAAAGCAGTTCTTGCGAAAACAATTTCTCTGAAACCTTGATTGATAGAGTACGCAATCATGTCGTATAACATGTTTAAATAAAGCATTTTATCGCGTTGAATACTTTCGTCATAACCAAGAAAATAAGTGTCCATTACAGATCCATTTTTTATGAGTGTATTAAAGCCAATTAGTTTTTCATCTAAAAAATAACCATAAAGCAAAAAGTCGTCTTTCATGATTTCTTTAAAAAAACTAAAATGATTTCTGGCTAGAAAAAAAGTATTAAATGGTGCATTTTTAGCAACATGAAAATAGAGTTCGTAAATCACATCTTCATACTGCCTGATATCAGACAATGACATTTTTTGTTTTTTGATTCCTTCAGATTTCTTGCGGGCGCGTTTGTATTGGTCTCGATATTTTTTTGATAATGCATTAATATAATCTTGCTCTGTTTTCCAGTTTTCATTGATTTCAAAAATCATATTAGGCTGGGTAGAGAATGTATAATTGTTTTTAAACTCAGCTTGCAAGGGTTCAATTTCTTTTGCTGTAAAATCTTTTATACTTGTTATATGAACTTTTTTTCCAGAAGCTTTCAAATCTTTTTTAAGCTGATTAATAGCTTTATGAAGTGTCTTAATTGCTTTTGGCTCTTTTACACTTTTATCAAAAGCAAAAGCATTTTGACCCGTAAGCATATTATTGCCTACAAATAAAACATGTGAAGCAAAATTCTTAAAGGCAAAATTGCGGACAGAAGTTTTTAGGCACTGATCTCGTTCTCCAAAAGATTCTAATTTTTCTGCAAATAAAAATTGAGTTAAGACAATTCCGATAAGTTTTTCTTCTTCAAAGATTCCAATAAAATGACAGATCATGTTTACTGGACACGAATTTTCAAGTACTTCGAGGTATTCTTTAGTTAAAAAGATGTTTTTTGGAGTCAGCGAATTCCATTCTAAAGGCAATGATGATGCGCTATTGTATATTTCGAAAGAATAAGTTGTAGTCAAAGGTGTGAGCTAATTTCGTCAAAATTAGGTAATATTTATAATAACTCCGTTAGATTAAGTTATTATTAAGAAAACCCGCTTGAATTTAGTTTTCAAACGGGTTTCATTTTTTATAATTTATGCAAATCCACAGATGATGCCTCCCATTAAGGTTAAGGTTACAATCCAGAATCCGGCATGAATTAATATATATTTCCAAGATTTTCTTTCGAACAGTCCGTTAATTCCAATTACTGGAAAAGCAAAAAATAAACCTGACATAAAACCATGAAGTGCTCCGTGCTTAAAAGTACGATATGCTTGTCCGTAATCAGCCATAAATGCCGCAAATGATGGTTTGGCACTGTCTATTAATGGTGGTCCGCCAACCATTCCGACTGCTCCAGACTGATGAATTGTTAATGACATTAAAGTCATTGTAATCATTAAAGAAAAAATATACGTTAACCCGAAGATTTTCAGCATATTTCCTGTCCTAAGTTGTTCTTGAGTCAGATTGTTCTCTTTCATCCAGATCGTTCCAAAGACTTTGGGATTGTACCAAATGAAACCCACTACCAATGTGACAATACCTGCAAGCAGCAATGCAATAAAGTTAATTTCCATAATATGAGGTTTTTAGAATTAGTTGGTCAAATTTAAACAAAAATTATCAAATTCAATTTTTTAATGAAAGTAGTATAAAGTATGTTAATTATTTATTTATCAACAGTTTATCGACATAAGGTGCATTATAGCACTGAAATACGTAATTTTGCCAATGAATAACAAAACCCAAATCTGTTATGAAAATCTTAGCCACGTTATTTTTAGCGATTGTTTGTACTTTTCAAACTTTCGCAGATACTGTTTCTGATAAAGAGAAAGATGCTCTTGTAAAATTATACTATGCGACAAATGGTGCAAAGTGGAAGAAAAAGTGGGATTTATCTCTTTCTGTATCTACATGGTACGGAGTAAAGACTGAAAATAATAAAGTTATAGCGATCGATCTGTCGGATAATAATTTAGAAGGAAACTTGCCTGACGAACTTGCTGACTTAGTAAATTTAGTCGAAATTGATTTGCATAAAAATAAACTGAAAGGAGAATTGCCTGTAAATATTGGCAAACTGAAACAGTTGGAGGTTCTTTCGTTGTTTGATAATGAAATCCAAGGGCAATTGCCAAGTTCGATTTATAAGATTACAACTTTAAAAATCTTGTTATTGAACAACAATAAGTTATCAGGCAATTTAAGTAATGAAATTAAGAATTGCAGTTCTTTAGAAAACTTAAGTTTATTTGATAATAATTTTGAAGGCATGATTCCGAATGAACTTGAAAAATTACATCATTTATCAGAAATGAATCTTTCTTATAATAAATTTACAGGAACAGTTTCGAAAAATTTAGCTTTGTTAGACCCTTTAAATATGACAATGTTTGATGAAAATGGAAATCCGTTTTTATTAGAAATTAATGTAGAAAAAGGAACCACAATTGTTACAGAAAATTAATCGTCCTTATGAATGAGTTTTACAATCGTTAAAAAAGTTGATTAAATATATTTAGTTAATTGTTTAAAACCCGTAACGTAATCCGTTACGGGTTTTTTACTTCTAATATTTTGATATTTAGATGAGAATGAGAATAATTCAGCCAAAAAAAAGATTTCCTAAAAATATAATTTATGCTAACTTTGTGCCATATTGATAATTTAATATCGGTTTTTGTAACAACTTACTTTTTTTTCATAACTTTAATATGGAATTCAACATAGCTGAAGCAGTGCAAGAATAATTAACCTTTTTAATAATAAAAATTATGATAATACAATATCAAGGTGAACAATACGGAAAAGCGACAACGTTTACATTAAGAATCATAGGGAATAACCTCTCTAAAAGCAGTTCTAATTATCAAATAGATTTGCTGGTAGGCGATAAGCAGCTGCCGACTTTTACAACTTCAATTCACCAAAGTTTATCTAATTGCTTAAAAGAAATCTATTTATTCAGAAAACATAACGGAATAAAATTCAATGCTTCTTCTGAAAAAGTCTCGTTGCCTTTAGTACCGTATGATCAAGTTTTATACAATTATAATAAATATGCTTTGTTTATGGCGTAATTGCTTATAAAACATAGAAATATAAAAAAAGACCGTTCTGTTTGAACGGTCTTTTTTTATGTCCTAACTACTATAAAAAAAGCTCCAGATTTCTCTGAAGCTTTTTGTATTTTGTTTAAATTTTATTACTTCAAACGAATCATTTTAGTTTGTGTATTAAAAGAAACTTCAATAGAATCTTTATATCTCTTTTTAACAATTAATCCGTTTATAGGATCGTTGACTTTAAGCTTACAAACTTTTGAATCTATTTTCAGCAAAACTAATTCTTCATTTTTAGAACCAATGTATCCGTAATAAGTTAGGGCAGGCCAGTGAAGGTTTGGATCTGATTTTGGCGCAGTTGGTGTAACAGCTTTTTTTACAGGCTTATAATAACTATGAGAAAGGATTTTTCTAGGAACTGCAACAGCAGTTTGAAATTCTTTATTTAAAAACGGATCTCGGTTTATTTTTTCTAGTTTAAAAGTGTCTTTATTAATTTGATTTATAGTTGTATTGCCATGCTGATTCTCTTTTTCAAGAATCATTTCACTGCTAGAAAATTGACGATTGATTGCCCTATACCCAACAGTTCCCCAAAGCCCAAGAACGACTATAATTAAAATTATATTTATTTTCTTTTTAGCCATATTTAATTAACCGTAAACTTAAATCCTGCACTGTTTGTACCAATATTTCCTGCTTCATCAACAGCTCTAACCCTCCAATAATATACACCTGTTGCTGAAAAAGATTGTTGTAAAGTTACAGTATTACTGTTTTGAGTCTGCACAATTGTACTGAAATCAGCATCGCTGGCAAATTCTACAATATAAGAAATTGGTGATTTTGCATTTCCAGTATCTGTTGCAATGCTCCAAGTATAAGCAACATTCGTATTGGCAGTTTGCGTTGAATTATCTGCTGGCGAAGTGTTTTTTGGCTGATTTGGAGGTGTTGTATCAATATTAAATTTACGTGCTGAATACTGCTTTGTTTCACTGTCAGTGTTTTTGGCTTTTAGTCTCCATTCATAATTCCCATCTGCTAAAGCAGTCAAATCAAGCGTCACTGTCGTAGTTGTCAAATCAGTTTTAGAATATACTTCTTGGCTGGTTGCTGTGTTTACAACTTTAACACTATAGCTTGTTGCATTTTTTAATGCTTGCCAATTTAAGGTAACAGCAATAAAATTCAAAAATTTTTCATTATCAGGACTTGACAAAATAACTTGCTGATTGGTTAAATCATTTGGGATTGAGGTCGAAAAATTCGAGGGAAATGAGTAAACAGATTCATAGGCATAATTTTCTCCTCTTACTCTCCAAACATATTTTCCCGAACTCAAAGGCAATGTAATGCTAGTTTTTGTAGTTAAGGAATCTAATATTAAAACCTGATCTGATTCGTATACCTGAATGCGGTATTTATCGGCACCCTTCAAAGTGTTCCATTTAAAACTTGCTACATTACTCTCAATAACAGCATTGTTTATTGGAGAAATAATTTGAACAGTATCGTCGCTGATGTCTTCTTCAAGAATGTCTTCGCAAGAATAGGTAAGGATTGCTAAGGCAATTAGTATAAGTTTATTTATTGTTTTCATAGTTTTGGAAAATCATTTTTAAATGTAAAACTTCAGATTTGTTGTTCTTTTTTGTAGTGTAAAAATTCATGCTTACTATTCTTGACAGATTAAATTTCTTTTCGAAATTATAAGCCAGATTCAAAAGCTGATTGCTGTTTCCTGTAACATCCAGCTGGTTTGTAATAATATGATAGTCATCTTCAGGAAAGTCATGTATAGGTTTTAAGTCGCTTATTGAAACTTCAGGAGAATTTTCAGAAGCAAAACTTACGATTCCTTGCTGTACCATTTCTTTGGTAACTCCTTCTTTTCCGATAATCTTGTCCAGATAAGTGATGTCTTTTGTTAAGCCATCGGTATTTTTGGCCTTTTTATTAATGTCATTTGCTTTTTTTGATAATGTTCTGTATTCCATAACAACATCAAATAAAGTATGAAAGGATCTTTTATATGCTGTAATCGACAGTATACAAAAGAGCACTATCAATGCAAAAAATTTTTGTTTATATGAATAATTTTCAAACATTTTTCAGGGTTATTTTTATTTCAAATATTGATTTATTTTTCTTGTCCTTTTTTAAACTGATAATTTCAAAACGCTGAACCCAGTCCATTTTTTTTAAGCCTTCAAGCCAATTATTAAACGATGATTCCTGAAATGTCTCACCTTTGATTATGATAATTTTGCTCTCAAAAAAAGCTTTTTTATTTTCTTTATACTCTTCTTTTAATGGAATAATATTTAACTCATTTAAAGAGATATTTGCCGGAACAGTCTTTATAAGTTCATAGCCGTAATACGAAAGAAATTTGGATGATAAAACGCCTGACTCTTTTAGAATGTTTAATTTTTTTTCTTTCTGCGCTTCTAAATCTAATATGAGCTGATAAGACTGATTTGAATATACGGTCTGCAGATTGAGTTCTGAATTTTTTGTGCCATAATATTGAATCATAAAATAGCTAGCCATTAATGAAATAAGAAAACCAATCAAAATAGCAGCACCTAAAAATTCAAAAGATTTTTTATAAATTAATTCTTCACTGCTTAAAGTTGGATTGATGGTTTTTGAAACCTCTTTTGGCTTTATAAAAAAGTGAATAATAGCTCCATATAAAGGTAAAAAAGTACTTGAAACATTTTCTTCTCCAATTTTGTACTCTGTTTTTTTAGTTTCATTTTGCTTTGCAAAACTTAAAATTTTATCATTTTCAAATTCTAAACGCAGATCATTAGAAAATAAGATTAGTTTTTTCAGCACATTATTCAACAACGCTGCCAAAAACGAACCGATATAAACATCGACAATTTGGAAACCGTTTTTTTGAAATTTTGATATAATTTCTTCAACAATATTTTTTCTGCAAAAACTGATGAAATTCGATTTTAATCCTTTTAAATCGGTATAGTAAATGGCGTTGTAATCGATGTTCTTTTGCCAGTTTACATCAGCTTCGTTTTCAAAATTAATTTCTTTATTTAAAACTCCTTTTCCTTCAATCACAATCAAAAGTGGCGTCTTTTTATCGGCTGTTTTGCTCAGTTCTTCAAAGCTTTCAAAACTTTGTTTTGATACAATAGAAATCTTGTTTGCTTTCTTTTTTATAGTAAGCAAGTTATATATTTCATAATCTTCTTTTTTGATTACTCCAACGACATTTATGTCATTCAGTTTTATGAATTTAGATAAAGTAGCTAACATTAATAAATAACGGTTGGTTTAATAAAAATATGAAGCTTCGAATCGCTTTTTCCTTTCTTTCTGCTGCTGAAAAACCATTTTATAATTGGAATTCTAGAGATTAGCGGTGTGCCAGTTCCTGAATTTTCTTTCTTTAATTCATCTAAACCGCCAAGTAAAATCATTTCACCATTTTTTACTCTTACTAAAGATTCAAATTTTTGAGTTGCTTTTCCTGGAGGTGCATCTTCACCAACTCTGGCCAAGAAAGAACTTTTTTCTACAGCAATTGTTAAGGTTACATTCTCATCTGTAGATACATATGGTTTAATAGAAACACTCAAATTAGCATCAGTAGATTTCCAAGTTCCTGAATTCAAGATGTCATTACCAATATTGCTGTTTATCAATCTATTGTTTTGTTCAAAATAATAACTGGTTTCTCCAATAGATAATTTGGCTTCGTGTCCGCTTATTGTGGCAATTTTAGGAGTAGATTCTATTTTTAAAACAGAGTTGTTTTCAAGAAGTTTTAAATTAAGATAAAAAGATTCTGTTACTTTTCCGAGTTTAAAAAGGCCAAAACCATTAAAAGCATCTATCAAGCTGTTTACAGAAGACCCGTTTAAACTTACATCAGCATTTGGAAATAAAACGCCTCCGGTTTTGACAGAATTTATTTTGTCTAAACCAGCTTTCATGCCGGTTTGAATATCATACGATTTGTTATACTGAACAATGATAACCTCAATTTGTACCATTGGCACTACCTTGTCAATTTGCTTTATGTAGATTTTTAATTCTTCAAGAATAGAACGTGAACCCGAAACAATTAATCCGTTCAATTCTACGAACTCTTTTATTTCTAACTTTTCAGAAAACACTTTAGGCAATGTAGAAATAATAGATTCAATAGATCTGTTTTCGAGCTGAATTAATTCAGTTACTCTCAAACCTTCTGTGGCTTCTTCTCCAATTAAATATAAGTTGCCTTGCTTCTTAAAAGTATATTTTTTTCCTTTAAAGATGTGTGCTAAAAGTTCATCAAATGTAATATTGTCGGCAGAAAGAGTTGTTTTCTCGTTTTCAGGCTTGTTGTATAAAAAGTAATTAATGTGAAGTTTTTCAGCTGCTTCTGTCAATAAATCAGATGCGTCAGCGATATAAGCATTCACTTGTAAAAAGCCTTGTTTATTAATATTTACTTCGTAAAATCCTGGAACTCCCAGGCTTACTTTTGGCTGTTTTGCTTTTGTAGTTGTACTTTGTATGCTGGCATTTGCAGCCGTGCTTTTTTGTATGAAATATAAACCATTATCGTCTTTAGTTGCTGCTAAATCATTTGATTTTGACATCATTTCAATTACCTGATCAAACGGTCGATTTAAAATATAAGATGAAACTCTAATGTTTTTTACATCCTGCGCTAAGATTAGATTCTTGCCAGATTTATCAATAATGGCTTTTACAACGGCCGATAAAGTATCATTTTCCAATCTTACAGATAAAAAATCATTTTGCGGATTATAACTTACATCAATAACCTTAGGCTGTTTTTTTTCTATAACAGCAATAATTTTTCTTTTTTTGAAGATGATAATGTTGTTCATAAACGAAACTTCAAGATCATATTTTTGAACAAGATGTATAAAAACATCTTTTACAGTTACATCAAAAAAGTTATTAGCAACAGGCTGATTCATATCAATATCAACATCTACATTTAGTTGATGTTCTTCTGCAATTGACGAAATAAAATCATGAAGCGTAAGTCCAGAAACATCAATTTTCATAGTTTCATTTAGCCCTTTTTTTTGTATCGACAATTCGTCAAATTTTCTACTTAATTCAGTAATATCCTGTTGCGCCACAATGATATTAGTGAAAAATAACGCAACTAGTACGCAAACAACTTGTTTAAGCATTTGTTTATATGTTTATTAAAATTGAATATATTTCTTCTAGAGATGTTTCTCCTTTGGCTAAAATCTCAAATGCTTTTTCTGGCAATGATTTATAATTTTTGTCATTACTGTATAATTTTGTAATCGTATTATTTTTAATTGCTTCTGTAATCACATTGTCAATATTTAAAATTTCATAGATAGCTGTTCTACCTTTGTATCCGGTATGAAAACATTTATTACAGCCAACAGGTTTGTTGTAAGAAGTTATTTCATAAGGGAATTTAAAATTCAGCGGAAAATCTTTTGGATTACAGTTGGTTTCTTTTTTGCAGTTATCACAAAGTTTTCGAACTAATCGCTGTGCAACAGACAGATTAAGAGTTTCTGCAATTAAATAAGAAGGAACTCCCATATCTATCAGCCTTGAAATCGTACCAATTGCCGAATTTGTATGTATCGTGGACAGCACCAAATGCCCAGTCAATGAAGCACGAATTGCCATTAAAGCAGTTTCAGAATCACGAATTTCTCCAAGCATAATTACATCAGGATCCTGACGTAAAAATGATTTTAAGGCAGATGAAAAAGTTAATCCAATATCTTCTTTTAGCTGTACCTGATTAATACCTTTTAAAGTATATTCTATCGGGTCTTCGACCGTAACAATGTTTCTTCGGCTATCGTTTAAAAGTCTTAAAGTGGCGTATAGGGTAGTGGTTTTTCCAGAACCCGTTGGACCGCTTATCAAGATAATGCCATTAGGTTTTTTAACCGCTTCTAAATAACTTTCCAGTTCTTCTTTTTGCAGGCCTAAAGTATTCAAATCTATATTAGAAGCATCCTGGCCTAAAAGACGCATCACTATTTTTTCTCCAAATAAAGTGGGCAGAATAGAAACCCTGATATCAAAAGATTCATTGGTAATTCTACCGTCTTGTGGCAATCTTTTCTCGGTAATATTTAGTTTTGCTTTAATTTTTACCTTATTCACTAATTCAAGATAATTTTCGCGCTCAATTTTGTAGCGCTCAATTAACTGACCGTCAATTCTAAATCGAATGCGGGATGAATCTTCATAAACCTCAAAATGAATATCACTGCATTTTAATGATTTTGCTTCTGTTAATAAATTTTCCAGAAAATCACCTTTGTCTACATTCAATGATTTGTTTGAGCTTAAGGCTCTTTCTTTTCTATAATAAATAGATAATGCTTTTTCTATTTCAGAAGCATCTACGGGATGAAAAACAATATTTTTTCCTAGAAAAAGTTCAAGTTCATCTTTTGCGTCTTCATTATTATTCGAATCATCAACATATAATTCCAGAGTGTTTTCGAAAAAAGATTTTGGTAATATTCGATATTGATTTGCAAGATCATTAGTGACCATGTGCTGTACTTCAGAAACGATTACGATATCTTGTGTCATTATAGTAAAGTGATTTTTTGAAAAAACAAATAATGGTCTTTCAGTAGCATAATGAATAAAAACAAAGATGAAAATCCAGCCAGTGGAACCGTTTCTTCTTTAATAAATTTCTTTAATCCAAATTGAAGAAGAATGGCAAATATCATGGATAAAATAAAAAACAAAATGTAATTCTTTAATAGAAACAAAGGCGTAATCGCTGCATAAAATAGCAAGTCACCCAATCCAAAATAATGCTGGAAAGGATTTAGAAATTTTTTAGATTTCAGACTCATGTATGTTGTTAAAATGCTTAATGTAATTAGAAAAAAACTCAGGTTAAAAGCTATAATTTTAACCCAATCATAGTTTTTTATCGAGATTATTAAGATGGATAAACTGAAAATTAATATTGGCAATACAATATGAATTTTGCGGTATTTCCAGTCCTGAATAAAAATTACGATCAAACATAGCAACAAAATTGCTGGGGCTATTTTCAATTTATTCTTTTGTTACTTCTGTTAATATTTTTTTACTGTCGATCTCCCATGTATTAAAACTGCCGTCACTGTCTAAATCAGATGTGGCTGTTGCTCTAGCTGAAAAAGAATCATTTGAAGCTTCTAAAATTTCAATTTTGTAAACTGCCTGACCTCCTTCATCAACTGTTTTTTCTTGTTCAAAACCAATTTCTTCTAAACTGCCAGAGTATTTCGAATGTCTATAGAAATAACTTTTTTCAAGTCCATACACTTGATTAAGCATCGCTTGCGCTTCAATAGCTTTTGCTTGACCAATTACTGAAGTTTGATTTGGCAAAACCATCAAAAGCAATATGCCGATGATGCATAAAACGATTAAGATTTCTGTCAAAGAGTACGCTTTAACTTTAAGCTTTTGGTTTAATTTGTGGTATTTTTCAATCTTATTTAACATGTATGTGATTTTTTTCTTTGTTATTGATATTCATGCTATTTGTTTATAATCTTACTTAAATCGAACATTGGGGCATACATAGACACCATAATAACCCCGACAATTGCGCCAATCACAATGATAATCATGGGTTCTAAAATGACACCAATCATCTTGGTCTGGTGACTAATTTCTTCGTTGTATTGCTCCGTTAATCTTTCAAACATTGTTTCCAGCTGATTGACCTGCTCTGCAACTTCTACCATTGAAACCATCTTGTTTTCGAATACACTGTGTTTCTTTAAACTTTCGTGCAGAGAAGCTCCTCTTGTAATGTCTTCCTTTATCTGATGAATAGCAATTTCGATCGGATAAAAACTAATCATTTTTGCAGTTAGTGATAATGAATTTATTAAAGTTGTTCGAGACGTGATCAATAAATTCATCGCTTGACAAAAACGAGAGATGTATATTTTTCGAATTAAATTTCCAAAATATGGGATTTTTAAAATCATTTTTGTCGTAAACGATCTATAGCTATCCTTTTCTTTTAAAAGCATATGAATGGCTATTAAACCCATTATTACTCCAATTAAAACAGAAAAAATTAATCCAGAATGATTTGATATTTTCAGGATAATCTGTGTGCTTTTTGGCAATTCACTTCCAAATTGTTTAAAGACCGAGCTAAACATCGGAACTACTTTGTTCAGCATAAAATAAAGAACCAAAATCGTTACCAGCATAACAATCGTTGGATAAGTCATAACTGATATAATTTGCCTTTTCATCTGAATTTTTCGGTTGAAGTACTTTTGCAATTCACCTAAAACTTCTTCTAATTTTCTGGTTTCTTCACCAATTTGAATACTGTAATATTCATACGCTGAAAATTGATTGCTTTCTCGCATCGATTCGTAAATACTTCTTCCTTCGACTACTTTTTCCTTAATTTGAAGAATCAGTTCTTTCTCGAATTTATTAGCAGATTGATTGCTCAGAATTTCCAGCGCTTTTTTAAAATCAACACCCGATCTTAAAAGCATGCCAAGCTCTCTATAAAAAATTTCCTTTTTTTTATCAGAAAGTTTTTTAGAGAACTGAAAAGAACCGGTTTCAATTTTGAAATCCTGTTTTTCTGCTTTTGGGGCTTTATATGTGGTTAAATCAAAACTCATTATTTTTTTATCGTTTGCAATAATTCATTAGGATAAACTCTTTTGTAAAATCGTAAATCCAGCTCTTTTTCATTTGATTCGATGCTTAATTTCAATTTCTGAAATACAAACTGCTGTGATTTGCTTTTTACCGTATCAATCAATATTCTATTTAATTTGATTTGGAACGTATCGACAAAGGTTTCGCTGGTTCTCAAAATATAATCTTCTGAAAACTGATAAGAAACGCTTTCGCCACTGTATCCATTAAAATTAATTTCACTTTCTAAAACCGTCATTTTTTCTTTCTCAAAAATATCTTTGTTTATACTGTATGTCAATCTGTTTAAATCATTTACCAATTGATTTTGATTTTTAAAATCCAACATTCTTCCTGTAATAATCGAAAAAATAACAAACAAGACACCCATAATAATTGCCGTTATAGCCATACCTACTACTGCTTCGATTATTGAGAAAGCGGGTACTGATTTTGAGCTATTTTGGATTTTGAACATAAAAACTTTTTTGAAATTTAAATTGCGAACTGTCTTTATATTGTATTGATATTTTTTTTAAATCATCATTAATTGTTTCTTCTTCTATCAGCAGATTTTCGTTGTCACTTTCAGTATTTAGCGAGTCACTTTTTATTTGCTGTAAATAAAAAAGTTCATTGACTTTATTTTGAGTGCTGTAAAATTTAGCAGATGTTTTTGGCGTGTAAACCGATGCAAAGATCATTACTGCAAAATACAGGCAAATCGAAATTATTGTTAAAGCAATAACCGATTCTAATATAGAATTGGCTGGGACTTTATAATACCTTTTTGATAATACCATAAGTTGTTTTTTGAGTGTTAAACAATGGAATCGAAACGTAATAATCTGGACGTTTTAAGACGTTAATTTCAATATTTTGGATCAAATTTTCATAGTTAGATGCTTCAGTTTTAAGAAAGAAGCGATTGGTGTAAACAGAACCATAAACATCACTTTTAAGCATTAATTTTCCAGAGCAGTACAGATCGCCAAAAACCAATCCATCTTCATCTATTTCTATTGAATTCTTATCAATAAGGTTATCTGTATTGCCAAATAAAACAACAGCACCACTTATCCTGCATTCTTTTTTTATTTTAATTTTTGATTCCTCTGAACTTTCATTATAAATGCAAATTACAGACGGATAATTTAAAATTACTTTTTCTTCAAGTTCAATTCCCTTTGTAGCAAATACTTGTACAGTTCCTTTAAAACCGGTTTCAAAAGTTATTTTCGGCGCTATTATAATAACATCTTCAAGCACTGTACTTTTTTTTACGCGAATCGAATCTTCAGATCTTAAAATAAAGTTTCCTTTAAAAATTACATTAGCTAAATTTGATCCTACCTGAATCTCTTTTGTGCTGTTAAAAAAGGAATTATAATATAAAGAATCTTGAGGTTTCTCGACATTAGAAAGTTTTGCTTTTTCTGATTTCAATCCCTGAAACATTTTTTTGAATTCAGGATTGATTTCAGGTAAATGCTTTTCTGAAATTGTAATTTTTCCTTCTGCTGAAAGTTTACTTAGATCATTGTTGATGTAGGAAGTTTCAATAAAAGTACTCGGCAATTGATTATTTCCAACCAATTTTACTGTTCCCGAATAGAATAGTGGTTTTGAAAAATCAGTTAAATAAACAGCATTTTTATCAAGATGATGTGCTCCGGCAAAATGTACCGAAGACACCGTGTCATTTGAAATATAGGATTGCGCCAACACAAGTGTAAGTAATCCATAGGATTTTGTTTCATAACTGCCTTCAATGCCTGAATCTTCATCCTTTTCAATTTCTTCAGAAACCATTTTGTTACCCAAAGCAAAGTTTATAACCGATTGATTTTGAATATAAAGTTCTTCCTGAAGATTATAATACAAATTAAGCTGATTGTACAAATTTGAAAAATAAAGCAGTGCTCCACAAATAATAGATACAATCAAACAAATGTAAATGGCATATAACAAACTGTGCGCCTTAACCATTACTGTTGAGTTTTATCCTTCTTTTTAAAAAGATTTTTAAAGAACGCTTCAATTTTTGAATCTTTTTTAGGCTCATTTTTAGCTTGTTGTTTTGCTCGTTCTTTGGCTTCCTTTTTTGCTGTCTTATTTGCTTTTTTATTTATTGATTCTTTCTCCTTTTCTGCCTTGGCCTTTTCTTTGGCTGCAGTTTTTTCTTCTTTTGTTTTTGCTTTATATGCAACAAGTTTAGCGGCGTCAGATGTTGCGTCTAATTCTTTTTGCATTTCTTGAGCATTTTGTAATCTGATGCTGTCGTGCTTGATTCTGTATTTTTCAGATTTGGTAAAAGTTTCTTTTTTCTTAACAATTACGCCTCTTTTGTAAGTAAGTATTTCTTTGGTCTCGTTATTGGTCCATTTTCCAGTTTTAAGATCAGAACTGAATTTTCCGTTTTCAACTAATTGACCGCTTTCATTATATCTAAAATACTTTCCAGATCGTAAACCATTGCTGTAAGATAGAGTAGTAGCGATAACACCGTTTTGGTGCCAGGTTTTCCACTTGCCTACACGCAAACCATTTTTAAATTGCCCTTGTTCTGCCAATTGGTTGCTGTGAAACATTTTAGTAAACTTGTCATCAAGCAAATCTCCTGCGATACCTCCTTGCGCTTCATGAATAAGACCGCCTTTAAACCAGTAATATGTTTTTGTGGTTTTAGGCGTTATTTTTTTGTCTGTTGTGTAAAATTCATATCTGAACTCTTTATCAGAAATTCGTTTGATCGCATAAGGATCACCAAACGAAACTAATGCGAGCGCAAAAAAGGCTAAAATATAACGTGGTATTATGAATGTTTTCAATGGAAAGTTTTAATTTTAAATGTGAACAATATACTTTTTACTAAATACCGCAGCTCTTTATTTCTGGCAGTACTCTTTACACCTAAGTTATTTTGCTGAACAAAAGTATTTTATATTTATTTAATTTGTTTACGGCTTTCCTCATTTTGGTTTTTTTTCATGAAAATTTATTTCTGATAATTTCTCATCATAACTAAATAAATTTCAGCAAAGAAAATAACGCAATGCAAAAAGAATATAATAGGGTATAGAATATGATGTAGCGGAATTTTATAAACAGCAGAAAGATATTTTTTTGTTTTCATAGAAAAATAATTTGTACGTTTGATAGGACTAATTTTTTATTAAATGGAGTAGGGAATTCTTACTTCTTAATTTATTTCTTTTGAATATTGATTAACACATGTAGATTAAAAAAAACTTCATTTAATTAACTTTTAAATGTCAAAAAGCGCCTAAAAATGTATTTTTAAAGGTTTTAATATTGCTTGGAAGTTCTTTTGTTTATTGGGTTTAATGATGTTT
>NZ_JADKPS010000007.1:0-299558 GCF_015350755.1 Flavobacterium sp. JLP | reverse complement strand
ACACCTTTATTTACATCTGCAAGCCTTTTTATTATATATTTTCCATATATTTTATAACTCGCTGGTATGGCGTTTTTTACAATACAAAGTTTTTTTGCAACTTTTCAGAGTGATAATGATTTTTGACTGTTTTGCTGGGCTTTGTTATAAAATCTGGAATCCTTTACTTTTTCTTTACAAGAAAAAAACTGAAGCGCAGAGCAGGAAGCATGTCCTTAATCATATGCAAATTCTAAACTGACTAACTCTGCTTCCCTCCGCCTGATAGATTATTGCTCTTATATATAAAGCATAAATTGCTATACCTATATATAATGTAGAAAAAATAAACCCGGCAGATTTAAAATCTGCCGGGTAACTATTATTAGATCGTTTTATCATTAGTCAAAACGAATAGCTTTGACTGGCGAAATCTTTGTTATTATATAAGAAGGAATCAATAGAACGAGAAAACAAATTGTTATGGTTAACAAATTTAATAATATGATATATGTCCAATTTAAATATACCGGCGCTTGATCGACGTAATAATTTTCAGGATTAAGATGAACAATACCAAATTGCTGTTGAATCAGCAATATTGCAATCCCAATTAAATTTCCCCAAAACAATCCGCGTATAATTAAATAAAAAGCATTGTAAAGAAATATTTTTCGAACGGTCCAGTTGTTTGCTCCTAATGATTTTAGAATTCCTATCATTTGTGTGCGTTCTAAAATAAGAACCAGCAA
Organism: Flavobacterium sp. JLP; assembly: GCF_015350755.1. Lineage (NCBI taxonomy): Bacteria > Pseudomonadati > Bacteroidota > Flavobacteriia > Flavobacteriales > Flavobacteriaceae > Flavobacterium > Flavobacterium sp. JLP. The sequence continues at coordinate 298,827 of NZ_JADKPS010000007.1, read as the reverse complement.
AGCAACAACCATATTAATAGTAGCCACTAAGATCATAACAGCAAGAATAACCACAATATTAAAGTCGAAGAGCTGCAGCCAATCAAAAATATAACTGTATTTTTCAATTATAGTCTTTGTATCTAAACTTGATGATGTTTGTTCGTAAATTTGATTACCGGTCGATTTGATTGTATTAAAATCTTTTACAAAAACCTCAAATGCTCCTACTTGGTCTGGAGTCCATTTATTGATTCTCTGGATATGCCTAATATCACCTATTATATAGGTTGCATCAAAATCCTGAAATCCTGAATTAAAAATACCTGCAATTTTAAATCTACGGCTATTTGGCATTTTACCTTGCTCCTCCTTGATAAAAAAAGTATTAAAATTATCTCCAACTTTCAAATTAAGGCGGTCAGCTAGAAATCTGGAAATTATAACATCTTCGTTTAATGAATTAGAAAAATTAGGCAAGCGCCCCTCAACAAGATATTCTTTAATATTATTCCAATCGTAATCTGCTCCTACTCCTTTAAAAATAATTCCTTCGAAAGCATTGGCAGTTCTTATAATTCCGGCCTTGCTAGCTATTGCCTGAATATGGCTTACTTCTGGAACTGATTTAAAATTGGGATAGAAATCTTGTTTTTTAGAAATAGGAACTAAAGTTACTTCTGAATTATTATTATCATAGTTGGATATAATAATCTGACCGTTGAAAGCAGAAACTTTTTCGCGAATTTTTTGCTGCAACCCAATTCCGGTAGCTACAGAAACCAACATCATAATAATACCTATTGCAATAGCCGAAATGGCAATTTTTATGATAGGTGCCGAAATACTGCTTTTATAATCTTTTGCAGTAATGAGTCTTTTGGCTATAAAATATTCTAAATTCAATTTATTGGTCTTATTGTTAATTTACTAAAAAGTTCAACTCAGTCAAAAATACATCTAAAAAAGCAAAAATGAATTATTCCTAAAAAAGATTACAAAACATTTAGCTTCTATAACGGAAGTTTCTTTTTCATTTCTTCGACAATATTATATGCCGCCGGGCAGATAGCAACATTTTTCAAAGTAAGATCAGCAATCTGATGAAACTTTTTACGATCTGTATGCGGGAATTCTCGACAAGCTTTCGGACGTACATCATATATCATGCAGTAATTTTCATTATCTAAAAAAGTACATGGAACACTTTTTAGAACATAATCTTTATCTTCATCAATTCTCAGATATTGATCAATAAACTGTTGTGGCTTTTGTCTGAAAGATTTTGAAATTCTTTCAATATCTGCTAAAGTAAATAATGGCCCAGTTGTTTTACAGCAATTAGCACATTGAAGACAATCCGTTCTTTTAAATTCGGCGTCATGCAAATCCTGCATAACGTAATCTAAATTTTTAGGCTGTTTCTTTTTAAGCTTATCGAAATACTTTTTGTTTTCGATATGCTTATCTTTGGCTAACTTATTTAAGTTATTTAAAATTTGTTTCAAGTTTAAAATTTAAGTTGATGTGCAAAATTAAACAACTTTGAACTTGAAACCTTAAACTTTGAACTAAAATACAATGAAAGATCTTTTCGGGAAAGCGATGTTCGATTTCCAAACCAATAATTCACCAGAAGATATCATTACTGAAACCTCAATTTCAGAAGAAGACGAAATGAGTGTTGAATATTTATTTCGTTCTTATAATGAGATGCCAAAATTAGAGCAGAAAGCACTTCAATTAGCTCATGGAAAAACATTAGATGTTGGCTGTGGAGCAGGAAGTCACAGTTTGTCTTTGCAAAACGACCGCCACTTAGAAGTTACTTCTATTGATATTTCAGAAAAAGCGATCGAAACCTGCAAATTGAGAGGCGTAAAAAATGCATCTGTTCAAAATATATTAGATTTTGAAGGAAAAAAATTTGATACCATTATATTATTGATGAATGGTGTCGGCATTTTTGGAAAACTAGAAAATTGCAACAAGTATTTATCTAAACTAAAATCGCTTCTTAATCCTGGCGGGCAAATTTTGCTGGACAGTTCTGACATTATTTATATGTTTGATGAAGATGAAGATGGCGGAAAATGGATTCCTTCTAATAACGATTATTATGGAGAGCTTATATTTAATATTTCGTATAAAGGAGAAAAAGAAGTTGCTTTCGACTGGTTGTATCTAGATTATAATACACTTCAGAATGCAGCAATAGCAAATGGACTTAAATGTGAACTTATTTTAGAAGGGGAACATTATGATTATTTAGCCAAACTTTCTATAACATAACATTTCACATCAATGGAAAAATTAGATTTAGAAAAATTAAAATATCCGATCGGGAAATTTATAGCTCCGACGAAATTTACTGCAGAATATATTGCAGCCCAAATTCAAGAAATTGCAACTTTTCCTGAAAGATTAAAAAAAGAAACCCTTCACTTAAACGATGAACAATTAGATACAGCTTACAGACCCGGCGGATGGACTATTCGCCAACTGATTCATCATTGTGCTGAAAGTCATATACATTGTTTTATAAGAATAAAATGGGCCTTGACAGAAAACAATCCTGTCATAAAGCCATATGACGAAGTTTTATGGTCTGAATTGCCCGATAATTTAAGGATGCCGATTCTTCCAACTTTAAATTTATTAGAAGGGTTACATTTTAGATTGGCGTATATCATGAGAAATCTATCAGAAGACGATTTAGAAAAATCATTTGTTCATCCAGAAAATAATTCGGAATACAGACTTAAAGAAATTATTGGAACTTATGCTTGGCATAGTAATCACCACTTAGCACATATTACAACTCTAAAAAAATATAAAAATTGGGAATAATAAATTTTCCTTTACTTACATAAAGAAAAAATCTCTTCGCTTGAAGAGATTTTTTTTACTATTTATGGAATATTTAAATATTTGTGTGTTTGAAGAGATACACGCCATTTTGGATTATTCATTACATAATCAACAATCAGCGGTGTCATTTCTTCTTTTTTACTCCATTCTGGCTGAAGAAATAAAATTGCATTATCATTTACCAATTCAGCTTGTTCTTCGGCAAAAATAAAATCGTGTTTATTGTAAATAATTACTTTTAGCTCATTCGCATTATCATATACAGTTTGAGTTGGGAGTTTATTTTTTTTAGGAGAAAGACAAATCCAATCCCAAGTTCCTGATAACGGATAAGCGCCAGAAGTTTCTATATGAACTTTTAAGCTTTTGTTTTTTAATTCCTGAGTTAATAAAGTCATATCCCACATTAAAGGTTCTCCTCCGGTAATGACAACTGTATTAGCATAACTTGAAGCATTATTTACAATTAAATCAACACTTGTTGGCGGATGTAATTCTGCATTCCAACTTTCTTTTACATCACACCAGTGGCAACCAACATCACACCCTCCAATTCGTATAAAGTAAGCAGCGGTTCCGGTATGATAACCTTCTCCTTGAATGGTGTAAAACTCTTCCATCAAAGGCAACATTGCTCCCTTATTAACTTCTAATTGTATTTCTTTTGATAACATTACTTCATTTTAAAGTGCAAAGATAGTCATTTAAATACGGAACAAAAAAAACCGACAGCCCTTTGAACTGTCGGTTTTATATTTAGTTAGAAAACTTAAATTATTTCAAAGCTTTCACAGATTGAGATGCATAAGCATTTGTTGGATCTAAAACTAAAGTTTTATTGAAGTATTCAATTGCTTTAGCTTTATCAGTATTAGCGTAACTAGCACCAATACTATTGTAAGCTTCAACAATTTTTTTAACTGTCGCAGGTTTTGCTAATTCTTCAGCACCTTTAGCAGATGTTTTAGCAACGTACTCTTCGTAGTTTTTAATAATTAAATCATCTTTCTCCAATAAGTTGTTGATTCTTCCTTTGTACAAGTAAGCTTCATCATAAGTTGGAGAAGCAACTAAAACTCTATCAAAAGCAGCGTCAGCTTTTCCTAAGGCAGCAACATCGCGAGTTTCTTTTGTTTTATTTGCGTTTGCATAATAAAGAGAGATACCATAATATACATTATCATTCAAGTAATTTTTTGATTCTGTATTAGAAGCACTCAATTCATAGATTGCAGCAGCTTGGTTGTATTGTTTTTTAGTAAACAATTCTTTTCCAAAATCACCTAAATCTTCAACAGCTAATGGTTCCATTACAACTGCTTTTTTGATTTCAGCTAAACCAGCTTCAAAAGCAGCAGGTTCTACAATACCTTGAGCATCTGTACCTTTTTTAATTTTAGCAAAACCTAAGTATAAATAATCTTTTGCAATTGCTTTGTTTGTTGGTACTTTAATATAATCTTCTAAAGACTTAATAGCTACGTCAACGTTACCATTTTCGTAAGCAGAGTAACCTAAATATCTAAAGATTCTTGGATTAACTTTATCCAACTCAATCATTTTATTAGCTTCAGTTTCTAAAGCTTTATAATCTTTAACTAAGATCAAGAAATCTGCGTGACGCATTCTTGAGTTCATAGAATAATCAGTCAAGCTTAAGTATTTCTCATAATTAGAAATCGCTTTTTGATAATTTACTTGTTGAGTAGAAGGTTTATTTCTAGCCCATTTGTAATAGGTTTCGGCTAGCTCTCTATATACAGGACCATAATTTGCGTCGATTGCAATAACCTCATTAAAAGCTTTAATCGCTTCTTCGTAAGATTTTGCTCCTTTAAGCAAAACTCCTAATTGCATTTTAGCTCTTAAAAGTGTTGGATCAGCTGTAAAAGCATCACGGTAAGACTTGTAAGCTTCGTTTTGGTTGTTTGCTCCATGGTAAGCATCTCCGATTGCCAAAAGTGCAGTTGCATTTTGTGGTTCAAGTGCTAAAGCACGTTTTAACACAGCGATTGCATTTGTATAATCAGGATTAGTAGAATTCATGTAAGCTCTACCAATGTAGATAAACTCATTTACATCTTTACGTTTGATATCTTTTGTTGCTAAACCAAAATTAGCTTGAGCACCAGCAGTATTTTTGCTGTCAAGATCTAATTGCCCTAATCCGATGTAGTTTAGGTGTTTTTTATCTGCTGCTTCTAATCCATTTAAGTAATAAATTTTAGCAGAATCAATGATAGTTTGATTTAGATATATATTTCCCAAAACAAAATTAGCCTCACCATCCGAAGGTTTAGCTTTAATGATTGATTTTAGCAAAGACTTAGCTTTTTCAAATTGCTCAGCATCGATTGCCTTTTTAGCCTGATTTATATCTTGCGCTTTTGCAACAGAAGCTGAAGCAACTAAGGCAAGACTGAAAATTTTAAATTTATTCATCTTTATTGTAATTAATTTATTCTTTATCGTTTATAATTTGACTTCTAATCTTAAGTTTTCTTCCTGGAGTTCTTACTGGCATCAATCCAGATTTCAAGACAATTCTTTGACCAATGTCACCTGAAATGAATGAAGCAAAGCCCATTCCTAATCCAGAATAACCCTGACAGTTAATGATAAACAAATCACGTGCCAGAGGATACTTTTGTTCTGCAATATCATTTTGACTCGGATAGTAATATTTATTATCCTTTAGGCCTTTTACTCCTAAAACATTAATTTTATTAATCACTTCTGCCATATTTGGAGAAGGCTCTGAAAGCCAATTTACACCCACCACTCCAATCATTCCTTCATTTTCAGAAATAACTTTAATAACTTCTTCATTCGTTTTATATGAAAAAACTCCTGCTGCAGTTATATCTTTTACATTCGCCAATTCTTTCATAAAACGTACTGTACTTGAATTTGGATTATCAAATACAAGACCTTTAATTCTTGGATTAGGTATGCCTTTCATAAAATCAATTACAGTTTTCAACGTAATTAATGTATCATTATTGCTTTTGTTTGAAATTAAAGCAATTGCGTCTACAGCAAAAGGAGTAACTCGCGGTTTAATTTTACTTTTTTCAAAGCTTGCCAATTCTTCCTTAGTCAAATCTCTGCTTGTTACCGCCACCTTAGTTTTTTGATTTAACAAATCATTTATAAGTTCCGCTTCAGATTTAGGCTTAACATTGATTTTTGCATCATAGTAAGTTCCTTCAAAAACAGCAACCTGATCGTCTACAATTGGTTTTATCGTCTCATCAACGGTAATATCTATAGTTCCTTTTAGAATTGTTTCTTTCTCGTTATTACTCTTGCTTTTTTGGTTGCACATGGCAAACAAAAAAACAAAAGCCACCAAACAAAAAACTTTACTATATTTTAACATAATTATTCTGCATTAGAATTGATTAATCTTAGAAAACGTACAGCCGAATAAACAATCAGCAATCCTCCAAAAGCATATCTATATTTAGGTTCCATATCTAATGGCAATTTTTTCCAAAACATAATCATTAAACCCAGTACAAGATATATTAAAAAAAACAGTATTCCTAAAACAAGAAGAAATCGCTCTTTGAGCGATTTCTTCTGAATATTATTAAGCATATCTTTTAACATTATTCTGCAGATTGAATAGTAATAGGAAGAGAGTAAAGTACTCTAACTTTTTTACCATTTTGCTCGCCAGGAGTCCATTTTGGACATTTTTTAAGAACACGAATTGCTTCTGCTCCTGTACCGTAACCGATATCCCTTAAAACTTTAATGTCGGTTAATGAACCGTCTTTTTCAACTACAAAAGTAACATAAACTTTACCTTTTAAACCTTCTTCTTCTGGAGTCTTATAATTGTTTCCTACAAATTTGTAGAACTTCTCAATTCCTCCAGGGAAATCTGGTTTTACTTCGATACCAGCTGTGTTATATACTTGGTTATCTTCTTCTACTACTGCAGCAGTTCCAGTACCTACTGGCTCATCAACAGTTAAAACTGCATCTGGATCTCCTTTGATAGTTTCAGAACCAACTTTTTTATCTTTAAGTTCCTCAATTTTTGGAGGATCTTCAGTAACCTCATTTGCCTTAGCAACCACAGGCTTCACAAACTTCACCTGATCCACTTTTGGTGGCGGTGGCGGTGGTGGCGGTTGATTAGGTTTAATCTCTTCCTTTTTAGGAAGTATTTTTACTGTCGCGATCTTGATATCATTGTTTACATCATCATCTGTAGAATCTGGTAGTAAGCTTACAATAAGAGGAGCTGCTACAGCTAAGCTAAAAATTAACGAACCAATTACCAACGCTTTCACGTTAGTCTTACCGTTCGATTTTCTTAACTCATATGCACCATATATCTTATTACGCCCTTCGAATACGATATCAAGCCACTGATTTTTAATTATATCTAATTTCATTTTTCTTGAGTTTTAAGTTATCGAATAATAATTTTAATCTTATTTTTTCTCTAACAATGTTGTTTCCTCTGGCGTAAACTCAGGAACTATGGCATAAGTGGAAACTCCAGTTATAGCCATCTCATCCAAAATATCAACCAAATTACGGTAATTTGATTTTTTTGTTGGCTTGATGATAACTATAATTCCTTTTTTCTTATCACCTGTATATTGAATTACTGCTTTCTTCTGAGTCAACAATTCTCTACGAATTCCATCTTTACCATACGTGATATCTTTTGGACCAACCTTAGGAGTAGCCAATAATCCCATATAATAAATCATCTTATTGTTTTCACCCAACATAACAGTCATAGTACGATTCTCATCTACCTTTATGTCTTTGTTTTTTGTTGGATCTTCATCTTTATCTGGCAATGACAAGTCCATCGATTGAGGTTTTGACAACGTCGTGGTCAACATAAAGAACGTGATCAATAAGAATGCCAAATCTACCATCGCAGTTAAATCTACTTTAGAGTTTTGCTTTTTACTTCTTACTTTGCCACCTTTTCCGCCACCACCGTCGCCGGTATTTAATTCAGCCATTTTAGTGTATCTTTTTTAATTAAAAGTTTCTATCTCTCATACCAGTAACTAAGTTAAAGGAATTGATTTTTTGATCTTGTAGAATATCCATAATCTTTTTGATTTGTGGATATTGCTCTTTAGCATCTCCTTTAATTGCAATTTGCAACTCTTTATCGTCAAGATCAATCGCAGCTCTTCTTGAAACCAAAAGCCATTCTTTTAATTGATTATCCAAAGAATCGATTGGAATTCCAGGTTGATTTGCTTTACTTCTGTCAGCCGATTTCATAGCAATGATATCTTTCAAATTTGCAACTGGAACACCAAAGTCATCCATTAAAGCAAATTTAGTTTTATCATCTTCTGAAAAAGTTACCCCGAATTTTGCACCCATTCCTTCAAGAGTTCTTTTACGAATCTCTCTTCCTTTGATGTCGAAAAACACTTTGCTTTTCCCGTCTTTTCCTTTTCCTACTGTAATAATAGCTAAATCCGTATCAGGTAATTTAGTTTGAGCAACAGAAGAAGGCATATCTACAGGAAGTGCTTCTGGCACCTTAGCAGTAGCTGTCAAAATAAAGAACGTAAGCAAAAGGAACGCAACATCACACATGGCAGTCATATCTGTCGATGTTGCCTTTTTTTTCATTTTTATTTTAGCCATTATCTTTTATTTTATTTTGATATAATTAAAACTAATTATTAATATCAAAAATTAATTATTGTTTTAAACTTCCTCTGAATCTTCTGTAAGTGTTTACGATAGTAACACCAGCCTCATCGATAGAGTAAGTTAAATCATCAATTTTAGCAGTAAAGAAGTTGTAAGAAACGATCGCTAAGATTGAAGTAGAGATACCTGTTGCAGTGTTGATAAGTGCTTCAGAGATACCTGTTGCAAGAGCAGCTTGATCTGGAGTTCCAGCAGAAGCTAACGCACCAAACGCTTTAATCATACCTGATACAGTTCCTAATAATCCACCTAAAGTTCCTAATGATACTAAAGAAGAGATAATAGTCATATTTTTTTCTAACATTGGCATTTCTAATGAAGTTGCCTCTTCGATTTCTTTGTGGATTACTTCTGAAGCTTCTTCACTGTTGAAACCTTCTTTTTTAACATCTTGATATTTTACCAAAGCAGATTTAATTGCATTTGCAACTGAACCTTGTTGTTTGTCACATGAAGCGATAGCAGCCTCGATGTTTCCTTCTTTGATACTTCCTTGTACATTTTTCATAAATGTATCTAAGTTAGTTTTTCCAGCAGCTTTACCAATAACGATAAATCTTTCAATAGAGAAAACAACAACCATTAAAAGCATACCTAATAATACTGGTACGATAAATCCTCCTTTATATACTGTACCTAATAAATTCAGTGGGTGACCTTTTTCTGCATCTCCTCCTTCGAAGTTAGCAGTATCTCCCATAACTACTTTCCAAAGAAACACCCCAACTAAAATACACGCTACAATAATGATTCCTGTAATCATTCCTCCTCCATTTGAAGTGCTTTCTTTTTTAACTTTAACGTTTGCCATTTTTTTTAATTTTAATAGTTTTAAATAATTTTTATTTTTTAGTTATATTTAACTTGTAGAGGAGCAAATTTATACGTTTAGTTTAAATAAAAAAACTTTTTTTAATTTTATTGAAGGAAATTTAACGTCAATTTAAAAAATATCTCATTAATTTGCCCTCATTCTTTTTTCGATAAAACAAAAATACGAGCTAAATCTGGGAAAATTACAACGTTTTAGTCAATATTCAAAGATTCCGTTGATATCTTCTTAAAAAGTTGCGAAATTATTTTTTAATAATTTTTGAGTCAAAAAAAGCTTTTTCCTACTAAAAAAAACACATCCAAAATGTTAAAAAACAAAGCAATACTCTTATAATCATCTAAATTACAAATAAAAACATGAATAAAAAAGATAATTTCATTCAGGATATAAATAATGGGTATCTTTCTAAGGGCGACAGCATCATCTTAGGAGGTGCCATTCTAGATGGAGAGCCTATTGCTGAGGCTCACGTTAAGATCCCCTTGAAAACCTTAAATCGCCACGGTCTTATTGCCGGTGCAACGGGAACAGGAAAAACAAAAACAATTCAGGTTTTTTCTGAGCAATTATCAAATGCAGGGATTCCTGTTTTGATGATGGATATAAAAGGTGATTTTAGTGGTATTGCAAAAGAGGGGAAAGAAGAAGTTTTTATTACCGAGCGACATGCTAAAATAAATATACCTTATAATGTAGCTTCCTTTCCTGTAGAACTAATGTCATTATCCAAACAAAACGGAGTTCGCCTGCGCGCAACCGTTTCTGAGTTTGGCCCCGTATTATTTTCGAGAATTTTAGATTTAAACGACACTCAAGCTGGCGTTGTTGCTGTAATCTTTAAATATTGCGATGACACAAAAATGCCTTTGTTAGATTTAAAAGACATTAAAAAAGTAATCAATTATATTACAGAAGAAGGCAAAGACGAGATTTCGGCAAGTTATGGCAAAATCTCAACGGCAACTACTGGAACAATTCTAAGAAAAATAATCGAATTGGAACAACAGGGCGGTGATTTGTTTTTTGGCGAATTATCTTTTGAAATTGATGATTTAATGCGAATCGATGAAAACGGAAAAGGGTACGTAAACATTATCCGCTTGACGGATATTCAGGACAAGCCAAAATTATTCTCGACTTTTATGTTGAGTTTGTTGGCCGAAATTTATCAGCAAATGCCTGAAAAAGGAGATGCTGAACAACCTGAATTGGTTATTTTTATTGATGAAGCGCATTTGATTTTTAATGAAGCCAGCAAAGCACTTTTAGAACAAATTGAAACGATTGTAAAATTAATTCGTTCTAAGGGAGTTGGCGTTTATTTTGTGACACAAAACCCAATGGATGTTCCGAGTGGTGTCTTGGCACAATTAGGATTAAAGATTCAGCATGCACTTAGGGCTTTTACAGCAAATGATCGTCAGGCAATTAAAAAAACAGCTGATAATTACCCCACTTCGCAATATTATAAAACCGACGAATTGTTGACCAGTTTAGGAATTGGTGAAGCGTTAGTTACTGCTTTAAACGAAAAAGGAATTCCGACACCGCTTGTTGCGACCATGATGCGCGCACCAGAAAGCCGAATGGATATTTTAACTGCTGATGAAATTGAGGCCATAAACAGCAAATCGAAACTAGTTAAAAAATACAGTGAAGAAATTGACCGCGAAAGTGCCTATGAAATTCTAAATCAGAAAATCGAAACTGCGAATCAAGCAGCTGCTGAACAAGAAGAACAAGCTCCAGCAAAAACATCAAAATCTGAACCAACTACAGCCAGCGTTGTTACAAAATCAGTTTTGAAAGTAGTTACCAGCGCTACTTTTATACGAGGTGTTTTCGGAGTTTTATCTAAAATCTTTAAGAAGTAAAACAATTAAACCATATAAGTTATATAATTCAATATAATGCTTTGCGCATCGATATTAAATGAACTTATATAATTTATATGGTTTAAAAAAAATTATGCGTTTTCCAACAATTCTAAAATCTTATTTTCGATTTCAGGAGTATTCCAAATATTTTCAATATTATCTGTTTTCAAAACCTCTTCCATAATTCCGTTTTGGAAATCTCCAATTGCTAAGGCTTCCGCATATGGGCGATCGCTAAAAGTTACTCGGCTGTAAAGCGGAATCCATTTATCTGGATGTTTGTCTGAAAAAGCTTTTTCGATTTTCTTTTGCAACAAAAATTTCTCATCGGCAGTTTTTGTACTCATTTCCATGAAATTTCGGTACGAAAGTTCGGCAATCGCATCGGCATTTGGCTTGCGTGAGATTTGATATTCAGAGAAAATCTTTTTCCAGTCGTCTCCATATTTTTCGATCATTTCCTGCAAAACGCTAATATCTTCAAAACCGGCATTCATTCCTTGTCCGTAAAAAGGTACAATAGCGTGACAAGCATCTCCAATTAAAGCAATTTTATTTTCATATGTCCACGGAAAACATTTCATTGTCACCAAAGTACTCGTTGGGTTTTTAAAGAAATCTTCTGCCAGTTTCGGAATCACTTCAATCGAATCTGGGAAATTTTTCTCAAAGAAATCTTCGACCATTTTACGATCTGTTAAAGAAGCAAATGAATTTTCTCCTTCAAAAGGCATGAATAAAGTACAAGTAAAACTTCCGTCTAAATTGGGTAATGCGATTAACATGTATTCACCGCGCGGCCAAATATGAAATGAGTTTTTATCTAATTTATGAGTTGCATCGGCGTTTGCCGGAATATTCAGTTCTTTATAACCCATGTTCAAAAATTCCTGCGAATAATTAAACATGCTTTGACGCTGCATTCTGTGACGAATTCTCGAAAAAGCGCCATCGGCACCAAAAACCATATCGTACTTTATCTCTTCCCACTCGCCTCTTTCAGTTTCGCCAATATGCAAAGTTGCATCACTCAGCGTCACATCCCAAATTTTTTGTTCAAAATAAAATTCGGCTCCGGCTTGTTCGGCAAGGTCAATCATTTTCCGATTTAAAGTTCCTCTTGAAATCGAATAAATCGATTCACCTTCTTGTCCGTAATTCTGAAAATTTAGTTTGTCGACCAAATGAATCGCACGTTTGTCCATCGGAATCGCAATTTCACGAACCGAATCGCCAACGCCAACGCCATCAAGTGCTTTCCAGCCTCGATTAGACATTGCCAAATTAATAGAACGTCCCGAGAAATTTATTTTGCGAATATCAGGACTGCGATCATAAACATGAACGGTATGACCTGCTTTTTTGAGATAAATTGCCAATAGCGATCCGACTAATCCAGAACCTACAACAGCAATTTTTAATGGTATTTGCATCAAGAAATGTCTAAATATAAGATCGTAAAAATAAGTAATAAATCTACAGAAGATTTAAAATTAACTAAATATTTAAACTTGTCCTTAATAATTATATAGGCATGACCCGCGATCCCGAAGTCACGGGAACTGGTCGGGTATCCGTTTTCATAACAAATTTACGTTTTTATCGATTTATTAGAAATGCTGGAAAGTTTATTTTCGCTGAAGACAATCTCACAAAGAGCGACGTTTTTTGTTGTTTCGAGGAACTAGAAATCACAATTGAAACTCCTCAACAAAATCGCCAATCTTTCTCGAATTACGTGTGTGATTTCTCGTTCCTCGAAATGACAACATTGAGAAATATGTCCTAATATTTAAACCCTTAATTAATGAAAAGCGAACTATTAAAATCTGACATTATTCTAGAAAACGAAAAAGTATTATTACTCCCTTTTGAAAACGAAAGAAACACCGAACTCAAAGAAATTATCTTTGAAGACGAAATCTGGAAATTTATGGGAATGTACGTTCGAACTGAAACTGATTTCGAAAATTACATCAACAACACTTTAAAACAAAAGACTGAAGGAATTTGTTATCCGTTTTTAATTATTGACAAAGCAACAAACAAAGTTGCCGGAAGCACGCGTTACGGTTACCTAAATCACGCAAGCCAAAAATGCGAAATTGGCTGGACTTGGTACGGAAAACAATTTCAGGGAACCGGTTTAAACAAAGCCTGCAAATACGAATTATTGAAATTTGGTTTCGAAAACATTCAGTTTAAAAGAATACAATTCAGTGCCGATCTTGAAAATACAAGATCGCAAAGAGCAATTGAAAACCTAGGCGCTTTAAAAGAAGGCCTCTTCAGAAATAATTATGTCGATTCTGAAGGAAAAAGCAAAGATGATGTTTATTATAGTATTATTTTAGAGGAATGGGAAAATACTAAGCGAGATTATTTTGGGGAGTTTATTTGAAAAAATTGATTTATAATGTTTTAAAAAGTAGTATTTTAGCCTAGAATCTCAGACTAAAAGAAGAAAATTTAGCTAACATATTATATTGATGAACCTCTATTCAGAACATTATGTAAGTAAAACTTCCGAGCGGTTTGTCAATAAAATTTGGTGTCTCGATAACAGCATCGGCGAAAGCCTGATCAAAAACAAACTCGTATTGCCAAATGGCTGTTTTAATGTCGCCATTGTGAGTGGCAATGAGATAGAAGTTCATACAAGCAAAAAGAAATACCAAATGAACAAAGGTTTTTACTTTTGTTCGCAAATGACCAATAAAGTTTTGGTTAACATACAACCGAAAACTAAAGTTACCATCATTCAGTTACACACTTGGACACTTTCGATGTTTCCTGAATATGATTTGAGTAATTTTTTGGATTCTATTATTAAAATTGATTCGGCTGAACTGCCTTTTGAAGTTCAAATTGAAACTGATATTTCAGCATTGACCAATATAATAAACACTTACTTCGAAGAATTAAACACTTCAAATCCGACTAAAAATACAATTGAAAAAATCTGCGAAATAGTCAAGCTTCACAACGAAGAAATTAATGTTTCAGAAATTAGCAAATGCTTAAATACCTCACAGCGAATGTTGCAGATTAAGTTTAAAATTGCAACCGGACTTACAATTAAAAAATACATTCAGATTCTGAAATTCAGAAAATCGGTCGATCAAATGGTAAATTCTAATGTAGAAAAAATGAGTTTGACCGATGTTGCGCTTTACAACCAATATTTTGACCAGTCGCATTTTATCAAAAAATTCAAAGATGTGACCAAAACAACTCCAAAAATGTTCAATTCAGATTTGTATTTTCTTTCCAAAAAAAGATAAGATTTCGCATTTGTACAATTTTGAGAGTTTTGATTGAATTACTATTGCAAAATCATTAATCATCAATCAATCACAAAATGAAAATCAAATACCAATCTTTCTACTTAAAATGGTTTTTAATCGGAATTTTAATCTTCCACGTTCAAATTGGATTTTCTCAAGAAGAAAAAAATTCCCAACTCTACAAAACCATTCTTTCAAAAGACAGTCTTCTTTTTAATGTCGGTTTTAATACTTGCGACATTTCACAATTCGAAAATTTGCTGAGCGACAATTTTGAATTTTATCACGACAAAGACAGTATTTCAGATAAAACAAAATTTTTAGCAACTCTAAAAAAAGGATTGTGTGGCTCTCCTGCAACGTATCAATCGCGAAGAGCATTAGTTGAAGGAAGCACTGAAATTTATCCGCTTTATAAAAAAGGCGTTTTGTATGGTGCAGTACAAATCGGGATTCATCAATTTTATGAAAAATCGGCGCAGAAAAATGAATCTCTTGCCAACGCGAAAGAAAATTTTGGAAGCACAGCAAGATTTACCCACGTTTGGCTATTAGAAAACGGCGTTTGGAAACTCAAAAGATCTTTAAGTTACGATCATCAAAACACAAGTACAGCAGGTACAAAATCCTCTATTTTCGACAACGATCAAGAAATTCAAAAATGGCTGAAACAAAATAATATTCCGACTTTAGGAATTGGCGTAATTAACGATGGAAAACTCCAACAGATAAAAGTGTACGGCCAGCTTAAAAAAGGAATTACAGCGCCATATAACA
This sequence comes from Flavobacterium sp. JLP, assembly GCF_015350755.1. Lineage (NCBI taxonomy): Bacteria > Pseudomonadati > Bacteroidota > Flavobacteriia > Flavobacteriales > Flavobacteriaceae > Flavobacterium > Flavobacterium sp. JLP. The sequence goes on along the minus strand of NZ_JADKPS010000007.1, from coordinate 283,486 downwards.
CCATATGGAATGTCGCCTCTCTTACTAAACCAGTAACTGCAATTGTTGCCTTAAAACTAGTAAGTTCAGGAAAATGGGATTTAGACGAACCCTTATACAAATATTGGACAGATCCAGATATTGCAAACGACTCTAATACAAAACTGCTGACAACGAGAATTGTTTTAAGTCACCAAACTGGTTTTCCGAATTGGAGATACATGAACGAATCTAAAAAGTTAGATTTTAAATTTAAACCAGGTACCAAATACCAATATTCCGGAGAAGGATTTGAATATTTAAGAAAGGCTTTAGAAAAGAAATTCCATAAAACCTTAGATCAATTAGCCAATGAATTAATTTTTAAACCGCTAAAAATGGACGATACCAAATTTATTTGGAACGACATAACTGATGTTACGAGATACGCCTCAAATTATGACAATAAGGGAAATTCCTATGAACCCGTTAAAAACAAAACCGCAAACGCCGCCGACGACTTATTGACAACAATTGAAGATTACGGAACCTTTTTGTGCAGTGTAATGAACAGCGAAGGCTTAAGCAAAAAAGTATTTGATGATATGAATTCGCATCAGGTAAAACAAGCAAAAGCTAACAAATATTTTGGTTTGGGTTTTGAAATTTACGATTTAGGAAATGATAATTATGCACTTTCGCATGGCGGTGCAGATCAGGGTGTTCAGACACTTGTTTTTTTATTGCCAAAAACAAAGCAGGGACTTATTGTTTTTACAAATGGTGACGACGGTTATAAAGTGTATGAAAAAATAATTTCGCATTATTTAGGAGAAAACGGAAATCGATTAATTGAAATTGAAACGAAGTAATGAAAGTGAATCAAAACACAGCCATGATACCTATGATAAATATAATTGTACTCTTCATGTTATTTTTAAGCAAAGAAGTAAAGGCGCAAACAAGCGCAGAAGCGCAAAAAGAGACTCAAAAACTGGATTTTCTGAAAATCGAAATCACAAAGATGGACAGTCTGCTTTTTGATGTTGCTTTTAATCAATGCGATGCGGGGCTTTTTAAAAAAATAATTTCTGACGATGTTGAGTTTTACGATGACCGCTTTGGATTAAATATTTCCAAAGCAAATGAAATAAAATCCTTAATTGGAAAATGCGATAGATCTGATAAACTAACCAGAAAACTAAATTCCTGCACGATTGACAAACTGGGAGATTTTGGCGCCGTACAAATAGGCGAACATACTTTTTATGTTGATGGAATTCCAGAAGGAACTGGGAAATTTATTCATATTTGGGAAAGAAAAGATAATGATTGGAAATTGAAACGAATTGTGAGCTACGAGCATAGACCTATAAAAGAGTAGTTTTTGATATGCACTCTAAATTTTAATTTAAGGAAAAATGAAAATAATTGATTGATCTTGAAACATAATAAAACTTCAGTCGTCTAATAAAAATCAAGGCACCGAAATAATCACCATTTTAATTTGTAAATTAGTCTAACAAATTAATAAACAAATGATTAAAAAAGTTTCAATCATCAATCAAAAACGAATCATTACATTAATCCTTAAACCCATAATCATCAATCATTATGAAAAAATCAATCAAACTAATTGCACTCTCCTTTATTCTTGTGCTTTTTACATTAAATATAACGGCACAAGACAAGGCAAAACAAATCGAACAACTTTTAAGTAAATACACAGAATACGGTCAATTTAACGGATCTGCTTTGGTTGCTGAAAACGGAAAAGTAATTTTTAAAAAAGGTTTTGGCTTTGCTAATATGGAATGGGATATTCCAAACCAGCCGAATACAAAATTTAGATTAGGTTCTATCAGCAAACAATTTACAGCATTTTTAATTGTGAAACTTGCCGAAGAAGGAAAACTAAAACTTGACGTTCCGATTACGACTTATTTGCCAGATTATCCAAAAACAACTGGCGACAAAATAACCATTCATCATTTGCTTACGCATACATCTGGAATTCAGAATTATACTTCAGCGCCAAATTTCTTTAGAGATAAAAGCAGAAACTCTTACACTCCAGAAGAATTTGTAAAAACATTTTCAAGTTTGCCGCTTGAATTTACGCCTGGCGAAAAATTTAAATACAGCAATTCTGGGTATTTTTTATTGGGTTATATTATTGAGAAAATTTCTGGTAAAACGTATGAACAATATTTACAGGAAACTATTTTGACACCGCTAAAAATGGCAAATACAGGTTATGACCATAGCGAAATCATTATAAAAAACAGAGCTTCGGGCTATGAAAAAAAAGGAAAAATATATACTAATTCTTTTTTTCTGGATATGAGCATTCCGTATGCTGCGGGATCTTTATATTCGACAGTTGAAGATTTATATCTTTGGGATCAGGCGCTGTATACCACAAAATTGCTTTCTGCAAAATCTATGGAATCGTTGTTTAAACCTTATATTAAAGCTGGAGATGGTTCTTATGGCTATGGATGGTTTTTGCAAGAAGCTCAGAATGGCGACAAACCAAAACTAAAAATTATCGAACACGGTGGAGGAATTAATGGTTTCAACACTGTTATTTCACGTATTCCTGCAGATAAAAATTTAGTGGTTTTGCTTAACAATACTGGCGGTACAATTCTGGATGAAATGAATGAAGGCATAAGAGCTATTTTATACAATCAGCCCTTAAATCAGCCAAAAAAATCATTGGCTTTTGAATTGCTGGATGTGTTTACAGAAAAAGGAGCTGTGGCCGGTGCAGATGCTTATAAAAAATTAAAAAGCGATCCGACTTTTGGTCTTAAAGAAGGCGACATGAACCGTGTTGGATATGAATTATTACAAAACGGAAAAAAGAAAGAAGCCATTGAAGCTTTTAAAATTAATGTTGAAAATTTTCCGAAATCTGGAAATGTTTACGATAGTTTGGCCGAAGCTTATTTAGCCGACGGAAATAAAAAACTGGCAATTGAAAACTATACGAAATCTATTGCACTTGATCCTACAAATGAAAACGGAAAGAAAGTGTTAGCAGAAATTTCGAAATAATAAAAGCATTTTCAACCAATTCATTTTGTTTAAAATAAAACCTTTGCCAAAATTTAAATTTTGGCAAAGGTTTTTTGTTGATTTAAATCGCTAAGAAAAAAATAAAAGCTACAATTTTATAATTCTTAATTGTGTTGTTGTTGGATTTTCAGTACTAGAAATTTCGTAAATACTTTTTTGGTTCAGCTTGTCATTTAGTGTAATTCTAAATTTAAAACCAGTAAGATTTTTTCCTGTACCACGAATGATTAGGCCTCCATAATCAAAAAATCGCATAGGAAAAATATTCGAACTCCAATTCACCTTTTTATCATCTGAGGATATTGCAATTATTTCAGCCGGAATTCCGTTGTTTTTTAGTTCGACATAAAAGCCTGTTGTGTCAAAATTACTGTCTGAAACAACTAAATTAGGCGATTTTAACCTTATAATATCTTCAATAAATCTGCCTTCTAATTGAGGCACTCTAATTAATCCATCAAAAGTTTCCTTATCATCTTCATAGTAATTTGGGGATTCTTCATATTTGCTTAAAATCATTTTGAGCAAATCTGTTTTGGTAAGGGTAACTTTATCTAAACTATCTTTTGCAACTGTAAATTTATTTTCAAGTAACGAAAGATTAAAACTTTCATTTTCATTCAAATTGAAAATTGAAAATTCAATAGATTCATTTGAGATCTTATCTGCTTTTAAAAATTTAGTTCGTCCGTCATATCTTCCGCTTTTAAGCTGTAAAACGGTGTTAGAATCTATAACTTTTAGTGCGTCCAGAATAATTGCTTTATTTTCTTCAAATGTCCTCTGTGCGGCTTCGTGATATCTATCTTTTTCTTGTTTTTCTTCCCACAAACTTGCTGTGTAGATTAAAAATACTGCTAATGGAAACAGCATAAAATAATATCCGCCCTTAATTCCTGTCTTTTTCTCTTTGTAAACCTGCGTTTCTGAAATAGAATCATGCCAATCTGCCTTAAATAAAAACGAGAGCGAATCTAACGGAATACTTCTGGATAAGGTTCTTTTAAAAATACCCGAAGCTGTTGGTTTTAAACCTTCATAATCTGCAACTCTGCTTTCGGTCAAAAATTTTGCTGGTGTTGCGTTATAAAGAGCTTCAAAAACAAAATAAAATAAAGTCCTAAAGACAAAGACAATAATGGCAAAGGTTACCTGCTGACTAAACTGCGTTCCGAAATTTTCTAAAATTTGATGAAAAAAAGGCACTCGCATTAAAAGATCTAAAAATTGAAATCCCATTAATCCAAAAACGGCCGAATCGATTGTAAGATGCAGTAAACGCTGCCATTTATTTGTTTCAAAATAAGAAATTTTAGTTGACTCGGTATAAACAAAAGTTTCATAATCCAATTCTTTTAACTTATTCAAATATTGCATGCTTTTGTATAAAAAATAGAGCATAAATAATGTTACAGCCAATGAGCCCAAAGAAATCAAAATATCTTTTACAGCAGCGTTTTTAATGTAATTAAAAACATGATACAGACGTATCAGCATAAAAAAACAATGTTCTACAAACAAAACCGAAAATATAAAACGCAAAAGTCGGGTTTCTTTTTCTTTGGAAACATAATAAGCAATACCGCCCACAAAAAGGAAGAAACTAAAAAACAATCTTAGCCAGTTTCCTTCGAACCACAAAAATTCGCGACCTGTAGATATATTATAACTAATGTAATCCAAAATGGAGAATAATAGCGAATCATAATCTCTGTAAAATCCGAGTATGAGACCAATAGTAGAAAGCAATAATGCAAAAAGTGTAATTTTCTTATACATAAATAGGTTTTTGGTTTTTTTCAAAAATAGCAATTTTATTGAGTAATTTTTAAAATTAATACTATTAAAACACATTTAAAATCAGGTCAAAAACAGCACTTATTTTATCTAATAAATGAATAGACTATGTATTAAAAAAATACATAAATATTTTTTTTATCCTTTTACTTTTAAAATGAAAAAACACTATTTTAGCCGTACCCAAAAACAACTGATTAACCTATGAAAAATTTAAAAAAGCACGCCTTTTTGGCTTTAATGCTATGTTTGATTATTCCTTCAATATCTAATTCTCAAACAAATTCTACGCCTGTAGCAATGCCTACGCAACAAAATAAAATTATTGTCGACAAAATTATCGAAGCGGCACATTACAAAAATTATGTTATTGATTTTTGCTTGTCTAAAATAAATGAAGCTTCTGCAAAAGAAGGCTGGAACGATCAAAAAGCAATGGAAATAACAGAAAGCATCAACTACAAAAACTTTAGAGATGCCATTTATAATATGTTCGCATTTTATGATGAAGTTGAACTGGAAACTTTATTAAAAGCGTATGAAAAAGATACTGCTTACCAAAGTACAAATGTTATGATTGCCAATAAAGCACTTGCAAATAATCTGAATATTTTTGCAAATGATATTGTGAAGGGAAAGTATATTTCTAAATAAAAGGCAGCAAGGTGCAAATGCACAGAGGAACAGAGACATAGAGGTTCAAAGGTTTTAGATTAAAACCTTTGAACTTTTTATTTTTATCAAACTCAAACCTGAAACCTGAAATAAAACAAACTTGAAACTTTTCTATCCTTTTGGTTTAAAAATCAATTTAGTAGAAGTTTTTATGATTTCTTCTTTATTCAATTTCATTTTTCTGAATTTTCCAGCATTAAACATTTCTGCTTGATCGTCATAATGTTTGCTGAATGGATTTCCAGATTGTCCCGTCGGAATAATGCTCCAGCTGTTTTCGATATCCGAGAAATCGACAATTCTTCTGGTTGATGGTCCGCCTTTTACATAATACTTTCCTTCTTCGTTAAATCCAAAAAACTGATTATTGATTACTTCATTTGAGCCGGGCGCTGCGAAAGGACCAACGTTGAATAATTTGCGCAAAGCTGCAATTTTACCTAACGGATGTTCGTGTTCAACAGTGTGTACTTTTTCCCAATTCCATTGAGAAATATCATTTCCTAATTGTTCCTGAAGCGCTTTTACAGCTTCATGAAACGATTTATTAACGATATCGTTTCTGGTTTCTTTTACATTTTTAGTTTTAATATTATCCCACCAAACTGAATTTTCATTTTCAATTTGTCTCGCAATAATTTGTTTCCCGATGTGCGTTCCCAGAAATATAGTAAAGTTCTCCTCGCCCATTTCGTCTTGAAAAGTATTTTTTAGATACAAATAAATCCATTTATTGTAAATTGTTGGTCCAACATCTTGTAGATTGGTTGTTCCTTTCCAGGATTTTAAAGTCGACAGCACCTTTTTTTCTTCACTTGAAAGCAACGCAGTGTTTACATTCGAAACCAAACTTTGAACTACTTGCGGCGCGACTGGCGATGTATTATCAAAAATCATTTTACTTATGGCTTCTTTATCCCAATCTGATTTTGAATCCATTAAACTTGAGATTCTCTTCGCACGATCTTCAGGCAAATAATAGCCCGGATACAAATAACCGTCAACAGCTTCCGGCTGATTGTTAGCAGAATATACATAACCCCATTTCGGATTTTCGGCTGACGGATTTTTAGAAAAATCTAAATATTCCGTAATATCATCTTTTCCGCTCGTGCCATCTAAAATCATAAACGAATTGACACCTTTATTGTGTTTGTACAATTTTCCGGTTGCCCACCAAGCGACATTTCCTTTGGCGTCGCCATACATAACATTCAGCCCCGGCGCAGCAACTAACTGCACGGCTTTTCTAAATTCGTCTTTGCTTTTTGCATGCGAAAGTCCGTAAACTGCATCAAGAATCTGAATAGGCTGCTGCGTGTAAATCCAAGACATGGCTATCGGATTTTTTTTATCCAAGCGTTCAATTAAATCATTCATAATGGGTCCGTGTCGGCTTGATTTTACAGTCAAAACAACATCAGAAGTATCCTTAACTTTTATTGTTTTTTTTCTGATTTCATAATTTGCAAAACCCGCTGGTGTTTGATATTGATTTACATCTCCAGCTTTATTTTTTTCCTGATAAAAATCGATATCATCGTTTTCGAACATGGTCAAACCATATGCATAATTGCGATTATGAGCCAATAACGGAAATGGAGTTCCGGCCAAATAACAGCCGTACAATTCAAAATTTGGTGCGACTAAATGTGCTTCATACCAAGTTGCCGGCTGCGAAAACCCAATATGCGGATCATTCGCAAAAATTACTTTCCCGCTCTTTGTCTTCGTTGGTCCGGCAACCCAGCTGTTGCTGCCAACAAATGGAGGAATCGGAGATGTGTCCAGCAAACTTGCAACCGATTTTGCGATCGCACTATATTCGTCGATATTGTCTTTTGAGCTTTTAATTTTGGTTGTATTAAATTCGCCATCAATTCCTAAATCTTTCAGATACTCAGCTCCGTATTTATTTTTAATTTCTGTCAATAACGGATCTGTTTTTTGAGCCATTGCAAAACTGAAAGACATATATCCAAAAATATTATAAACATCCTTTATTGTGAATTTTTCTTTTTTTACGCCAACCAACGTAAATTCAATTGGTGTAGGACCTTCTTCTAAATATTGATTTATTCCATCTAAATACGCCAAAGTCAATTGATAACTCGGACTATTTTTATCTAATTTGGCTATGGCTTTCGCCGAAGCTTCTTCAATACCAATTCCGGAGAAAAACTTATCATTTTTAAGCGCAACAGATCCGAAGATTTCTGATAATCTTCCGGGCGCAATTCTGCGGAGCAATTCCATTTGCCATAATCTTTCCTGCGCATGTACATAACCTAAGGTGGTCATGGCATCTTTTTCTGAATTGGCATAAATATGAGGAACACCAAAATCATCAAAATAAACGGTGGTTTCATTTACAAGGTTTTTTAATTTCAGTTCTCCTTCATATTTGGGTTTTAAATGAAAAATATAAGCACATAAACCAATTCCTAAAACTACAATCAAGACCAATAAAACCAGCAGTATTTTTTTAATTTTTCTCATATTCAAAAAAAGTATAACAATATCAAATTTGTAATAATGTAATTTATAACTTAAATCCTGTAAGTGACTTAGTTTTTTAAAGTCTAAATTTATGTATTTAAAATCAATACAATAAATGTCAGTCTATAAAAAAATAATAATCGGCGTAATTTCTCTTTTTCTACTTGTGATTTTGGCTAATATTGGCTTGAATTATTGGATTAAAAAACAGCTTCCTATTATTATTCATGAGAAAAACAAAACGGCTTACAACATCAATTATGAAAAAATTGAAGTTTCGCTTCTTTCTCGAAACATCTACGCAACGACATTATTGGTAAGTCCAAAAAATCAGCCGAAAGACAGTAAAAACGGACTCTTTTCTAAAATTGAATCAATTACCATAAAACATTTTAATATTTGGGATTTAGCTTTTCGAGATGTTATTCAGGCAGAAAGCATTATCATTAATAAACCTCGCGTCATTTTATATAAAAAAGGCGAAAAACTTTTAAACAACAGCAAAAGTATTAAAAGCGAAATCATCGAGCCTTTCCGCAAAATTGTTGCAGTTTCAAACATTTACTTAAATGACGGAACTGTTGATGTGGTTTCTTTAGATACCGAAAAACCAATTTTCAGCGTTAAAAAAATCATTTTAAAATTAGAAGGCATTTTAATAACAGATGCGACTCTGAAAGAAAAAATTCCGATTCAATACAAAACTTACGCTTTAGTTATTGATAGTTTATTTTACAGACCAAGTGCGTTTTATCATATTAATATTGGTAAAATAGCAACTGAAAAAAACTTTTTAAAAATCAACAATTTCTCTCATATCCCTCAATTTAATAGACGCGATTTTATTAAAAAACTGGATAAGGAAAAAGATATTTATACACTGAAATTTGACTCGGCACAAGTAAAAAAAATGGATTGGGGATTCAAGAACGATCGTTTTTACTTTAAGGCAAATGCTCTTATTATAAATCATTTCAACGCCAATATTTACCGCGGAAAAATGCCTAAAGACGATTTGAGCAAAAAATATTTATACAATCATTTATTGCGAAATATTAAATTTCCGCTTCAAATTGACACTTTGCAAGTTTTGAAATCAAAATTGGTTTACGAAGAAGAAATAGATTTTTCTAAAGGACCAGGAGTTTTGAACTTCGATAAATTCAATTTGAGAGCCATTAATCTCCGAAGCGGTTTTGGTTTGAAAAAAACCAATGATGTTAAGATTAAAGTGAATTGCATTTTCATGAAAACTTCGCCTTTAAATGTCGATTGGAGTTTTAATGTTCTGGACAAAAAAGACAGTTTTCATATTCAGGGCGTTATTTCGAATTTTGATGTTAGGGCAATGGGGCAATTCAGCAAGCCTTATATGAACGCTTCGTTTACTGGAGTCTTTAATAAATATCGATTTAATTTTTACGGAAACGATAATATCTCAAAAGGAAATGCTTCTCTCGATTACGACGATCTTAAAGTCAAATTATACAAAAAGAAACATCCTGAAAAAGAGGCTAAACTAAAATCAGCAATCGTTAATTTACTTGTCAAAAATGACTCGAAAGACAAAGCAAAAAGTGCCGATGTTGAACTGGAAAGAATTCAGGAAAAATCATTTTACAACTTTTTATGGCGAAGCATTGCCGAATCTTTGAAGAAGATTTTGATATAACATTCTTTCCAACAATTTACAAACCTGACAATTATCAGCTTTTACGAAAATCCTTTTTTCAATATTTGTTTTTATTTTAAAATGAAAACAAATGACAAAACCATCTCTACACACTTTTCATATTCCTGTAATGGGACTCGCATATACCATTGACAGCCCAATTCGAGTAGCACAATACGGAATTTCATCTGTTATTTCTATTGCTGATGATGATTTAATTGAGAAGATGCGCAATTTTTACAGCACCAAATTCAATTTTCCATACGAAGAAATAACTCAGAAATTTCACGATTATCGAGCTGAACGAATTACATCTTACCTAAATTTAGTTGATAAAATCGTAAAACAGAAATTCGAAAGCTTTAAAACAGAACTTGCAGAAAGCAAAACTGCTTTAGAAAATTTCATGGCAATCCTTCCTAATTCTTCAGACATAAAAAAAGGTTTTCAAAATTTATTAGAAGATGGGATTTCTTTTAAAGAAAACATTCAAAACTATGTCGAATCTCACTTTTCTCCCGGCGCAATTGATGTAAATATCATGACGAAATTAGACAAAGATAATTTCATTAAAAACGAACAATTGCCAATTCAATTTAATGATGCTCATGCTGCGTTAAGAGGTTTTGCAAACAGTAATTTAGAATCATCTGTAGTTCTTTCGGCAGGAATGAATCCGAGGCTTTACAGTTATTTTGAAAATTTTAATGATTTTTATCCGAATGAAAAAAATCAACTAAAAAAGAAAATCATTCTAAAAGTAAGCGACTTTCGATCGGCTATGATTCAGGGAAATTTTTTAGCCAAAAAAGGGCTTTGGGTTTCAGAATACCGAATCGAATCAGGATTAAACTGTGGCGGACACGCTTTTGCAACTGAGGGACTTTTATTGGGAACAATTTTAGAAGAATTTAAGCAGAAAAAACAAGAGTTGGTACAATCTGCGCACGAACTGATGGTAAAAGTTTTACAGCAAAAAAAGCATGCTTTTCCAGAAAACCCTTTAGATTTAAGAATCACCGTTCAAGGAGGTGTTGGAACTGCAGAAGAACATGATTTTTTACTAGAAAATTATAACGTCGATTCCGTTGGCTGGGGTTCACCTTTTTTATTAGTTCCTGAAGCTACATCTGTCGATCAGGAAACTAGAAATTTACTGATGAATGCTAAAGAAGAAGATCTGTATTTAAGTCATATTTCACCTTTGGGAGTTCCGTTTAATACCGTAAAAGGCACTTCAAACGAAATTTTAAAACAAAAAAGAATTCAAGAAAACAAAGCAGGAAGTTCTTGTCCAAAAAGATTCCTTGCTTTAAGCAAAGAATACGACTCTCAAGGCATTTGTACCGCTTCAAAAAAATATCAAGATCTAAAATTAGAAGAATTAGAAACCAAAAAAGATTTACTTTCAGAATCATGTTATGAAAAGACGAAGACACAAATTACTGAAAAATCATGTTTGTGCGTTGGTTTAGCAAATGCTTCTTATTTAGAAAACAACATTAAAACAAAAGGACAGGCTCAAGGCGTTGTAATTTGTCCCGGACCTAATATGGCTTATTTTAACCAAGAAGTTTCTTTAAAAGAGATGTTACAGCATATTTACGGCAACATTTCTATCTTAAAAGAAAACGATCGTCCAAACTTATTCGTAAAAGAATTAAAAATGTATGTTGATTATTTTAGAAATGAAATTGAAACGCTTTCTGACGAAGCGACTCCGAATCAAATTAAAAAATGGAATACTTTTAAAACAAATCTTTTAAGTGGAATTGAATATTATCAAACTTTATTTTCATCCATTTTCTATTTTAAAAAGGATGAAGAAAAAATTAAAAAAGCATTCAATTTTTATAAATCAGAATTAGAAACCATAAAAATACCAACTTTGGAATTTGTATAAAAAAACAAATCCCCGACTCAGAAACTGAATCGGGGATTTTATATTTAGAGTAGTTGTTATTGTTTCTTTTTGCTTCCGTCAATAATAGCACCTGTTCCTGCTCCAACTCCAGCTCCGGCTAAACCACCAATAATGGCACCTTCACCTTTTTTCTTGCTAATGATCGCACCAGTTGCAGCTCCTACTCCAGCACCAATTACAGCACCTTTAGCAGTTGAACTCCAACCTTTCTTTTTTGTTGTAGTGGTAGTCGAAGTTGCCGTTCCGTCAGCTTGTTGATGAACTACTACAACTTTTTGAGCTTCAACTTTTTCTTTTTCTGCTTGTACATTCGCCATTTCAGTCTTCATTGAATCAATAACACGCTGTTTGTCAATTTCAACTTTCATTGAGTCAATACTGGCTTGTTTTGCTCTGTTAAGATCTTCTTTTCCTTGATTTTGACAAGAAACGATTGTTAAGGCCGCGAATAAAATATATAAGGCTTTCATGATTGTAGTTTTAAAAATTGTACACTACAAAGTAAAACCGTTATATTCTATTTGAGTTACAAGATTTAGATTAAAGGTTATAGAATTTGAAGATATTTTATTTATTTTTTTGTTACTTTCCTAAAATTCCTTTTTTAAGAATTTGCCCAAAGTCATACATATCTTCATATGAACAATATAACGGAACTGGTGCAAGACGAATTACATTAGGTTCTCGCCAATCTGTAATTACTCCGTTTTTCATTAAATAATCAAATAGACTTCTGCCTTCTCCGTGTAAAAATACGGATAACTGTGACGCTCTTTCTTCAGGATTAGAAGGAGTTATTATTTCGAAATTGCCTTTAACTTCTTTATCAATTTCATGCAGGATAAATTCTAAGTAAGAAGTAATATGATCTCTTTTTTCAATTAAAGCATCCATTCCAACTTCAGCAAACATTTCTACCGACGCTAAATATGGCGCTAAAGAAAGTACCGGTAAATTACTAATTTGCCATCCACCTGCTCCGTGAACCGGATCAAAATTTGGTTCCATTTTAAAACGGCGTTCTTTATTATGTCCCCACCATCCAGCAAAGCGAGGCAAATCATAATCGTTGTGATGTCTTTCATGAACGAAAACTCCAGAAGCATTTCCTGGTCCTGAATTCATGTATTTATAACTGCACCAGGCAGCGAAATCTACATTCCACTCGTGAAGATTTAATTTTATGTTTCCAGCCGCGTGCGCCAAATCCCAGCCTACTTTTGCACCGGCTTTTTGTCCGGCTTGAGTAATAGTTTTAATATCGAAAACTTGTCCGGTATAATAGTTTACGCCGCCAATTAAAACCAAAGCCAGTTCGTCTCCAACTTCTTCAATTTTTGCTAAAACATCTTCTAAGCGAATATTATGTTCGCCTTCTCGTCTTTTAATTTCGACAATTGCATCTTCGGGTTTATATCCATGAAAATGAACCTGACTCTGAAACATATATTGATCTGATGGAAAAGCTTTTTCTTCGCAGATAATTTTGTAACGTTTGCCTTTAGGCTGATAAAAAGAAACCATCAATAAATGAAGATTTACAGTCAAAGTATTCATTACGGTAACTTCCGATGGCAATGCTCCAACAATTTTACTCAACGGTTCAGCAAATCTTTCCTGATAATCCCACCAAGGTTTTTGAGCATAAAAATGACCTTCGACAGCAAGTTCTGCCCAGTCATTCATTACTTCATCGATATAAGCTTTAGTCCGTTTTGGCTGTAATCCAAGTGAATTTCCTGTAAAATAAATAACGCGTTTGTCATTCACTTTAGGGAAAATAAATTGATCTTGATAATGATTTAACGAATCTTGTGAATCGAGTTGTTTCGCGAATTCGCGTGTATTTTGAAAAGTCATTTTTTTTATTTTGACTGCTAAAATAACAAATTTTGTTTGTTTTGTTTCAGGTTTCAGGTTTCAAGTTGATATGCTTTGTGTGTTTAACCGCAAAGCGCGCAAAGATTTTTATCAAGGTTGACGTTTACAAACGCTAAGTTCGCAAAGCTTTGCGTTCTTTAGCACTTGGCAAACACAAACTGAGCAAAAATCTTTGCGCGCTTTGCGGTTAATTTGCAGAAAGAACTTGAAACCTGAAACTTGAAACAAAACTATAAAAACAGAAAACCCGACAGCTTCTAAAAATACTGTCGGGTTTATTTATAAGATAAACTCTAATTAAAGAATTAACATAGCATCTCCGTAAGAATAGAATTTATATTCTTCTTTGATAGCTTCATCGTAAGCTCTTTTCATTAAATCGTGACCACAGAAAGCAGAAATCATCATTAACAATGTAGATTTTGGCGTGTGGAAATTTGTAATCATACAGTTTGCGATACTAAAATCGTGAGGAGGAAAAATGAATTTATTTGTCCATCCTTCGTACGGATTTAAAGTATTTTGAGAAGAAACTGAACTTTCAATAGCACGCATAGAAGTTGTTCCTACTGCGCATATACGTTTTTTCTTTGCTTTTGCTTCGTTAACGATATCGCAAGCTTCTTGTTTGATGATCAATTCCTCAGAATCCATTTTGTGTTTAGACAAATCTTCAACCTCAACCGGATTAAAAGTTCCTAAACCAACGTGAAGCGTAACCTCAGCAAAATTTACTCCTTTGATTTCTAATTTTTTCAAAAGGTGTTTTGAAAAGTGTAAACCAGCAGTTGGCGCCGCAACAGCTCCTTCTTCTTTTGCATAAATCGTCTGGTATCTTTCAGCATCTTCAGCAGTTACTTCTCTGTTGATGTATTTAGGAATTGGAGTTTCTCCAAGTTCTGTCAATTTATTTCTGAATTCTTCGTAAGAACCGTCATATAAAAAACGTAAAGTTCTACCACGAGAAGTTGTGTTGTCGATTACCTCAGCAACTAATGAATCGTCATCTCCGAAATAAAGTTTATTTCCGATACGGATTTTTCTAGCCGGATCAACCAAAACGTCCCAAAGACGTTGCTCTGAATTTAATTCTCTTAATAAGAAAACTTCAATTCTTGCACCTGTTTTTTCTTTGTTTCCGTACAAACGTGCCGGAAAAACTTTTGTATTGTTAAGAATTAAAACGTCTCCGTCATCAAAATAATTGATAACATCTTTAAACATTTTATGTTCTATAGTTTGCTTTGCACGGTCAATTACCATTAAACGAGACTCATCTCTGTTTTCTGCTGGAAATTCCGCTAAAAGTTCTTTTGGTAAATTAAATTGAAAATGTGATAATTTCATATTTGAATTGTTGATTTTAAAGTGTAGATCTTAGATTTTATATCTAAAATTATAAATCGTGTGCAAATATACGATTGTGAGATAGGCGTTGTCAAGTGTTTTGCTGTTTATTTTCAAAAGTAGCTGATTTAGTGGCGTTTCGACAACATCAAAAAACTGTTTTTCATCATATAAGTGATATAAGTGCATTTAATTTGCATACTTTAAAAAATTGATGGTGTTTTTATTTGGCTAAAGCCGAAAAATCTAAACATAAAAAACCCCTAGTTAAAACCAAGGGCTATTCTAATTATGCTCATTTATTTAAATGAACTTATATCACTTATATGGTTCAACATTTTTTACAATTCGAAAACTTCGAAATTTAATTCTTTTAAATCATTCCAGAAATCAGGATATGACTTAGAAACTACTTCAGCATTTTCTATAATAATTGGCACTTTTAATGCCAATGGTGCAAATGCCATTGCCATACGGTGATCGTTATATGTTGCAATTTTTACATTATGATTAATGTTTTCTGAGGCTACTAAAGTCAGACTATCATTGGTTACCGAGATATTGGCTCCTAATTTTGTAAGTTCAATTCGAAGTGCTTCCAAACGGTCAGTTTCTTTGATTTTTAAAGTATGAAGCCCTGTTAAATGACAGCCAATCCCTAAACCTAAACAAGTTACGACAATTGTTTGCGCAATATCAGGCGTATTGTTCAATTCGAAATTTACATCTTCAAATTTAAAATCAGCTTGCTTTACCAAAGTCATTTTATTTCCTTCAAAAGTAGTCTGAACTCCTAATTTTTGATACAATGAAATCAATTCAGAATCACCTTGTAAACTATTTTCTTTGTAACTGCTTAAAGTGATTGATGCAGTATCGGCCAAAGCCACTAAACTGAAAAAGTAAGAGGCAGAACTCCAATCTGATTCTACTACCATTTCTTTTGATGCTACTTCTGCTTTTGGATGCACTTTAATTACATTTCCTTCAAAACTGGTTTGAATATCCAGATCCTTCAGCAAAGCCAAAGTCATTTTGATATACGGAATTGAAGTAATTTCTCCTTCTAAAGTCAGTTCTAAACCATTTTCTAATTTTGAAGCCACTAATAAAAGTGCCGAAATGTATTGACTGCTTACATTTGCTGCCAATGTTACTTTTGAAGCCGTAACTTTTTTTCCTTTGATTCGAATTGGCGGATATCCTTCTTCTTTTTCATAAGAAATCTCCACTCCCAATTGTCCTAAAGCTTCAACTAAAATTTTTATCGGACGTTCCTGCATTCTGCTTGAACCTGTCATGACAACTTCTCTTCCTTCATTTACTGCAAAATAAGCAGTTAAAAAACGCATTGCTGTTCCTGCGTGGTGTATGTCTACGATTTCTTCGTTACCAATTAATGCTTTTTGCATTACTTCGCTGTCATCAGAATTAGATGTATTGGCTAAAGTAATATTTGGAAACAAAGCTTTTAATAATAATAATCGATTGGTTTCGCTTTTTGATCCTGTTACTGCAATTTGTCCTTGTAAATTATGTTGAGTTGTCTGGAGTAGTAAATTCATTTTTTTAATTGTAAGTTGTAAATTGAATTATGAATGATTAGAAAACGTAATTCAGCTCCGCAATTTACCACTCCCTGCTCATAATTCAAAATTCAAAACTCATAATTCAAAACTTATGAGTGATATTTCACAATTATTTTAATTTATCGTTGTTTTTGTGACGGTCTTTATCTCGAACCGATTTTAAATCCATTTTTTTATCAAAGGCGGCTTGCAAGTCGATTCCGGTTTGATTGGCAAGACATAAAACCACGAAAACAACATCGGCTAATTCTTCTCCTAAATCTTTGTTTTTATCGCTTTCTTTTTCAGATTGTTCTCCGTAGCGACGTGCAATGATACGTGCAACTTCACCTACTTCTTCCGTAAGTTGTGCCATATTGGTTAATTCGTTAAAATAGCGAACACCATGTTCTTTTATCCACGTATCTACATCAAGCTGTGCATTTTTCAAATCCATAGTTATATTTTTTTAAGAATAATTTTTTCGTTTTGACTGGCAATCATTTTCTGAAAAAGATCTTTTAATCCATCATAATCTTCAGCTGCAAAAATACTATTGTTAATTTCTTTTACACTGCTAATTTGAATTTTGTTTCCTTGATTTAAAACATTTAAGGTATATATTATTTCTTTATTTTCAGATGCAATTCTAATTGGAGTCGGCATTGCTTCTATTTGATATCCTTCCGGAATATCCAAAGTCACATTAAATCGTTCTTGGGTTGGGTATCCGAAATAAATCCCCATTTGTCTTTTTTCCTGACTAAAAGGATTTTTCGATCTGGTAAAAAAAAGTAACGGGCTAACGAATATTTTTCCTCCAATAATTTCAATTTGGTTATCTGATGAAAACTCAAAAGTTTCAATTATAGGATTTGACAAATTTGTGTTTTTATTTTCAACAACATAATTTGAGATTTTTAAATCTCCCAGTTGTCCTCCATATTTGTCAAGATAATCTTCTTGGCTTCTATTGGCATTTTTAATCCTAAAATTATAAGCATCATAATCTGTTCTCTGAATTCTGATCTTTCCTTCAACTTTTCCAAAAGCATCCATTTTGGCTATTACACTTGAAAATTCTTTAGATAAATTATCTGTATCCAAATTGATTTCTAGAGAAGTTCCATCTTTTTTGATCAATCTCCCTTTCCAGTTTAAAACATCTAATGGCAAAATATTTGGTGAAGTAAATTTATGCGAAGCGTCGAGCAAAATTTGCTTTCCATCAATTTGCGCAGCAACAATAACATAATTAAAACCCGTTCTTGTCGGGTAAACTGGTACGCCATTTTCAATAGTACTTACTAAAACGGGGTTAGCATCAACCCCTCCTAATTTCAGCATATTGATTAAGATGAAATTAATTTCCGCGACATTTCCTGTTTGATCTGCGTATGCTTTTACAATTCCTTTATCCGTATAATAACTCTTTTCTTCATTCCAATTCATTTTATTCTGAACGAACTTAAAAACAATATTCATTCTTTCATTCAACGATTCTACACCATTCAATAATCGTTTAACATCTTCTATTAAAAAGTTCTTTTCATTTAATTCTTTTCCGAAACTTTCATCTTTAAAAATAGTAGAAACAACACCTTCCCAAGTTATAGTATAATCTTTATCTGGCTTATCTGGATAACGAATTCTCTCTAATTCGTACTGAATACATCCTTTGTAATTCTCAATATTATTTACATAAGGCTCTTGTG
Source organism: Flavobacterium sp. JLP (assembly GCF_015350755.1). Classification (NCBI taxonomy): domain Bacteria; kingdom Pseudomonadati; phylum Bacteroidota; class Flavobacteriia; order Flavobacteriales; family Flavobacteriaceae; genus Flavobacterium; species Flavobacterium sp. JLP. The sequence continues at coordinate 265,366 of NZ_JADKPS010000007.1, read as the reverse complement.
CTAAAGCTGGAATATCTTTTCCTTTATAAGAAGAATTGATTTGTCTAAAAGAAAGCAAACTGGTTCGATTGTAATCATTATCAAAACTTTGATTCTTATCAACAAGTTTAGCCTCTGATTCTATTGGTAGTTTTCCAATCAAAATAGGTTTGTAAATATAAAACTCAGGAATCTCCGTTTTATATTCAAAATAATTTACAGGAATGTCATATTGAATTTCAAAATCAGGCAGTCTAACTATATTCTCTGATTTTAGTATGTATTTGTATTCGATAATAGAACCTACTTTTACGTTTGGCAATGTTATCATTTTTTCATTCCAAAATTTATTTACTTTCTTCTTAAAAGTTCCCTGATTATCTAATTTAGTTTTTACAATTGCACCATTTTCGAGATTATATGTAATGGCATTTGTAAACTCTAATCGGTCTTCGTTTAGGTTTTCATAACCTATATAAAATCGTACTTTTTGATTCGCCCAGTCAAGTCCTTCTTTTTTATAGATTTTAATTTTAAACTCGTAAACATGATTGGCCGAAAACCCAACATCTTTATTGTATGTAAAAAATGTTCTCCCTTTTTTAAATAAAATTGTGGCAGGCGCTGCTGTATCTTTTGGATTTGTTTTTTCTTGTAATTCAGTAATTGTAACTCTACTTAACTCATAGTTTTGAGCATTTATTTTCGAAAAGCAGAAAAGTAAAAAAACAACTGCAAGATTTTGAAACTTCATATTTAAATTCTTTTTAAAACTATTTTCTCTGATTGTTTTGCAAGCATTGTTTTATAATATTCCTTAAGCATTTCATATTTTTCGATTGGAAATATAGCCTCGTTGATTTGATGTATCATCGAAATCTGGATTAGGTTGTCTGTAAATGCGATATCAAACTTAAAAGCACCTAGATTATCTTCCATAACCACGGCAGTAGATTCGGGTAGATTTTCGACTGTAAAATTCTCCGGAAGCTTAATTGTTATGGTATATTTATTGCAAAAAGGAAAACCAAAATCGACTGGATACTCTCTTTTTTCCTGCTTAAACGGATTTTTTTCACTTAAGAAAAACAACATCGGATTTAAGTAAATTTTTCCATCTATTACTTCTGCTAAATTTGAACCTGTAAAAGAAAAAGATTCTGAAACTGGCAATAAAAATTCGTTTTGATTTACTCTTTTGTATTCGCTTATCTCGATATTGCTGTTTTTGTTTTCAATTTCTTCAATGTAAGCTTCTTCTTTTTCAGATGCTGTTTTTTGTCTAAAACTCAAAGCATTGTAATCAGAATATTGTCTTCTAGCCTTTCCTTCTACTTTTCCTTGTTCTGTAATTTCAAAACTCATTGTAACAAGATCATTAGAGGTTTTCTTTGGCATCAAATCTATAACGTCAGAAGTTCCGTCTTTACGAATCAATCTTCCCACCCAATTTAAATCTCTTAATGGCAAAATATTTAAAGTTGAAAATTCATCAGTTGCATCTAATAAAACATTTCCGTTTGGAGTTTCCACTGCGGCAATAACATAATTAAAAGCATCTATATTAGGAAAAAAAGTAATGCCATTAGAACGCGTACTTATCAAAACCGGATGCGCTTCTAAACCAGAATAACGCAACATTGCTGTCAACATTAAATTAATATCAGCACAATTTCCTGTCTTTTCTTTATATGCTTTTCGAACGCCTTGATCACAGCCATATCCGAAATGATTATTCCATTTTATGTTCGATTTTACATAATTTAAAATCGCTGTCATTTTATCTTCAGATTTTAATTTTGCTTGCAACAATAATTTTAAGTCTTCTTCAAAATAACCTGTTTTATTTAATTCAAGACCAAAATTTTCATATTCGTAAATTGTTTTTGCTACTGCCGACCAATTTGAAGAAAATGATTTAAATATCTGACCTGGAATTGCTATAGTTTCGAGTTCATGAGAAATAGAAGCGCGATAATTATTGATGTTATTGACATATTCTTCTTCTTTCATGGCTGGCAGATTTTGAAGCGAATAAATATTTTCGATCGCTAAATAGCCATATGTATTGGCAACTTGAGTTTTTATTTTTGGCGAAAAAAAACCAGTTGTATTTCTTTTAAATACAAATGAATCTGGAATTATCGTTTTAAACTCTGAATAATTAACTGGAATGCTTTTTTGAAAATCCCAATCGCGAATATTCAAAGCACCGCCGTAATTTTTAAATTGATATTCTATTATAGACCCTTCTCTCACATCTGGAAACGTGATCTTTTTAATCCAATAATTTTTATTGCTCTTTTCGAGAAATTCACCTTCTGGCTTTAATTTAGATTTTACAATTTTTCCATCGACCAAATTATAAGTATAAACTTCAGTTATGCTTATAGCACTTAATTTTCCCGAAGGGAAAGCAAATTGAACATTAGACCAATTGTAGCCTTCTTTCTTGTAAATTTTTATCCGCATCTGAACGCTAGTTTCAGATGAGCCTGTATTTTTTATATCCACAGTTCCTTTGCTAAATAAAATAGCTGCTGAAGCTGCAGAATCAATTGGATGTTTTTTTTCCTCAAGCTCAGCAATAGTTACTTTTCCCATCTCAAAATTTTGAGCATTGATTTTTAGAAATCCAATAAATAAAAAAACAACTATTGCTAAGTGTCGGAATTTCATGTTAGATTCTTTTTAAAACAATTTTCTCCGTTTCTTTTGCAATCATTCCTTTATAATATTCTTTAAGCATTTCATATTGTTCTGTTGTTACAATTGCTTCATTGATTTGATGCGCAATACTTAACTGCAATGTATTTCCGTCAGCTGCAACATTAAATTTAAAACTGCCGATGTTATCCTGCATATTGATTATTGTACCAGTTGGCAATGTCTCAACAGCAAATCCTTCTGGAATTTTAATCGTAATATTATATTTATCTAAAAACGGAAAACCAAAGTCTACAGGATATTCTCTTATTTCTTGTTTAAACGGATTTTTTTCGTTTGCAAAAAACAACATTGGGCTAACATAAATTTTTCCTCCAATAAGTTCACAAAAGTTATTCCCGGTAAATGAATACGTTTCTATAGTGGGAAGCAGAATTTCTTTTTCGTTTGTACGAACATAATCGCTTATTTCGATTTTACCGCTTTTATTCTCTAACTTTTCTAGATATTCTTCTTCTTTCAAACCATTAATTCGATCTCTAGTCATCAAGGCATTATAATCTGTACATTGCCTTCTGGTTTTGCCTGTTACTTTTCCATCAGGCTCTATACTATAACTTAGAAAAACAATATCGCTTGACGTTTTTTTAGGCATTAAATCGACCTCTTCAGAACTTCCATCTTTTCTAATTAATCGTCCGGACCAATTCAGTGTTCTGAAAGGCAAAATGTTTGGCGTCGAAAATTTATCAGATGCATCCAGTAATACATTTCCGGTTGGCGTTTCGACCGCTGCGATTACATAATCAAAAGCAGTTCGATTTGGGAACAATGCAATTCCGTTTTCACGTGTACTGACCAAAACCGGATTTGCCGTTAAACCAGCATAACGCAACATCGAAGTAAGCATTAAATTGATATCGCCAATATTTCCTGATTTTTCTTTATAGGCTTTTTTTACACCATTATCACAATCATAACCGCGATAGCCATTCCATTTTACATTTGACTTTACATGGTTTAAAATTGCCCATATTTTTTCTTCAGGTGTATTTTTTCCTGCAAGCACAATTTTTAAATCATCTTCATAATATCCTGATTTATTTAATTCTGGGCCAAAGCTGTCGTATTCATAAATGGTTTTTGCAACAGAATTCCAATCTGCTGAATACATTTTCATTGGTGAATTTGGAAATTTTGTCATAGACAATTCATGCTGAATACTCGAAACATAATTATCCATATTATTTACATAAGCCTCATCTTTCATCGCAGGAAAATCTTGCGCTATGTAGGTTGTTTGCGTTTCAATATAATCTACTTTTTCAGTCGAATATTCTGTTTTTACAACATGCCCGTCTGAAACTCTGTCTTTATTATTAAAAGTGATAGATCTAGGCCTTTTATCAACTGTCATTTTAGGAAAAACATAACCTTTTTGTCTCGAATTAAAAACATAATATTCAGGCACGTAAGTCATAAACTCTGAATAATTAACCGGAATACTTTTTTGAAAATCCCATTCTCTGATCAATCTGTCGCTTGGGCTTTTGATCGTATACCGATATTCAATCACTGAACCCTCTTTAACATTCGGCATTGTGATTTTTTTCCTTGCTCTAAACTTATTTACAGTTTCATCAAAAATTCCCTCGCTTTTCAGCTTTGTTTTTTCAATTTTACCATCAATCAGATTATAAGTATACGCGTCACTAAACGACACTTTTTCACTCAGATTTGTAATATTATAATACCAAACGTTTTGATTGGCCCAATCGTAGCCTTCTTTTTTGTAAATTTTAATTCTAGCTTCAACATCAGTCAAAGTAACAAATCCATCGTTTGGATCGTATTCGATTCTGGCTTTTCCTTTCGTATACAAGACAGCTGCCACGGCCGATGAATCTTTTGGATGCACTTTTTGTTCTAATTCGGCGATAGATACTTTTCCTAATTTAAATTCTTGCGCTGTTGTTTTTGAAACAAATAGCAGTACAATAAATAGACTAAAAAATTTAATAGATTTCATTTGGTTAGTTCTTGGTTAATATAATTTTGGCGTTGTCGTTTCTTGAAATTTGCTCCATAAAAAGACGATACTCATCGTATTCTTTGTTTGAATATTTTCCTTTATTCAAAAACATAGATCGTTTGTAAGTCAGTTTGTTATTTTCTTTTTTGATAATTTCCGTTTTATATTCACCAAATTTTCCTTTTAATTCAAAGTTTGAAGGAAGAAATTCTATCGTAAAACCAGCTGGCAGATTAATTTCAATTTCATCAGAATCTAAATAACCGCGCTGAATTTGAAACGGATTTTTTCTATTTCTGATTCTCTTGATATTTCCCGTATTCTGGTTGAAAGCATCAATTGCGAAAATCATTTTATTAGCTGAAATTGAAGCATAATTTATAGCGCTCAGCTGCACATCTTCGGTAAAACGAATGTTTTCTTTATCATTTGAAAAAGTTATTTTCCCTAATTTCAAATTATTGATATTATCCCAATATTCTTTATAATGTGCTTCTTTTTCTGTAGGCTGTAAATTTTCGATTCTGGCTTTTGAACTGTATTGAGAGCCTTCAGAAACTATTGAAATCGAACCGGAGAAATTTCCATTTTCGTCTATTGAATAAATTCCTTTGTCTTTTTGAGTATTACCATTGTCTTCGTAAACTTTAGTTCGAACAATTTCACCGCCTTCTGGCTTGATTACTAAAACATCTCTGTCGTCTGTAAAAGTTCCTTGATAACCAAAAGGATCATCTTGGCTTGTGCATTCCAACCAGGTATAATGATTTCCGTTTGGAATAGCCAAAATAATATGATTTCCCTGTTGAGATACAAAATCTGATACAATATCTGTTTTATAGCGATTACCGTATAATTTTGTATAATACGATTCTACTCCAACAGAATTTAATAATGCTTTTGTATAATTGGTTAAAGCTTTACAATCTCCATAACCTAAACGATCTACATCGCTTGCCAGCATTGGTCTCCAACCGCCAATTCCTTCTGCGATAGCCACATACCTAACTTTTTGTTGAAGGTAATTATATATTAATTTTGCTTTTTTAATCGGATCTTGCTCATTTCCAACCAGATTTCTCATTTTAGATTTGGTTTCTTCTGAAATCTGATCTGTACCAACTAAAATCTTATCAGCCCACCATTTTCCAAATTCTTTCCACGTTTTTGCATTTCCATCTACTCCTTCCAAATTAAAAAATTCAAGTCCCATCATAACTTTTGGATAGATGTCTGTAAAAACAGGGCTTTGATCTTCATACTTTTGAGCTAAAATATTGGATGCCGTATAACTTAATTGAGTTTCGTTATCGATAGTTTTTTTAATATTAAAGCTAGAAAACTGACATTCTTTTTTTCTAAATCCTAAATTGGATGAATATTTGACATTAAGAATGCTTTTTTCTACACTGGTGTAATATTCATCCAATGGCATCCATGTTGAAATGAATGCAGTCGTTGAAGTTTCGACTTCACTTGTAAAAACAATTGTATATGGATATGAAATTGGCGTGTATTGCAAATACATATACCTATTATCTGAAATAAGTGTCATTCCATCTGCAACACTTTGATCTTTAAAATCTTTTCTCTTGATTTTTTTAATTTCATTACCAAAAACATCATAAACAATGGCTTCAATATTTTTAATTGAAGAATTCTTACTATAGCCTTGTGATGCATGTACAGCATCATTACCATTTTCATTAAAAACAGTCACAACGCGATGATTTTTGACATTCATGCTTCGCTGTGACAAAATAGCAATATCAGTTTGGTCTAAGCGAACAACTGCATTGGCATTTTCTTTAAGACTATCGGCAATAGTAAGGATTGAATATTCGCTCTTTTGAGCAAAAGAAATAAGGGTAAAAAAGAAAAAAAATAACGCAAAAAAAGGTTTTTTCATTAGTAAGGAATTTCTCCAAATATATATTATTTTTAGAAATTCTTAACAAACGTTTAATTATTTTTTATTCCCTGTTTTTGCTGTCCATTATGATCGTAACCGGTCCGTCATTTAACAGACTGACTTTCATATCAGCACCAAAAATTCCGGTTTGAACTTTCTTATTGAATTCTTTTTCTAAAGTTTTTACAAAATTTTCATACATCGGAATAGCGAATTCTGGTTTTGAAGCTTTTATGTACGAAGGACGATTTCCTTTTTTTGTAGAAGCATGAAGTGTAAATTGGCTTACAACAAGTATTTCACCATCAATATCTTGAACCGAGCAGTTCATAATGTCATTTTCATCGCCAAAAATTCTCATTTTAATGATTTTCCCGACCAGCCAATCAATATCTTCCTGATTATCGGAATCTTCAATTCCAACCAAAACTAATAATCCCTTTTGAATGTTGGCAACTACTTGATTATCGACAGTAACTGATGCCTGGGAAACTCTTTGAAGAACAACTTTCATAGAAATTATGAATTGTAAATGGTTAATTGTGAATTAAATTGCGGATAATTTTTGTTTGGTTGTAATTATGATGGAAGCTAAAATTTTATTTATTTCTAAAATATCTGATTTTATAGATTTGAATTGAGTCTCATTTAAATAGCCCGACTGAAATAATAATTCTAGCCAGTAATCTGTTTCATTTGCTTCCTTTTGTGCTACTGCAAGTTTATGAATAAAATCTTTTTTGCTTTCAGCTTGTTCAGACTCACGTACTAATGCTCCAATAGATGTACCGCTCCTAAGCAATTGTTTACTTAAAATAAACTCCTTTTTTTCTTCCTTTAAAAAACGAAATAATTTAATAATTCTTAAAGCAAAATTAAATGACTTAGTTTTTATCACATTGTCAGACATAATTCACAATTAACCATTTACAATTCACAATTATTTCTGGTTTCTAGTTTCATCACTAATTTTACGATCCTCATCATAAGTATCTGTGCGATAATTTTCTTCATCGCCTTCTAAAATTTTTAAGTAACTATTGTAACGCGACCAGGCGATTTCGTCTCTTTCCAGTGCTGCTTTTATGGCACAATGCGGTTCTTCTTTGTGTAAACAGTTGTTAAACTTACATTGATCTTTCAATTTGAAAAATTCAGGAAAGTAACCGCTGATTTCTTCTTTTTCCATATCGACAATTCCGAAACCTTTAATTCCCGGGGTGTCGATAATTTTTGCATTAAAAGACAAATCATACATTTCAGCAAAAGTAGTAGTATGCTGACCTTGTTTACTGGCTTCAGAAATAGTTTTGGTTTTAAGATGCAAAGAAGGTTCCATGGCATTTACCAAAGTTGATTTTCCAACACCTGAATGTCCGGAAAACATGCTCACTTTACCAATCATCATTTCTTTCAATTCATCAACACCTTTCATTTCTGTTGAAGAAACACGAAGGCATTTATAACCAATTTGCTGATAGACATATTGCATATACAATTGATCTTCGAGCGTTGGCTCATCAAAAGTATCTATTTTATTGAAAACCAAAATAGTTTCGATATTATAAGCCTCGGCCGTAACCAAAAAACGGTCTATAAAATTGAAGGTTGTTGGCGGATTATTAATGGTTATTAATAGAAAAACACGATCAATATTCGACGCAATTATATGCATTTGATGCGAAAGATTAACCGATTTACGAACAATATAATTCTTTCTTTCGTGGATATTAAAAATTGTTCCGGTTACCGCATCTGAAGTTTCTTCTAATTCATAATCGACAATATCACCTACAGCAATAGGATTAGTACTTTTGATACCTTTCATCCTAAACTTTCCTTTCATACGGCATTCTATAAAATCACCTTGATCTGATTTTACGGTGTACCAACTTCCTGTAGATTTATATACGAGTCCTGTCATTCAAATTTTAGATTTTAGATTTTTAGATTTTTAGATTTTTAGATTACTCTGAAAACTAAAAAATATTAAAGCACAAAATTACTGTTTTACAATTGAAACCCATTGATTTCGGTATTTAAAATCATAAAAAAATCTCCAGCACTTCTTTAAAAGCGATGGAGATTTTAAAAAAACAATCTATTTTTAAAATTATGATATAAGAAAATCAAATAACAAACTTTAGAAAACTAAAACTATCTTATATCACTTATATGGTTCAACAAAAATTATGCGTTGAAAATTTTCTCTTGATGACCAATACTTTCCTGGTGGATCGCTTTGAACATTCTCAAAACAAACTCTTCAGTAAGACCTTTTTTCTCACCTTCCAAAATCATTTTTCCTAAAATTTCGTTCCAACGGTTGTTTTGAAGAATCGCTACGTTTGCATCTTTTTTCACCTGACCAATTTCGTCAGCAACTTTCATACGTTTTCCTAATAACTCTAATAAGTTAGCGTCTAGAACGTCGATGTTAGCTCTTAATTTTGTCATTTTAGAACTGTACTCGTCTGTAGTATCATCCGTTTTTCTGATAGTCAAATCTTTAATGATTTGTTTCAAAGCGTCTGGAGTAACTTGTTGGGCAGCATCAGACCAAGCGTTGTCTGGATCGTAGTGCGTTTCGATAATCATCCCGTCGTAGTTCAAATCTAAAGCCTCTTGCGTTACTTCGAAAATCATTTTACGATCTCCGGTAATGTGAGACGGGTCGATGATTAATGGCAAATCAGGAAATTTATTCTGCAATTCGATAGCAATCTGCCATTCTGGAATATTTCTGTATTTTGTTTTTTCGTAAGTAGAGAAACCTCTGTGGATAACTCCTAATTTCTCAATTCCAGCCATATGTAAACGCTCAACACCACCTAACCATAAAGCTAAATCTGGGTTTACAGGGTTTTTAACCAAAACGATTTTATCTGTTCCTTTTAAAGTATCAGCAATTTCCTGAACTGCGAAAGGATTTGCAGTTGTACGGGCACCAACCCATAAAACGTCGATATCATGTTCTAAAGCCAGTTTACAGTGAGCCGCAGTTGCCACTTCAGTACCCATTAATAAACCAGTTTCAGCTTTTGCTTTTTGTAACCATTTTAATCCAATTTCTCCAACACCTTCAAATCCTCCCGGACGCGTTCTTGGTTTCCAGATTCCAGCTCTGAAAACACTAACTTTTGAATCTTTTAATTCGTGAGCAATTTTCAATACTTGATCTTCAGTTTCTGCACTACATGGTCCAGCTATCACAAGTGGGTGATTTAAATTGAAATCTTCTAACCACTTTCTCATTTCTTTCTTATTTTCCATCTTAATTCTAATTTTACTTTTTAGTTGTTGTTAATCCGTTTAGTATTTCTTTTATTTTATTTGTGCTCTCCATTTCTTCAAAAATGGCGTTGTAATTTTCATCTTTCAGCAAATCCCTAAACCGACTGAGATTTGAAATGTATTCTTCTAATGTTTCCAGAACGTGTTCTTTGTTCTGCTTAAAAATCGGCGTCCACATTGCGGGCGAACTTTTTGCTAAACGAACAGTGCTTTCAAATCCACTTCCCGCCATATCAAAAATATCCTGTTCGTCTTTTTCTTTGTTCATTACCGTTTTCCCGAGCATAAACGAACTTATGTGCGACAAATGCGAAACGTAAGCAATGTGTTTGTCGTGAGACGTTGGATCCATATATCGAATCCTCATTCCAATTTCGCTGAAAAGCTTTAATGCTTTTTCCTGCAATTTAAAAGTGGTTTTTTCCACTTCGCAGATAATGTTTGTCTTTCCTTTAAACAAACCTCTTATCGCTGCCGAAGGTCCCGAAAACTCCGTTCCTGCTATTGGATGTGTAGCGATGAAATTTCTTCTTTTTGGATGATTAGCCACTGCTTCACAAATTGGCTTTTTCGTTGATCCTACTTCAAAAACAATCGTTTTATCTCCAACCGAATCCAGAACTTTAGGCAAAACTGTCAACGCCACATCTACAGGAACCGAAACAATGACAAAATCGGCTTCAGCCAAATCTTCGAAACTTCCTGCTTCGTCGATAACTCCTAAATCAATGGCTTCCTGCAAATGTTTTTCGTTGCTGTCGATTCCAAAAATTGTCGAATCAGGATGTTGGTCTTTGATATCCAGTACCATCGATCCGCCTATTAATCCTATTCCTATTACGTATACTTTCATAATTCTTTTTATTTGAAGCTGTTTCCTGCTATCCGTTTCAATCTTTTCCGCCTCCCGAAGCCTCGGAACCGGCGCAAAAGGATTTCCACTTCTATCAGGGCTAGGACTTCTCGTTTTTTCAAGAGCTTTTAATTTTGTCATTTCGAGGAACGAGAAATCACACTAGAATTCCACCTGCTATTTCTTCAATCTTTGTCGAGTTCCTCGTGTGATTTCTCGTTCCTCGAAATGACAAACTGCGTCAAAAATCTTGATTCTTGATTCTAAAATCTTAATACTTAAAATCGGTCTATCGCTTCTTGTACTTTTTCTTCTTTTACACACAATGAGAATCTGATATACCCTTCACCGTTGCTTCCGAAAATTGTTCCCGGCGTGATGAAAATATGTTTCTCGTATAATATTTCGTCAATGAACTTTTCTGATGATTCGATCCCTTCCGGAAGTTTTGCCCAAACAAATAATCCAACTCCTTCTTTATAAACTTCGCAGCCTAATTTTTCTGCTAATTTTTCTGTTAATTCTCTGCGACGTCTGTAAATTTTGTTTTGATCTTCGAACCAGGATTTATCACAATTCAAAGCTGCGATTGCACCTTTCTGAATTCCGTAAAACATACCGCTGTCCATATTGCTTTTTACTTTTAGAACTGCATCGATAATTTCAGGATTTCCTAAAACCATTCCGACTCTCCAGCCTGCCATGTTGAAGGTTTTACTTAAAGAGTTTAGTTCTAAAGCCACCTCTTTTGCGCCTTCAACCTGTAATAAACTCATCGGATTATCATTCAAAACAAAACTATACGGATTGTCGTTGATCAATAATATATTGTGTTTTTTAGCAAAAGCAACCAATTTTTCAAATAACGCTAAACTTCCTCTCGCTCCTGTCGGCATGTGGGGATATCCCAGCCACATAATTTTTACTTTCGAAAGATCCAATTTTTCTAAAGCTTCAAAATCCGGTTCCCATCCATTTTCTTCTTTCAAATCATAATAAACCGGAACTGCCTGAACCAAATTGGTTACCGAAGTATACGTTGGATAACCTGGATTCGGAATCAAAACGTGGTCGCCTTCATTTAAAAATGCTAACGAAATGTGCATAATTCCTTCTTTCGAACCCATCAGAGGTAAAATCTCATTATTCGGATTCACTTCAACACCAAACTGATCTTTATAAAAATCTGCCATCGCCTGCCTCATTTCTGGTAATCCCTGATAGCTTTGATAACCATGCCCGTTTTCGTCTTGAATTGCTGCAGCCACTGCTTCAATTACTGCTTTTGACGGACTCAAATCAGGACTTCCAATTCCCATATTGATGATCGATTTTCCTTCAGATTGCAATTGACGAACTTCTCTCAATTTTGATGAGAAGTAGTATTCTTCAACTGTATCTAATCTTTTTGCTGTTGTAATCATTTTTTTCTGCTTTAGGCTTTAAGCTGTAAGCTTTAGGCTCTTTTTTACTTCTAACTTTTAACTAATAACATTTAACCTATAAAAGGTTTTGTATTCTTGTATTCTCCCAGAACTTTTAAATACTCTGCCATGATATTCAATAATGATTTGGCTTTTGCGAAATCCTCGTATTTCTCGAATGTTACATCTACGAAAAATGAATATTTCCAAGGTGTTTCAATTTTTGGTAATGACTGGATTTTTGTCAAATTCAGTTTGCAGTCGCTCATTACGTTTAAAACGGCTGCTAAACTTCCTCTTTTGTGATCTAATTCAAATTTGATTGAAGCTCTGTTGATTTCGTTTTCCGGCAAAAATGAATTTTGCTTTTTGATAATCACAAAACGAGTCATATTGTTTTTGATCGTTTGAATTTCCGGCGCAATGATTTCTAAATCATACATTTCAGAAGCCGTTTTACTAGCAATTGCCGCAATTCCTGTTAGTTGCTTTTCCTGAATTCTTCTTGCTGTTTCCGCTGTATCTTTATCTTCCACCAATTTGATATTTGGATATTGCTTTAAGAAATCCATGCATTGCAAAATTGCCATTGGGTGCGAATGAACTTCTTTTATATCTTCAATTTTCTGACCTTTTAAAGCCATTAAATTTTGGTGAATGCTTAAATAATGTTCTCCAATAATGTGTAAATTATTCTTGTCAATCAAAGCATAATTCGGGATAATTGGCCCTGCAATCGAATTTTCAATCGCCATAACTGCTTGGTCTGATTTTCCAGAAAGCAGACTGTCAATCAATTCTTCAAAAGATAAACATTCATCAATAGCCACATTTTCAGAGAAATACTCTTTTACAACCTGATGATGAAAAGAACCTTTTATACCTTGTATTGCAATTTTCGTTGTCATATATTCAAAAAAAAATCCTGATTTGCATCAGGATTGTATATTAGTTTTATTTGTATTTTATATTTCTCAAATAACCATAGCACAATCCTTACTTCTACTAAAGAAGAAATAAAAAGAGTTGCTAAAATAAAAACGGTTATTAGACATTTTGTTTGTGTTTTTCAATAAATTCTCTGCGAATGTATAAATTATTTTCACCGCACCAAAAAAAATAATGCATTTTATGAAACAAAAAAGGTTTTCTTAACAAATTTAGGAGCTTTTGTATGATAATATAAAAATATCGGCTTAAAATGAGATATTTATAATTGCTTTTTGAAAGGTTCTAAGTTTTTTTTCGCCACGAATTCACGAATTACCGTAAATCTTTGTGGCTATTTAATTTGAATTACACAGATTACTCGGTGTTTTTGTCATTTCGACTGAAAGGAGAAATCACAAACGTAAATCGACAAAGATTGATGATATACTGTACGGAATTTCTAGTGCGATTTCTCCTTTCAGTCGAAATAACAAGGTTGCGATTATGCAAACAATCCTGAAACCGGTTTATTCGAAATCCCAATTTTAGAATAATCGAAATTCATTTTTTCTTTTAATAAAGAAGCATAAACACTTCTAAAATCTATTTCGTATTTTAAATCGCCATTATCTAAGTCGGCTAAGTTTGGATTATTACCTAAAATAGTTCCTTTGTTATTTCCTCCGATGACAAACATTGGCGCTGCGGTTCCATGATCGGTTCCGTTTCCGTTGTCTTTTACTCGTCGCCCAAATTCGGAAAAAACCACAATAGTAACATTTTGAAGTAATTGTGCTTGTTTTAAATCACTGTAAAAACTAAATAAAGCATCATTTAAATCGGTTAATTTTTTCTCATGAATAGCCAATTGATTATCATGCGTATCAAATCCGCCAAGTGAAGTATAATAAACTTTCGAATTTAAATTTCCTTTTATTAATCTGCCAATCCATTCCAGGTTTTTGGATAATTCTGTTTTTGGATAACTGATTTCAGATTTCGATTTCGCTAAAGCTTTCTGAATTTCATCTGATCCTTCTGTAACCGAATTAGCAATCTTACGTACAAAATCTAATTGAGGATTATCAGATAGTTTTATATTCTCGTCTTTATTTGATTTTATTTTGAATCGATTCGGATCTTTAACTGTTATTGAATTTGGTTCTAATCCTTTCAATGCCAAATTATCAATTGAATCCAGATTTATTCCCGCTGTTGCCTGATGACCGTTGCACTGTAAATCTAAATATCTGCCCAGCCAGCCTTCGTTTATATATTTATTTGAATCTGTTGCAGTCTGCCAGATTTCCTGACTTCTAAAATGTGAACGAATTGGTTCTGGATATCCCACATTTTGAATTACGGTTAAATCACCGTTTTGCTGCATTTGTGCAAAATCTTTTAAAGAAGGATGAAATGCCATTCCGTTATTCTTTCCAATTACTGCATCTTTATTTAACGCGATTTTAGTTCGCAAATCATAATACAGCGGATCTTGATACGGAATAAAAGTGTTCAATCCGTCGTTTCCGCCATTCAACTGCACAAAAACAATGCATTGCTCGCCGATAACCAAATTGTTTTGCGAACCAAAAGCGTGTAAAAAATCAGGAAGCACAAGCATTCCGCCTGTAAAAGTTCCTGTCAATGTTAGAAAATCTCTTCTGTTCATAATTGCAAGTTTTTAGATCAATTGATATTCGGGCAATTTTGTGATGTAATTAAACAATCGAATAACAGCAAAATTGGCATTCACATCTTTTGGGTCAAAATCGTATTTAATCAAATTCTCCATGTCTTTCTGCATTGAGTCATTTACTGTAAATAACAATCTATTAGACAATTCAGCGATGATGGTTTTGTTATTTCCGTCAGAATCAAAATCAATTTTTATTTCGATTTTTTCGAATTCTGCTTTTGGTTTTTCGTCTGCATTAGACATTGTATTTAAAATTCTTTTCGTAATACTTCTGCCACTGCAAAGCAAATCCGAAGTATTATTGCGTTGGAGATAAATCTGCGAAGTCAGCCAAGAATTTCCACCATTCCACCCTTTCACATTAAGCTGATTATACAAATCCATTCCCTGCTGTTTCAGAAAAAACAAGACCATTGCATCATCAACATCGGTAATATGCAGTTCGTCCATTAATTGTAAAATATAAACCAGCGGGTTTTTAATCTTATTTCCCGAATTCTCTTTTTTAAATTCTTCAGTAAAAATTTTAGTCAGCAAAGGTTCGATTTCAAACTTTACTTTTCTGAAGTAATCTCCATAATAAACGACTAAATTTTCAGGCGGATTATCATATATAAACCATTCTAGAATTTTTCTGGTTATTAAATACGGAATGTTTTTCTGCTCGAAAATGATATCAACGAGATCATCAGCTTTCCAGTTTCCGGTTTTTCCGAAATAGGTTTTATCACTATTATCTTCAATATTTTTTCTGTAAACAGTGCCGTCATCACCAATATTCAAACCCGCTAAAGCTCTAGCTCCGTTTTTAATATCCTCTTCGGTATAATTTCCAATTCCGATAGTGAATAATTCCAGAAATTCACGGCTTAAGTTTTCGTTTATTTTGCCTTTTTTGTTGTCACCATTGTCGAGATAGCGCACCATTGCGTTTGATTTAAGAATCTGCTTGGTTAAATCTTTAAAATTTCCAAAGGCATTTTCGCGTAAAATCATATTGTGCTGGTAAATCCAGTAATTGATTTTTACTTTTTGAGAAGTGGAAACGAAATGATTGTGCCAAAAACAAACCATGTTTTCACGTAATGGAAATTCGTCGTTACGCATTTTTGCAATCCACCATTTTTTAAGTGCAGCGGTTGCTTGATTTTCTTTTTTCTGAATTTCCTTTTTAGTTTCAGGATCTGAGGTTTTCAATAATTCCCGAATTTGCTTAAGCTCTAAAGCAGTTTTAGGCTGATCTTGCAGAAACACTGGAAATTCTGTATCAAATTTTGAATCGTAAGAATGTTTTAGAAATTTTTCTAATCCGAGTTTTTCAATTGTTGAGGCTTGTTTTCCTGAAAAACCTAATCGTAAGGACCAAAGATTGCTTTTTTTCATAATTCAGAAATTATTACAATAAGACTTGACTTTCTTTTAAAGGTTTAATTTTAAAAGATGCTAAGTCACTAAGATTCTGAGGTGCTAAGTTTTAAAAGGCTTTGGTAATAATTAGAACGGGGATTTTTTGGGGATATTGTTTAAACAATATTGAACAATCATAATCAAACATAGTTCGTGATTCCCAACGGAAAATGTATGAGGAAATGCATTGTTCTGGACTTATAATATGAAAATATTCCAAAGCGAGATTGTAAAATTCTTTTTTATTCTGAAATATTCTTTCTAATAAATCCATTTATTTCAAATTATAATTTAATTGACAGCTCTAAATGACCTCCCAAACCAAGCTCTACAATTTTCTGCAGGGTCGAAAATTTAACTTCTTTTACGTTATTCTCAATCTTAGAAATATACGATTTTGTTGTTCCTGCTTTTAATGCAAGTTCTTCTTGAGTCATTCCTTTTTGAAGTCTGGCTTCCTGAAGCAATACCCCAATTTTAAAATTTTCATATCCCGCTTCTAGTTCGTCACGTTTTGGTGTTCCAATTTTTCCATAATGTTGCTCTTTAAACTCTTCTAAAGTTGTAAGGTTCTTATTTTTCGTTTTCATACTCCGTTCTAATTTTTAAAGCTTTTTTAATTTCTTTCTTTGGTGTTTTCTGAGTTTTCTTTTGAAATCCATTAGCTAATACAACTAATTTTCCCTCATCAAAAAAACAAAAAATTCTAAAAATATCATTTCCTTGTTGTATTCGAATTTCATAAAGTCCATCTGTGTTTTCAATAAATTTCAAATACGTTTCAGGAATTCTATCGAGCTCTTCAATTAAATTAATCGTCCAAACAATTTTTTGTTGAACTTTTTCTTTTTGTTTGACAAAAAATTCATTAAAATAATTTTTAAAAAAAATGACAGTTCTAATCTTTTGATTATGACTCATAAAGTACAAATATATAAAAGTTGCACCGAAGTGCAACTCGCTCATTAAAATATCTAAATAATTAAACTTCTTCCCTATTTACAATATTTCGTAAAACATCAGTAATAGTAACAGAATTACTCCCTTCATATCCTAGTGCAATAGCTATTGCCTCTAGCGCACTCGGATATTTATCTGATGAGCTAACTGCCAATCCATTCTCTAAAATTTGATTTCTCTGTATTTGAATTGCTAATGATAAAATTTCAAAATCTGATAGTTTTGGATATTCCTCTTTTAATTGTTTTGCAATTCTATTATAAGTCTCAATTTGAATTTTCATATGTGTATTATTTTTACTGTTAAAAATAACAAATATAAAATAAAAAAAGCAGCTATCGTTACAATAACTGCTTTCTATAATTAAGAATAAAATCTTTCCTCTTTATTCTGTTTTCTTTCTTCTAAAAAAAATTAAGACCCACACATTTCACAATCCTCAGGATCTGCTGCTTGTGCTTTTAATAACATTGCTTTATAATCTTCAACGCTTATTTCTTCAGTTTCTGCAACTAGAGTTGGTACTTCTTCTTTTTTATCGTTGTTTAATGTGAATTTAATCGCATCTACTGCAGATTTTGTTCTCAAATAGTACATTCCTGTTTTTAAACCAGACTGCCAAGCATAAAAGTGCATCGACGTTAGTTTAGAATAGTTGGCATCTTGCATGAACAAGTTCAAAGATTGTGATTGGTCAATGAAATATCCTCTTTGACGAGACATATCTATAATATCTTTCATAGACATTTCCCAAACGGTTTTGTATAATTCTTTTAAGTCTTGCGGAATCACATCAATGTTTTGAACTGATCCGTTATGACGCATAATTTCTTGTTTCAATGTTTCGTTCCACAAACCTAATTTTACTAAGTCTTCTAGTAAGTGTTTGTTCACAACGATAAATTCTCCAGACAATACACGACGTGTGTAAATGTTTGATGTATACGGTTCGAAAGCTTCGTTGTTTCCAAGAATTTGAGAAGTCGAAGCAGTTGGCATTGGCGCAACCAATAATGAGTTACGAACTCCGTGCTCCATTACTTCTTTTCTTAATGAAGCCCAGTCCCAACGGCCAGATAATTCTTCATCTTTCATTCCCCACATATTGTATTGGAATTCTCCTTTAGACATTGGAGATCCTTCAAATGTAGAATATGGTCCTTCTTCTTTCGCCATTTCCATAGAAGCGGTTACAGCTGCGAAGTATAAAGTTTCGAAAATTTCTTGGTTTAACGTTTTCGCTTCATCGCTTGTAAACGGCAAACGCAACATAATAAAAGCATCTGCCAAACCTTGCACACCTAATCCAACCGGACGGTGACGCATGTTTGAGTTTTCAGCTTCTTTTACTGGGTAATAATTTCTGTCGATTACTTTGTTCAAGTTACGAGTTACACGTTTTGTAACATTGTAAAGTGCCTGGTGATCGAATTTTCCGTTTTCAATAAACATTGGCAACGAGATAGAAGCTAAGTTACAAACTGCGATTTCATCTTTAGAAGTGAACTCCATAATCTCTGTACACAAGTTCGAAGAACGAATTGTTCCTAAATTCTTGTGGTTCGATTTACGGTTTGCTGCATCTTTATATAACATGTAAGGCGTTCCTGTTTCGATTTGTGATTCTAGGATTTTCTCCCATAATTCACGTGCACGAATGGTTTTTCTACCTTTTCCTCTAAATTCATAATCTGTATACATTGCTTCGAATTCATCTCCGTAAACATCGTATAATCCTGGACATTCATTAGGACACATCAAAGTCCAGGTTGTATCTTCCTGAACACGTTTCATGAACAAATCTGATGTCCACATTGCGAAGAATAAATCTCTCGCACGCATTTCTTCTTTTCCCGTATTTTTCTTTAAATCCAAGAATTCAAAAATATCAGCATGCCAAGTTTCGATGTAAATCGCAAAACTTCCTTTACGTTTTCCACCACCTTGATCTACGTAACGAGCCGTATCGTTGAAAACTCTCAACATTGGCACAATTCCGTTTGAAGTTCCGTTTGTACCACGGATGTAAGATCCTGTTGCACGAACGTTATGAATAGAAAGTCCAATTCCTCCAGCTGACTGCGAGATTTTTGCTGTTTGTTTTAATGTATCGTAAATACCGTCAATACTATCATCCTGCATTGCCAAAAGGAAACAAGAAGACATTTGTGGTTTTGGCGTTCCTGCATTGAACAACGTTGGCGTTGCATGCGTAAAGAACTTTTTAGACATTAAATCGTAAGTTTCAATTACTGATTTTAAATCATCTAAGTGAATACCAACCGAAACACGCATTAACATATGTTGTGGTCTTTCGACGATTTTTCCGTTTATTTTAAGAAGATAAGAACGCTCTAAAGTTTTGAAACCAAAGTAATCGTAATTAAAATCTCTTGTGTAAATGATATGAGAATCTAAGAAAGCAGCATTTTCCTGAATTACTTTAAATACTTCATCCGAAAGCAATGGAGCTTCTTGCCCGTTTCTTGGATTTACGTAATTATACATATCTTTCATCGTTTCAGAGAACGATTTTTTAGTATTTGAATGTAGGTTTGAAATCGCCACACGCGCTGCCAATTGAGCATAATCTGGATGCGCAATAGTCATAGATGCCGCCGTTTCTGCTGCAAGATTATCAAGTTCAGAAGTAGAAACCCCATCATACAATCCTTCGATAACTCTCATCGCTACCTTAACCGGATCTACAAGCTCGTTTAAGCCGTAACACAATTTTTTGATTCTTTCTGTAATCTTATCAAACATTACGGGCTCTTTATGGCCATCTCTTTTTATTACATACATAAGCTTACTATTTTATTGTTATTGAAAAAATGAAAGACACTAGAAAACGAATTCCAGCACTTAAACATTGCGTGTTTTTAAATTATTTTTTGAGAATTATAGCATTCTCAATAGCTACCCTCTTCCAATCTGAAATCAGATCGAAAATGTGTTGAAAATTGCAGAATCTTCGATTTGGGAAAAGAGATTCTAAAAAATGTTTTGTTATAAAATTTTAATCTTAATTAGTGCTTATTTGGGGTAAACCACTAAAATATTGTTGTTGTCTAAAAATCTGCATCAAATGAAATTTTCTGAGCATCACTGTCTGTGTTCATCACACCAGATTTTTGATACTCGGCAACACGTTTTTCAAAGAAATTAGTTTTTCCTTGAAGAGAGATCATGTCCATGAAATCAAACGGATTCGCTGATCCATACACACGCTCGCAACCTAATTCTACTAATAATCGATCAGCAACAAATTCTAGATATTGCGTCATTAAAGCAGCATTCATTCCAATTAAGCTTACGGGAAGAGATTCTGTTACGAACTCTCTTTCAATATCTAAAGCATCAACAATGATTTCTTTGATTCTGTCTTTTGGAACTTTGTTAATCAAATGGTGATTGTGCAAGTGAACTGCAAAATCACAATGTACGCCTTCGTCACGAGAAATCAACTCGTTAGAAAAAGTTAAACCTGGCATTAAACCACGTTTTTTCAACCAATAAATAGAACAAAAAGCACCAGAGAAAAAGATTCCTTCAACTGCTGCAAAAGCAATTAGTCTTTCAGCAAACGAATCAGATTCGATCCATTTTAAAGCCCAGTCTGCTTTTTTCTTAATTGCAGGAAAAACTTCCAAAGCATTAAACAATTCTGCTTTTTCTGCTTCATCTTTCACGTAAGTGTCAATTAATAAAGAATACGTTTCACTATGAATGTTTTCCATCATGATCTGGAAACCATAGAAAAACTTAGCTTCAGCATATTGAACTTCGTTTACAAAGTTTTCAGCAAGATTTTCGTTTACAATTCCGTCAGAAGCAGCGAAGAATGCCAAAATATGTTTGATGAAATATCTTTCGTCATCACTTAACTTATTATTCCAGTCTGTCAAGTCTTGGTGTAAATCGATTTCCTCAGCAGTCCAAAAACTAGCTTCCATCTTTTTGTACCATTCCCAAATATCATGATGTTTGATTGGAAAAATAACGAAACGATTTTTATTTTCTTGTAATATTGGTTCGACTTGTGACATGACAATTTTTGTTTAATTTTTGTACTGAATTTCTACTAATTCAATAGACTACAAAGATTGTCATTTACAGCCAAAAATGAAAGCCAAACTTATTCACAATTCGACGTAGTTTTTAACAACGGAGAAAAAATGCTATATTTTTCAGACAATAATTAAATATTTGTAAATGAGACATTTAATATTGTTATTTACTTCTAAAAGCCCGTAGAATATAGACTTTTTAAAATAAAAAGCAAGAAATTTTGAATTGTTTTTAAAAGTTTTTTTTGAGTTAAAACTTTATTTTTTGAGTTAAAATAGATCCTCTCAAAATCGTAACTAAAGCATCTCGAATTTTAAGAATTTTTAAGTTCTTGGGCGACTTTTTCAAGCTCTAAATACCAATCTTCACCAAAGCGGCGAATCAAAGCTTCTTTTACAAATTTATAAACCGGAACTTCTAATTCTTTTCCTAAAGAACAGGCGTCATCGCAAATATCCCATTTATCATAATTAACTGCGGCGAATTCTGTGAAGTCTTTTACTCGAATTGGATACAAATGACAAGAAACCGGTTTTTTCCAATCTACTATTCCTTGATTGTAAGCTTGTTCAATACCACAAAGTGCTGTTTTACCATCAAAAATAACATAAGCACAATCTTTTTCATCAATTAACGGCGTTTCAAGATCGCCATCGGTTCCTTTTACCCACGTTCCTTGCGCTTCAATAGCAGCAATTCCTTCTTTTCTCAAAAAAGGCTTTACTTTAGGGTAAATTTCTTCCATGATTTTTGTCTCCGCTTCGCTTAAAGGAGCACCAGCATCTCCATCCACACAGCAAGCTCCTTTACAAGCTGATAAATTGCACACAAATTCTTTTTCAAGAATATCTTCTGAAATAATGGTTTTCCCTAATTGAAACATGATAAAAATACTGTAATTTATAAGGTGCAAAGATAGTCAAAGAAAGCAGATAAAACACTCTAAAATATTAACCGCAAAGCACGCAAAGATTTACGCAAAGTTCGCAAAGCTTTATCACATTGTATCCTTTGGGAACTTTGCGTAAATCTTTGCGAATCTTTGCGGTAAAAGACAATATTTGTTACAAATATCACTTTTATAACTATTAAACCATATTTTTATAACAAAAATACATCTTATCAAAAAATCACCTACCTTTATTACCTACCTTTGCAAAAATTTTAAACCCTTAAAACCAAGGCAATATGTTAGAAATCGACTTTAAAGAAATTATCACTGTCGGAATGGTACTCTTTGCAGTAATCGATATTGTTGGTTCAATTCCGATTATAGTAAATTTAAGAGCAAAAGTGGGACACATAGATTCTGAGAAAGCTTCTATTGTTGCCGGAACCATTATGATTGTTTTTCTTTTTGTCGGAGAAGGCCTGCTCAATCTAATAGGAATCGATGTTCATTCATTTGCTGTTGCAGGTTCTTTTGTTTTATTTTTTCTAGCTTTAGAAATGATTTTAGGAATTAGAATTTATCGCGATGAAGAGCCAGGATCGGCTTCTATTGTTCCTCTAGCTTTTCCGCTGATTGCCGGAGCAGGAACAATGACGACTTTACTATCGCTCCGATCTCAATTTCATACTATCAATATCATTATTGCTATTTTATTGAACATTATTTTGGTTTATATCGTTTTAAAATCTTCCAAAAAAATAGAAACTTTATTAGGAGAAAACGGACTTGGTGTCGTTCGCAAGACATTTGGAGTCATACTTTTAGCTATAGCTGTTAAATTATTCGCCGCTAATGTTAAAGGTTTGTTCGTCTAACAATTATTTTTATAAATTTACCCCATAAAATTTCTAAAATTCAACTTTAAGATATTTTTCAGATCTGGAAGTTTTACTTTATTATTTTAGACAAACAAAACAGCCTTATGAAAATCTTTACTTCAATCTTAGTGCTTTTAGCATTAGCTTTAATCGTTTTTAATATTACGCAGCTTGACTTTACAAGTCCTTTTCAAGGGGATAGTGGTGTTGCGCTTATTGGAATCGCCGCTTCATTTTGCGCCGTTTTAATTCTTTTGATTTTTAGAATCTCAAAAAGAATTGAAGAAAAAACAAACGGACGATAATATATGTTTGACGTTTTAATTGTCGGCGGAGGTGTTTCAGGCATGTCCTGTGCCCTCGTTTTAGGATCAGCTAAAAACAAAGCTTTCGTTGCCGATAAAAAAATCGGAATTTTTACCCATCAAAAAAGTTCTTCTTTACAGGAAGCAATTTTCTACAATGCTTATGGAATAACACCAGGCAAACTTGGAGCTGATTTACTAACAGAAAGCACACAGGATTTAGCACTCACTTACCCACATATTACTCAGATTCCTAATGAAAAAGTAATTAAAGTGGAGGGATTTTTTCCTGAATTTACTGTTATCACAAACAAAAACTCATACAAAACAAAAACTATTGTCATAGGAATTGGTTCTGCCAATACCTTTGACATTCAAGGTTTGATGCAATACATTGAACCTCATAAAAAAGCACTTCCAGAAAAACAACGCATTCAGCTTAAAAATGAAGATCATAAAGTAGCCGAAGGCATTTATGTAATTGGAACTTTAGCCGGCTGGAGAAGCCAACTTGCAATTGCTGCCGGAAGCGGTGCTGCTGTCGCAACCGATATTCTTACTTTATGGAATAACGGTGTTCAGACACATGTGCACGATAGTATTCGATAGTTTTAAAAAAAGAATATTATCGTTCCTATTAAAGCAACGACTCCAACTGCAACACTACCATCAAATGCTAATTTCTTTAATCCAGAAACACGCACTTCCTTCAGAATTAACTTCTTAATGAAATAATTAAAGAGAATAAGAAATCCAATCCCTATTAAACCAATCCCTGATAATTCGAAAAAGCGAAATATAAAAGAAAAAGGAAGCTGTCTGTTTAATTCCATTTTTTGCTCATAACTTCCTAGCCAAAAAAAACTTAAAAAAGCAACAGTCCCAACTATAACAATCAGGAAAAAAGTATTTATTAATCTCAAAACAATTCGTTTTAGTTCAAAAAAAAACAAACCATATAAGTTATATAACTTATATGGTTTAAAACTTTATACTCTGTTTCTTTATTTCACCGAAACAATCTGAGTTACTTTCATATGTTTTTCGTCATCTGTTTTCCAGATTTCTCCTTTTAAAGAAACATTATCACCAATTTTTAATTGTTTGTAATTTTGAGGTCCGCCAACATTTACAATACTGATTACAGCAAAATAAACTTCTTTTGTATTCGTATTAATTTTTGCAGTGTAACCGTCTTTTCCTGCTTCTATTGACTCTACTTTTCCTGAAACTGTCTTATCGCTATCTTTCATAGCTGTACAAGAAATTATAAAAGTCATTACTAATGCAAGAAAACTTATTCTTTTTAGATTTTTCATATTTGTAATTTTAAACACAAATGTAAATTTATATAACAAAAGATCTGTTACATTATATTTTAAAAAATTATTATTATTTCTTCGGATTTAAAACCGCTTTGATCATGGCATCGTGTTTTAAAACCACATCATAATAATACAATTCCCCATACAATTGGCGTGCGAATTCAGCAGTAATATAGCGATTAACCAAATCTTTTGTCTTGTCTAATTTCAAATCTAAACCTGTCATAAAAATGTAGTTCTTAAATTTTTTGAAATAAACATCTGAGTCTTTCATTTCTGCCAAAAACTGATTAAAACTAAGCCCTTTAAATGCTTTTCTATCTTTATCTAATTCTTCAAAAACAAAATGACCTACGATTCCGGTTTGAAGCAAATAAGCAACATTTTCATTTCCGTGTTCTGATTCCATTGGAACAAAAACATCCGGAACGATACCGCCACCGCCATAAACAATTTTACCTTTTGGTGTTTTAAACTTTAAAGAATCGGCTACTTTAATACTGTCTTTTGCATAAAGTTCTCCAGACTTCAAACGCGATTCTGATTCTTTAAAATATTCTTCGTTTCCTTTTTTATATGGTTTTTGAATCGATCTTCCTGTTGGCGTGTAATATCTCGCCACAGTTAATCGAACTGCAGATCCATCATTAAAATCCATTTCGCGCTGTACTAAACCTTTTCCGAAAGAACGGCGTCCTACAATAATGCCTCGGTCATTATCCTGAAGTGCTCCAGCTAATATTTCGCTCGCAGATGCGCTGTTTTCATTAATTAAAACATATACTTTTCCAGTTTCAAAACTTCCGGCTTTTGTCGCATAGGTTTTTTCGGTTGTACCATTTTTGTTTTTCGTGAAAACGATCAATTGTTTGTCTTTCAAAAACTCATCGGCAATAGCCACGGCCTCTTCCATATAACCACCGCCATTGTCGCGAAGATCAATTACAAGTGATTGAATCCCGCTTTGCTTTAACCTGCTTAATCCCGTTTTAAATTCATTAAAAGTCGTTTCGGCAAAACGATTGATCTTGATATAACCAGTATTGTTTCCAAGCAATAAAGAGGCATCGACACTTTTTATCGGTATGACATCTCTTTTTACTTTAAATTTCAGTTTCTTTTGTTCTGATTTTCTAAAAACAGTCAATTCGATTTCAGAACCTTGCAATCCTTTCAATTTCGAAAATAAACTGTCTGAAGGCAGTTTTCTGCCGTATAATTTGGTTTTTCCAGCAAACAAAATTCGATCTCCAGATTTTATTCCGGCTTTTGCCGAAGGTCCGTTTTCAATTGGTTTTATAATTGCAACAGAATCTTTATACATATAAAAATTAATTCCGATTCCAACAAAATCACCTTTCATACTTTCCGCTACTTCTGCTTGTTCGCTTGGCGGAATATAAACAGAATGCGGGTCTAGTTTAGATAAGATATTATCAACTGTAAGGTTTACAATAGAATCTGTGTTAACACTGTCAACATATTCGTTATTGATAAAATCGATCAGTTTATTAAGTTTTGTTTTGGAGTAATTTTTAGCCAAAAGCTGGTCATCAACGGGAGCATTCATTACGCTTCCGAGGACTATACCCAGAGCAAAAGTAGCTCCGATTATAATGGGCAAATATTTTGAGTTAAATTTCATTTACTCTTCTAAAACAGGAATATGTTCGACTTCGACACCTGCTTTTATTAAAAATTGAATTCCAGAATCGTCACGATATCCATTATGATATACGACTCTTTTTATTCCCGACTGATGAATTAATTTACTGCATTCTTTGCAAGGCGAAAGCGTAATATATAAAGTTGCACCTTCGCAAGACTGCGTTGAACGGGCTACTTTTAAAATCGCATTTGCTTCAGCATGAAGAACATCCCAGCGGGTTAAGCCGTCTTCGTCTTCACAGCAGTTTTCAAATCCCGATGGCGTACCGTTGTATCCGTCAGAAATAATCATTCGGTCTTTTACAATAATAGCTCCTACTTTTTTGCGTTTGCAGTATGAGAGTGCACCCCACTCTGTCGCAATTCTCAAATAAGCTTTATCGTATTTATTTAATTTCTTTATTTCCATTTATTTTATCTGTTCCAAATTGGGCTTTCAATAATCATCGGAATCACAACTCCTATAATAAAAGCCGACATTACAAGTGCCCAGTCGCGTTTTGAAAAACGAAAAACCGTCTGCACTATATAAGATAATACCAAAACCACAAACACAACTACTAACTGTGCTGCTTCGATTCCTAACGCAAATTCGCCTAAAGGTATTAATTTTGAACTTGGCGAACCTCCTAATATGGTTTTAAAATAGTTTGAAAATCCAAGTCCGTGTATAATTCCGAAAAACAATGTCACGAAAAAGATCAGATTTATGCCGTCATTTTTAGTTGCTTTTCCAGCTGTAAAAAGATGAAAAAGTGCGGTTATTAAAATCGTAATCGGAATTAAAAACTCCACAATATTTACTTTAATCGCGATTATTCCGAAAACCGAAAGCAATAAAGCCAACGTATGGCCTATTGTAAAAACAGAAACCAAAAGCAAAATGCGTTTCCAATCTTTAAACATGTAAGGCACTGTTAATGCGATTAAAAAAAGAACGTGATCGTAAGCGTGGATATCTAAAACGTGCTTTAATCCTATCTGAAAATAAATCCAAAATTCTGACATAGGGGCAATAATATTAAATGATTAGGGGTTGTAAACTTACGATTTATTTTGAAAATTAAGTAAAGTCTCCTCTTAAATCAACTCAGAAAAATAAGTTAAATTTTATGAGAAATTTAAAATTGTTAAATTAAAATAAGATTTATATTTGCGTGATAAAAAACTCTATAATTATGTCATTTTCAGATTTATTCGATAGCGAATTCAAACAAAGAAACAAAGGTCACTTTTCAGCTATTGTTCGCGTAGCATTAGCAGACGGTGTTGTACATCCTGAAGAAAAAAGTTTCTTGGATAAATTAGCTTCTCGTTTAGAAATTTCAGAGACTGAATACGAAGAAATTCTTAACGATCCATTAAAATACCCAATCAACCCACCTTATTTACACGTACAGCGTTTAGAGCGTTTATACGATTTAACAAGAATGGTGCATGTTGATCATCATCTTGAAGATCAACAAGAAGTAATGTTGAGAAAATTAGGAATTGCTTTAGGATTTACTCCAAGCAACGTAAATTATATTATTGCAAAAGCATTGTCATTAGTAGATAAGAAAGTTGACGCAGATACTTTTGTTTACGAAATGCAGCATATGCATAAATAGTATTTAGTTTTCAGTTTTTAGGCTGAGGCCAAAAACTTACAATATATAAAAACCCGACAAGTAAAACTTGTCGGGTTTTCTATTTTTACTTCAACTGTGACTGGCACTGAAACTTTGACTCAGACTAAAGCGCTTCCGCCATAAACTGCTCGGCTTTTTTTACCATATTTTCGCTTCCGCAGAAAAAAGGAACTCTTTGGTGCAATTCAGTTGGCTGAATTTCCATAATTCGGCCGAAACCGTCTGTTGCTTTTCCTCCCGCCTGTTCTGCAATAAACGCCATTGGATTACATTCATATAATAATCGCAATTTCCCTTTTGGTGCTTTTGAACTTGTTGGATATAAATAAATACCGCCTTTGATCATATTTCGATGAAAATCAGAAACTAAACTTCCTATATATCTTGATGTATACGGTCTGTCTTCTTCTTCACGCTGACAATATTTAATATAGTTTTTTACGCCCTGTGGAAAATGAACATAATTTCCTTCATTAACAGAATAAATATGCCCGTCTTTCGGAAATTGCATATTTGGGTGTGAAAGATAAAATGTACCAATTGCTGGATTTAGTGTAAACCCGTTTACGCCATGACCAGTTGTATAAACCAACATTGTCGAAGTTCCGTAAATTACATAACCGGCTGCAACTTGATTTACGCCCGGCTGTAAAAAATCTTCACTTGTTACTGGAGTTCCGATTGGGGTAATTCTTCTGAAAACAGAAAAAATAGTTCCTAATGAAACATTCACATCAATATTAGATGAGCCGTCAAGCGGATCCATTAAGATTACGTACTTGTTATTATTACTGTTGTCGCTCCCCTTGACAGTAATAAATTCGTCGTTTTCTTCTGAAGCAATTCCACAGACAATCTCACGGTTTATTAACGTCTGAATAAATACTTCGTTGGCATACACATCTAATTTTTGCTGATCTTCTCCCTGAATATTCTGTTCGCCTGCGGCGCCAATAATATCCACTAATCCGGCTTTGTTTACTTTATAGTTTACGACCTTTGCCGCTAAACGTATAGAGTTGATAATTCGGGAAAGCTCTCCCGACGAATACTGAAATGCTTTTTGGTTCTCAATAATAAACTCTCCTAGTGTTTTATTGCGTTCTTCCATTACTATATCGTTGTAGTTTTAATTTTAAGTCACAAATATCGTTTTTTTTGTGAGAATGATTTAAAAATTATTTCGTTAGTTTGCCACTATTGTATATTTGCTAATTAAAGGCAAAAAGTATGCGGTAAATACATAATTTTTTGGCTAATACACGCTCAATAATAAGAATATATGAATTGCCTGCAAAAATTTTAAAGAAATAACTTTAAAATAAAATGGCACTAAACATATAGGATCAAAAAAAACAAATTTTACATTATATGAATATTAGAAAAGGAAATCCTGAAGACATGAAATCAGTTTTAGGATTAATACAGGAGCTGGCAATATTCGAAAAAGAACCTGATGCTGTAGTAATAACGGAAGAAGATTTAATACGTGATGGTTTTGGCGAGAAACCGTTGTTTCATGTTTTTGTTGCAGAAGTGGAAGAGGAAATTGTTGGAATCGCATTATACTATTACAGATATTCGACTTGGAAAGGAAAAACAATACATCTTGAAGATTTAATTGTAAAGGAAAAAATGCGCGGTACCGGCTTAGGATCTGCACTTTATGCTGAAATAATGAAACAAGGAAAAAGAGATAATGTTCGCAGAATAGAATGGAATGTTCTGGACTGGAATACTCCAGCAGTTAATTTCTATAAAAGTTCTGGCGCAAGAATTCTTGAAGACTGGCAAGTAGTACAAATGGATGAAGCAGGAATTAATTCGTTCTTAGAAAAATTATAAAAAATAGTTTGTCACAGATTTTTAGAATTAAAATGATTTATAATCTGTGTCAGGTTGCCACGAATTCTTATCCGTAAAGATTAAAAAAAATAATTCGTGAATTCGTGGCGGAAAAAAATTAAAATCTAAAATTAAAAATGAGAGTATTTAAATTTGGTGGAGCATCTGTAAAAGATGCCGATGGAATTAAAAACGTATACGACGTTTTACAAAAAGTGGGTTATGAAGATGTGATTTTAGTCGTTTCGGCAATGGGGAAAACGACAAATGCTCTTGAGGTTGTGATCAAAAATTATTTTGACAAATCACCAGAGTTGAATTCATCTGTACAAGAAATTAAAAAATATCACAATCAAATTTTATTAGATTTATTCGAAGATGAAAAACACAGTGTTTTTGAAGCTGTAAAAGCACAGTTTTCAGAATTAGAATATTTTTTAGCACATAATAAATCTCCTAATTACAATTTTGTCTACGATCAGATTGTGAGTTTTGGAGAATTAATTTCGACTACAATTTTAAGTTATTTTATGAATTTTATGGGCATTCAGACGCAATGGCTTGATGTTCGTAATTTCATTAAAACCAATGCAAATTACAGAGATGCAGAAGTAGATTGGGAAACAACACAGCAGCTGATCAGCAAAAATGTACCGAGAAAAATATTGAACATCACGCAAGGATTTTTAGGTGCTGATGAAAATAATTTCACTACAACTTTAGGCCGTGAAGGTTCTGATTATACCGCAGGAATTTTTGCTTACTGTTTAAATGCAGAAAGCGTAACAATTTGGAAAGATGTTCCAGGAGTTATGAATGCAGATCCGCGTTATTTTGAAAATGCAAGTTTGTTAAACCAAATTTCGTATCGTGAAGCAATCGAATTGGCTTTTTACGGCGCAACGGTTATTCACCCAAAAACATTACAGCCGTTACAGAAAAAAGAAATTCCATTATACGTAAAATCATTTATAAATCCATTATTAAAAGGAACTTGTGTTTCTAAAGGTGTTGATTTAGAGCCACAATATCCTTGTTTTATTGTAAAACGAAACCAGCTTTTGATTTCACTTTCCTCGATAGATTTCTCTTTTATTATGGAAGAAAATATCAGTGAGATTTTTGCTTTGTTTCACCAATTCAAAATAAAAGTGAACTTGATTCAGAACTCTGCTATTAGTTTTTCTGTTTGTGTTGAAGATAAGTTTGAGAATTTTAATGAATTGAATGCGATACTTTCGAAAAAATTCAAAGTAGATTATAATGAAAATGTGACTTTATACACGATTCGCCATTTTACAGAAAATGCCGCACAGACCGTAGAAGAAAACAAAGTGGTTTTACTAAAGCAAGTTAGCCGCGAAACGATGCAGATTGTAACGAAAGAGATCGAATAATTCTTCAGAGAAAGAGTTAATTATATCAATTCAACAAAAAGACTTCTTTACTTGAAGTCTTTTTTGTTTTTATAAAGATGTTAACTCCCTATAATTTTGCGTTTTTAATACTACTTTTGACTTTTTAGAGTTAAAGTATTTATGTTGAAAAAATTACTGTTTTTGACGGTTTTTATCTGGTTTTCTGGACTTCAGGCTCAGGAAACGGAATCATCGTACAAAACCAAAAAAGTAATTGCAACACGAGATACCATTCATTTAGAAGAATTCAGTATCAACTCGAGTTTTTTTCAAATATTAAATACTAAAAACGAACCGCTCGATTCAACTTTTTACAGAATAGATTTTCAAAAAGGAATTTTGCTTTTTAATGAAAAACTAAATTCAACCTCAGACACTTTAATTGTCAATTATCTTAAATATCCTGATTTTATAACCAAAGAATACAGCCTCTACAAAGCAAATCAAGTGGTTACGAATGATGTTGGCACTGAGAAATTATACAAAATAGAAAATACCAATGCCAAAAAAGTTATTCCGTTTGACGGATTGAATACTTCTGGAAGCATTACGCGAGGCGTTACAGTTGGAAACAATCAAAATACGGTTTTAAACTCTAATCTAGATCTTCAGATTACTGGTAAAATTTCGGATAAAGTCAGTTTGCGGGCTTCACTTCAAGACAGCAATATTCCGTTGCAAGATGGCGGTTATTCGCAAAAACTCGATCAGTTTGATAACATTTTCATGGAACTTTTCAGCGATGACTGGAACATCCGCGCAGGCGATGTTTTTTTAGAAAACAGGAAAACGCAATTTTTGAGTTTTAATAAAAAAGTTCAGGGACTTTCGACGAGTTTTAATTTTGACACCGATAAAAGCAAAACCAATGTTTTTGCCTCAGTTGCTTTTGTAAAAGGACAATATGCTAAAAGTACTTTTACAGGACAAGAAGGCAATCAAGGTCCGTATAAGTTAAAAGGACAAAACGGCGAATTGTATGTTTTGGTTATTTCTGGTTCTGAGCGCGTTTATGTAAATGGTGTTTTGCTGAAACGCGGTGAAAACAACGATTATGTGATCGACTATAATGCGGGTGAGATTGTTTTTACATCGCTTTTTACGATTACTTCAGAAATGCGTATTAATATAGAATATCAATATTCTGAGCGAAATTACAACCGGCTTGTTACTTATGCAGGCGCGACACACGAAAACAAAAATTGGAGTTTTGGCGGTTATGTTTATTCTGAAAATGATATGAAAAATCAGCCGTTGCAGCAAAATCTATCTACAGCTCAGGTTCAGGTTTTAAGCCAGGCCGGCGACAACACAGATCTTATGAAAGCGCCATCTGCTTATGAAGATTCATACGCAGAAAATAAAATTTTGTATAAAAAAACAATTGCAAACTCAGTTGAAGTTTATGAATATTCGAACAATTCGAGCGATGTTTTATATAATGTAAAGTTCAGTTTAGTGGGCAATAATCTTGGAAATTACATTGTTCAGAACAACAATTCTGTCGAAAGAATTTATGAATATGTTGCTCCTGTAAACGGAATTCCACAGGGAAGTTACGAGCCGATTGTGCAGTTGGTTCCTCCTATAAAACTGCAAGTCGCAACTTTTTTGGGAAAATATAATCCGAATGAAAAAACGCTGGTCGATTTTGAAGTCGCCGTAAGCAACAATGACAAAAATTTATTTTCGGGTATTGATGATGCCAACAATGAAGGAATTGCTTTAAAAACAAATATTAAAAAACGCCTTTTTACCAGAAGCTGGACTTTAGACGGATTTGTAAATTATCAGTTTGTTCAGGAAAATTTCAAATCGGTTGAACGTTTATATAATATTGAATTTAATCGAGATTGGAATTTAAACACTGCCCTTTTTGGAAATCAGAGTTTATTGGTAACCGGTTTAAACTTTAATTTATTTGCCAAAAAGAAAACCTCAAATATTGGTTTATTAACCTATCAATTTGAAAAATTAGATTTTACAGAAAGTTATTCGGGATCGCGCCACACTACAACCGCCTTTTTTAAAATTAAAAAATGGACGATTGAAAATCAAGGCAGTTTTTTGAATAGCGACGCTACTGCTTCTGCTTCAAAATTTATTCGGGATCACGCGCGAACTAAATATCATTTTGGCAAAAACTGGATTGGCGCCAGCCTGCAGATCGAAGACAATCAGGAAAAAGATAAAACCACGAATCAATTTTCGGCTTTAAGCCAAAGATTCACAGAATATGGTGCTTTTATTGGAAGAGGAGACAGCACAAAAGTGTTTACGGAAATTGGTTTTCTGCGCCGTCGCAATGACAGTTTGCAAAACGGATTATTACAGCATGTAAACAATTCCCAAACTTATTATTTAAGATCGAAACTGATTCAGACTAAAAAAACAGATTTGGCAGTTTATATGAGTTATCGAAATTTAGATTTTACAGATACGTCAAGAAAAAAGGAACCTTCGTTAAATTCTAGAATTCTGTACAACGATCGTTTCTTTAATCAATTTATACAAGTTGGAACGGCATACGAAACAAGCTCAGGAACTATTGCGCAACAGGAATTTACATATATCGAAGTTCCGACTGGACAAGGAGTGTATACTTGGAACGAT
The DNA here is from genome assembly GCF_015350755.1 of Flavobacterium sp. JLP. NCBI lineage: Bacteria > Pseudomonadati > Bacteroidota > Flavobacteriia > Flavobacteriales > Flavobacteriaceae > Flavobacterium > Flavobacterium sp. JLP. Next base: position 231,563 of record NZ_JADKPS010000007.1, on the reverse strand, counting down.
TATAACGGCAACGGAATTGAAGAATTACAAGAATTTGAAATCGCGCAATTTTCTGATCAGGCACGCTATATCCGAATCTTTTTACCGAATCAGATTTACATTAAAACCAATCAAAATAAATTTTCTCAGTCTGTTGCTCTAAATCCATTGCAATGGCAAAATGAAAAAGGCTTTAAAAAATTCGCTTCTTATTTTTACAATCAGACTTCCTTTATTATGGATAGAAAAGTAAAAAGTGAGGGCGAAAGGTTAGAACTGAATCCGTTTGCGTCTTCAGAAGAAAATGTTTTGGGATTGAATTCGAGTTTTAGAAATAGTTTTTACTATAACCGAGGCAAACAAAAACATTCTGTAACGTATTCTTATTTAATTAATAAAGGAAAAAATTTGCTGTCGGTTGGATCTCAAAATGTCGAAAACAGCTCGCATCAATTGCAATACACGCATTTATATCAAAAAAGCTGGCTTTTTAATTTCTTTACAAAAACCATAAATACCAACTTAGTTTCAGAGGATTTTGTCGAAAAAAACTATGATTTAAAAGGGTATCAAATTGCACCAAAAATCAGTTATTTATTTTCGAAAAACACCAGTTTAGATTTCTTTTATGAATTTCAAAACAAAGAAAATCAGATTGGGAATTTAGAAACTTTAGTTCAAAACAGATTAGGAACTTCGTTTTCATTTGCCGGAGAAAAAAAAGTAACCTTGAATGGAGAGTTTTCTTTTTATGAAAATAAATTTACTGGAAATGAGTTTTCGTCAGTGGGGTTTCAGATGCTGGAAGGACTTCAGGCGGGACAAAATTTAGTTTGGAAATTGCTTTTGCAGAAAAATATCACACAGTTTTTAGATATCAATTTAAATTATCAAGGCCGAAAAAGCGAAACGGGTAAAACTGTTCATACCGGAAATGTCCAGCTTCGTGCTTATTTTTAGTCCTTTGCAAAACCTATGCATAAATTGTTTATTTTTAATTTGAATTTTAAACCTTTAACCTTATGAAAAAATTATTTTTATTGTATTTCATAGTTGTTTTTTCTTCTACATTCTATGCTCAGGAAACAACTGAAAAGGCTACTAAGAGCAAAACCGAAGCTGCGGCAAAAAAAGCCAAAGCAAAAAGCGATGCAGACAAAGCTGCTGCCGACGCTAAAAAAGAAGCCGCAAAATCTAAAAAAGCTGCAGATAAAGCGACGGAAGCATCGACAAAAGCTAAAAAAGAATCAGCAAGCGCTGCCAAAAAATCAGCTGAAAAAGACGCGACCAAAGCAAAAAGTGAGGCAACAAAAGCAAAAACAGAAGCTGACAAAGCAAAGAAAACGGCAACAAAAGCTGAATCTGCATCAAAAACAGCTAAAAAAGATGCCGATGCAGCCAAGAAAGATGCCACAAAAGCAAAAAAATCTTCAGCAAAAACTTTAAAAGAAACAAACGAAAAAGCTCCGGCTGTTCCAGATAAAGTTACAGGAGAGTATAATGGAAAGAAAGTATATACAGGACCAAGAGGCGGTAAATACTACATTAATAAAAACGGTAATAAAACTTATATTCAGGATTAAAAGAAAGTTACCAAGACTTTGATGCTGAGATTGTAAGATACAAAACTTTGAAGCCGGACGCAAGTTCGGCTTTTTTTATTCAATCTAAAAAATGGCAAAAACTTAGTTCCCACAGTCCCAAAGTCTCGGGATAGAACCTTAAAAAAAATATTGAGTTAATAATTTAGTAATACATTCAAAATAACACAGAAAGCTTATTTCTTTATCTTCGTTTTTAAAAAGCGTTAATTATGAGCATTGACTATTCTGCGAACAAAACAATTTTAGTTGCTCCATTAAACTGGGGATTGGGCCATGCCACAAGATGTATTCCGATTATTAAAGCGCTTCAAGAAAACAATTTTATTCCGATTATTGCGTCTGACGGTGTTGCATTAGCTTTATTGAGAAAAGAATTTCCTTATATACAAACACTTGAACTGCCATCGTATCATATTGAATATGCTAAAAACGGCAAAAACTTTAAATGGAAACTGATTAAAAACTTGCCTAAAATGATTACTGCTATTTTAGACGAGAAAAAAATCGTTAATTCCTGGATTAGAAAACATGGAATTGACGGCATTATTTCGGATAACCGATTGGGTGTTTTCAGCAGAAAAATTCCATCTGTATTTATGACGCATCAATTGAATGTCATGACTGGAAATACGACTTGGTTTACCAGTAAATGTCATCAATATTTTATAAAAAAATATACCGAATGCTGGGTTCCTGACACTAATGAAGGAACAAATTTAACGGGTGAATTGGGGCATTTAAAAACCAATCATCTGAACTTAAAATATATTGGGCCTTTAAGCAGAATGCGCCAAAAGGAAACTCCAAAAATATATGATTTAATGATCATTTTATCTGGACCAGAACCTCAGCGCACTTATTTGGATGAAAAATTGCAAAAGGAAACTGTAAATTATCCAGGAAAAGTTGTTTTTATTCAAGGTATAGTAGAGAAAACACAAACCAAATGGCAAACAGGAAATGTAATATATTACAATTTCATGAACTCAAAACAATTAGAACAAACTTTTAATGAAAGTGAATTTGTACTCTGCCGTTCCGGATATACAACCGTAATGGATTTGGCCAAACTCGGAAAGAAAGCTTTCTTTATTCCAACTCCAGGGCAATATGAGCAGGAATATTTGGCGATAAAACTTCAGGAAGAAAATCTTGTACCTTATGCATTGCAAGACGACTTTACGATTGAAGATTTATCAAAGGTAAAGTCGTTTAAAGGTTTGTCTCAATTTAAAAATGATATAGACTGGGACTCGTTATTTACTGTTTTTGAAGATTAATTTAGAAGTTAAACTGCGCTTGCAATCGCAATAAATTTCCTTGTTGCCTGTTTATTGGGAGTGCGCTGTCTTCAAAAGTTCTGTCTGCGATAACATATTCTGCAGTTAGTTCGAAAGCTTTCATTGGCTGCCATTCGATACCTAATTCGTAATCTCTTACAACATAGCTTCTGGCATCTTTTTCATATTTTTTTCCTCCATCATAATATTGAAATTTAGCGAAAGGATAAATATGCTGTTTTTTAATGTCCCATTTGTAATTCAATAAAACATAACCGCCGTCTAAATCTGTTTCATCAACAGTATTTGTTAGAGTATTATATCGCGGTCCTTTTCCTATATTATATTCGGTCTGGATTCCAAAAGGTCTTGGGTATAAAACGAAAGTCGCGCCTATTCTCTGGTCTTTTACATATTGAGGATCATTGACTATAACTCCTGATGAAATTTCTCCAGTAAAAGCCCATTTTCCTGTATAAGCCTGAATTCCGGGTTCGATAATCTGACTTCCGATAACAAACGGATATGTTACCCTCGCTACAACATTCAAATCTCTGTTTCCGTCTAATTTATTGGCAATTTGTCCGTTGTAAACTCCAAAGGCAAAAACGCCAAAATCGCCTGAACCTTTGTAACCGTCTTTTACCAACATGGCAAAACGTTCTCTGATTTCAGCAGGCGCCCAATAAAAGAATATCCCTAAATCACGCTCGTTTAATATTGCGCTGTTTAGTGCATCATTACGGTCTAAAGCCAAACGCTGTGAACTGGACTGCATATTTTCAAAACCATATGGAATTTTACTTTGCCCCACACGAACACGATATTCCTTCTTTTTATCAAAAGAAAGATCAAAATATAGGTCACGAATCTGAACAAAATTTTGGATTCCGGTACTTGGTGAACTGGCAAAATCAGGTTGAAAATAGAAAAAGACATTAGGATGAACTTGTCCAGAAAATACTAAACGCGCACGGCGAATAAAAAGTCCGTTGTTTGCTTTTGCGTCTGGAGCAGTAGAAGTTGTTCCCCAAGATTTATCGCATTGTTCGCACGAAACTTTGTCGTTTGTAGAAAAAAGACCGTTGTATCTTATTTGGGCATAACCTCTTAAAGAAATTTTGTCGTACCAATGTTCTTCTCCGCTGACTCCCGATTTGGTATCTGGAAGTTTTGCTTTGTTTATAGAATCTAAAATACGAATTACTTCGTTTTTTACATCCTGTTTATTTATTTCTTGAGCATTTGCTGTGAAATGCAACAACAACAAAACAATAATTAATTTTCTTTTTATCATCTTTTCTCTAATTCCCTTAATTTCAAGGTGCAAAGATCACTCACCTATGTTAAGAAATCATTAACAAGATGTTACCATAATAAAAATTTAATGTTATGGACTGAATCCAAATGTTTATTTATTGTTAAATGCGTTTATTTGAGCTTTAAGTATAAATGAGGTTACAATTATTTAACCTCGGGTTTTATTGTTTTATTTGTTTTTTCTAGCGTAAAAGAAAATTCAGAACCAATTCCGAATTCACTTTCGACATAAACTTTCTCTTTATGCGCTTCGATAATATGTTTTACGATCGCTAAACCTAAACCAGAACCGCCTTCAGAACGCGTTCCGCTTTTATCAACTCTATAAAAACGTTCAAAAAGCCTTGGAATATTTTGTTTTTCAACACCTTCTCCATTGTCGCTAATACGAATGAGCACTTTTTTCTTCGTTAGATTTACTACTCCAACTTCAGTTAAACCGCCTTCTTTACCATACTTAATAGAGTTTACAATCAAGTTTTCTAAAACCTGCTGAATTCTATCTTGATCGCCATGTACAAGAACTGATTTTATGTTTTTACTTTCAAAAGCCAAGTTGATTTTCTTTTTATCAGCTTTCATTTCTAATAAATCAAAGACGTTCTGAATCAGCTCAACGATATCAAAATCAGTCATATTCAAATCTAAATCACCCGATTCTAATTTAGTAATCATATCTAAATCTTCGACTATATATATAAGTCGCTCCACACCTTTCTCGGCACGTTTTAAATATTTTTTACGAATGTTTTTGTCATCCATCGCTCCGTCAAGCAAAGTCGAAACATAACCTTGAACGGTAAACAAAGGCGTTTTAAGTTCGTGAGATATATTTCCTAAAAACTCTCTTCGGTATTCTTCACGAATTTCAAGCATTTCGATTTCCAGCTTTTTATCAGTAGCAAACTTTTTCACTTCGCGCGAAAGCGTTTCCATATCTGTCGTTATGGGCTGATTGATAAGCGTTGTCGATTCTAACAACGAAACCTCATCGTAAATTTTCTTTACTCTTCTGTAAATAAAACGTTCTACACGATATTGCAAAACTAAAAATGAGAAAATATAAATTGAGATTATGAAAATTATTCCAAACGCAACTTGATGCTTTAGTTGATTTTTATAAAACAAATTCATCAAGATCAGCACAAATCCTGTCCCAAAAAGACTTATATATAATGCCGATTTTACAGCAAATTTGTATGTTTTTTTAAAATTAATTTTCATCGGTAGTATTAACCATTAAGAGATTAAGAAAAATTAAGTTTTCTTTTGAGTTTGTAAATTTCTTTAAATTAACATTTGAACTCAAAACAAAGTTAACTCAAAAACCATATAAGAAATTAAAGTTCACGTGATCTTTAATTTCCTATATGGTTTATTTTTTTATATAATCCAAATCCGTTTAATCTTCAGCAAAATACTAAAAGCCTTAGCAACTTAGTATCTTAAAACCTCAGCATCTTAAAAAACTTATACTTCAAATTTATAACCAACACCTTTTATTGTTTTAAAAAGGTCTTCTCCTATTTTTTCTCGAAGTTTTCTAATGTGAACGTCGATTGTTCTTCCTCCAACCACAACTTCATTTCCCCAAACTTTATCTAGAATTTCATCTCTTTTAAAAACTTTTCCAGGTTTAGAAGCCAATAAATAAAACAATTCGAATTCTTTTCTTGGCAAAGCAATTTCGACATTGCCTTTGATGATTTTGTATTCTTCTCGGTTAATCTCGATTCCGCCAACATTTAAGGTATCGCTGACTACTTCTTGTTCTTTTAACCTTCTTAACAAAGCCTTTACTTTGCTTACCAATAATTTTGGTTTTATTGGTTTTGTGATATAGTCATCAGCACCTGCGTCAAAACCAGCAACTTGAGAGTAATCTTCGCTTCTTGCGGTTAGAAATGTTATGATAACATTATTTAATTCTGGAATTTTTCTGATGTGTTCACAAGCTTCCATCCCGTCCATTTCAGCCATCATTACATCCATAATGATTAATTGTGGCAATTCTTTCTGAGCCTTTGCTATTGCTTCTTTTCCGTTAGAAGCCGTTACAATTTGGTAGCCTTCCTGTGCAAGGTTATAGCCAACGATTTCTAAGATATCTGGTTCGTCGTCAACTAATAAAATCTTGGTTTGTGTTTTTTTCATAAATAGCAAAAATAGAGATTCTTACATCAAATTTTCTTTATTATATATTCGATGTTTTTTATTTCACAGCGTAAATATACTAACAAAACAGCCGTTAAAAAATACGGTTAACTGTAATTTAATTTGGTAACAATTTGATAATCTTGACAACACAAAAACATAACAAGTCCCTAACATGAACTTTACATCGCGTTTCTTTCTTTGCACAAAAATAAATTAAACACAACACTGAAATGAAATTCAATTTAAAATTTCTATTTATCACATTATTTATCTGTACGATTTCGATCGCGCAAAACAAAGGTACAATTTCTGGTGTATTAACCGACAAAGAAACTAATAATGAAGTACTTCCTTTTGCAAACATCCTAATAAAAGGAACAAATATCAGCACAAACACTGACATTGACGGAAAATATTCGTTGAGTGTAAATCCAGGAACTTATACTATTATATTTAGCTTCGTTGGATATGAATCTGTAGAAAAACCAGTAACAGTTGCAGCAAACGAAACTGTCACTGTAAATCAAGTACTTTCATCTGGCGGTTATACGCTAAAAGATGTTGTTGTAAAATCGACAGCAAACAAAGAAAAAGAAACTGCTTTATTGCTAGACCAAAAAAATGCTGTTGTAATCAAACAAAGTATTGGTGCACAGGAAATGTCTAGAAAAGGTGTTAGCGATGTAGAAGAAGGTTTGACTAAAGTAACCGGAATCACTAAAGTTGGATCGAGAGGTTTATTTGTTCGTGGTCTTGAAGACAGATACAACAACTTATTAATTAACGATCTTGCTGTTCCATCAAACAGCCCTTTCTCAAAAATTGTCCCTCTTGACTTGTTTCCAACAAATATTATAGGTGTTATTGATGTATACAAAACATTTAACCCAAACATTTATGGAGATTTCGCTGGTGGAACTTTTAATATTCAAACTTCTAAAGTTTCTAAAAGCATTACCAAAATAAATATTGGCGCAGGATATACTACTGGAAACAGTTTTAAAGATTTCTTACTTTCTAGTGATGCAGATTCTGCTGCAGGATTTTTTGGATTTAACGGAAAAGACAGAGAGTTACCAAGCTTTTTAGGTGAAACTGCTGGCAGATCGACTTTTACAACAGATCAAGCATTAAACTCTGTAAGCGGTGATAAAGGTTTCAATGTAAATAAAAGCAAAAGCCCATTAAACTCTAGCTTCAATTTTCTTCATGCAGAAAAATTTGACCTAAGCAATGATCGTAACATTTCATACTTATTGTCTCTTAATTTCGACAATAGTTATGCTGTTAGAGAAGGTGTCAGCAGAACACTTCAAACTCTTGGTGATAAATACAATAATGATTTTATTAATACTGAATATCGCCTTAAGACCAGTACATCTGCGTTAGTAGGAGTAAATTATACTACTGAAAGATTTAAGTTAGCGTTTAACACATTGTATTTAAAAACAACATTAAATTCAATTTTAGATCAATACGGAGTTTTAAGCAATAATGGAGTTAAAAATAACTTTATCCGTACTAACCAATTGGACAAAACGGATTATTTAAATGCTCAATTATTAGGAGAATACAATTTGACAGAAGATAAAAACCAAACTTTAAAAGCAGGTGTATCTTATGCAAATACAAAATACGGACAACCTGATAGAAAATTTTTCTCAGGTACGCAGGAAGCTGAAAATCAAATTAACACTTCTTATGGTGGAAACAACTTCTTACGCCAGTATTTAGATGTAGACGGAAATGTATTCGTTTCTGGATTATTAGAATACAACTTGAAATTTGGAAAAGATGCAAAACAAAACAAATTGACAGTTGGTTATAATGGAAATGCTTCTAAAATGGAATCTTCTTACCGATTCGTTGCAAGTAACGGTGGGACTTTTTCATCAGCAGACATAAACAATATTGACACAAAAATTACAAATGACATTAACAGTAGTGCCGTTTTCTTTAACGAAAGTTCAAACACAACGTACAAAGTAAAACTTAATGAAAGTGCAAATGCAGGGTATGCAAACTTATTCTTGAAATTTGCAGAAAAATTTGAACTTAACGGAGGAGTAAGAGTTGAAAGCACTATTAAAGAAACATATTACAGAACTTTAGGTTCTTTTGATGATCCTTTCAAATTAAAAAAATACAACAACCTTTATGTTTTGCCATCGTTAAACGTAAAATATCTTTTAAACGAAACCTCAAACATTCGTTTTGCAGCAAGTAAAACATACACAAAACCGGTTGTAATGGAATCTTTCCCGATATCATACATCAATGCAGATAATACTTCGACACAAGGAAATTCTTTATTGAAAAATAGTGACAACTATAATGTTGATTTGAAATACGAAATTTTCCCTACAAATAAAGAAATGATGACTTTTGGAGTATTCGGGAAATATATTGACAATCCGATCGAGAGAACTTTTATTGCTAATGCAACATCTGGAACTGTAACTACATTTTTAAATTCAGATAACGCAACATTATTTGGAGCTGAAGTTGAATTTTTATTAGGATTAAACAGAATAAGTGAAAATTTAGAACATTTCTCTTTTGGATTGAACGCTTCAGTTATGTCAACAAAAGTAAATGTTGCAGCTACTTACGAATCTCAGGACGAAGACGGTAATATTACAGTTAAAAATTCAATCGAAACACACCAAACAAGATCTTTACAAGGTGCTTCAGACTGGTTAGTTAATTCTGATTTGAAGTATGAATTTAATTTAGCTAAAGACTGGACAAATACAATGTCACTTGTTTATGGTGTATTCGGAAAAAGAATTTATGCAGTAGGTACAAACGGTCAGGACAATACTTATGAATTACCAGTATCGCAATTAGACTTTGTTTGGGGAAGTAAAATCTCAGAACATTTTGATGTAAAATTCACAGCTGACAATTTATTGAATCCAGAAAGAAAATTAGAATTTGGAAACAACGGAACTGTAAAAGTTGACGAACCATCTTTATTAGCCAACAGCTATAAAAAAGGTGTCGGTTTCTCTTTCAAAGTTGGATATACTTTTTAATACAACAACATACAAAATTCAAAGCTCCAGATATCTGGAGCTTTTTTTATTTTAAGAATCAACAAAAATATCGCTTAACATTCTCTTCACATTTAAATTGATTTTTGGTAACTGTAATGTAATGTTCAGATAACACCCTAAAGAGATTTACGGCTTAATTTTGAAAAAAATAAAAACGAATAATACAACACAAAAAACTATGAAAACTAAAATTCTTGCTTTAGCACTTGCTACAGGTTTATTTTTTAATTCTTGCTCAAGCAGCGACGATCCAACTCCTGCACCAACACCAGTAACAGGTGAAATTACAGGTCCAATAACTGCAAACAAAACTTACGCTTACGGTAACTATACATTAAAAGGTATTGTAAAAATCAATGCTGGTGTAACTGTAACTTTTGATGCAGGTTCTACTGTTACTATTGACAAAGCTACAGGAGACAACGCTTTAGTTGTTTTAAACGGAGCAAAATTAATTGTAAACGGAACTGCTGACAAACCAGTAGTATTTACAGAAAAATCTAAAGTTCCAGGTTCTTGGGGAGGTATCATCATGTACGGTGATGCACCTGCAAAAGTTGCTGGAGGAGGAACTTCTTCAACTTCAGAAGATGGAAATAATATTTCTTACGGAGGAACCAATGCAACTCACAATGGTGGTTCATTAAACTATGTAAGAGTTGAATACGCTGGATCTAAATTAGCTGATGGTCAAAAAGAAAACAATGCTTTCACATTCTACTCAGTAGGTTCTGGAACAACTTTAGATCACTTAGTTGCTTACAAAGGAGCTGATGACGGATTCGAATTTTTCGGAGGAACTGTAAGCATGACAAATGCTATCTCTTTCGGTAACTATGATGACGCATTTGACTGGCAAGATGGATGGCAAGGTACTGCTAATACAAACTGGTATGCTTACCAAACTGGAAAAGGAAACTACGGAATGGAAATCGAAGCGTCTGCAAATGACAATGCTTTTGGACCAAAAGTTTCTAACATTACTTTAAAAAGAGAAGCTTCTAACGTTCCTGAAGTTGGAGATAACCAAGTTGATGCTTTCCAATTCAAAAGAGAAGGTAACGGAGAATACAGCAATATCATTGTTGATGGTTACGGAAACTTTACAACTGGAACTACAACTTACCAAGGTGCTGTAGTTAGTATCTTAGATGCTGCAACTAATACTCACCAAGTGAATACATCTAAAATTAAAGTTTTAAATGTTAAAATTTCTAACACTACACTTATAGTACCAACTAACGGTGCTACTGGATTTACAGTTGCTTTCCCAGCTGGAACTTTCACAACTAGTACTACTGCTACAGGAGCTTCATTAACTGCTGGAGCTTGGGCTTCAGTTGACGGTGCAAGCTTGATCAAATAATAAGAATCATCTTATAAAATGTTAAAAACATCCTAAAATTTTAGGATGTTTTTTTTTGGCGTAATTTTTGTAATTTTTTTTGTATATTTACCGTAACCAAAATAACGCGATGGCAAAAAACTACTTTTATATTACATTCTTATTGGCATTTTTCTTTACTGTAAGTGTTTCGGCACAAGACAGTAAGCAATTACCAAAACCTCAAGAGACTACAACTATTGAGGGACTAAGCTTGTACCCTAATCCAGTGACTAACGGAAAAGTAAATATTTCATCAAAAAATGATTTAGAAAAAGAAATAATAATTTTTGATATTTTGGGTAAAAAAGTACTTCAAACACATTTAAGTTCAAGAGAATTAAACGTTTCGGATTTGGTTCCTGGCGTTTATATCATTAAAATAAGTGAAGAAAATGCTTCCGCAACGCGAAAGCTCATTATTCGATAAAATATAAAGAAAGCTCCAATTTGGGGCTTTTTTAGTTTTACAGTGGCAGTGGCAGTTTTCAGTAAGCATACTGCACAAAACTCAGACTGAAAACTGAGACTGAAAAACGAGACTGAAAACTAAAAAACAATATCTTTGCACAAAAAAAGTTTTGATTACAGCAAGCGATATATTTACCATTTCGAGTCAGAAACAATTTGAAAAAACAGCATTAAAAGTGTTTCGTTTTCAGCACGAAAACAATCCGGTATATCGTGATTTTTGTGACTTTTTAAAAGTAAACCCACAACAGGTAAAATCTTTAGAGCAAATTCCGTTTCTGCCTATTCAGTTTTTCAAAAGCCATGATGTCATTTCTAACACAAATCCTGCTCAAGTAACTTTTACCAGCAGCGGTACAACCGGAATGATTACCAGCAGACATTTGGTTACGGATGTTTCTCTTTATGAAGAAAGCTACCGCAACGGGTTTTCTCAGTTTTATGGCAATATCGAGGATTACGTTGTTTTAGCCCTTTTACCGTCTTATCTCGAACGTGATGGATCTTCGCTTATTTATATGGTCGAAGATTTAATTAAACTCTCCAATCAGCCTGACAGCGGGTTTTATCTACACAATCACGACGACTTAATTAAAAAACTTACAGCTTTAGATCAATCTGGTCAAAATGTCATTTTAATTGGCGTTACATATGCTCTTTTAGATTTAATCGAAAAACATACATTCAAACTCCAGAATACCATTATTATGGAAACCGGAGGCATGAAAGGCAAACGTAAAGAAATGATTCGCGAAGAACTGCATGAACAGCTTTGTGAAGGTTTTGGTGTTACTGCAATTCACTCAGAATACGGCATGACTGAACTTTTAGCGCAAGCGTATTCTTTAGGTGAAGGTATTTTCGAATGCCCGTCTTGGATGCACATTTTAGTTCGCGATCCAGAAGACGCACTCACTTACGTGAAAGACGGAAAAACCGGAGGCATCAACGTTATTGATTTGGCTAATATAAATTCATGCTCTTTTATTGCCACTCAAGATTTGGGCAAAAAAAATCCCAACAACTCTTTCGAGGTATTGGGACGTTTTGATAATTCTGATATTCGAGGTTGCAATTTGATGGTTTTGTAATTAAACCACTCTAATTACAAAATAATTTTTCTTTCCGCTTTGCAATAATACAAACTGATTGTTGATCAAATCATTTGCAGTCAACACAAAATCTTCTTTGATTTTTTCTCTGTTCACAGAAATTGAATTCGCCGTCAAAGCTCTTCTTGCTTCTCCGTTAGATTTAAAGAAACCTGTTTTTTCGTTTAAAACTGAAACAATATCCAAGCCGTTTTGTAAATCAGCTTTTGCAATTTCTGCTTGTGGCACTCCGTCAAAGACTTCTAGAAAAGTCGCTTCATCCAGTTGTTTTAAATCTTCTGCAGTTGAATTTCCGAACAAAATATTCGAAGCTTGAATTGCTTTTTCTAATTCTTCTTTGCTGTGAACAAAGATCGTGATTTCTTCAGCTAATTTCTTTTGTAAAACTCTTAAATGTGGAGCTTCCTTATGTTGTTCAATTAAAGCATCAATTGCATCCTTCTCTAAGAAAGTAAAGATCTTGATGTATTTTTCTGCATCGACATCTGTTGCGTTTACCCAAAATTGGTAAAATTTATAAACAGAAGTTTTATCAGCATCTAACCAAACATTTCCTCCTTCAGATTTTCCGAATTTAGAACCGTCTGCTTTTGTAATCAAAGGCGTTGTCAAAGCAAAAGCTTTCGCACTTTCTCCACCCATTCTGCGAACTAATTCTGTACCCGTAGTGATATTTCCCCATTGGTCAGAACCTCCCATTTGCAAAAGGCAGTTGTTGTTTTTATATAAATGATAAAAATCGTAACCTTGAATTAACTGATACGTGAATTCGGTAAAAGACATTCCTTCTCCTTCTCCGCTTAATCTCTTTTTAACAGAATCCTTTGCCATCATATAATTTACCGTGATACGTTTTCCAACTTCACGAGCAAAGTCAATAAAGGAGAATTCTTTCATCCAATCATAGTTGTTTACCATAATCGGAGCATTTGAATCCGTAGAATTAAAATCTAAGAAACGAGACAAAACACTTTTAATTCCAGCAACGTTTTTGGCCAGCGTTTCTTCGTTCAGCAGATTTCTTTCATCAGATTTCCCAGAAGGATCACCAATCATTCCGGTTGCACCACCAACCAAAGCAATAGGCTGATGTCCAAAATTCTTCAAGTGAACCAATAAAATAATCTGAACCATACTGCCAATATGCAAAGAATCTGCCGTTGGATCAAAACCTATATAAGCCGTTGTTACTTCTTTAAGCAATTGTTCTTCCGTTCCTGGCATGCTGTCATGGTACAAACCGCGCCACTTTAATTCTTCAACTAGATTCTTCATTTTTTAAAATAATTTGCGCAAATATAAGGATTGTGAATTGCAATATCAAAAAGGTTTGCCACAAAGGCACTAAGACACAAAGAAGAATTAAAAAACTTGCCAATTTGTGACAAAACAAAAAACTTAGCGTCTTTGCGTCTTTGTCGCAAAAACCAAAGATTGTGAATTGCAATATCAAAAAGGTTTGCCACAAAGGCACTAAGACACAAAGAAGAATTAAAAAACTTTGACAATTTGCGGCAAAACAAAAAACTTAGCGTCTTTGCGCCTTTGTCGCAAAAACCAAAGATTGTGAATCGCAATATCAAAAAGGTTTGCCATAAAGGCAATAACACACAAGGAAGAATTAAAAAACTTTGCCAATTTGTAGCAAAACAAAAAACTTAGCATCTTTGCGCCTTTGTGGCAAAAACCAAAGATTGTGAATCGCAATATCAAAAAGGTTTGCCACAAAGGCACTAAGACACAAAGAAGAATTAAAAAACTTTGACAATTTTGTGGCAAAACAAAAAACTTAGCGTCTTTGCGCCTTTGTGGCAAAAACCAAGATTGTGAATTGCAATATCAAAAAGGTTTGCCACAAAGGCACTAAGACACAAAGAAGAATTAAAAAACTTGCCAATTTGTGACAAAACAAAAAACTTTGCGTCTTTGCGTCTTTGTGGCAAAAACCAAAATAAGTATCTTTACAAAATGGTATTAGTAACAGGAGGAACTGGTTTAGTCGGCGCGCATTTATTGCTTCATTTAATTGAAAATGGAGAAAATGTTCGGGCTATTTACCGAAATTCAAATAACATCCAGAAAACAAAATCACTTTTTGAACTGTATAAAAAAGCTTTTTTGTTTGAAAAAATCAATTGGATTGAAGCCGATATTTTAGATGTTCCTTCATTAGAAATTGCTTTCGCAGATGTGAATTACGTATATCATTGCGCTGCTTTGATTTCATTTGATTCTAAGGACGAAGATGCACTTCGAAAAACCAATATTGAGGGAACGGCCAATATGGTTAATTTTTCTATCGCAAAAGGTGTAAAGAAATTCTGTTTTGTAAGTTCGATTGCAGCGCTAGGAGATTTAGCTGCTCACGAAACTTATATAACTGAAGAAACGGATTGGAACCCAGAAAAACCGCACAGCGATTACGCCATTTCTAAATATGGTGCTGAAATGGAAGTCTGGCGCGCAGTTCAAGAAGGATTAGATGTTATTATTTTAAATCCGGGAGTTATTTTAGCAAAGATTCCAACGGCAAAAATCTACAATGAAGGAAGTGGCCAGCTTTATACAAAAGTTGCTGATGGACTTTCTTTTTACACACTTGGAAATACAGGTTTCATAACTGTAGATGATGTTGTAAGAATAGCAAGTGAATTAATGAAAAGCGATATTAAAAACGAGCGATTTACCTTAATTGCAGACAATATTGTTTTCCGTGATATATTAAATACAATTGCAGAAGCTTTAAAAGTAAAAAAGCCAAGCATTCACGCAACACCTTTAATAATGAATCTGCTTTGGATAGCCGAAGGAATATTCTCTACGCTGTTTTTTCAAAAGAGAAGAATGACAAAGGCAACAGCAAAAGCATCATATTCTAAAAATCTGTATTCAAATGAAAAAATAAAAACCGCTCTTGGAACGGTTTTTCTAGATGTGCATCAATATATAAAAGACGTTTCAAAAATATAAACTATCTTATTTGAAGGGTTCTTCGTATTGAATCAATATTGACTGGTTTTGAAGGTTTTGCTTCATTCAGCTTTGGAGCTGGCTCTGATTTTCCTTTATTCTTTTTAGCCGCTTTCGCTGCTTTTTTCTCTTCAAGTTTAACGATAGAATCTGTTGCTCTCTGTTTTACAGCTATTCGCTTGCCAAGTTCGTCGAACATTTCTTTGTACGTATTAAAATCTGCTGCGTAATACATATTACTTTGAGCAAACTGCAGACTGTCTACTTTGTATTTTTTCAGCACATACTTTTTAGGATCTGCATCAACCGAATCCAAAGAAAGTGGATTTTGATATTTCATAGCCTCTAAAAGTGACAAGTCATACATAATATCAATCATTTTTCCTTTCTCGATAAGTCCTTTTGGTTCTTTTACCAATTCTTTTTTACAACTTATCGAAAGAGACAAAACCAATATTATAAATACAAAATTCTTCATTTTAGCTTTTTATCTGTCAAACAATAATCTTTTTCCAGCGCGGATATCTTTTACTTTAAAATTATTGTAAACCATTTCTCCGTTTACAAAAGTATGTGTAATTCTCGATTTAAAAGTATAATTGTCAAAAGGCGACCAACCGCATTTTGCTAGAATATTCTCTGGTTTTACACTCCAAGGCAAACTTGGATTAACAATAACTAAATCAGCAAAATAACCTTCTTTAATAAAACCTCTTTTTTCGATTTTGAAAATTTTAGCCGGATTATGGCACATTTTTTCAACGATTTTCTCTACAGTAATTTTTCCTTGGTGATGTGCTTCGAACATGGCAACAACTGCATGCTGTACAAGCGGACCTCCAGAAGGCGCTTTTAAGTACGACTGCATTTTTTCTTCCTTTGTATGTGGAGCATGGTCAGTTGCAATAACATCAATACGGCCGTCATTCAAGGCTTTCCAAAGTTCAGCGCGATCTTCAGCAGTTTTTACAGCAGGATTCCATTTAATGAAATTTCCTTTTGTTTTGTAATCTTCATCCGTAAACCAAAGATGATGTACACATACCTCAGCAGTGATTTTTTTATCTTCTACCGGAATTTTATTCGAGAACAATTCCATTTCTTTCGCTGTAGAAAGATGAAAAATATGCAATCTAGCGCCTGTTTTTTTCGCTAAAGCCACAGCTTTTGAAGACGAAATATAACAAGCCTCAGCACTGCGGATTAAGTGATGCGCCGTTACAGGAACATCGTCACCATATTTTTCTTTGAATTCGGCTAAATTATTTTGAATAGTAGTTTCATCTTCACAATGAACCGCAATTAACATTGGCGTGCTTGAAAATATTTTTTCTAAAACAGCTTCGTTATCAACCAGCATATTTCCGGTTGAAGAACCTAGAAAAATTTTAATTCCCGCAACATTTTTCGGATTCGTTTTTAGAACTTCTTCTAAATTATCGTTCGTTGCACCCATCATAAACGAATAATTCGCAAATGATTTTACTGCTGCAATCTGATATTTATCTTCAAGGATTTCTTGAGTAACGGCATTCGGAACTGTATTTGGCTGTTCTATAAAAGAAGTAATACCGCCAGCAACTGCTGCTCTCGATTCTGATTCAATATCACCTTTATGTGTTAATCCTGGTTCTCTAAAATGTACCTGATCGTCAATAGCACCGGGCATTAAATA
Source organism: Flavobacterium sp. JLP (assembly GCF_015350755.1). NCBI lineage: Bacteria > Pseudomonadati > Bacteroidota > Flavobacteriia > Flavobacteriales > Flavobacteriaceae > Flavobacterium > Flavobacterium sp. JLP. The sequence goes on along the minus strand of NZ_JADKPS010000007.1, from coordinate 214,552 downwards.
ACTTCCTTCTGCATCTACAACAATACAATCTGATGTTTTTAGGCTTATACTGTCTGAAATCTCAACAATTAAGTCGTTCTCAATCAAAACATCACCTTCAAAAATAGATCCTTCGTTTACAATTTTTGCATTTTTGATTAAAATCCTGTTCATCGCCTTTCGTTTATAGTGTATTGAATAATTTTTTTAATCGAAGAGAAATTACGCCAAGGATCGCTTCTTTAATAATAGCATTGCTCATTTTTGAAACACCCTTTGTTCTATCCGTAAAAATAATTGGAACTTCGGTTATTTCAAATTTACCACAATATGTTCTATATTTCATCTCAATTTGAAAAGCATATCCAACAAATTTGATTTTGTTAAGATTTATCTTTTCTAAAACTTGTCTTTTATAACAAACAAAACCTGCGGTCGCGTCATGAATTTTCATTCCGGTAATAAATTTTACGTAAACCGAAGCAAAATAAGACATCAGTACTCTGCTCAAAGGCCAGTTTACCACATTTACACCCGTTACATAACGAGAGCCAACAGCTAAATCAGCACCTCCAAAATGGCAGGCGTCAAATAATTTTTCAAGATCATTTGGATTATGAGAGAAATCAGCATCCATCTCAAAAATGTAATCATAATTGCGTTCTAAAGCCCATTTAAAACCATGAACATAAGCAGTTCCTAAACCAGATTTTTTGGCTCTTTTTTCTAAAAACAGCCTTCCAGGATATTCTTCCTGAAGCGCAATCACTTTATTGGCAGTGAAATCTGGCGAGTTATCATCTATTATTAAAAGATGAAAAGGTTTATGTTGCGAAAGGACAGCTCTAACTATACTTTCAATATTTTCGATTTCGTTGTAAGTGGGAATTATGACAATACAATCATTCATTTTTCTGCGTAAATTTCACCGCAAAAGTAAACTTTTTATAGCATTTGATTCATAATAAATATATAATAAAAGTATTGAGCCAAAAAATTACTAATTTTGTATCGTTATGATTGAACAACTTCACCCCAGAATCCTCGAAAACAAAGATTGGGCAACACTTTTATTTGTGGTGGCCTTTGCTATCGTTGCAATGACAAAATCTGCTTATGAAACACGATTCAGTGAATTCAGCAAGCTTATTATTTCAGACAAATACGCAAAAATTTATCGTGACGGCAATCTAAAAAGCAGTTTTACGGTTGGTTTATTTTTCGTGCAGGTTATTTCGTTTGCTTTTTTCATTCAGCTTACGATGCATATTTTTGACGATACGGTAGAAAAAACCGATTATATTTTGTTTATTCAGATCGCTACTTTTTTACTTTATTTTATTCTGGCCAAGTTCTTAATTGAAAAAATTGTCGCGACTTCTTTCAATATTGATGATTTTGTAGATCTTTTTAACTTACAAAAAGTAACCTATAGAACTTATATTGGAGTTTTGATCCTTCCTATAAATGCCATTTTGTTTTATTATGACAATATTCCTAAAACTATACCGCTAGCAATCATAGGCGTTTCGCTCTGTATAAGCGTATACTCTTACTTTATTTCAATTAAAACGTATCAAAATGTAATAATCGGCAAGTTATTTTATTTTATTTTATATCTTTGCGCACTTGAAATAGCCCCTTATTATTTTCTCTATTATTGGATTACAAAAGGGAGTGCTTAGAAAATGTTTATAATATGAAAGTGAAAACAATTTTGGTGTCACAGCCTGAACCTAAAGTGGAAAATTCCCCATACTTTGAGCTCCAACAAAAACACAAAATAAAAATTGATTTCAGACCATTTATTCATGTGGAAGGGGTTAACGCAAAAGAGATTCGATTACAAAAAATTGATCTTAATCATTATACTGCGATTATTTTGACAAGCAGAAATGCAGTTGATCATTTTTTCAGAGTAGCCGATGAAATGCGCTATAAAGTTCCTGAAGGATTGAAATATTTTTGTCAATCTGAAGCAGTTGCGTTTTACCTGCAAAAATATGTAGTGTACAGAAAACGTAAAATTTATGTGGGAGCAAAAGACTTTGCAGACTTATCACCGCTGATCAAAAAATACAAAGACGAGAAATTCTTGTTACCGGCATCTGATCAATTAAATGCTGATGCACCTATTACATTAAACAATCTGAAAGTAGATTGGGCACAAGCTATTTTTTATAGAACTGTAATGAGTGATTTATCTGATTTAGCTGATGTTTATTATGATGTTTTAGCTTTTTTCAGTCCAACTGGAATTAAATCATTATTTAAAAATTTCCCAGATTTTCAGCAAAACAATACCAGAATCGCTGTTTTTGGAAGCACAACTCAAAAAGAAGCTTTAGACCATGGATTAAGAATTGATATTCTTGCTCCAACACCTGAAACTCCTTCTATGACAATGGCTTTAGAAAAATACATTAGTGAAGCAAACAAAGGAAAATAAATCCTTAACAATATTAAAATCTTTTAAATTCCAAATTCTAACTTTATCTGTTGGAATTTGGAATTTTTCTTTTAAATCAATCTTTTCTGATCTTTGTAAAAGTTTAAAATTTATACAAAGAAATACAGGCAATCAATTCTATTTGGAATTTGGAATTTTTAAAATTGGAATTTTATTTTCCCCTCATTTTGAGTACATTTGATTTCTAACTAAAACCAAATCACTAAAATTAGTTTCAAATTTAAACTCTTATGAAAATCAACTCCCTTCTAATTGAAATTGATGGCATCGACAAAGAAATTCTTCGTTATTTAATGGATGATGCCCGAAAACCTATTTTGCAAATTGCTAATAAAATAGGCATTTCTGGAGCCGCAATTCATCAGCGTCTAAAAAAACTAGAACAATCTGGCGTGATTTCCGGATCAAAATTTACTGTAAATCCAAAGGTTTTAGGCTACAATACTATGGCGTTTATTGGCGTTTATCTTGACAAAGCTTCGCGAAACTCTGAAGCTGTAAAAGATTTAAGAAAAATTCCTGAGGTTTTAGAATGCCATTACACTACAGGAAACTGGTCTGTACTAATTAAAATTATCTGTCGCGACAACGAACATTTAATGCAGCTTTTAAATACTAAAATTCAAGCCATTGAAGGTGTTTCAAGAACAGAAACTTTTATTTCGCTTGATCAGCAGATTGACAGACAGATTCAGTTATAATGAGATAATGTGGCAATTTGATAATTAGGTAATTTCAAAATACTTCACAAAAAACCCGACAAGTTTTTAAAACCTGTCGGGTTTGCTATAAAATTCTCTAATTGACTAATTAGCAAATTAGTTTCTCCTGCTGCTCCCTGAATAAATCGAAATATAGTATAACAACGTTGCAATAGATCCTATCGCCGCAACAACATACGTTCTTGCCGCCCATTTTAAAGCGTCTTTTGCTCCAGCTTGTTCCTCTTGTGTCAGCATGTGTTTATTTTCAAGCCACGCCAACGCCCTGTTGCTCGCATCGTATTCTACAGGCAAAGTTATAACTGAAAATAAAGTTGTTGCTGCAAAAATCACAATTCCTACTAACAATAACTGCGGAAAAGTTTTAATCATCAAAATTCCAGCAATCAAAATCCATTGTACGTAATTTGACGCCACACTTACAATTGGAACTAATTTAGAACGCATTGTAAGCCATTCATAACCAATTGCATGTTGTACTGCGTGACCACATTCGTGTGCGGCAACTGCCGCCGCTGCTGTATTGCGATGATTGTAAACTGCTTCACTCAAATTCACTGTTTTATCTGACGGATTGTAATGATCTGTCAATTGACCTGGAGTCGAAATAACGCGCACATCTGTTATTCCGTTATCGGCAAGCATTTTTTCTGCAATTTCAGCACCGCTCATTCCGTTTTTTAACTGCAATTGAGAATATAATTCGAATTTACTTTTAAGTCTAGAGCTTACTAACCAGCTAAAAAGCATAATTAGTCCGGCAATAATTAAATATCCACTTCCCATATTTTTGTTTTTTTTGATTGAATTTTAAAGTTACAAAACAAACTGCAATTTATGAACCAATTTCAAAAAATGTCATTTTGGCATTATTATTCAATTCCAAATCAAAAAATTCCAAATCTAAGCGAACGTTGAAATTTGGAATTACTTAAAAATTAAAATCAAAACTTACAACAGCTGTTTGTCTATTTCTTCAAACTTCTCAATGAGACTGTTTAGCTTTTCGTCTTGTTTTTTAATTTGCTTCGGACGGATATAAAACCAATTAAATCCAATCCATAGCAACGTTACGCCGTAAGTAATCAAAGCATAAAAAACCGTCATTCTCGAAGCGTATTCATACATATACAAACAGATTCCGACAAGAAGCAAAACAAAATACCAGCTTAATATTGTCGACTGCATAAACTGCTGTTTTTTCTTAATTAAAATCAGTTTTTGCAAATATTCATGATTGGTTTGAGTGGCATCAATATTTTTAAAATCTTTTAATGAACGATTATAAACAAAAACATACATCGCCATTGCTGCGATCGCTAAAACAATTCCGATTTTACTCGAAATAAACTGTGGCTGATAATAATACCAAACAAACAGAATAAAGGCGCTTGTAGCAAAAAGCAAAATATTAGTTTTCCATAAACTGCGTAAATTTACTTTTTTAAATTGTTTTAATCGTGCTAGCAAATCCTCGATATTGGGTTGACTTACGGTTTGTTTTTTCCATAAATCTTTGAAATCTATATTATTGTTGTCCATTTTCTTTAAATTTTTGAGTCAATTTTTCTTTGATTCTGTGAATTTTCACTCTAACATTTGCTTCAGAAAGCCCAACAATTTTGGCGATTTCTGCTTGCTTAACATCTTCTAATTCCAGTGAAATAATAATACGTTCGGTTTCTGGCAATTCTGCTATGCATTTATACAAAAACTGAATTTGAGGCTCTATCGATTGTTGCTTTTCTTCGGTTAAATGAATCGGCAAATCAGATTTTGGGAATCGTTTTTCTTTTTCAATCTGCCTTAAACAATTATTAGAAGCAATTCTAAAAATCCAAGTTCCAATCGCCGATTCATTTCTAAACGTTTCCAGCTTTTGCCAAACAATTATGAAGGTTTCCTGAGCCAAATCCTGCGCTATATCATAATCGTTCACAAAACCCATGCAAAGCCTGAATATTCGATCCCAGTACGTTTTATAAATATCTTCAAATTCCATTCTTACGATTTTAGAAAATTGTTTAACTGTCCTAAATACCAAGCTGTATCATCATACATTATAAAGTGCAAGCCTTTAGTCGCATATTGAAAATTAGCCGTTGTCAAGTTTTTATATTGTCCCTCAATTGCTGGTTTTAAATTTATAAAATAAGATTCTAATAAAATTAAGGCTGGGCATTTTATCGCCGAGATTCTTTCTCGCAAATCAGTATTAAAGAAATCACAATACATTTGAGCAAAAGTTGTTCGGTCAGATTTTATACTCCAATCTACAACAATATCCAGTTTTGATGCGTCTTGCATAAGTCTTGGCATAGTACCTTTTTGCATTTCATAAAACTGAGAATCAGACATCGCTGTCATTTGCGTTACCATTGGCGAACAATCGTTATTTTCTTTTGATTTAAAAGAAGCATCACTCAAAGCAGCCAAACACGGAAGCGCATCAACTACAACAATTTTCCCAATCAATTCTGGATAATCTGCGGCTATTGCCAAAGCCAATCCACCGCCCATACTGTGGCCAATTAAAATTGGTTTTTCGATTTTATTGTCTTTTATATAATTCGCAATTCCAGTTTTCCAGTTTTCAAATGAAGGATCTGGCTGTGGTTTCGCTCCGGCAAACCCGGCCATTGTAAGCGTATAACAAGCAAAATCTTTTTCGAATGCTGTTTTGGTTTCGTTCCAAACTTCTCCAGAAGAAGCAAAACCAGGAATGAATATTATAGATTGTTTTCCTTTTCCGGTTTTAATAACTTCAAAAGGATATGATTTTGTTTGTGCAAAAACATTAATACATAATGCAGAAAATAAAAGGGCGATAATTAAAATATACTTTTTCATTTTTAATAGTTTTTAAGTTGTTAATTAAATCGGATCCATGCTTTTGATACGACGACTATTAAAATGTTACAAAAGTTTTTAAATTTTTAATGAAAAAATTCTAAATTCCAATGTTGGTGCGAGATTAAGAATGAAAAAAAATATTACACTCAGAGATTTGTCATCGTGAGGAAATGAAGAATCATTTTTAATTTTTGTCATCCTGAGGAACGAAGGATCACACACGTAACTCTACAATGATTGGCGATTTTGACCACGGAATATCTAGTGATATCCTTCGTCCTTCAGGATGACAAACTGTGTGCAAAAAAAATTCCAAACCCCAACAAAATTGGAATTTGGAATTTTTATATTGGAATTTATTCAATTACCCCACAAGGTTGATAATCTTCCCAGGAACGATTATCACTTTATTTGGAGTTCTTCCGTCTAATTGTTTTTGAGTTCTTTCGTCTTTCATTACGATTTCTTCGATTTGTTCTTTGGTTAAATCCAAAGGCAATTCGATAGTGAAACGCATTTTTCCGTTGAAAGAAACTGGATATTCTTTATTTGTCTCTACTAAATGACTGGCGTCAAAAATTGGGAACGCTACTTCAGAAATTGACGTTTTGTGTCCTAATTGCGACCATAATTCTTCTGCGATATGTGGCGCGTATGGCGAAACCAAAATTGCTAATGGTTCTAAGATCGCTCTTGAATGGCAATTTTGAGTCGACAATTCATTCACACAAATCATAAATTGAGAAACCGAAGTATTGAAAGAGAAATTCTCAATATCATCAGCCACTTTTTTGATTGTTTTATGCAATGATTTTAAGCTGTCTTTTGTTGGTGTGTCGTTGTTTACGATTAAACCGTTATTCTCATCAATATACAATCTCCATAATTTTTTCAGGAAACCAAATACTCCCGAAATTCCAGCAGTATTCCAAGGTTTTGCCTGCTCTAACGGACCTAAAAACATTTCATATAAACGTAATGTATCAGCTCCATATTCAGCACAAATATCATCTGGAGTTACCACATTGTATTTTGATTTCGACATTTTTTCGACTTCGCGACCAACTATATACTTTCCGTTATCATCTAAAATAAATTCAGCATCAGCATAATCTTCTCTCCAAGCCTTGAATTTTTGAATATCTAATTCATCAGAAGAATTTACCATTGAAACATCAGCGTGAATAGGTTGAAAATTATAATCAATATTTACATCAATATATTCATCCGCACCAATAATCTCTCTAATTCTATTCCTAAAATCGTTTTTAAGTTTTTCAATAGTTAAATTAAGAGATTCTGATGCCGTTCCATTATTTAATGAATTCAAAGAATTTTTTGAAATAAATATCGGCGACTTTGTAACTTCGTTCTTTAAAATGTCGTCAAAACCTGTAGCATTGAAATTTACTTGATAATAATTTCTATAAACAAAAGCACTAGTCCCCAAAATCATTCCCTGATTGATCAGTTTTTTGAATGGCTCTTCAGTTGGAGCAAAACCTTTGTCTTTTAAGAATTTGTTCCAGAAACGAGAATACAATAAATGTCCGGTTGCGTGTTCGCTTCCTCCAATATATAAATCCACACTTTCCCAATATTTCAAAGCTTCTTTGCTTGCAAATTCTTTTTCATTGTGTGCATCCATATAACGCATCCAGTACCATGAGCTTCCCGCCCAACCTGGCATGGTATTCAATTCCAGAGGGAAAATTTCGAAATTATCAACCAAATCCGTATTAACAACTTCATTGTTTTTTGTATCCCAAGCCCAAATCGTTGCATTTCCTAACGGAGGCAAACCATCTTCTGTTGGTAAATATTTCTCTACTTCAGGTAAAATAATTGGCAAATGTTCTGCACTGATCATTTTTGGCAATCCGTTTACATAATAAACCGGAAAAGGTTCTCCCCAATAACGCTGACGAGAGAAAACGGCATCACGCAAACGGTAATTTGTTTTTCCCGTTCCCTGACCAATTTTTTCTAATTCAGCAATTGCTTTTTGAGTTGCCTCCTTATAATTCAATCCGTTTAAGAAATCAGAATTTGCGATTTCAACGTTGTCTTTTGATCCGTACGCAGCTTCAGAAATATCAACATTGGCGAAGATATTTTTGATTTCCGGCATTCCTTCCTGACCTTTAAAGAAATTAGCAAAAGCATAATCTCTTTCGTCTCCGCAAGGAACCGCCATTACAGCGCCTGTTCCGTAACCTGCCAAAACATAATCCCCAATCCAAACCGGAATTGGTTCTTTTGTAAAAGGATGTTCTGCATAAGCACCTGTAAATACACCAGAAATGGTTTTTACATCGGCCATACGCTCACGCTCTGATCGTTTTGCTGTTTTTTCGATATACGCGTCAACTGCATTTTTTTGATCAGCAGTCACAATTTTAGCTACCAAATCATGTTCTGGTGCCAAAGTCATAAAAGTTACTCCAAAAATAGTATCAGGTCTTGTTGTGAAAACTTCTATATAATTTGTTTCAGGTTTCATGTTTAAAGTTTCATCACTTTGCGCCTCAACCTGAGAGTTGAAACTTGAAACTTGAAACTTAACTAAAGCACCAACAGATTTCCCAATCCAGTTACGTTGAGATTCTTTTATTGACTCGCTCCAATCGATATCATTTAGGCCTTGAAGCAAGCGTTCGGCATAAGCAGAAATTCGCATACTCCATTGTGTCATTTTTTTTCTTATAACAGGAAAGCCTCCACGTTCAGAAACTCCGTTTACAATTTCGTCATTTGCCAGTACAGTTCCTAAGCCTGGACACCAGTTTACTTCGGTTTCTGCCAAATAGGTCATTCTGTATTGCAACAAGATTTTTTCTTTTTGATCGTCAGAATAGGATTTCCATTCGTCAGCAGTAAAAATTACTACGTTATCGTCGCAAACTGCCTCAACTAATGCGTTTCCACTTTCTTCAAAAACAGTTATTAATTCTGAAATATCAAATGCTTTTCCTTGTTTTTTGCAATACCAAGAATTGAACAATTGAATAAAAATCCATTGTGTATGTTTGTAATAATCCGGATTTGAAGTTCGTACTTCACGACTCCAGTCAAATGAAAATCCGATTTTATCTAATTGTTTTCTGTATCCTGCAATTTGTTTTCCTTCTTTATCAACACCACCGTCAATATTTACGCGCGTCGTATCTTCCGGACGCTGTCCTGTCTGAATTGCATATTGTTCCGCAGGTAATCCGAAACTATCGTAACCCATTGGGTGCAAAACATTGAAACCTTGATGTCTTTTGAAACGAGAATAAACGTCTGAAGCTATATAACCCAGCGGGTGCCCAACGTGCAATCCTGCTCCAGACGGATAAGGAAACATGTCGAGTACATAATGCTTTGGTTTATCAGAGTTGTTTTTTGCTGCAAAAGTTTGATTTTCTGCCCAATATTTTTGCCATTTGGCGTCAATTTCGTTTGGATTGTATTTCATTTCTAAGTGACTAAGGTTCTAAGTGACTAAGGTTCTAAGGCTTTTCACTAGTTAATTAGCCGCAAATTTACATTTATTGTGGTTTGTACCAAAGCATTTCATAGACAAACAAATAAAATATCAAAATACTTATTCAAATTATTAAAAATACGTAATATTGAATATGCTATTAATCACCATAATTATGAAAATTAAAAATTACATCCTGATTCTTTTCATTGCATTTTCATGTGCTATGTGCAATTCGTCTAAAAAAGATAAAGAAGAAAATGTTGCTTCAGTACAAACTTCAAAAACTGAAAATCACGAACACAAAACCCTTACAGCTGCGGATAGTTTGAAATTGGCCAATCACCAAATCGAAGTAAAAGGCGATGTTGAATTTCCGCTGCAATTAACAGTAGATTCATTAAAGAAAATGAAAGTTGCCACGATTGATAATTTCAAAATATTGGGCAAGAATGGTGAAGTCAAAAAAGAAATTAAAACTTGTAAAGGCGTGCTTTTGAAAGATATCTTAGAAAAAGCAAAAATCAAACAAGACGATCATAAAGACAGAAACTTTTACATTGTTGCTAGAGCTTCAGACGATTATAAAGCAACTTTTTCTTGGGCTGAAATTTTCAATAATCCAACTGGAGAAAACGCCTATATTCTTTTTGAAGAAAATGGCAAACCAATTAAAAATGGAGAAATGATTGCTATTTGCAGAAATGATATTCGAACTGGTCCGCGTCATGTTTACTGGCTTAAGAGTATTGAAGTTTATAAAGTTAAGTAATGAGGCTGAAGGTTTAACCGCAAAGTACGCTAAGGTTTTTTATTCAGTACTAAAGTCACAAAACTTAAAGTTCGCAAAGCTTTAACCAACATAATGCTTTGTGAACTTTAAGTTTCTATAAGGCTGGACATTTAAAAATCCTTAGCGTACTTTGAAGTTAAATGAACACAATACTTTAAACACTTTGCAGTAAAATCAATTTTTTATTCAATATCTAATTGTATATTTATGGTATAAAAGTTCGTTATTAACTTTAAATAAAGAAATTCTTTATTATTTTTACCACATAATTTAAGCATACTATGAGTTCTAACTTTGATAAATTTCAAAAGCGCAGGTTAATTTCCTCTTATTTTTCGGTTGTATTAAGTGTATTCTTGGTATTATTCCTTTTGGGAGTACTAGGACTATTCATTATCAATTCTAAAAAACTGGCCAATGATTTTAAAGAAAAAATCGCAATGACGGTTTTCTTTAAAAACGAAGCTAATGATAGTGTAATAAAAGCATTTAACACCGAATTGAAAAGGGCTCCTTTTGCGAGATCTTATGTGTATGTTTCTAAAGAAAAAGCAGCAAAAGAACATACTGATATTATTGGAGAAGATTTCTTGACCTTCTTAGGGGAAAATCCGCTATTGAATTCATACGACATTCATCTAAAAGCAGATTATGTTGAGAGAGACAGCATTTTGCAAATTGAAAGCCAACTGCGTAAAAACACTATGATCGAAGATATTGTGTATGACAAACAATTGGTAAATCTAGTAAATGACAATATCAAAAAAGTAAGTATGTGGATTTTGATTATCAGTGGTTTCCTTGCGGTAATTGCAGTTTTATTAATCAACAGCTCATTACGTTTATCGATTCACTCAAACCGTTTCATTATCAAAACCATGCAAATGGTTGGTGCAACAAAATCGTTTATCCGTAAACCTTTTGTAATGAGAAGCGTAAAATTAGGAATGCTTGGCGCAGGATTGGCAATTATTGGTCTTATTGCACTTTTGCTTTATGTAGACACTAACTTTCCAGGTTTAGGGATTTTAGAAGATAAAGCCCTAATCGGATTAGTATTACTAGCCGTTTTCGGAATTGGCGTTTTAATTACTTGGGTAAGTACTCACTTTGCAACACAACGTTTCTTGAACTTAAGAACAGACGACTTATACTAGTATACAGTCTGAATGTTAATGGTTCAATAAAACAATAAAAATATTTTAGCTTTGCTAGGATTACAAAAGAAATAAAATGAAAAACAATATTAAAGAAGAATACCAACAGCCACAAAAACAAGAATTTCTTTTTGACGGTATCAATTACAAAATTTTATTGATTGGAATTGCGGTTATTGCACTTGGCTTTATTTTAATGTCTGGCGGAGGAAGTGATAATCCTAATGTTTTTAATGAAGATGTTTTTAGCTTTAGACGTATCCGTTTAGCACCAACAACTGTTTTGCTTGGTTTTGGAATCACGATTTATTCTATTTTCAAAAAAACAAAATAGACTCCTTAGACAACTTAGATCTTTAGATTATTAGATTAATATCTTTAAAAAGTCTGATATCTAAGAAGTCTAATAATCTAACAATCTAAATAAATGAATACATTACAAGCTATTGTTCTTGCCATAATAGAAGGAATTACAGAGTTTTTACCTGTTTCTTCAACTGGTCACATGATTATTGCCTCTTCTTTTTTCGGAATTGCACACGAAGAATTTACAAAACTTTTTACGATTGTTATTCAGCTTGGCGCTATACTTTCGGTTGTCGTTTTATATTTCAAACGTTTCTTTCAAACACTTGATTTTTATTTTAAACTTTTGGTCGCTTTTATTCCGGCTGTCATTTTAGGATTATTGCTAAGCGATTTTATTGATGGTTTATTAGAAAATCCAGTTACTGTAGCTATTTCACTTTTAATTGGAGGATTTATTTTATTAAAAGTCGACGAATGGTTCAACAATCCAAATACTGCCGAAGGTTCTCAAGAAATTACCTATTTGCAAGCTTTTAAAATTGGATTATTTCAATGTATCGCTATGATTCCTGGAGTTTCAAGAAGTGGAGCAAGTATCGTTGGGGGAATGTCTCAAAAACTATCAAGAACTACAGCTGCTGAATTTTCATTTTTCCTTGCAGTTCCAACAATGTTGGGCGCAACAGTAAAAAAATGTTACGATTATTATAAAGATGGATTCGAATTGTCTCACGACCAAATCAATTTATTGGTTATCGGAAATGTAGTGGCATTTATTGTAGCGCTTTTGGCTATCAAAACCTTCATCGGATTCTTAACTAAAAACGGATTTAAAGTTTTTGGTTATTACCGAATCATTGCTGGAATCATTTTATTATTGATTCACTTTTTCATTCACGCGCTTACCATTATATAATGACAACTGAAGAATATCTAGACGGACAAGTTTTACTGATAGACAAACCTTTAAAATGGAGTTCGTTTCAAGCTGTCAACAAATTAAAATACCTTTTAATTAACAAAGTAGGGCTTCCAAAAAAGTTCAAAATTGGCCATGCAGGAACTTTAGATCCTTTGGCTACAGGCTTATTATTAATCTGTACTGGAAAATTTACCAAAAGAATTTCTGAACTTCAAGGTCAGGCAAAAGAATATACGGGAACTTTTTATATTGGAGCCACTACTCCATCGTATGATTTAGAAACTGAAATTGATGAAACTTTTCCAACAGGACATATCGACGAAGCTTTAATTCATGAAACGGTAAAACAGTTTTTAGGCGAAATCGATCAAAAACCACCTATTTTTTCAGCAATTAAAAAAGACGGCGTTCGTTTATATGAGCATGCACGAGCTGGAGAAACGGTAGAAATTGCAAGCAGAAAAACCACAATTCACGAATTCGAAATTACTAGAATTGCACTTCCTGAAATTGACTTTAGAGTTGTTTGCAGTAAAGGAACTTATATTAGATCACTTGCTTATGATTTTGGAAAAGCAATGCATTCAGGATCACACTTAACCGTTTTACGCCGAACTAAAATTGGCGATTACGATGTGAAAAATGCAATTGATATTACTTTGTTTGAGGAAAGTCTGAAATAAAGAAATTTGCATTTCACTTTTATTTGTATTAAAACTCTAGCATTTGCAGTCTTAACTTTAGAATTTCTGTTATTACTTTTTAAAAGCGTTCTTTAAGCAAACTTACTGAGTTTGGCATTAAAGAAGCACATTACACAATGGGGTATTGTAATGTGCCAACTCCTAAGTAATGTTACTTCATACTTGTTGTCCTGTGATTAATAGTGAGGAACACTTTTCCCTCCGAACAAGAATGATGAAAAAAAATCATAAAACCTTTCGAATAACTTTTTCATAATAGTGCAGTTTTTAATAGTTAAACATTAAATAAACACCAATAATAGAGTAAATCAAAAAGTAAATAATAGAAGTGGGATTATTTCACTAAGATACAAAATTCCACATAATAAAAAAATATTTTACAGATTATTTAATATTAAAACACTTGCCCTCAACAAATTACTAGAACAAAAAGGCTTTTAAAAGATTTAATTTTAATAAAAACTACAATCGATTATATTTTATATTCTCCATAATCTCAAGCAATTCCTGCTGCACTGAAATTCCTTTATCAGCCAAATACCATAATTGCAGATCTGTTTTGATTTTTTCATCAATTACACCAAATTCTTTTTTATAATTTGTCATTAATTCAGTTGCACCTTTTGGTCTTGGTCCCCAATCTGCACGAACAATTCCGGCTTCTTTACAAATTACAATAACTTTTGGAATTGCTCTTCCGCCATTCGTTAAATATTGACTCATTAAATCATCATTTTGGTCACGAAGCACAATTTGAAGATCGATTTTTTTATTTGATTCAATAGCCATCTTATTAAGGATAGGAAGTATTTGCGCAGCATCGCCGCACCAGCCTTCAGAAATTACTAACCAAATAAAATGGTTGTCTAATTTTTGAAGCTTCTCGATTGTTTCTTCTGAAATTTTAATCGTTTTTTCAAGCCGATTCATTCGAGCTTCATTCAAACTCGTATAATGAGTCAAACTTTCAGATTGAGTATCTCCGGTCGATTTTCCTTCTGACAATAAATCGGTAACTAATTTTCTATATTCTGCATAAGAATAACTATTGAATAATGCTTTAGCAACAATACTTTTCATATTTACTTCGTTTTGGTTCTATAAAAATAATCATTTTAACAAGATGCGAGTATGACTTTTATCACATTAGACCAAAATTAATACCAAAAGTCTGTTTAAATTTAAATATAAAAGAGCTATTAATTTTTTGTAAACATTATTTTTAAAAATCAGAATATGTCTATATTTGCACAAATTAACGCAACACAAACATGAAATATAAAAGAATTCTTCTAAAACTTAGCGGCGAGGCCTTAATGGGTGATTTACAATACGGAATTGACCCTAAAAGATTAGCCGAATATGCTGACGAAATTAAGCAGATTCATAGTAAAGGAGTAGAAATTGCTATTGTTATTGGAGGAGGAAATATTTTTAGAGGCGTTGCGGGTGCAAGTGCCGGTATGGATAGAGTACAAGGTGATTATATGGGAATGCTTGCCACTGTAATTAACGGAATGGCTTTGCAAGGTGCGCTTGAAGACAAAGGAATGAAAACGCGTTTGCAGACTGCTTTGAAAATGGAATCTATTGCTGAACCTTACATTAAAAGAAGAGCAGATCGTCATCTTGAAAAAGGAAGAATTGTAATTTTTGGAGCCGGAACCGGAAATCCATATTTCACAACTGATACTGCAGCTGTTTTAAGAGGAATCGAAATTAATGCTGATGTTATCTTAAAAGGAACTCGCGTTGATGGTGTTTATGATTCTGATCCTGAAAAAAATGCTTCGGCAGTAAAATTCGATATGATTTCGTTTGATGATGTTCTTAAAAAAGGACTAAACGTTATGGATACAACGGCTTTTACTTTAAGCCAGGAAAATAAATTGCCAATCGTTGTTTTTGATATGAACAAAATTGGAAATTTATTGAAAATTTGTGAAGGAGAAAATATTGGAACTGTAGTAAATGTTTAGATTGTTCGATTATTCGACTTTTAGATTATTAGATTTCTCTTAATTTTTGACAATCGTTTAATATTCAAAAAAAAACAAAAATCATATTAGTTAGTAAATTAGATCCAACGATTTTTAAAATCTAAAAATCCAAACGTCTATCCCGAGGCTTCGGGACTTAAAAATCGAAAAAAAAATGAGTGAAGAAATAGATTTTATATTAGAAAGTACTGAGGAATCAATGAACGGTTCTATAGCGCACTTGGAAAAAGAATTTCTAAATATTCGTGCAGGGAAAGCTTCTCCAGCAATGTTGGGAAGTGTTTTTGTAGATTATTATGGTTCTGCAACACCACTTTCGCAAGTTTCAAAAATTAGTGTTCCTGATGCAAGAACAATCACGTTACAGCCTTTTGAAAAAAATATGCTTCAAGCTATTGAAAAAGCAATTATGATTGCCAACATTGGTTTTAATCCGATGAACAATGGTGACGTAATCATCATCAGCGTGCCGCCTTTGACAGAAGAGCGCCGTAGAGATTTGGCGAAACAAGCAAAATCTGAAGCTGAAGATGCTAAAATTGGTGTTCGTAACGTTCGTAAAGACGCCAACTCTGATATTAAAAAATTAGAAAAAGACGGAACTTCTGAAGATGTATGCAAATCTGCTGAAGAAGAAGTTCAAAACTTAACAAATACTTTTATCAAAAAAATCGATGAATTATTAGCTGCGAAAGAAGCTGAAATAATGAAGGTTTAATTGTATTTAATACAAAATAGAAATCCGTTTGGTTAAATTTACCAGACGGATTTTTTTATTCTTATTTTTGCATACCAAAATCACATTCTTTTCGTTTTTGAAACTATAACATTCTGTATGAAGCTATTCTGTTTATTGACTTTGTTTTTCACGCTTTCTATTCAAGCGCAATTTCAAGTAAACGGAATTGTAACTGATTCTAACAACAAACCGTTGCCTTTTGCAACTATAACAACTTCTGACAATAAGAATACTATTACAGATGTTGACGGTAAATTTGATTTTAAAACTTCAGTAAAAATTACCAATTTTGCTGTTTCCTACATTGGTTTTGAAACTAAAATCATTGCAATTGCAGATCATAAAAAGTTTTATTCGATTTCTCTTTCTCAAAAAACAGATGATTTAAAAGAAGTTGTAATTTCTAATGAAAATCCAGCTTTAGCCATAATTAGAAAAGTCATCGCTAATAAAACCAAAAACGATCCGCAAAAAAAACTCAGCAGTTTTGAGTACAAAACCTACAACAAACTTATTGTAACTGCCAATCCAGATTCAATTGACGGCAGAATCGATTCTTCTGCAGCGTATAAAGATTTCAATAAAAAAGAAATCAATATTGATTCGTCTGATTATAAGTTTAAAGAAATAATCAGCAAACAGCATTTATTTCAAACTGAAAAAGTTTCGCAATATCAGTTTGGAAACAACAAACTCAAAGAAACTATTTTAGGAACTAAAATAGCTGGTTTCAAACAGCCAATTTATGAAGTGCTGGCATTTAACCTGCAATCTATTTCAGTTTACGATTCGAAATACGAATTATTCGAAACCAAACATCAAAGCCCGATTGCAAACAACGCTTTTGATGATTACAATTATAAACTTCTTGATACCGTAAATATAAAAGGACGAGAAACTTTTATGATTTACTTTAAAAACAAGAAAAGAAAAACAAATGCTCTTGAAGGCGTTTTATATATTGATCAGGAAAATTTTGCTGTTGCCAAAGCTGTAATGCGTATAAAAAGCGTTCTAGACATTAGCGGTGTTCATGAATTTGAATATGTTCCGGAGGAAAAAATCTGGTTTCAGAGCAATACAACTTTTAAAATTGTCAAAGGAAAAAATGATGATGATATCAAAATATTGGGCGGTACAATCCAGTTTGACGGAGATGTTGAAGATAATTTTGAAAGAAGAAAAAAAGTAGCTTCTGATTTTACTTATCTGATTTCAGAAAGCAACAATTTTGACATTCATTATAACACAAATCCTGCGATAAAAAATCCTGCACTCTATATTGAAATTAAAGACGATGCCAGCAAAAAACCAGAAGAATTTTGGAATGAGTACCGAAAAGAAAGTTTAGACCTAAAAAGCCAGAAAACCTATCAATTATTAGACAGTCTTTCGGTTAAGAAGAGAATAGAAAAACGTTTAGGCCTTGGGCGAAAAATCATAAATGGTTATCTGCCTATCGGACCTATAGATCTTGACTTAAAGAAGTTAATCAGCTTTAACAATTACGAAGGTTTTCGTTTAGGCGTCGGCGGTATTACGAATGATCGTTTTTCTAAAAATTTCAGGATTGAAGGCTATACTGCATACGGAACAAAAGACGGTGTTTTTAAATACAATTTAGGCTCTGGAGTTTTGTTGGACAAATCGACTAATACTTGGCTAAACGGATCTTATACAGATGATGTTCGAGAAATTGCGAGTACCGTTTTTGCAGTTGACAAACGTGTTTTCAAAATTTACGATCCACGGCCAATCAACATTAGTACTTTTTATAAATACATAAGCTGGAAAGCGAATATTCAAACTAAAATTATTCCGAAAACCGAAGCTGTTTTTGAGTTATCACGAACGGATGTTGAGCCAAAATTTGATTATCTTTTTAATTTAAACGGACAGTTATATTCAAGTTATGTGATGACAACTGCCATGGCTTCGATTGTTTGGGCGCCTTTTAGCGACTTCATGCAAACGCCAACAGGAAGAACAGAATCTGACAAAAGATTTCCGAGGTTTACTTTTCAGTATACGCAATCATTGCCAAATGTTTTAGAAAACGATTTTAAATTCAGCAAAATAGATTTCAAAACAGAATATGAAAAGAAATATTTAAACGGCCAAAAAACAAGTTTACTATTACAGGGCGGTTACGCTATTGGCGATGTGCCAATAACACATTTGTACAATACAATGCCTAATAACTTAACCAAAGAAACGGTTATGCAGCGTATTACTTTTGCAGGAAGAAACAGTTTTGAAACCATGTACTTTAATGAGTTTTTCTCGAGCCAATATGTGTTTTTTCAAATTAAACATGGTTTTGACCGAATTACAATTCTTAAAAAAGTCCGTCCTTCTTTAGTTTTAGTTACGAGAATGGCTTGGGGAAATATGCAAAACCCAGAACAGCATGTTGGTCCGGCATATAAAACTTTAGACAAAGGCTTCTTTGAATCTGGAATTGAATTGAATAAAATCTTTAAAGGTTTTGGTTTAGGCGGATTTTACCGTTATGGCCCAAATCAATTGTTGAAATTTGAAGACAATATAGCGGTTAAGATTTCGTATGTTTTGGATTTGGGACTTTAGTACCTGAAATTCCAAACCCTGTAGGTATCAAGATAAATTAGAAATTCCAATCTTCCACACAATCTTGTCATTTCGATCCCGAGGCTTCGGGAGAGAAATCACACTAGATATTCCGGAAAAAGAATCGCCAATCTTTGTTGAGTTACGCGTGTGATTTCTCCCTTTGGTCGAAATGACAAGAACAAAAAATCCCAAACTCCAATCATAAAATTGGATTTGGGATTTTTATTGTGAGGCTTAAGAATTGCAATTTAAATCCTTTTATGGTTTCAAAATCAAAACTGATGGCGTATTGTTCAGCCATGTACTTTGAGATTCAATCAGCTTTTTCCAGCTGTCTAAGCTAATAATCATTAAGTTTTGGCTTTCTAAAAACTCTTTTTTAATGGTTCTATCGTGCATAATCATAATATGATTTGGTGCAATCTGTTCGATTGAACGAATCGTTTCCTGAATATCGCGTGTACTTTTTACCTCACCGCTGGCATCAAGAACTGTAATTTGAGAGCCGTTGTTATTGATTAATTTCTTAGCATATTCAATTAAAAAAGCATCTTCTTTACTAAAAACAGGGATAAAAATCTGATTGACTTCTTCTAAATCTTTATCAATAAAAATTCCGACTGGCATTTTGCTTTTTGCAATAATGTGACGTGTTCTTTCATCAAAAGGAGAATTTTCAAACAAACCTTCTTTTCCAGTAAATTTGTCAATCAAACGATCCGGATTTACGATTCGGGTTGTAAAACCTAGAATCTTGCCCAGCAAAGTTCCGTCAAAAATTGACTGACCTAAACCAACTAATAAAAGATCGTATTCACCTTGATTTGCAGTATCAATAATATCTGTATCAATATCATTGGTCACTTTAAATACACTTATCATATTTTGATTCAAACGTTCTGACTCCTCAATAACCGGAATCAGCATTTTACGTTCATGATCTTTTACATCAAATGAATGTATTTCTGTACTTAAAGATAAATGCATCGCTGTTACGATCGAATTATCTCCTTGTTTTTTCACTAAACTGTTAGCGATTTTCAACAATTTTTTTCCTCTTTCAGGAGTAGCAAACGAAAGCAAAATTTTGTATTTGCTTTTATTTCCAATTTCTTGCGGTACTGTTGTTACTTTATCTTTAAAAATAAATCCGATGAAATCTAAAGCCGGACCCGTCATAAAAGTGGTTACTAAAGCCATAATTACCATCATAGTAAAAATTTCAGTAGAAAGAACTCCTAAATCGTAACCAATATTTAAAACTACCAATTCCATTAAACCGCGTGTATTCATCAACGCTCCAATGGCCAAACTGTCTTTCCAGTTTTGTCCAACAAATTTTGCTGCCAATGCGCTGCCAAAGAATTTTCCAGTTACCGCTACCGCAATAATTACTGCAGTTACTTTCCATAAATAAGGATCATTTAATAATCCGATTTGTGTACGCAAACCTGTGAAAACAAAAAACAATGGCAATAAAACGATGATCGAAACATCTTCTACTTTTTCAATAAAAATATTTCTGAATTTATTGTTTTCAGGCATAATAGCTCCCGCTAAAAAAGCGCCAAATAAAGCATGAATTCCGATTAATTCAGATGCATATGCAGAAAATAAAAGTGTTAAAAAGAAAATCGCAACAACCGGTTTATTTAAGCTTTCTCGTGTTGAATTCAAATCGCCTACACGTTTCAAAAACGGACGAACTATTTTAAGCATTACAATTACATATAAAATAGCTAAACCGATTACATACAAAGCACTTGTAAATGAACCTGCTTTTACAATAGCAATTACAACTGCCAAAATACACCAAGCCGTGATATCATCTGCGGCCGCACAAGTAATCGCAATAGTTCCGAGTTTTGTTTTTTGCATCCCTCGCTCTTGAACGATTCGCGCTAAAACTGGAAAAGCTGTAATACTCATCGCGATTCCCATAAACAATCCGAAAGAAGAAAACTCTACACCAACCGGCGCAAAAGTTCCGTATATAAAATAAGCAAATGTTAATCCTAATGCAAACGGAATTACGATACTCGCATGGCTGATTACTACAGATTCATGCGCTTTATTTTTTAGAACTTTCAAATCCAATTCCATCCCGATTACGAACATGAAAAGGATTAAACCAATCTGACTTAAGAATTGAAGATTTCCTAAAGATTCTTTTGGAAATAAAGCCGCTGAGAATTCAGGAAAATACATTCCGACCAAAGATGGCCCTAAAACAATACCTGCAATCATTTCGCCAATTACAGACGGCTGTCCTATTTTTCTAAAAATCCACCCAAATAAACGTGCCACTAAAATAATAGTCACGATTTGTGCTAATAAAATAGCTAAAGGATGCTGTAAATTTTCGACCATAGAATGAAGAAAATCATTCCAATGATTGCTTTCTATTTTTTTCTGAATGATGCCACGTCCAACTTCTAGAGATGCGCCTTTTGAAATTATCCAATAAATCAGAGCGCCGAAACCTCCAATAATTGTTACGTAAAACAAAGAGTTTTTTAAGTTATTCATAACTCGTTTTTTTGATTTTAATGCTGCAAATATCAACACTGAAAATTTAGCGATAAAGTAAATTTACTGCTAATTTTCGATCTATGTAACAAGTGGGAAAAACTTTGTAATAAGTTAGATTTTTACTTTTTTCAGAAAGTCAGAACGGTACGTTTCACTTAAAATCAATGTGCTGTTTTTATCATTTTTCTCTAAATGATGAAGTACAATTTCGTTGTGGTTAAAGAATTTAATGGCTTTTACCGCCACGATTTCTTTTTTGTTTACACGGCAAAAATCAGCTTCTGGCAATTCTTTCAGAAGTGTATCAAACTTAACATTCTTTAAATTCAAAAAACTTCCATCAGAGAGCAAAACTGTTTTGTCGCGACTGTCGCTTACTGCGGTTTTGATGTAGTGAATTTGGTTAAAATACAGCAAGGTTTTTCCTTTGTCCGTATTTAATTGAATAAATTTTTTAGCAGTCTCTGGTTTGTGAAACTTCTCAAAAGCTTTTGAGATTGCTTTTTGCAGGCGTTCTAATTTTACTGGTTTTGTAATATAATCTACAGCGTCAATATTAAAAGCGTCGGCTGCATATTCTTTATATGCCGTACAAAAAATGACTAATTTGTTTTCTAACATTTCAGCCAAATGCAAGCCATCCATTCCTGGCATTTCGATATCTGATATTAATAAATCAAAATCGAGATCCGGAATATCGGCAAGGAGTTTTTCAGGATTGTTGTACGTCTTTACAATTTCTACTTCAGGAATTTGTTCGCAAAGCATTTTCAAGTACGTTAATCCAGGCAACTCATCGTCCAGAAGCAAGCATTTCAGTTTTGTATTCAAGTAAATCTATTTTAAGATGAGCGATATAAACGTCGTTTTCTACGAATTTATCAAGTTTGAAATTATTCTTATAAATAATGCGCAAACGATGTTCTAATGTTGCGTGGCCAAAACCGCTTCGTTCTTTTTTGAGTACTTTCTTATCCGAGATTTTATTCGAAACCGTCATAAAAAAAGCATTGTCTTTAAACTCAAAAACAACCGAAATAAAAGCATCGGCACTTTGCAAATCAGCATGTTTAAAAGCATTTTCGATTAAATCAATTGAAATTAACGGCGCTAATAATGGCTGGTCGTATAATTTATCTTCTTTATTAATATTGGTTTTTATCTTCAGCTCAAAAAGCGGGCTGATTTTGATTTTATTGATTTCGATTAAATTCAGTGCAAAATCAATTTCTTCTTTTGCCGTGACGAATTTCTTTTTGCTTTCGTATAAAATATAATCCAAAACATTGGCTAATTTATCTAAAGCAAAATAAGTTTGATAGGCGTGTGATTGAATTGAGTTTAGAATATTCTTAAACAAATGCGGATTAAGTTTAGACTCTAAAGTTTCTAACTGCAAGTCATTTACCTTTCTCTCCAGTGCATAAAAACTCTCTTCAGCATCTTCTTTCGATTTTTTTGCCTGCATTAGTTGGTACATCATAAAGCAAATGATGACAATGAGCAACAAAAGAATTGCTAAAAAAATAAAAGTTGTGGTATTGTCTTCCTGCATGCTTTAAGAAATTATGTGTTATAATTATCTGTAAAAATAGCTATTTATTTCGCCACAGATTTTAAAGTTTTATAGGGATTTTTAATAGATAAAAATATCAAAATTAAATCTGTGAAAACTCGTTTCATCTGTAAAATCCGTGGGCGATTTTCTTAATGACTAGAAACAAACTTCAACCCAATTATCGACGCGATTAAAGTTGAAAGAAAAAATATTCTCCAGAAAGTTGCCGGCTCTTTAAAAACTAAAATTCCAACTAAAACAGTTCCTACCGCGCCTACACCTGTCCAAACCGCATATGCTGTGCCGATTGGCAATGTTTGAGTTGCTTTATATAATAAAACCATACTTATGGTCAAACATAAAAAAAAACCTCCCATCCAATACGTCGAAATAATTCCGGTTGTTTCTTTGGCTTTTCCAAGGCAAGATGCAAATCCAACTTCAAAAAGTCCAGCGATAATTAATAAAATCCAGTTCATTTTCTTTTCATTTTTAAATTAATTGCAAATATGAGAAAAGCTTAGGATTAATCAGCAAAAAGAAAGAAATTTATTATAAAATATAAAGTTGCAGATTTGTGTTAACATTAAGTAAAATACAAACGATTATTTATGATTTTGAGCACTTTTCACTACATTTGCAACCATTTTAAAGATTTTATGAAAAACGCTATTCAAGTTGGATTTTGGGAAAAAGTAGCCCGAATTATTCTTAAAAACAGAATTACGATTTTAGTTGTGGTTGCAGCCTTGACCATTTTCCTTGGTTTTCAATGGAGAAATCTTGCTATGACCTATACCGAAGCGAATTTGCTTCCTAAAAATCATGTTGCAAATAAAGATTATCAAAAGTTTCTTGACAAATTTGGTGAAGAAGGAAATCTTGTAGTAATTGGTTTTAAAGACACAAAGTTTTTTACGCCAAAAAATTACGCGGCTTGGAATGAATTGATGACGGGTTTAAAAAAATCGAAGGAAATTGATTTGGTTGTTTCTTTAAACGACTTGAAAAAATTAGAAAAAGATACTGTTAACGAAAAATTCGTTTTGGCGCCTTTTATTGACCAAAGCAAAGCGGTTGATCCTGAATATTTAAAAAAAATACAGTACGATTTATTTCACAATCTTCCTTTTTATGAAGGCTTGCTTTTTAATAAAGAAAGCGGCAGTATTCGTTCTGCAGTTTACATCAACAAAAAAATTGTAAATACGGCGGAGAGAAAAACTTTTATTCTTGAAAACTTGGTTCCGAAAATTGCTAAATTCGAGAAAACAACCGGAATCGATTTGAAAGTTTCTGGAATGCCCTACATCAGAACCATCAATGCTGACAATATGAAAGGCGAAATCGCACTTTTTATCGGCGCTGCTTTATTGACGGTTTCATTGATTTTCTTTTTCTTTTTCCGTTCGTTTAGAGCTACGTTTATTTCGATCTGCATTTTGATAGTTGGGGTAATTTGGTCGTTCGGAACTTTAGGATTATTTCATTATAAAATCACGATTTTAACGGCTATTATTCCGCCGCTAATTATCGTTATCGGAATTACGAATTGTATTTTCCTGATCAATAAATACCAGCAGGAAATTAAACTGCATAACAATCAGGCAAAAGCATTACAGCGCATTATTTCGAAAATTGGAGTTTCGACCTTAATGACAAATGTTACGACTGCGATAGGTTTTGCAACGTTTATGATTACAGGAAATGATTTGCTTTTTGAATTTGGTTTAGTAACATCGATCAACGTTATTTCTGTGTATTTGTTGACGCTTTTAATTGTGCCGATTGTATACAGTTTTATGTCGCTGCCAAAAGAAAAGCACCTTTATCATTTGACTAAAACTTACATTTCTACTTTACTGGATTTTGTAGAAAATGTAGTTAAAAACAAACGAAAAGTAATTTATACCATTTACGGTTTGCTTTTAGTTTTTAGTGTTATTGGAGTTGCACAAATGAAAGTTTCAGGAAGTTTGATTGGCGAAATGCCAAAAAGCGCTTCGTTTTTTAAAGATATTTTATTTTACGAAAAAGAGTTTAAAGGTGTAATGCCACTCGAAATAATGATTGACACCAAACACAAAAAAGGTGTAATGAAATTATCGACAATGAAAAAAATGGATGAACTGCAAAATACAATTGCGTCGATTCCAGAACTATCAAAGCCGGTTTCTATTGTAAATTTGGTTAAATATTCGAAACAGGCTTTTTATAACGGAAATCCAGAATATTACCAATTGCCGACTTCGCAGGAACAAACTTTTATTTTATCGTATGCTAAAAACGCAACAAAAAACAGCAAAGATAATTTAATGAAAAGTTATGTAGATTCGACTGGACAATACGCCCGAATCACGACTTTTATGAGAGATATTGGTACCGATGAAATGGCGAAAGTTGAGAAAAAACTGCATGCCAAAATCGCTGAAATTTTCCCGAAAGACCGCTATGAAGTTACCTTAACCGGAAAAGCATTGGTTTTCCAGAAAGGAACATCGTACCTGGTTGATAACTTAATCGAGTCGCTGATTTTTGCCATTTTAGTAATTGCTGCTTTGATGCTTTACTTATTTAGATCTTTTAAAATGGTTTTTGCGTCTGTAATTACAAATGTTTTACCGCTTTGTATTACGTCTGGATTAATGGGCTATTTCGGAATTCCGTTGAAACCGTCAACTATTTTGGTATTTAGTATTGCATTCGGAATCTCGGTAGATAACGCGATTCAGTTTATGGCGAAGTATCGACATGATTTATTGCAAAGCAACGGAAAAGTAAAAAAATCTGTTTTCAGCGCTTTAAGAGAAACCGGAATCAGTACTTTTTACACCTCTGTCGTTTTAATTTTAGGATTTGCTACTTTCACGCTTTCAAGCTTTAGTGGCACAATCGCACTTGGCGGATTAATTTCATGTACCTTATTGTTTGCGATGTTTGCCAATTTATTGGTTTTGCCCGCTTTGGTTTTGACTTTTGAGAAGAAAAAAGCGAAGAAAGAGGATTTGGAAGGATTGGAAGGTTAGCGTTTTCACAATATTATTTATAAAGACAATGATGTATTTAGAATCCGCTAATGCATCTTCATTTGAAAATCCTACTTTACAAGATTTAGATTTAGCTTTGGAAGAATTAAAACAATCAGATGAAGAGCACGGAGCTTTCTGGATTGTTGATGAAGATGAAAATGTATTAGAGATCCATAAAGATAAAAAGCTTAAATTATTTTTCATTCTTGCTGGAGATTCTGAAAACCAAATAGTAAAACAATTAAACGATATAAATAAAGCTAAATTACTATTTATTGAATTTTTAACTCGTAATATTGAGCGATTGAGAAATGATATTGAGAGTTTGTAAAATCATTCATTACTATTTATCATTATAAAGACCCTCGATAAATATACATAGGTTTGTCATTCCGAGGAACGAGGAATCACACACGGAACTCGACAAAGATTGGCGACTTTCTTTATGGAATTACTTGTGTGATTCCTCGTTCCTCGGAATGACAACTGTTCTTAAAATTGCTTCTTATGAAAGTGAGTCGCCTAGCCCTGATAGAAGCGGTATCCTTTTTCTTGCTTCTTTAGCAAGGAAAAGATACAAGCGGATAGCAGGAATAGCTTCAAAAATTAATTATTATCGTTTATATTTGCAATTCGATATAAAACACTGATTTTATTTTAATCTAAAATCAGCAATCTATAAATCTAAAATTAAAATGAGACACACAAAAGTTAAAGACTTATTAAACAGTACTACGACGCTACAGGAAGTGAATGCAAAAGGATGGGTGAGAACTTTTAGAAATAATCAGTTCATCGCGCTTAATGACGGTTCTACCATTAATAATATACAATGTGTTGTTGATTTTGAAAATACACCAGAAGAAACTTTAAAAAGAATCACGACTGGAGCTGCGGTTTCTGTAATTGGAACTTTGATTGAAAGTAAAGGTGCGGGTCAGAAATATGAAATTCAGGTTACAAAACTTGAAATCTTAGGAGATTCTGATGCGGAGAAATTCCCAATGCAGCCTAAAAAACACTCTTTGGAGTTTTTACGCGAAAATGCACATTTACGTGTACGTACAAATGCTTTTGGTGCGATTATGCGTGTACGTTCTGTATTGTCTTATGCAGTTCACAGCTATTTTCAACAAAAAGGTTTTGTGTATGTAAACACACCAATTATTACCGGCGCTGACGCTGAAGGTGCTGGAGAAATGTTTCAGGTGACTTCATTGCCTTTGGATAATCTTCCAAAAAATGAAGAAGGAAACATTGATTTCAAAAAAGATTTCTTTGGAAAACATACGAACTTAACGGTTTCGGGACAATTAGAAGGGGAAACTTTTGCTATGGCTTTGGGTCAGATTTATACTTTTGGGCCAACTTTTAGAGCAGAAAATTCAAACACTTCTCGTCACTTGGCAGAATTCTGGATGATCGAGCCAGAGGTTGCTTTCAACGATCTTGATGATAACATGGATTTGGCTGAAGATTTTATTCAGTACGTAATTAAATATGCTTTAGACAATTGTGGAGACGATTTGAAATTCTTAGAAGGGAGACTTTTAGAAGAAGAAAAATCAAAACCGCAAGCAGACAGAAGCGAAATGCCTTTGTTAGAGAAATTGAATTTTGTTTTAGAGAACAACTTCAAACGTGTTTCTTATACTGAAGCAATTGATATTTTAAGAGATTCAACTCCAAATAAGAAAAAGAAATTCCAATATTTAATCAACGAATGGGGAGCTGATTTACAATCAGAACACGAGCGTTACTTGGTTGAAAAACACTTTAAATGTCCGGTAATTTTATACGATTATCCAGCAAACATTAAAGCTTTTTATATGCGTTTGAACGACAACACAGAACCAGGAAGAGAAACAGTTCGTGCAATGGATATCCTTTTCCCTGGAATTGGAGAAATCGTTGGTGGTTCTGAAAGAGAAGAGCGTTACGATGTTTTGGTTGAAAAAATGAAAGCTTTAAACATCGACGAAGAAGAATTATACTGGTATTTAGACACCAGAAGATTTGGTTCTGCCACTCACGCAGGTTTCGGATTAGGATTTGAGCGTTTGGTATTGTTTGTAACAGGAATGACAAACATTAGGGACGTAATTCCTTTCCCAAGAACTCCTGGAAGCGCGGAATTTTAATAGAAACAAATTTGCCACGAAGGCACAAAGACACTAAGTTTTATTTTTAAAAACTGATTTAAGACTCAAAAAATTAAAATAATACCACGAAGACACAAATTCACAAGTATTATTTTATTGTAAATGGAGATTTAACAACTTTCAAAAATAAAAAACTTTGCGCCTTAGCGTCTTCGTGGCAAATACAAAATATTATGCTCTCTGAAAGAACTGAAGAAATTGGAAAAATAATTGTAAACTCTGCTTTTAAAGTTCACAAACAACTTGGACCCGGATTATTAGAAAGAGTTTATGAAGTTTGTTTAGCTCATGAAATTGCTAAGGCTGGTCTTGATGTAAAACGACAAGTTGATATTCCGATTGTTTATGATGGAATTGAATTTAGCGAAGGATTAAGATTAGATTTATTAATCGAAGATTCTATAATAATAGAAATAAAAGCAGTGGAACAAATAAATCCAGTTTGGGAAGCGCAAATTATAAGTCAATTAAAATTACTGAATAAAGATTTAGGCTTTTTAATTAATTTCAATGTGCCACTAATCAAAAGCGGTATAAGAAGATTTATAAATACAAAACGAGAGTATTAAACATTTTTAAGTTAGCGCCTTAATGGCAAAAATAAAACCATTGTGTCTTTGTGACTTCGTGGCTAAAACAAAAAAACTTTGCGCCTTCGCGTCTTAGTGGCTAAAAAAAGTAGTGCCTTATTATGCTAAAGCAATTTTTAAATTTAAAATTATCCCAAAAATTATCTCCACAGCAAATTCAGCTGATGAAGTTAATTCAATTGCCTACGCAAGCTTTTGAGCAACGTTTATTAGAAGAAATGAACGAAAACCCAGCTTTGGAAGCTGGAAAAGAAGATGAATATGAAGCCGATGAATTCGCCAATGAAGAATACGACGATTATGATGATGCAGAATCTGACAGAATCGAAGCAGACGACATTAATATTGATGAATACTTAAGCGACGACGATACGCCTGATTATAAAACTCAGGTAAATAATTATGGTGAAGATGAAGAAAGAGAAACACCTTTTGCTTCTCCGATTAGTTTTCATCAGGATTTAATCAATCAGCTGAATACTTTTATTCTGAACGATCAAGAACGTGAAATTGCAGAATTTCTTGTTGGAAGTATTGATGATATGGGTTATATCCGCAGAAGCGTTCCGGATATTGTTGATGATATGGCTTTTACTCAAGGAATTTATACTGATGAAGCAATGGTCGAAAAAATGCTTCATGTTATTCATGAACTTGAACCTTCGGGAGTTGGAGCGCGTGATTTGCAGGAATGTTTATTATTGCAGTTAAAGCACAAAACACCAACTGAATATGTTGATTTAGCAATTGACATCATCGAAAATCAATTTGATGCTTTTACAAAAAAACATTACGATAAACTTTTACAGAAATATAGTGTTTCTAACGAACAGCTTAAAAAAGCCATTCACGAAATCGAAAGACTAAATCCAAAACCAGGAGGATCTTTTACCGGAAACAATAAAGTTACGGAGAATGTAGTTCCGGATTTTGCCATCAGAATTGTTGATGGCGAACTTGAATTGACTTTAAACGGGAGAAATGCTCCTTCTCTGCACGTTTCTAAGGATTATCAGGAAATGATGCAGACGTATAAAGATTCTCGTGATAAATCATCGGCTCAAAAAGATGCTGTTCAATTTATCAAACAAAAACTAGATTCTGCAAAATGGTTTATCGATGCGATTAGACAGCGTCAGGAAACACTATTTGTAACGATGAATGCAATTATGCATTATCAGGAAGAATATTTCTTAGATGGTGACGAAACCAAACTAAAACCAATGATCTTGAAAGATATTGCGGATATGGTTGGTTTGGATATTTCGACAATTTCGCGTGTAGCGAACAGTAAATATGTTGAAACACCATACGGAACAAAACTAATCAAAGAATTTTTCTCTGAAGCGATGAAAAATGATCAAGGTGAAGATGTTTCGACTTTAGAAATCAAAAAGATTCTGAAGAATACAATTGAAGAAGAAGACAAACACAAACCGCTTCCAGATGATCAATTGGCTGAAATATTAAAAGAAAAAGGATATCCAATTGCCAGAAGAACTATTGCAAAATACCGAGAACAGCTTGATATTCCAGTAGCAAGAATGAGAAAGAAGATTTAATATAATTACTCATTATAAACCAGATTAAAATCCGTCCCTACAATATGGAACAAAGCGAAAAGTTCTTTAATAGTTCCGAAGGAACATATTATATTGTAGAGCGGGACTTCAGTCCATTTTAAACAAAACAACAAACCCGACAGATTTCAAAAATCTGTCGGGTTTTATTTTTTTTCTGGAAGTTCAATTATTTATATTGATCAGCCAATATTTTTACTTCAAACAAAGATGCTTTCTTTTTGTCACTATATTTATAAACCAAGGTATAATCATTATCTCTAAAAACTTGAAGCCCCGGATTTGCTTTTGCAGTGCTGATCAAACTTTTTTCAATTTCTTTCTTTATAACATTAATTTCTGCAGTTTCTTTTTCTACATTCATCAATGTCAAATTATATTGCACAACTTGCTCTGAAGGTAAATTTACACTGTCTAGTCGAATTCCTTGCTGAATCATGAGCGGACAATTTTTATTATATTTTCCAACTAATTCTGTTATTTCAGTATTTACTTCATCTGAATTCTTCGAAAGATAAAACTGAAAAAAAACAGCTAAAAAAATCGCAATTCCAATTACAACCAATAATAAAATGTTCTGTTTTCTTTTACTTTGCTTTTCTTGCATTTGTTATTTGGCTTTAAATGGAATTTTAAAATTTATTTCTCTTGGCTTTTTTTCATCGCATTATAATATGCTGCACGGCTAAGTGGCTCATATTCTTCGGTTTCACCGAGCATTACTAATTTATCATTGTCGGTTTTACGAAAACTGTAATTCGCTAAATTTCCTGTTCTGGTGCAAACTGCGTGAACTTTAGTTACATATTCGGCGGTTGCCATAAGAGCTGGCATGGGTCCGAAAGGATTTCCTTTAAAGTCCATATCAAGTCCTGCAACTATAACACGAATTCCTTGATTGGCAAGATCATTACAAACCGTAACAATTTCATCATCAAAGAACTGCGCTTCATCAATTCCGATAACGTCGCATCCTTGGGCTAAAATAGCAATATTTGCTGCTGCTGGAACTGGGGTTGAGCGAATTTCGTTGGCATCGTGCGATACCACCATTTCGTCATGATAGCGGGTATCAATAGCAGGTTTAAAAATTTCGACTCTTTGTTTGGCAAATTGGGCGCGTTTTAATCTGCGGATTAACTCCTCGGTTTTACCCGAAAACATTGATCCACAAATAACTTCAATCCAACCAAATTGTTCTTTGTGATTTACTGTATTTTCGAGAAACATTTTGTATTTTTCTACCTTTAAAAATGAATAGTTTTTATTACTTTGTACTGGTAATAAATTGACGCAAAATTTTGATGTTTTACGTTTTTTCAAAAGTAGAAAATTTTTATCAAATCGGAGATTCGCAAACGCTTATTAACAGAAATAAAAATTATCTCGTTGATTTTCTCCATTAATAAAGACATTCAAATACAAAATACACTAAAATACCCTATTCACTATAATTTCAACAGTTATGAAAAAAAAATTGGAAGCCGATTTAATCAGCATTGCACATCGAATTTTAAAGCTTAAAAATAAATCCGATATCAATCAATTGTATCTTGAAACTCAGAAATTATATGAGAAACTGGCGATTTTAAAATTTGTCGATGAAAATTTCGACACGGCAAAACCAACGATCAGCCACAGCGACATTAGTTCTGAAATCGAAACTATTTTCGAAAAAGAAGAAAACACTCCAGCAGAAGCTGTGATTGAAGCTCCTGTTGCAGTTGAAGAAACTCCAAATGAAATAATCGCCGAATCAGAAGTGACAGAAGAAAATAAAGCTGAAGAAGCTTCTGAAGAAATCGTTGCCGAAGTTCCAGAAGAAATAATTGCGGAATCTATTGTTGAAACTATTCCTGAAACTGCCGAAAATGTTCAAGATCCAATTATTAAAAAAATTGAAGAAGCTGTTTTTGAAGCTAAAAAAACAATCGAGGCAAATAGAGATCTTTCTTTTACAACAGTAAACGAACTAAAACCAATTCCGGATTTTAAACCTGCTTTTGAATTAGAAAAAATTGAAGAGGAAAAAGAAGAGCCAAAAATTGAAACTTCAACAAAATCAATTCCAGTTCCAATTTCGTTTGAAGATTTCGGAATCAATTATGCCGATGCACAATTTGTAAAAGTGGATAGTTTTGAAGCAGTTTCTCCCGTTCCTACTCCATTATTCAATGAATTTACAGAAAAGAAAACTCCTGAAACGGCAGTTTTAGAAACTCATTCTGAACCAAAGACAGTTACTTTAAACGAAAAACTGGCAAAAGGTTTTCACGTTGATTTGAATGATAGAATTGCTTTTACTAAAAATCTTTTCGGAAACAGTTCTGAAGATTACAGTCGTGTTTTAAATCAATTATTGACTTTTGATACTTTTGGAGAAGCCAAAGATTTTATTGAAAATATGGTAAAACCAGATTATAATAACTGGGAAGGAAAAGATGATTATGCAGAACGTTTTCTAGGAATTGTAGAGAAAAAATTCTCTTAAACACGAATTTCACAGATTTACACTAATTTATTTTGGTGAAATTTTTAGCATTCTAATCATTCGTGCTAATTCGTGCAATCTGTGTTAAATATAAAAAAACTATGTCTAAATTATATATCGTTCCAACGCCAATTGGCAATCTAGAAGACATGACTTTTCGTGCGATCAGAATTCTAAAAGAAGTCGATTTGATTTTGGCCGAGGACACCCGAACAAGCGGAAAACTTTTAAAGCATTTTGAAATTGGCACGCACATGCACAGCCATCATATGCACAACGAACATAAAACGACTGAAAATTTAATTGCCCGTTTGAAAGCCGGCGAAACCATTGCGTTAATTTCTGACGCAGGAACTCCAGCAATTTCGGATCCAGGTTTTTTATTAACACGCGCTTGCGTCGAAAATAAAATTGAAGTAGAATGTCTGCCTGGTGCAACCGCTTTTGTTCCCGCGTTAGTAAACAGCGGATTGCCAAATGACAAATTTATTTTTGAAGGTTTTCTGCCGGATAAAAAAGGACGTCAGACTCGATTTTTGGCTTTAGCCGAAGAAACAAGAACGATGATTCTATACGTTTCACCGCATAAACTCGTTAAGACTTTAGCCGAATTTATTCAATATTTTGGAGAAGACAGACAAGTTTGCGTTTCGAGAGAATTATCAAAATTACACGAAGAAAATGTCCGCGGCACCGCAAGAGAAGTTTTAACTCATTTTGAAAAAACAGCACCGCGAGGTGAAATCGTGGTTGTCGTTGCTGGAAAAACAATAGAAAAAGAAGCTAAGAAAAGTAAGTATTCTAAGGATGATGATAACGAGGAATAAAACTTATACTATTTACAGTTATCCAACAGAATTATGAGAAACGCAGAAACGATATCGTGGATATTTCTAGCTTTAGCAATTGCTTCTCAAGATTCTCCAGTTAATTTTATTTCAATTTCTCAAATTGCAGATGGGATAAATCATTCTATTCCAAACGAAAAAGAAATGCAAAGCTCACTAACTTGGCTTAATAACAATAAACTAATTGTAAAAACAGGAAAGAAATATTCTTTAACTGAAATCGGAAAAGAAATATTTTCTGAAACTCAAAGTGAAACAAAAACACTTTTGAGAATGTGGAAAAGGTTAGCAACCAAGATTGAACTTAAGCTTCAAGTATAAAATATAAAGATTAAAAAACAATGACAATTCAAGCCTTTTTAGAAAAAGTAAAACAAACTCCAACACAAATAACATTCCCGGAAACTATTGCAGTAATTGAGGAAAACTATAATTTTACTCCAACTGCTTTTCAAAATGGAACACAGCATAATGCTGCTGGCGAAAACTCTGGTTCTTGCAAATTATTTTCTTTCGCGAAATTGCAAAACTTAAGCAAAGAAGAAACTTTAGCTTGTTTCGGCGCTTTTTATTTCGAAGAAGTTTTAAAAGATCCAAACGGAACCAATCACCAAAACATTAGAAATTTCATCAGTTTAGGCTGGGACGGAATTCAGTTTGAAGGAAATGCTTTAGAATTGAAGTAATTTTATTTAAGATTTTTGATTAACGATTTTTGATTTCAGAATTACAAATCTTTTTAATTACAAATCTGTATTTCAAATAAAAAATCGTTAATCTTCATTCAAAAATCAAAAATCATTAAAAATGCGTTGGACATTAAAACCAAAACCTTCTGAAGATAAAATCAAACATTTGGCGCAAGCCTTAAATGTAGAAGATTTTGTAGCAACACTTTTGATTCAGCGTGGCATTGAAACTTTTGACGATGCCAAGAATTTCTTTCGCCCATCGTTAGAACATCTTCATGATCCGTATTTGATGAAAGATATGGACAAAGCCGTTTCAAGAATCGAATCGGCTATTGAAAATCACGAAAATATTTTGGTTTTTGGCGATTATGATGTTGACGGAACGACTGCGGTTTCTTTAGTTTCATCTTATCTAAAATCACATTATCCAAACATTGCAACTTACATTCCAGATCGTTATGATGAAGGTTACGGAATTTCTTTTAAAGGAATTGACTTTGCCGATGATAACGGAATTTCATTAATTATTGCTCTCGATTGTGGTATCAAATCAATAGATCATATCGCCTACGCGAAAGAAAAAAACATCGATTTTATTATCTGCGATCACCACAGACCCGGAAATATTCTTCCAGATGCTGTTGCGATTTTAGATCCTAAAAGAGAAGACTGCTCCTATCCGTACGATGAATTATGCGGTTGTGGCGTTGGTTTTAAACTGATTCAGGCGTTGGGCCAAAATCGAAATGAAACTATTGAAGATCTTGTTCCGTATCTGGATTTGGTTGCAACGGCGATTGCAGCAGATATTGTTCCGATCACGGGAGAAAACCGCGTTCTGGCTTATTTTGGATTGCAGGTCATTAATAGCGAACCAAGACCGGGAATCAAAGCTTTAGTGCATCAGGTAAAGAAGAAAGTTTTGGACATTACCGATGTTGTTTTTATTATTTCTCCTAGAATAAATGCTGCAGGAAGAATCAAACATGGAAATCATGCGGTCGAATTATTAACTGAATTTGATTTTGATCAAGCACAGCAATTTGCTTCCGAAATCGAGCAATACAATGCAGATCGAAAAGATCTAGATAAAAAAATTACCAAAGAAGCTTTTCAGCAAATTATAGAAAATCAAGAAGAAGAGCGTTTTTCAACTGTTGTTTTTCAAGAAGACTGGCACAAAGGCGTAATTGGGATTGTCGCTTCAAGATTAATAGAAACGTATTATCGCCCAACTTTGGTTTTCACTAAAAGCGGCGACAAATATGCTGCGTCGGCAAGATCTGTAAAAGGTTTTGACGTTTATAATGCTCTAGACGCTTGTGCACATCATTTAGAACAATTTGGAGGCCATATGTACGCTGCGGGAATGACGTTGAAAGCTGAGAATTATAAAACTTTTAAAGAAGCTTTTGAGAAACAAGTTTCAGCAACCATTTTGCCTGAAATGCGAACACCGGAAATCGAAATTGATGCAGAGATAAACTTTAGCGATATTACACCAAAACTGATTCGGATTTTAAAACAATTTGAGCCTTTTGGTCCGCAGAACATGACACCTGTTTTTATGACTTCGGATGTAAAAGATACAGGTTATGCCAAAACTTTAGGCGCAGACGAAGAACATTTGAGGCTTTTCGTTAAACAATCCCGAAGCATTGGGACAGACGGAATTGCAGCAATTGGTTTTGGACTCGGAAAAAAAATAGACCTTACCAAAAATCAAAATACTTTTCAGCTTGCCTATTGTATTGCTGAAAATGAGTGGAACGGAAATGTTTCGACTCAGCTTATGCTAAAAGATATTAGAACAAATGAAAGATAAATCTAAAAAAGCCGACCCGTATCAGGCATTGCGCTACAGAGAATTTAATATTTTTTTAATCCTGCGTTTTGCAATGGTTTTTGCGTGGTCCATGCAGTTTATTGTTATTGAATGGGAAGTTTACAGCTTAACGAAAAATCCGCTTTCTTTGGGCTTTATTGGTTTGGCAGAAATAATACCAGCCATAGGAATGTCTTTATTTGCCGGACACATGGTCGATCAAAGAGAAAAAAGAGGATTGTTGGTAAAATGTATCCTTGGTTTTTCAGTCGTTAGTTTTGGACTGTTTTTATTAACGTGGCCAAAAATTGTTCACGGGTGGTCTACAGATGCAATCCTACTTTCTATTTACTTTTTAGTTTTTATTGGTGGATTGGTTCGTTCTTTTCTTGGACCAACTATTTTCTCTCTTTTATCTTTGATTGTTCCTAAAAAAGCATATCCAAATGCAGCAACTTGGAGCAGTTCGGTGTGGCAGATTGGTTCTGTTTTAGGGCCAGCCGTTGCAGGATTTTCGATCAATTGGATTGGGGTTCACTGGTCAATGTGTTTGGTAGTTGGGTTTTCTGTTTTCTCATTAATCGCATTATCTCAAATTGAGAAAAAACCAATTTTAAATCCAAAAATTGGCGAGCCAATTATGGAAAGCCTGAAAGAGGGAATTAAATTTGTTTTCAATAATAAAACCATTTTGGGAGTTCTTTCACTTGATATGGTTGCCGTGCTTTTTGGTGGAGCTGTAGCTTTACTGCCTGTTTTTGCACAGGATATTTTAAAAGTTGGCCCGGAAGGATTCGGCGTTTTAAGAGCTGCTCCCGCTGTTGGAGCTTTTATCACAATGTTGGTATCGGCCTACGTTCCTTTATACAAAAAAGCCGGAATGAAACTGTTGGCTGCTATTTTTATTTTCGGATTGTCTATTATATTATTTGGAGTTTCGACTATTTTTTGGGTTTCGGTAGTCGCTTTATTCTTAAGTGGACTTGCTGATGGAATTTCAGTTGTTATTCGTCAAACCATTTTACAGCTTAAAACTCCTGATCACATGCGTGGCCGCGTGGCAGCAGTAAATTCAATATTTGTTGGGTCATCAAATGAATTAGGCGCATTTGAAAGCGGCTTAACCGCACGATTAATGGGAACTGTTGTTTCGGTAGTTTTTGGAGGAAGTATGACGCTTTTAACCGTTTTAGGTTTCGGAATAAAATCGCCTACATTTAGAAATCTAGATCTTCAAAAAGATATGGATGATCATCAGAATATGGAGTAATTATATTTTCTCATATAAGTCCTAAAAGTTCATCTAATTATAGAACTTTAAATGAAATAGCTTCAAGTTAAACTGAGGCTGTTTTATTTTATTACTTCGTCTTATGCCAAAATAAAAAAATCTTTAATATGAACTTCTATTACTTATAGGGTTTGAAAATTTTCTCTTTTTTATGAGTTTTTTATTTAGAACTAATATAAATAATATTTATATTTGTGACAATAAAAAGATTTGCAATGAGAGAAATAGAGCAGATATACCACAACAATTTTGGGATAGCTTTTTACTGGAAAAAAGAAAACGAAACATTGGTAGACAAAGTACAGCTCGTTTTTAAGGAAACAGGTTTTTATTTCACCATTTCTGAAATGAATCAATTCTGTGATTTAATAGAAGACAGCCTGATCGAAAATGCATGTTGCGAAGCTTGCGAATTAAAATATTCTTGTCATAAATTTTTATTGAAAACACCTTGCGCGGCAATAGATTTGGCTGTTTCTATGACAGAATTAAAATCTATTAAAGATTTGGTTGAAGGGTCTTTGTTCCGAATTGAACTTGACGAATATGTTTATGGAGCTGGCTTGAATTAAGAAGCATTCTAAATATTTTAACAACATTTTTTCATTATTGAAATATATTTTGATTTTCTTCAAAAAAAAGTATATTTACAGCAATGAAAAAAACTTGCATTCTTTTTGTCCTTGCTGTTTTAGCCGTTTTTCTAACAAACTGCACAAATAAATCTGATGAATATATAGACCCGCGCGGTACTGATTACGCAGGTTCTGAAAGCTGTATTCAATGTCATCAGACACAACATCAATTGGCTTTAGTGAGTTCTCATTTTAAAGCAACTGCTCCAGCAACCTTAGAAAATGCTTTAGGTGATTTTAATAAAGGAAATCATGTTTTCATCTATGACAAAAATACCAAATTGGTCATGGAAGAACGCAACGACAGCCTGTACCAAGTTTTATACAAAAATGGAAAAGAAGTCGAAGCACATCCTTATGATATTGTCTTTGGAACCAAACATGCACAAACAAGTGCCTTCTGGAAAAACCATTACACATATGAACTTCCATTATCATATTACAAATCCTTAAACAGTTGGGCTACAAGTCCGGGATATCCGGCAGACAAACCAAATTTTACTCGGGAAATAGCTAAAGAATGCTACGGCTGTCACAGCTCAAATATTGCAAGCAGTTACATAACAACAAGTTCAGACAAAGTAAGTTCGATGACAATGGAAGTCGAGAATTTTATGGACAAAAACACTTTAGTGTACGGTATTGACTGTGAACGTTGTCATGGTCCTGGAAAAGAGCACGTTCAAACTCACTTAAAATTTCCTGATCTAAAGAAATCCCAAAATATTGTTGCCTTCAAAAATCTGACCAGACAGCAAAGAATTGATGCTTGTGCAATATGCCATTCAGGAAACGATAAACTCAGAATGAAATCTCGTTTTCAATTTAAGCCCGGTGATAATATAAATGATTACTTCAGAGCAACTCCATCCTCAAATGATAGTCTTCACTTTGATGTTCACGGCAATCAATTGGGTTTATTGGCGCAAAGCAAATGTTTTCAAAAAAGCGAAAAAATGGATTGCATGACCTGTCATAATCCACACGAGAATGCGCCTACTAAACTAGCGTCTTATTCTAAGATCTGCATGAGTTGTCATCAAGATATAAAACACACTGAAACCACATTAAAAACAATGTCAGGAAGCATGCTGGCGAATAATTGTGTAGAATGCCATATGCCGAAAAAACCGTCTAGTGCAATTAAATTTCAGCTTTCAAACAGCAAACAATTTTCGAATTACAATTTAAGAACGCACAAAATCGGAATTTATCCGGCTAAATAAAAATAGTTATTTTTCGAATTTTTGAAGTTCAAAAGTTTCACCGTCAAAAACGCCGTAGGTAAAATAACCAATCCAGTCGCCAAGATTTACATATTTAGCATCTTCGCCAACAGGAATGATCATTGGCAAATGACGATGTCCGAAAATAAAGTAATTATAATGTTTGGTTTCGAGTTTTCGTTTGGCATACAAAACCAGCCATTCGTTTTCTTCGCCTAAAAATTTTACATCTTCGTCACCAGAAATCAATTTGTTTTTAACCGATAAATATTGCGCTAAACTCACGCCAACATCTGGATGAAGCCATCGGAAAAGCCATTTTGAAAACGGATTTGTAAATACCTTTTTCATTCTTTTATAACCTTTGTCGCCAGGACCTTTTCCGTCGCCGTGGCCAATCAAAAAGGTTTTTCCGTTAAAAGTAAATTCTTTGTTATCGTGGTAAACCGGAATATTTAATTCGGTTTCAAAATAATCGTTCATCCACAAATCGTGATTTCCAACAAAAAAGTAAATCGGAATACCGCTATCGCGAATTTCAGCCAATTTGCCTAAAATACGCACAAATCCTTTTGGCACAACGGTTTTATATTCAAACCAAAAATCAAATAAATCGCCCAATAAAAAAATAGCTTCCGCATCTTCTTTAACCTCATCCAACCAAGCGACAAATTTCTTTTCACGAGGCAAACTCAACTCTGGAGTCGGCGCTCCAAAATGCTGATCAGAAGCAAAATATACTTTTTTCATTGATTTTTTTTTTGTGAACTGTGAGTTGTGATTTGTGAGATGTCAAATGTGAGTTGTGAGATGTCAAATGTGAATTGTTTTACCTTTCACATCTTACTTTTTACTTTTTACTTTTTACATTTTACTTTTCACATCTTACTTTTCACATCTTACTTTTTACTTTTTACTGATTATCACTTGCGTACCACTCTGCAAATGACGATTCTGTTTCTTGAAGTTTAAGTGAGAAAAGCGTTATTCCTGCAGGAAGCCTTGCAACAATTCTTTCAGCAAAATCGACCACCATGTTTTCACTTGTTGGCTGATAAT
The DNA here is from genome assembly GCF_015350755.1 of Flavobacterium sp. JLP. Classification (NCBI taxonomy): domain Bacteria; kingdom Pseudomonadati; phylum Bacteroidota; class Flavobacteriia; order Flavobacteriales; family Flavobacteriaceae; genus Flavobacterium; species Flavobacterium sp. JLP. Next base: position 174,325 of record NZ_JADKPS010000007.1, on the reverse strand, counting down.
CTACTAAAATTACGTGATGTCCGCGGTTTTTCAATTCATTTGCCAATTCGATATGCGGTGTAGTTTCGTTAAAAACAGTTGCATGATCAAACTGATCGACAATTTCTTCTTTTACAATTTTCTTTAAATCTGAAAAATCGATTACCATTCCGAATTTCACATTGTTTCGATCCGTGATTGGCGAACCAATAACCGTTACCGATAATTTATAACTGTGCCCGTGAACGTTTTTGCATTTTCCGTCGTAACCGTACAAAGCGTGACCGGTTTCGAAATTAAATTGCTTTGTAATTCTGATATTACTCATCGATTTAAATTTTAGGTTGCAAATTTACAAATTAATAACCGTTTTCGGGTCTTTTTTTAGCTTTGTTATATTGAGTCCAAACTTTGTCAAAATTCAAGAACTGAGACTGAGATTGAAAACTAAAAATTATTTCTTAAACTGCGTCAAAGCATTTCTGCTAAAATCAGACAAAACCAATTTACCTGTAATCTTAGCACGTTCAATTAAAATCGATTCCCATTGCTCTGTTCCTTCCCAAATGATTTTTTTCATTTCGAATAAAGCTTCAGGATTATACGAACTTAGTTTTTGAGCAAAATTCGCAACTTCGGCATCTAATTCAGCTGCATTATGAAGTGACGCGTAGAGTCCGTTTTGCAAAGCCCAGTTAGCCGATTTCCACTCGTGCGCTGCCAACGTCATTTCTGTCATTGCTGTTTTTCCTATTTTTCTTGAAACAGCCGGTTCGATAACAAAAGGCCCAATTCCGATTGCCAATTCAGATAATTTCACTGCACTTTCGGGTGTTGCCAAAACATAATCGCAAGTCGCAATAATGCCGACACCGCCACCTACTGCTTTGCCTTGAACACGGCCGACAATTATTTTAGAACAATTTCGCATGGCATTTAACAAATGTGCAAAACCAGAGAAAAATTCTGTTCCCTGCTCCTCATTTTGAACTTGCAAAAGTTCGTCAAACGAAGCGCCAGAGCAAAAAACTTTCGAACCTTCACTTTGTAAAACTATAACCGAAACCGTTTCATTTCGGCTCAACAAATTAATTTCGGCAGTTAGGCGATCCAGTAATTCACGCGGAAAAGAATTGCTCGCAGGATGACCAAACTGTACCGTTGCAACGGCATTATTAAAAGTAGTTTCTAAAGAACCGTTTTGATTTTCTGAACTCATAAAAATAGATTAGAACGTAAAGTTACGGTTTTGCAAAATATTTTCAGCCGAAGCAATTTGAAATTTGTTTTTTGCCAATTAATTGACTTTATTTGCTAACGCTTTGGGGGATTAGCTCATTTGGCTAGAGTGCTTGCCTGGCAGGCAAGAGGTGACCGGTTCGAATCCGGTATTCTCCACAAAACAAAACCCTTGTAATTTAGCTTACAAGGGTTTATTTTTTTCAATTAACTATTTTACACAATCAATTATTTCTCATTCGCCGAATCCTCAAAATTTGGCTCGTCTTCTTCTGGTTTAGTAAAATCGTTATTCAATTCTTCTGTTAACTTTTTTTTCTCTTTTTGATTTTTCCTAACTGTAAAAACAATTACAACTACAACTACTGCTGCAACAATTCCAATTATGATCCAATTGATTTCCATAGTTTTAATTTTAAATAAATTTACGGATTAAAAAACGCAGCATTATTACTAAAAGGTTAAACCTCATAAATAGTCAGATAAATTTTAGTTTTTCAAAGACCACTTGTTCAAGTAAAAAAAATTTTAATTAACTTACATTAAATTAAAACCTTAAAAATGACATTATTACTGCGATGGTTATTCATACCAATAATAGTTCTGATTGTATTACTATTCTGGAAAGGAAGTCCGCTCCTTATAAAATCAGCATTGCTAATTGTTCCTGCAGTTGGCATTATTTCATGGTTTGCCTACGAAGGTGCTTTTAGCGGAGGCGGCGGATTAGAAAAAATATACGGTTTATTAACCTTAATCGGCTTCTTAATGGTTTACGAAATCGGAATGTTAGTCGATCGTTATTATCTAGTCAAAAAAAGCATCAGCACAGTAGAAGATGATGTACTGTTAATCACCGGAGTTGTTCTTTTAATAGCCTCTGTTATATATTTTGTGATAGCCATTTCAGAATAAAAACCATTATTAAATAGTACTTCTAAAATTAGAAGCAGAAGGTTTTCGTTTTCAAAAGATCGTTTTGTCCCGCTTTCCACTCTATCTTTTCCTTGCTAAAGAAGCAAGAAAAAGGATGCCGTTTCAATCGGGGCTAGAATTGAAGGTTTTGATTTTTATAAGAAATTTGACATTTAGCACGCTAAATTTTATTTAAACTCTTCCACTTTAAAAGTTCTTTTTGTTAACAATTTTAAAAATAGGTATACAATCAATCCTTTTTATCAATATATTTATCAAATATAATCGCTAAAAATGCATTTCATCGTCAAAACTTGCAGTTTGCCGACTTTTTTTTATGTTTATAACTTTGCTTTAAATTATAAAACAGATTAATTAATTTTGCACCCTTTAAAACGTGATGCTACCACTAAAAATAAATCCTGACCCATTATTCAGTTCTACAGTTGAAATAAGATTTAAAAGTAATAAATCATTAAACGAAATTTTCATTTCTCTTTTCTCTGAATTTACAAAGGATTTTCCAAAATTTAAAAACACTGGATTTCCAACTGGATTACGAGAAAAAAATATTGAATTAAAATATTTCCCTGAATATGTATTTTCAAATGATGATTATTCAATTTCTTTTAATGAACATTTTATAGCATTTGAAATTATTTCGGAATATAAACTCTGGAAAAATTATAGTGTATTTTTAAAACAAGCGATAAATAGATTAAAAGATCTAGGTTTTATAGATGAAATTGAAAGAATTGGTGTTAGATATGGATCAATTTTTGAAAACATAGAAGATATTAGTACTATTTTAAAGCATTTACCAAAATTAGAAATTTCTAATTTTAATGAGGAATTTGTTGTTTACATGACAAAAATTGTTTTAGGTAAAATTGATTTAATTTTAAGAATAAAAAAAGATTTCGAATTAAACGATGACCAGAATGTAAATAAAAAAGGACACTTAATAGATATAGACGCATCGATAGATTCAGAATTTGATAAAAAGAAAATTTTTGATGACATAAATGAATTACATACTGCATTAAAAGAATTGTTCTTTGGATTACTAAATGAAAATTTTATAAAATCTTTAAATCCTGAATATAAATAGAAAATATATGATAGCAAATTTAGAATCACCTACCAAAACGCGTACTTGGTCTTCACATGATCATGAGAAAATGGATGGATCAATGTTATCTGAACCCGTAATGGATCTAATGGGACATTATACAAAACCATCAGTTCAAATTGTGCACACAAACAATGTAAAACTTGATAGTTTTGAAAACTCAGTATTTGCAATTAATGCCCTTACCGGAAGTTGTCATGCCTATAGATCATATGAAAAAGCACTAGAAAGAAGCTCAGCTATTTTGAGATTAATTAAACAGGTCGAAAACACAACGATTTCACGCCCAAATTATATTGATAAAAATTTATATAAGATTAATAAAATGTTTAATCAAAGATTAGAATCTTTTAGTTGTAAAGAATTTTCAAAAAACGTAATAAAAGAAAGCTTTGAAAGTGTAGCAATGCAGATATCTACTCTAAATTTTATTGATATTCTAGTTTTTATAAATAACACAAATAAAATAAAATTTTCAATCTCATTTTCAAAAAACAGAATTTTAGTAATTAATAAATCTTTTGAACTTGTTAATGAACTGAATGATGATAATTTAATAATATTCTCTCTTTTTATAAATGATGAATTAGTGGCTTCGGGCGTTAATGAAATTTCAAATTTCATAGATGGATTTAAAAAATATTTGGATAGTTAAGAATTTTCACAAGTTGATATACCCACGACAAATATTACCAAAAAAGAATTATAAATTACTCTTAGATTTCGACATCTTAAAATTACAGCAAGTTTATTTAATAAGAAGGTCAAATTTATCTTATGATGAAACTTTTTTCAAATTTGGAAATGGTTTTGAAATCAATGAAGATGCAATTATAAATCACCCAAAAAGTATTTTAGGTCTTTCAACAAACATAGCTGGCGGACCATTTAAGGAAAAGCATCTTAAGTTTCGCTTAAATATGCATTCAAGTGGGAATGAGAAATGGATTAAAAAAAAGAGAGTCTTTTTATACTCTCATCTTGATTCAATTTCATTAACAGCTGGATGTGCTATTTATATGAACGTAAATAAAATTCATAAATACCCACATGATTGTAAAAAGCCATATTCTAATGAATTAGTCAAATTTTTAAGTACAATTAATACTCCAATAAGTGAAGAAGTTAATGATTCCGGAAACAAAACTATTAAAGTTCCTGGAACTTGTATTATTAAGCATGACCCTTTAGTACTAAACTATTGGCATGCTGAATTTCATCTTATAGATATACCTAACGGGAACGAAATAAAAAAATACGGTAGTAAATGGCTAGAAGAATATTGCAGAGAAATAATCACTAACGTTATTTCTAGAAATTGTACACCACAGCCAACACTGAAGAACCATAAATTAAAAAAGGATCTCTACATTGAATAAACTTTTGAAACTTAGCCGTTAAAAAAACATCATAATAAAACCCCTACTTCAGCAAAATTCCCAATCGAATACTCCCATAAAAATATCCTGAATTAGTATTAATCCCAGGATCATTTAATTCTCTTCCTCTATAAATGAAAGAATACGACATATTGAAATTGTTGTGGCGGTATTTTAAACCAAACTCGGCGTTGAAACGAAGCGGTTCTAAATCGAAAGTTACCGGACTTGTATCATTAAACATACTGCCTTCAATCGTAGCGTCATAAAATTGGTAATTGACGCTTGGCATCGCATAAAAGTAAAATTCGCGAATATTGTATTGTGGTGTCGCACTTACAGAAGCGTCGTGCAAATTAGAATCGTAAACAGGAAGCAGTTTCTTGAAGCCAATTCGAGTTAAAAATCCTGTCGAAACTCCCGTAAAAATAGTTCCCAAATTTGCCTCTGACTGAAAATGGAGATCTATAAAATCATTGTGTTTGCTTGGGAATAATTTCTTCGAATACATAACATGCGCCTGAACGCCAAACGCGTTATGAATCTGATTTTCCCAGCCGTATACTTTTTTATAGCCAATAATATGATGAAAACTTTCCTGTGTTTCTTTTCCAAGTGCATTCGGCCCAAGAAAACCCAACTGAAAATCAGTCTTTAAAACCGATTCATTTTGGTAGAAATAATTTCTTCCCGCTTCGGCAAAAAGATAACCTACAAAAGGGCGATCGTTTATATCTACAGAAGTTTCATTAATATATCTCGGATTGTAAATGTATTGCCCTAAACGAAATTCAGTAATCTTTTTATTGATTTTTTCATTTTCGTTTTTCGATAAAAATCGGTAAAAAAGCTCTAAACCATTTGTATAATACATGTCATTTTTAGACGAAGTATACAAATCGTTGTCTGTAATAAAACCTATTTCTGTTGTTTTTGCCTGTCCAAAACCCAATATTGATGTTAATAGAAAGAGCGCAATAAAGCAATTTTTACTTCCCATTATAATTGATTTTTCCAACGGCACGCATTTCGCGAACAATTCGCTGTTTACGTCTGTTAATATAACTTGAAGATCCTGTTGCTTTAAACTTTCGTGGGTTTGGCAAAATCGCTGCAATTCCGGCGGCCTGCATTGGCGTTAAGCTCGAGGCATCACGACGGTACCAATGTTCTGTCGCGGCATAGGCACCATAAACCCCATCCCCCATTTCGATACTATTCAAATACACTTCCATGATGCGTTCTTTGCCCCAGATAATTTCTATTAAAACAGTAAAATAAGCTTCTAAACCTTTACGGAAATAACTTTTGCCTTGCCATAAAAAGACATTTTTTGCCGTTTGCTGCGAAATCGTACTTCCACCTCGAATGCGGCGTCCGCGCTCGTTGCTTTTATATGCTTTTTGGAGCGCTTTGAAATCGAAACCATTGTGATATAAAAAAGTTCCGTCTTCACTCGCGATAACGGCTTTCTGCAAATTCATCGAAATTTTTTCAATTGGCTCCCAGTCGTGATCAAAATAAACTTCCTTTCCGCCCAATTTATTTTCGATCGCACGAATCAGCATCAACGGTGTAAAAGGAACTGGTACATATTTAAAAAGTATGACCGATCCAATCGAGAGTCCGAAAAACCATAACATTAATTTGATGAAAAACCATTTTACTTTTTCGCCAAAAGAGCGATTGCCTTTTTTAGCAGTTGGTTTTGGTTTGGTTGCTGTTGTTTTTTTTGGTGCTGGTTTTTTGGTTGCTGCCATTATATTAAATCTGCTAATTCTGTTCCTATTAAACTTCCAATTGCTACGCCCATGCCGCCTAAACGCACTCCACAAAACACGTTTTCAGACAGTTGAGAAACAACAGGTTTTTTACTGTTTCCTATTCCCATAATACCGCTCCAACGATGCGCGATCTGGAATTCCTGATTTGGTAAAATTACATTTTTCAGCAACTCCTCCAATTTATTTTGTACAATTTTCGTTTGCCCAAATTCGGTTGTATTTTCAGCTTCAAAATCTAGATTTCGTCCACCGCCAAGAAGTATTCTGTCGCCTATATTTCTGAAATAATAATAACCGCGGTCTAAATGAAAAGTGCCTCTAATATCTAAATTTTTGATAGGTTCTGTAATCAAAACCTGTGCTCTTGCAGACTGAACGGCACCTTTTGTCAAGGTGTTAGCAAAACCATTTGTTGCAAAAAGTATTTTTTTGGATTTAAAAGTAAAATCGGCCAGCGCGATTTCTACTTGATTTCCTAAATCGGCATAACCTGTTACCGTTTGCTGATTCAGAATTAAAATATTTTCAGAAATCGCTTGCCGCAACAATTCCTGCATCATATTTCCGGTATCGATCTGCGCTTCAAAAGGATTAAAAATTAAATATTCTTTAATGTTCTCAAATCCAAAACGATCAACTTCTTTCGAAAAAACATCGGCTTTAAAAAGCGGTTTTAGAATTTCATTAATAAAAGGCAATCTCGAAATACATTCAGAAAATCCAAGATTATCGTCTTTCAAAAATAATTCATATCCGCCGTGAGGCTTAAAATCTATTACTGTGTCGCCCAATCTTTTTCGAAGCAATTGCAAACCTTTCCAGCGTTTCTCAATAAGATTTACCACATCTTCTTCTGAATGTGTTTTTAAGTCTTCCAAAATTTCAGACAGGCTTCCGAAACAGGCAAAACCTGCATTTTTTGTACTTGCACCCTGTGGCAACATGCCTCGTTCTAAAACTAAAATTTTAGCAGTAGGAAATCTTTCGCGTAAGCGCAATGCCGCGTGCAAACCTACAATACCGCTTCCAACAATCGTATAATCAACATTCGTGAACCAGTTTTTTAGTTCCCAGTAACTTAATTCCATTTGCCAATTTTTTATAAAAATAATGATTTTTTTATCCTAAAAAATAAATTTCAATTTTTAAAATCCAAATTCTAAAACTTTGTTTTAAACGGATTCTATTCGCCAAGAATTCATGAATTAATTTTGAAAATCAGTGAATTAGTGACGGAACATTCCTGTAAAAGTTTTGGATTTTTTATATTGGAATTTGAAATTACAAACTTTAACAGTAATTGGAATTTGGGATTTAAAAATTGGAATTTAATTGTTGTATTTTTAGCGCCACAAAAAATAGAATTTTTATTATGAAAAAAGTAGTATTAACAACCTTAATAATGATGAGTTTAAACGCTATCGGACAAAATGTAATGTCGCCAGAATTGTTATGGAAACTAGGAAGAGTGACGGCACTTGGACTTTCTAAAGATGAAAAAAATGTTGTTTTTAAGGTTTCAACTCCTTCTGTAGAAGAAAACAAATCGTCTTCAAAATTTTACATGCTCCCTGTTGGTGGCGGCACTGCAACTGAAATTAAAGACACAAAAGCTGTTTTGGCTGACAAAAATGTTTCGCCAGACGGAAAATTTTTAGTGTACAATGAAGAAGTAAAAATTGACAAGGTTTTAGGAAAAGATTTTTATCCGAAATTAGACAAATCAGACGCTCAAATTTATGACGGACTTGATTACCGTCATTGGGATACTTGGAATGAAGGGAAATTTAACCATGTTTTTTATAAAGAAAATAAAGAAGGTGCCACAGGAATCGATATTTTAAAAGGAGAAGCTTTTGATTCTCCTCAAAAACCTTTTGGCGGAGACGAAGATTATATTTGGTCGCCAGAATCAAAAAGCATTTTATATGTATGCAAGAAAAAAGCGGGAACACAATATGCAATTTCTACGAACACAAATATTTATGAGTACAATTTAGAAAATCAAAAAACAATCAACAGAACCGAAGATAATTTAGGTTACGACACGGCACCGCAATTTTCTCCAACAGGAAATTTGACTTGGCTGCAAATGAAACGCGACGGATATGAGTCTGATAAAAACGATATTATTGTTGAATTTAAAGGAATCAAAACCAACTTAACTGCAAATTGGGACGGAACTGTAGATAATTTTATCTGGAGTAAAGATGGCAAAAATGTATTTTTTGTAGCGCCAGTTGATGGTACAAAACAACTTTTTACAGTAAACTTTCCGGGATTAACAAAAATTGCTATTCAAGTTCGTCAATTGACAAATGGAGATTTTGATGTAAATGATTTAGTTGGATTTGCAGGCGATGAAATTATCGTAACAAGATCTGACATGAATCATGCTGGCGAGATTTTTTCTTTTAATTTGAAGAAAAACACTTGGAAACAAATCTCAAACATAAATACAGAAACGTATAAAAAATTAACTTTAAGCAAAACGGAAAAACGTTATGTTACTACAACTGACGGAAAAAAAATGTTGGTTTGGGTAATTTTGCCTCCAAATTTTGATGCTTCTAAAAAATATCCAACCTTATTATTCTGTCAAGGAGGACCACAATCTCCTTTGACACAATCGTATTCTTTCCGTTGGAATTTCTCATTAATGGCTGCAAAAGGCTATGTAGTTGTGGCGCCAAACCGTCGCGGAATGCCAGGACACGGTGTTGAATGGAATGAAAAAATCAGTAAAGACTGGGGCGGACAAGTTATGGACGATTACCTTTCTGCAATTGATGATGTTGCTAAAGAAAGCTATGTCGACAAATCTCGTTTAGGCTGTGTTGGCGCAAGCTACGGAGGATACTCAGTATTTTATTTAGCTGGAATTCACAACAAACGTTTCAAAACTTTTATCGCGCACGATGGTGTTTTCAATACCGTAAGCATGTTGGGGACCACAGAAGAAGTTTTCTTTAACAACTGGGATTTCGGCGGAGCGTACTGGGAAAAAGACAACGCTGTAGCTCAAAAAGCATACACGACTTTCAATCCTGCGACTTTGGTTCAGAACTGGAATACGCCAATCTTGATTTTTCAAGGAGGAAAAGATTTCCGTGTACCAATCGGGCAAGGGCAAGAAGCTTTTCAAGCTGCACAGTTAAGAGGCATTAAAAGCAGATTTGTTTATTTTCCAGATGAAAACCACTGGGTTTTAAAACCGCAAAATGCTCAGGTTTGGCAAGGAGAATTTTTTAAATGGCTGAGCGAAACACTTTAAGATACGATTTTTAAAATATTAATAGCCGGAGATTTCTATAATCTTCGGCTATTTTGTTTTTGAGACATTGAAATTATATAACACTTTAGCATTTATTTATCTTTTTAAAACAGTTTTTTTTAAATAAATTGCAGTAATTTCAAATTTAATCCCGAGGCGTCGGGGCCCAATCCCGCAAAATACCTATGGAGAGCAAAAAAAGTTATACAGCGATAAAAGTGCTTTTCAGCTATGTTGCATTACTGGCTCTGGTGATTACCGTTGGATGGTTTTTATATTCTGAAAATCAGGTTTACAATAAATTGGAAGATAAAATTGCGTTTGAAAAAACCAAGATTTTAAGAGTTAGCAAATTATTTTCGAATGTTTATAAAACGGAAAGCTTAGCCCGAAAAACGATTCAGACCAACTCTGAGAATGACTTTAAAAGCTATCTTATCGAAACCGATTCTCTCCGCTTACGAATTGATACTTTAAAGCAAATTGTTACGACCCAATATCAAAAAACTTTACTGGACAGCGTAACTTATTTACTGTCTGAAAAGACAAAAAACATAAAACAATTAAAGACGATTAAAAACAAAGCCGAAGATGAAGTTTCGGTAAATACAGCTATTGATGAAATTACTAAAATGGAGTTTAAACTCCGAAAATTAGAACTTCAGGATTTCAACAAAAACCCAAATCAATTAGGAAATTATCAGCGTAATGTACTTCAAAAATATGTCGATTATTTAAACCAAAATATTCCTGACGACAGCACAAACACACTTAGCAAAAAAGCATCAGATTCTATTTTGGCCAATTCTAAAAAGCTGTTGAGCAATGTAAAATTGAAAGCAGAAAAGAAAAAAGAATCGCTGAATTTTGAAGAAAATAAATTGCTTAAAAACGAAATTGCAATCTCTGATCAGCTTCGAAAAGTGCTTCGAATTATAGAAAGAGAAATTATTATTAACTCGATAAAAAACAATTCCTTAAAAGAAAAATCACTTAAAAAAGTAAACGAAATCGTAACAGCTTCGGCGATTATTGGTCTAGTTCTGACATTGTTTTTTTCGATTTTAATTGTGAGCGATTACTCAAAATCTCAAGTTTACAAGAAACAGCTTGAAATTGCGAACTTCAAAACCAAGAATTTACTAAAAAGCCGTGAACAGTTGATTTCGACAGTAAGCCACGATTTAAAAACGCCTTTGAGCACGATTGTAGGTTATTCTGAACTTTTGGGCAATTCTGATGTAAATACGAAACAGTCCTATTTTATTAAAAATATTAAAAATTCTTCTGAATATATTACACAGCTGGTTCAGGATTTATTAGATTTTTCCAAGATTGAAGCCGGAAAAATTTCTATAGAAAAAGTGCCTTTTGTTTTGCCAGAAATCATCGATGAAGTTGCCAAAAGTATTCAGACTGTTTACAAGCAAAAAAACATCGATCTTATTATTAATGTTGATGAAAAACTGAACGTTAAAATTGTGGGCGATCCTTTTCGATTGAAACAAATTTTGAGCAATCTTATCGGAAATGCCTATAAATTTACAGAAGAAGGTTTTATCAGAATCAGCGCATATCTTGCTGAAAACAAAAACTTTCTTACTATTACTATTGAGGATACCGGAATTGGAATCGAAAAAGAAAATCAGAAATTAGTTTTTGAAGAATTTGCTCAAGCCAATGAAAATATCGAGAAAAAATATGGAGGAACAGGTTTAGGCCTATCTATTTGCAAAAAAATTATTTCGGCTTTAGGAGGCAGTTTAGAATTAGAAAGTGCCTTCGGAAAAGGAAGTGTTTTTGAAATTCAGCTTCCGTTGCTTTTTGACACAAGTACAAATTCAGTTCCAGAAGTTAAAAAGCAGGTTTCTCAAAATATAGAAGCACAAACTTTTATAGTTATTGATGATGATATTAATCTTTTGAATTTGACAAGTGGTGTTTTGAGACAAGAAAAACATCAGGTCTTATCTTTTAATAGTGCTATTAAAGCATTAGAAGCGATTCAGCAGACAAATTTTGATTTTGTGATTACAGATATTCAAATGCCAGAAATGGATGGTTTTGGATTCCTTCAAAAACTAAAAACTACTGATGTTTACAAAAATCAGCCTGTGATTGCGCTGACCGGAAGATCTGATCTAGATTCGTCTGTTTATGCTGATGCCGGATTTACAACGGTAATTAAAAAACCTTATTCTCCCAAAATATTATTAGAGACTATTAGACTAATTTTAGAAAATGATACTTTGCCAAAAGTGGAGATTAATGATGTTGAAGAAAAAACATTTTCTAAATTGTATTCTTTAGAAACTTTAAAAGAGTTTTTAGGAAACGATACTGTTGCGCTTAACGAAGTTTTAAAATCTTTTATAGAAAGCAGCAATGAAAATTTAACATTTTTAGAAAATGCAATCGCCGAAGAAAATGTACCAGAAATAAATTCAATTGCACATAGAATTGCACCGATGTTCAAGCAAATTGAAGCCCGAGAAATTGGCGGACTTTTGAAAGCACTAGAAAAAAATGATTTTGAAATTTCTGATTTAAAAGATATTTATAAGGTTTTAAAATCAAAAACAGAGTCGCTTTTTAAGGCTCTTCAAAAGGAAATTGTTTAAAAGAAAAAGAAAGTAGACATGAATTTTCACGAATTTGATTAAGGAAAATTAGCATTCAATTTTAATCAATATTGTATTGCTTCAATTTATTATAAAGTGTTTTTCTTGTAATTTTAAGAAGTTTTGCCGCTTCCGATTTATTATTCTGCGTTTTAGATAAAGCATGAATAATTGTTTCTTTTTCATTTTCAGACAAAGAAAATGAACTAGCCGTTTCTATCGTATTTTGTTTTTGAATCTGAAAAAATTCTGCTGGCAAAACATCACTTTCAATAAATTCTCCGCGCGACAAAAGAGTCGCCCGTTTTACACAGTTTTGCAATTCACGTAAATTTCCTGGCCAATTGTATTTCTGAAAAATAGCTACGACCTCTGGAGAGAATCCAATAATTTCCTTATTCAATTGCTGATTGGCTTTTTCCAAGAAATAATCGGCAAAGACCATTAAGTCCTCTTCTCTATCTTTTAATGAAGGAGAAAGAATAGAGAATTCATTGATTCTATGGTATAAATCTTCTCTAAAATCGCCGTTTTTTACTGCTTCTCGCAAATCTTCATTTGTGGCGGTAATAATGCGGATATCAACGTTAATTTCTTTATTGCTTCCAACAGGTTTGATTTTTCGTTCCTGAAGCGCTCTTAATAACTGAATTTGATTTTCGTAGGAAAGATTTCCAATTTCATCTAAGAAAATAGTTCCGCCATTTGCAGCCTCAAAATAACCCATTTTATCGCTGATTGCCCCAGTAAAAGATCCTTTTAAATGACCAAAAAATTCGCTTGCTGCCAACTCTTTCGGTATTGCGCCACAATCTACTGCAATGAAATTATTGTTTTTGCGATTACTTTGCTGATGAATACTTTTTGCAATGATTTCTTTTCCAGTACCGCTTTCTCCAATAATCAATACCGACATATCCGTTGGGCTTACCAATTGAATGTGATCCAGCAATTTTCTAGAAGCGACAGAAATTCCTTTTACAAATTCGTTTTCAGATGAAGTTTGTTTTTTAACTGATTTCTTGGCAACAGCTGGAGTTTCCTCTATTTCTGTTTTTGTAGTCTGCAGTGCATTTGTTATAACTAATAAAACCTCATCCGGATTAAATGGCTTTGAGATATAATCTGCAGCGCCATTTTTTATTGCTTTCACAGCAGTATTTACATCTGAGTAACCTGTCATAAGTACAACAGGAATGTCAGGATTTGAGATTTTAAATTCAGACATAAGTCCAATACCGTCCGAATCTGGCAAACGCAGATCGGTCAGAATCAAATCAAAAGATTCTTTTTTCATTGCTAATCGTGCTTCTTCAGCCGAGAAAGCAATGGTTACGTCGTATGCTTTTTTCATTAGAAATTTTTCTAATAATTTGCAAAACGCAATATCATCTTCTATCAGTAATATCTTTGACATCTGTTTTTTGGGACTTTTTTGCTAAAATAATACTATTAAAGTTGTATTTTCACAAAATTATGCAAAAAAAAAGAGATTGCTCGTAGCAATCTCTTTTTCACCAAAAACATAAATCTAATTCACCTAATTATATTTTCAACCAATTGCCATTGACATCTGAGTAAACAGTAGCCTTTTGGTCACCAACTGATATTTCGAGTTTATACTCTTTTTTTTCGTTTACATACGCTTTATCTAGTTTTGCACCAGGATAAGCGGTTTCTAGAGCTGTTTTTACTGCTGCAGGAACTGCATCAGTACCAACTTCTTTATACTCATTTTGAAAATTTACAGCAATCTTTACATCGGCATCATTTGTCGTCGTTGTAGTTGCATGCAGTGATAAACTTCCTAAAATAATTGCTGTTGATAAGATTAACTTTTTCATAATGTCCTTTTTAAAAATTATTTTTTAATGATGTTTCCAGAAGCATCTGTAAAAACAGTATACTTTTTGTCACCACTAGAAATTTCTAGTTTGTACTCGTTCTTTTCGTTTTTATACGCTTTTTCTAGCTTAGTGTTCGGAAAAGACTTTTCAATAGTTGACTTTACTGCAGCTGGAACAGCATCTGCACTAACTTCAGTAAATTCATCTTGAACATTTATTGATTTAACAATTGAATTTGTTACAACAGCATTTGCTGCATGCATTGACAAACTACCTAAAACAATAGCTGCCGAAAGGATTAACTTTTTCATAATGAGGTGATTTTAATAATTAATTTATTTTTTAATAATATTTCCTTGAATATCGGTGTACACAATAGATTTTACATCTCTTACCAAAATTTCAATTTTATATTCTTTTTTGTCGTTTACATAAGCTTTTTCAAGTTTTACACCTGGATAAGCGTTATCCAAAGCTGTTTTTATAGCTGCCGGAACAGCATCAACTTCTTTATATTCGTCTTGAAACTTTACTGATTGTATATTTGAATTTTTTTCAGTAGTTGCAGCTTGTGTTGACAACCCTCCTAATAGGATTGCTGCCGATAAGATTAACTTTTTCATAATTATAGTTTTTTAGTTAGTTGGTTATTTTTTGATCCAAGATCCATCTGCGTTAGCATAAAGAGAACCAACTTTGTCTCCTACTGTAATTTCTAATTTATATTGAGAAGCAGCATTTTTGTATGCTTTATTTAAAACTGCATCTGGATACGCTTTTTTCAGCGCTTCAGTAACTGCAGTTGGAACTTCTTCTACTTTAATTTCTGTATATTCTTCTTGAATAGAAATTGTTTTTACGATTGTATTAGTTACTGGTGAAGTTGAAGCAAATGATGTAAAACCTCCCAAAACGATTGCGGCTGATAAAAATAAATTTTTCATAGTGTGTATATTTTAATGAGTTAATTGATAATTTAATTATGGATTAGGATTATTTTTTAATCCAAGTTCCATCTGCGTTAGCATAAAGAGCACCTACTTTGTCTCCTACAGCTACTTCTAATTTATATTCTGATTTTGCATTTTTGTATGCTTTTGTCAATACTGCATCTGGATATGCTTTTTTAAGAGCGTCAGTTACTGCAGTTGGCAGTTCTACTACTTTAATTTCTGTATATTCTTCTTGAATAGAAATTGTTTTTACGATTGTATTAGTTATTGGTGAAGTCGAAGCAAATGAAGTTAAACTTCCCAAAACGATTGCGGCTGATAAAAATAAATTTTTCATAGTGTGTATATTTAATGAGTTAATTGAGTTTTTAATAGGATAGATTATTTTTTAATCCAAGTTCCATCTGCATTAGCGTAAAGAGAACCTACTTTTTCTCCTACAGTTACGTCTAATTTATATTCTGATTTTGCATTTTTATATGCTTTTGAAAGTACTGCATCTGGAAAAGCTTTTTTTAAAGCTTCAGTAATTGGAGCCGGAATTTCTTCTAGTTTAATTTCTGTATATTCATCTTGAATTGAAATCGTTTTTACAATAGAATTTGTTACTGGAGAAGTAGAAGCGAATGATGTTAAACCTCCCAATACTATAGCGGCTGATAAGAATAGATTTTTCATAATGTATATATTTTAAATAGTTTGATAATTGTTTACGCTTTAGATAATGAAATTATCATGCCGTAACCAACATTTCTTAGTCTCCATCCCAAAAAGCCTTATTTTACGGTAGTTTAAGAGATTTGTGCCAAAATTTATCAATACTAAGAAGTGTGTAATTTTATAAAAAGTGTGTAAAAAGTATACACAAGTTGTGTTTACTAAGGATACAAATGACAAAAACCCGAAAGATTTTATAAATCTTTCGGGTTCGTATATATGTAAAACAAAAAAGGCTGTCAGAATTGACAGCCTTTAAATTATTCTATTGGATTCATTTTAAAAGTATCCATAAAAGCAGTTGTATAATCTCCTGCAATATATCTTGGATCATCCATTAATTGTCTATGGAATGGTATTGTAGTTTTCACACCTTCAATAACAAATTCATCTAACGCTCTTCTCATTTTGCTGATAGCTTCTTCACGAGACTGCGCTGTTGTAATTAACTTAGCAATCATTGAATCGTAATTTGGAGGAATACTGTAACCAGAATAAACGTGTGTATCTAAACGAACTCCATGTCCTCCTGGCATATGAAGTGTAGTAATTTTTCCTGGTGAAGGACGAAAATCATTATAAGGATCTTCAGCATTAATACGGCATTCGATAGCATGTAATTGTGGCAAATAGTTTTTCCCTGAAATCGGAATTCCAGCTGCAACCATAATTTGCTCACGAATCAAATCATAATCAATAACTTGCTCAGTAATTGGGTGCTCTACTTGGATACGTGTATTCATTTCCATGAAATAGAAATTTCTGTGTTTGTCTACAAGAAATTCTACTGTTCCAGCTCCTTCGTATTTAATGAATTCAGCAGCTTTTACAGCAGCTTCTCCCATTGCAGTACGCAATTCGTCTGTCATGAAAGGTGAAGGCGTTTCTTCAGTTAATTTTTGGTGACGACGCTGAACAGAACAATCTCTTTCAGAAAGGTGACATGCTTTTCCGTAAGAATCTCCAACAACCTGAATTTCGATATGACGTGGCTCTTCGATAAGTTTCTCCATGTACATACCGTCATTTCCAAATGCAGCAGCAGCTTCCTGACGTGCACTTTCCCAAGCTTTCAACAGTTCATCTTCTTTCCAAACGGCACGCATTCCTTTTCCGCCACCACCAGCAGTTGCTTTAAGCATAACTGGGTAACCAAATTCTTTAGCTAATTTTTGTGTTTGTTCAAAAGATTCTAATAATCCTTCTGAACCTGGTACACATGGAACTCCTGCTGCTTTCATTGTCGCTTTTGCAGAAGCTTTATCTCCCATTCTATCAATCATTTCAGGAGCGGCACCAATAAATTTGATTCCGTGCTCTTGACAAATTTTAGAGAATTTAGCATTCTCTGAAAGAAATCCATATCCTGGATGTATTGCGTCTGCATTCGTAATTTCTGCAGCGGCAATAATATTTGACATTTTCAAATACGATAAGTTACTTGGAGGGGGACCAATACAAACCGCTTCATCAGCAAACTTTACATGTAGACTTTCTGCATCTGCTGTAGAGTAAACTGCTACAGTTTTGATTCCCATTTCCTTACATGTACGAATTACACGAAGTGCAATTTCTCCTCTATTCGCAATTAATATTTTTTTAAACATCTTTTTAAAATTAGATAATTAGATAATTAGATAATTGGATAATTAGATTTTAAGCACTTCCGAAAAAGTCTGAAATCTAAAAATCTAACGATCTAAAATTAAGATGGATCAACTAAAAATAAAGGTTGGTCAAATTCTACAGGAGACATATCGTCAACAAGAATTTTTACAATTTTACCTGAAACTTCTGATTCGATTTCGTTAAATAATTTCATTGCTTCAATCACACAAAGAACATCACCTTTTGCAATAGTACTTCCTACTTCAGTAAAAACTGGTTTGTCTGGAGATGGTTTTCTATAAAAAGTTCCGATAATTGGAGATTTTATAGTAATAAATTTAGAATCTTCAGCTGGAGCAGATACCTCGCTAGTTACGTTTACGACAGCTGGAGCAGTTTGTGGAGCAACTGCTTGTGGCAATTGTGCCTGAGCTGGCAATTGTTGTACATATGTAGTTTCAGTCACATTTCCTTCTAAAGTAGTTCTGATGGTGATTTTTACATCATCCATTTCTAACTTTACTTCTGCAACTCCCGAATTTGCTACAAATTTGATTAGGTTTTGAATTTCTTTTAAATCCATAATGATTCGTTTTTAGTTTTAATTTATTTTGTATCGTAAGCCCATTTTAAATAGATAGATCCCCAAGTGAATCCACCACCAAAAGCAGCAAAAATAATATTATCTCCTTTTTTGAATAGGTGTTCAAAGTCACTTATTACTAATGGCAAAGTTGCAGAAGTTGTATTACCATATTTTTCAATATTCATTAATACTTTAGAATCGTCAAGATTCATTCTGCTTGCAGTTGCATCAATAATACGTTTATTTGCCTGATGCGGTACTAACCAATTTACATCTTCGTTAGTCAAATTATTTCTCTGAACGATTAATTCGCTGGCATCAGCCATATTAGTTACAGCATATTTAAAAACGGTTTTTCCGTCTTGAATAATATTATGTTGTCTATTTTTTACGGTCTCCTCAGTAGTTGGTATTAGAGAACCTCCGGCAGGAATTTTAAGAAAATCGCGTCCTACGCCATCGCTTCGTAAGTATTCATCTTGCAAGCCTAAGCCTTCATAATTTGGTTCGAACAAAACTGCTCCTGCTCCATCTCCAAAAATAATACAAGTTGATCTGTCTGTATAATCTACAATTGATGACATTTTATCAGCACCAATTAATAATACTTTTTTGTAACGTCCTGACTGCACATAAGCTGCGGCAGTAGACATTCCGTATAAGAAACTTGAACATGCTGCCTGCAAATCGTATGCAAATGCATTGGTAGCTCCAATTTCTGTTGCAACATAAACTCCTGTAGAGGCTACCGGCATATCTGCAGTAGCTGTTGCCATTATAACCATATCAATCTCTAACGGATCTATATTAGCTTTTTTTATTAAATCCTGTGCTGCTTTAATAGCAAGAAACGATGTTCCTTTATCAGCATCTTTAAGAATTCTTCTTTCTTTAATTCCGGTACGAGTAGTGATCCACTCATCATTAGTATCGACCATTGTTTCTAATACTTTGTTTGAAAGTACAAAGTCAGGAACATAGGCTCCAACAGCGGTAATTGCGGCTGTGATTGTATTCATTATATTTTATTATTTCCTTTCAAACACAGTGCATTTGAAAAATTTTTAAAAGACTTGAAAATTACAAAAAAAAACGAAATTAATTTGTAGATAATTTCTTAAAAAAAGAAAATTGTAACCAACAAAAAAAACTCTCACTATGTGAGAGTTCCAGTATCATTTACAAAAACGTATTAAGCAACCGCTACAGATTTATCGATAACAACTTGCCCTCTGTAATACATTTTACCTTCATGCCAGTAAGCTCTGTGGTATAAATGTGCTTCTCCAGTAATAGGACATGTAGCGATTTGAGCTACAGTAGCTTTATAATGTGTTCTTCTCTTATCTCTTCTTGTTTTCGAGATTTTTCTCTTAGGATGTGCCATTTTACTATATTATTTATCCGTTAATAGTTGCTTTAATTTGTCCCAGCGCGGGTCAATATCTTCTTCTTTTTTACTCTCTTGTTTTTCTTCTTTGACTTCTTTTACAGTCAGTTCATTTAGTTTTTTCAAGGCTTCAGTTTGCAAACTGCCGTCTTTTACTCCTGGATGAACTCGTTTTAGCGGTACCGAAAGCGCAATCATTTCATAAATGTATTGCTGTACATCTATTTCGTGCTCTCCGTGTGGTAAAATCAACAACTCTTCGTTATCGTTATTGAATTCATCTCCAAAGCGAACAATTAATTTCATTTTCCCTTTTATAGGAAGATCAAAATCTTCGCCTGTTAGATCACAAGGTACATTTACAGTTCCTTTGTGTTTGAATTCCAACTCTAACATGTTGCTTTTCTTATCTAAAACTAAATTCACTTTGATATCCGAACTTTGAAATTCGTCGTAATCAAAGTTCTCAAAGAACGTGTTACTTATTTGATACTCAAAATGGTGTTTTCCCAGCTTTAATCCTATGAAAGGAATTAAAAATTCTTTTGTTTTGCTCATTTCAACATCAATTTGACCAACTCGTATCTAAAACTCAGATACCTGAATTGGGGTGCAAAGATATAAAATTATTATAAAACTAATAATCTTATTCACCTTTTTTTGTTTATAACTGTTTTTCTTTTATTTTAAGAGGTTTTTGGCTAATCTCCTCATACTGATTACGCGAACGAAAAATATCTATCGCGAGATAAACTGCCTCTTTAAACGAATTAAAATCTGCCATATCTTTTCCAGCAATATCATAGGCTGTACCGTGATCTGGCGAGGTTCTCACTTTGTTTAAACCTGCCGTATAATTTACTCCTTTTCCAAAAGATAATGTTTTAAAAGGAATCAATCCTTGATCGTGATAGGTCGCCACAATAGCATCATATTTTTCATATTGACCGCTTCCAAAAAATCCATCAGCAGGAAATGGCCCAAATACCATCGTTCCGGCATCAAATATTTTCTTCAAGGCTGGTTTTAAAACCAAATCATCTTCTTTACCAATAACTCCTCCATCACCAGCATGAGGATTTAATCCTAATACAGCAATTTTTGGTTTTACTATGCTAAAATCTTGAATCAGCGATTTTCTTACTGTCTCAATTTTTCTTGTAATTAATTCTTCTGTTAAGTGAGAAGAGACTTCATTCAATGGCACATGATCCGTCAACAAACCCACTCTCAAATTATCCTGAACCATCATCATAAGAGCATTACCCTCTAATTCTTGATTCAGATAATCTGTATGTCCTGGAAATTTAAAATCTTCTGACTGAATGTTATATTTATTTATCGGAGCTGTAACAAGTACATCTATCAAATCTTCTTTTAAAGCTTTGGTTGCTGCTACAAAAGATTTTATAGCATACTCGCCGATCTTTTCATCATTTTGACCTAAATTTATATCAACGCCTTCTTTCCATAAATTAAATACATTTACTTTTCCAGGCAAAACTTGATCTAATTTATCAACTCCATGAAATTGAACTGATGAAGTAAAACTTTTTTTAACGAAAGAAAGTATTTTGGCATTGGCAAAAATAACTGGCGTACACATCTCCAACATGCGAGAATCTTCGAATGTTTTAAGTATAACTTCGCTTCCAATACCGTTTAAATCTCCAATTGAAATTCCAACAATTATATTTTCTGCTTTTTTATTCATGAGCTCAGCTTATTTATTACTAATTTTGATGTGCAAATTTAGTAAAATAAAACAACAATGTTCACAGGAATTATAGAAACCCTAGGAAGGGTTCACGAAATACAAAAAGATCAAAACAATCTTCACGTTACAGTTGAGTCTTCTTTTACAAATGAATTAAAAATTGACCAAAGCGTTTCGCATAACGGAATTTGCCTGACTGTCGTTAACATAACAGATTCTTTTTATACCGTAACGGCTATTGATGAAACTATTTTAAAGACAAATATTGGAGATTGGAACGTAAATGACATTATTAATTTAGAAAGAGGAATGAAGCTTGGCGACCGTCTTGACGGTCATATCGTACAAGGCCATGTAGATCAAACCGGAACTTGTATTAAGATCGAAGAAGCAAACGGAAGCTGGAACTATACTTTTGAATACGACTCAAACCTCAACAATATAACAATAGAAAAAGGTTCTATTACTGTAAATGGAGTAAGTCTTACCGTTGTAAATTCTAAAACAAATGAATTTAGCGTTTCGATTATACCTTATACTTTTGAGCACACCAATTTCAAAAACTTTAAAGTTGGAACAAAAATAAATTTAGAATTTGATGTTGTCGGAAAATACATCTCTAGACTTTACTCGATCAGCAAATAAAGCAAAAAAGACAATTTCGCAAAAAAAGCTTCAATTTACATTGAAGCTTTTTTCATTTTGTTCTTATAAATAACTACAGTTCCGAAGATTAATCCTGCAGCTAATAAAATTAAAAGATTTGTATCTAATGGTGTTTCTTGTCCTGGCGGGTCTGGCCTAGGGTCTGGCGGAGCTTGCGACAAAACATTCGACACATTTGCTATAACTAAGCAAAATGCTAAAAAAATAGTTTTATTTATTTTCATAAGTTAAACCTGCTATAAGCAAGTGCGATATTAATTAGACTTGGGGCCTGATAATAGAAATTTCGTACAAAACCTTGATTTATAACGCTTTTCTTTGACAAATGTATAAGATTTTTGCAAAAAAGCAACTTTAAACACAAAAAAAAAAGCTTCATAAGATTTATGAAGCTTTTGAAGTGGTCCCACCTGGGCTCGAACCAGGGACCACCTGATTATGAGTCAGGTGCTCTAACCAGCTGAGCTATAGGACCGGTTTGAGGATGCAATATTACTACTATTTTTAATTCACTCCAAATATTTTAGGATATGATTTGTATTTAATTTCAAATAGCAATCCACATATTTTAAAACACAATTGATTCTCAATGTCTTATTTGAAATCAAAAAACATTATTTTTTTACTTAATTTCCTGACAAAGCTCTACTAAAACGCCATTTGTATTTTTTGGATGCAGGAAAGCGACCAATTTATTATCAGCGCCTTTTTTAGGAACTTCGTTTATCAGCACAAAACCTTCACTTTTCAAACGGGAAATTTCGGCATGAATATCTTCTACATCAAAAGCAATATGATGAATTCCTTCTCCTTTTTTTTCTAAAAATTTAGCAATCGGACTTTCTGGATTTGTTGCCATTAAAAGTTCAATTTTATTAACTCCTGTTTGAAAAAAAGAAGTTAATACACCTTCGCTTTCGACAGTTTCCATTTTATAAGACGGAATGCCTAACAATTTTTCAAACAATACATTTGCGTCGTCTATGTTTTTAACGGCAATTCCAATATGTTCTATTTTATTTACCATAGTATTATTGATTGATATAAGTATTAAAATAACCGCATTCTGCAATTACATCTTGGTAATATTTCGTGTCTGAATAGTCTTTCTTTAAAGTTTTAAAACCATTCCAAGCAAGGAAATTAATTTTATCATCGTCAACACTCCACCAATTGGTTACATTATTATACTTATTGTTATAATATTCGTTTCGTTCACATTTTGAAATCAAATACACGCATTTTGCTTTTTGTTCTTTTGACGTTGCAGCTTCAAATGCTTTTTGATAATACATTTTTGGAACATCGCAATTGGTAATCATTTTTTTCATTGAATCGCGGAAAGAATATGGACTAGAACCGTATCCGACAATATTAATTTCGTAGAAAGTCCTTCCGTTTCCAAAATGTGTGATATTATAAAATGCATTTCCTAGCAGCAAACTATTCGTATAAACATCTTCTTTTTGAGCTAATTTATCCTGCATTGATTTTATTGTAGTCAGGAATTCTAATTGCGAATATTTCTTCTTCTGATACGCCGCGTGTTCACAATCATGACAGTCTTTAATATTTCCATTAAATGGATTTCCTAAAAAAGTATAATACTGGACCGAATCTGTTTGTTGTATAAAAGCAATTGCTTCTGGAATTTTATTCTTGAAAGTAGACTGAACTGCTTGAAAATTATTTATGTCTTTTAATTTTAGACTATAAATCCCAGCAGCAATTTTCTCGATCTCTGTTTTATTTGGCTTAGCCAAAAAAGCTTTCATATCCAGTAAATTCTTTTCGTTATCATAAAAAGAATTACCATCGTTCCAATAATTATCGCGCGATTCATTAAACAATTCTGCCATGACCGGATTTGCTTTTGCGCTATAAAGTACAGCTAAATAATTTTTGCTCCACTGTGCCGCATTTTGATAACGAAACTCAGATCCTTTATAGTTTTTTGGAAGTTCTTGATAAAGCCAATTTAAATCGGCTAAAATTGTTTTTTCGTTTTTATCTGTCAGTTTATCTATTTTGCTTAGATTATTTACAAAGCGAAGTAATCGCAGTTGGTATTTTGCCAATTCTGTCTGTGGCATTGTTTTTTCTGCTTTATCATAATTAGCATCTGCAACAGCGAAATCGCCTTTTAGAGTTTGGAGATAACCTAAAGCAATATTCCACAAATATGGCTTTTCAGTATTTCCTGCTGTTGCTATTTTTGAAACAACATCAAATGCTTTTTTATTGATTTTAGCTAAATTTTCAGTTCTGTTTTCTACAATTGTTTGATTTTTAACTGGCTGATTTTCTCCTGCGCTCTGCTTAAATGAATTATTCAAATCTTGCTCTTGTCTGTTTACCAAACGCGTAAGCAAATAATTCAGATGTTCGCTTTTTGCATCTAACTCATAAATTTTTTCAATTGCCTGAACTTCATCTTTATAATAGCCATGAATTGCCCAAAGCGCTGCCTTTTCTTGATTATTTTTAGCCATTGCCAAAGACTTAGTCCAGTCAGCTTCATTTTTAGGATGAAAACTATAAGCTGTAACAATTCGCATTTCCGGACATTTGTCAAATACCTGTGCGTACAAATAATTTGAAGTTGCGTATTTTTTCTGCTGGTAATTTATTCCCGCCACATAAGAGAGCGCACGATAATATAACGTGTTTTTTGGAACTGAATTTTCTGTCTTATTAAAAAACTGAATTGCTTTCTGCTTATTATTACTGTAGAAATAGGCTTTCATGGTAAGAAACCAATATCTGTTCTTTAGAAATGAATCTGCAGTTG
Source organism: Flavobacterium sp. JLP (assembly GCF_015350755.1). NCBI lineage: Bacteria > Pseudomonadati > Bacteroidota > Flavobacteriia > Flavobacteriales > Flavobacteriaceae > Flavobacterium > Flavobacterium sp. JLP. Next base: position 149,727 of record NZ_JADKPS010000007.1, on the reverse strand, counting down.
TATTGTAAACATTCTCGATTGATTGAATCATTTTCAAATCATTAAACGTTTTCGCTACAACCGGATCATAACTCCAATAATCGTCTCCAATAGAAACCGTTTCAATTTTTTGTGCCAAATATAAAAACTCAATAAAACTTTTAATTTTAGCGTCTTTCAAACTGATTTTCTTTCCCCATTTTAAAGACGTTTTATTATCTTTTTTGGTTTTGAAATACACATGAAGCTGTTCAATTTCGCTTTTGTTTTCAATAGTTTTATCTTTATCAGAATAGTACTTTGGCGATTCATCTCCAATTAAAAAATAATTTACAGTTGCGGTATCGGCTTTTCCTTTAAGGTAAACTTCCCAATCTGATTGAATATTTTTATTGAATCTTGAATTATGTTCGGTATCAAAACCAATTCCGTAAAAAATTGAACCTGATAAAAATAGTGGCGTATACGATTTATCTGTAAAGGTTTCTGGCGTAAAATTAGAATTGTCCAAAAAATAATCCCAATCGCCATCTGCGCAGGCATAAATTATTCCATAAGCAAAAAGTAAAACTGTACTAGAAACAAGAAATAACTTGTTCAAAAATATTTTTTTCATAATTTTTTAAATTGAATTCATCTAAATCGTAAAATATAATTTCTTTTGGAGGCTGAGCTGTATTCTCCGATAATTGATCCGCCATTTCAATCAAGTTTTCAGATGAAAGAGCTTCTATTTTAAGCAAATCATTTTCTTCATAAAAAATGCCGTTTTTATAATTAGAATGTTTTGTTTTAAAAAAAATGGTGCTGATCTGCTGAAAATTTCCATCTTTTCTCAGTTCGCTTAGATTAAGTTTTGAGCGTAAACCAATCACTTTCTGATTTCTGATATGAATTGCCCAAGAATATATTGGCAAGGCAAAATCAAGATGCAGCGGATATTTCTTTAAGCTTGCCAGATATTTTTTAGCGATTTTTTCGCTGTAAATAGAATTTAAAGAATCGCTTGCAATTGTTCCCATATTATAATACATCAAAACACCAGAATCAACATTTGGAATTTTTGTCTTTTTGAAATATTTCACCTGATGCAGACGAATTGTCGCCGAGAGTTTTTTCCGCGAAAGCGTTTTAAATTTTTCTATAAATTTAAGATAATTGTCTTTACTTTTCAGTGTCCAATCGCAGTCAATCTGAATTTCTTTGCAGTCAATTTTATTTTTCAAATTTATTTCTTCGACTAAACGAACTGTCTTTTGAGCCAAATGATTTATATCAACATTCGACAAAAGCATGACTTTATTTTGAATAAAAATTATAGGAACAATTTCAAAATTGCTGGTATTTTCTTGAAAATGAATCGGGCTTATTGGTATAGGCTGTTGTGTTTTAGGATGCAGGCCAACATCAAAATACCTGACGTAAAGTTTATTTACTTTATTATCCTGCAAAATCTCTTTCTCGGTTTCAGAAAACTTCAAGATTGTTTTCCAATAATAAAAAGCAATAATTGGTCTGTCACTTTTACCGCAGGCAACGAGCAAAAAAAACAGGCAGCCTAAAAAAATTCTTTTTATCAAAACTAGCAGAAATTACATTTGAAATCAAAAGTAAGAAATTATGTGCCATTAGTGCTTTCAAATTCTTAAAAATAAGAAAAATCAAAACGGGCGAATCCTAATAAATAGATAAAAAATTTCGATTAAAGCAAATATAATCGTTATTTTGTGCAATCAAATTCAAAAACGATTATGTTGAAAAACAACTTAAAATATTTTTCATTTTTACTGGTATTTTTAATGATGAGCTGTGCCAAAAGAGGCAGTATAACAGGTGGACTAAAAGATACTCTTGCTCCTGTTTTAAGATCAAGTTCGCCTAAAAATTTCAGCACTGATTTTAAGGGAGACGAAATCATTCTGACATTTGATGAATACATAAAACTTAAAAACATAAACAAACAGCTTATCGTTTCGCCGCCTATGAAACATGAGCCCGTTATTACACCTACTAACGTAAGTAAATTTATCAGCATCAAAATCAAAGACACCTTACAGCCAAACACAACATATAGTTTGAATTTTGGTCAAAGTATTGCCGATAATAATGAAGGAAATGCGATCAATCAATTTAAATATGTTTTTTCGACCGGATCTTATATTGATTCGCTTTCTATAAGCGGCATCATAAAGGATTCTTATGAAAAAAATGTAGACAATTTTGTTTCTGTAATGCTGTACGAAATAAACGATAAATTTAAAGATTCTGCTGTTTATAAGGAATACCCGAGGTACATTACAAACACTTTAGACAGTTTGCGTACTTTTAAATTAGAAAATCTAAAAGCCGGAAAATATCTTTTAGTGGCAATGAAAGACAAATCTGGAAATAATCGATATAATCCCAAAGATGATAAAATCGGATTTATAAAGCATCCTATTACAATACCAAACGACACTATTTTTGAATTAGAATTATTTAAGGAAACGCTTCCGCTGAAAACACTGAAACCTATTCAGGTATCTGGAAACAGATTGTTTCTTCCTTATGATGCAAAACAGAGTTTCAAACTTTCTAAGCCAAAAATCACCATTAGAAATAATAATGAAGTTGTAGAATCTATTGTAACACAATTTCCTAAAAAAGATTCATTGCAAATTTGGTATAAACCAATAAAAGTCGACTCGCTTTCTTTAGAAGTGAACGCTGAGAACTACAACAAAAAATTCAATTTTAAGATTAAAGACCAGAAAAAAGACACACTGAACATCACGGCGCTTCAAAATGGTATTATTAATTTCAGAGACAGGTTTACGCTTGAAACTGCAACGCCTTTGGTTAAATTTGATAAATCTAAAATCAAGTTAATCAATAAAGATTCGACTGCTGTAGATTTTACTACAGAATATAATGCGTTTGAACAAAAATTGTATGTAGATTTCAAAAAAGAGCCTTTAGAAAAGTATAAATTTACTTTCTTGCCGGGCGCATTGACTGATTTCTATGATAAAACAAACGATACTTTAACATATAAACTAAGCACGAAGGAATTAGAAGATTACGGAAATTTAGTGTTGAATTTACAGAATGTAAAACGCTTTCCTATTATCGTTGAAATAACCAATAAAAAAGGTGACAACGTTATTGCGACTGAATATTCTGAAGGAAAAACCAAAATCGAATTCAATTTATTAGAGCCAGAAGAATTTACTGTCCGAATTATATACGACGACAACAAAAATAAAATTTATGATTCTGGTAATTTCTTAACCAAGACATACTCAGAAGAAGTCTTTTATTTCCAGAAAGCAGTTGATGTCCGTGCGAATTGGGATGTAGATCAAGCAATTGATATGAGCGTTCCTTTTAATCCGGAAGTGGAGAAAAAAGAAGATGCGAAAAAGAAAAAAGAAGAAGTCAAAAAACGGAAAGCTTTTTAGATTTTAATTTCGAAAAAATCTTTATCACTCAAAAAATCGAGTTTTTCTCGGGTTTCCAACATTTTATTTTTATCTAAGTCAACCACAAAAGCGTTTTCTGTTTCTTGTGGTACTAGAATATAATTTCCTAAATAATCAACTGCTTGCGAATGTCCAATATATTCGTAGTTATTCGCATCTACTCCTATTCTATTTACTCCAATTACATAGCTTAAGTTCTCGATTGCTCGTGCTTTTAATAATGCATCCCATGCGTTTGTACGCACTTTTGGCCAATTGGCAACATACAAAAGCAAATCATAATTTTCGACATTTCTTGCAAAGACCGGAAATCTCAGATCATAGCAAATCTGCAGGCAAATCTTCCAATTTAAGTACTCGACAATTACTTTTTGAGTTCCTGCAGTATAAGACTGATCTTCTCCAGCCAATGTAAACAAATGACGTTTGTCATAATATTTAAGTTCTCCTGACGGAAAAACAAACAACATTCGATTATAATATTGTTCGTTTTCGATGATAATTACACTTCCTGTAACGGCGCAGTTTTTTTGTCTCGCTATCGCCTTCATCCACAAAACTGTTTCGCCTTCCATAGGTTCTGCTACAGGTGAAGCATTCATAGTAAATCCGGTAGAAAACATTTCTGGAAGAACGATCAAATTTACTTCAGAATCGATTTTATTTATTTTCGATTCCAAGTTTTTTCTGTTTTTAGAAGCATCTTCCCAATAAAGATCTGATTGTATAAGTGCGATTTTCATACTTCAAAAATACGAATTTTATAAAACACTTTCTATGAGTTTTAGAAATCAGACGGTTCTGCACATTTATACAAAGGATTGCGGATGCATGAAGGAAATTTTTTCGAAACAAAAGAACCTAAAACTCAAATCGCCACGGATCAAATTGGCCCTAAAAATGTCTTTAACGCCAGATTATTATAGGGATTGGCCGACAAATTATCTGAACCAGAATGCATTGAATGGCCAATTTTTAAAACAACCGATATTGTGATGAAGAATTAGAAAAGAATCTTTTTAAAACTGGCTCAATTTTTAATGAAGAATTGGGATTAAATAAAAAGTACACTTGGAACTGCCTTCTTATACGATTGTAATTTTTCGTCACTTGGATCAACCTCCGTTACAACGTAATCAACCTCAGATAAGTTGCCAATTTTCATTTTTAGAACCGTATCAAGTTTTTCAGAAATAGTTAAAATTGCTTTTTTTTCAGAAGCCTGAATCATTGCTTTTTTTACCTGAACGGTTTCCCAGTCAGAATCTGAGAATCCGCCTTCGATATCTAAAGCATTGGTTCCTAATAGTAATAAATCGACTTTTATATTTGCCAATTGATTATACACATCGCCGCTCACACACATTTGGCTGTACGAAGAAATACTGCCGCCAATCATGATAATTTTAACATTCGGCTTATCTAAAAGTTCAACCGCAGATAAAACGGTAACCGTGAAAATAGTAAGATTTAAATCATTGGGAATTAAGCGAATGAATTCACGAATTGTAGTACCGCCACCAATTAACAGAACCATTCCGTCATGAAGAAGTCCTAAAGTTTTTTGCGCAATAATTTGTTTAGATTCGCCTGCATAAGTTTGATTGGATGAAGAATGGTGATATGCTTTTGTCATCGCACCCCCTTTTACTTTTATCAATAAAGATTCTGATTCAAGTTCATTTATATCACGTCTTATAGTATCTTCTGAAACAAATAATTTAGCCGAAAGCGTTTCGAAACTTACACGGGTATGCAAGTTAATCTCTTTTAAAATAAGATTTTTACGTTCTTCCTTACTGTAATTTACTGCTTCATTATCATTATTCATGCGAATTATTTTTTAAACAAATTTAAACAATAAATGCAATAATATTGCGAAACAAAACACAACACAAACAAACAAAAAGATAATCAATCTATTTAAAGACATTTAAACAAGAATTGCTTTTGCATTTTTTTGCAGAAAAGAATTTATTGCAAAAAGTCAACCCTTTTAATCAAAAAAAGCAGCTTATCAAATTAATATTACTTTAAAAAAGATAACAATTACCGTTAGTGAAGAAAGATTATTCTATGGAGTTCAGCGTTTATGCAAATACTTCCTAATAAACCAAAAAAATCAAGTAATAAAATTTCCTGTTATTACTGTCGAAGGTGTGCCAAGACACACTTACCACGGATTGTACCTATGTGTTTTCGTCATTTTTTTACTGTCGATGTTATAAAATATTTTATTGCATAAATGCCCAGTTATAAATTAAAACTTTCATTGACATTAATTTTTTAGAAATAAAACACAAAAAAAAGGATCAGTTGAAGCTGATCCTTTTTTTATTTAAAACTAAAAGTCTTTAGATTATCCTTTTAAACTTGCAGATAAATATTCACGGTTCATACGTGCAATATTTTCAAGAGAAATTCCTTTTGGGCATTCTACTTCACAAGCTCCGGTATTAGTACAGTTACCAAAACCTTCATGATCCATTTGGTGTACCATATTTAAAACACGATCAACAGCTTCGATTTTACCTTGTGGCAATAAAGCGTATTGCGATACTTTTGCAGCAACGAACAACATTGCAGATGAGTTCTTACAAGTTGCAACACAAGCTCCACAACCAATACAAGCAGCAGCATCAAATGATTTATCTGCATCGTGTTTGTTAATCGGAATTGTATTCGCATCAATTGTATTTCCTGAAGTATTTACCGAGATAAATCCACCAGCGTGCTGAATTCTGTCAAAAGAACTTCTGTCTACAACTAAATCTTTAATTACAGGAAAAGCTTTTGCTCTAAATGGCTCGATAAAAATCGTGTCACCATCTTTAAACATACGCATGTGCAATTGGCAAGTTGTAACTCCTCTGTCTGGCCCGTGTGCTTCTCCGTTGATGAATAAAGAACACATTCCGCAAATTCCTTCACGACAATCGTGGTCAAATGCTACTGGCTCTTCTCCTTTGTTGATTAATTGTTCGTTAAGAACATCAAGCATTTCAAGGAAAGACATATCTGGTTCGATTCCGTCGATTGGGTAATCAACAATTCCCCCTTTATCTTGGGCGTTTTTTTGACGCCATATTTTTAATGTAAGTTTCATACCTTTTTAGTTTGAAAGTCATAAAGTCGAAAGTCGAAAGTCGCCTGACAATTTGCCTTTGGACTTTAAGACTTTGGACTTTCGACCAAATTCTTATTTGTAGCTTCTTTGAACTAATTTAATGTTTTCGTAAACCAGAGGTTCTTTGTGTAATACCGCGTCACTTGGTTTTCCTTTGTACTCCCAAGCTGCAACATATGCAAAGTTTTCGTCATCACGAAGTGCTTCTCCTTCTTCTGTTTGGTATTCTTCGCGGAAGTGACCTCCACAAGATTCATTACGGTGCAATGCATCTTTTGCGAACAATTCTCCTAACTCTAAGAAATCGGCAACACGTGTTGCTTTCTCTAATTCCTGATTAAATTCGTTAGCGCTTCCAGGAACTTTTACATCTTTATAAAACTCCTCACGTAAAGCAGCAATTTCTTCGATAGCTTCAGTTAAACCTTTAGCATTACGTGCCATACCTACTTTATCCCACATGATTTTTCCTAATTTCTTATGGAAATAATCTACAGAATGAGTTCCTTTATTATTGATAAATCTGTCGATTTGATCTTTTACTTCTTTTTCTGCTGCTACGAATTCTGGCAAATCTGTAGAAATTGGTCCCATTTTAATATCCGGAGCTAAATAATCTCCAATAGTATATGGTAACACGAAATATCCATCAGCTAAACCTTGCATCAAAGCAGAAGCTCCAAGTCTGTTTGCTCCGTGATCAGAGAAGTTAGATTCTCCAATTGAGAAACATCCAGGAATTGTAGTCATTAAATTATAATCTACCCAAGTTCCACCCATCGTATAGTGAACTGCAGGGTAAATCATCATTGGTGTAGTATAAGGATCTTCGTCAACAATTTTGTAATACATTTGGAATAAGTTTCCGTATTTACTTTTCACGATTTCAGCTCCTAATTTAGTTACTAATGCAGCATCATTTGCATCTAAACCTTTTACGAAAGCTTCTTCAGTTCCGTAACGTTTGATCGCTGCAGCAAAATCTAAGTAAACAGCTTCTCCAGTTTTGTTAACTCCAAAACCAGCATCACATCTTTCTTTTGCAGCACGAGACGCAACGTCACGAGGTACTAAGTTACCAAAAGCAGGATATCTTCTTTCTAAGAAATAATCTCTCTCAGCTTCAGATAAATCTGTTGCTTTTTTCTTTCCTTCACGAATTGCTTTAGCATCTTCTAATTTTGCAGGAACCCAAATACGACCGTCATTACGTAACGATTCAGACATCAAAGTCAGTTTTGACTGGTGATCTCCAGAAACTGGAATACAAGTTGGGTGAATTTGTGTGTAACAAGGATTTGCGAAAAACGCTCCTTTTTTATGAATTTTCCAAGCTGCTGTTGCATTACTTCCCATAGCATTTGTTGACAAGAAAAATACGTTTCCGTATCCTCCAGAACCAACTACTACCGCGTGAGCAGAATGTCTTTCTATTTCTCCAGTAATTAAGTTACGAGCGATAATACCTCTCGCTTTTCCGTTTACGATAACAAGGTCAAGCATTTCATGACGATTGTACATTTTAATTTTTCCACGACCAATCTGACGGTTCATTGCAGAATAAGCTCCTAACAATAATTGCTGACCAGTTTGCCCTTGTGCATAAAAAGTACGAGAAACCAAAGTTCCTCCAAAAGAACGGTTATCTAAAAGTCCGCCATATTCACGAGCCAATGGAACTCCTTGAGCCACACATTGGTCAATAATATTAGCAGAAACTTCAGCCAAACGGTGAACGTTTGCCTCACGTGCACGGTAGTCACCCCCTTTTACAGTATCGTAAAATAATCTGTAAACTGAGTCACCATCACCTTTATAATTTTTTGCTGCATTGATTCCCCCTTGTGCTGCAATAGAGTGCGCACGTCTTGGTGAATCCTGAAAGCAAAAAGCTTTTACGTTATATCCCTGCTCAGCCAAAGTAGCCGCAGCTGAACCTCCAGCCAAACCTGTACCAACAATGATAATATCTAAATTACGTTTGTTTGCAGGGTTTACTAAATTAATATGATCTTTATAATCTGTCCATTTGTCCGATATTGGGCCGTGTGGAATTTTTGAATCTAATGCCATTATAATTTATATTAATTATTGAAATGATGAAATAATGCGATAATTACGAAAAGTGCCGGTACTACAACTGCAAAACCATAACCCACTTTACTTAAAAATCTAGAATATTTATTGTGCATCCCCATTGACTGAAGAGATGAACCGAATCCGTGCCAAAGGTGAAATCCTAAAAGGATAAAAGACACACAGTATAATCCTGTACGGATTGGATCTTGAAATTTATGAACTAACTCTCCATAATATCTTGTAGCATCTGGCGCATTACCTACTACATATTTATAGTTTACTTCTGGAAACCAAAAATCATAAAAATGCAATCCTAAGAAAGCCAAAATAACCAATCCAGAAATAATCATATTTCTAGAACTCCAAGAAGCGTTTGCCGCTCCGTTGTATCTTGCATAAGCAATTGGTCTTGCTGCATTGTTTTGAGCAGTAAGTACAAATCCCATTACGAAATGGAAAATTACTCCAATTGCCAAAACTGGCTGCATAACATATTGTATCAGCGGATTGTATCCCATAAAGTGCGAAGCCTCGTTAAAAACATCTTCACTAATAATAGAAATAAAATTTAAGGAAACATGCAGCGCTAAAAACGTGATTAAGAATATTCCCGAAAGAGCCATAGCCACTTTCTTTAAGATGGAAGCATTCAACTGTGCAGATTGTGCCATAAGTGTTTAAGTAGTTTGTTTTAAAAAATTAGACAAAAATAAAGCAATTAGACATGAACTACAACCATTTCGCTGTTATTTATAATGATTTTAAAGAGCTTTGAATAACATTATTGCAAATTATTTAAAAACAACAAAATAGGGTTTTTTCTGAAAGCATTTTAACTAAATCCTGACTTTTATATAATTACCAAATTGTTATTTTTTTATACTTTTTGGTTTCTTTTCCTCAAAAATAAACGCTACAGCAATTTTAATCCAATAAAACGGCTGAATTTTAATAGCATAATTTTACCTTTATCGGCTTCAAAAAAAATCAGAATGAAAACAGGAATTGACGCTATCTCTTTTGATGTAGCCAACGTACATTTACCCATAAAAACTTTGGCCGTTGCCCGAAATATTGAACCCGAAAAATTAGAAAAAGGTCTCGGATTACTTAAAATGACTTTACCAGACGTTCATCAAGATGCAGTCGTTTTTGGAGCAAATGCTTTGACTAAACTTATTCTTGAAAACGAAATAAACTTAAGTGAAATCAGCCGAATTTACGTTGGTACTGAAAGCGGTATCGACAGCTCGAAACCAATTAGTTCTTTTTTAATCAGCTTAATGGAACAAAAATTTGGTGAAGATTCTTTAGCAGAATGTGATGTTGTCGATTTTACTTTTGCCTGTATTGGCGGTATTGACGCGTTGCAAAACTGTATCGATTTTGTAAAACTAAATCCAACCAAAAAAGCAATTGTGGTTACGACTGATTTTGCTAAATACGATCTAAACTCAACCGGAGAATACACACAAGGCGCCGGAGCTGTAGCAATGCTTATAACTTCAAACCCAAGAATAATTGCTTTTGATGAAAATTGGGCTACAAGTACAAAAGGTGTTTTCGATTTCTTTAAACCTTACAGAAGCGTTTCAAAAGAAGCGATTACGCAAAACCAAAACAACGATCCGTGGTTTGATAATTTAGAAGCTGAAATCGAGATCCACAAGGATCAGCCGGTTTTTGACGGCCAATATTCGAATCAATGTTATATGGATCGTACGCGTAATGCTTATTTTTCATTTAAAAAACTAAAAAACACTACCGAAACTTTATACAATTCTTGGAACAGCATTATTATGCACTTGCCGTATTCTTTTCAGGGGCGACGAATGTTATCTGAAATTTACGCTTTAGATCATAATGATAAAATTATTTCAGAGAATATTGCACCGGCAGATTATCAAACCAAAATTAAAGAAGTTGGAAAATCTGATGAATACAGAAAATTTGTAACCGAGAAATTACAGCCTGCAGAATTGGCTTCATCGCTAATTGGGAATCTATATACAGGTTCCATTTTCATGGGATTATTATCGACTTTAGCTCATTTTTATGACAGCAATAAAGAAGTTGCCGGAACTAAATTCGGATTCCTTGCTTACGGAAGCGGATCTAAATCGAAAGTTTTTGAAGGAACGATTCAACCGGAATGGAAATCGGCTTTGGCAAATGTAAAGCTTTTTGAAAACTTAGCTGAAAGCATAGAAATTGGTTTTGAAACTTATGAAAGCCTTCATAAAAAAGAACAAAAAACAAGTGTTCGAACTCCGAAAAACGAATGGGTTCTGGACCGAATTGAAAAAGAAATTCCAAATTTGATTGGAGCTAGATATTATAAATGGATTGATTAAATTTTTAAATTCCAATAAGGGAATTCCAAAACCGAAGCTTCATGTTTCGGTTTTTTTTTCTTTGGGTTATTTCAATATTGTAAAAAAATTGCGCTTCTTGCTTTTAAATAAGACATCAATCTTTCTTATTTAATTGAATTTGGATTTTTATGCCAAACTAATTTAATGCATGGCTTCTGTTTTTATTCCTTTCTATAAAGTAAAAATCCTAATCCCAAAACAAAAACAATACAACTCACCAGCATATAAACTCCATTTTTTAATACAAAAAAGGAAAAACCGATTGCCAGTGAAGAAACAAAAACCATGAGAAAACTTATCGTATTTGTTTTGATAAAATTCAACGCGTGCATAGAAAGTCCAATAAAAAGTAAAGACGGACCAACAATTACAAAAGGATATAAAATCGATGGCGCATTACTAATATGCTGGCTTAATTTTTCTCTGGCAAAATCATCATTCCCAAAACTCCACATTAGTAAGTCGATTGTGCAAAGTCCGATGTGTGCAATAACGCCTAATGCAGTAATTGTAGAAGCGACCAGATTTAATCTGTTTTTAGGAAATACATGATTGAAAGAAAATAACAAACAAGCTCCAATTAAATTGAACCAATGTGCAAAATCGATTGGCTGATGAAAGTTGGGCAAAATTTTAGAAAAGAATAAATAACTGATGACGAAAAATAATAATCCGATTAGGCAAAGGTGTTTTGTTTTCATAATTTATTTTAAAAATTGATGAACAAAACTAAAATGAAAAACCTACGTAAATCCTTATTTTACTAACTTAGGTACAAAACCAGCGTTTTTAGGTACGAAATTACAAAGACAATAAAGCTTCTTTATAATTTTTAGAAACCGGAAGTTCGATTTGGGTAAGAAGAACCGTATTTTGATTTCGCCAAGATTTAAAATGCATCGGATTTATTAAATGAGAACGATGAATTTGAAGTAAGAAATCAAAATCTTGCTGTACTTTTTTAAGAGAAGCCCGAAGCAGTTTTGAAGTTAGTTTTTCGTTTTCAAGATAGAAAATCTCTACATAATTTTGAGCGTTAGAAATACAAACTAAATCGGCTTTGCTGATTTTTAAAACATCTAATTTGTTTTCGCCTCTAATAATTAAAACTTCATCTTTTATCGGAATCAGTTTTATTAAATATATTCTTGCCAGAACAATTACTGGAGTTACAACAAGCGCTACTTTTATAAATATTATCGAGAAGAATTGCCCAAAATCATATCCTCCTTTTAAAATCGGACTTTTATAATAGGTGTAAATACAGATTAAATAAATCACGTAAAAAAACAGGACACTGCCAATTTCTAAACTGCTGTTCCATTTTGCTTTTTTTTCGTAAACCGCTTTTTGAACAAAAGCAAAAATGCCATAACATAAAAATGCTATTACGCTAAAGCCAAGACTTATTAAAAACCAAGAACGAAAATTTAAAGTTCCGTCATCAAAAGGTTTTATAATAAAAGCAAAAATGAATATCCATAAAGCAAGCAACAAGCCTACTATCAGATTGTGTTTTATGGATGAATTTAGCTGTTTCATTACTTATAAATAGTGAACTTATTATGCGATAAAGTAAATCCAAGATTTTCGTAAATAGATACATTTTCTACCCTTTTTTTATTTGTGGTTACTTCGATGCTTTTTAAATTATTCTGATCTGCAAAATTTAAAATCTCATTTATCAATAATCTTCCAACACCTTGACCACGATAATTTTGATGAATAAAAAATTCCTGAACTTCGCCAACTAATCCGCAATGATGTAAAAGATTTTGGGTGTGAAAGCTTATAAAACCTAATGGTTCGTTTTTGTTTTCGGCTATTAAATAAAGATTTTTTGGATTTGAAATGTTTTCGTTAAAGATTGCTTTGAATACTTCGAATTCTATAATTTCATTTTCTAATTCACAGATTGATTTATAGATGAAATCTAGGTCTAGAGTATTCACTTTTCTTATTTCAGCTTTTGAAAATAATATTATTTCTTTCATCTTTTATTTATATTTTAAAAAAAACTCCTGTCGCTACTAATAAATGAGTTACAGTAGTTGTACATACTGTTTTCAATTTATTAAAAGATTTATCATAGAAAAGTCCATAAATAGGAAATTGTATTAAACTAAAAAAGAAAACCAACATCAACAGATAAAAAAAAAGAACCCCAAGGAAACAAAACAATAAGTTGATCTGTAAAACCATGTCCTCCTCCTCAAATAATTATAGAAGAAATTAAAATCATTGGTGTAGCAATACTCAAATTAATTGTCCATTTGTAATTCGCCATTCTTTTCAGTTTGTTTTTTGAAATTCTTTTTCATAACCGAAAATAAGAATTAAAACAACATTATTACAAAATCAAAATTTCTAATTATCTGTTTCTTCTTTTTAAACCGCAAGCGTGAGAGATAAAGGCGGTATCCTTTTATGCAGCGGAGCAAAATAAAAAATATAGCCGATCCCGAAGCTTCGCGACGAACCGGAGGGGCACGCCTATTTTAAGATACTAAATTAAGATTAAAAATCTGTCAAATCTGTGTAAATCGCCAATCTTTGTCGAGTTTCTATTGTGATTTCTCCCTCCGTCGAAATGACAGAACTTTGCGTTTATCAATCTTTACGGAGTTACTTGCGGAGATTTCTCCTTCGCCGAAATGACAAGATTGTGCAAAAACTTTGTGTCTTAGGGTCTTTGTGGCAAACTCTAACAAATAAGAAAACTTTAATAAATCAATTATACGCACTTCTGTAAAAAATAGTAATTTTGAAATTCGAAGTTCAAAAACGAAATTATTATGAAATATCATCAAATAAACAGCGCTCTTTTTGTAAAAAACCGCAAAAAATTCACGGCAGAAATGAAACCTAATTCGGTTGCCGTTTTCAACTCAAATGACATTTACCCAATTAGTGCCGACAGTACTTTGCCGTTTGCACAACACCGCGACATTTTTTATTTAAGTGGTGTAGATCAGGAAGAAAGTATTTTGCTTTTGTTTCCAGATGCGCCTTACGAAAGTCAAAAAGAGATTCTTTTCTTGAAAGAAACTAACGACCATATTGCGGTTTGGGAAGGTGAAAAATTAAGTAAAGAACGCGCTTTTCAGGTTTCTGGAATTAGAACTGTTTATTGGTTGCAGGATTTTCATAAAGTTTTGAATGAAATGATGACGTATGCCGATACGATGTACATTAATACAAACGAACATTACCGCGCAACGGTTGAAACTGAAACCCGCGAAGCTCGTTTTGTAAAATGGTGGAAAGAACGTTATCCTGCACACAATGTAGCGAAAAGCAATCCAATTTTACAACGCATTCGTTCTGTAAAAGAAAGCGAAGAAATCGATTTGATTCAGCAGGCTTGTGATATTACGGAGAAAGGTTTCCGCAGATTGCTTTCGTTTGTGAAACCAAACGTAACCGAATATGAAATCGAAGCCGAATTGTCGCACGAATTCATCCGTAACCGTTCTAAAGGTTTTGCTTATACGCCAATTATCGCTTCTGGAAACAATGCGAACGTTTTACATTATATCGAAAACAATCAGCAATGTAAAGCTGGCGATTTAATTTTGTTGGACGTTGCGGCAGAATATGCTAATTATTCGAGCGATATGACTAGAACTATTCCGGTTTCTGGTAAATTCTCTGAAAGACAAAAAGCGGTTTACAATGCCGTTTTGAGAGTTAAAAATGAAGCTACAAAAATGTTGACTCCAGGAACACTTTGGAAACAATATCATGTTGAAGTGGGTAAAATCATGACTTCTGAATTATTAGGTTTAGGATTAATTGACAAAGCTGATGTTCAGAACGAAAATCCAGAATGGCCAGCCTATAAAAAATATTTCATGCACGGAACTTCTCACCATATGGGACTTGACACACACGATTACGGATTACTTCACGAACCAATGAAAGCCAATATGGTTTTTACGGTAGAACCTGGAATCTATATTCCTGCAGAAGGTTTCGGAATTCGTTTGGAAGACAACGTTGTGGTTCAGGAAAAAGGAGCGCCGTTTAACTTAATGCGCAACATTCCGGTTGAAGTTGAGGAGATTGAAACATTAATGAATGAATAATTTAAAAATGAAAAAGATTTTTCTATTTGTTTTTTTGATGTTTATCGGACATAGTTTTGCTCAAACCGAAGGTTATGCAACAAACAGCGACGCCAGCAAAACGTATTATAAGATATTCGGAAAAGGCGAACCGCTTTTAATTATTAACGGCGGTCCCGGAATGAACAGTAATGGTTTTGAAGGCATGGCTAAAATTTTGGCAGAAACTCAAGAAACGATTATTTACGACCAAAGAGGAACTGGAAAATCAAAACTGAAAGACGTAAATTCTAAAACTATTTCGATGAAAATAATGGCTGACGATATTGAGTCATTACGAAAACATCTAAAAATTAAAAAATGGAATATTCTTGGACATTCTTTTGGCGGAATGCTAGCTTCATATTACGCAACAATTTACCCAAATAGCATCAATAAATTAGTTTTATCTTCTTCTGGAGGCATTGATTTGACTTTACGAAAAACAGAAAATCTTATCGAAAGAAACTTAAGCAAAGTAGAGAAAGACTCAATGAATTACTGGAATGACAGAATTGAAAAAGGCGATACTTCATACACCGCTGCGCTTGGTCGCGGAAAAGCAATGGCGCCGGCGTATGTATATGATCGAAAATATGTTCCGATAATCGCTGAAAGACTAACACAAGGAAATTCGACTATAAACAGCTTGCTTTGGGATGATATGCAAAAAATCAATTTTGACTGCTCAGCAAAATTGAAAAACTTTAAAAATCCTGTTTTAATTATTCAAGGTAAAGAAGACGTTATCAGCAACGAAATTGGCGAATTGGCTCATAAAACAATTCCTAATTCGAAACTCATTTTACTTGAACATTGCCGACATTATGGATGGCTGGACGCAAAAGAAAAGTATTTTGGAGAAATAAATTCCTTTTTAAAATTATAAAAATTAAATGGCTTTCAGAAATGGGAGCCATTTTTTTGCTCAATATAAGTCCTGTAAGCTCATTTAAACACAAAACCTATCAACAATTCAGGCTTAAATTTCCTTATATTTCTTATATATATTACGTTTCTTATCTTTGCACTTTAAACTTTAAAGCATCATTTTGAAAAACATTCTATATAAAAACACCAAAATATCGTATACCGATTCGGGCGCTGGAACTGCAATTGTACTGCTTCATGGTTTTTTAGAAAATAAAAAAATGTGGCAGGAATATGTTCTTTTTTTCTCAGAAAAATTTCGTGTTGTCACCATTGATTTATTAGGTCACGGCGAATCAGATTCTTTAGGCTATGTACATTCTATGGAAGAAAATGCCAATGCAGTTCATGAAGTTTTAGAACATTTAAAAATTGAAAAAGCTATCATTTTAGGGCATTCGATGGGCGGTTATGTTGGTTTGGCTTTCGCCGAATTATTCCCAAAAAACATTCAAAAATTAGTTTTACTCAATTCAACTTCCAAAGAAGACAGCGCCGAAAAGAAATTAAACCGAACTCGCGCTATAAAAGCAGTAAAGCAGAATTATGTAAGCTTTGTAAGCCTGGCAATTGCAAATTTATTCAGCGAAAAAAACAGGATAAGATTGGCTGATGAAATCGAAAAAGTAAAAGTTCAGGCTTTAAAAACACCTTTGCAGGGCATTGTAGCTTCTCTAGAAGGAATGAAAATCAGAAAAGACAGAGAAGCACTTTTGCAAAAAAATCTGTTTCCGGTTTTATTGGTTTTAGGCAAAAAAGACCCTGTTTTAAATTATGAAGAAAGTATTTCTCAAATCGAAGACACAACTGCAGAACTCGTTTCATTTGAAGACGGGCATATGAGCCACATCGAAAATAAAGAAGAATTGAAAACAATTTTATTCGATTTTTTCGAATAACCTAACCTTATAAAAATCAAAAAAGGCCATTTCTAACCGAGGTTGAAAATAGCCTTTTTCTCATTTTTGGGGGCAAAATATCATTATAACTTTGAAGAAATATCTTTTTTGTATTTAGATAAAGTTGCTCTTGTTAATCCAAGATTTGCTTTAGTAGAATCTACAGCTAAATAAATGAAATATCTTCCGTCTTCAGAAACGTCAATAATATGTATTTGATCTGTAAGTGTAATTAAAATATCGTTGATTTTTTGGTTTAATCCTAGAGCTTTAATGGCGTTTAGTTTTGCTTTAACTACTTCTAAATTGTAAGCAGATGCCAATTCTGGGTCAAAATCAGGATTTACAGTAAGCGAACAGTAAGACATTCCTGTTTCAACTTCAGTCACTGAAACAGCGATAAATCCGTTAACATTCTCTTTTAAATCGTTTTGAAAATTTTGTAAAAAATCTGACATGTTTTAAATTTTGTTTAAATTAATTGTTGAAAACGGTATCCATCTTTCGAAGCAAAAGACCCATTTTACTTATATCTTTAGAAAGCAGTGCAACACAATTATCATATTGGTCTTTGTTTGCTACCACGATACCATCTCTATTTTTAATCATTACCTGCTTAAGATCTCCATTATTAACATCTTCAGACATCTCTAAGCACATTTTTAATATCATTCCAATCATTGCCGCTACATTGCCGTCGTACTCCAAATTAACTGACTCTAGCAAAATACCATCTATATTAAAACTTAATCCAGACTCAGCTCCGGTCTCTTCAACAAGCGTATTTAAATCAATCATAATTGTTATTATATATTATAAGAAGGGTCAAAGATATTTTTAATAAATATAATTGTTTGGTAAACACTTGTTAAAAAAAAAGACCTTCGTAACCATTTGAAGCACTTTTATTTATAGCATAATTATTGGCATTCTTTAAAATAAAATATGCAAAAAAAATTAACAGAAAAAGTAGAATTATTTAAAAATCAAACATTTCTTTCCATTAAACTCATTTCTACAATTAACATTTGAGACTAATGCCGTTTAATAGAAGTTTTTCATAGCTTTGCAAAAAATTTTAATAAAATGAAAACTGTTGACGAAGTACGATTTGATTTGAATGTAAAACTTATGAAGTTTAGAAGATTTCGTTTTGAAAACGGAAAAATAAACAATGGAGATGCTGAAGAGAGCGAAAAGAAAGGATTTTTCAAGAAAATTTTCAGCTAAAAAGCACTTACAAAAAGGCAGAATAAGATAAATATCCTTTTTCAGCAAGTTCCTCTATTTTATTGATTTTATGAAGTCTTCCTTCTTTTATCAAATTTAGTCTAGTTGAAATCTGGATTACATTTTGATAATTATGATCTGTAATAATAATTCCTTTTTTGCTTACGTTTGATCGTATCATTTCATTGACAACATCAACCATTAAAGGAGACAATCCGTTGTAAGGTTCATCGAGCAAAACAAATTTTGAAGGGTTAAAAAGAACTGTTTTGATTTCGAGATAGCGCAATTCTCCACCAGATAAATGACTTATTTTTTTATCTAAAAGAGATTGAATAAATTCATCTTGGCAAAAAATATCCCTATTTTGTTTATCGATGGCTAATGAGATTACTTTGCGAACAGACAAATATTTCGGAATGAATTGATCTTGATGCAGATAACTAATTTCATTCAGCAAAACATTTTTATTATTTAGTGAAACCGAATCTATCCGAACGCATTTGTTTGGCGCAGGTTCAAGTCCGACAATAATTTTTAATAAAGTTGATTTTCCGGATCCATTTCGGCCGAGCAAACCAACAATTTCTGAAGTTTCGCATTTCATATATATATCAGACAGTATAATTTTTTCACTATACCTCTTCTGTATTCCATCGACTTCTAAAATATGTTTCTTCAAGATAACTTCTTTATTAGAAAAAGGATTAATCCTAAAACTATTGTGGAGAAAAATGTCAAAATGTAGCTAGAGACCAAAAGCTGTATTTTAGAAATTCCGTTGTTTGAATAAAACAGGTACTCATTTTTGCGATATAATTCTTTATAACCAATACTCACCAAAAATCCTAAACTCAAAAAATAGATAAAGAAATAATCATAGCCGGCCAAAAAAACCGGAATAGCACACACCGTAAAATTGATAGCTAAAGTAGATTTAAAAAACTCAAAAATATTAGCAAGCTTTCTCATATTTTTTTAGTTTATTTTTTCTTCAAAAGGAATTTCTGCATCGAAAATTTCATTTAAAAGCAATACAATTTCTTCTAAATAATAATGAAGAATTTCTTTTGTCACTACAATGTCAAGATCTTTATCTTCCTTAAAACCAAAAGGCAAGAAACCAGATTTTAAGTTTTTAAATGAAATAATTCCAACTTCAATAGGAATTTCGCCTGCTTCTTTCTCAAACATAAATGCATAAGCAAGAACCTGAATGATTTTGTCATTTTTAAGCTCCTGCGTTAAACCGTTCCACGATTTCAGTACAACATTACCTTTTTCTACTTTTCCTGTCTTATAATCAACGATTCTTATTTTTCCGTTTCGCAATTCAATTCTATCTACATTTCCTTTAATTAGAATTGGAAATGGCAAATTTTCATGAACGAGTTGACGTTCGAAAGTTTTCTCTAAAGCTATAATCTGAATTGCATCTCCATTCTGTATCGATTCTAATTCTAATCTTAAAAAATTAGAAACGTTTCGTTTCGCAACTTCAAACGCTAAAAGATTTCGGCCTTTTTTAATTTCCCCTTCTTTATAAACCAGCTTAAATTGTTTTAAAACTTCATCATCGAGCAATTTAAAGCAATTTGTGATATCAGATTCAGAAATAAATTTGCCCACAAAAGGATCATATAAAGCTTTTAAAGTTTCGTGAATAATAGTTCCGAGCGTATTTAAAGCAATATTTTCCTCCACTTCTTCCACTTCTCTAATTCGAAGTATTTTTTGAAAGTAAAACTCAATTGGGTTTCGAATATAACTTGTTAATGCCGAAGGAGAAAATCCAGTTACAGCAATTTCTTTTAGACGCTCCATAACAGCTTCCGACTTCGGAATAACCATTGGCTGATAAGCCGTTGTTGGCAAAACAGGATTATAAATATCAAAAGTAAGAGTATGTTTGATTTGTTTTTCAACCTCTAACTGCGTGATAAAACGACTTCGCTCTCCTGCATCAAGACCATCATTTTCAGTGTTATAAATCAAATAGATATTCTTTGCTCTTTGCAGCAAGTGATAAAAGTGATAGGTATAAATGGCATCTTTTTCTTTAAAAGTTGGCAAACCCAATTCACGTTTCACATCATAAGGAATAAATGAATTTTGAGATTTTCCGGCAGGGAATTTTCCTTCATTCATAGAAGTAACAATTACAGTATCAAAATCAAGAACACGGCTTTCTAAAACTCCCATAATCTGAAGACCTCTTAAAGGCTCTCCTTCAAATGAAACTTCGGCAACATCGATAATTTGTTTATAAATCGCATGCAAAGTATCAATATTATCAATGTGATGATGCTGTGAATAATAATTAATCAGCTTATTAATTACTTTAAAAACAGCAAATACAAAAGATTTGGCAATTTTTTCTTCTTCATTATCGTTGCTGAAATTTTCTTTTATCAGAAGTAATATTACGGAGACATTTTCGAGAACAGCAATAGAGCCGTTTTCCCATTTTTTAAATAATAACTGAAATAAATTTGATGAAGTCGAATTTAGTTCGATTATTCTGTTGTGCGTAATAAACGTGTAATTATTTTCTTTTATAATTTTCACTAAATTACCTGTATTTGAATATGGCGCAACCAAAGGATGTGTCAAAATATCCAAAACGTCTTTATAATAAAACACATAACTCTCACCTTTTCGAGAAAGTGCATTAGTATGCATTTTAAATAATTTTGCAATCAATATCTGGGATGGATTATTCTTGCCAGAATATCCCATTGTAATATTTAAAGCTCCAACCGAAGAAGGCAATGAATATAAAACCGGCATCAGCAGATTTTCTTCACCCAAAACAATAGCTACTTTGTCTAGTGATGTTGTTGGATTTTCATTTATAATATTTTCAATTATACTTCCAGCTAATTTTGCCTGACCAATAGTTTTAGGAGAACCTATAACCTGAATGTTTTTTGATTGCGAAAAGTCGTCTACTATCCACTCAAACGGATGTGATTTATAATGTTTCCAATTCTCTTTAAAACGTCTTACGAAAAGACCTGCATCATGATAAGGATCATTTAAGAAAGTCTGATCGACATCCCAGTAAATTTTGGCTTGATCTAATGCTAAAAGATGCTGCACTATTTTTTCCTCCGCAGCGTTTAGTGCATTAAAGCCCGCAAAAATAAAAGATCGATTTGAAATTGTATTCGAAAAGTGATTTAGATTATTTACCGCTTCACGATAAATTAAACCTTGATATCCAATTCCTTTATTTAACAAGTGATTGTATAAGGCATCGTAATACAAAGGGAGAAGTTTCCAGAAATCAATATAGTTTTCTAGGAGTTTAGTTTTGTTCTCTACTTCAATTCCCCATTTCTTGATATCCTCAATATCTTTTAAATAAGATAAAACATGAGATGGATCTAAAAGGTATCGATCAATTTCATTAAAATCCTGAAGAAGTGTTTTTGCCCAATTGGCAAATAATTCAAATGATTGTTGATGTTGTTTTTCTGTAACAGAGAGATATACTTCGTAAAATTCAAATAAAAGTTCAATTGAATCAACTGAACGAATTGAAGCAACATCTTGTACAAAATCTTCTATGCTTATAATCTCTGGCGAAAGAATTGTTTTAATAGTCTCTTTTTTTAAAGCCTCTACTAAAAAAACTTTAGCTCTTTTATTGGGTAAGATAATAGTAGTTTCAGAAAGTTTAGTTCCATAATCCTGAATTACAACTGTTGCTATTTTTTCGAGAAAAGAAGTATTTATCATTTGATAAAAATAAAAAAAGCCATTCAATTAAGAATGGCTTTTAGTATTTATTTACAAAAGTAAATTATAGTTTACCTTGGTATTTAGAACCAATATGTTTGATTTCAGTTCTTCTGTTTTGTGCTTTTCCTGCTGGAGTTTTATTAGTCGCAACTGGCATAGACTCACCAAAACCTTTAGATACTAAGTTATCAACATTTACTCCTCTTTCGATCAAAGCGTTCATAACTGCAGCAGCTCTGTCTTCAGAAAGTTTTTGGTTCAATTTATCAGAACCATCGCTATCTGTGTGACCTTCAATACTGAATTTCGCGTTTGGATAGTTTTTAAGGATTTCTTTGATAGCATCTAATCTAGCTGGAGTTTCTTTGTCACCAGTTTTGAAAGTAGCTTTTCCTGAGTTAAAGTAGATTGCTCTAGCTTGAACTTTAAGGTCTTCCAAAGCTTCAGTAGTTACTTCTGGACAACCTCTGTTAGAAGCAGGACCGTAAACTGTAGGACAATCATCATCTTTATCAGCAACACCATCTTTGTCAGCGTCTAAGAAAGGACAACCACCATTTTCTTTTGGACCAGCAACTGTAGGACATTTGTCATCTTTATCAGCGATTCCGTCTCCATCAGTATCAGGACAACCTTTTAAAGCAGCTAAACCAGCAACATCTGGACAAGCATCATCTTTATCAGCAATTCCGTCTCCGTCTGTATCAGGGCATCCGTTTAATGCAGCTAAACCAAATACATCTGGACAAGCATCAGAAGCATCAACGATTCCATCTCCGTCAGTATCAGGACATCCGTTGAATTGTTTCAAACCAGCAACATCTGGACAAGCATCATCTTTATCGTAGATTCCGTCTCCGTCAGTATCTTTACCTCCGAATTTGAAAGTAAGACCTAAAGTGTGTTGGAAATGAGATGGAGTATCAATTTCTCCATTATAATCATTTCTTCCTGGAGGTTCGCTTGGAGCAACAGCCCATTTGTAAGCTGTGTTTAAAGACAAACCAATTGCATCAGTAAACCAGAATGTAATTCCAGCACCTGGATTAACAGTACCAAAGCTATCTTTCCCTAAGAAAGTATAACCCCCACCAATTGTTAACGAAGGATCAATTACTTTAGATTTAATTAATTCTTGGAAGCTATATCTAATATTAGCATCGATACCATAATACATTAAATCCCCTGGATTAGTAACTACCATACCTCTTCCATCATGCCCTACAGCATTTGGTCTGAAGTAAACAGCTTTATCAATTTTGTTTACAGATCCTTGTAAACCTACTGAGAAACCGCTACCAACATATCTAGACACACTAATGTAAGATAAAGAAGGAAGAATATTCCAGTTGTCTTTTACAGCGAATGGCTGCGAAAAATGTTGATCGAAGAAACCATGTCCTCCACCAGCACTAGTTCTAGTGTCAACGGCATTAACTCCAAAAGAGATAGCCCATGGATTGTTACTGTCTTGTGCGTGAGAACTTAAACCCATCACCATCATCACAGCAACTAAAAGTTTGTTAAGATGTTTCATACTTAATTTTTTTAATTACAATTTAGTTAATTACAGACAAAAGTAACACCAAAATTTTTAAATACAAAATGAAATGTTAAAAAAAACCTACAAAAATTTCAGTAAATGGAAATTATATAACTTTTAACATCTCTCCAACAACTTTGAATGCAGTTATTGCTCTGTCTAAGTGCTCTTTGGTATGTGCCGCAGATAATTGCACCCTAATTCTAGCCTTATCTTTAGGTACAACAGGAAAGAAGAAACCGATTACATAAATACCTTCTTTCAATAATTCATCAGCCATTTTTTGAGATAATTTTGCATCATATAACATGACTGGTACAATTGCAGAATCTCCATCTATGATATCGAAACCAGCTTTTTTCATTCCTTCCTTAAAATAATTTGTATTCCACTCTAATTTATCTCTTAACGAAGTATCTTTTTCTAATAATTCAAAAACTTTTATTGAAGCCCCGACAATTGCAGGCGCTAATGAATTGGAAAACAAATACGGTCTCGAACGCTGACGAAGTAATTCTATAATTTCTTTTTTAGCTGTCGTATAACCGCCCATCGCTCCTCCTAAAGCTTTACCAAGTGTTCCAGTTATAATATCTACCCTTCCCATTACACCTTTCGCTTCTAAAGTACCTTTCCCCGTAGCTCCAATAAATCCAGCAGCATGGCATTCATCTACCATCACTAAGGCATCATATTTATCAGCTAAATCGCAAATTTTATCTAGAGGAGCCACAACACCATCCATAGAGAAAACACCGTCTGTAACAATTAATTTAAAACGCGCGCCAGCTTCATTTGCTTTAATTAACTGTTGTTCTAAATCTTCCATGTTACTATTTTCGTAACGATAACGGGCGGCTTTGCACAAACGAACTCCGTCTATTATCGAAGCATGGTTTAAGCTGTCTGAAATAATCGCATCATTTTCTCCCAATAAAGGCTCAAAAACACCACCATTTGCATCAAATGCAGCCGCGTATAATATCGTATCCTCTGTTCCGTAAAAATCAGCAATTTTTTTCTCCAATGTTTTATGAATATCCTGTGTTCCACATATAAAACGAACAGATGACATTCCGAAACCATGTGTATCCATAGCATCTTTAGCTGCTTGAACAACTTCTGGATGTGACGAAAGTCCTAAATAATTATTGGCACAAAAGTTCAACACTTTTTCTCCAGTCGAAATTGTAATTTCTGCATCTTGAGCAGAAGTTATAATGCGCTCTTTTTTAAAAATTCCGTTTTCTTCAATAGTCTGCAATTCACTTTGCAAATGCTCTTTAATTTTACCGTACATTTCTATTTATTTAAAACGTTAAAAATTAACAATTTACATCAATTTTGAAGCTGTTAAACCTTAACATCTGATTAATTTTTTCACAAATTTACTACATCGATTTCGGTTCCTATATATACCAGAGCCCTTTTTAACACTTTGTATCCTAAATCCTCAATAGCATCTTGATATTCTTGAATTTGCTGTTTGTATTTTGGATTTATAGCCCCAGTTTTATAATCCAACAAATAAGCTTCTTTATTTTGTGTTAGAATAATCCGGTCTGGTTTCAAAATTTTCCCTTCTTTTTGAACAATTGTCTGCTCATTAAGAATTTTATTTTTCCCATCAAAACAGATACTCAATTCGGGATGATTTACAATTTCTCGAAGCGTATTCAATACCATTTCACTTTGATCGACCTTAATCAATCCTTCTTCAATTGCTTTTGTAATTGCCAAATCAATATCTGATTTATCTTTAATAAAAGCCAAAATTTCATGAATTATATTTCCATACGAAATTGCTTCTTGCTGGTGCGTTCCCCACATTAAAGCTTCTCGCTGTGCAATTTTTATATTTTTAGCATCTAAAATAGCTGCAACAATCGGAATCAGCTTTACCAAATCAGCAGATTTTACAGGAGCGGAAAGTTTCATTTTATTTCCAAATTCATATTCTAATTTTTCAGGATCGTAAACTCCTTTATTCATTAAATATTTAATAAAAAAAGAAGCCATATTATTTGGAAATTCCCCATCTTTTCTTTCTTTCAATGACTGCGATATCACATACAATTGTTCTTCTGCACGGGTTAATGCCACATATAAAACATTAATATTATCCAGTAATTCTTCTTGTTTTTTCAAATTAAAAACAGCCGATGCACTTTCGCCAAAACCTTCAACCGCACTGCTGTTATCAATTAAGGCTTTTGGAAAATCCAATTCTACACCTTCTGTATCAAGCCATAACTTATCTTTTGGTTTTCTATTATAATCTTCTTCTGCAAAAGGCATAATTACAACCGGAAATTCTAAACCTTTCGACTTATGAATGGTCATAATTCTAACAGCATTATTCCCTTCCGGAGATGGAATACTGAATTTGTCTGCATTTTTATCCCAGTAATTTAAGAAGTCAGCTATTCCGGCTTGATTTCGAATATCTCTTTCTAAAACAATATCCAAGAAAAATTGCACGTAAGCATTTCCTTCAAAGGGAAGAATAAATTTCGAAATTATAATTTCAACTGCTTCATACAATGATTTTTTTCGGACATTTTCAAAAGAAAGGGAAACGTCAAAACTCAACAGCCATTTTTCAAAATCAATTTCAAATTTCTCTGCCATTCCTTTTGCAATAAAATCATGAATTGGCATATCGATTTCTATGTGAGTAGCTAAAAAATGCAAGAAATTAGCTTTCGATTCTAAATCAGCACTGTTGTTTAGATATTTCAGCAAATGAACAATCAAGCGAACTTCTGTTGCATTCTGAATCATTAATGTTTCTGACGACAAAAGAGGAATATTTTGCTCTGTCAGATAATTTGCAATTGCAATTCCCTGATCTCTTTTACGCGTGAGCACCACAATATCTTTATACTCAAAACCTTCGAGAAGAACGTTTTGAATTGTATTTAAAGTTGCCAAAACATATAAATCTGATTTTTCTACAACTTCTTCCTCATCTGCAAAATCATTTTTTTCAATTATCGGAAGAAAAGAGATATTTACATAACCGCCTTTTTTGGCATTTGAATGCTGAAAACTATGGTTTTCATATAAATCTTTATAATCTTCGTTTATAAATTCGGCGGAAATCAAACCAAAAAAAGCATTATTAAAATCAATTACTTCGCTGTAACTTCTGTAATTTGTGTCTAAATGCTTAATTGCTTTATCTGGATTATTGAAGGGATTTACATCTTTACTCAATTCGATAAATTGTTCTGCCTTTCCTCCCCTCCAGCGATAAATCGATTGTTTTGGGTCTCCAACAATCATTAAAGTTCCTTTATTTCCTAAATCATCTAAACCAGAAAGGGAATTATCTATAAGCGGAATAAGATTTTGCCATTGCATCTCAGAAGTATCCTGAAATTCATCAATAAAAAAATGGCGGTATTTTTCGCCCAAACGTTCGTAAATAAAAGGAGCGGGCTGATTCTGAATTTCGCGGTGAATAATAGCATTAAATTCAGAAATCGACAAAATATTTTGTTCTGACTGAATTTTAGCCAATTCATTACTAACCGTGTTAAGCAGTGAAAGCGGCGTAATATTTTTGAGGAAAGCTTTATAGAAATCTCTTTTTTCGAAATTTTTATAAATGTTATCTAATACCTGTAGAAGCTCTGGAATTATATTTTCAATTAATGCTTTGTCTTTGGCAGTTTTGTTAATTGCAATATCATCAAACTCATGAAAAGTTTTATTTCTTGGATTGAATTTCCCGTCCCGAATATTTTCTAAATGATTCGGAAAAGTCCCGCGAGAAAATGATTTTAAATCGATTCCGTTTTTATCAATTAAAGAAAGTGCTTCT
The DNA here is from genome assembly GCF_015350755.1 of Flavobacterium sp. JLP. Lineage (NCBI taxonomy): Bacteria > Pseudomonadati > Bacteroidota > Flavobacteriia > Flavobacteriales > Flavobacteriaceae > Flavobacterium > Flavobacterium sp. JLP. The sequence goes on along the minus strand of NZ_JADKPS010000007.1, from coordinate 122,422 downwards.
GTGGCCAATTTCTCATTTTCAGATTCTAAATCTTTGCAAAGAGTCAACATTTTCTTTTTTATCTCTACAAATTCTTCAATAGATTTATCCTGAAAATGTAAAATTTCATTCCGATTGTTTTCATTTAAAACCAATCGGCCTGTTTCAAGAATTTCACGCGAAACATCCCAACTTTTATCGTCGTCGGTTTTTTCCATTGTAAAATCAATCAGCAGTTTCGTTAAGGTTTCATCTTGTCCCGCTTGCGCAATTATCGCATCAACCGCTTCGATTAATAAATTTTCTGTATCTAAAGTGACTTCAAAAGTCATTGGAAGATTTAAGTCATGTGCAAAAGCACGAATTACTTTATGCGTAAATTTATCAATTGTAGAAATATCAAAAGCAGCATAATTATGAATAAGATGCTTTATAATATTTTGAGATTTTGTTTTGATTTTTATAATTGAAAGCCCAGTTTCTCGAGATAAATCTTCCATTAAATCGGTTGCTTTCGCAGAAGGTTCATCTTTCGCAAATTCAGATAAACTGCCAACAATACGGCTCTTCATTTCATGAACCGCTTTGTTGGTAAAAGTTATAGCCAGAATATTTCGATAGGCATCATTTTTTGGAGAAGAAAGAATAATTTTAAGATATTCCTTAACCAAAGTATAGGTCTTTCCTGATCCTGCAGATGCATCATAAATAGAGAAAGACGGACTTTGCATACGTTTGGGTTTTGTATTGTAAAAATAGCACAATAATATTAAATCTCAATAATGAAAAATTCCAAATCCCAATATCTGCACGCAATGAATGCTTCAAATATTGGAATTTGGAATTTTAATATTTTAAAAATTATTTTATTTGTGGAAGGCTTTTTTATTGAAAACCAACAGTATCCCAACGCCAGTAGAAATAGCCATGTCAGCAACATTAAAAATAGCATTGAAGAAGGCAAAATGTTTTCCTCCAAAAATCGGAAGCCAAGCTGGCAAATTCCCTTCCCAAATAGGAAAATAAAACATATCTACAACTAAACCATGAAACCAAGTTCCATAAGGATTTGGAGAAAAAATTGTCGCTAAGTTATGCGTACTGTCATCGAAAATCACTCCGTAGAAAACAGAATCTAAAATATTTCCCGCCGCGCCAGCAAATATTAAAGCGATTGCAACGATTAAATAATTAGAATGACGTTTTTTGATTGCATCAGCTAACCAATATCCGATTCCGAATACTGCGAAGATTCTAAAAACGGTCAAAATCAATTTTCCGTACTCTCCAGGAATTTTTGTTCCCCAAGCCATTCCTTCATTTTCTATAAAATGAATTCTAAACCAATCGAAAACAACCACTTCTTCACCAAGAATGAAGTTTGTTTTTACGTAAATTTTAGAAAGCTGATCGACAATTAAAACTAGAAATATTAGGAAATACGCTTTTCGTAATGACATTTTATATTTTTTTGATGCGCAAAAATAGCAATTTAATCAAAAAAAACGCTCCCTAAGGAGCGTTAATTCTTTTACAATAAAACTAAATGGTTTAAGGCTGCATTTCTACAGCTAAAACAAAGCCTACTTTTTAGCCTCTGTTTTAGCTGGAGTTTTAGGACTATCAGCAAAAAAACCAGAAATAGATTTAAGCAAACCCTTGCTCTCTTTTCCAGCATTTGCCTTTTTAGCTTCGCTCTTTTTAATGTCCGATTTTAATTTCAAACGCATTTTCTCAAATTCCTTCATTCTAGTCTCTACGTCTGAGTTCACTTCTTTGAATTTCAACACTTTAGCCATGGTGTAAGTTTTTTATAGTAAAAAATTAAAATTATTAACAATTCGACATTACAATGATACATAATTTAATTTATATTTGTTAACAAAAATTAACACTTGTTTAGCAAAAAACACAATAATACAGATAAGTCAAGCGAAAGAATGAAATTATTTTAACAATTCTCCCAAATCTTACAAATATGAATGAAATCAACACTACTCTAAATGATTTTCTAGTTACTACAAAATCTAACGCCGCATTAATTTTAAATGGCAAAGGAAAATTAATCACATCATTACACTTAGATTACGGAGACAGCGTTGCTGCAATGAGCGCAGCGATTTTATCTATGAGCGAAAAATTTTTAATCGATTTAGACAAAGGAGCATTAAAGCAGCTTTTCTTAAAAACCTCTGAAGGAGTTGTCATCGGAAACAAAATCAGCGGTACAAATTTTCTAATTGCATTTTCTAAAGACGGAAGCAATCTCGGATTATTAATGCGCTCAACTGATGAAGTTGCTTCAGAATTAAGTAAAAATTCCCTATTAAAATAACATAAATCTATTAACCCAACAAACCCACTGAATTATGAGTAATGATTTTTTAAACGTGTTTTTAAATGAAATGAAAACCAACGTAAACGGCTTTATAGCTGTGGCAGTAACTGAAATCGAGTCTGGACTAAGTTTTGGAAACTTAACAATTGACCCTTCTTTTGATCCGGAACTTGCAGCAGCTTACAACCTAGAAGTGGTAAAGGCAAAACTAAGTGCCGTTAAAGCCTTAAACCTAAACCAAGAAATCGAAGATATTTTGATTACGCTTACGAATCAAATTCATATTATCGACATCTCACCAAACAAAAAATTCATGATTTATCTTGCTGCAGATGCCAGCAAAGCAAATTTAGGAATGACAAGAGCTGTTTTGAGAAAACACAAATTAGATTTAGAGAAAAATTTGGCTTAATATTTACTCTTTGTTTTAATTAGAACTGTCTTGATTACGACAGTTCTAATTAGAATATATTCTCAAAACATACTTTAAGTACTTCATTTTATTATTCCTACAAAAAACGCAATACCTTTCTTTGCTTTATTTTGATTAATTATAAACAATTTCTCTCAAAACAAAAAAAGATAAGCCAACTCAACTCCGATCAAACATTAAACAAAAAAAAACGCCCCTAAAAGGAGCGCTTTGTTTTATCAATTTAAAAATTGAAATATTATCGTTGCAAGTTTTTGGCTTCGATACTCATTGTAGCATGAGGAACAATTTTAAGCCTTTCTTTGCTGATTAATTTGCCAGTTACTTTGCAAATACCATACGTTTTATTTTCAACACGGAATAATGCGTTTTTTAGATCGCGAATAAACTTTTCTTGTCTGATAGCCAACTGTGAGTTCGCTTCTTTCGACATTGTTTCACTTCCTTCTTCAAAAGCTTTGAAAGTTGGAGATGTATCGTCTGTTCCGTTATTTAAGTCGTTCATATAAGCACTCTTAATTAAATCAAGATCTGCTTGCGCTTTTTGTATTTTTGCTTGGATTATTTCTTTGAACTCCGCCAAATCAGCGTCAGAGTATCTTGTAATTTCATCTATCATGGTATTTATAATTATTTTGAAATTAATATCATTGTTTTAATATCATCAAACTCAATTTCTGTGCCGTTTTCTAAAGCATCTACAAAAACCAAGTCGTCTGTTAATGTTTCAGACTTAATATAACCTTCATTTTTTGAAACGGCTTCTTCTAAATTACCGTCTCTTTTTATTTGTACTTTAATCTTATCAGTAACTTCAAATCCTGAATCTTTACGGATATTCTGAATTCTGTTTACTAATTCTCTCGCGATACCTTCATTTTTTAATTCTTCAGATATTGTTATGTCAAGCGCGACTGTAATTCCGTTTGAATTAGCAACCAGCCATCCTTCAATATCCTGCGATGTTATTTCGACGTCTTCTAATGATAAAGTTACATTATTTCCAGAAATAACAATATCCAGCGTTCCCTGCTTATCTAACTGATTGATCTGATCAGCAGAAAAACCTTGTATTTCCTTAGAAATCAAGCCCATATCCTTTCCAAAACGTGGCCCTAGTGCCTTGAAATTAGGCTTAATCTGCTTCACTAAAATACCAGAAGCATCGTCTAAAAGCTCGATTTCTTTTACGTTTACCTCAGCTTTTACCAAGTCAGAAATTGCCTCGATTTCAGCACGCTGATTCTCGTCAAGTACTGGAATCATTACCTTTTGCAGAGGCTGGCGTACTTTAATCATCTCTTTTTTACGCAGTGATAAAACCAAAGACGAGATGGTTTGCGCCTTCTGCATTTTGCTTTCCAACGTTTTATTAACAAAGTTTTCGACAAATTTTGGGAATTCAGCCAAGTGAACACTAGCAAAATCCTCAGTTCCCGTCGAAGCTGTTAAATCTCTGTACAATTTATCCATGAAAAAAGGAGCGACCGGAGCGCTTAATTTGCTGATTGTTAACAAGCAAGTATAAAGCGTTTGGTAAGCTGCAATTTTATCTTTAGCATATTCACCTTTCCAGAAACGACGACGGCATAAACGAACGTACCAGTTACTTAAGTTTTCCTGAACGAAGTCAGAAATTGCTCTTGTAGCTTTTGTCGGCTCGTAATCTTCATAACATTCATCAACAAATTTGATTAAAGTATGAAGTTCAGAAATAATCCATTGATCGATTTCTGGTCTTTCGTTTAACGGAATTTCCGCTTCAGCGTATTTAAATCCATCGATATTCGCATATAACGAGAAGAAAGAATATGTATTATAAAGTGTCCCGAAGAATTTACGACGAACCTCAGCAATACCTTCAATATCAAACTTTAAGTTATCCCAAGGATTTGCATTTGAGATCATGTACCAGCGTGTGGCATCAGGACCATATTCTGCAATTGTTTCAAAAGGATCTGTCGCGTTTCCTAAACGTTTCGACATTTTTTGTCCGTTTTTATCCAAAACCAAACCATTCGAAACTACATTTTTATACGCTACTTTATCAAAAACTAAAGTTCCGATAGCATGTAAAGTATAAAACCACCCACGAGTTTGATCTACACCTTCGGCAATAAAATCCGCTGGGAAATCTTTATTCTCGTCAATTTTGTCTTTGTTTTCAAAAGGATAATGCCATTGTGCATAAGGCATTGCTCCAGAATCGAACCAAACGTCAATTAAATCGCTTTCGCGTTTCATTGGCTGGCCTGAAGCCGAAACCAATGTAATTTGATCGACTACATTTTTATGCAAATCGATTAAATCATAGTTTGACTCAGCCATGTTTCCGATTTCAAAACCTTTAAACGGATTTTCTTTTTGAAAACCGGCTTCAATAGATTTCTCAATCGCATTGTACAATTCTTCAACAGAACCAATAAGAACTTCTTCTTTTTTGTCTTCAGTTCTCCAAATTGGCAACGGAATACCCCAATATCTAGAACGAGATAAGTTCCAGTCGTTGGCATTTTTCAGCCAATTTCCAAAACGTCCTTCACCAGTAGACTTAGGCTTCCAATTGATAGTTTCGTTCAGGTCGAACATTCTATCTTTTACATCGGTTACTTTAATGAACCAAGAGTCTAGTGGATAATATAATAAGGGTTCATCAGTTCTCCAGCTGTGTGGATAACTATGTACGTATTTTTCAACTTTAAAAGCTTTATTTTCTTCTTTTAAACGAATAGCGATTTCAACATCAACAGAACGCTCTGGCGCCTGACCCGCATGGTAATATTCGTTTTTTACATATTTACCTGCTAGATCACCTACATGCGAAGTAAATTTTCCTTGTAAATCTACTAAAGGAACCGGTGTGCCGTTTTCGTCTAAAACCAACATTGGTGGAATTTCAGGCTTAGCTTCTTTTGAAACTTTAGCATCATCAGCACCAAAAGTTGGAGCCGTGTGTACAATTCCTGTTCCGTCTTCTGTCGTTACGAAATCTCCGGCAATTACTCTAAATGCATTTTCTGCATTTTGATATGGCAATGTGTACTGTAATAATTGCTCGTATCTTATTTCAACCAAATCAGCACCTTTAGCATCTGCCAAAATTTTGTACGGAAGTTGCTTGTCACCATTTTTTACTTTATCAAAATCAGCATCATCTTCGCTAGCAAAAAACCCTTTTCCGAATTGTTTTCCAACTAAATTCTTAGCTAAAATTACATTTACAGGTTCAAAAGTATATTGATTAAACGTTTTTACTAAGACATAATCGATTTTTGGTCCAACGGTTAAAGCTGTGTTTGATGGCAATGTCCACGGAGTAGTCGTCCACGCTAAAATGTGGATATCTCCAAAACCTTGTAGAAAGCTCGGAAGCGTTTCCGGTAAAGTTTTAAACTGTGCTACAATCGTAGTATCTGTAACATCACGATAAGCTCCAGGCTGATTTACTTCGTGAGAAGATAATCCAGTTCCTGCTTTTGGAGAGTATGGCTGAATTGTGTATCCTTTGTACAACAAGCCTTTATCATAGATTTGTTTTAAAAGCCACCAAACAGATTCCATGTATTTTGGTTTATAAGTCACATACGGATCTTCCATATCTACCCAATACCCCATTTTTTCGGTCAAGTCATTCCATACGTCAGTATAACGCATAACGGTTTTTTTACACGCTTCGTTATATTCTTCGATAGAAATCGTTTTACCAATATCTTCTTTTGTAATTCCAAGTTCTTTTTCGGTACCCAATTCTACAGGCAATCCGTGAGTATCCCATCCAGCTTTTCTTTTTACCTGAAAACCTTTTTGAGTTTTATATCTGCAAAAAATATCTTTAATCGCACGCGCCATCACGTGGTGAATTCCTGGTAATCCGTTTGCTGAAGGCGGACCTTCAAAAAATACGTAAGGCTCAGCACCTTCGCGAGTTGTTACACTCTTTTCAAATATATTTTCTTTCTTCCAAAAATCAAGAACTTCTGACGCTACCGTTGGCAAGTCAAGTCCTTTGTATTCAGTAAATTTTGTGCTCATTTTATCCTTTTCTTAAACGAGGTGCGAAAGTAAGGAATTTTGAGGAAAATAGATAAAAGATGACAGAAAAAAGAGCTTAGTCAGGAAATTTCAGGTATATTCCGCAAAAAAAATCGCTCATTTTATAAATCTAGGAGAAAACTTCTTTTAAAACCTCTAAAGATTTCGGTTTTTTGAATCCATCCAAATGAAAACTATAATAGTCAATCAGGATTTTTAGCAGCATTTGTCTTTCCATAACATGAAATATTTTTTGATCATTATCGAATTTCAAATCAATAAGTTTTTTGAACAAATTAGTTTCATGTTCTGTCAAACAACCCAAACCATGAAAAAGGGTAAAAACACCATTATTCATTTCAAAATAAGGCAAATCGATTTCAGAAGTATCAGGATAGAAGCCTAAATATTTAGTTGCTTCTAAAAGCAAAATCAAATGAAAATTAGAAATTTCATCATGATGATCCAGCCATGTTAATGCTGTTTCTAAAAAGACAAAAAGCGATTCGTTTTTTTCTTCTTCCTGAATAGAATAATGAAGCATTTCAGATAAAAACATGACCATTGTACTTTTTACAAGATCGGTATGAATAGTTTGAAAAGGAACTGCCGTTTTTATTTCTTTAAAATTTTCTAAAGTGCCTTTATTTTTATGTACGGCTTCGATCTCAAGAATTGACAAAGGCTGAAAATAAGCAATTTTTTGACTTGCTTTTCGACTCGAAAAAGCATCACGCACAAAATAAGACTTCAAGCCGTTAGAAAGCGTAAAACATTTTACTATCAAACTTTTTTCCTGAAATTTTAATGCCGAAATTACTATTGCTTTGGTTTTGATTAACAACTTTTTGTTTTTAGATTTTAGACTTCTTAGACATTAGATATCTTAGATTATTAGAATTCCCTAGTAAACTCTTTTAGATATTATTAAAAAAATTATCTAATTATCATAACTTTCTTAACTTTAGTTTCTCCACCGTCTTGGGCAGAAATAAAAATTATGTAAACTCCTGAAGCTACTTTATACCTTCCAAAAGCAGTAGTATCCCATTCAATTGTGCCGCCTTCTGAAATGGTTTCGTAAACCAAATTCCCTTCAATATCTGTAATTTTAATATTGGCTTTATCAATTAATCCGGCTACTTTTACGGTTCCTGAATACGTTGGGCGAACAGGATTTGGGTAAACGTACACATTATTCAAATCTTCATTTGCATCTGTTGCAATCCCGCCAAAAGAAATCATTCCTTTATTTGTGGCGATAAAAACTTCTCCTGTTGCGCTGTTAATTTTAATATCGTTTATAACATTGCTTGGCAAAGGCGAATTGCTGATCGTAAAATGATATTTTGTTTCCTGTCCATTTGGTGAAACCATAAAAACTCCTGCATCTGCAGTGCCTATCCATTTATTGTTGGCACCGTCTACTGCAATTGAAGTAATGAATTGCTCATAAAGCAATTCTTGAGCAAGATTGTCTTCTGTAATAATAATTGCATTTGCTTTTAATTGACTGTCATTCTGAAAACTTCCCACATTTGACAAAACCCGCAATCCTTTTGTTGTACCTATCCAAAGTTGATTTTTAGTATCAATCGCTATTGCTCTTACGTCAGCAATTGGCAAATTTCCAGCATCAGCTCCAAAAGTGATTTTTTTGAATGTATTTGTAGTTTCGTTAAATCCAACTACACCATCACGATTTGTAGCGATCCATTTTACGCTGTTTTTATCTACAAGAATACTCGCATAACTTGAGGCTTCTGCATCATCAATAATACTTGTCATCGAATAGCTTCCCCATTGACCATTCGATTTTAAAACTTTCAAGCCGTTTTTAATTCGGCTATTTGTTATCCAAAGATTTCCTGTTTTATCAAAGGCAGTTCCGTTTATGCGTACATCAATATAATTTGGCCCTTCGGTTGTTAAAGTTTCAAGACTGCTATTTTTTTCATTATATAAAATAGTGGGAATATCGTTCTCTATTTTTAATAATCCAGAGAAAAATGAGCTTGCATAAACTTGTTTTTCATTACTTGGGTTAATAATTATTTTAGTTATTGACTTTGCATCATAAACTTCTGAATATGGGATATTTAACCAATTCTTGTTGCTAAATTTACTTATACCATAACTATCTAAGTCATAAGGATTGTAATACGTATCGTAATCTCCGTACACACTCCAAAGCGAATTAGGCGTTACATCGAGTGAAAAAATATTATTTCTTGAAGGACCTGCCGGCGTAGTATTTTCAAAAGCTGCAGTTCCAGAAAGTATTGATGAAAATAATCCTTTTTCTTTTGTTCCGATGAAAATTAAATTCCCAACAGCAGTTGCACAAGTAAAATTTATGGTATTATCTAAAACTTGAGTATTAGATATTTGACGAATCAAAACCATTTGATTGTTATAGACTAAAACGGAGTTTGCAGTAGTAATAAACAAATTATGATTTTTTGCACGCAAATCAACCGAAGATTGTGGAAGCTGTAAAAACCCAGCAAATGCATTTGAATTAAATCGATGTACATATCCAGTCGAATTGATTGCAATTAGTTCTGTATCCAAAGTTTCTACGCTTGACCAATCTCCCGGATTAATAACTGACCATTGATTAAAATCGATCAAATTTGAATTTGTGCTGTCTGCTCTTCGAATACCGCTTGAAGTTGCGGCATAAATAAATCCATTAAAAAAAGCGGTTTGCTTAACACTGATCTCAGCTCCATTATCTCCTATAAAATAAGTGTCGCCAAATTGCGATGTCGTTAAATTAAACTGAACAATTCCAAAATCACACGAAACATACAGCAAGCCGTTATATTCCATGAAATGATTAATTTTCTTAAGGTTTGCAGCTAATTTCTTGTTGATTATATCTACTTTATTCAACATACTTCCGTCTGCTTCATTGATCACGATCATTAAGCCGTTTTCATAACCAACAATAGTTTTTTTGAAAGTTTCGCTGTAGTAAACCGCAGAAATAGTCTGGCCCGAAAGACCATCAATTGTAGTGGTTGTTTTTACAATGTTGTCGGCAGTATTTTTAGAAAACAAAGCATTTTCTGAGGCTGTATAAACCGCTGTTGAAGATTCTGAAATATCTTTTATTTCATTAAACGAAAAATAACCTTCCCATGACAATTTATTCTGAGAGAAACTAAATTGAAACAGCATTAAAAATAAAATATACAGAAACCTTCTCTCCATTATTAATATATTCAGATACACAAATATAATACAAACCGGAGTATTTGATTTTTGTTCTCTGATAAATAAAAATGCCTTCGATTCATCTTAAAGACGAATGAAGGCATTTTTTTTACTGTAATTAAATTTACACTACACCTTGAGCAAGCATAGCATCGGCAACTTTTACAAATCCTGCAATGTTAGCTCCTTTTACATAGTTTACATAGCCATCTTCGCCAGCTCCATATTTTTTACATTGGTTATGAATTCCAACCATAATATCTTTTAATCTTAAATCTACTTCTTCACTTGTCCAGTTAAGACGAATAGAGTTTTGTGTCATTTCTAATCCAGATGCAGCAACTCCACCAGCATTTGCAGCTTTACCAGGAGCAAAAAGCACTTTATTATCTAAGAATAATTTGATGGCATCTAAAGTTGACGGCATATTTGCAGCTTCAGTTACACACAAAACACCATTATCAATAAGTTTTTTAGCATCATCGCCATTCAATTCGTTTTGAGTAGCACACGGAATAGCAATATCAACCTTTACTTCCCAAGGACTTTTTCCTTTGTGGAAAACAGCGTTTGGATATTTATTAATGTAAAGTTCTGCTCTGTTATCTCCAGTTGCTCTCATTTCGACCATATGATCAATTTTTTCTCCAGAAATTCCTTCTTCATCATAAATATAACCATCAGGACCAGAAATAGTAACTACTTTTCCTCCAAGTTCATTTATTTTTAAGGCAACTCCCCAAGCTACATTTCCAAAACCTGAAATGGCCACTCGTTTCCCTTTAATGTCATGACCAATAGTACGAAGCATTTGATCTGTAAAATATACAACGCCATAACCTGTAGCTTCTGGTCTGATTAATGAACCACCGTAAGCAAGACCTTTTCCGGTTAAAACTCCTGTAAATTCATTTCTAATTCTTTTATATTGACCGAATAAGTAACCAATTTCTCTGGCGCCAACACCAATATCTCCAGCAGGAACGTCTAAATCTGGACCAATATGACGACATAATTCAGTCATAAATGATTGACAGAAACGCATAATTTCGCCATCAGATTTTCCTTCAGGATCAAAATCAGAACCTCCCTTTCCTCCACCCATTGGAAGTGTTGTCAAACTATTTTTAAAAACCTGTTCGAAAGCCAAGAATTTTAAAACAGATAAATTTACCGTGTGATGAAATCTAATTCCTCCTTTATATGGACCGATCGCTGAATTCATTTGAATTCTGAAACCTCTGTTAACGATTATTTCTCCTTTATCGTCAACCCACGGAACTCTAAAAATTATAGATCTTTCTGGTTCAGCTATTCTAAGAAGTAAATTTTTACCATCGTATTTTTTTCGTTCAGCGATAAATGGAATTACCGTTTCTGCAAATTCTCTAACGGCTTGAAGAAATTCTGGCTCGTTTGGATTTTTTGACTCAACAAGAGTCATAAATTCATTTATTTTTTGTTCCATTTTTAAAATAAATTATTCAAATAATAGTTTTATACTTAATCAATTAAAGTACGAAAACAGATTTAAAGAAAACGTTTTCGTTATAACACGCAAAGATAAATCAAATTGATCATGATTTGTTATTTTTTTTTGTTTTTGAAAGAGAATTGTGTAATTTCTAAACAAAAATAAAAATACAATTTTACACTTACGAATTTACATCAAATTACCCTAGTTAAAGTCAGAAAATTAAGTGTTTTGCTACTAATTTTTTAATAGAAGTATTTTATATTTTGATTAGACTATGTTTTTTATATATTTGCCAAGATTTGAAAGCCCAAATAACATGTCTAAACACCTATTTATCACACTATTTGCCTTTTTTGGCATCTCGACGATAGCCACCGCACAATCAGACCTCGCACAAGAAGTAGGAATAATATTCGGTCCCGTAACTTTTCAATCCGATTATGGACAAAGACACAATTTCGATACAAATGTTGGAAACACCGGATTTGGGGTAGGAATTGTTCACTTTATAAACTTCTCTGCAAATAATAATCGTGAAAGTTTTTTCACAGAACATTTCAAAGTTAGATCAGAATTATCATTTAATACAACCAAACTGAACCATTTTGGAGAATGGGTTGAAAAAAAACCTCCAACTTTAGCTGTAGAACAGCTTAAAGCAATGCATGGTACTTCAAGTGTATTAAGTATTGGATCACAATTAGAATTTTCGCCAATAAAAATACATGATTTTGAGAATAGCGTTGGGAGTATTAGTCCATACGCAAGCTTAGGTTTTTTAATTAGCTATTATTCTACAAAAGTAAGCTCAGATCTTGGCCCTTTAGGAATTCCTGAAACTACTTATGGTAAATATTTAACTCCTTCAGATGGTCATCAATATGGTTTTTCTAGCGAAAATGGTGTAGTTTTAGCTGCAACAGCTGGTTTAGGCATACATTATAAACTAACAACAATGAGCGACTTAATGGTTGAAGGCCGTTTTCAGATGTTCAGTTCAGACTGGGTTGACGGGTTAAATCCGAATAAAGACATTTACAAAGAAAACAAAAACAACGACTGGCAAGTTTGGTTTAATGTTGGATACATTTACTACTTAGAATTCTAATTATAAGGAAATTCCAAAATAAAAAAAATTCCAAATTCCAATATTAATTATTTTGGAATTTGGGATTTTTTATTTCTAAAAATTTATTTTAAGCCAAAGCCTGTTCTATATCAGCAATTAAATCCTCTGCATCTTCAATACCAACACTTAGCCGAACTAAATCATCAGTAATTCCAACCTCAGCTCTTTTATCTGCTGGAATAGAAGCGTGTGTCATCAAAGCTGGATGATTTGCTAATGATTCAACTCCACCTAAAGATTCTGCTAAAGTAAATACTTTCAATTTCTCTAAAAATGCAATAGAATCTTCTTTTTTACCTGATTTAAAAGTAAAAGAAACCATGCCACCATAAGCTTTCATTTGTTTTTTAGCAATTTCATGAAACGGATGACTTTCTAATCCAGGATAATAAACGGTATTAATTTTTGGATGTTTCGTTAAATATTTAACTACTTTTTCTCCGTTTTCGCAGTGTCTTTGAACTCTTAAAGAAAGCGTTTTAATTCCTCTCAAAACCAAAAAACTATCCATTGGGCCTAATGTTGCACCAGTTGCAAATTGCTGAAAATGCAATTGTTCGCCTAAAGCTTCGTCTTTTACAATTAATGCTCCAGCAATAACATCAGAGTGTCCGCCTAAATATTTTGTTGCTGAGTGCATTACAATATCAGCACCTAAATCTAAAGGTTTTTGCAAATATGGAGTTGCAAAAGTATTATCGACAGCAAATAAAATTTTGTTGGCTTTTGTAATTTTAGCTACTTCTTGAATATCAGCTAATTTCATTAATGGGTTAGTTGGTGTTTCGACCCATACCAATTTTGTATTTTCATTGATTAAAGATTTCAATTTTTCGATATCCGTCATATCTACGAAATGAAATTTAATTCCTGAATCTTTATAAATTCGCGTAAACATTCTATAAGTCCCTCCGTATAAATCATCCATAGCAATGATTTCGTCACCAGCTTTAAACGACCTTAAAATACAGTCAGTCGCAGCTAAACCAGATGAAAAAGCCAATCCGCGTGTACCATTTTCAATACTTGCCAAAGCATTTTCTAAGGCCGTACGAGTTGGATTTGATGCTCGGCTGTATTCATAATCTGCCAAAGGTTTTCCCGGACTTGTTTGTATAAATGTTGAAGTTTGATACACCGGAGGCATAACAGCACCAGTACTTGGATCATGATGCTGACCACCATGTATTACTTTAGTATTGAATTTCATATAGTTACAAATTTTAAATGCTTAATTCTTGCACAAATTTACCGTTAATTTATTTTAATCCTGAATCAACTTCTTACCTTTGTATATAATTAACACTTTTTGATATGAAACATTATACATTTTTAGTCTTTCTGTGTTTGATTTTTACGAGTTGCAATAAAGAGCTTTCCTTTGAAAATGAAACGTTTGAAGAAAAATCTAAAATTCCATGTAAAAGCGATTGCCCAAAAATTACTATTGAAATCCCAATTGCAAAAAACATTAAAATTCCGGCAGACTCGATTAATAAAAAGGTTTTTTCTGTAGTAAAAGAAATAGTTTATTTTGGAGAAGATCCAGCAAAAACTAACGATTATAAATCTTTAGCAAAATCTTTTATTGCTTCTTATGAGGAAATGCATAAAAAATTCCCAAGCGAAACTTTTGGCTGGGAAGGAAAGATTATTGGAAATGTTGAATTTGAATCAGATCAAATTATAAACATCAAAATTGATCATTATACTTTTACCGGAGGCGCACACGGATATCAAGGTTTCCGATCGTTATTATTTAATCCAAAAACAGGAAAAACCATTTTTAACGATCAATTGTTTAAAAACGAAAAAGATTTTAAGGCTTTCGCCGAAAAAAAATTCAGAACAAAATATAAAATACCAGCAAGTGCTAACATTAATGCCACGGGTTTGATGTTCGAAAATGATAAATTTCAGTTGCCACAGAATATTTTTTACACTTCTGAAGGCTTGCTTCTTTATTATAATTCATACGAAGCCGCTTCTTATGCTGACGGTCCAAAAGAAATTTTATTTCCCTATAATGACATAAATAAATATTTGAATTTTCAATAAAAATCAGCATCTCAGAATCTTAGCTTCTTAGACCTTTCTTACTGAACATCATACTTCATTTTTCGTAAAATTCGAAGTGCTTCTTTAAACGATAAATAAATTTGCCCATAAGGTTTTAAAAGTAATTTAGCATCGATGAGTTTTTGTTTGGCATCTTCAAAACCATTCAAATAGCAAATCATAAAAGTCGATGGAAGGTTTTCTAAATCTTTTAATTCGCGCTCAGATAAAACAATTCCTTTTTGCAGTTTTTGAAGCAAAGCCATATTCGAGTTGTAAATATGATAGAGCATTTTTCGGTTGAATTCTGGAGGCAGAAAAAGCATTTCACGGTCAATTTTATAATAACCGTTATCAAAAAAGTGAATCGTTTGTTTTTCTAAAGGATAATAACTTGTTTTATCGTTCAAGCCAAGCGGAACATATTCGGTTATTGTAAAACTATCGTCATCAAAAACAATCGTTACCACATCTTGCGCCGAATAGAAAAGTTTAATTTGTTCATTGATAAGCTCAATATCTACGCGGGAAAGAAAGGTTTTATCACGCGATTTTTTAGGAACTCCAGCCCAGCAAATCACAAATAATTCTTTAAAAACATGATATTTTGGCGACATGTCTTTGTGGCGAAAATTCATAAAATCGATTACGCCGTCTAGTGTATATTGAATACTGTTTCGAGAACTGTTTTCGATTCCAATTACCGTTTCAGTATTTTGGAAATTTTTCTCTATTTCGCCTTCAACCGGAATCGAATTACTCCCTCGTCTTACAAAAACGCTGTTGGCGAGAATGGTATGAATTCCTTTTTTGAAATACGAGATTTTACTTTTAGGTTTAATGGTAACCAGCCCAATTACTTTATCTTTTGGAAGATTTGGAAATGGTACATTCTCGTATTGAATTTTAGGCGGATTTTCTAAGAAAGCATTCACCAGATTCTGAATTCGGCTGTCATCAAAAAAATCATCGCCTACAATTTCATTATCTTGATCTTCAACCCCAACAACGATATAAGAATTATTGGTTGGATTTGAATTTGACAACGCGCAAATATGCTTCAGAAACTTTCCTTTTCCCTCGCGTGAGTGCAGATTCAACTGCCTTTTTTTGTCATAAAAACTGCTCTCATCATTATGAGCGAGCAAATTTTTTATTAAAAGGCGTTTGTTGATCATTATTTTAGACTTCTTAGATTTTTAGATTTTAGACTTCTTAGACTTTAGACCTCAGATATTAGACTTCTTAGATATTGATTTTCATCTGCAGTCTAAGTTAGTCTAAAAATCTAAGAAGTCTAAGTTAGTCTCTCTTAACAATAGTTGCCGATGCCTGCGCTGTTGGATAGACTATTAGATCTGCAATATTTACATGATATTTTCTTGAAACTACAAAATGAATTATATCTGCAATATCTTCAGCCTGCAATGCATCTAAACCTTTATATACATTCGAAGCTCTATCTGCATCGCCTTTAAAACGAACTTCACTAAACTCGGTTTCGACCATTCCTGGATGAATTGCTCCAACTCGAATTCCGTACGGATTCAAATCCATTCGCATTCCGTTGTTGATTGCATCTACTGCGTGTTTTGAAGCGCAGTAAACATTTCCATTCGGATACACTTCTTTTCCAGCTATCGAACCAATATTGATAATATGTCCCGACTTTCTTTCAATCATTTGCGGCATAATTGCTTTTGAAACATATAAAAGTCCTTTTACATTAATATCAATCATAGCATCCCAATCATCTGTGTTTCCAGTCTGAATCGGATCTAAACCATGCGCGTTTCCTGCATTGTTAATTAAAACATCAATAGTTGAAAATGCTGCTGGCAAAGAATTAATAGTTGAAAAAACAGCTTCTTTGTCACGAACATCAAAAGAAAGAGAATATACTTCTGTAAAAGCAGAAAGTTCTTTTTCCAACGCCTCTAAACGATCTTTACGTCTTCCGCAAAGAATAACTTTATAGTCGTTTTTTGCCATTATTTGTGCGGTTGCTTTTCCAATTCCGCTTGTAGCTCCAGTAATTAAAACTGTTTTTTTCATTGTAATATTTTGTATTTTTTGCCACAGATTAAAATGATTGATTCTTTATCTGTAATCTGAAAAATCTTCAAAAGTAATTTTTCACGCAGATCCTGCAGATTTTTAATCGGTGAAAATCATTTTAACCTGTGGCTAATTTTTTTTATGATAAGTTTTGCTGAATAGTAAAAACTTCTACTAAACGCTAAAATTAAGCCACATCGTCGCCCATACTTTCAGTCCAGATGGCAAACCAGTCTTCTTTATCCATTTCTAATTCAACAGCTTTCATCAAAGATTGAATTCTGGCAACATTTACAGTTCCTGCAATCGGAATTACTTTTGCTGGATGTTTTAAAATCCACGAAAGCAATAATGTATCAGAACCAAAACCATATTTTTTAACCAAATCTGAAAGCAATTTTTTCAAACGGCGTGTTTGTTTGGTATCTTCTCTAAAAACCGTTCCAAGCGGATTCCATGATAAAGGGCGGATTCCGTGCGTTTGCATATAATCTAAACTTCCGTCAACCATTGCTTCATAATGTGTTGCGGAAAATTGTACCTGATTAAAACTAACTTCGGTTTTCTGGCGAATCAATTCGGTTTGTGAATTTGTAAAATTCGAAAGACCAAAATCGATAATTTTCCCTTCTGATTTTAATTTTTCGACCGCTTCCGCAATTTCATCAGCCTGCATCAGCGGACTTGGTCTGTGCAATAAAAACACATCAACATAATCTGTTTTTAAATTTTTAAGAGATTCTTCAACAGACCAAATAATATAATCTTTAGAATAATCGTAATATTTGATTTTATTCTGTGGACGTTTTTCAGCAATCATCTGAATACCGCACTTAGTAATTAATTGTAATTTTTCGCGCGAAATTTTGCTGTTTTCAAATGCTTTTCCGAAATCTGCTTCTGTAGTATATGATCCGTAAATGTCTGCGTGATCAAAAGTGGTAATTTTGTTTTCGATACAAATTTGTATCAGATTTTCCATTTCTTTTGGCGTCAAGTTTTTGTCCCAAACACCCCAATTCATAGTACCCGAAATTATGGGCGATAATGTTGTTTTACTCATGGTTACATTGCGTTATTTTTGGTAATAAATATGCTTTTGTAAAGCATAATCACCAAAGTTCTTAAAAATATAAAAATAGATTCACAATTAGTCCTTAAAATTAGGTCATTGGTCGAAGTTTTAACCATTCTTTAACATTGTACTTCTCAAAAAATATTCAATTTGCACTCTCAAAAGTAAGGCATAAAAATCAAGGTTTTAAAAAGGTTTTAAAAATATTTATATGGAAGAAAATACAACGACTTTAGACATTAGAGCGATAAATGAAAAAATTGAGAGAGAAAGTGCTTTTATAGACCTTCTTACAATGGAAATGAACAAAGTTATTGTGGGCCAGAAACATATGGTCGAGCGTTTATTAATCGGGCTTTTGGGACAAGGACATATTTTATTAGAAGGTGTTCCTGGTTTGGCCAAAACTTTAGCGATAAATACTTTGTCGCAAGCGGTACAAGGATCTTTCAGCCGTATTCAGTTTACTCCTGACTTATTACCTGCCGATGTTGTCGGAACGATGATTTACAACATTAAAGCAAACGAGTTCTCTATTAAAAAAGGTCCAATTTTTGCTAATTTCGTACTTGCCGATGAGATCAACCGTGCGCCAGCAAAAGTTCAGTCTGCACTTTTAGAGGCGATGCAGGAAAAACAAGTTACTATTGGCGACACAACTTTCAAACTTGATCGTCCGTTTTTAGTTCTTGCAACTCAAAACCCTGTTGAGCAAGAAGGAACGTACCAGCTTCCTGAAGCACAAGTTGACCGTTTTATGCTTAAAACCGTAATTGACTATCCAAAAATTGACGAAGAGCGTTTTGTGATTCGCCAAAACTTAAAAGGAAGTTACGAAAAAGTAAATCCTGTAGTTTCTGTAGAACAAATTTTGCGTGCGCAAGAAGCTGTTCGTGAAGTTTACATGGATGAAAAAATCGAAAAATACATCTTAGATATCATCTTTGCTACTCGTTATCCAGAGAAGTACAAATTAGCCGACCTAAAACCTCTTATCAGTTTTGGAGCATCTCCGCGTGGAAGTATCAATTTAGCTAATGCAGCTAAATGTTACGCTTTCATTAAACGTCGCGGATATGTAATTCCAGAAGATGTTCGCGCAGTTGTACATGATGTTTTACGTCACAGAGTGGGAATAACATATGAAGCTGAAGCTGAAAACATTACTTCTGTAGACATTATCAACAAAATCGTAAACGAGATTGAAGTACCTTAAAAATTTGTTTCAAGTTTCAGGTTTCAGGTTGCCGCAAAGCACACTTGAAAGCTTTAAACTTTAAACTTTAAACAAATAAAATGGATACAAAAGAGCTTTTAAAAAAAGTACGGAAAATAGAAATCAAAACCAAAAGACTGAGCAATCATATCTTTTCGGGAGAATACCACTCTTCATTTAAAGGACGCGGAATGACTTTTAGCGAGGTCCGTCAATACCAATATGGCGATGATATTCGTAACATCGATTGGAATGTAACCGCACGCTACAACGAAGCCCACGTAAAAGTTTTTGAAGAAGAACGCGAATTAACAATGATGTTAATGGTCGATATTTCGGGTTCTGAGGGTTTTGGTTCAAAAAGTCAGTTTAAAAAGGACATCGTCACCGAAATTGCGGCAACGATGGCTTTCTCGGCTACACAAAACAATGACAAAATTGGTTTAATATTATTTTCTGATAATGTCGAATTGTATATTCCACCAAAAAAAGGCCGTTCGCATGTTTTAAGAATTATTCGTGAATTAATCGAATTTGAACCAAAAAGCAATAAAACGGATATTTCTCAAGCCTTGAAGTTTTTATCAGGAACGCAAAAAAAGAAAGCAATCGTTTTTGTGATTTCAGATTTTATGTCTGAAAATTACGAGCAGACATTGAAAATTGCTTCTAAAAAACATGATATTACAGGTGTTCGCGTATATGATGTACGTGAAGAAAAAATCCCAAATCTAGGAATGGTAACCATGCTCGATGCTGAAACAGGGAAAATTCAATTGGTTGATACCGGATCAAAAACGGTGCGAATGAATTACGAAAAACATTATCACGACAGGGTAAATTATTTCAAAGATATTTTCAGTAAATCTGGCGCAGGCGTTGTAAACACAAGAGTTGATGAAAATTATGTCACCAAATTACTGGGTTATTTTAAATCACGATAAATATAATTTTAGATTGCAGATTTTAGATTTAGATTTTTTCAAATTTAATAATTTATGATTTCTGCATTGCACAAATAAAAAATCCGCTTAAATCCGTGTTATCCGCGTACCATCTTTAAGCATTCGTTTTAGACTAAAATCTAAATCAAAAATCAAATGAAATTAAAATTTTACATATTTTTATTTTTACTTACTTCCGCTGTTTTTGCACAACAAAAGCAAGTGGAAACCAGTATTGATACCACTAAAAATAAAATTGGAGCCGAGTTTAAGCTAACGCTAAAAACAGTGGTAAGTTCTAAATCGAAAGTTGTTTTTCCTAAACTAAAAACTATTGGCCCTTTAGAAGTAATTCAATCTTATCCGATTGATACCGTTAAAAAAGACGGAAATTATGAACTGATTAAAAAATATGGATTAACACAATTTGATTCTGGAAGATATACAATTCCAAGCATCAAAATTTTAATTGATAAAAAACCTTATTTATCTGATTCTATTCGTGTTGAAGTTGCTAATGTAAAAGTAGACACGATGCAGCAAAAAATGTATGACATCAAAGATATTTCTACTGTTGAAAGTGGGATTGGAGATTGGTGGAAATATGTCTTGGCTATTGTTATTATATTAGGAATTGGCGCATTTGTATATTGGTTCGTTAAAAAACGTCAACATAAAAAAATTGAAGAGGAAGTTTATAAAACACCAATCGAAAAAGCGACAAGTTTACTAAATAATCTGGAGCAAAAAGAACTTGTTCAAAAAGGTGAAATTAAAGAATATTATAGCGAACTGACAGATATTGCACGTAATTACATTGAAGAAGCTATTCATATTCCAGCAATGGAAAGCACTACTTCTGAACTAATTCTGGCAATAAGAACGGCTTCGACTAAAAAGAAAATGACTTTGACGCCTGAAACTGTAGAGAATTTAGAGCGTGTTTTACGTCAGGCCGATTTAGTAAAATTTGCAAAATCTAAACCGCTGGATTTTGAAATTACTGAAGATCGAAATAAAATTCAAAGAGTAATTCTAACACTTGACAATGCAATTCCAACCGAAGTGTCGGCGGATGAAGAAGATCAACTGTTGAATGAAGCTCAGAAACAAAAACAGATTCAGCTTCAATTACGAAAAAAACGCAATAAACGCATTGCTATTGCAGTGGGAACAGTTGTCTTTTTATTGGCAGCAACAACTACCTTTTTTATTGTCACTAAAGGTTTTAATTACGTAAAAGATAATATTATTGGCCATCCGTCTAAAGAATTGTTAGAAGGCGAATGGGTAAAAAGTGAATACGGAAATCCTGGTATTTTAATTGAAACTCCAAAAGTTTTAAAACGAATGGATACTCAAAAAGTACTGCCTAAAGAAGCCATGGCTTTGATCAAAGAAATGCAGCTTTTCGGGTACGGAAGTATGATTGATAATTTCTATATCGCGGTTTCGACCAGTAAATTTAAAAATCCTACAGATATTGATTTAGCAAAAGCTTTAGAAGGTTATCTAAAAGTAATTGAAGCTCAAGGCGGACAAAATATCATTGTAAAACAAGAAGATTATCAAACGAATCAAGGTATTCAAGGATTAAAAGGATATGGAACCATGAGCATATTAAATCCTACTACTAAAACGAGCACAAAAGCATACTATGAAATACTGCTCTTTAAACAAGAACAAGGATTACAGCAAATCGTGATTTTACATGAAGAAGGAGACACTTATGCAAATGACATTACAACACGAATTTTAAATTCTGTTGAACTTAAAAAAGCGAACAACTAATGGGAAAGATAACTTTTTTGAATCCAGAGTTTTTTTGGCTGTTTCTTTTAATTCCAGTTGCAATTGCTTGGTTCTTTTGGAAACGCAACCAACAATCGGCTACTTTAAAAATGAGTTCGACAGCAGGTTTTAAAAACAGCGAATCGCTTTTAACAAAATTAAAACCTTGCTTGTATATTTTTAGAATTCTTGCTTTATGTTCCTTGATTATTGCTTTGGCAAGACCAAGAACAGTAGACATCAGCAATCAAACTAAAACTACTAAAGGAATTGATATTGTAATGGCAATAGACGTTTCCGGAAGTATGCTGGCAAAAGATTTAAAGCCAAACCGTATGGAAGCTTTAAAAAGAGTTGCTGGAGATTTCGTAACTGAACGACCTAATGACCGAATTGGATTGGTTTTATATGCATCTGAAGCGTATACAAAAACTCCGGTTACAAGTGACAAGGCTATTATTTTAGAAGCTATAAAAGGAATTAAATATGATACTGCCTTACAGGACGGAACTGGAATTGGAATGGGTTTGGCAACTGCTGTAAACCGTTTGAAAGACAGTAAGGCAAAAAGCAGAATTATTATTTTACTTACTGATGGTGTAAATAATGCTGGATTTATCGAACCAGAAACTGCTGCTGATATTGCGAAACAATACGGGATAAAAGTGTACACAATTGGACTTGGAAGCAACGGAATGGCAGAATCTCCATATGCATATGCACCAAATGGCGGATTTTTATTTAAAATGCAAAAAGTTGAAATCGACGAGCAATTAATGAAAAGCATTGCCCGCAAAACAGATGGAACTTATTTTAGAGCGACGAGCAACGATAAATTAGCTGAAATATATAACTCGATCAATAAATTAGAAACAACTGAAATTCAAGAATTGAAGTTCTACGATTATGACGAAAAATACAGAACATTTGCCTTAATTGCTGTCTTTTTGCTATTGTTGGAAGTTGGTTTACGAAACACGGTTTATAGAAGCTTTATTTAATATTTTAGTCGCAGTCTCGGTTTTCAGTTTACAGCTGAAAACTGCGGCAGGAAACTGAAAACTAGAATTAAAAAATGGAATTAGACGAAAAAAAATATTTATACCTTTTATTCTTACTGCCAATTGTGGTGTGTATTTTTCTTTTCAATATGTATTGGAAAAGGAAAAAACAACGCGAATTTGGCGATTTAGAAATGGTTAAAAAACTGAGTCCAGAAAGATCTGTTTTTAAACCTGTGCTGAAACTATCAGTATTGCTTTTAGCGCTTGCCTGCTTAATTATAGGGTTAGTGAATCCGAAAATCGGGACTAAAATGGAAACTGTAAAGCGTGAAGGTATTGACATTGTTTTTGCAGTCGACGTTTCTAAAAGTATGCTGGCCGAAGATGTGGCACCAAGCCGTTTAGAAAAAAGCAAGCAATTGGTTTCGCAAATCATTAATAATTTAGGAAGTGACAGAATTGGTATCGTGGCCTACGCAGGAAGCGCCTTTCCGGTTTTGCCAATTACTACAGATTATAGTGTTGCCAAAATGTTTTTACAAAGTATGAGTCCAGATATGGTTTCTTCTCAAGGAACTTCGCTGGATGAAGCAATTAAATTATCATCGACTTATTTCGATGAAAAGAGCAAAACAAGCAAATTGCTGATTTTGATTTCGGATGGAGAAGATCATTCTGAAGGAGCTTCTGCTGCAGCGGAAGAAGCCAATAAATTGGGAATGAAAATTATAACAATTGGTATTGGAACTGAAAAAGGAGGAACTATACCGCTAAAAGTAAACGGGAGAGTCGAAAGTTTTCAGAGAGATAACAATAATGAAGTTGTAATTACAAAGCTAAATCAAGAAGGTTTAAAAACGATTGCAAAAGCTACAAAAGGCGGTTACGTTTATGGTGGAAGTACAAAAGAGGTTTTAGAATATGTAAAAAATGCTTTGAATAATATTCAAAAAACCGAATTTGAAGCAACACAAATGGCAGAATTTCAATCACAGTTTCAGTGGTTTATTGGTTTTGCTTTTCTATTATTATTCTTAGATATTTTCCTTTTGGAAAGAAAAACAAATTGGATAAAAGAGTTGAATTTATTTAACGAAAAGAAATAATTGATCCGTTTAAATTCGGAACAAAAAACATAAAAAATTAGAATGAAAAATTTACTTCTTTATATTTTACTAACGTTTTCTTTAGCTGTTTCGGCTCAAGAGAAAGACAAGACATTGCCTGATGCGAATGAAGAATATAAGCAGAATAAATTTGTAGACGCTGAAGCCAATTATAGAATTTCGCAGTCAAAATTTCCTAAAAAAGCAGTAGCTTCTTATAATTTGGGAAATACAATTTATAAGCAAAATCAAGTTTCTGAAGCTAAATTCGCATATGCGAAAGCGATAAAAAATGCTAAAACAAGGCCTGAAAAACATAAAGCATTCCACAATTTAGGAAATGTTTTAATGAAAGAGAAAGATTATACGCAGGCAGTTGAAGCTTATAAAGAAGCGTTACGAAATGACCCTACAGACGATGAAACGCGGTATAACTATGCTCTGGCCAAACAAAAACTAAAAGAAAATCCTCCGAAAAACGATAAAAATAAAGACAAGAATAAGGATAAGGACAAAGACAAGGATAAAAATAAAGATAAAGACAAAGACAAAGATAAAAATAAGGACAAGGATAAAGATAAGAAGGACGATAAAGGCGATAAAGACAAAGATAAAAAAGACGGCAAAAACGATCCAAAAAAAGATGATAAATCAGACAATAACGGACAGCCAAAACCGCAGCCTGGAGGAATCTCAAAAGAACGTGTTCAGAATTTATTAGATGCGGTTAACAACGAAGAAAAGAAAATTCAGGATAAAGTTAACGCTCAAAAAGTAAAAGGAAGTCCTAGAAAAACAGAAAAAGACTGGTAGATTTTTAGGTTTATTCGTTTAACTGTTTATTCGAATAAACAATAAAACTGTAAAAAAACCGATTAAACAAATAACAATTAAACAGTTAAACAAAACTGAAAAATTAAATGAAAAGATATTTAATTCTATTACTATTCACTTTTCAAGGACTTATGGCTCAAGTTCAATTTGAAGCCAGAGTAAGCAAAAATACGCTTGGATTAAACGAAAGACTTCGCGTTGACTTCATTATGAATGTTGATGGAGACAATTTCGAACAGCCTGCATTTGATGGCTTTAGAGTTGTTGCAGGTCCTAGCCAGCAAATAAGTCAGTCTTGGGTAAATGGCAGAAGTTCTTTTCAAAAGATATACTCTTACATTTTACAGCCCGACAGAAAAGGGACAATCAATATCAAACAGGCAGCGATCGAATTTAATGGACAAGTTTACAAAACTTCTCCATTAAAAATTGTTGTTACAAATGCCGTTGCGCAAGAAAGAGACCCGAATGACAGACCTCAGGGATCAGGAAGCGAAACATTGAATCTGGTTGCAGAAATATCTAAAACGAATCCTTATTTAAATGAACCCATTACGGTAGTTTATAAATTGTATTTCAACAATATCGGCGTTACTGGTTTTAAAGAATTGGCAAAACCGAAATATAATGATTTCTGGAATCAAAACATCGACATCAAACAATTGGCAATAGAAGAAGGAACCTATCAAGGCCAAAGATGTTATTATGTCATCTTGAAAAAGACTATTCTATATCCTCAAAAATCAGGAAAATTAACGATTGAACCGCTTTCATTAGATATTGGCGTGCAATTGCCAACAAATCGCCGTGATATGTTTGGTCAAATGATTTTAACGGATGATAACAAAATTGTTTCGGCTGGAGCTAAAACCATTAATGTTAGGCCGCTTCCTGAAAGCAATAAACCCGAAGGTTTTAGTGGCGCTGTTGGTAAATTTAACTTTACAGTTACACCATCAAAAACAAGTTTGAAAAATGGTGAAAGTTTAGATTTAGTTGTAAGCGCATCAGGAGCTGGAAACATGAAATTATTTACGTTGCCAAAACCAGTTGTGCCAAATGCCTTAGAAATGTACGATCCTGTTCATGACGAAAAGGTAACAACTTCATTGGCTGGAATGTCTGGAAAGATTTCGGATAAATACACTATTATTCCGCAATACAAAGGAAAATACGTCATTAAACCTATGCAGTTTTCGTATTTCGATTTGAGTACAGGTTCTTATAAAACTATAACCTCTCAAGAAATTACAGTTGACGTTTTAGACGGACCAATGCAAACCGAAGCGAGCAACTCTGCTAATGCTTCTAAAAATGTCATTACAAAAACAGAACAATTCAAATACATTAAGCCAAAAACAACTTTGGTTTCGATAGCTAAAAAAGATTTTTACAGCTCAGATTTGTATTTTATATTGATATTCCTTCCGTTTGTTATTTTGCCGATCATAGTTTTGGCTAAAAAGAAAAAAGAAGCGATTGACGGTGACGTTGCCGGAAACCGAATTAAAATGAACAACAAACTGGCGAAGAAATATTTATCTGAAGCCAAAAAACAGCTTAATAACAAAGAGCCATTTTATATTGCTTTAGAAAAAGCAATGCACAATTTCTTGAAAGCAAAACTGCATATTGAAACCTCAGAAATGAGCAAAGACAATATTCGTGAATTGTTATTGTCAAGAAAAGCAAACCCAGAAACGGTACAGAACTTTATTATTTTGACAGAAAACTGTGAATTTGCGCGTTATGCTCCGGCTTCAAGCGCTTCGATTCAGCAAGATTATGACAAGGCTGTTTTGATTATTTCGGAACTTGAAAAACAAATGGTTTAGTTTTAATCGCAAAGTTAGAAATGTTATTACACCTCTACAAAATGAAAAATATAGTTTATCTCTTTTTATTAATCTCTCAGATTTTCTTTGCTCAAAGCAGCTTTGAAAAAGGAAATGCTTTGTACCAAAAGGGACAATATCAGCAAGCAGCTCAGGAATATGAAAATATCCTAAAAGAAGACAAACAAGAGTCGGCTGAATTGTATTTTAACTTAGCAAATTGTTATTATAAGCTCAATAAAGTAGCCCCTTCTATTTATAATTACGAGAAAGCATTAGTTTTAAAACCTAATGATCCTGAGACTTTAAACAATTTAAAATTTGCTAAAAAACTAACTATTGACGAAATTAAAGAAGTTCCGAAAGTAGGTTTTGCAAAACTGATACAGAACTTTACCGGAATTTTCGATTATAATACTTGGGCAAAAATTTCTGTCGGAATTGCATTTGCTTTTTTATTGACTTTTATTGGCTACTATTTTTCACAGCTCACCCTTTCAAAAAGACTATATTTTATTGGAATGTTTGTTCTTTTGGCTGGTTTGGCTTTGAGTGTATCTGCTGGAATGTCTGAAAAAAGTCATTATGATAATGATCGCCCCGCAATTGTTTTTGCTGAATTAAGCGAAGTTCGAAGCGAACCGCAAAAAGCCGGTGTTGCCATTTTCTTATTACACGAAGGTGCAAAAGTTTATGTAAAAGAAACTTTAGGAAAATGGAAAAAAATAGAATTGACTGACGGTACTGAAGGCTGGATTGATGCTACAACGATTAAAGAAGTTAAGCCAATTTTTTAGTCCTATACTATTTTCAAACTATTTAAGTGATATAAGCAAATATTAGTTTGTTTAAGTTAAGATCTTAAATCAACTTATATCACTTATATGGTGAAAAATTAAAAAGCATAGACTTTTAAAGGCGTTACGCAATAATCTAATCTTATATCGAATTCGAAGACATCTTTAATTTGGTTTTCGGCTTCAAAAAAAGAAAGTCCAATTTTTATGGTTTCTGGTTTGCATTCAGATAAAAATTTATCGTAAAAACCTTTTCCATAACCTACTCTATTTCCTAAAACATCAAAAGCCAAAAGCGGTATAAAAACCACATCGATAGTTTGTGACGGCACTGGCAAACCATTTATTGGTTCCGGAATATTATAATCGTTTTTCTTGATTTTGGTATTATCAGTCAAAAGAAAATGAGTCATTTCACGAGTTTGAAAATCACTTTTAGAAACCACAATTTCTTTATCTTTTCCAGAAAGCAAATGCAAAATATATTCTGTATTTACTTCTTTTTGTTCTTCGATAGGCAGAAAAACATGATAATAGGTTTTATCCCAAATGGGCAATTGAATTAAATTATTGGCTATAGCCAGACTTTTTTCTTCGACTTCATCAGTTGAAAGTTCTTTTCGAAGATTTTTATACTGTAATCTTAATTCTTTTTTATTCGTCGGCATTATCAGGGCTATTTTTAGACATGTGGTAAATTGCATCACCTTCATACACAATCGGCGAATGATTCGCGTTTATGACAAATCCGTCGTGCGGTGCTTTTACTTTCTGTTCAAATTTACCAAACGGATCTGTTATAATAGCTAAAATAGTTCCTTTAGTAACAAATCTTCCAATCATATTATAATCATGCAATAATCCAGAACATTTGGCACGAAGCCAAACCGAATTTTTGATGTAAATAGAGGGATCTTCAGCTTCTTCGACAATATGTTTAGGGTCAAGCATGTTTAAATAAGCCAGCAAACGCTGTACTCCCATCACTCCTTCATTTGCTACCGAATTATTTATATCTAAAGATTTTCCTCCTTCAAAAAGCAACATTTTAATATTGGCTCTTTCGCAGGTATTTCTAAAAGAACCGTTGATGTTTTTAGAATACAATGTAAACGGCGCATTAAAAACATCGGCTAGAAGTTTTAGATCTGGGTTATTTTCTGTTATTCTAATTTGCGGTGCGTTAAAACGGCTTGCGCCTCCAGCATGAAAATCAACAGCATAATCTATTATCGGCAAAACTTCTGCAACAATATGATAAGCAAATCTGCTTGCTAGAGAACCTTTTTTACTTCCTGGAAAAACTCTGTTTAAATCTCTTCCGTCTGGAAACTCTCTCGATTTATTGACAAAACCATACATATTGATAATCGGAATACAAATAATAGTTCCTCTTGCAGGGCGATTTATTTTTTTGCTGATGATCTGGCGAACAATTTCTACTCCGTTAATTTCGTCACCATGAATTCCTGCAGAGAATAAAACTACCGGACCCTCTAGCTTAGAACGGCGAACAATAACAGGGATATTAAGTTTTGTCGTGGTATGCAGCCTCGCAATTTCGACGTTTATCGTTTTGTTTTCTCCCGGCAAAATCGATTCGCCAAAAATAACTAAGGGTTTACTATTTTTCATGTAGAATTATAAAATCTAAATATAGAAATTATTCTTTTGATTTCGTAAATTTGAAACTAAATCAATGCTAAGCTTTTTATAAGAAATCGGAATGATTTTTGACAAAGCTTTTCAATACCTCCAGAAATAAAACAGAATGCAAAAACCGTCTTTAGAACTTCAAATTCAAACCTTGCCAGACAATCCTGGCGTGTATCAGTATTACGATAAAGACGACAAAATATTGTATGTTGGAAAAGCAAAAAATTTAAAAAAAAGAGTTTCCTCCTACTTCAATAAAATTCACGATACGAGAAAAACGAATGTGCTGGTTAGAAAAATTGTAACCATAAAACATATTGTCGTTCCTACTGAAACTGATGCGCTTTTACTAGAAAACAATTTAATAAAAACACTGCAGCCACGTTATAATGTTTTGCTTCGTGACGACAAAAGTTACCCTTGGATTTGCATTAAAAGAGAACCTTTTTCTAGAATATTTTTGACTAGAAGAATGATCAAAGACGGATCTGAGTATTTTGGCCCGTATACTAATTTCAAAATGGTTTATACCATTCTCGACTTAATAAAAGAATTATACCCTTTACGAACTTGTACTTACGATTTAAGCGAATCAAATATCAGAGCTGGCAAATTTAAAGTTTGTTTAGAATACCATATTGGCAATTGCAAAGGTCCTTGTGAAGGTTTAGAACCTTTAGAAAATTATCAAAGACAAGTCGATGCAATTAGAGAAATTCTGAAAGGAAATTTCAAAGAAAGCATGAAAGATTTTAAGCGTTTAATGAATCAATATGCGCAGGATCTGCATTTTGAAGAAGCCCAAAAAATCAAAGAAAAAATAGAAATTCTTGAAAACTATCAATCCAGATCTACAATCGTAAATCCGAAAATTACCAATATTGATGTTTTTTCGATTGTGTCTGATGAAAGTGCCGCATTTGTCAATTTTTTACAAATTTCTCACGGATCGATTATTCGTTCGCATACTTTAGAAATCAAGAAAAAACTAGACGAAAGCGATGAAGAATTATTAGAATTGGCGATTATCGAGCTTCGTGAACGTTTTCAATTATTATCAAAAGAAGTTATTGTTCCGTTTGAAATTGATTTAGGCGAAAATATAAAAACGACTGTTCCGCAGCTTGGAGATAAAAAACAGATTTTAGATTTGTCTATTCGAAATGCAAAATTTTATAGAATAGAACAACTGAAACAATTGCAGATTGTAGATCCGGATCGACACACTAATCGCATTATGGCACAAATGCAGAAAGATTTGCGTTTGCCGGTTGAGCCTCGACATATTGAATGTTTTGACAACTCAAATATACAAGGAACAAATCCCGTGGCAGCCTGCGTGGTTTTTAAAGATGGAAAAGCAAGCAAGAAAGATTATCGCCATTTTAATGTGAAGACTGTTGAAGGCCCAGATGATTTTGCTTCGATGACTGAAATTGTCTATCGCCGTTATAAAAGATTATTAGATGAAAATGAACCATTGCCGCAATTAATTATTATTGATGGAGGAAAAGGGCAATTATCTGCGGCATTAAAAAGTATTGATGAATTAGGATTACGCGGTAAAATTGCCATTATCGGAATTGCAAAACGACTTGAAGAGTTGTTTTATCCTGGAGATTCGATTCCGTTATATTTAGACAAAAAGTCTGAAACATTAAAAGTAATTCAGCAATTGCGGAATGAAGCGCACCGTTTTGGAATTACTTTTCACCGCGACAAACGAAGCAAAGCGGCACTAAATTCCTCGGTTGAAAGCATTCCGGGAATCGGCGAAAAAACAATGATGACATTAATTCAGCATTTTAAAAGTGTTAAAAGATTAAAATTGGCTACAGAAAAAGAAATATCTGACGTTATAGGTTTATCACGAGCCAAGAAAATTATTGATTTTTATCATCCTAAAGAAAACTAAATTCATTTGAAAAAGCACATTCTACATATCTTGCTGTTTGTTTTTGGCGTTACGTACAGTCAAAACGATATTTCATTTTTGCAAAATGACAAAAGCAAAATTAAAGTAAGCTATATCAATAATTTTGAGAGTTTAGAAGTAAAAAATACGCAGACCGGACAAATACAAATTATAAATAATATTGAAGTTTCGATAACGGAAAAACCTTCACATTTAGAAATAAACGATTATAACTTTGATGGTTTTACAGATTTTGCTTCATTTCACACAGATGACGGAATGGGAGTTTATACCATTTATCAGATTTTTATTTTTAATCCAAAAACAAAAAAATTTGATTCTTTAAAATTTCCATCGAATTTTAGTCCTAAATGCGACATGTTTTGTGATGTTAAAATAGATAAAACTAAAAAGACACTAACGTCGAGTTGCAGAGGCGGTGCAAGAAATCATATAGATACTTGGAAATATGACAAGAACAAAAATTTAATACTTTCTAAAACAGAATCATATTAAGATAATATATTAGAAAGCCAAAAAAATTGTCGACTTTTACAAAACCAACTAGTTCACTTTATGCGCCCAAAACAGCTGTCCATTTTAAATAAGCAATCAAAGTTTTCATTTCCGATGACTATCGGAAATTACTGGACTGTGGCGTTGGCACTTATTTCCATTTTAGTATTCAATCCACAAAACGCTTTTTCGCAAGAAATAAAAAAAGACTCTGTTAAAAGACCAAAAATTGGTTTGGTTTTAAGCGGTGGAGGCGCCAAAGGATTTGCACATATTGGCGTTTTAAAAGTTTTAGAAGAAGCCGGAATCAAAATCGATTTTATCGGCGGCACAAGTATGGGATCTGTAATTGGCGGTCTTTACGCTTCTGGCTATAATGCTTCTCAAATTGATTCAATCTTCAAAAAAACCAATTTTGATGAATTAATCAACGATTATATTCCGCGTTCGTCTAAAAACTTTTACGGAAAGAAAAATGATGAATTGTATGCAATCGTTTTGCCTTTTAGTAATTTTAAAGTTGGAATTCCCGAAGCACTCTCAAAAGGAATGTACAATTATAATTTATTAAGCAGTTTAACTCGAAATGTGCGTCACATTCGTGATTTTAATAAATTGCCAACTCCTTTTTTATGCATCGGCACAAATATCGAAACAGGCGAAGAAGTTTTGCTTAACAAAGGAAACTTAGTTCAGGCAATGATGGCAAGTGCGGCATTCCCTTCCCTATTTACTCCAGTAGAAATTGATGGAAATTTATTGGTCGATGGTGGCGTAGTAAACAATTATCCAATTCAGGAAGTACGAAATCTTGGAGCTGATATTATTATTGGTGTTGATGTTCAGGACGATTTAATGAAAAGAAAAAACCTGAAAAATGCTACCCGAATTTTGGTTCAGATTACTAATCTGCAGTCAATCGATAAAATGAAAAGTAAAATCAAGGACACTGACGTTTATATTAAACCAGATATTCGCGATTTTGGTGTAATTTCATTTGATAAAGGTGAAGAAATAATCAGAAAAGGAGAAGAAGCTGCTTTTGCTGTTTATGAAAAAATTAAATCACTCGTTAATGAAGATAATTTTTATAAAAAACCAAAACTAAAACTGGCTACGGATACTATAGAAATTAAAAAAATAAACAGTGAACTGTTAGACAATTATACTAAAGAATACATTCGAGGAAAACTGCGTTTTAAACCCGGAAGTACCATTACTTATGATGATCTTAAAACAGGAATAAACAATCTGAATGCTACTCAAAACTTTAGTACCATTTCGTATTGCCTTCAGCCTGACGGAAAGCAAGATGATTTAGATCTTGTGTTAAAAGAAAACCCAACTCAGACTTATCTAAAACTGGGCCTGCATTATGACGGACTTTATAAAAGTGGTATTTTATTGAATCTTACCCATAAAAAAACATTCTTAAAAAATGATGTTACTTCTTTAGATGTTATTTTGGGTGATAATTTTAGATATGATTTAAATTATTATGTTGAAAACGGATTTAATATCAGTTTTGGATTTCGTTCGCGACTAAATCAATTCAACCGAAATGTTACAACAAGCATTAGTAATTTAGAAACACAAAATCCAAACGTAAATTTGATAAATGTTGACTTTTTAGACCTCACAAATCAAGCTTATTTTCAAACTATTTTTGTGCAGAAGTTTTTAATGGGCGGCGGTTTAGAATACAAATATTTGAAAATAAATTCGCCAACGCTCTCTAATGATGAAAACATAATTGACAAAAGTAATTATATGAGTGTCTTTGGGTATTTAAAATATGACTCTTTCGACAACAAAAGCTTTCCGCATTCAGGATTGTATTTTTCATCTGATTTACAAACTTATTTAGCGTCATCAGATTATACAAATAAGTTTAAGCCTTTTTCAATCGCTAAAGCCGAAGTTGCTTTTGCCAAAACATTATTTAAAAGAGCTACAGTAAAAATTGGAGCAGATGCCGGATTTAATATTGGCAGCGACAGTGTTCCATTTTTCAATTTTATTCTCGGCGGCTATGGCTATAGCAAAATCAATAATTTCAATTATTTCTACGGATATGATTTTCTAAGTATTGCTGGAAACAGCTATATAAAATCAACAATTACTTTAGATTATGAAATTTTCAAAAAAAATCACGTGAATTTTTCTGCCAATTACGCCAATTTAGGTGATGATATTTTTGGTACTGTCGATTGGATCTCAATGCCCAAATATTCTGGGTACGCAGTAGGCTACGGATTAGAAACCATTATTGGTCCAATTGAAATCAAACAATCATGGTCTCCAGAAATGTCAAAAAGTTTTACTTGGTTTAGTATCGGATTTTTATTTTAATTTGTAATTTAAATCAATAAAAATTACGACATTTGTTATAATGAAAACAAAATGGACAGGTTTATTAGAATATCTTCAATTCCTTATCAAGAGAAATCCTGAGTAAAACCGATCGAATTGAGATGATTAGTCAATTAGAAAATTGAGCTGATTATCTGCTCACACAATTCAAATTTTTCGAATTATCTAATTTACAAATTATCTAATTGAAAAGCCATGCCATTATATCATAAACTCGGAGACTTTCCACAAAAGAGACACACTCAATTTGAAAAACCTAACGGTGGTTTTTACTACGAACAATTGTTTGGAACTGAAGGTTTTCACGGACATTCGTCGCTGTCGTATCACGTACACAGACCTACACAGGTTAAAGAAATTTTAAACTCTTATTCTGTTGAACCAAAAATTGCAATCGGAAAAAACATAAAATCATTACTTTTTAAAGGTTTTGAATTAAAGCCTGAAAATGATTTTCTAGATAGCCGAAAAGCCATGTTAGTCAATAAAGACTGCATTATTGGTTTGGCTGCGCCGAAAGAATCGCTTCGAAATTATTTCTACAAAAATGCCGATGCCGATGAAATGCTTTTCATCCATAAAGGAAAGGGAAAATTAAGAACCATGTTAGGGAATATTCCGTTTGAATATGGCGATTATTTGATAATTCCGAG
This sequence comes from Flavobacterium sp. JLP, assembly GCF_015350755.1. Classification (NCBI taxonomy): domain Bacteria; kingdom Pseudomonadati; phylum Bacteroidota; class Flavobacteriia; order Flavobacteriales; family Flavobacteriaceae; genus Flavobacterium; species Flavobacterium sp. JLP. Next base: position 87,981 of record NZ_JADKPS010000007.1, on the reverse strand, counting down.
AGGCATTATTTATCAAATTGAATTCGAAACCGAAGAAAACCGACTTTTTTATGTCGAATCATATTCTCCATTTTACACTCCAAAACGATATAAAAACCAATCGGGTCAGCATTTAGAACATTCTCCTTTTTGTGAGCGTGATTTTATTTTGCCAAGTGAATTGGAAACGCACGATGAAAAAGGTGATTTTTTAATTAAAATTAAAAAAGAAGGCATGATTCACGAAGTGGTTTATGCTACACATCCTTTTGATGTTGTGGGCTGGGACGGATATAATTTCCCATACGGATTCTCCATTCACAATTTCGAACCTATAACTGGGCGTGTTCACCAACCGCCTCCAGTACATCAAACTTTTGAAACGGCAGCTTTTGTCGTTTGTTCATTCTGCCCAAGACTTTACGATTATCATCCGAAAGCCATTCCGGCGCCATACAATCACAGCAATATAGATTCAGACGAAGTACTATATTATGTCGATGGCGATTTTATGAGCCGTAATAATATTGAGCAGGGTCATATCACTTTACACCCAAAAGGAATTCCACACGGTCCGGCGCCAGGCGCGATGGAACGCAGTATTGGCCACAAAGAAACTCAGGAATTAGCTGTTATGGTTGATACTTTCAGACCCTTAATGGTTACAGAAGAAGCTATGGGATTAGATGATGGTCAGTATTATAAATCCTGGACGGAGTAACTAATCGAATTTAACCGCAAAGTTCGCAAAGATTTTACGCAAAGAGCGCTATAATTACTTTGCGAACCTTGCGTAAAATCTTTGCGAACTTTGCGGTTAAAAAAACAAAATCTTAAATCAACACTTCGGTTTTTCAAATAAACGATTAACCGATTAAACAAATAAACATCATGTCAAAAGAAGTAAAATCAGTAGAATACGGATTAGAGAAAATATTTGAAGGAGCACAAGATTTCCTTCCATTATTAGGAACAGATTATGTAGAATTTTATGTAGGGAATGCAAAACAATCTGCACATTATTACAAAACAGCTTTTGGATATCAGTCATTAGCTTACGCCGGATTAGAAACCGGAGTAAAAGACAAAGCATCTTATGTTTTGAAACAGGATAAAATTAGAATTGTTTTGACAACGCCATTAACGCAGGATTCTCCAATTCATGCACATCTCCAAAAACATGGAGACGGAGTAAAAGTTGCTGCGCTTTGGGTAGAAGATGCCAGAAGTGCTTACGAAGAAACTATGAAACGCGGTGCCAGATCTTTTATGGAACCAACTGTTGAATCAGATGAATTTGGAGAAGTTGTTCGTTCCGGAATTTATACTTACGGAGAAACAGTTCATATTTTTGTAGAAAGAAAAAACTACAATGGCGTGTTCTTGCCAGGTTACAAAGAATGGAAATCTGATTACAATCCAGAACCAACCGGATTGAAATATATTGATCACATGGTTGGAAATGTGGGCTGGAACGAAATGAATACCTGGGTAAAATTTTACGAAGAAGTTATGGGATTCGTGAACTTCTTATCTTTTGATGACAAACAAATTACCACAGAATACTCTGCATTGATGAGTAAAGTAATGTCTAATGGAAACGGAAGAATTAAATTCCCAATTAACGAACCGGCAGAAGGAAAGAAAAAATCACAGATTGAAGAATATTTAGATTTCTACGGCGGCCCTGGAATTCAGCACATCGCAATTGCTACAGATGATATTATTAAAACAGTATCACAATTGAGAGCACGCGGCGTTGAGTTTTTATCAGCTCCTCCTCATACTTATTACCAAGCAATCCCTGAAAGATTAGGTGTTCATATGGACATGATGAAAGAAGATATCAACGAAATTGAAAAATTAGCGATCATGGTCGATGCCGATGAAGATGGTTATCTATTACAAATATTTACAAAGCCGGTTCAAGACAGACCGACGCTTTTCTTCGAAATTATTCAAAGAATGGGGGCAAAAGGATTCGGTGCAGGGAACTTTAAAGCCCTTTTTGAGTCAATTGAGAGAGAGCAAGAATTGAGAGGAACTTTGTAAAATCGCAATATTTTTACATTATATAGAAAAATTCGCTATAAAACGATGCTTTTTATGCAAATGTTATGTTAAACTTGCCTTTTGCTATTTCTTTTTTGAACTTTCTGCATATCTTTGCACTCGCAAATCAAGAAGGGGTGGTTTCCTTCTGAATTGATATAAATTTCATAATTTATAGTTTTTTGGTTAGTTAATAGCATAAAAACTCAGTCATTCCTTGACTGAGTTTTTTTGTTTCGGTACATTTGGAATAGAATTTGCATTTAATTATCTTTATAATGAAATGTAAAAATTGTACTATGAAAAAGCTAGTTCTCATCATATTAATTCTCACCTCACTTGCTTTTGATACCCAAAAAGAAGATGCATTTGGAACAGGTGAATACTTTAAGTTCCGAATTCACTACGGAATTGTAAACGCAGGTTACGCTACACTCGAAATAAAAGACGCCACCATAAACAATAAAAAAGTGCATCATGCTATTGGTAAAGGTTATACAACCGGAATGTCAAAATTTTTCTTCAAAGTAGAAGATTTATATGAAAGTTATTTTGACAAAGAAACAGGAAGTCCATATCGCTACATCAGAAAAATAGATGAAGGAGGCTACACAAAAAATCAGGAAGGTATTTTTAATCAGGCCGAAAATAGAGTTTTGGTAAAAGATTATAAGCGAAAATCAGAAAAAACAATTATTATTACTGATAATGTGCAAGATATAATTTCGTCTTTTTACTATTTGCGAAATCACCCAAATATAGACAAACTTAAATCAGGAGACGCCATTACAATTGACATGTTTTTCGATGAGGAAATCACAAAATTTAAGTTAAAATATATAGGCCGTCAAGATATTACAACTAAATTTGGAACCGTTTCTACCATGGTATTTAAACCTTTGGTACAAACAGGAAGAGTTTTTAAAGAAAAAGAAAGCGTAACACTCTGGATCACAGATGACGACAATAAAGTTCCAGTCAGAATAAAAGCAGATCTTGCCGTTGGATCACTTAAAGCGGATCTTGACGAATATAAAGGATTAAAAAATCCATTTAAAGTAAAAAAATAATGAACCTTACTGATCATTCAGAATCAATTTTAAAAGAAATTGACCAAAAATTTCAAGCAATAAATCAAAAAACTGATGTTCAGTTAGAAGGATTACTTTGGTCTAAACCAATTACGTATTGGGATTATATTCAGACAGATGCTCTTTTAAGCTTACAAGTACAACGCACTACACTTCCTGACGAAATGGTTTTTATCATGTACCATCAGGTAAATGAATTGATCTTTAAAATGATTTTATGGGAAATAGATCAAATTGCAGAAACTCAAAACATTCAAGTCGATTTTTTCAGCGAAAGATTATCTAGAATTACACGCTATTTTGACATGCTTACCAATTCGTTCAGTATTATGGAAAACGGAATGGAAGTGGATCAGTATATGAAATTCAGAAATACATTGACTCCAGCAAGCGGTTTTCAGAGTGCGCAATATCGTTTAATTGAATTTGCTTCGACAGATGTTATCAATTTAACAGACCGCCGCTACAAAGACAACTTTGATGAAAATACTGATTTAGAAATAAGTTTCGAACATTTATACTGGCAAGCTGCAGGAAAAGATTATCAAACAGGCGAAAAATCATATTTGCTTCAGGAATTCGAAAAGAAATATAAAGGTCATTTTTTAAGACAAATGTCTGAGTTTAAGACAAAGAATATTTGGCAAAAATTTACGCAACTGCCTGAACAAGATCAGCAAAACCAAGAATTAATTCAGGCAATGCGCCATTATGATAAAACTGTAAATATCACCTGGGTTATGCAACACCTTAATACAGCTAGAAAGTACATTCTAGAAAGCGGAAAAGGCAATGGCGAAGCAACCGGAGGAAGTGACTGGCAAAAATATATGCATCCAAAATACCAAAGACGCATCTTTTTTCCTAAATTGTGGACCGAAGAAGAATTGTCCAATTGGGGAAATGAAACCACTGCTTAATTTCCCAAAAAAAAATAAAAGTTTGAAAAAAGCATTCGTAATTATAGTCCTCTTATTTTCAGTATTTTCATGTAATAAAACCGATGAAAAAGTTGAAATTAAAATCACTAAACCAAAAACTAAGAAAGTAGAATTCGGTTTTAATTACGCTGATTTTAATGTTGTTAATGACACTATAACAAAAGGAGATTCTTTTGGATCTATCATACAAAGCCAAAATATTGGCAACAAAAAAGTTTTTGATATTGTCGAACAGGTAAAAGACACTTTTGATGTTCGAACAATTCGCTACAACAAACCTTACACAATTCTTCGATCTAAAAACAAAACCAACAAGCTGCAAGTTTTCATTTATCAGCCTGATGCGTTAACCTATTATGTAATTGATTTACGAGATAGCATTGCAAAAGCATACAAAAAAATAAAGCCTGTTACATTTAAACGCAAAATAATTGGCGGAGTCTTAAAAAGCTCATTATCTGAAACTTTAGGAAACGAAAGTGTAGAAACAGCACTTGCCAATCGAATTACAAAAGTATTTTCTTGGTCTATTGACTTCTTTAAACTTAAAAAAGGAGATCGTTACGGATTAGTTTTTACCGAACGTTTTATTAATGGCAAAACATACGACGGCGTTGAAGATCTAGAAGCCGCATTTTTTGAATATAAAGGAAAGATTATTTACGCTTTTCCATTTGAAAAAGATACCCTTTCGGGGAAAATTGAATACTATGATGATGAAGGAAAAACGCTAAAAAACTTTTTCTTAAAAACACCAATTAAGTTTAGCCGAATCACTTCAAGATTTACAATGAACAGATTTCACCCTGTTCAGCATACTTGGAAAGCACATAAAGGAACAGATTACGCCGCTCCAACAGGCACGCCAATTTCGACAACTGCATCTGGCGTTGTAGAAGCAACTGGATACACCGCAGGAAACGGAAATTTTGTAAAAGTAAAACACAACGGAACCTACTCTACTCAATATCTTCATATGTCTAGAATTTTGGTACGTCGCGGACAGCGCGTTACACAAGGACAAACAATTGGTTTGGTAGGAAGCACAGGATTAGCGTCTGGACCTCATGTTTGCTACCGCTTCTGGAAAAATGGAGTTCAGGTGGATGCGCTTCGATTGAATTTACCAACCGGAGAATCTTTAATCGGAAATGACAAAACTCGTTTTGAGAAACAAATTGAACCTTTGAAAAGAGAGTTGGATAGTATTGGGAATTTGTAATTTTTATTGAGAACTCCATTCTAAAAAATAGAAAAAACCATGAAAAACTCACGTCTCAAAACAATTTACAACGAAACTTTTTCAGATTTAAAATTATTTTACAGAGACACAAATCTTTCAGAAGACTTAATTTCAAAATATAAAATCGGGCAAATAATTCAGGAAAAAGGTTTTACTGATATGACTTCTATGGGGGCAGGTCTTTCAGGAAATTTGAGGTATCTGATTGCCAGTGCAAATGCAAAAGACATATCAAAATTCAATCCAGATTCAGCAAAAATTGGTCATTTCCTTTTAGATTCTATTGCCTATTTTAAGGTTTTAGACATACAGAAAATGGATAATCAAACACAAGTTTTTCTTTTGAACATTCCCGATAATTCCATTTCACTTTTCAAAAATTCATCTTCAAATTTAGAAGAAGAAATTACAGAGAATGCAAGAAAAAAGTTTTCTAAAAAAATCAATTTGCCATTAGTTCCGGAATTACAAACAGAAGAATGGAAACTGAGAACCAAATCTCCGATTGGAATGAACGAGAACGGGGAACTATTTTTTGACGATTCTAAAATTAAAATTGAATCGCCAAAAAAAATCGAAATTGACATAGAGAAAAAAATCATTTCGATTAATAAAAAACCTTGGTGGAAAATTTGGTAATATAAATTCCGAATTATTAAGAATGCTTTTTCCTAAACTCCGACGGATTCATTCCTTTATGTTTTCTAAAGACTTTATTGAGATGACTTTCGTCTGAATAATTTAATTCGTCTGCAATTTCATTAATACGCATATCACTGTTTAAAAGTCGTGCTTCAATCAATCTTAATTTATAATTTGTGATATATTCCTGCAGCGTTTCACCCGTTTGTTTCTTAAAATATTTCCCTAAATAATGAAGCGAAATATTAAAGTGTACGCTTATTTTTTCTGATTTTAATTGTTTAGAATCATAAATGTTTTCCTGAATATAATGCAAAATCTCAAGAACCATTTCTCCTGTTGTCTCTTTTATATTCTTTGGAAGTTTTAAAGCAATATTTCGCGCTACAATCGTAATTATGGTATTTACGATCTGTTCAATAATCTTTTGATGATAAATTTGCTGATTGCTTTGTTCGTTTATAATACTTTCTATCAGCGACGCAATTAAAGGTTTATCAACTTTATTTTTTAAAATACATCCCGGACGATGACTTGCATTCTGAAGAATATACTCCATTCGAAGTACCGTTTCCATTTGTCCATTTTGAGAATTTGCTCTGATATAATATTCATTAAACCGAAGAAAAAAGAATTTGGTTGGTGTTGTAATTTCAAATGAATGAATGTCTTGCGGTGTTACGAGAAACAGATTTCCTTTTCGGTATTGAAATTTATTATCATTAATAATCTGAATTCCGGTTCCGTCGACAACATAAATCAATTCAAAGAAATTGTTTTTCCGAATTATTTTCGGAAACTGTTCCAACTCTTTAAAATCGACTTCAAAAGGAAGATATAAATTCGTATCTGTCATATCGCTAAAATACAATTTTAGTACCAATTAGTACAATTTTAAACAATGGCCAAGATCCTAATTTTGTTATAGATAATAATTTAAATCTATAACAAAATGAAAATACTTTTAATTGGGGCAAATGGAGAAATTGGCAAAATATTGAATCCGGAATTGGTTAAAAATCATGAAATAATTTCAGCAGGTAGAAACAGCGGTGATTTTAGAATCGATTTATCAGATTCACATTCAATAGAAAAATTATTCGAAGAAGTTAAAAATATTGATGCGTGTCTATGTGTCGCTGGCGATTGTTACACAGGAGATTTGCATTCGCTTGACGAAGAAAAATTAAATATTGGTATCAAAAATAAATTGTTGGGTCAAATAAATCTGGTTTTAATTGGTCAAAAATATTTAAATGATAATGGCTCGTTTACTCTTACTTCTGGAAAAATGGCAGATAAACCGGTAAAAAACAATATTAGCAAATCGATTGTAAATGGTGGCATTAACAGTTTTGTTCTTGCGGCTTCACTTGAGCTTGAAAGAGGAATAAGAATAAATGCGATTAGTCCAGGAAAAGTTTCAGATATTCCGATTTACGATTTAGTACAAGCCTATGCAAAAAGTATTGAAGAAACTCAAAATGGACAAATTATTAAAGTAAACTATTAAAATTTTAAAGATGAAAAACACAACTTTCCTGCTATTTCTTTTAGTTATAAATTCGGCTATTGCTCAAAAAACAAAACCTGAATTATTAGGTTCATGGACTTTAGTTTCGGTTGAAAATATAAATTCAGACGGAACAAAAAATCTTCCGTATGGCACAAATCCAAAAGGCATTTTATTTTTTGATGAAAAAGGAAATTACGCCATTGAAATTTATAAAAATGAAAGACCGAAAATAATTTCAGGCGACAAAAACAAATCTACACCCGAAGAAAATGCTGCAATTGTTCAGGGAAGCAATTCGCATTTTGGTGAATATGAAATTGATGAAACGAATAAGATTCTTACTTTCAAAATAAAAACGGCTTCTTTCCCAAATTGGGAAGGAACAATTCAAAAGAGATCGTATGCTTTTATGAACAATGAACTTAAATATCTAGTAACCAATACCACTCAAGGCGGAAAATCAGTAACCGCAGAAGTGGTCTGGAAAAAACTGTAATCAATTTCAAAAAACGTTTTCGCAACTAATTGTTATATAATTATGAAGGATTATCCTTTTAAAAGTAATTTCAGTATTTTTGTGTTTTTATAAACCACATTTTCAATTTAAACAAAAATGGCTTTAAACACAACAAACCCAACTGGGACTGAAGCGTGGAAAAATCTGCAAAACCACTATAACGCAATTCACGAAACTACGATACAAGAATTGTTTCAGCAAGATAATGCTCGTGTTGAAAAATTCAACTTACAATGGAATGATTTTTTAATAGATTATTCTAAAAATAATATCAGTCAAGAAACGATTTCTCTTTTAATAGAATTGGCAAATTCAATTGGATTAAAAGATGCAATTGCTCAATATTTTGGTGGTGAAATCATCAACCAAACAGAAAACAGAGCTGTTTTACACACAGCGTTGCGTGCACCAGAATCTGCCGTTATTAAAGTTGACGGAGAAAATGTAATTCCTGAAGTTTATGAAGTAAAAAATAAAATTAAGAAATTTACGCATGAAGTTATTTCTGGAGAGAGAAAAGGTTTTACAGGAAAAGCTTTTACAGATATCGTAAATATCGGAATTGGAGGTTCAGATCTTGGACCTGTTATGGCTGTTGAAGCTTTACAATTTTACAAAAACCACTTAAATACACATTTCGTTTCAAATGTTGATGGTGATCACGTAAACGAAATCATCAAAAAACTAAATCCTGAAACGACATTGTTTTTAATTGTTTCTAAAACTTTTACAACTCAGGAAACTTTATCCAATTCTGAAACTATCAAAGAGTGGTTTTTGAAATCAGGAAATCAGGAAGATATCGCAAAACACTTTGTAGCGGTTTCAACTAATATTCAAAAAGTAACCGAATTCGGAATTAACCCAGATAACGTTTTTCCAATGTGGGACTGGGTTGGAGGAAGATTTTCTTTATGGAGCGCTGTTGGTTTGAGCATTGCTTTGTCAATTGGTTTTGATAATTATAATGAATTATTGAAAGGCGCAAACGAAATGGACGAACATTTCAAATCGGCAGAATTTAACGAAAATATTCCGGTAATTTTAGCTTTGTTAAGCGTTTGGTACAATAATTTCTTTGGTGCTGAAAGTGAAGCTTTGATTCCGTACACGCAATATTTATCAAAATTAGCTCCTTACTTACAGCAGGCAACTATGGAAAGTAACGGAAAAAGTGTTGGCCGTGACGGAAAACCAGTTCATTATCAAACCGGAACTATTATCTGGGGAGAACCTGGAACAAATTCACAGCATGCCTTTTTTCAATTGATTCACCAAGGAACAAAATTGATTCCGACAGATTTCATTGGATTTGTAAAACCGTTATACGGAAACGAAGATCATCATGATAAATTGATGTCGAACTTTTTTGCACAGACTGAAGCGTTGTTAAATGGAAAAACTGAAGCCCAAGTTCAAGCTGAATTTGACAAACAAGGGCTTTCTGCAGAAAAAGCGTCTTACTTATTGCCTTTCAAAGTTTTTACAGGAAACAAGCCAACCAATACAATTTTGATTCACAAATTGACTCCAAAAAGCTTAGGTTCGCTGATTGCTTTATACGAACATAAAATCTTTGTTCAAGGTGTTATCTGGAACATTTTCAGCTTTGATCAATGGGGAGTAGAATTGGGAAAACAATTAGCCAATTCAATTTTAGATGAAATAAACACAAAAACAATAAAAAGTCACGATAGCTCAACATCTTTTTTACTAAACCATTTTTTACTAAACAAATAAAAATTTAGTAAAATCAGAACTACACAATAAACTGAAACGCCTTAATTTAACAAAAATTAAGGCGTTTTTTCGTATAAATAGATGCTTTACCACTGGTGTAACAATGATTAAAGAAAGGTTACCCCTACATGACCGCTCACATTATTATGATTTTAACAAAAAATAAGTATTGAAATTCAAAAAAACATTGTTTTATGTAAGGAAAAAAGAAAAAATCATTTTAATGCGCAACACATTAAATAAAACTCGTTTTTCTTAACATTTTGATAACACTATCTGAGTTATTTGTTATAATTTTGCCAAAAACAAAAACTAAACAAATACAAGAAATGAAAAAAATTATTTTTATTTTGATTATTTTTCTATCGGCCTTAGGTCATGCTCAGGTTACGGGCTCAGCCATGTCAGGGACTGTTAGATCAAACAAGGGAGAAGCTCTTCCAGGGGCAACGGTGGAAATTGTTCACAAGCCAACTGGAACTAAGTACTTCTCTACTACAGATTTTGACGGTGGATATGCTGTACAGGGTTTAAGACCAGGAGGTCCTTATACTGTAAAAGTAACTTACATTGGTTTCAAAACAACTGAAATCACTGACATTAACGTTGGTTTAGGTAACAACCTAACTGTAAACGTTAAAGTAGACGAAGAACAAAATGCTCTTCAAGAAGTTGTAGTTACAACAAAATCAAAAGGAAATTTTAACAAAGGAAGAACTGGTGCTTCGCAACAGTTTACAAACAGAGAAATTGCAGCAGTTCCAGTATTAGGAGCTCGTTCAATCAACGCTGTTACAAAATATAACGCTAATGCCGGTGCTAACGGAACATTTGGCGGTCAAGATTCAAGATTAAACAACTTTACAATTGACGGTTCTGTATTTAACAACGGATTTGGATTAGGATCAGATTCACAAGCGGGTGGTAGAACAGGTTCTACAGCTATCTCACTTGATGCAATTGAGCAATTACAAGTAAACATCGCTCCTTATGACATTCGTCAATCTGGATTTTTAGGATCTGGTATTAATGCGGTAACAAGAAGTGGAACAAACGAAGTTGAAGGATCTATTTACAATTCTTTCAGAAGCAATAAAAAAGATTTTATTGGTACTCATGCTGGAGATGTAACAATCACTCCAGGTAAATTTGACGAAAAAATATGGGGAGCTCGTATTGGAGCACCAATCATCAAAGACAAATTATTCTTTTTTGGTAACTTTGAAACTATTGACAACGTAAGCCCTGCTACAAACTGGACTTCAACAGGATCACCACAAGCAGGAGGACAAGTAGCTCTTCCTACTTATAACGAAATGCAAACACTTTCTAACTACATGAAAGATAAGTTTGGATATGTTACAGGTCCTTGGGAAAATTATAACTCTTCAAGAGAATCAAAAAAATTCTTAACTAGAATTGACTGGAATATCAACGACAACCATAAACTTACTGCTCGTTACGTATATCATGATTCATCATCAGATCAGTTAACTTCTAACTCAAACTCTTTAGGTTTTGGTAACAGAACAAATAGCTCACTAGCTATGTCTTTCCAAAATAGTGGATATACTATTTTAGATAATACTAGATCTATTGTTTTAGAATTAAACAGTAAATTAAGCAATTCTTGGTATAACAACTTCATTGGAGGTTATGACAAGCAAATTGAAGATAGAGGTTTAATTGGTGGTGGTTTGTTCCCAACAATTGATATCAAACAAGGTGCTGCAACTTACATTTCAGTTGGTTTAGATCCTTTTACTCAAGGTAACAAACTTTCTTACTCTACATTACACTTTACTGATAACTTGACTAAAACTATCGGGAAACACTCTTTAGTATTTGGTGCAAACTTTGAATATTTCAAATCAAGCAACTTATTCTTCTCAGGATCAAACGGAGTTTACGTTTTCAACTCTTTAGCTGATTTCTACGCAGCGGCAGATCAATCAGTAGCTAACGGTGGTGCTCCATCAAATGCAACTGTTACTTCTCCAGCTCGTTTTCAATACAGATATTCTGCTTTGCCAGGTGGAGCAGATCCAATGCAAATCTTAAAATCTAACAAATTAGATTTATATGCTCAAGACGAAATGAAATTGAGCGACAGATTCAAATTAACAGTTGGTTTAAGAGCTTCTAGAGTTTGGTATGCTGACACAGCATTAGAAAACCCTACAGTTACTGCTATGACTTTTGCTAATGGCGAAAAATTAAACACTGGTGATATGCCGGATGCAGCTTATTTATTTGAGCCTAGAGTTGGTTTCAACCTTGACTTAAACGGAAACGCTTCAACAATCCTTCGTGGAGGTTCAGGTATCTTCACTGGTAGATCTCCAGCGGTATACTTATCAAACCAAATTGGAAACAATGGTGTACTTACAGGATTTATTGACGTGAGTGGTGCTGCTTTAGCTGCAGGAGGATATGGTTTTACACCAAATCCAGCTGCTTACTTTACTCCATCTACTCCTACTGCTCCATCTTCTTATGATTTATCTTTTAATGATAAAAAATTCAAATCTCCACAGGTTTGGAAAACGACTATGGCAGTTGACCAAAAACTTCCTTTTGGATTTACAGGTACAGTTGAAGGTATTCTTCAAAAAAATATCAATGCAATCAGCTATTACAATGCTAACTTTGATGCTCCTGTTGGAACATTCAGTGGTACTGACAATAGACCAAGATACTCACGTACTGATGCTGGTACACGTGTAAATGACAACGTTTCAAACGGAATTGTTTTAACAAACTCTGATGAAGGATATTTTTATTCTACAACATTTAAATTAGAGTACCCTTACCAAAAAGGACTTTGGGGATCATTCGCTTACACACACTCTAACGCAACAGACTTAATGTCTCCAGGTTCAGTAGCTTCTGGTTCATGGACAAGTGCTAGATCTGTAAACGGAAATAATAATTTAGAAGTTTCTAACTCAAATAACAATACACCAAATCGTTTAGTTGGAGTTATTGGATACAGAATTGAGTACGGTAAAGGACTTGGAGGAGCAACTTCTATTAACTTAGGTTACATTGGAGAACAAGCAGGCCCATTTACTTACACTTACAGTGGAGATATGAACGGAGATAGAGTAAGTGGTAATGATTTACTTTATGTACCAAACAGCGCAAATGAACTACGTTTTAACCCTCTTGTAGTAACTAGTACTGTAGCTGGAGTTACAACTTCTAGAACATATACAGAAGCTGAGCAAAGAACTGCTTTTGATGCGTATATCAATCAAGATAAATACCTTCGTACAAGAAGAGGTCAATATGCACAAAGAAACGAGTCTACTTTACCAATGTTACACAGATTAGATTTATCTATCTCTCAAGATGTATATATCAAAATCGCTGGTAAAAAGAACAGTTTTCAATTCAGAGCTGATATCTTGAACTTTACTAACATGATTAATAAAGACTGGGGTATATCTCAAAGAGCAACAAACCCTAACGTTTTAGCTTTTGCTTCAGCATCTACTGCTAACGTACCTTTCTATACTCTTGCAACTCAAACAGATGCAGTTGGAAATAGAACTTTAATTAAAGATACTTACCAAAAAAATTCATCTACATCAGATGTTTGGCAAGCACAATTTACAATTAGATACATCTTTGGTAACTAATTGATGTTCTAATAAGAACCAAAATAAATAATAAAAACGGCATTGACTTTTAGTTTAATGCCGTTTTTTTTATACCCTTTTTTGCTATATTTGTTTTAACAAAAATTATACTTTATGTACCATTTTCTTCAAAAACTACACTCTGGCTGGGCTTATTTAGCATTATTGCTTTTATTAATTGCAGTTGTTAATGCTATTATCGGCATAACTTCTAAAAAAGAATTTGTGGCCAAAGATCGAAAAATTGGCTTGTTTGCCTTAATTGGAACACACACACAATTACTAATCGGATTGATTCTTTATTTTGTTTCACCATTAGGAAAAGCCGCTTTTGGAGAAATGTCAAATGCTGAACTTAGATTAACTTCACTAGAACATCCGGCAATCAATATTATAGCTATTATCCTGATTACTATTGGATGGTCAAAACATAAAAAACTAATTAACAGCGAAGCAAAATTTAAAACATTCGCTATTTTTTACGGTTTAGGATTACTCTTAATCCTGAGCAGAATACCTTGGAATCTATGGTTCTAAAATAAAAAAACAAACCAAAATGTAGGTTTTTTTTTATAAAAACACGTTATTTGCATAAGTCCCCAAACTATGAAAAATAAAAACTATGATTAATAAAAAAACCAGCATTCTCTCTATTTTAACCCTTCTATTTCTAAGCTGCAGTATTACTTATGTAATGAGCCAAAGCAAACCAGTAGAATCTAAAATTGTTGAGGATACTTTAAAGAATGCTAAAGCAAAACCGTTAACACCTACAGTAAACGATTCTGTTTTTACCGACAAAGGCTTAAAATTAAAACTTTACAAAAAAACGGCACATGCTTCCTACTATGCAGACCGATTTAATGGAAAAAAAACAGCCGACGGCAGTAGATTTAACAACAGTAAATATACTGCTGCGCACAAAAAACTTCCTTTTGGAACAAAAGTAAAAGTAACAAATGAAGCTAATGGAAAATTTGTTATTGTAAAAGTAACCGATCGAGGTCCTTTTGTAAAAACAAGAGAAATTGATTTATCTAAAAGAGCTTTTATGGACATTACCGGAAACAAAGGTTATGGCGCACTTAAAGTTACTATTGAAACAATAATGGAATAAAAGAATCCCGTCCTGCATTTGCTAGACGGGATTTTTTTTTATACAAACTTTCTAATGCTCATTATGATTCCGGTATGTATTCCTTCATGATAATTAACAAAATCTAGAGCATCCTGGACATTTTTAAGATCAAAACCCATACTTGTGGTATAAGCATTGTAATCAACAAAAACACGAGCTTCAAAATCTTTTTTTGTCTGATTTAAGGTTGAGTAAAGCAATCCTTTTATTTCATCAACTTCGGTTTGAGAAACATCACCTTCTGGCTTGGTTCCTTTTTTATATTTATCAATAAACGCATCAGAAACCAATGTTGGCAGACCTGATAATTTATAAACTAAAACTTGTTGTGATGATATGCAGTGAGCAACATTCCAAATCAAATTATTACTAAATCCGGGTGGAATTTTATTTAACTGCTCCAATGAATGATGGTCTAAAACTTTTAAAAGAATTTCTCTAATCGTTTTTTGTACTTCAAAAACTGAACTCATAATTGTAATTTTTTTCTAAAATTACTCATTTTTCAGTTTCAAATGAATTTTCTTTGTACTCAATAAATCAACAATCATGAACAAAATATATTATTTAGCATCTTGTGATACATGTCGAAAAATCATTAAAAGCTTACCAAAAGACAACAACTTAGTTTTTCACGACATCAAGCAAAATCCGATTACCGAAGCTGAACTTGAAGAAATGCATAAACTCGCAGGCAGTTACGAAGCGTTATTCAGTAAAAAAGCACAGCTTTACAAATCGATGGACTTAAAAAACAAGTCTTTGACTGAGGAAGATTATAAAAAATACATTTTAGAGCATTATACTTTTTTAAGCCGTCCGGTCTTTATCATTGATGAAAAAATTTATATTGGTAATACGCAGCCTGTAACATTGCAGGTAATGAAAGCTTTAGAAAAATAATAACCAAAGTTCTAAGAATTCGGGTCTTTGTTACGGATTACTTCACATGATTTTTATTTTAATCAGAGTTAAGTACATTTCATTTGAAGCGGAAATCCTTTTTTTTAGCTTTTTCTGCTCAAAAAAGATTGGGAACGGATAGCCTGACCGAAGGGAACGACCCAATTAAAATTTTGACTCTTAAAAAAATGGTGCTTCACGTGTTCGCTATTGCTCGGCTCGCGACAAAAAAACTTTAATAAAGCTGACTTTAACAGATTAGCGATTTAAAACTCAAGACTGCAAACTTTTATTTATCTTTGCGCCTTTATACTCAATTATATGATACAATCTATGACAGGGTTTGGCAAAGCTTCTTTGCAATTGCCTACAAAAAAAATTACCGTCGAAGTAAAATCCTTAAATAGTAAAGGTTTAGATTTAAACGTAAGAATGCCATCGCTTTATCGCGAAATGGAATTAGGTCTAAGAACTCAAATCTCTACAAAGTTAGAAAGAGGAAAAATTGATTTCGGAATTTACATTGAAAGTACTTCTGAACAAACTTCAACTAAGGTAAATGTTCCTGTTGTAAAAAATTACATCGCACAACTTAAGGAGGTTTATCCTGATGCAGATGAAACAGAATTAATGAAAATGGCGGTTCGTATGCCTGACACATTAAAAACAGAACGTGAAGAAATCGACGAAAACGACTGGGACCAGATTCAGATTATCATTGAAGAAGCTTTGCAAAACATCTTGAGTTTTAGAAAAGACGAAGGCGAATCGCTTGAAAAAGAATTCAACCTAAGAATTGGAAATATTCGTCAATATATGAACGATGCTTTGGCATTAGATCCAGAACGTGTTCAGGCTATAAAAGACCGCTTACAGACTGCAATCTCAGAATTGAAAGTGAATGTTGATGAAAATCGTTTTGAACAGGAATTGATTTATTATTTAGAGAAACTGGACATTACAGAAGAGAAAGTTCGTTTGACGAATCACTTAGACTATTTTTTAGAAACTATAAAAGGAACTGAAGCCAATGGCCGTAAATTAGGTTTTATCACTCAGGAAATGGGCCGTGAAATCAATACAATGGGATCTAAATCAAATCATGCTCAAATGCAGAAATTGGTGGTGATGATGAAAGATGAATTGGAGAAGATTAAGGAACAGGTTTTGAACGTTCTATAAAGGGATGAAATATTATTTCATTTTCTTTTTTCTAATAATGCTCAATTGCTTTGGGCAAGAAGTATCTGAAATAAATAAAATCATAGGAATTCCCAAGAATTTAGAATCTCAACAAGAAATACGGATTTACAAAAATTATTCGACTTCAAATAGAATTGACATCTTGAGAATGATTAAGAATAATGAAAACGAATGGATTGTTTATAAATTTTATTATTCTAAAAACTTTAAAGCCGTAACTAAAATTGATGAATTACGTTTTCCAAAAGAGAGAATTGGAAAATTAAAACCGAAAGATGCAGAATTAATTTGGCTTAATTTACTGATGACAAATATTGAATTTCTTCCAAATATGGAAACCATAAGATATAAGTTTGGCAAACCTCATATTGATTTTGACAAAGGCGAACGAGGAATATCTAGAAACAAAAAACATATTTTAGATGGCATTGGATATAAAGTTTATGTTAGAAATGGAAAAATTGAAAACAGTTTTTCATTTGATAATCCAGAATTTTATCTAAAACATTATCCGAAAGTTGACGAATTAATTTCATACAATGAATTATTATCTGTGATGAAAAAAGAATTCTCTTTTTAAAGACAGATCAAACAGAAACACAAAACGAAGAAGCTTAAAGCGTATTGGCTAAAGCCTAAAGCATACAAAATGAACAAAGGAAAATTAATTGTTTTCTCCGCACCGTCCGGATCAGGAAAAACAACTATAGTAAGGCATTTACTTGGGAAAGAAGATTTAAATTTAGAATTTTCGATCTCGGCGGCTTCTCGCGACCCACGCGGAGAAGAAGAACACGGAAAAGATTATTACTTTATTTCGCTGGAAGAATTCAAAAAACACATTAAAGCCGAAGATTTCCTGGAATGGGAAGAAGTATACCGCGATAATTTTTACGGCACTTTAAAAGCCGAAATTGAAAGAATCTGGGCTCTAGGAAAAAATGTAATTTTTGATATTGATGTTGCTGGAGGATTGCGTATTAAACACAAATTTCCAGAACAAACTTTAGCCGTTTTTGTAAAACCGCCAAGCGTCGACGAACTTAAAAGAAGGTTAAAACAACGTTCTACAGAAAGTGACGATAAAATCAATATGCGAATTGCAAAAGCTTCTGTAGAATTGGCTACTGCTCCTCAATTTGATACTATTATCAAAAACTACGATTTAGATACAGCAAAGGAAGAAGCGTATCAATTAGTGAAAGATTTTGTAAATAAATAATTTTATTCCGCAGAGATACACAAAGAAAAAACACAGAGATTCGCAAAAGTATTATTTTAAACTTTGCGAATCTTTGTGGTATCTTAGCGAATCTTTGTGAAACTCTAAAAAATGAAAATAGGTCTTTACTTTGGAACTTATAATCCAATTCACGTTGGTCATTTGATCATAGCCAATCATATGGCTGAATTTGCTGATTTAGATCAAGTTTGGATGGTTGTTACGCCTCATAATCCGCTAAAAAAGAAGGCTACGTTATTAGACGATCATCAGCGTTTGCAAATGGTTTTTTTAGCCACTGAAGATTATCCAAAAATTAAACCTTCTGACATTGAATTTAAGCTTCCGCAACCCAATTATACGGTTAACACTTTAGTTCATTTGCATGAAAAATACCCAAATCACGATTTCTCTTTGATTATGGGTGAGGATAATTTAAAAACGCTTCATAAATGGAAAAACTACGAAGTTATTTTAGATCATTATGATATTTACGTTTATCCGCGTATTACTGAAGAAGAAGAAAATATTGAACTGAAATCGCATCCAAAAGTTCATATTATTGATGCACCAATTGTAGAAATTTCTTCAACCTTTATAAGAAACAGTATTAAAGAAGGAAAAAATATCCAGCCTCTCTTACCATCTAAAGTCTGGGAATATATAGACCATAATAACTTTTATAAGAAATAAAAAAAAACCTAAATAAATTATTCAGGACTTTTTTACATTCTATTACCCAGAAACAACTTTAATTCTTTCGCAATCGTTTCAAAAAAAGAATTTAAATTATTGTTTTTGCCTGACAGTAAATACACAAATTCCTCTGGAACGTGAAAACTATTCCATACCAATTGCAATCTATTGTCCTTGATATATTTTCTCGCGTTACAATTCCACGTGATCGCAATACCCGAGTTTTTAGAAAGCATTTCGAGCATTTCTGATTCTGACGGAATAATGTAATTTGGAACCATAGAGGGTCTCTTTTTATTAAAAGCGTGCAGCCAGAATATTTTTATATGCGGAATTCTGGAGTCATGGCTGTACCATTTTTGTTCGTTGAGCCATTTCTCTGTTTCCTGATAATTGTCTGCCTTCAATTTGTTACGGAATTCAGCTATATCCAAATTCATCGGCGCGACCATGATCAATTTAATTTTACCGACAATTTCATAAATAGTATCAAACGTATCATATCTTTTTGTCGTGATCGCAAAATCAAGTTTTTTAGCATCGACAAGTGCAAAAAGAGCATCATCTTCAGCAAAAGTAAAATCAATAAAATCAAATTTAGAGATTAAGACACTGCCACAGCTATTGAATAAATCTTTAGAAATACCAACTGAAATTAATCGAACAGAATCTTCAGCTTTGGCTCTGAATCCGCTTTCTACATTTTCTAGACGGTCAAGTGCATCAATAATTAAATTATTGAGTAACTTAGCGTATTCCGTTGGTTCTACGCCCTTTGACTTTCGGTTGAACAATTTATACCCTACATGCGCTTCCAGCATTGATATCTGCTGACTTACAGCAGGCTGACTGATAAACAGCTCTTTGGCAGCGACAGAAAAATTTCGATTCTTATATACAGACTTAAAAGTTCTGTACCATTCTAAATTTACCATGACATAAATATATTTATAACAAACATAGTTTATTTTATTTTTACTAATATCACTTAAACCGTAAATTTGTGTAAAATTATTACTTATGAAAAAAATAGCGCTCGCAATTATAATATTCACAGCTTTCAGTATATCTGCTGCAGCTCAAAAATCAAAAAAAGGTATGAAAAAAGTATTATTTGTTGTCACCAGTAACGATAAGCTGGGCAATACAGGAGAAAAAACAGGATTTTGGTCAGAAGAATTAGCTGCACCATACTATGAATTATTAGATCAAGGAGTTGAAATTACGATTGCATCTCCGCTTGGAGGACAGCCTCCAATTGACCCAAAAAGCGCTGATCCATCTTCAGCAACTGAGGATACAAAACGTTTTGATGCGGATAAGGCATTACAAGAAAAACTAAAACATACGCTAAAACTTTCGACAATAAATCAAGCTGATTATGATGCTGTATTTTATCCTGGAGGACACGGACCATTATGGGATTTAGTGGAAGATAAAAATTCTATCGCATTAATTGAATCATTTTATAACCATAAAAAACCTGTTGCTTTTGTTTGTCACGCTCCTGCAGTATTAAAAAACGTAAAAGTAAATGGTGAATTTTTAGTAAAAGACAAAAAAGTAACTGGTTTTACAAATACTGAAGAAGAAGCTGTTGGATTAACCAAAGTTGTTCCGTTTTTATTAGAAGATGTTTTAACCCAAAATGGAGGCAAATTCTCAAAAGTAGAAAATTGGCAGCCGTATGCTGTAGAAGACGGCCTTTTGATTACAGGTCAAAACCCTGCTTCATCTAAACTAGTTGCTGGTAAATTATTACAACAATTAAAATAAAAAGATGCTAAGGTTCTAAGTTGCTAAGATTCAGATTATCTCGTAACAACTTAGATTTTAGTACTAATTGAAAGAATAAAACTAATCCGATAATAGATCGTGAAGATTCTTGGTAAAAAACTTAGAATCTTTGCATCTTACTATCACAGAAACTCTAAAAAAAACATGTTAAACTTCGAATTATATAATCCCACGAATTTGATTTTCGGAAAAGGACAAATTGAAAAGCTTTCGACTTTAGTTCCAAAAGAAGCTAAAATTCTTTTGGCTTATGGTGGTGGAAGTATTTTTAAAAATGGTGTTTACGATCAGGTAATCGCGAACTTAAAAGGTTTTGAAATTGTAGAATTTGGCGGAATAGAACCAAACCCACATTTTGAAACTTTAATGAAAGCGGTTGAAGTAATAAAAGCTGAAAAAATTGATTTTATTTTAGCCGTTGGCGGCGGATCTGTAATTGATGGCGTAAAATTTATTTCTGCTGCTGTTCATTTTGAAGGAAACCCAATTGATATTTTGCAAAAAAGAATTCTGATTAAAGAAAATGCAATGCCTTTTGGAACTGTTTTAACGCTCCCTGCAACAGGAAGTGAAATGAATTCAGGATCTGTTGTTACGATCGAAGCTACTCAGGAAAAGCTGGCTTTTGGCGGAAGCGCTATGTTTCCGAAATTTTCTATTTGCGATCCAACTGTAATTGCTTCTTTACCAAAAAGACAAATTCAAAATGGTGTTGTCGATGCTTACACACACGTAATGGAGCAATACTTAACCTATCCGCACGAAGGTTATTTACAAGATAGGATTGCAGAAGGAATTTTACAGACCTTAATTGAAGTTGGTCCAAAAGTGGTAGAGAACCCAACAGATTATGCATTGGCATCAAACTTTATGTGGAGCTGTACAATGGCTTTAAACGGCTTGATTCAGAAAGGAGTTCCGTCAGACTGGGCAACACATATGATTGGTCACGAGTTAACTGCTTTATATGGCATTGATCATGCCAGAACTTTGGCCATTATAGGCCCAAGTCTTTATAATGTAATGTTTGAGACAAAAAAAGGAAAATTAGCGCAATACGGAAGAAGAATTTTTAGTCTAACGGGTTCTGAAGATGAAGTCGCGAAAGAAGCCATAAATAAAACCGTTGAATTTTTCCATACAATGGGAATGAATACTAAACTTTCGCAATATACTGACGACTACAGCAAAACAGCAGATTTTATCGTAAATCGTTTTGATGAAAGAGGCTGGAAAGGATTAGGCGAAAAACAATTGGTTACGTTAGACAAAGTAAAATCTATTGTTGAGATGAGCTATTAATAAGTAAATCTCAACCCCCAAGCCTTGGGATAAATTATAAATTCTAATGATTTAATAGCGGTATTAGATTTGGATTTTTATTTGAAATTTAAAGTTTAATATGCAAACACTTGGAATTTAGAATTTAAAAAAATGGAATTTTATAAAAAAAGGCGTTCTTAATTTATTTAGGAACGCCTTTTTAAAATACTAAAACAAAACTAACTAACTCAATTCGTGTTAAACTCATTAAAATTCTAATTTATAAACAGTTAAAACGCAATGTTTTAATTTTTATTGTACCGAAGTTGAATAATTTTTTATTTTTTCAAAACTTCTTGAAAACCACTGTCTTTCCTGCCATTTCAAAAATTTCTTAAATTAGATTTTGTGTTATTACTACATTATTAAGTACTTTTGTTTTAAATTATTAAAATAATGAGCGAAAATTTAAAATTTGCAGTAATTGGAGGAGGGAGCTGGGCAACGGCAATTGCAAAAATGTTATGCGTAAATCTACCTGAAATTGCGTGGTACATGCGTAATGACGCTGCAATCGAGCACATTCAAAAATACAAACACAACCCAAATTATTTAAGTTCGGTAGAATTTGATACTAAAAAACTTAAATTAACTAACAATATAAACGAGGCAATTGAATATGCAGATTATATCATTTTTGCCATTCCATCTGCTTTTTTAGATGCTGAATTAAAAAATATGACGGTTTCACTAGCTGACAAAATCATATTTTCAGCCATTAAAGGAATCGTACCTGAAACGAGTTTAATTGTTGGAGAACACTTTCATATTCAATACGACATTCCATATTACAATATTGGAGTTATTACAGGTCCTTGTCATGCTGAAGAAGTGGCTTTAGAAAGACTTTCGTATTTAACAATTGCTTGTGGAGATCCTGAAAAAGCTTGTATCGTTGCAAAATCTTTATCTGGAAATTATATTAAAGCCAAAATTTCAGACGATATTATTGGTACTGAATATGCCGCAATGCTTAAAAACATCTACGCCATCGCTGCCGGAATTGCACATGGTTTAGGTTATGGAGATAATTTCCAATCGGTTATGATGAGCAACGGAATTCGTGAAATGAAAAAGTTCATCAGAAAAGTACATAAAATGAAACGTAACATTAATGATTCGGCTTATTTAGGCGATTTATTAGTTACAGGTTATTCTGTTTTCTCCAGAAATAGAATGTTCGGAAATATGATCGGAAAAGGATATACGGTAAAAAGTGCTATGATGGAAATGAGCATGGTTGCCGAAGGGTATTACGCAACAAAAAGTGCATACAAACTAAATCAGGGTTACGGCGCAAAAACACCAATTATTGACGCCGTTTACAGTATTTTATATGAAGGCAAAGATGCTAAATCTGTTTTTAAGAAATTAACGGAATCTTTAGATTAGTTTTTTAGTGAAAAGAAGAAAGAAGAAAGAACCAAGACTAGAGAAGACTTAAATAGAAGAAAGAAGCGAGAACCAAGACTAGAGACTAAAGAAGACTTAAATAGAATAAAGAAGAAAGAGCCAAGACTGAAATTCAGTTTGGCTCTTTTTTATTTCAGTACAGAGAAGTCTTTTCTCTTTCTTCTTTCTCTTGCTTCTTGCTTCTTTCCTCTTTCCTCTTTCAACACTCTACTTCACCATGATCCCCTCAACAAACAAAATCGGCACTTCTTCCGTATTTTCCTCATTTATAAGTTTTGATTTGAAGATGAATTTCTTGTCGTACAAAGTGTTGCCGATGAAGAAAGTTACCATGAATTCATTGTTTAAAACCAAAAGGCTTTTCTCTATCATTTCGATTTTTACGACTGAAACAGCTGGAACTTCAACAAATGCGTGACGCAAAACAGATGTTTTTTTCATTTCGCCATCAATTGTTCCAAATGCTTTTGAAACGACCATAACACTGTCTAAATTAAAATCGCTGTCGTTTACAAGATAAGCGTACCATACTTTTTCCATAAAATCGTCGCTCCATTCTTGAACTGCAGCTAGAAATACGTTTTCTACTTCAGGGATTGTTATATCTTTTTTCATATGAGTCAAAGTTTAAAAGTCGAAAGTCATAAAGTCGAAAGTCAAAAGCCTTGTTTTGGGACTTTCAACTTTCGACTTTATGACTTTTATGCCTAAATTATATATTTGCTTTAAATTGCTCTAAGAAACGAACATCATTTTCGTAAAACATACGAATATCACCAATTTGATATAAAAGCATTGCAATACGCTCTACTCCCATTCCAAAAGCAAAACCATTATATTCATCAGGATTGATGTCGCAATTTTTAAGAACGTTAGGATCTACCATTCCACATCCTCCAATTTCTAACCATCCCGTTCCTTTTGTAATACGATAATCTGTTTCGGTTTTTAAACCCCAATAGATATCAATTTCAGCGCTTGGTTCTGTAAAAGGAAAATAAGACGGACGAAGACGAATCTTCGATTTACCGAACATTTCTTTTGTGAAATAAAGCAGCGTTTGCTTCAAATCTGCAAAAGAAACATCTTTATCAATGTACAATCCTTCTACTTGATGAAAAATACAGTGCGAACGTGACGAAATTGCTTCATTACGGAAAACACGTCCTGGAGAAATAGTACGGATTGGCGGTTTGTGATTTTCCATATAACGCACCTGAACAGATGATGTATGCGTACGCAACAGCACATCAGGATTTGTCTGAATAAAAAATGTATCCTGCATATCACGAGCCGGATGATATTCTGGCAAGTTTAATGCAGTAAAATTATGCCAGTCGTCCTCAATTTCTGGACCTTCAGAAACATTGAAACCAATATTGGCAAAAATATCTATAATTTGATTTTTAACTATCGAAATAGGATGACGCGAACCAATAATTACAGGTTCTGCAGCACGTGTTAAATCACCAAAAACACCTTTGATTTCTTCTTTGCTTTCAAGTTCTTCTTGAATAACTCTTATTTTTTCTTCAGCAACTGCTTTTAAGGTATTAATAACCTGTCCAAAGTCCTTTTTTTGGTCGTTTGGAATATTTTTA
Organism: Flavobacterium sp. JLP; assembly: GCF_015350755.1. Taxonomy (NCBI): domain Bacteria; kingdom Pseudomonadati; phylum Bacteroidota; class Flavobacteriia; order Flavobacteriales; family Flavobacteriaceae; genus Flavobacterium; species Flavobacterium sp. JLP. The sequence goes on along the minus strand of NZ_JADKPS010000007.1, from coordinate 63,320 downwards.
AACTCCGTAAAAAGTTCTTTCAACAAACCTTTACTGCCTAAATATTTAATACGGAATTGCTCTAAGGATTCTTTATTTTTATCATTAAAGGATTTGGCTTCCTCTATATGTTGTTTTATCTTATCTATCATTTTCCTTCAATAATTGAGAATACAAATTTAGTGTTTTTAGTTTAAAGTGCACAGTCGCAGTCGCAGTTTTCAGCCCTAATTGAAATGAAAACTGCGACTGCGACTAAAAATTACTCAATAAGTTCACGTTCTAAAAAATAATTCACAATGGCTTCTTTCATCAAAACCGATTGCTCGCCAGCTTTTAAAGGCGGTAATTCTTCTTTTACTTTATAATGCGGCCATCCTTCAGCATCAAAAAAATCGAATTCATAAAAACCATATGGCTCTAATAATCTACAAATAGCGATATGCATCAGGTTTAGTTTTTCATCTTTTTTGAATTCACGGTGCACTTTTCCTAGTTCCTGAACTCCAATTAGGTAAATTATGGCATCCAAATCTAAATCTTCTCCTTGCGAAAATTGATTGGATAATATATCGACGAGCTTTTCCCAGCGCTCTTTTAGTTGTGTATCTCTAGACATTTCTTTTAATTATAAATTATGAATTGTGAATTATAAATTCAGAAACCATAAAATTTAGCTTGCAAAGATACGTACTTCAAATTCAAAGGCATCAAAAAATTAAGCAGATCAAAACATAGATTTAACTTTATCTAAAAGAAGTAGTCAAAAAAAAAGATAAAAACCCGTGAACCTTTGTAACCCTGAACTTTTGAACCTAAAAAAAGATATATATTTGCGCCTCAATAAAACATAGAAAACATGAGCCTTTTTGATATTATTTTTGGAGTAATTTTGTGTTACAGTTTATATAAAGGCATCAAAAATGGGCTTTTTGTAGAAATCGCTTCTTTTGTTTCTTTGTTGTTGGGAATTTACATTGCGATTAAATTTTCTTTTTTAATGAAAGAAATTATCGGAAAACATGTTTCCTGGAATCCAAACACAATTCAGGTTACGGCGTTTATTCTGACTTTTATTTTGGTTGTTGTTGGCGTTTATTTTTTAGCCAAAATCCTTACCGGAATTGCTGATTTTGCCTTTTTAGGATGGGCCAATAAATTAGGCGGCGGTTTTTTCCGGGTTTTAAAAACCATCTTAATTATGAGTATTTTTATTGCCTTTTTCGAGAAAATAAACTTCAACAATACTTTTGCCAAAAAGGAAACTTTAGACAATTCTATTTTTTATAATCCGGTAAAAAAAGTAGCCGCTTTTGTTTATCCTTCAATTGAAAAATGGTATGATACTTTTAAGAAAGAACATGCTAAAAATTCTGAAGAAACTTCTAAAAAAGAATAATTTAATTTGTCATACTGAGCAAGTTTATACTTAAAAAATTTCAGCTTCGCTCAGTATGACACCTTATTTAAAAATAAAATTTAGATTTTCACTTCTAATTTTTCTCCTTTTTTCAAAGTGACATTTTGGTTTTTACCACCAAAAATCAAAGTTGTTTTTCCTCCTAATTTAGAAAAGATTGTAACTTTTTCAACTTTTTTATTGGCCCAAGTAATTGCAATTTCAAAACCGCCACGAGCACAAATTCCGCTTACATTTCCGTCTTCCCATGCATCTGGCAACGCGGGAAGCAATCTAATTTCGTTTTCGTTAGATTGAATCAGCATTTCTGCAACAGCTGCAGCGCCGCCAAAATTTCCATCAATTTGAAATGGCGGATGCGCGTCGAATAAATTGGGGTATGTTCCTCCTCCTCTTCTTGGTTTTTCGGTTTTTTTTCCGTCAGGATCTACATATCGAAGTAATTCGCGATACATTTTGTAAGCACGATTTCCGTCCCAAAGTCTTGCCCAAAGGTTAATTCTCCAGCCTTTTGACCAGCCGGTTGTTTCATCTCCCTTTATTTCGAGTGTTTTTCTTGAAGCTGTGGCCAAATCTGGCGTTTTTAATGGTGTAATATGATCACCAGGAAAAAGTCCGAATAATTGCGATTGATGACGGTGTTTCGGGTCTTGATCTTCCCAATCAAAATACCATTCCTGCAAATTTCCTTTTTTGCCAATTTGGTACGGATGAAATTTAGAAAGTGCTGTTTGGAGTTTTGCTCTAAAATCAGCATCAATATTTAAAATTTCTGAAGCTTTAATTGTCTTTTCAAAACATTGTCTTATCATCGCCAAATCAGCTGTTCCTCCGTACATTGTTGCTCCAATAAAACCATCTGGCGCAATGTATTTGTTTTCTGGAGAAGTTGATGGAGATGTAATTAAATTTCCGTTTTTATCTACAACCATATATCCTAAAAAGAATTGCGAAGCACCTTTCATAATTGGATATCCTTCATTTTTCAGATAATTTTTGTCTTGTGAAAAAACATAGTGTTCCCAAATATGCGTACTAAGCCACGCACCAGAGATAGGCCAGCAAGCCCAGCTTGGATCTTCTTTTCCAAATTGTCCAACCGGATTTGTCATTGCCCAGATGTCTGAATTATGCGCTGCGGCCCAGCCTTCATTCACTCCATAAAAAGTCTTTGCTGTCACTTTTCCGGTTACCGAAAGATTTTTTATAAAACTTAAAAGAGGTAAATGCATTTCTGAAAGATTGGTGTTTTCAGCAAGCCAATAATTTTCTTCCAAATTAATGTTCATTGTATAATTACTGCTCCAAGGCGGATTTAGATGCGGGTTCCAAATTCCTTGCAAATTAGCTGGAACTCCTATAGTTCTTGAACTGCTGATTAGCAAATAACGTCCGAAATTAAAATATAGAATTTCTAGGTTTTTATCTTCTTTTCCTTCGGAGTAACGCAATAATCGCTCGTCTGTTGGCAAATCTGGAGCTGTTGTTTTTCCTAAATCTAAATTTACGCGATTAAAGAATTTTTGATAATCTGCAATGTGTGCGGTTTTTAATTTATCGAACGATTTTGACAACGCTGATTTTAAACTCTTCGTCGCAATTTCTTTATTGTTTAATCCAGAAATTGCCGGATTTTTATCAAAACCATTAAAACTTGTAGCGATCGAAACATAAATTAAAGCTTCAGTTCCGTTTTTTAAGCCTAAAGTTTTATTTGTATTTATAATAGTTCCGTCAACGCTCTTGATTTTTACTAAAGAAGTAAACCTTGTAGTGCTGCCGTTTTCTTTTAAATCTTTCCATTGCTCATTAGAAAGATAAGCGTTTGTGCCTGGATAACCTGGATTTTCATGAACCGGCGCTGTTCCGTTCATTGCCAAAACATTATCTTTTACTTCGACATTTGATTTTAATAAACTGCTTGAATTAATCTCAAAATTTAAGGCGCCTTTTTGACTGCTTGTCAATTTGATAATCATGATTTGATCTGGTGCAGAAACAAAATATTCGCGTGTAAATTTTACTCCATCTATTTCGTAAGTCACTTTTGAAATCGCATTAGAGATGTCAAGTTCACGACGGTAATTTGAAACTTTTCCTTTATTAGAATTTGTAATTTCTAAAGTTCCAAGCGGTGCGTACGATTCAGAATTCTTTCCTTCGATTTTTTTATTGAGTTCGTCGGCGAGTTTGTAGTTTTCGTTTTTTAATGCTTCGCGAATTGCCGGAAGATTTTTATAAGCTTCTGGATTCATGTTTGCATTTACAGGTCCGCCCGACCAAAGCGTGGCATCGTTCAAATAGATTTTATCTGAATTGACGCCTCCAAAAATAGTTGCGCCCATTTTTCCGTTTCCTAAAACCAAGCTTTCTTCAAAAAATTCTGCCGGTTGATTGTACCATAAAACATGCGTGGATTGCGCAGAAATGCTTGTATAGTAAAATGTAAAAAGTAAGATGATAAATGTTTTTTTCATGAGCTTTGAATTCATATTGCAACGTTTAAAATTACCAATCATATGTTCCAAAGAAACATTATTGTGATTTTTAATTTTGATCAACGGATTTCATCCGTTGTTACCAACCAATTGTTCCAATGGAACATTTTTTTTGCGCGTGAGGGATAGGAGCTGGCTACCGAAGTAGCGCGGATAGCCCGACCGTATTTGCGAAAGGCGCACATAAGCGGCCTCTTAAATAGCGCCTTTTGTAAATATGGTCACGCCCTTATTTGCTGACTTTGTATGTTTCTTTTGCCGTAATCATTTCCCAATTATCAGTTCTAAAAGGCGATGCTGGAAATTTTTCTTTATTAAACAGATTGATTTCCGTATCGTCATCTGCCCAGCCGTAATGTACTGCAACAGGATTTTGAACCTGATCACTTGAAATAATGATTTTGTTGTTTTTTATTATCGCTTTCGCGGCATGAAAAACTTTATCAGTACCAGCAATTTCAAAGCCTTTTACGTTTTCTGAATTGTCTGAAGCTGTTAATCCTGAACCAATATTATCGAAAGTAAGAATGATTTGATTGCCTTTTATTTCCTGAGATTTATATGTTGGTCCGCTAAAAACTTGCTTTTTGCCGTATACATTGTTCAACGCAATTGCTGCCAAACGCAAACCGACATCCTGCTTATTTGTTGGGTGAATGTCTTTTGCATTCCCGATGTCTGTTGTTACCGCCATTCCGGTGTTTTTCAGTTGCAGCGTTTCTGATTGTGCTTCGCGGAGTTCGGCCCATTTACTGCCAACTTTACTGTTTCCGTTAAATTCATTAAAAGTTGATAATTGAACAAAATAGAAAGGAAAATCGCCTTGCTTAAATTTTGTTCTCCAATCTGTTATCATTAAAGGAAATGCTTTTTTATATTGATTGGCTCTCCAGACATTGGCTTCGCCCTGATACCACAAAACGCCTTCGAAAGCATACGGAACCAAAGGATTTACCATTGCATTGTACAATAATGAAGGATAGCTGTTTGGCGATAAAGCGGTTTTTACGACAATAACTTTGTATTTCCATTTTCCGTCAAGCGGCATAATTTTCGATCCGAGCGTTAGTTTTAAATCGGCTGCATCTCCGTAAATGCCGCCACCGCCGCTGTTATCGACAATTCTGACTGCGATGACATTTAAACCTTCTTTTAAAATATTTGCAGGAACTTCATAAACGCGTTTGGCATCCCATTGTGTGTTTTTTCCAATTTCGATTCCGTTTACATATGTAATGTCTTCGTCGTCGATTTTTGAAAGATAAAGTGTTGCTTTATTTTTACTGTCTTCTGCAGAAAGTGTTATTGTTTTTCGCATCCAAACAATTCCATCTAAATCGCCTAAAGGCTGATTTTCCCATAAACTTGGCGTATTGAGTTCGCCCCAAGCTGTGTCGTTGAACGAAGCTTCTTTGAAAGTATTTTCATTTTCTGTGCTTACCGGAGTTCCTTGAATTTTTTCGACTCTTTCTTTCATACGCGTTGCATATAATTTTGAAATCGAATCTATGTTTAATGCTGGAACATCAGCAATCATTGTTTTAAAATCCTTGCTTTTTTCAAAAGCTTCTCGGCTTGTCCATGTTTCTACATTTGTTCCTCCCCAAGAAGTATTGATAATTCCGATTGGAATTTTTAACTCAGCGTATAATTTTTTAGCAAAATAATAACCAACTGCTGTAAAATTGCCAACATTTTCTTTGTTAGAAACTTCCCATTTTCCTGCTTTCAAATCGTCTTTTGGTTTACCGCTTAAATCTTGTGCTACACCAAAATGGCGAATCATTGGATAATTAGAATCGGCTATTTCTTTGTCGGAATTAATTGTTTTAAAAACCTGAAATTCCATATTCGATTGTCCGCTGCAAATCCATACTTCTCCAACCAAAACATCTTTTATGACAATTTTATTTTTTCCTATAATGATTAATTCGAAAGGACCTCCGGCTTTTTCAGGATTTAGACTAATCATCCATTTCCCGCTTTTATCTGCTTGAATGGTTTTAGTTTGATTATTAAAATGAACTTCTACTTTTTCATTAGCATCTGCCCAGCCCCAAACCGGAATTTCTTTGTTGCGCTGCAAAACCATTCCGTCAGAAAACAATAAAGGCATTTTTACATTTGCATTTGCAATTATGCCACAAAACATTAAAACAAAGACTGTATATTTTTTCATTTTTTTTATTTTAAAAGAATAAGGCAACCTATAAACAATTGATAAATTTAAACCATATAAGTGATATAAGTAAAAATAAGCTCACAAATTATGCAACTTAAAATTACTTATATCACTTATATGGTTTAAAAAATATTATTTCAATCCTTCAATCAGGGCGTTTAGCGCTTGAGTATCAAAAACAGTATTATCGCTTCTTTTGAAAATCCCGAAACCGTTGTTTCCAGTACTTCCTTCATCCCAATAAAAAGGCAATAAACCATTTGCTTTGGCTTGTTTGACAACTGTCTTTAAATAATATGCTCTTGAATTTAAATGCAAGGTCAAGGCATCGCCCGTTAAGGTACTTCTGCGAATTGCACCAAATTCTCCCAATAAAACAGGAATTCCTTTGTCGACAAATTGGCTTTTCATTAGTTTGAAATTTTTCTCTAAATCAGCTTCTTCTCCCCAGCTTGCGTTTCGTTCCGTATCTGTTGCCGAGTGAAAACCTGCTCCCCAATAGTAGAACATTTTGCCCCAGGTTTCATCTTTGGTTAAACCCGCAAAATTCCATGGAGCATAATAATGAACTTCTATCATCATTCGGCTCACGGCTTTATCCGTTGGAAGCGTCAGCATTAATTTATTTGTTTTTTCAATGTCTGTCGTTGGTCCTTGAACTACTAAAGTACGATATGCGTTTTTACCGCCAGTAGAACGAACAGCATCAATAAAAGTTTGATGATATGACGTTAAAACTGCCATCTGAGCTGCGTCTTCAACCGCTGGTTCGTTGGCACTGGCAAAAAGCAAATGCTCGTCAAATCCACGTAAGTGTGTTGCGATTTGTTCCCAAAAAGCTTTTTGTTTGGCGTTGTTTTCTGTTTTTTTGGCTTCGGTAATGTTATTTTCGAGCCAGCCTCCGTCCCAGTGAATATTAACTACAACATACATATCATTATCCACACAATACTGAACGACTTCTTTTACGCGATCCAGCCATTCTGTTTTTATCTGTGCCGTTGTACTGTTTGATAAATATTGGTTCCAAGAACACGGAATTCGGATAGCATTAAAGCCATTAGCCTTAACCGCATCAATTAATGCTTTTGTAACTTTTGGATTTCCCCAAGCCGTTTCACCGCCGGTTGCTTCTAAAGTATTTCCGATATTCCAGCCTATTTTTATTTTTGCTGCCAATTGAACGGCTGTACTTCCCATTCCGCTTGCATCTGCAGCAATTGGATTTGTATTATAACTTGGGTATAAACCAACAACTGGCGCTGTATTTTCTGGATCTTTATCAGAACTGCATGCCCAAAGGCTTAAAAAAGACAAGCACAAAATCGCACTAAACAAGGAACTCTTAACAGTGTTTTTCATGTCGCTGGATTTTTTTACTTAATTGTTACAACAATTTCTTTTTTGATATCTCTAGAAGAATTTCCAATTTTCAATGTGTATTTTCCTGATTCAACTACCCATTTCTTAGAAGCTACATCATAATATGCCAATTCTTTAGCTGGAATTTTAATGGTTACTGTATTCGAACCGCCAGATTTTACTTCTACTTTCTTGAATCCTTTTAATTCTTTTGCAGCACGCGTTACTTTTGAATCTGATTTAGACGCATACAATTGCACTACTTCTTTTCCATCTACTTTTCCAGTGTTTTTTACATCAACAGAAACGGTGATGGTTTCATTAGCGTTATAAGAATCTTTATCTGCTTTAGCATTATCGAAAGCAAAAGTGGTGTATGATAATCCGTATCCGAAAGGATATAAAGGCGTAACATTTTTAGTATCAAACCAACGGTATCCTACCAAAATTCCCTCAGCATATTGAACTGTTTTTCCACCAGGGAAACTGTTAGTTGCATGTGCAGGAGAATCCATAATATTTTTAGGCATCGTCCAAGGCAGTTTTCCTGACGGATTTACTTTTCCTAATAAAACGTCTGCTAAGGCATTTCCGCCTTCAGAACCATTAAACCAGCTCCATACTAGTGCTGAAGATTTTTTGCTCACTTCGTTAATATCAAAAGGAGCTCCCGCAATCATAACGACAATTGTTCTTGGGTTTACTTCTAATACTTTTTTAATTAATTCTTCCTGTCCAAAAGGTAATTTCAAATTTCTGCGGTCAGAAGCTTCAGTTTCATAATCACGGTTAGAACCAGCAAAAATGATCGCTACATCTGATTTTTTTGCTGCCTCAATAGCTTCTTGAAATTTAGCTGGATCTAATTGGTCAATTGTTACTGGACCATTTAGCGTAATATCTCCTAATTTTCCTTTATTTTTCTCGTCGTAACGCTCAAGATATCCTTCAGCATAATTGATTTTGATTGATGAAGGCAGTCTGTTTTTCAGACCTTCTAAAGGCGTTACTTCTCTCTTTGTTTTTACTCCAGCGCCAAATCCTCCAAGAGCATTTTTCTTCATTGCATTGTTTCCAATTACCGCAATAGATTTTACTCCGTCTAATTTTAAAGGCAATGCATTATTGTCATTTTTCAATAAAACGATTGCTTCTGCAGCAATTTTGTAAGCATCTTGATAATGTGCTTCAGTAGAAATACTTCCTTTCACACGGTCTTTGCCTCCCATAGCTTTTACTTGAAATAATACGCGCAAGATTCTTTTTACGTGTACATCAATTTCTGCTTCTGAAATTTCGCCCGCTTTTGCAGCAGCGATTAATTTATCTGCCAAGAAAAATTCATTGAATGGTTTTGGAGTTCCCATTTCAATATCTAAACCGCTGTTCAATGATTTTACGGTAGAATGAACGGCAGCCCAATCTGAAACTACAACACCTTTAAATCCCCATTCATCACGAAGAATTTTATTCAGCATATAATCATTCTCGCATAAATATTCTCCTCTAAATTTGTTGTACGCGCCCATTACGCTATATGCATGAGCCTCTTTTATAGAAGCTTCAAAAGCTGGAAGATAGATTTCACGAAGCGTACGCTCGTCAATTTGTACATCTACAAAATCACGATTGGTTTCTTGATTGTTTGCTGCGAAGTGTTTTACGCAAGCCATTACATCATTATCTTGTAAACCAACGATTAACGGCACTGCAATTTTTTTATTTAAAAACGGATCTTCGCTCATATATTCATACGTTCTTCCTCCAAGCGGCGTTCTCACAATATTAATTGCTGGCGAAAGCAGCATGTCTTTGTCTCTGGCACGCAGTTCCTGACCAACGCTGTTCCCAAAAGTATAAGCCATTTCTGTATTCCAAGTTGCAGCTAAACCGCCTCCGGCTGGATAATATGTTGCAAAATCATCTTTTAAACCTGCTGGAGCCCAATTGTCACGCGAAATTTCTTCACGAACTCCTAGAGGTCCATCAGCCATTTTTAGTTCTGGAATACCCAAACGTTCTACAGCGCCCGTACTAAACATACTGTTACCGTGCAGCATTCCAATTTTTTCCTCAAGTGTAAGCTGAGAAACAAGTTTATCAATTTCTGCATCAAATTCAGAACCTAGTTCTTTTCCTTGATGTTCTTCTGTCTGTGCCGAATCAGCATTTGAACTTTGTACGTCTTTTTTACAAGAAGTAAACAACGCAAAAGCCATAGCAACTGAGAGGTATATCATTTTATTTTTCATACTTGATAAATTATTTATAGTTTTTTTGTGGTTATTGATAGTTTATTGTTTTACAAAATTGAAAAAGACAACATCATTTTCATTAATCTTAAAATCTTTGCTAAACTTGCCTTTTGAGTCAATACTTACTTTTTCAGTCGCAAGCAAATCACCATTATTTTTTTCTTTGATCGTTTTTACTTGATTGGCTGTCAGCTGAGTTGGTTTGCCCATTGCCAGATAATCTGCGAAAGCATCATTGATTTTATATCCAACTTTGTAGATTTCTAATTTATAATTGCCTTTTGCCAAACCTTCAACTTCAATTTTAATGTTTCCCTTTGGTTTTGATGGCAAATCCTGAACATAATAGGTTTGATTGTTGACAGAATCTCCTGGATGCGTGTTTGTAAAATCCCAAAATAATAATTGAACATCTCCTTTTGCATTTTTAGAAGCCCATGAAGAAGTGTCTTTGTTTTGAAGTTCTGTTTCTCCTAATTTATTTAATAAATAATAAGAGAAATAAGCTGGTTTTTTAATTCCCTGCGTATTCAATAATCCGAATCCGCCATGAAAAGGCGTGAATCGTGGCCCAGCTTCTTCAAAAATATCAGTAAAAACCCAATATGACATGGAGTTTGCGGCATTGCCAACTTGTTTTAATTTTTGCAAAATATAAGCAGCTGAATGATAACTGTCGTGAATAGGATCTGCTGGTGTATAAGATGAACTCCATTCTGTATAATGCAATTCTAATTTTGGCTTAGCCGAATTTGAAATCTGTGTACGTGAGTTGATAACATCACCGCTGATACTTGATTCATCTTTATTTAAAACGGTTCCTGTTGTTCCAAATTCATCTAAAAACCCTTGTTTTACTCCATAAGTATGTGTCGAAATAAAATCTAACGCAACATTCTTTTTTGCACAAAAATCAATTGTTTCCGGAACCCAAGCTGCTCCGGCAGTTGCTGGCCCGCCCACTTTATAAGCAGTATTTACACTTTTTATTGCGCGTGCGCTGTGCTCGTATAATTTAAAATATTCATCCTGAGTGCCCGTCCAGAAACCTGGAGATAAGTTAGGCTCGTTCCAAACTTCAAAATACCAAGTTTTTACTTCATCTGCTCCATAACGTTCTGTAAAATGCTGTGTCAGATTGCGAATTAAATCTTCCCATTTTTTATAATCTTTTGGAGGCGTAACATTTCCTCTCCACCAAAAAATCGTCTGACTTCCACTGGCCAATGCCGATGGCATAAAACCCAATTCTACAAAAGGTTTCATTTTTATGCTTAAAATAAAATCATACAAAGCATCAATATATTGGTAATTGTATTCTGGATTTCCTTTTGAATCTTCTCTGTAAACGGCCATATCATCAGACAATAAACCATGCATTCTGATGTATTTAAAATCACATTCTTTTTTGACCATTGCCAATTGCTGCTGCCAATCGGCGCGCAAACCCTCATTGGCTCTTCCGGCGCCAATACATTCTTTAAACATGGTGTTTAATTTTCCTGCCTCTTTCTTATAATCAACTTTTATGATTCGATTTTCAGCATTATTGTTTTGTCCAAACAAATTAATATTGATTAGAATTACTGTAATAAATAGTATTGCTGAAAAATTTTTCATCTGATTTTTTTATTTCCTAACAGGTTTTCGAAACCTGTTAGGTATTGTTTTACCGATCCAATATTCAAATTAATTTTAACGTCTCTGATTTAATACCTAAAATGTTTTGGAAACCTGTTAGGATATTTAAAATCTAATCTTTGCGTTTGACAATCTATAAATTACAATTTTTTAAATCTGATTGCTGTTCCTCCAGCACCGCCTAAATGTAATTTTAATGAATCTGACGCTTTAACTGTTTTCTTAGAAATTGCTATAGCAGACGGATTATGTGTTTCATCAGTTCCTTCTGCGTCAGCATAAATCTGTGCTTCGTAAGTTGCATTTGGGTCTAAAAATGATAAAGAAACATTTACATCTCTTGCATTTTCATTTGTAATAGTTCCTAAATACCAATCGGCACTGTTTCTGTCTTTACGAACTGTTGTAATATATTGCCCAATTGATCCTTCTAATACTTTAGTATCTTCCCAATCTGTTGGAACATCTTTTAAGAATTGCAATGCTGGTTTTCCTTCGTAGTTCTCAGGAAGATCGGCCATCATCTGGATTGGCGCATAAATTGTTACATACAAAGCCAATTGCTGTGCAGCCGTTCCGTGCACTCTCTTTCCTGGAAAACCTTGTTTTACCTCAACATCAAAAATTCCCGGAGTAAAATCCATTGGTCCAGAAAGCAATCTTGTAAACGGAATAATTGTTAAGTGATTTGGCGGATTTCCTTCGCTCCAAGCGTTGTATTCCTGTCCTCTTGCCGCTTCTCTAGAAACCATATTTGGAAAAGTTCTGCGCTCTCCGGTGTCTTTTATTGATTCGTGATATAAAACTGCTAAATCATATTGCGCTGCTTTTTCTAAAATATATCTGAAATAGTTTACCCCAAATTGTCCGAAGTGGTTTTCTTTCATGTTTAATTTAGACCCCACATGGCCAATTTTAACCGAGTGCATTCCTAATTTTTTATATAATGCAAAACCTTCGTCAACTTCTTTTAAATAATTAATTAAGTTAGAACCTGTTTCGTGATATCCAATTAGTGCTACTCCTTTTTTATTTCCGTAATCGACTACTTTTTCTAAATCAAAATTATCTGCACTTTTGGTGAAACTGAACATGTGCATGTGATTTTCATACCAAGCCGGCGTCCAGCCTTTGTTCCAGCCTTCGATCAATAAATGGTGAAATCCTTCTTTTGCCGTGAAATCGATATATTCTTCTGCATGTTTGGTTGTTGCGCCTTGTTTTTCGCTTTCCCAAAAAGTATATTTCCCGATATGCATTCCCCACCAAATTCCGAAGTATTTATACGGTTTAAAATAGCTTGTGTTTTTTAATTTATTTGGTTCGTTTAGATTTAAAATCAAATAAGAAGTAATTAAATCTGCTGGGGTTTCTCCAATTTGAAGCGTTCTCCAAGAAGAGGTAAAAGTGTCTTTTACGCGTACTTTTACTCCGTCAGCCCAAGGCACTAAATCTGATTTAAGTTGTGTTCCTTGTGTGTTTACCAAAGTCATACTTGCAAAATCTACCAAGTTTGCTTCGTGAAAACTCAAGGCCAATCCGCTTTTGCTTTCAATTGTAAGCGGTGTCAAAACAGTATCTAAAGTACTTACTGCTGCATCTTTAAAAAGATATTCGTCACGGTTTTCTCGGTTTGCCGGAATCCACCATGCTTTTCCATCTTCTTTTAAGTTAAAAGTCGTTTTTTCATCCATAATGAAAATACTGTCTTTTACATTTTGTTTTGGATATACATATCTAAACGCGATTCCGTCATCGAAAGCACGAAATTGAATTTGCAGCTTTCGTTTGTTGCCAGTTTTTTGCTGTAAATCAACTACTAATTGATTGTAGTGATTTCTAATGTTTTTCTTTTCTCCCCAAACTTGTTCCCAAGTTTCATCAAATGTTGAATTCTTTACGCTTTTGATTTCGAAATCTGAGCTTAAATTTTCATTTCCCTTTAATAAAAAACCCATATCCGATGGTGTAATCACTTCGGTTTTTCCGTGTGAAACAGCATATTTGGGAGCGTTTTTTACTAATTCGAATTTTATTTTATTCTGCCCATTAGGCGAAGCCAATTCGTAAGCATTTTTATTTTTCTGACTGTAACCAATTGTAATTGACAATAATACAGCTGGAAGAACTAGATATTTTTTCATGTTTTCTTTCTTAATTCGTCTTTTATAAATCGGATGCGAAAATCTCATCCGATTTAAAAAGACTCAACTTAAACTAACTTATTTTTTATCCTGTTGGGATTATTTTTTTCTCACAGATTAAAGGATTTTAATGATTTCTTTAAATTCTGTATTTATTCTCACGCAGATTTGGCAGATCGAGCAGATTTTTCAATCTTTTTAATTTGGCTAATCTGTGGCTATTTTTTTTTAAAACACATAGAATCATAGCTCTTTGGAAACTTCAAAAAGGCGTTCCACTAGTTTAAACAAACATAGACTATGTGTGAGAAACTAGTTTCTTTCTAACTTCTTTTATTCACAAATAAAAACCTATGTTCCTATGTGTTTAAATATTTTTCTCGCAGATTTTGCAAATTTTTAATCCTTTTAATCTGTGCAATCTGTGACTAATTTTTTTATTTAACCCACTCCGTTTTAAAAGTGGTTTTTCCTGTCAATGCGTTTGGTGTTACTTCAAAATTGTTTCCACTTTTTGTCACTTTTATTTCCTGAACTGCGTCGCCTTCTGGTAAAAATACTTTGGCTGTCGCCGAAGTTGTTTTGTCGCTTGCATATACTTTTAGCGTTAATTTACTCCAATCCATATCTTTTGTAGATTGTGCCAAAGCGATATGAGGCAATGCCGTTCCGTCTTTTACTAAAACTACAATTGGCACTTCGCCTGCTTTAATTTTATGCCATCCTGATTGGTATACTTTTTTAGTTTGATAATCAATCCAAGTTCCTTCTGGAAGATAAACATCTCTTTCTGTCACTTCTTCAAAAAGCGGTGCAACTAAAATGCTTGAACCAAATAAATATTCATTATCAACCAGCCAAGCTCCGGGATCGTTTGGATATTCTACAAATAAGGCACGCATCATTGGCAATCCTTTTTGAGAACTTTCTTTCGCTTGAGCGTAGATATAAGGCATCAATTCGTAACGCATATTATCTGCTTTTCTAAATCCTTCCAAGAAATCTTTACTGTACAACCAAGGTTCACGCGGAGGTTCGCCGTGGCTTCTTACGTGCGAAGTAAACATTCCGAATGGTGCCCATCTTCTGTATAAATTCTCCGGCGATTTTGTTGCAAATCCACCCACATCATGACTCCAAAAACTGAAACCGCTTAAACCTAATGAAAGTCCGCCTCTTAATTCTGCCGACATTGCACCGTTTGTAGTTTCAGCATCTCCGCCCCAATGTAATGGGTAGCGTTGCGATCCTGCCCAAGTACTTCTCGCCCAGATTAAAGTATATCCTTTTTCTTTTTGGGTAATTTCAGCAACAGCTTTATTGTATCTTAACGGATATAAATTGTGTTCGTAAAAACCGGTACGCCCTGAATGGTAAATTCCATCCGGTGGTGCAGCTTCTCCAAAATCTACTTTAAAAACAGAAACACCTTGATCGAATAAATGCTTTAATTTTGATTGATACCAAGTTACGGTTTCAGGATTTGAGAAATCTAAAACAGCATCTTCATAAGGAAGATTTCCTTTGCGGTCTCTTACTGCAAGATTTTTATCCATGATTTCGTTGAATAATGTATTCTTTGGTGAGAAATAAGGCAACTGCCATAAACACACGTGAAAACCATCATCTTTTAAATCAGACATCATTTTTTGAGCATCTGGAAAACGATCTTTAGAAAACTCATAATTGTTTCTCCAATCTACATCAAACCAACCTGTATCAAAGTGAATAACATCTGTTGGGATTTTATATTTACGCAAATCTTTTGCTACTTCACGTCCTTCTTTTTCAGAGAAATACGTAATACGGCTCATCCAGAAACCAAATGACCAAAGTGGTGGCATTGCTGCTTTTCCGGTTAAATCTGTGTATTGGTCTAGAATATCTTTTGGTTCACCAATGAAGAAAAATAAATCGGCTTCATCATCTCCAATGTACATTTCGTTTGCGCTTCCGTAATATCTTCCAAAATCAATAGTAATTGGCGTTGAATGGTGCATGAAAACTCCGTAACCACGGCTGCTCATATAAAACGGAACAGGTTTGTACATTGTTTCATTCTGAATTCCGTTCGCATCATCTGTCCATAAAACTACTTTTTGACCGCGTTTGTTGAATTGAGTGAAAGATTCTCCACAGCCAAATATTTTTTCGTCTGGCTCTAAACTGAAAGCCGCGCCCATACTTCTTGAATAATCGCTGTTTCTGCGCACATACGAGAACGGAAGTGTTGGTGTATAGGTATTTTTAAAATCAGAATCGTGAAGTGTACTCGTTAACAATTTCCCTGTTTCATCGTAAATTTTTACGTGCCAAGGTTTTGATAAAATCTCTACAACTCCATGTTTGCTGGTATATTTATGACCGCCTTCAATTTTAGAATATTTCCATAATTCTGGATGATTTGGCGCAACACCGTTAATCAGCATTAAAGACTCTTTTTCTGGATGAAATTGTGGTCCCGAAGTGGTTTTGATTCGGATAGTTCGATCTGAAACAAACTGAATTTCAAATGGCAAAACAGGAGATTCTGCATATTCCGTTGTTGGGAATTCATTTGCCTTTTCCACATCTGGCTTCATCATCATATTGTTGAAAGCCTGACGCGTTTTATAATTGTATCTCAAATATTTTATAGCGCCTTTTCCGGTTGCCGGATCAAAAGATGCTAGTTCATCAGCAAAATAAAAAGTGTTCAGATAGTTTTGAAAATCTTTGCTGATATCTATTGGAGCGTTTAATACATCTGCGTTCTGGATCTGTGCTGATGCTTTTGGCATAACAAGAAATCCAAACATGAAGATGGAAAACAATACTTTTAGTTGTGTGTTTTTCATTGGTAAATAATTCTATATATTAGTTGTCCTAACAGGTTTTGGAACACTGTTAGGAGTGTAAATTATTATTCTGCTGTAATTACGATCGTTGCAGGTTTTAATCCATTCGCTTTAGCGGTTAATTCTAATCTTCCTGATTTAGTATCCGACTGAACAATTACTAAACATTTCCCGTTAAGCGCAGTATGTTTTGAACCTTTATACGATTCGTGACTTACCGGATCTCCGCTGCAAACACCCACAATTTTTCCGTTTCCTTTTAAAGAAAAGTTAATTTCGTTATTTGCTTTTGGAGCCAAAGTTCCGTTTGCATCTAAAATATCGACTGTTACAAACGACAAATCATTTCCATCTGCTTTAATCGTACTTCTATCTGCTGTCAATTTTAAGTTTGATGGATTTCCAGCAGTTTTGATTTCTGTTTCTAAAACTGTTTTTCCGTTTTTACGAGAAACCGCTTTTAATGTTCCGGCTTGAAAAGGAACTTTCCAAATTACATGCAGCTCTTCTCCTTTTTTACTGCGAACTCCAACTGATTTTCCGTTTAAGAAAAGTTCAACCTCATCTGCATTATTGTAATAAGCCCAAACGTCTACGGTTTGTCCAGCTTTCCAATTCCAATGCGGAAACAAATGCAAAACTGTTTTATTCGTCCATTCGCTTTGGTACATATAATAAACGTCTTTCGGGAAACCAGCTAAATCTACAATTCCGAAATAAGAACTGATTGATGGCCATTCATAAGGAGTTGGTTCTCCGATATAATCGAATCCGGTCCAAATGTACATTCCAGAAAGATAATCGTGTTTTTTAATAATTTTCCAAGTTGCTTCGTGCGTAGAACCCCAAGGCGCCTGCACCTGATCATAAGCAGAAACAGTGTTTCCTGGATTTCCGTCTGTAAATTTAAGATCCCATCTTACTGGCCATTTTTTAATCGAATCTGAACTTTCGTCGTAATAACCGCGAGTTTCTAAAGCCGATGTTGTTTCAGTAGCAATAAATGGTGTTTTTGGGAAATTCTTCTGATGATATTCATACGTTTGATGGGCGTAATTATAACCAATAATATCTAAAGCACCAGAAGCTGCAATTTTATTGTATTGAACTGCTGCCTTATCAAACTGCAAATCGATACCATCAAGATTCATATTAACTGGCGGATTCATGGCAGCCGTTATCGGACGTGTTTTATCGTATTGACGTGTAATGCCTGCCAATTCTTTGGCAATTATAACACCGCTTTCGTCCCACTGCTGTGGAATTTCATTTCCAATACTCCACATAAAAATACTCGGGTGATTACGGTCGCGAAGCAATTGATCGATTAAATCTTTCTTGTGCCATTTATCCCAATCATTTCCGTAATCGTATTTGGTTTTAGATTGTTTCCACATATCGAATGCTTCATCCATGACAATGAAACCCATTTTATCGCAAAGATCTAAAAGTTCTGGAGCGGGCGGATTGTGAGAAGTTCTGATTCCGTTTACACCCATTTCTTTCAAGATTTCTAATTGTCTTTCGATCGCGCGCGTATTGATTGCAGTACCTAACGGGCCTAAATCATGATGCATACAAACTCCCTTAATTTTAACTTGTTTTCCGTTTAAAAGGAAACCTTTGTTTAAATCAAATTTAAAATCCCTGATCCCGAAATTAGTTTTGTATTCGTCTATAATTTGATTATCAACCGAAATTGCTGTAACTGCTGTATACAGTTCTGGTTTTTCAACAGACCATAAAACAGGAGTTTCAACTTCTGTTTGCTGCTTAATTGTTTGATTGGCATTTGCACCAATTGTTATATCTTGAGTAACCGATGCTACTTTTGTATCTTCTTTATAAATAGTTGTGGTTACAGTTGCTTTTTTTGAAGCTGCGTTTTGATTTTGAACAGTAGTTTCAAATTGTACCGAAGCTTTTTGAACCGTAACTTTTGGAGTTGTTACATAAGTACCCCATTGTGCAACATGCAATTTATCAGTGGTTTCGATCCAGACATTTCTAAAAATTCCAGAACCAGAATACCAGCGTGAATTAGGTTGTTTTGAATTGTCAACCTTTACAATAATTTCATTGTTTTTGTCTCCGTAATTTAAGTATGGAGAAATTTGGTATTGAAAACCAATATATCCGTTTGGACGTTTTCCTAAATAATGTCCGTTTACCCAGACTTCACTATTTCTGTAAACGCCATCAAAAATGATTGAAGTTACTTTACTGCTGTCTGCGGCATTTACTTTGAATGTTTTTTTGTACCAGCCTAAACCTCCGTTAAGCGCTCCGCCTCCGTATCCGGCAGGACTTTTTTCATCAAATTTCCCTTCGATGCTCCAATCATGAGGAACATTTAAAGTTCTCCATTTTGTTGATGCTCCAATAGTATCTTTATCTGCAATACTATCATTTAAGTGAAAACTCCAATCTGAATTAAAAGAAACTTTTCGGTTGCTGAAAGCTTCTTCTTTTTTACTGCAAGAATTGAATATTATAATTCCTGCCAACATTACTAATGACAGCCCGCTCCTTAAATACTTTCCTTTATTCTTCATTTTGATATAATTTATAGTTTTTGAAAAACAAATATAAACATACCGGTAAGCGACTGTACCAATCACCTACCGGTTAGTTTTATATATTTAAGTAAATTTAAGGTTTTGGTTTGTAATGAAACACTATTAAACAAACACCTTCGCCAGTACGGCTTTTATCTCTAATAACGGCTAATCTTAACGATGTTGCAGTCAATTCGACTACTTTTACACTATACCAGTTGCTTACATCTCCATAATAATCGCCACCGTAAAGCATTTCAACTCCACCATTAAAGATTAGTTTGTTATTTGCAATATCAAAAGTATAAGTTCCTTTTTTTGTAGTTTGCGTATCGTTTGCAATTGCAGTTTGTGTGACATTTGTATTGTATCCGCCATTTAAGTCGAAATACATTTGTCCCCAATTTTTATTTGCCATAACCCATGAATTGCTTGCATAATCTGGAAGCCAGCTCCAGTTATCTCCAGACGCTGCTGGGTAGTCTAAACCAGCCCAACCAACAGGATCTGTAAAATCTAATACCCAAGTTTTACCTGTTACCCCATTTGTAAGCATGTTCCATTTAGGATCATTAAAGTAAGTAGCATCATTTTTATCTACCAATACTTCTACAGGAGCTGCATCTACAGAACCTCCTCTTGTGTATGCTGTGAAATAAACAGTATATTTTCCTGCGAAAGGAAAAACTACATTGTCACTGCTTTTGTTAGAATGTCCTAATTCGTTTCCGTTTCCATCAACATATTTCCAATATGGAATTACAGTTGGATCATCACTTTTTAAAGTAATTTGATTTTTATTTGTGGCATTTTGAGTTACAGAAAACTTAAGTGTCGACGGCGTTAAAGTTACCGCAGGCAAACTCTCGCGATCTTCTACAGCCTCGCATGAGAATAATAACGAACCGATGGTTACAGCAGCTATTAATATATATAGTATACGTTTCATAATCATTTGTTTTTAGTTAATTACCAACCTGGATTTTGTTTGATTGTACCATTAGAAAGTATTACTTGAGATTGTGGCAATGGAAACCAGCCTAAAGTTTCAGTTCTGAAAGTCACATTAAATTGAGAATCAGCATCTGTGTTATCGATTGCTGCTTTTGCAACATCAACTCCTTGTCTGATCAAATCGAAATAACGTTGTCCTTCAAGAGCTAATTCTAAACGACGTTCATTCAAAATAGCTGCTTTTGAAACCGCAATTCTGTGCGTTGTGTTTTTGAAAGCACGGTCACGAACTTTATCTAAATCTGCTTGCGCTAATCCCGCATTTGTTCCTAAGTTCAATTCGGCTGCCATTAATAAAACATCTGCATAACGAATAATTGCATAATCTTGGTAATTATCAATTTGGAAGTTTCCTCCATTAGCCTCAACAACTGCAGTTCCAGCTGCATTGGTAATTGGGCAATATTTTTTCCAAGAATATCCTGTGTACTGGCGTTGTTCTCTTGCTTGTGCATCAAAATTTAAGTTTTCATCAGCATAGCTAATGATAGTTGCATTTCTACGAGTATCTCCAGCTTCATAAGCATTATATAAATCTGGATTTACAGTTGCTCCTCCCCATCCGGTTGCATATTTTCCGATAGCTCCACCACGCGGTGCAATGTTAACCTGAAAACGGTTTCCTTCGTGTAAGTCCCAGTTTCCTTTTCCTGATCCGTTAAAACGAACCGCCCAAACCATTTCAGTATTATCTTCTCCTGCAAAATTTTCAAAAGAAGCTGCAAGCCAAAGGTTCGCAAAATCAGCCACTAATCCGTGTCCGCTATTGCTTACTGCATCGTTAATATAAGTTACAGCCTGCGCTTTTGTAATTACACCAGCTAAATCAGCTTTTTTGTAATAATCTGTGTAAAACAAAAATGTTCTTGCGATATAGGCTTCAGCAGCCCATTTTGTAATACGACCGTAATTTGCATTTCCTTTTTGAGAATAATTTTCAGGACCTAAGTTATCAGCAGCAAATTTTAAATCATTTGCAATTAACGCATAAGTCACATCAGCAGTAGCTCTTGGCAATTCAAATTCGCTTGTTGTAACCGTATGGTCAAGCGGAATAATATCGCCAAACATTTTTGTTGCCTGAAAATGAAAGTGCGCTCTTAAAAAACGTGCTTCAGCTTCGTATTGTGTTTTTAAAGCGGTGTTGGCTCCCCAATTTACTTTATCTAAATTTTCTAATAAGATATTTGCTCTGTAAATTCCTAAGTAAGAAGTAGTCCAGATATTTGCATTCATATCTTTATCGATCGTGTATAAAAAGCGATCCCACTCTAAATCTCCAGCTGGATCGGCAATACCAAATCCTCCAAAGCAATCATCAGATGCCTGCTCGCTCACAATAAGCGGTCCGCCGTAAGCCTCACGCTGTAATACATCATAAACAGCAACTAATCCTTCAAAAGCATCCGCTGGCGTTTTATAAAAATTTTCAGTTACTTTATCTGTGTATGGTTCATTTTCCAAAAAATCTTCCGAACAAGCTCCTAAAACCAATAAGCTTGAAAGGGCAAATAATTTTATATATCGTTTCATCGTTTTCATAAATTAAAAGTTAACATTAAGACCCATCATGTATGTTCTAGGCTGTGGATAATATCCAACATCAATTCCTTTTGCCCAAGTTTGGTTTACGTTTCCAAAACCAATCTCTGGATCCATTCCTTTATACTTTGTAAAAGTGTAAATGTTGTTTCCTGCTACATACAATCTGAATTTGCTGAAGAAACTTAACTTGTTTGTTAATTTTGTCAAATCACATCCAATAGTTGCATTCTTAATTCTGAAGAAATCAGCGTCTTGAACATATAAATCTGAAAATTTCGTGTAGTTTCCGTTAGGATCAGTCCCGTAAGTTACTCTTGGAACCGTATTAGAAGTTCCTTCAGAAGTCCATCTGTTTAAAACTTCTGTTGTATTATTTGTGTAGGCACGAGTTGCATCGTGAATTCCGAAAACGTTTTGACTTCCTGAAACACCGTAAGTATTGATAGAAAAATCAAAAGCTTTATAAGAAAGATCCATGTTTACACCATAAGAAATATCTGGATTTGGATTTCCGATTTCAGTTTTGTCATTCGCATCGATTTTTCCGTCTCCATTCAAATCAACAAAACGAACATCTCCAGGCGAAGCATTTGGCTGTACGCCAGCTTGAACTTCTGCTGCATTTTGGAAAATTCCCGCTGTTTTTAATCCGTAGAAATAACCCATTGGTTTTCCTACCTCAACACGGTTCATTTCATCTAAACCTTGGAACAATACATTTGATTCTCCGTGAATGATTCCTTCATTGTTTGCAATTCGAAGTACTTCATTTTTGTTTGCAGAAAGGTTTGCATTAATTCCGAAATTCCAATCTTTTGCAAAACTTTTGCGGTAACCAAGTGCAAATTCAAATCCTTTATTGCTTACATCACCACCATTAATATAAGGTGCTGTTGCTCCTGCATAAGTTGGGATAGAAGCTAAAACCAGCCAGTCTTTTGTTTTCTTATCGTAGTAATCAAAAGTTAAAGTAAAGTTTTTGAACAAAACAGCATCAAAACCGAAATCTAACTGCTCTGAAGTTTCCCATTTTAAGTTACGGTCTGAAAGCTGATCAGGGCTAGAACCTACTAACAAAGTTTCATCTCCAGTACCAAAATGGTAACTTTTATCTGTTGAACTTACCGTAGACATATAAGCAAATCTTCTAGCAAACTGGTCGTTACCGTTTTGTCCCCAGCTCGCTCTAAGTTTAAATGTATTTAAAACTGCATTTTCTTTAAAGAATGCTTCTTTATCTAAATTCCAGCCTGCAGAGAAAGATGGGAAAATGGCATATTTGTTATTTGGACCAAATTCTGAAGAACCGTCTCTACGAACGGTTGCAGAAAATAAGTATTTGTTATTATAATCGTAAAGCAAACGTCCGAAGTAAGACTGAATTGCATAATCTGTACGATTTCCTGCTACTGTATTAGAAGTTTGATCTTTCGCATTACTTAAATACGCATGTTCAAAATCATCAAAAATCAAGTTTCTACCTGTACCGCTCATATAATCTGAAGTATTCTTTTTAGCAGAAGTTCCTACTAAAACATCAAAATTATGTGTGTCGCTAATTGAGAATTTGTATTGCAACGTATTTTCAAAAATCCATCCCATCGCTTTTGTACCACTTTGAGTAACGCTTGAAACCGTGTTATTATCATTTGAAGAAAGAGAATAAACAGGTCTGAATGAACGGAAATTACTGTCTGTCATATCAACACCAAAACTAGTTCTGAAAGTAAAATCTTTTGCGAATTTCAATTCTGCAAAAATATTTCCAACATAACGATTTACCTTTGTTTGATTAAAGTTGTTGTAATACAATGATCCAACCGGATTGCTGACATCTGCAGAAATAATAGAATGAGCAAAATCTCCATTTGCATCGTAAGCTGCATCAACTGGAGCTGCATTTAAGAAGCTTCTGATACCATTGCTGTAAATTCCTTTATCAGCAACTCCGTTGCTTTTGATATTTGATAAAGTGAAGTTTTCACCAATTTTCAAATGATTTTCAATAATTTCAGAAGTTGAGTTTACACTAAAAGTAATACGATCGTATTGAGACTGATTATTTACGCCGCCAATCATACCTTCTTGTCCGTAGTAAGACAAACCAGTAGCAATTGTAGATTTTTTATCACCGCCAGTAATCAAAAGTGAATGATTTTGTTTCATTGCACCTTCATTAAACAAGTCGTCTTGCCAGTCATGATTTGGCAATGCTGCAACCTGAGCTGGTGTGTATAATGGAGTATATCCAGAATTAACACGTGCTTCGTTGATGATTGTAGTATATTCTTTGGTATTCATCAAATCTAATTTTTTAGCAACTTGCTGAAAACCAGTATAAGAATTGAATGACACATTCATTTTTCCGTCTTTTCCTTTTTTGGTTGTAACCAAAATAACTCCGTTTGCTGCTCTTGCTCCGTAGATAGAGGCGGCAGAAGCATCTTTAAGAACATCGACCCTTTCGATAACTGAAGGATCAAGATATCCGATTCCGTTATCAACTACAACACCGTCTACTACATAAAGCGGATCGCTGTTTCCTGCAGTTCCGGCTCCACGAATATTTACCACCATATTAGCACCTGGCTGTCCTGAAGATGAAGTAACAGAAACCCCAGAAGCCTGACCTTGCAAAGCATTTACAACATCTAAACTTGCTACTTGCTGAATATCTTTACCTGAAACTAATGAAGTTGCTGCTGTATTTACCTTTTTCTTTTGTGTTCCGTATCCGATTACAACAATTTCTTTAAGTTCAGCAGTTTCAGCCTGCATCGTAACGGTTATTGTTTTTTGAGTTCCAACTGTAATGTTTTGTGTTTTATATCCCATAAAACTAAATACAAGTACATCGCCCGTTTTTGCTTCTATTTTAAAATTTCCGTCAAAATCAGTTGCTGTACTCGTTTTTGTTCCCTGTACTAAAACAGTTGCACCAGGAACTCCCATACCGTCATCTGCCGACTTTACATTTCCACTTACTGATTTAGACTGGTCCTGAGCAAAACCAGACTGCATCATAAATACGCTAAGCAACAGCGCCAAACAAAATGGAAGCATTGTTGTTTTAATACAATATTTGCTTTTCATAATAATTAAGAATTGGTTAAAATTTATAGTTAAGTTATTTTTAATCTAATTGTTGAAATCCGAATTAATTTTTATAATAGCGGTCTTCCTTTTCAAGTTGAAATTTCCATCTACGATTTCATTTTTAATTCCAAAAACAGTATCTGACCTATTTTTTTAAGTGAAGAATTATTTGCTATTTTAAAAGTTATAGTCAAAATGAATTTATCTTATGGTTAATTTGACTACAAGTGTAAAACATTTTTTCATATTAACAAAATATTAGGCAAAAAAATTTGCTATTGCGATTAAACAACTATGATAATTATGGATATTTCAATAGACTGCGTTAAATTGAGATAAAAAATATTGAAAAAATAATAGTTTAGAGAATTGACAATCAATCATTTAAGGATAATTAATTTTAAGTTGTCAATTTCAACAATTTGATAAGTATCTGATTGTCAGAAAATTATTTCGTTAAAAAAAATATAAATGTTTTATCACACCAAGTATTCATTTTATTTATTTAATTTGTCAAAATTTTGATAACAAATGGTTAAAAGTGCACAGGACGATTCGGCTTTAAAAAGCGAGCAAACCGCAATGAATGCGATCACGATTGACTGTGTTATTTTTGGTTTTGACAAAGGAAGTTTAGAAGTACTTTTAGTACAGCACGGAGAAGGAATCAGTAAAGGAAAATGGGGACTTCCGGGAGGTTGGATTTATAAAAAAGAAAGCACCGATAATGCTGCGCACCGTTTATTAAATGAACTTACAGGACTTGACAATATTTATCTGGAGCAGTTAAAAGCGTTTGGAGATCCAGACCGTTTCCCGCTTCGACGCGTTATTACGATTGGATATTATGCCTTGGTAAAACGCGAAGATTATAACATTAAAGCAGGTTTTACAGCTTCTGATGCTAAATGGTATCGAATCAATACTATTCCAGATTTAATTTATGATCATAATGAAATTCTTTCTTATAGCTTAAAACATCTTCAGAATCGAGTTCGTCAAGCACCGCTTGGTTTTAATCTTTTGCCTGAAAAATTCACTTTATTACAATTGATGCATTTGTATGAAGAAATTTTAGGCGTCGAAATGGACAAATCAAATTTTAGAAGAAAAATTCTGCACATGAAGTTATTAGTTGCGTTAGACGAAAAACAACAGGATGTTTCACACCGTGCAGCAAAACTATACAGATTTGACCCAGCGATCTACAATAAACTGACACAAAAAGGATTTAATTTTGAATTTTAACCCCAGCCTGTAAGCAATAATGAAATTTTCACTTTCTAAAAATATGCTAAATCCAGACAGCAAAAAAGCTGCAGAAATGCCACAGCCAGCCGTTGACGGAATCACGATTGACTGCGTTATTTTTGGATTTAACAAAGCAAGCCTCGAAGTACTTTTAGTACAGCATGCCGAGGGAGAAAGTATTGGAAAATGGGGACTTTTGGGAGGATACTTAAAAAAAGATGAAAGTGCAGATGACGCCGCACAGCGAATTTTATACGAACTCACCGCTCTAGATAATATTTACTTAGAACAACTAAAAGCGTTTACGAACCCAAATCGTGTAAGCGAACGAAGAGTAGTTACTATTGGCTATTACACTTTAGTAAATCGTGAAGATTATAATATTAAAGCCAGCTTAACGGTAATCGAAGCTAAATGGCACAAAATCAATGATGTTCCGGATTTAATATTTGATCATAACGAAATTTTAGGCTTTAGTTTAATGCAATTGCGAAATCGCGTTCGTCAAGCGCCAATTGGTTTTAATCTTTTGCCAGAAAAATTTACTTTATTGCAGCTAATGCATCTTTATGAAGAAATATTAGGAATTGAATTGGACAAGTCAAATTTCCGAAGAAAAATTCTGCACATGAAATTACTGGTTGAGCTCGATGAAAAACAGCAGGATGTTTCGCACAGAGCAGCAAAACTCTACAAATTTGACCCCGATATTTACAAAAAACTGACCGAAAAAGGTTTTAATTTTGAGTTTTAGAAGCCGTTTTAAATTTCAGAATTTAACTATCACTCTTCAACATTCCAGAATCCAAAACTTTGCGCTATCTTTGCGCCTTAATAACATGCACTAAAGCAATTGCAATAGCGCAATTTATACCCAGAAAAGAGTAAAACTCGTTAAGAGAATTGATATATTAAAATGAAGAAGATACGTAACTTTTGCATTATTGCACACATTGACCACGGTAAAAGTACACTGGCAGACCGCTTATTGGGCGCTACACAAACCGTTACAGCTCGTGAAGAAAAAGCACAATTGCTTGACAACATGGATCTGGAGCGCGAGCGTGGAATTACCATTAAAAGTCACGCCATACAAATGGAATACACTTATAAAGGTGAAGAATATATTTTAAATTTGATTGACACTCCTGGTCACGTTGACTTTTCATACGAGGTTTCAAGATCTATTGCAGCCTGCGAAGGTGCGCTTTTGATTGTTGATGCTGCACAAAGTATTCAGGCGCAGACTATTTCGAACTTATATTTAGCTCTTGAGAATGATCTGGAAATTATTCCGGTTTTAAATAAAGTTGATTTACCAAGTGCCAACCCTGAAGAAGTTAGTGATGATATTATCGATTTATTAGGATGTAAATTAGAAGATATTATTCACGCATCTGGAAAAACAGGTTTTGGTGTTGAGAATATCTTAGCTGCCATTATCGAAAAAATCCCAGCTCCTAAAGGAAATAAAGACGAACCATTACAGGCTTTAATTTTTGACTCGGTTTATAACCCGTTTCGTGGAATTGAAGTAATCTTTAGAGTTGTAAACGGAGAAATTAAAAAAGGACAGAAAATTAAATTCATGGCCACTGGAAATGAATACTTTGCTGACGAAATTGGAACTTTAAAACTAAATCAAGTTCCGAAAAATGTAATTTCTGTTGGAGATGTTGGTTATTTAATTTCTGGAATTAAAGAAGCAAAAGAAGTAAAAGTTGGTGATACATTGACAGATGCCAAAACGCCAACAACTAATATGATTACAGGTTTTGAGGATGTAAAACCAATGGTTTTTGCCGGAATTTATCCTGTTGATACGGAAGATTATGAAGATTTGCGTTCTTCTATGGAGAAATTGCAATTGAATGATGCTTCGCTGGTTTTTACACCTGAAAGTTCTGCAGCGTTAGGTTTTGGTTTCCGTTGCGGCTTCTTAGGAATGCTTCATATGGAAATTATCCAGGAACGTTTAGAGCGTGAGTTCGATATGACTGTAATTACTACAGTTCCTAACGTTTCGTATTTGGCTTATACCAAAAAAGATCCTGAAACTGCGTTTGTTGTAAATAATCCTTCTGACTTGCCTGAACCTTCTCGTTTAGACAGAGTTGAAGAACCATATATTAAAGCCACAATCATTACAAAAGCTGATTTCGTAGGAAACGTAATGAGCCTGTGTATTGAAAAACGTGGTCAAATTACAAATCAAACTTATTTGACTACAGAAAGAGTTGAATTGAATTTTGATATGCCTCTGGCCGAAATTGTATTCGATTTTTATGATCGTTTAAAAACCGTTTCTAAAGGTTATGCCTCTTTTGATTACTCTCCTATCGGAATGAGGACTTCAAAATTGGTAAAACTGGATGTTCTTTTGAATGCACAGACTGTTGATGCACTTTCAGCCTTGATTCACGAAGACAACGCTTACAACATTGGTAAAAAAATGACCGAGAAATTACGAGAATTGATTCCGAGACAACAATTTGACATTCCGATTCAAGCTGCAATTGGAGCAAAAATTATCGCTCGTGAAACGATTAAAGCACTTCGTAAAGACGTTACCGCAAAATGTTACGGGGGAGATATTTCGCGTAAGCGTAAATTGCTGGAAAAACAGAAAAAAGGTAAAAAACGTATGAGACAAGTAGGAAACGTTGAGATTCCGCAAGAAGCTTTTATGGCTGTTTTGAAATTGAACGACTAGATTTTTATTTTTAGAAGAAAGAATAAAGAGAATAGAATAGAGATAAAACCCGATGACGAAAGTTGTCGGGTTTTTTACTGCTCTCAAATTATTTCAATTCAAAAAATTTAATACTATTTTTTTTATAAGTAAAAAGCAATAGATTTACTCTACTAATTAACGATACCATATGATAGAAACTTTACTTAAAGCTAGATTGCAAATTATTTTGTTTATTTCACTTCTAACACCAATATTTGCGAATGCAGGAACTAAATCTATTATTTCTGATTTACGCATTTTTTCCAGTATAGAAAATTCCTTTTCTCATTCAATTGCAGATACAGAAGCTCCAACCGCTCCTACAAATTTAGTGGCAACACAAATTACAGCATCAAGTGTAACTTTATCTTGGACAGCTTCTATAGATAATGTAGGTGTTGTGTCTTATGACATTTATCAGGGAGTCAATATACTTATGGGAAATTCAACGGCAACATCTTTTACTGTTACTCCTTTATCTTCAAATTATAGTACTAGTTTTAAAATAAGGGCCAAGGATGCCGCGGGAAACGTTTCAGTTGCAAGTGTTTCACTTTCGATTAAAACGCTAGACATAACGGAGCCAACTATACCAACCAAATTAACAGCTTCAGGAGCAACTGCTACGAGTATCAATTTATCATGGGCAGCTTCAAAAGATAATGATGCTGTGGCTGCTTACGATATTTATCAAGGTGGCAGTTTGCTTGTTGGAACTTCAACTACCACAAACTTTACCGTTACAGGTTTAGTCCCAAACAACATTTACACTTTTACAGTAAAAGCCAGAGATGCTGCCGGAAATGTTTCTCAGAAAAGTGTTGCTGTTTTATTTGAAACTGTAGATACGCTGCCACCAACAACACCTAGTGTAATTACTACGGAAATTAACCCAACATCTATAAATTTATCGTGGATTCCATCAACAGATAACAGAGGGGTTACTTCGTATGAGATTTTTAAAGATGGCTATCTTGCTGGTACATCAACATCGGCTAATTTTAATGCCACACTATTACAAGCCAATACAAAGTATTCTTTTACAATAACAGCAAAAGATGCTGCCGGAAATACATCTCCTTTAAGTGCCGTAATTACTGTAACTACAGCACCTCCTATTCCTGCTTATTGTGTTTCTACAGGCTTTAGCAGCTCTATACCTATGTCTATAAGCAGAGTACAAGTTGGCTCTCTTGACACCAAACAAGATGCATCACAAAGTGGCAACAGTACTTCGCCGACTACAGATTTAAAGAAAGGAATATCATATAGTATTACCCTTACTGCAACTGAATATATTAGCGGTCAAACTCAGTTTGGTCAACGTTATGCTGTTTGGATCGATTACAATAAAGATTTTGATTTTAATGATCCTGGAGAATTGATTTGGAATCAAGAAGTTACTACAACTTCACCGGTAATAGGTACTTTTCTAGTTCCTGAAAGCGCAATTAGTGGAGAAACTAGAATGAGAGTAACAACTCAAGGTGATGCTGTTGGCATTCCTTATCCTTGTGGAGATTACACTGGCACTTACAATTATGGACACACTTTTGATTATACTGTAAATATTATAAATTCCTCTAATGATCCTAATGCATCCTCACCACCAACAAATCTAGTCGCGTCAGGTACTACTTGGACAACAACTGATTTAGCATGGCTCGCGCCTGCAAATACAGCAGATATTGTTGGCTATGAAATTTACAAGGAAGATGTTTTGATTGGAAATTCGCAAACCACCAATTTTTCCGTTACTGGTTTAATGCAATTAAGAGCCTATTTATTTACAGTAAAAGCAAAAAAATCTGACGGGACAGTCTCGAAGTCTAGCACTCCTGTATTTATTAAAACACTACGAGCTCCAAATCCTAGTGTTCCAACAAATTTAAAGATTACGGATGTAAGTGCTACTAAAATTGACATCTCATGGAGTCCCTCAGTAAGCAGTGGCGATATAACTTACTATATTTATCTATCGTACGGGTCGCTTACCAATCAATCCTTTGGCTCAACGAAAAATCCTTATTTCACGATCAAAAGTCTTGGTCCAAATAGAGATTATACCGTTACGGTACAAGCAGTTGACGAAGCATCAAATAAATCGCCAATGAGTGATAGTATTAAAGGCACTACCTTAAACTATGGTCCCGCTCCACTGCCTGCGACAGATCTAACGGCAACAGAAATTACAACCTCATCAGCAACGCTAACATGGACACCATCGAAAAATGGCACACCTATAACATCTTACATAATCTATAAAGATGGTCAAAAAATTGGCACAGTTGATGGCAACATAACAACTTTTAATGTAACTGGATTGGAAAGTGAGAAAACATATTCGTTTATTGTTGAGGCTGTCCTTAATGATGATTCCTACACTTCTAAAAGCGGTACGCTAACAATTCAAACTGTCGCATTGCTAAAATACTGCATTCCTGGGGCAACAATTGGAAAAAAAGACTACATTTCAAATGTTGATTTTGGAGCAGTCACTCACTTTTCTGGTTCATCCAGCTATGAAGATGTTACGATTTATACCGCTTCAATAACTCCCGGGCAGGAAATCTCTATTATTACAACAATTTATAAAAGCAGTCCACAAACTGAATCTAATGGATTTGCAATTTGGATTGACTTCAATGATGATAAAGATTTTGATGATGAAGGTGAATTGGTATGGAGTTCAACATACAAGAATATCTCAACCCTAAACTTTGATGCTGTTGCAAATTTTACGATTCCTACTACTGTAACTCCGAGAAAAACAAGGCTAAGAATTGCCATGAAGCAAAATGGAATTCCAACATCATGCGAAAAATTTCCTTATGGAGAGGTTGAAGATTATTCAGTCACTATTAAAAAACCAATAGTAGAATTTGAAGCTCCAACTGCACCCACAAACCTAACAGCATCGAACATCAAGTCATTCACAGCTAATTTGTCCTGGAAAGCTTCGACAGACAATATTGGCGTTGCCACTTACGAAATTTATAAGAATGGTATTCTTACAGCAAGTACCTCTAATACAGAATATATAGTTACAGGCTTGAATTCGCAAACCGCTTATTCGTTTACTGTAAAAGCTAAAGATTATACTGGAAACAGCTCTTTAGAAAGCAACACTGCTTTAGTGACTACCTTGGCGGCTGATATAATGGCTCCAACACCTCCATTAAATCTTACCGCAAGCAATACCACAAAAACAGGAACAATATTATCATGGACAGCATCAACAGATAATGTAGGCGTTGTTAGTTATGAGGTTTATAAGGATTACTCTTTACTTGAAACAATATCTACAACAACTTACAATGTTTCAAATTTAAAATCAAACTCAATTTATACTTTTACTGTAAAAGCCAAAGATGAAGCGGGAAATGTTTCTGAAGCTAGTACTAAATTAATGATAACCACTCTGGGCCAGGATGTAACGCCTCCAACTGCGCCAACAGATCTTATAGCCTCTAACACTACAAAATCAGGAACTACTTTATCATGGACAGCTTCGACAGATAATATTGCAGTTACCGGCTATAACATTTACTATCTGGATAATGTTCTTTTTGCTACAACAACAAATACGACTTATACTTTTACGAATTTAATAGCAGAACAAAGGTATTCGTTTACTGTAAAAGCAAAAGATGCTGACGGAAATTTATCTGACGCCAGCAAAAATGTTATAGTAGATACTTTACCGGAAGACTCAACGCCTCCAACAGCACCAAAAAATCTTACTGCGACAACTAACGGAACAACAACAATCTTAACTTGGACAGCTTCTACAGATAATGTAGGTGTAACCAGTTATGAAATTTATATTGATAATACGCTGATTGCAACGTCTACAACAACAACTTATACCGTTAAAAATCTAATATTAGGAAGGGATTATTTATTTACCGTTAAAGCAAAAGACAGGGCAAAAAATTTATCTGATGCGAGTAATACTGTAACTGTAACTACCGATAAAGAAATTTTATATTGTACTTCTGCTGGAACAGATACAGAAAAAGGACACATTAATAAAGTACTCTTAAACTCAATAGACAATACAACAAAAGGAGGAATTGGAGGATATTCTGACTTCACGACAATATCTACAAATTTAGCAAAGGGTCAAAGCAATACGATTACTATAGAAACTTGGACTTCAAACGGCAAATCAAATGTGTTTGCTGTTTGGATTGACCTAAATGGAGATAAAGATTTTGAGGATGCCAATGAATTAATTTGGAGTTCAGCTCTGGTAACTTCAACAGCTGTAACAGGTAATTTTACAATTCCAAATACTGCTGTTAACGGATCGACAAGAATGAGGATTTCTATGAAACAAAGCGGAACTCCTGACAGCTGCGAAACATTTGCTTTGGGAGAAGTAGAAGATTATACTGTAAATATCCAATCAAATCTTTCTGTCGAAGATCATGACGCTTCAAAGAATCTTGGTTATATTTTGCATCCAAATCCAGCTCATGATAAATTGTTTGTCAGAATTCCTGAAAATAAAACAGCAACATACAAGATAACTAATGTAGTTGGTCAAAATATTGATGAAGGCAAAGTTGATGAAGCTGGCATTAATATTAGCAGAATTGGCTCAGGAATTTATATTATAGAATTGAATGATGGAGAAAAATCAGTTTTCAAGAAATTTATAAAGAAATAAAAATTTTCAAATAAGATAAAAACCTCGCAAACAGCGAGGTTTTTTATTTATGCTGATGGCTTGGTAAAAGACCAGCCAGACATAACTAGATCATGAATAAATTGGTTTGTTTCAGCACCATCTTTCATTGTATAGATTCCTTGATTACTCGTATATGTCTCCGTTAATTTTGGAGCCAATAAAACTGCGCCAATAAAAATTCCAAAAAGCCCAAAGACAATTGAGAAAGGATTAAAACCAAAAAATAAGTAAATAATAAAAACTAAAACAAATGCAGATATCCCGAGACTAACCCAATTTGCTTTGCTTTGCGTCGAAATATGGATTTTTTTACAAGAGGAACATCGTGGTACTCCAATCGTGATTGCTGCATATTTTACAGATCTGTAGACAATAAGGTTTGTTCTGTCATTAATTGCATAAAGAGATACAAAACAGCAATCATCAATACTTTTCATTTCTGCTTCTCCGCAATAAGTACATTTATTGTTAAGAGGTTCAAATCGTGTGTGAGTTTCATTAAAAGTGTAATTTTCTATCATATATTTTCATTAAAACTTATTTGTCATATTTATTCAAAAATAGCATTTTGAATTAATTATTAAAGACTTTCTTTTTATTTCCACATTAAAAACTCTGTATCTTTGAACCTCTCAACCCTCAAAAAAAATCATGCTCGACGAAACCCCAAAACGATTTGATCGAATTGTCGCCATTCTGATTCAATTACAATCTAAAAAAATTGTAAAAGCTCAGGAATTGGCTGATCGTTTTGACTGTAGTTTGAGAACTATTTACAGGGACATTCGAACTCTTGAAGCTTCCGGAGTTCCTATTTATAGTGAAGCCGGAGTGGGTTATGCTTTAATGGAAGGTTATAGATTGCCTCCAGTTATGTTTACGCGCGAAGAAGTGAGCAGTTTTATTGCTGCAGAGAAATTAATGCAGAAATTCACTGATCCATCTCTGGGGTCACATTACGCTTCTGCCATGTATAAACTCAAATCGGTTTTAAGAAGTACGGATAAAGATTGGCTTTCGAATATTGAATCGAGAGTAGTTATGCAAACTGCCGAACCCATGTTTAATGACAGTTCTCCTAATACTTTAGCCGTTTTGTTTGAAAGTATTGCGGAGAAAAAGCAAGTTCTTTTAACTTATAAAACCTTGGAAGCCGAAGAAGCGAGCAATAGAAATATTGAGCCTGTTGGTGTTTTTCATGATAACAATAATTGGTATTTTTTAGGATATTGTCATTTGAGGAAAGATTATCGCCAATTTAGAACCGATAGAATTCAGGGAATTCAAAAAACAGATTACGATTTTACATTAGAACACGATTCTTTAGAAACATATTTAACGAAAACAGAAACGATACCAACGACAAAAGTTCGCATTTTAGTCGATAAAAAAATTGCCTGTTACCTTCGTTATGAACAAAAATATCATGGATATGTTTCTGAAAAAGAAGTAAACGGACAAATCGAAATGACCTTTATGTGCAGAGATATAGAAAGCGGTTTTCCACGGTGGTTTTTAATGTTTGGAGATTACGCTAAAATCTTAGAACCGGAAAGACTTAAAACTAGAACTTTAGAATTGTTGGAGGTTAATCGAAAAAGACTTTTATAAAAAAACTCCTAGAGAAGAATTTGATTTCATCTTTTAGGAGTTTTTTGTTATAAATTCTAAGGTTTTATCTTTCCCAGAAAAAAGGAGGCTGAATATTTAAAGCTCTTAAATACACATATCCTTGTCCGCGGTGATGTACTTCATTATCAATAAAATATAATATATTCTGTATAACAGGAAATTCGTATTGACCAAACAGATTAAAAGTTTCACTAAAATCCTCAACCGACAGTTTTTCCCAATATTTATTGATTTCTAAAGTTGCTTCGTCCCATTTTTCAAGATATTGCGCTTTAAAAATCAATTTTTCCGATTCCTCTTCGGTAAAAGCTTTAATTTCTTTATTTACAATTCCTTTTAAGCCCGGAACTGCAATTGCTAAAAGTTCATCTACTAATTTTGCAAAAGGTCTCATTCCGCCAATCGAAAATTCAAAAAAATCCTTCTCCGGAAAAACTTCGATAATTCGGCGTGTAAGTGCGCGGTGTCCTTGCCAGTGTTTTAATAAATCTTCTGAACTGATTACTTGTGCATTTGCTTCTAATGTTTTCATGATTTTAAAGTTTTAATTTGTTTAATACTTCAAAATTATTGAGGGTCGGTGACAACAGTTTGTCAGCAGGAAAAAATATTTTACTTTATTTCCTAAACTCACAATTCATAATTAACAATTAAATCTATTTATTCTTCAGCCATTCAAACAAACGGTTGGCATCTTCAAATTTAAATAATTGCGTTCCTTCATTCATGGTCGCGGCTGATCCACAGGCAACACCCCAGCGAATTACTTCTTTCAAATCTTTATTTTGAGATAATGCCCAAACTATGCCCCCAACCATACTGTCTCCTGCTCCCACAGTACTTTTTTTAGCAACATTTGGCGCAGGTACATATTCGTAAATGTCCTTAGTAACCAGAACTGCACCTTGAGGCCCGAGTGAAACTACGACAATTTCTGCTCCGCCTTTGGCAATTATTTTTTTTGCGGCATCGTTTACTTCTTCCATTTCAAGGCGCTCTACTCCTACTAATTTTGCGAGTTCTCCAACATTTGGTTTTATAAGATAAGCACCCGTTTCTAAAACTTTCTTCAAGGCTTCTCCGGAAGTATCAACGACTAATTTAGAATTTGATTTTTTAGCAATTTCAGCCACTCTTTGATAAAAATCATCAGATAAACCTTCGTTCAAACTGCCACTTGCCACCAAAAACTTAGGTTTTAATTCTGAAATGGTTTTTAAAATTTTTTCAACCTCAACATCAGCTAAAACATCGCCCGAAAATCCAAAACGATATTGCGAATTTGTATGATCATCAACAGCAATAAAATTTTCTCTTGTTGCCGTTTCCGTTTCAATAACTTCAAAATCAATTTTTTCTTTTTTAACCAAATCTTTAAGCATTTCTCCTACAGGTCCGCCAGAAGTAAAGACAGCAAGAGAACTTCCGCGCAAGCGAGAAATTGCTTTTGAAACGTTTATACCACCGCCTCCAGCATCAAACTGAGGGTCTTTGCATCTAATTTTCTGCTCAGCAATTAAACCAGAGAAATGTGTGCTCTTATCTACGGAAGGGTTTACGGTCAAGGTAACTATATCAAATGATTTCATATTTTTTTATTGTGAAAATGGTTTCTATTTATGAGATGTATATGCAATTTACTAAAATTAAAACCGATAATCACTTTTGGACAAATAATTAATCTTAACGAAATAAATCATAAAAAACTGACATTCATGGTATTAAAAATAAAATCATTCGTATCTTTAATAACCCCAATTAATAAAAATAAGAATTATGAGAGCAACTCTATTTCTTCTTTTATTATTTTATTCGACTATATCTTTGTCACAGGGGATCGTTGTCGACACTACAACTTTGACTATACCTGAACTGATTCGCGAAGAATTAATGCAGAATGCCTGTGCCAACGAAAATAACTTCAAGTTCTCATCACATCTGGGCATTGGTAAATTTACAAGTACGAATCCTAACTTTCCCATTTCAGAAGGAATCATTATTCGTAATGGAATCGCCAAATATACCGAAGGAAACTATACTGGCAATAATGAAAGCAGTCAATTGAATACTGCCAATGACAGCGATCTGCAGGTTATCAGTGACAGCAACGGACAAATTGTTCCGATCACAGATGTAAGTTTTGTTCAGTTTGATTTTACGCCTTTATCGAGTAATTTTAGTTTTGAGTTTCTTTTTGCTTCGAATGAATATGGCGAATTTCAATGTGGTTTCAGCGATGTTTTTGCATTTATACTGACTGATTTAACTACAGGAACTACCACTAATCTTGCTGTAGTTCCGGGAACAAATACGCCTGTTTCAGTCAAGAATATTAGAGATCAACAATATAATTCTTCCTGTTTATCTGCCAATGCCAATTTATTTGACCATTATAACGTAAATAATCCAGCAAATTCGGCCATAAATATGAGAGGTGAGACCAAAGTTCTAATGGCTTCGTCAACTGTAATTCCAAATAGAACTTACAGCATCAAACTGGCAATTGGCGATTACAATGACAGCAATTATGATTCTGCAGTTTTTATAAAAGGGGGCAGTTTTATGACCAATATGGATTTGGGTCCAGACAGAAATATTTGTCAAGGCGAAAAAATCACACTTCAATCAGGACTTATCGGGAATTATACCTATATCTGGACTTTAAACGGAACCGTTATTCCTGGAGAAACAAGCAGTTCTTTAACGCTAGATAAAGCCGGAACTTATGGCGTTACGGCAACACTTTCTGGCTGCGTTATAAAAGATGAAGTCGTGATTAGCGATTTGGCGATTAAACCTCCTAAGAATTTGATTGCCTGCTATACCGAAAACGGTATCTACCAATATGACCTAACTCAAAATAATGCGACTGTCTTAGGTGTTAATCCGGCAGAATATTCACTTTATTATTTTGCTTCTTTGACTGCTGCCAATGCAAACGGCCCAATAATACCAGAAAATCAATTGAACTCTTTTACCAGCTCTGGCAATCAAACTATATACATAAAAGCGGTACCAGTTAATAATAGAAATACGTTTTGCAATAATCTAATCTCATTTGATTTGTTGGTGACCGCTCCAATCAACGTTGTAAAACCGCCAGACTTGAGTGTTTGTGATACCAATTCAGGAAGAGTACGAGTTGATTTGACTGTTCAAGAACCGGCTATCTTAAATGGATTAAATCCATCAGATTATAAAATTATATATTACACAAGCCAAACAGATGCAAACAATGGCAGGAACAGTATACCAAATCCAACTGTCTTTATTACTTCTTTATCTCAATCGCCACAAACCATCTGGGTGCGAGTTCAAAATATTTCGAGCTCAGTTTGTTATACTATAGTAAATTTCGATATCATAATTAATTCGCTTCCGAATGTAGATGCTCTTCCAGATGTTATTGCCTGCAACAGTTATACATTGCCGCAAATCACTTTTGGAAATTATTACACTGGTCCAAGCGGAACGGGAACCAAATTGAATGCTGGAGATGTTATTACAAAAACTGGAGTATATTACATATACAGTGGTTCAACTAGTAATAATTGTACCAATGAGAATTACTTTAATGTAACCTTAGTTTATGAACTCTCATTTGCAAAAGAAGCTTGTGGAGCATACATTGTTCCCCGAGTAGCTGCGGGCGGTTTTTTTACCGAACCTGGTGGCCGGGGAGATCCTATTCCAAACGGCACATTATTTACTACTG
Source organism: Flavobacterium sp. JLP (assembly GCF_015350755.1). Classification (NCBI taxonomy): domain Bacteria; kingdom Pseudomonadati; phylum Bacteroidota; class Flavobacteriia; order Flavobacteriales; family Flavobacteriaceae; genus Flavobacterium; species Flavobacterium sp. JLP. The sequence continues at coordinate 24,761 of NZ_JADKPS010000007.1, read as the reverse complement.
ATCAGACCATTTATTATTATGCCGTATTTAATGGATCAGTTTGTCGTGACGAAGCTGTGCCATTTATTGTTCATCCCCTGCCACCGATAGACAAACCAAGTAATGTAGTGACTTGCGATTCGTATACACTGCCTTCTTTAGTTAATGGAAATTATTACACTGCAGCTGGTGGCGGTGGAACTTTATTGAATGCTGGAACGAATATAACTTCAAGCCGAACCTTATTTGTTTTTGCAAATGACGGAAGGTGTACCAATGAACATTCTTTTAAAATTGATATTGTTGATTCTTCAATCTTTGTTCCAATTACGCAATGCGGCAGCTACACTTTGCCAGCAGTTGAAATAGGAGGTTATTATGATAGTCCTGGTGGACAAGGAAAAAACATTCCTTCTGAAACCATTATTACCACCTCACAAACCGTTTATTATTATGTCGCCACTACAACTTCTAACAATTGTACAAATAACCTTAAATATGACATTACCATAAAACCCTTGCCTTTGGTCGATATGCCTAGCAATAGGCTTGAATGCAAAAGTTATATTTTGCCTCCCTTGATAAATGGCAATTATTTTACTGGTACAAATGGCGGAGGAAATTCGTTAAAAGCTGGAGACATAATCACTTCAACACAAACCATCTATGTTTATTCCGTTGGAACAGAATGCAATAATGAACATAGTTTTATTGTCGAAATTAGAAAGCTTCCCCCAGTTGATAGTTTTACTGATGTCGTTACCTGTGCAGATTTTAAACTGCCTGTATTGAAAAATGGTCAATACTACACCGCTACAGGAGGCCCAAATGGTTTGGGAACTCAAATTGCTGAAGGAACAAGCATAAAAACAACTCAAACTGTTTATATTTATAATGAATGGCCTGATTTTAAAACGTGCACTAATGAAACTTTTTTTAAAATCAATGCCAACGGAATAGATGTTGGAACTTTCGAAAATATAAATGTTTGCGACAGCTACACCCTTCCACCATTAAATTTAGGCAATTATTTTTCACAGCCTGGAGGCAAAGGTCCCATTATTCCAGCGGGAACTGTTTTAACTTCCTCACAGACAATCTATGTTTATGCGATTGTGGGAACGCGATCGACTTGCACGAGCGAAAAGAGCTTTTCTGTTACCATTTCTATAACGCCCATACTGGTCAGTACACCTGATGTTGCCATTTGTGAAAGCTACACATTGCCTCCCTTACCGATTGGAAGTTATTACTATAGCGGACCAAGTGCGACAGGAACGCAATATTTTGCTGGTGAACAAATAAAGACCAGCCAAAAAATGTATATCTATGCTTTTCCAGCGACAAATCAGACTTGTGCTTCTCAAGATGATTTTAATATTACGATTTACCCTTTAAAAGATTTGCCAATAAATGGCGGCATAATTTGTGTCGATTATCAAACCGGAATTTTACTGAGTCCGGTACAATTAGATTCCGGACTTAACTCGAATATTTATACCGTTGACTGGTTTTTAGAAGGCAGTAAAATAAGCACGGGACCAGCTTATACAGCCATTAAAGAAGGAACTTATACCGTTGTAAGTACTAAAATTACACCTAATATTGGTGACGATTGCGGTTATAGCACAACCACAGTTATCGTCGAAAAATCAAGTCCGGCAATTGCAACCGTTACTGTTACCGATGCTTTTGAAGATAATATCGATATAATTGTAAACTTAACAAATGGATTTGGAACATACGAATATCAATTAGATGATGGCGGTTTTCAAACCAGCAATGTTTTTTCGGATGTTGATTCCGGAGAGCATGTTATTACAATTAAAGACATAAAAGGAAATTGTGATGATCAAATTTTAATTGCCAACGTTCTAAAATATCCTAAGTTTTTCACTCCAAACAACGATGGTTTTCATGATACTTGGAACATTACAGATCTCGCTTTTCAGCCTGACGCAGTAATAAATATTTTCGACCGCTATGGTAAATTCCTAAAACAGCTCAAACCTTCTGGACCTGGATGGGATGGTAATTATAATGGAAGTCCGCTTCCTTCCAGTGATTATTGGTTTCAAGCTTTTTATACCCAAAACGGCGTGTCTCAAATATTTAAATCTCATTTCACTTTAAAAAGGTAATTATTTGATGCCGTGGTTTAATGAAATTATCCTTTATCTGATAATTATAGCTATTAAACTATCAACTTTGTACCTTTGTAGCTAAATAACTTTTGGAATTTAAAATAATGATCGAAGATAAAAATCCGCAACGTACCAGTATAGCGCAATTAGGCGAGTTTGGTTTAATTGAACATTTAACCAAAAATTTTGATGTTACTCAGGAATCTACTTTAAAAAGTATAGGTGATGATGCAGCAGTTCTTGATTTCAAAGATAAAAAAGCAGTTGTTTCTACAGATTTGCTAATCGAAGGTGTTCATTTTGATTTAGCTTATATGCCTTTAAAACATTTAGGTTATAAATCAGTAGTTGTAAATCTGTCTGATATTTGTGCAATGAATGCCAAACCAACGCAAATAACTGTTTCTGTTGCCGTTTCTAATCGTTTTCCTCTAGAAGCTTTAGAAGAATTATTTGAAGGAATTACACACGCCGCAAAAGAATATAAAGTTGATGTTATTGGAGGAGACACTACCTCGTCTCAAAAAGGATTAATTATCAGCATTACCGCAATTGGTGAGGCTAACGAAGATGAAATCGTATACCGAAATGGAGCTAAACAAACTGACTTATTAGTTGTTACCGGAGATATCGGTGCTGCTTACATGGGATTACAGGTTTTAGAACGAGAAAAACAGGTTTTTCAGGTAAATCCTAACAGTCAGCCCGATTTAGATATGTACAGTTATTTAATCGAGCGCCAGTTGAAACCGGAAGCAAGAAAAGATGTTCGTACTTTATTGCACGCGCTTGAGATAAAACCAACTTCTATGATTGATATATCTGACGGATTATCATCAGAAATTATTCATTTGTGCAAACAGTCTAAAGTGGGATGTAATTTATATGAAGATAAACTGCCTTTAGATCCGCAATTTATTTCGACTTGCGAAGAGTTTAATATTGACAGTACAACAGTTGCTATTAATGGCGGCGAAGATTATGAATTACTATTCACAATCGATATTAACGATTTTGACAAAATAAAAGGAAATCCAAACTTCTCAATTATCGGCCACATGGCAGATGAAAGCGAGGGAATTCATTTGGTAACCCGTGCTAATACAAAAATTGCTCTAAAAGCAAGAGGCTGGGATGCTTTGAGTGAGTAGTTTTAAAAATTTCAAATAAAAAAATTCCAAACTCCAATACTATTATACATTGGAATTTGGAATTTTTTTATTTGAAATTTTATATTTAGAAAAGCCCTTTGCTTTTTGCTTCTTTTACCAATTCTTCATCAGAGCCGGATTTTATTTTAAGAAGTTCTTTTAAATTGATTCTGCGCTTTTCGATTGCGTTTAAGGAAATAGGAATGTATTGAGACATTTCTTCAACTTTCGTTCCTTTTGACAAATGAAATAAAATCTGTTTATCAAACTGATCAATTTCAATTGAATTATGAGGTGATTGATTCAGCATTTTTACAACGGACTGACTGTAATATTTTTCGTTTTTAATTACCTTATCAAAAGCAAAAAGCAACTCATCAAAAGTGAGATCATTTTTTATGATCAGTCCATTGGGCTGAATGGTTCTGATAATTGTTTTTATCTTAAGAAGTTCTGTATACATTGTTAGCAAGATAATCTTGCAATATGGCATTTTTTTCATGATAAGCTTTGCCAAATCTTCTCCAGAATAAAGCTCTTTCTCTTCATATGCTGGCATACTGATATCTAGAAAAGCAATATCAAAGTTTGGAGTTGCTTCATCTTCAAGCAAATCATAGGCAGATCTGCAGTCGTAAGCTTGCGAAATAACAAAGTCATACTCTTTTGGATTATACCGCGTAATTGCATTTTTATATCCCTCAATAATAAAAGGGTGATCATCTACGATTAGAATATTTCGCTTAATTGTTTGCGAAGATGAGGCTGTAAGGTCAAATGTCATTATTATGCAGGTTAATTTTTTGATCTATTGGGACTTTAACTATTAGAAGTGTTCCTTCTCCTTTGGCAGATTTTATCGTAACTGTACCCTTACATTCTGTCGCTCTGTATTGAATATTATGCAATCCTATACCATTTTTGGTTCTTTTTGTATTAAAACCTATACCATCATCCAGAATAGATAAAACCAAATGATCTATCTCGCTTTTAAATTCAACCCTGATAATATTTGCTTTAGCATATTTATTACAGTTTTGAAGCGCTTCCTGCACTATTCTGTATAAATTAATTTTAACAGCATTGCTGACCAATTCCCATTTTATATGAGAATCAAATTTTGTAATTAATTCTGAATCATACGTGTTCTGCTGATTTTCAAACAGTTTCGACAAAATTGCCACAAAATTATTAATTAATTCTGATTTTTCTCTATTTAAATCATGCGAAATTTCTCGTATATCTTCTTCTATGTGTTTAAGTTCTGTTAAGTATTTTTTTCTTTTTGGAGCTGCCTGCGCTTCATCTATTTTATCTAAACTGTCTAAACTTATTCTCACGCCAAACATTCGGCCCAAAACACCATCATGAAGCTCTTGCGCAACTTTTTTCTTCTCTTTTATACGAGTCAGCTCGATGTCATTTTGCTGCGAGATCATCAAATTATAAATATCTTCATTGGCAATCTGCTGTTGCTGTTTAAAAAGCAATTCACGATTCTTTGCCTGCTGTGTTTTGTATACATAGAAAAATAACCCCGCTAATGTACAAATACTAAAAACATATACTAATGTTTTATTCTTTTCCTGCAAATTCGAATTTTGATCTTTTATTTCGTTTGTTTCATATTCAATACGGGAAAATTTCTCTCCCATTTTGCGTTCTGATTTCAGCATTTTTTCATTTAATCGAATGTATTCCTTTGAATAAGTCGAAGCATTTCTTGGATCAACAATTGCAACTTGTTTAAGAGCATCTATCGTATTCCCTATTTTATTTGAATTTCTGGCTAAAATTAATGCTTGTTTTGAAAATTGAATTGCTCTAAAAGTATCTCTTTTAAAAGCAAAATATTCAGACAAGTGAATCTTATTTGAGATTATTCCAGATTTTAATCCAAGACTGTCTCTTATTCGCAAAGCTTTAAAAAACTGATCAGGAAGTCCGTCTGATTCTTTTAATTTAAACTTGGAATACGCCAAATTATCTAATAACATGGCATATAAAACTACCTTTTCCTTAAAAAGATTTTTTTCCTTTAATCCGCGTTGAAAATATTTTTTGGCCTGCTCATAATCGCGCATACTGATATAAACAAATCCTATATTATTTAACGAAGTTGCTCTTAGCTGAAGTTCTGATGGTATAGAATTATCATTTAAAACTTCTAGAGCTTTATTATGAAATTCTAATGATTTTGTATATTCTTCTCTGTCGCTATATAATATGCCTAAAAGATTATAACACTCATAAAGTAAATCACTAACATTTTTTTGTTTTTTTAAAATACTTAATGCTTTAAAAACAGCAATTTCACTTTCAAAAAAATCTCCTTCGTTGTACTGAAGGCTTGCTTTGCTTAAGAATGCTTTTGCTAAATTATAATCATCATTAATTTGCAAATAGATTTTTTGAGCTCTAAAAAAAAACAAAAAAGCACTATCTGCGATTCCTTCAGAACTATAATAATCTCCCAAATAAGTATAAGCTTTTGCTGTGCTAACAGAATCTTTTGCACTTTTGGATCTTTGTAGGACTAAATGTGATATTTGCTGATATGATTTTAAATCATTCATGTTATAATATCGATTAGCAATTTTAAAAAGATTAACTCTATTCATTGAATCATTTTCTTGATTGCTAACAATAGAAAAAGCTTTATGGTTATATTTTTGCTTGTAGTCATATGACAAGTTAATATCATTAGCCAATGATAGGTATGTTGAAAGACTATCCTCTGAAGAAGTTATTTCTTTATTTAGATCAGTTTTCTTGGTACAGCTAAATACAAGCAGAACTAATAATATTTGACAGGCTTTTCTCAATATTTTAATGAATTTCATCAAAAATACTAAAAGTAAAGACACAAAAAAAGGCTCTCAAAATTTGAGAGCCTTTTTTTGTTATAGTAAACTTGTATTATTAGTCAAGTTTTATAGTATTCCCTAATGATTGTCTATCTTGACGAAATCCTTCAGATTGATTATTATTTTTAAGTTGATTACCATCAGAATGAAAATCAAGTTTTCTTCCTTGATTTTGTCCAGTTATTACACCTTCTTCATTATATGAACTTGTTGCTGAATTTATTGTTGGGTTAGCAAAAGATGTTGCTACTACTACTAAAGAAAATAATCCGATTGTTAAAGCTGTTTTTTTCATGTTCCTGGGGGGTATTAAATGTGATTTTTTGTTTTTGGAGTTGATCGCCTTGTGCGAATCATGGTGTAAAACTAACTCCAGAATCAAAAAAAATTTATACGAAAAATTGGCTTTATGGTAGATCATGCCCAAATGATAGTCAATGAGCGTCAAATCTGTGTAAATATCTAATTTTTAGACCTCTAAGTAGTTTCCCGCTGCGAAATCAGCAATAATTAAATCGATATTTGATTTGTAGGTCTTTGAAAAAGGGATCTTTTTTGGAGAGTTTTTTATGTAACAAACTGAGTTCCCGTGGTGAATTCTAGAAATATAATTTTGATTGATAATATAACTATTGTGAATTCTTACAAAAGGTAGAGATAATACAATTTCAAAATGTTTTAAAGTTTTAAAAGCAGTAACCATTTCGCCAGAACTCAAATAAATATCTGTCGAATTATTATCGGCTTGAAAATAGCAGATATCAGCCGCATTCATATAGCGATAATCGCCATATGATTTTACACAAATAATAAGCGGTTTTTCGGCCTCGTGAGTTATTTGTACTTCTCTAATAATAGTTGGTGTTATTTCCTCTTTTAAAACAGGATTTTCGACTATAGAAACAATTTCTTGAGGAACAATAGTTTCAGGCAAAACTGCAGTAATATGTGTATTTTTTGGCTCAATAAGTATTTTATCTAATTTGAGAAGTGTTTTGAGCAGATCAATGTGGGTTAAAGGCTTTATGATATAATCAAAAACGCTGTACTGAATAGCTTCGAAAGCAAAATCTTTTTTGGTTGTAGTAATTATTATTTTAGGAATAATAGCCAGATATCGATATAATTCGCCAATAAATGCCAATGACAAATTACTTAAAGAATTTTCAGGATCAACTTCGAGAAAAACAAAGGACGGCCGATGTTCCAAAACTAAATTTAAACCTTGAAGGTAATTCGTAGCAGATGCTATAAAAGTCAATTCTGAGAAACCTTCTGCAACGATTCTGGTTTTCAAAACACTTTCAGCGTCATTGTCAACAATAATGTACGAATATTTTTTCAATTTTTGGTTATGGTGTATTATACGCAATTAAATTTACGCATTTCAATATTCTAAACATTTCATTGTTAACACATTAAAACAAAATGTTAATACATAAGGACGAAATGCAGAAATCATCGATGAAATGCAAATCTCAAAATTAAAAAAATCCCAAACTCCTGCTAGGAATTTGGGATTTATATAGTGTTAAAATAAAAAATTACATTTTCATCAACCAATTTTTCATCGAAACTTCGTTCTCTATAATACCTCTTAATTCAGAGATTTTAACTCGATCTTGTTTCATTGTATCTCTATGACGAATGGTTACTGTTTCATCTTCGATTGTTTGATGGTCTACAGTAACACAAAATGGAGTTCCAAGAGCATCTTGTCTTCTATAACGACGACCAACTGCATCTTTTTCATCATACGCTACATTGAAATCCCATTTTAAATCTTCGATAATTTTTTTAGAAATTTCTGGCAAACCATCTTTCTTAACTAATGGTAAAACTGCCACTTTTGTTGGCGCTAAAACTGCTGGTAATTTTAGAACAGTTCTTGTTGATCCGTCTTCTAAAGTTTCTTCTTGCAACGATGTTGCAAAAACAGCTAAAAACATACGATCCAGACCTACAGAAGTCTCTACAACGTATGGAACGTAATTTTCATTCAATTCAGCATCAAAATATTGCAGTTTTCTGCCTGAATATTGTTCGTGCGCTTTTAAGTCAAAATCTGTACGAGAGTGAATTCCTTCTAATTCCTTAAATCCGAATGGGAAGTTAAATTCAATATCTGCCGCCGCATTTGCGTAATGCGCTAATTTTTCGTGATCATGAAAACGGTAGTTCTCTTTTCCTAGTCCTAGAGACAAATGCCATTTTAAACGCGTTTCTTTCCAGTGATGGTACCATTTCATTTCTTCACCCGGACGAACGAAAAACTGCATTTCCATTTGTTCGAATTCACGCATACGGAAAATGAATTGTCTTGCAACAATTTCGTTTCTAAACGCTTTACCTGTTTGAGCAATTCCAAATGGAACTTTCATACGGCCTGATTTCTGAACATTCAAGAAATTTACAAAAATCCCCTGAGCTGTTTCTGGACGCAAATATAAATCCATTGCAGATTCTGCAGAAGCTCCAAGTTTAGTTCCGAACATTAGGTTAAATTGCTTTACGTCTGTCCAGTTTTTTGAACCAGTTTCAGGGTCAGCAATTTCTAATTCTTCGATTAAAGCTTTTACATCCTGAAGATTATCAGTCATTCCTTTTGCAAGCCTTGATAAAATTTCTTTGTATTTTGAAAGATATTCTACAACGCGGGCATTTGTGGTAACAAATTCTTCTTCATTAAAAGCATCACCAAAACGAGCTCTTGCTTTTTCAATTTCTTTTTGAGCCTTTTGATTGATCTTTTCAGCAAAATCTTCTACTAAAACATCGGCTCTATATCTTTTTTTAGAATCTTTATTATCAATTAATGGATCATTGAAGGCATCAACGTGGCCTGAAGCTTTCCAAGTCGTTGGATGCATTAATATTGCAGCATCAAGGCCGACAATATTCTCATTCATCTGAACCATTGATTTCCACCAATATTCACGGATATTCTTTTTTAACTCGACACCATTTTGTGCGTAATCATACACAGCACTTAATCCATCGTATACTTCGCTTGACGGAAATATAAATCCGTACTCTTTTGCGTGCGAAACCACATTCTTAAATAAATCTTCTTGTTTTGCCATAGTGATGCAAAAATATAAAAAGTACTTTTAAAAAAAAGAAAAATAATAAAGATTGAAGGATTGATTTCGTTATTTTTGTAACTAAATTCTTTCTATTTGTGTTTAATTATCTTATAAGCCTATTTTTTCCGAAAGTTTGTGCCGGATGCCGGCAACTTTTACTAAATGATGAATCTGTGTTATGCACCAGCTGTCGACACGAAATGCCTCTTACGCAATATCATTTAGACTCAAATAATGAAGCCGTTAAAAAATTTTATGGCAAAATTGAAATTGAACACGCTTCGGCATTTTTGTATTTCAATAAAAAAGGAATAGTTCAGGAATTGATTCATAACCTAAAATACAAAGGTCACGAAGAAATTGGTGCGCTCTTAGGAAATTGGTACGTAGAAGATTTGAAAGAATTAAATCTGAAAACTCCTTTTGATGTTGTAATTCCGGTACCGCTCCATCCGAAAAAATTTAGAGAACGCGGTTACAATCAAGTCACAACTTTTGGAAAAGCTTTATCCGAAGGTTTTAATATCAGCTTTGATGATTCTATTTTATACCGAAAGAAATACACGAAAACACAATCTAAAAAGAATCTTTTGGGAAGATCTGAAAACATTGATGCTATTTTTGACGCCAACTTCTCAGAAGCAAATCAAAACAAACATTTTTTAATTGTTGATGATGTTCTTACTACCGGCGCAACTCTAGAAGCCTGTTCACGAGCATTACTAAAAATTCCCGGAGCTAAGATTAGTATTGTTTGTATGGCGATGGCGAACTCTTAAAAAGAATAAATTCCAAATTCCAACTCATTTTTAATTGGAATTTGGAATTTAAATATTGAAATTTAGTTAACTACAAGTTTCTTAACTGTTCTTCGATCTCCATCAATAATCGTTACAAGATAAATTCCTGAAGACACATTTTGCAATTGAATATTTTGATTGAACTGAGTTGTAGTTTCAAAAGTATTAGAATATACATTTTTGCCTAGGATATCATGAACAAATACTTTAACTCCTTTTGTTCCCTGGCTTTCAAACTGAATGTTGAAATTTCCTTTATTGGGATTTGGATAAAGACTGAAATCTATATTTTCGAAATCACTAGTTCCTAAAGTAAACGTTTGACCGCAGATGCTTATTGAAGCTGAATTTAAAGTACCGAAACTTCCAGTAACTGCATCTCGAACTCTTAAAGTCCAAGTTCCTTGTGTATTTTGCCCATTAAAAACACTTAAAGCATCTACAGGAATAACAATCTGCTGAGTAGTTGCATTACAATCTAGAGCGGCACCGGCATCATCAAACTGGAGTGCTAAAGTTGAATTTGTAGATCCGCAGTTTTTATTAAATAAACGCACAATAGTTCCTTGTGGGTTTACGATTTGAATTTCAATATCAGAAAATCTTGCATGTGTTACATTTACAGAAACATTTACATCTGCAACCGTTGCACCAGTATCTGGAACTGTTATTGTTCTAGTCACAAAAGCAGCAGTATTTGGAATTGAAAATGAATTCCCAAAGCTATAAGAATCACAGGTTGCTGATGACGTATAACCAACTGCAAAAGCTTTGCTGTTAATTGCATAATAAATATTTCCCGTAGGTTCAATCAAGATTCTGCAATTTTTAGATGAAGGTACGCTTGTTGGAAGTACAATTGTCTCAGAACCGTCATTTGGAGTATTTGCCGCTAAAGTTATCGGAAAAGTTAAACCTCCGTCTGTAGATAATTTTATGTTAACCGTAGTAGAACCTTGCAGCGTATTTGTATTGTTTACACTCCAAGTTACTGTTTCGCTTAATCCCTGCCACCAGCTTACATTATCATTTGTATGAGAAGTTATCGCAAACGGACCAGCGAATGAAGCAACATTTACCACCATTGCATCTGTATTGGTTTGTGCTGTTCCTAAAGCTGCATTATCTCTTCCCGTTAAGGTAAAATGCAACGTTCTTGCAATAGACGAAACTGACTCCCAAGTTGTGGTTAATCTATTTTGAAGAACTGAGCTGTAGCTAGGCATATAACGAATTGTACTGCTGCTCGGAATCACAGATCTAAACAAAGGACCATCTGGTTTTGTTGGGTATGCTATACTGTTTGCTCCAGAAGTTGTTGTGGCATTATCATTCTGTTCCCAAGTATAAGTTACCGAATCTCCTTCAGGATCAGAACCCGTTCCTGTTAGAATAAAAGCCGTACCAATGGGAATAGTATAATCTTCTCCAGCATTTATTGTAGGTGGATTATTTGTTATAGCAGTATTTACCGGACAACTTTTTGATGCAAGAGTATTTTGAATCTGCAGAATACTAGCATAAGCAAAATAATCATCAGAAGCACTTTGAATATCATAATCAACAGTAACTCCAGCATAAGCCATTATTGTCGTACCGCTTCCTGGCTCAACATTTACGGTGGTTCTTTCTTCAGAATCATATGAAAATGTATGATTTGCACCTAATTGATGCCCGAATTCATGCGCTACAAAATCAATATCAAATGTGTCTCCCTGAGGTTTTGAATCAGAAGGCGAAGTATAAGCACTTCCCTTTCCTAAAGGCACATTAACTGTTGGGTTGGTACAAACACAGCCTATACATCCTGCGTTTCCGCCACCGCCCGAAGCTCCAAATAAATGCCCAATATCATAATTCGCATTTCCAATTACGTTGGTTAAAGTCGTTTGCACTTCCTGATTCCATGCGCCGTCTGCACCTGTAGAAGCATTCGAGTAAGGATCACTTGCTGCATCTGTATAAATTACAGCATCTGTATTGGCAATTATGACCAATTTTACGGCCAAATCTTTATTAAAAATACCATTAACTCTCGTCATTGTTGCATTCATTCCGGCTAATGCAGCAGCTTTTGTACCTCCAAAAAAAGTAGTATACTCGGCGGTACAAGACAATGCCAAACGCATTGTTTTAAAAACTTTTGTATTAGATGCAGTTTTCGCCGTTTTGCCAGAAAGATTTTTATCTAAAAATAAATCGTCTGTTTTACAAAGTAATCTTTTTGAAGTGGTACTATTTTTAGCAAATAAAACATATTCTGCTGGATTGTCTGGATTTGTTTCAATAAACTCAGTCGATTTATCAGGACGAAGTACCATGGTTTGTACTCCTGCAGGAGAAACGCTAAAATGAATTTTCGCCGTTTTATCATCTAAACCCCTTCCTTCATACGCTCTTATTTCTGGATATTTTGCCTGTAATTCTGGCTCAAAATTCGAAGATTCCCAAACTGCAAACCTTTCTAAAACACCTGCTGCATTTGGAAAAGTGATTTCTACAGTACCGTTTTGCGTCGTTTCATTTGTCGCAGGAGAAAGTTTTGATTTTAAAAAATCTGAATTTAATTTATAGTATAATTTATCAGAATCGGATGAATTTATCTTTTTGCTGAGAGCAGAACTTGAATTTGACCTCTGCCACAAGTCATCGCTTTGAGCATAAATGTTGGCGCAGCTAAAAATAAAAAATATAAAAAGTAGTTGTTTTTTCATACTCGTGGCAAATTGATCAATCAAAATTAAACGAATTAAATTAAATTCTTACATAAATACGACAATTAATGCTTTTTAGTCGACGAGCTGGCCATTTTTCACAAAAAGAAACCCAAACTCTCCAAAAAATCAACTTGGCTTGATATAAAATTCAAAATAGATAGTATAAATTTGCAGCATCTTAAATTATTTGTTTTGAAGCTCTTTCATTCTATAAACGATTTCCATTCGACCAAGAAAACGATTTTAACTCTTGGTACTTTTGATGGTGTACATATTGGTCATAAAAAAATTCTGGAACGAATTACTCAAAATACTGAAAATGGGAAATACGAAAGTTTAGTGCTTACTTTTTTTCCGCATCCGCGAATGGTTTTACAAGAAAAATCAGAAATAAAACTCTTAAATACTATTTCTGAAAAATCAAAACTTTTAGAAGCTACCGGAATTGAAAATCTTGTTATTCATCCGTTTAACGAAAGCTTCTCGCGATTAACTGCCGAAGAATTTGTGCATTCTATTTTAGTAGATCAATTTCAAATTCAAAAAATAATTATTGGTCACGATCACCGTTTTGGAAGAAACAGGACTGCAAATATTGACAATTTAATTGCTTTTGGAGCTGAATATGGGTTTGAAGTAGAACAAATTTCTGCAGAAGAAATACAAGATGTTTCTGTAAGTTCTACCAAAATCAGGAAAGCTTTAAATGAAGGAAATATGGCTTTAGCCAATGAATATCTGGGTTATGCTTATTTTTTATCCGGAGAAGTTGTTAAAGGAAAACAATTAGGAAGAACAATTGGTTTTCCGACAGCAAACATTCAAATTGAAGAAGATTACAAGTTAATTCCAAAAAATGGGGTTTATGCTGTTAAAGCCGTAATCGATCAAAAAGAAGTTTTTGGAATGATGAATATTGGGTTCAATCCAACTGTAAATGGCCAAAAGCAAACTATTGAAGTAAATCTTTTTGATTTTGATGCCGATATTTATGGCAAAAAAATCGAAGTTTCACTATTGCAATATCTTCGCGAAGAGCAGAAATTTGGTTCAGTTGACTTACTGAAAGCGCAATTAAGCCAAGACAAAAAAGACGCTTTAGCTTTTGTGAAGCAGCTTTAAAATATACTGCACTATACTTTTTGCCTTTTTTAAATCATCGTAGTTATTTTTTTAGTAAATTTGATATAGAACTCTGTTTATCAAATATTTACTATTAACTTCTAAAAATAACCACTATGAAATTACCTAAAGAAATAACCAACGGTTTTTTGATTTTCCTAGGAATAGGCATTTATTTTTTATTAATGAATCTATTAGGTTTAGCAGATTTGTTTTATTTACGAACCCTAAATGTATTTTTTATCTTTTATGGCGTAAACAGAACTATGCAAATGAACCTTCACGAAGGAGAGAACAATTTTGTATCGAATGCTGTCTCAGCAATGGCAACTTCAGTAGTTGGCGTATCGATGAGTGTTTTTGGATTATTAATATATAGCTATGCCAGAGGGGGAGATGCCTACGTTAAAACATTATCAGAAACTTTTATGTTTGGAGGAGATCCTTCTGTTCCAACATACTGCATCTGTTTACTTTTTGAAGGAATTGCATCTTCGGTGATTGTCACCTTGATGATGATGTTATATTGGAACAACAAATATATCGCTGATTAATTATTCAAAATAAATCATATTATTAGCACTCTAAAATCATAAAAAAGTAAATTTCTTTGATTTTAGAGTGCTTCTTTTTTGAAAATAGCTGACAATTATTCATTTACAAATTCAATATTTGGTGATTACGACAATTTAACTACTTTTGAAATACCAAAAAAAATTAATCAATGACCATTACGAAACACAACTGGACTAAAGACGAAATAATTGCAATTTATAATAAACCTTTGATGGACCTTCTTTATGAAGCTGCAACAATTCATCGACAAAAGCACGATCCCAATGTTGTTCAGGTATCAACTTTACTATCGATCAAAACTGGCGGATGTCCAGAAGATTGTGGCTATTGTCCACAAGCTGCACGTTATAACACAGGAGTTGAAGGCAATGATTTAATGAGTGTCAGCCAAGTAAAGGCACAGGCTTTGCGTGCAAAGTCTAGCGGTTCTTCTCGAGTTTGTATGGGAGCGGCTTGGAGAAATGTAAAAGATGGTGAAGAATTTGATCAGGTTTTAGAAATGGTTCGTACCATAAACAAGCTTGATATGGAAGTTTGCTGTACTTTAGGAATGATTACAGAAAATCAGGCACAGCGTTTAGCAGAAGCAGGCTTATATGCTTATAATCATAATTTAGATACTTCTGAAGAATATTATAAAGACGTTATTTCGACACGTGCTTTTGAAGATCGATTAGAAACTATAGAAAACGTCCGTAAAACAAATGTCACCGTTTGCAGTGGCGGTATTATTGGAATGGGAGAAAGTATTGAAGACAGAGCCGGAATGCTTGTTGCGCTTTCTACTTTAAATCCCCAGCCAGAATCAGTTCCAATAAATGCTTTGGTTGCTGTAGAAGGAACTCCAATGGAAGAAGAAAAACCAGTTGAAATCTGGGAGATGATTCGTATGGTTGCAACAACAAGAATTGTCATGCCTGATACGCAGGTTCGTTTATCTGCAGGAAGAACTAATATGAGCCGTGAAGGACAGGCAATGTGCTTTTTTGCAGGTGCAAATTCTATTTTTGCTGGAGATAAATTACTGACAACGCCAAATCCAGATGTACAAGAAGACATGAAGATGTTTGAACTATTAGGATTGATTCCGCAAAAACCATTTGTTAAAGTTTCACAGCCACAAACGGTAGAAGCAGCTGATTCTCAATTTGCTCCACTAGGCGAAAAACCTAAATGGTCAAGACCAGGACATACCATTGAAAGAAACCTTGAGGCTTCGATCAAATCAAAAATTTAGTTAATTGAGTTAATACATCTCAATAAATATTTTTAAATTGCTTCTGAGTTCCAGAAGCAATTTTTTTATTTCAAAGAGATGAATTTAAAACAAATCGAAAGGGTAAAAAAGATCTCAAAATCCGATTTTATTTCCCAATACGTTAAAAAACAAATTCCAGTAGTTGTTGAAGAGCTGACCGAAGATTGGCCGGCTTATCACAAATGGAAATTATCTTATATCAATGATATCGCTGGTGACATTACAGTTCCGCTATATGATGATAGACCTGTAAATCATGAAGATGGCTTTAATGAAGCACATACTAAAATGAAAATGAGCGATTATATTGCTCTTTTACAATCAAAACCTACCAATTACAGAATCTTTCTTTATAATTTAATGAAAGTGGTGCCAACGCTAAAAGATGACTTCTTATGGCCGGATATTGGCCTCAAATTGGTTAAGCAAATGCCTATGCTTTTTTTTGGTGGAGAAAACTCCAAAGTGTTTATGCATTTTGATATTGATTATTCGAATATTCTGCATTTTCATTTTCATGGAGAAAAGCAGTGTATGATTTTTGCTCCTGATCAGTCAAAATATATGTATAAAGTACCACATGCTTTAATTTCGAGAGAAGATATTGATTTTGATAATCCTGATTATGATAAATTTCCGGCTTTAAAAAATGCAGAAGGATTCATCACTAATCTAAAACATGGAGAAATGCTTTATATGCCTGAAGGTTATTGGCATTATATGAAATATTTAACTCCAGGATTTTCTATGAGTTTACGTGCGTTTCCTAGAAACATTGCGAACTTATCTAAGGCGGCATATAATGTTTTTATTATGCGTCATTTTGATATAATGATGCGGAAATTTAAAGGCCAAAAATGGATTGATTACAAAAATGAAAAAGCAATTCAGAATACACATGAAAATTTAGAAAAGACTTTTTTAAGGAAAGTATCTTAATAAATAGAAAAAAAGCAGTTGTAGAATTTTAAAAACTACAACTGCTTTTTTTATTTAGCACTATTAAAAAACTATCTTTTTTGTTACTGTTTTTCCATTTTCAAAAATTACTTTTACCAGTAAAACCTGGTGACGAAGCTGTAAATTGGATATTTGCAATTCTGTTGCATTAACCTTGTTTTTATTAAAAACTTTCTTTCCGGATGTTTCAAAAATATTCACCTCGCTGATGTTTTCTTTTGATGACGTGAGTTTAATGATTTTATCTTTTACAGAAACTAAAACATAATTTTCAGTATTTTCAAAATCATCTGTTCCAAGTGTTTTATTTGTATAACGAAGAACAAAGCGATCTGCAAAAGTACCAGCTAAAGTAGTAAAAGTATAATTGCTGGCGCGTAAATCATGAATGTCGCCTGTATCTTTGTCTTCTAAATAAATAGATTGATAATTCATATTGCCGTCGGTTTGATCTATTGCAATCGTAAACTCTCCGTCAATTGTTGTGCGATACCCTAATGGAACTGAATCCCGATTAGTGAAAGGAAGAGCACGTCCTTGAATTACAAGGTTTTCTCCACTATTAATGCTATAAAAATCTAAATATTTATTTCCGTCAAGACTGGTTCCATCATATCTCTGATCATATTCATTAGTTGCTCCTTCAATATAACCAATCAGGGTTTGTTTAAATGCGCCTTCTGAATTAGTCATATTAAGCCATAAACGGTGTTTTTCTAGAAGAGTTTTTGATTCACTCCCGGGTTTGTAAAATTGACCGTTTGAAGCGCCTCCTCTTCTCATGTAGTTTTTAAATTGAATTATACCTGATGATACAGTACTAGCAAAAAATGACTGTCCTGCCGCAATCTCACCGCTTGGTAAGCTTTTATTGTTTTCAGGATCAGACGGATTACCGGTAGATTGCGCTGCAAATGCTGTTCTAACACCACCGCTTAAATTATAAGTCGCATAATCATCTGAGGCATATTTATAATTCGGACCTAAAACTACAGGTGTGTTATGTGTCCAAAAGTGAAGCGTTCCTTCTAAGAGATTATTTGCTAGTATAAAATCATCAGCATTCAAAGCAGAAGGATATGGATTTCCAATCAAATAATATTTCGAATCCAGTACGGTTTCTCCATTTATGTCTCCGTTATTAGGCACACCTACAAAAGCCACCGCAAACGGATTTCTTACTGTATTTGAATAGTTTTCGGGACCGCGTATGATATAACCTTTACCAACAATCATCACATCAGTATTAGGATGAGCAACCCACTTGGTTCCATCATAACTTAAATATTTATCACTAGCTGTTAGAGGAGAAACTCCAGCTAAAGTTTGTCCTTTAACCGGCGTTGACCAATACACATAATCTGCTTGGCGAATTGGTTTACTTGCACGTTTATAAGTAATATTTCCAGTATTTAAATTATTGTCAGTACTAGTCTGCAATAAGTTTGCTCCATCTGCAAATGTTAGGGAGCCCGAAACCACATGCACACCTTTAACTACATTTAATGTTTTCCCATTTTGTATGGTAACCGCTGCCGCATTGCTTATTGTGCACGAACAAGCATTTATATCTGCACTTATATTGTAATCGCCGTTAAAATTCACTAAATTATCACTTGTAGGTTCTAAACCGTAAGACCAACTTGTTCCATTCCATGTATTTGCCTGTATTGTTACATCTGTAGAATAGTTCAATCCACAGCTGTTATCAATCGCAAAATTATACTTGCCCATTGCTAATCCAGAAATTGCCAAAGAACTTCCTGTATAAGGGCGACTAACAATAGTACTTCCGTCTGATTGAAGCAAATTTCCAGACCCAGGCAAACCATTTACAACAATACTCCCTGTAGCCGTTGTGCAGTTTGGCTGTATAATATTTGAAATTGTAGGAGCAGCTGGAACTAAATTAATCGTAACCGTTGCTGATCCTCCAGTAAATCCAGCATTTCGTACACATGTATTTGCCCCTGTTACCGAGACTAATGTATAAGTTGTTGTATTTAATACTGGAGTTGTGAAAGGAGTAAAAGCTGTTCCGCTTATGACTCCTGTTGTACTGCGGTCTGCACCTCCATTTTCTTTATAAACAACAGTATACGGACCGGCGCCATTTGTAGCTGTAAATATTAACTGAGGCACTCCAGATGTACAAAAAGGACCGTTAGCAGTAAGACTACCTTGAGGCAGCGGATTAACAGTAACAGTCGTGGAAGTTGAATACGCTTCATCACAAACTCCATTTTTTATCACTGCTCTAAATTGAGTAGTTTCTGTTAATGAAACTGAAGTATATGTGGCCGCTGTGTTTGAAATATCTGTCCAAACGCCTGATGAAGCAGTAAAGTATTGCCATTTTATAATTGAGCCTGTATGTGTTCCTAATGTAAGTGTACCACTTGTAAAACCATTGCAAATTGTACTGCCACCAGTAACAGATCCAGGAACAGAAGCTCCCGAAATTACAATGCTTCCTGTATTACCTGTTGTGATATTACTTACACATACTCCAGAAGTTAATTTTGTAATTGTTATAGCTCTTGTTCCAACAGTTGTTAAACCTGAAATATCAAAATTTCCTGTCCCAGCTGTTGTAACACTCATTGTTGCAGTTCCGCTTGCAACAGGATTAGTTAAATTATAATCTACTGTATAAACACCAAATGGTAATGAAGCCACACTTGAGTTTAGTATTATTTTAGCGGCGCCTACTGTAGCGCAAGCATTTACAACTGAGATTCCTGTTATACTATAAGAAGGACAAGTATAAGTCACAACAACCTCTCCACGTTCACCTATCCCTCCAATCTGAGCAGCGGCACCTGCAGAGTTTAGAGCTCCACTTCCTCCTCCTCCTGGTGCGCTTCCAATATTTCCGGGATAACTACCTAAAACTACCGTTGAAGCTGGGTTACCACCATTTCCTCCACCAGGACTAGCTCCGTTGCCTCCTTTTCCAGAAGCAAGCAAAGCGGATATTAAAACGAAATTTCCAGCACCTCCTGTTTCCCCAGCAGCAGTCGATAAACCACCAATAGATGTTAGAGCTGAACCTCCTAATCCTCCTGCTGGTTGGTTTCCAGTTGTGTTCGCAATTCCACCTGCGCCACCACGAGCCAGAATACTTCCTTCGAAATTCAAAATGGTAGAATTTCCTCCTGAAGCTCCGTCAGAAGTTGTTCCTAAAGTTTGAGGAGCCACAATTGCCGTTAAAGTTGTACCTGGCACTACAGTAATATTTGATTTGGCATAAGCACCACCGCCACCGCCACCTGCACTTCTTCCCGTAGTCCCTACAGCCCCACTAGCTCCTCCACCTGCTCCACCTGCTCCCCAAGCTTCAACAGTTACCGTTGTAATTCCAGCCGGAACAACTAATGAACCGGTAGCAATAAATTTATGTGGTGGAGGTTGAGACCATAAAGAAGCGTAAGCAAAAATTAAAACAAGAGACAATTTTACTTTTGAAAGTGAGAATTGTTTTGAATAGAGCCTTTTAACAAATAAAAACGGCAATAAAATTTGGGCAAAAAGTAATAGTTGAAGTAAAGATTTTTTCATAACGTGGCATTTAAAAAATTTAAAAATTAGATTCAAAGTCAAATCGAATCATCTTGAAATTTAAACGGCTCACAATTAAACAGAAATACAAAAAAGTACCCTAAACTATATCCAAAATACTAAAATCAATGTAACGTACTTTTTTGTTTATTATAATGAGGCATTTAAAACTTTACAAGAAGTATTTAGGCGGATAAAAACTAAAAAATATGTGATTTAGCTTTCTTAAAAAACTTACCAAAAAGGCAGTATAACGGGCTTTTACGTTGTTCGTCGGGTAAGAACAACAACAAGGTACGATTTTTTTTACATCTGTTTTTAAACTTTAACTTGAAAAACAACACTTTAACATTTCGAATAAAAAAACATTCAATTCAATTAAAAATTAAAAGCAACTGTTAATGTGTTTTTGACAGGAACTTTTCAACCCTTATATAAGCAAAAAATCCACTTCTTATATTTGAAGTGGATTCTTAAAATCAATAAATTTTCCTTTAAAAAATTATTTTTTTGCTTATCAAATATTCATTTTCCGAACTAACCTTTAGCAATAAAACTTGATTTGCTGCCTGTAGATTTATTATATCAAATTCTGATTGTCCAATATCTTTTTTATTGTAAAGCAGTTTTCCAGATATATCAAAAACAGAGACTTCTTGTAAATTTTCTTTCATAGAAGTTATTCTGATTACTTTGTTCTTAACAGAAATTAAAATATTGCTTCCAGTATCATTACCATTAGCTGTATTTAAAGGTTTGTTTGTATAACGTAGAAGAAATCGATCTAAAAAAGTTCCTGACTCTGTATTGAATTTATAACTGCTAACTCTTAAATCGTGTATAAGTCCCGTATTTTTATCTTCTAAATAAATGGGCTGAATACTCATGTTTCCATCGGCTTGATCTATTCCAATTGTAAATTCTCCATCCACTTTAGTCATATAGCCAAGCGGTATAATATCCGTATCTTCAAATGGCAGGCTTCGGCCTTGAATAACTAGATTTTTATCGTCGACGATACTGTAAAAATCTGCAAATTTATTTCCGTTAAAAGATTGAGTATCATACTTCACATCATATGAATTTGTGGCTCCATCAATATATCCAATCAAAATTTGCTTAAAGATACCTTCAGGATTTTTAAAGTCTATCCAAATGCGATGCCTTTCAATTTCATTTTTATTATGTAATTTATTGTATTTTCCAGGTTTAAAAAAAGTAGAGTTTTGTTCTACCATACGCATACTATCATCAAATTCTATTGTCCCCAAATTTTCACTTTCTACTAAAAAGGCTTGTCCTGAAGCAATTTTATTATCTGGAATATTTTCGTTAATACCTGACGATAGTGCGCCTCTCGTACCTACTCCTCCAAGCAAATTGTAAACGGCATAGTCATCAGAGGCATATTTGTTATTCGCTACAGGAGTATTGTGAGTCCAAAAATGCAGTGCTCCTTTAATTTTTGATGCATTTTTTTTCAGAAAAACATCTGCATTAATAGTTGACGGGTAAGGATTTCCAACCAAATTAAAGACATATTTATCTCCTATGCTTACCTCTATTTTCCCATTTGTTGGGATTCCTTTAAAAGTTGCCTCAAACTTCTGAGCAACTGTTTCAGAAAAATTTTCTGGTCCTCTGATAATATATCCTGTTCCGAGGTTCATAGTATTTGACCCACTTTCTCTATGCCAGTTTTTTATTAAAAAATCATACGAATAATAACAATCAGATGCCGTATCTGGAGAAACATCAATTAATTTTTGATCTGCAACAGGAGAAGACCAATATGTGTAATCTTTCCTTAAAATAGGAGATGATTTTCTTTTAAGATGTATAATTCCAGTATTAATCATATCATCATCTGACTGATATAAATTTGACCCATCTTCTAAAATTAAAGTTCCTAATCCAGAATAAGAAAATTCAATTCCTAATGTATTTCCACTTAATAAGGTTACTGTCTTTCCTGCATCAATAGCGCAACTGCATACATTTGCATTAGTCATAGAAGGGTAATCATCCTTAAAAAGAATTTCTTTTCCGCCTGAAGGAAAACCATTTGACCATGAAGTGCCATTCCAAACTGTAGCTTCTAAACAAAGTTTTAATCTCGCAATTCTGTGTTTAGAAATACCCGAAATGGAATTAAAATCACCGCCAATCATAAGTTTATAATCTGATGTAAAACCCATTGTATAAAGCTTGCTATTAAGATTAGCTTTAAAAGAAGGATCAAAATCACCTGATTTCAATAATCGAATTAACCTCAACGAAGAGGTACTTTTATAAGTTCCAGAAAAAGTGCCGCCAACTAAAATGCTATCATCTGGCTGTACTAAAATACTTCTGACGTCACCTTTATTAAAACCAATTCCAGAGTCAAATGTTGTGTCTAAACTGCCATTTGAATTTAATCGAAGAATTCGCTTTTGAGAAACTCCATTAAAGCTTAAAAACGATCCTCCAACAATTATTTTTCCGTCTGATTGTACAGCTATTGCATAAATATATTTATCGAATCCAGTGCTAACATTAAAACTCAGATCAATACTTCCATCATTATTTAAACGAACTAACTTTGAAATTAAATGTCCATCAAAATTATTAAATCTTCCTCCGACCAAAATTTTACCATCGGGCAGAATCAAAACGGCTTCAATAATTGCATCTGCTCCCAAACCAACGTTAAAATTCACATCACGCGAACCATTAGATAATAGCCTGATTATTCTGCCTGAAGCCGCTTCATTATATTTAGTAAAATTTCCGGCAACAATTACTTTTTGATCCGATTGAATTGCCATTGCATAAACTTGACCGTTACAACCAGTACCGACATTAAACGCAGGATCAACTGTACCATCTGGTAAAATACGAACGATTCGGTTAATGTATGTTTCATTGTATTTTGTAAAGTTTCCTCCAAATATAATCTTACCATCAGATTGTGAAATCGCAGTTTTGATTAAATTATTGGCACCAGATTGCCCAGAATTAAAATTAGAATCTGACGATCCATCCTCTAACAGTTTTGCAATTCTAGAAGCAAAATTACCATTGAATTTTTTGAAATTACCAAAAACCATAGTCTCTTTATTTTCTCGAGACAATATTTTGTAAACAGAATTATCAAATCCAACTCCAGCCGACAAATAACCCGTATCATATTCTCCTTCAGGATTAATTTTTGCTAATCTTCCTTGATTAAGACCATCAAAAACTGAAAATGATCCTCCAATATACCAAGATCCTTCTGCATCTTTTTCTAAAGCTAAAACAGATAATGTCGCGGGTCCAGAACCAAAATCAATATCGTTTTTAAGAACGCCTACAGAATTTAAAAGACATACCCGATTAACATCAATACCATTATAATTACCGCTAAAAGAACCTCCTAACATAATATTTCCTGAGAAATCTGTTTTTATCTTTTGAACTGCTCCTGAGTTAAATCCAGCACCAGATAAAAAACTGTTGTCTATATTGCCGTCATCATTAAGCCTGATGATTCTATTAGCCAAAATGCCATTATATGTCGTAAATTTTCCGCCGAGAATTATTTTGCCATCAGCCTGAATTTCCATTGCATTGACATCGTCATCAAAACCTGCTCCCACATTAAAACTTGAATCAACTCTTCCGTCTGAATTTAATCGAACAATTCTGTTAGTTGGAATTCCATTAAAAGAAATGAAATTTCCAGAAAGCAAAATTTTCCCATCCGATAAAACTCTCACGTTTGTGATATTTGTGGAAGAACCTGAACCTATGAGAAAAGAGGTGTCTAAAGAGCCATTAGGCATAATTCGCGCGATCCTATTAGCTGTTATATTGTTATATTTTGTAAAGCTTCCTGAAATAATAATTTTACCGTCAGACTGTTGTGTAACTTCATAAATGATTCCAGTTGTTGCACCAATTAAAGTATTAAATGATGCATCATAAGTACCATCATTATTTAAGCGAATAAGTCTTCCGCAAGAAATTCCGTTATAAGTAGTAAAACTGCCTCCAACAATTATTTTGCCATCTGGCTGTATATAAGTAGTGTAAACTTTGCCATTGAAACCAGAACCTACATTAAAACTTTCATCAATCGTTCCGTCTGGTTTTAAGCGTGTTAAATAAGGAGAAGGAATTCCGTTGAGATTTAGATAATCACCGCCAACTATTAGATTTTGGTCGGATTGTAAAGATAAAGTTCGTACTGAACTATCAAAACCATCTCCGGTCAAACCATCATCCAGCGTATTAAAAGTAATATCAACTTTTCCTTGCTGTGCATGCAAATCAATTTTTCCAATGCATACAATTAAAATCAATGAATAAAGTAATTTTTTAAACAAAATAAATAATAATCAGGTTAATAAATAATTATAAGAATTTTCCTGAAAATTAAAACCAGTTTTTTTAATACACAATACCCACTTTTAGGGATATTTGTAATTAAAAAAAGCCATTTATCAATTGATAAATGGCTTTTTAAGACAGACTATTTATTTGTCTGTAATTGTACTTAATTATCTATTGAAAA
>NZ_JADKPS010000006.1:0-312400 GCF_015350755.1 Flavobacterium sp. JLP | reverse complement strand
TTTTTAAAACCCTGTCCAGTCCGGACAGGGTTTTTTCGTTTTGCACCCTTTTCTAAAAATAATGCCCTGAGAAATACTCGGATGGGTTTTAAAATTACAAGTCTACTGAAAATAAGATGTATCACTTATATGTAAAATATATCTAGTCGTTATATTCTGTTAAATTAAAGTCAATTTTGGGTTTTAAATAAGGCTGTGTTAGCCTTTTTGGATGTGAATCTGTATTTTTGTATTAAATATTATAATTTAAGTATGAAAAAAAGTATTGTATTGTTGGCATTGTTTGTTCTTTCAAATTTAAATGCTCAACAACGCCCTAAGTTGGTGGTAGGTATAGTTGTAGATCAGATGAAAATGGAATATTTATATCGATTCTCAGATGATTTTTCACCAAACGGATTTAAAAGATTAATTAATAATGGGTATACTTTTCAGAATATGCATTATAATTATATGCCAACTTATACAGCGCCAGGGCATGCGTCAATTTATACAGGAACTACTCCAGCAACACACGGTATCGTAGGTAACGAATGGTTCAGCAGAACATTAGGTAAAGAAATGTATTGTACAGATGATGCTGGTGTAAAAACAGTTGGAGATGGAACAGTAGAAGAAGGGGCTATGTCTCCTAAAAATTTGCAAAGTACTACTATTACAGACGAAGTAAGAATGGCTACTAATTTTCAAGGAAAAGTTATTGGAATGAGTCTTAAAGATCGTGGTGCAATTTTGCCAGCAGGACACTTTGCAAACTGGGCTTTTTGGTACAGTAAAACTGGTTCTTTCATTTCAAGTACATTTTACGGTGATAAATTACCAGAATGGGTTTCTCAATTTAATAGTGAGAAACATTATTTGCCATATATAAATAAAGGTTGGGATTTATATAAGCCAGCTTCTACTTATAACGAAAGTTTACCTGATAATAATCCGTATGAGGGTAAATTATATGGCAGTACAGCTCCTGTTTTTCCATATGATTTGAAAACAATGTATGAGAAAAATGATGCAGGAATCTTAAGAGCTACTCCATATGGAAATGATTTATTAGCTGAATTTGCTAAAAAAGCTATTGAAAAAGAAGAACTTGGAAAAGATAATATTACGGACTTTTTAACAGTAAGTTTTTCATCTACTGATTATGTTGGACATTTATTAGGTCCACGCTCAATTGAATTACAAGATACTTACTTAAGATTGGATCAGACTATTGCTGATTTTTTAGCTTATTTGGATTTAACGGTTGGTAAGGAAAATTACCTTCTTTTCTTAACAGCAGATCATGCTGGTGCTGAAAACGTTATCTATTTAAAAGACCGTAAATATAATGTTGATAATTATCCATCTAAAGATTTTAAGAAAAACCTACAGGATTTCTCAACTAAGACATTTGGAGCTGATTTACTTTTAAATTATTCAAATTTTAATATTTTCTTCAATAAGCAAATTATAAAAGATAAAGGTTTAGAACTGACAAGAGTAAAACAAGCATTTAAAGAATATTTGATTACACTGCAGCAAATTAAAAAAGTATATACGGAAGAAGAAATTTTAGCAAATTCTGGAAACGACTATTATTTAAATTTCGTAGCAAAAGGATATGATGTAACTCAAGATGGAGATATGGTTATAATTAATAAACCTGGAGATATGGAATATTCGCCTACTGGAACATCACATGGAACTCCATATAGTTATGACACTCATGTACCAGCAATCTTTTATGGGTGGCACATTAAAAAAGGAGAATCGTATGATAAAAAAGCAATTACTGAAATCGCTCCAACAATTGCTCAAAAAATTAAAGTTGCTTTTCCTAACGGAACGGAAGCAAAAGTATTACAAGAAGTATTAGACGAAAAATAATATTCTGTATAAAATTTAAAACCTGTCTCTGCAAGACAGGTTTTTTTATGTCATAAAAAAGGTTTTTCAATTAAGAAAAACCTTTTTAAATAGTGTTTAGTAAGCACTTATTTTAATGTTAGCACTATGCGTTTGCTAACACTAATTCTTCGTTAAAAGGAAGATTCCAAGCTTCAGCAACTCCTTTGTAAAGAATTTTTCCGTTAGCGATGTTTAATCCTTTTTTCAATTCTTCGTTTTCATTACAAGCCTTTTGCCATCCTTTGTTTGCTAATTGCACTGCATAAGGCAAAGTAGCATTAGTTAAGGCTAAAGTAGATGTATAAGGAACAGCACCTGGCATGTTAGCTACACAGTAGTGAACAATATCATCAATAATAAAAGTTGGATTTTCGTGAGTTGTTGGAGTACAAGTTTCAATACATCCACCTTGATCAACTGCAACGTCAACAACAACAGTTCCTGGACGCATTAATTTAAGCATATCACGAGTAATTAGGTGAGGTGCTTTTGCTCCTGGAATTAATACAGCTCCAACAATCAAGTCAGCATCTTTAATTGCTCTTGTGATGTTATAGTGGTTAGACATTTCTGTATTTACATTTGCTGGCATAATGTCATCTAAATAACGTAAACGAGGCAAACTTAAGTCCATTATAGTTACTTGTGCTCCTAAACCAGCAGCCATTTTTGCAGCCTGAGTTCCCACAATTCCACCACCTAAAACTAATACTTTAGCTGGCGGTACACCTGGAACACCACCTAAAAGAATTCCTCTTCCTTTTAATGGCTTTTCAAGATATTTTGCTCCTTGTTGAATCGCCATACGACCTGCAACCTCTGACATTGGAACTAATAATGGCAAACTGCGATCTGTTTTCTCTACTGTTTCGTAAGCTAAACAAACTGCACCTTTTTCAAGCATTGCATGAGTTAATGGCTCTGAAGAAGCAAAGTGAAAATAAGTGAAAAGCAATTGATCTTTTTTAATTAACGGATATTCAGAAGCAATTGGCTCTTTTACTTTTATAATCATTTCAGCAATTGCGTAAACTTCTTCAATAGTTGCTAAAACTACTGCTCCAGCTTCTGCATATTCATCATCACTAAATCCGCTTCCTAATCCTGCAGTTGATTGCACGTAAACTGTATGTCCGTGTTTTTTCATTTCTGAAACACCAGCAGGAGTTAAAGCTACACGGTTTTCATTGTTTTTTATTTCTTTTGGAACACCTATTATCATATCGTTATATTTTTTGCTTTTTTAAATTTGTTTTACAAAGCTACTGATAGAGAATATATTATTGATAAACGACTTTTAAATAAGAAAATATTATTTTATTTTATACTTT
The DNA here is from genome assembly GCF_015350755.1 of Flavobacterium sp. JLP. NCBI lineage: Bacteria > Pseudomonadati > Bacteroidota > Flavobacteriia > Flavobacteriales > Flavobacteriaceae > Flavobacterium > Flavobacterium sp. JLP. The sequence continues at coordinate 309,179 of NZ_JADKPS010000006.1, read as the reverse complement.
TACAGAAAAATATTCTTTTTCTAGGGCTATATTTTCTCTTAAAAAGAAAAAATGACTAAATTTTATTAATTAGAGAAAACGTTTTCGCTATGGCTTTAGATGAAATTGACAAAAAAATCTTACGACTTTTACAGGAAAATGCCCACTATACTTTGAAGGACATTGCAAACAAAATAAATTTGTCATTAACACCTGTTCATGATCGTGTTAAACGTCTTGAAAAAGAGGGAGTTATTGAAAAGTATGTTTCGATTTTGAATAAGAAAAAACTCGGAAATAATCTTACGGTCTATTGTCAGGTAACATTGACAAAACAGACTTATGATACTTCTGAGGGATTTAATCAATCGATTTTAAATTTACCTGAAGTAGTAGAGTGCAATTATGTTTCAGGAAATTTCGATTATATGCTTAAAGTTATTATTCCAGATATGGAAAGCTATCATCATTTTCACCAAAAAAAATTATCTATTTTACCTGAGGTTTCTCTAATAAATACTGTTTTTGTAATTTCAGAAGTTAAAAGTACAACTGTCTTGCCTATTTAATTTAATAAAAAAACCACCAAGAAATCTCGATGGTTTTTAGAAATAGTGGTTTTTTGGTTTTATATTTAATAATAAGTAAAGCGTCTTACTCTTGCAATATATTTTGCTAAACGAATTACTTGATGACTATATCCATATTCATTATCGTACCAAATGTACAGAACAATGCTTTTGCCGTCCTTGGAAACAATTGTTGCATTGCTGTCATAGATTGATGGTGCCGTAGTGCCAACAATATCTGACGAAACCAATTCATTGTTCAAAGAATATTTGATTTGTTCTACCAGCTCTCCTTCAAGAGCATACTTTTTCATGATTTTATTAATCGCTAAAATTGAAGTAGCTTTTTTAACTTCTAAATTTAAAATTACTAAAGAACCATTTGGAACTGGAACCCGAATAGCATTCGAAGTTAATTTGCCCTCTAAGGATGGCAGTGCTTTTGCAACAGCACTTCCTGCACCAGTTTCTGTTATAACCATGTTCAAGGCAGCAGCTCTTCCTCGACGGTATTTTTTATGCATATTATCAACCAAATTTTGATCGTTAGTATAGGCATGAATGGTTTCTAAGTGACCTTTTACAACTCCCAATGTGTATTCAATAGCTTTTAAAACAGGTGTAATTGCATTTGTAGTGCAAGAAGCAGCTGAAAAAATATCGATTTCATCTGGGTTATAATCGGTATGATTTACACCATGTACAATATTAGGAACTCCTTTTCCGGGCGCTGTTAACAAAACTTTACTTGCTCCTTTCGAAGTTAAATGTCTCTGTAAGGATTCTTGAACTGTAAAAGCTCCAGTATTATCAATAATTAACGCATCGTTAATACCATATTCTGTATAGTCAATTTCTTCTGGAGAATTTGCTGTAATGATATGAACTGTGGTACCGTTTATGATTAAAGCATTATTTTTTGGATCAGCTGTTACAGATCCTTGAAAATTTCCGTGAATGGAATCATATCGCAATAGAGAAGCTCGTTTCTCTAAAGTCGATGCGTCATTTTTGTCTCTGGTTACAATTGCTCTCAAACGCAGTTGATTTCCCTTTCCAGTTTTAGACATTAATTCTCGCGCTAATAAACGTCCAATTCTTCCAAAGCCATATAAAACAACATCCTTAGGTTGAATTTCTTTTGAAGATTTGGCTTTTTTCAATTTATCGATTACAAAATATCGTGCATCGGGATATTTTTCATCTTCTAAACGATATTCATAAGTTAGTTTTCCAAGATCTATTTTCGCAGGCGGAAGATCTAATGACAAAACAACTTTTGCAATTTCTACCGAATCAAAAATGGTGATTGGTTTGCCTACAAATTCACCTGCGTATTGATGGAGGTTGATAATATCGCTGACATTTTTATCCAGCAATTGATTTTTGAATAAAACCATTTCTATGGATTTGTCATACCATAAATCGCTTATGACTTTAATTAATTCGACACCAGCTCTTCTTCGGTCGACTTGTAATGATACCTCTTTTTGGTACAAAGATTTTTTACTCATAATTGATTAAATTGGAAAAATAAAATGCTCACTATTTTAAAATTTTCCGCAAAAGTATCTATTTCAATCGATTTCGTAAACTATTTTATAATTTATTTTTGAAAATAAAAAAGCCACCTTATTTTCTAAGTTGGCTTTTTTTTAATGAAATTTTAATTGTCTTCAGTTTCAGTCTTCAGTCCCAGTATTTCCTCTTTAGGAAACTGTAAACTGCAAACAAGTACTGCGACAAATTTTAAATAATTATTCTAAATATTTCTCCGTTTTTGTTTATCATTTCAATTCGGACACTTTGACCTTCATCTTTTTTACTTAAAAGTCTCGAAACAGTTTCAACATTTGTTGCTTTTACATTATCAATACTCAAAATAATATTGCCCTGTAATTCATTTTGATATTGCATTAAATTCTCATTTGTTATGCTTCTGATTTTTACTCCATAATCAATTCTGAATTTCTTTTTATCCGTAGCATCAATATTTTCTAATTCAATTCCTTTAAATTCGGTGCTGTAAAATTCATTTTTACTTAATGTAACCGGAACAGTTCTAGATTTTCCGTCTTTAAGATATGTTACATTTACTACGTCATTTGGTCTTTTGGTATTAATGTATCCAGAAAGATCAGCATAAGTCGAAATATTTTGGTCATCTAGTTTTACAATAATATCTCCTTTTGAAAGTCCTGCTTTTTCAGCTCCTGAATTTTTAGAAACTTTGCTAATATAAAAACCTTGAGTTTGAGTAACTCCTAATTCTTTTGAAGCATTACTGTTTAGTTCGCCGCCTTCAACTCCTAGAATTCCTCTCTGAACATTACCGAATTCCATAATATCTTCGATGATTTTTCGAGCAATATTAGATGGAACCGCAAATGAATATCCAACATAAGAACCTGTCATTGATGAAATCATGGTGTTAATTCCAATCAATTCGCCTCTTGTGTTTACTAATGCGCCACCACTGTTTCCTGGATTTACTGCCGCGTCAGTTTGAATAAACGACTGAATTCCGTTTGTATCTAAATTTCTGGCTTTCGCCGAAACTATTCCAGCAGTTACAGTTGAAGTTAAGTTATATGGGTTTCCGACTGCCAAAACCCATTCTCCAATTTTTACCGAATCAGAATTTGCAAAAGCGGTATAAGGTAATTTTTCATCAGCATTGATCTTCAATAATGCAATATCCATTTTAGAATCGGTACCAATTAGTTTTGCAGTATATGATTTTTTATTGTTTAACGTAATTTCAATTTCAGAAGCATCTTTTATAACATGATTATTGGTTACAATATATCCGTCTTCAGAAATAATAACTCCAGAGCCGGTGCCAACTTGTTCTTGCTGTTGCTGGCCTCCATAACCATAGAAAAACTCCATCATAGGATTACTTACAGTTCGTCGCGAAACATTTTTTACGTGAACAACTGTGTGAATTGTTTTGTCTGCTGCAGCTGTAAAATCAACTGTTTCTGCATTTAATGCTACATTCCTGCCAAATGAATTTGGGGCGAGAGTAACAACAGAATTTTGTCTTCCAAAAAAAGAATTGCTGCCATCAAATAATAATTTGTAAGCTCCAAGTGTAGTAGCGCCACTTAGCAATGACACTAAAAATAAGGTTGAAAATCTTTTCATAATTAGGATGTATATTTAATTTACTTAACGTAAAATTAAAGCAAAAAATTATTTGAAAAAATGCTTTAACTCTCTTTAACAATGATTAACATTTCATTAATTAATAGTTTGTACTTTTGTAGTATATAATAGAAGAAAAATGCAAATAGAATTTTATAAATATCAAGGCACGGGCAACGATTTTGTGATGATTGACAATCGTACTAATTTTTTCCCAAAAGAGAACATACAATTAATTGAACGTTTGTGTGACAGACGATTTGGTATTGGAGCTGACGGGCTTATTTTACTTGAAAATGATCCTAACACTGATTTTAAAATGGTCTACTACAATTCTGATGGAAATCAGAGTTCGATGTGCGGAAACGGCGGGCGATGCTTAGTAGCTTTTGCCAATCAATTAGGCGTCATTAAAAACAATACAATTTTTATTGCAACAGATGGCTTACACCATGCTTCAGTAGGTGAAGATGCTATTATTTCTTTGCAAATGATTGATGTTGATGAAGTACAGCAAAAAGATTCTTATACTTTTTTAAATACAGGTTCTCCACATCATGTTCAAATTGTAGATGATTTAGAACATTATAATGTAAAAGAAAACGGAGCTGCAATTCGCTATGGAGAATTATATGGTGAAAAAGGAAGCAATGTCAATTTTGTAAAAAAGGTTGACGACAGTACTTTTTCTCTTCGTACTTATGAAAGAGGTGTTGAAGACGAAACTCTTGCTTGCGGAACAGGCGCAACAGCAGTTGCCATTGCGATGAACGCTATTGGGCAGACTGATAAAACTTCAATTAACTTGAATGTTGAAGGCGGAAAATTGGTAGTTTCTTTTGATAAAGATGGAAATCACTTCACGAATGTTTTCTTAACCGGACCAGCTAAATTTGTTTTCAAAGGAACAATCGAAATATAAGATCTAAAATCACAATCTAAAATTAAAAAATGATAACACTCAAAGGCGACAATATTTATCTGAGGGCACTCGAACCTAATGATTTGGAGTTTGTTTATGCCATGGAAAATGATCAAAGCATTTGGGAAGTTAGTAATACATACACACCTTATAGCCGTTTTTTGGTTCGTCAGTATCTCGAAAACGCCCAACAGGATATTTATGAGGCAAAGCAATTGCGTCTGGCCATTTGTCAAGATGAAGATTTTCCGGCTATCGGATTAATTGATTTATTTGAGTTTGATCCTAAAAATAATAGAGCCGGAGTTGGCATTGTGATTCAAAAAGATGAAAATAAAAGACAAAATGTTGGGTCTGAAGCTTTAGGGCTTTTGATTAAATATGCTTTTTATAATTTAAATTTACATCAGCTCTATGCAAATATTAGTGTAGAAAATGTAGCAAGTATAGCTCTTTTTACTAAATTTGGTTTTGAGAAAATAGGAATTAAAAAAGATTGGATTTTGCTGCGCAACCACTATCAAGACGAAGCAATGTTCCAGTTAATTAATAAACAAATTTAAATTTAAAACTTTGAGCTTAAAAAAAATTATCACGATAACTGCCGTAGCCGTAATTTCAGTTTTAATGATTTATGGATTTATTTTAATCAGCAGAATTTTTAGTGCCAACACTAAATTTGAGGAAAAAGAATTATACGTCTATGTTCCGACTGGAGCAAATTATACAGATGTAAAAAAAATATTAGAGCCTTACATTAAAAATTTCGAAAACTTCGAAATGGTAGCAAGCAAAAGAAGTTATCCAGATAATGTAAAATCAGGTCGTTTTTTACTTAAAAAAGATATGAATAACATCGATTTGGTACGTGCAATGCGTTCTAATGTTCCTGTAAAGTTGGCTTTTAACAATCAAGAGCGTCTAGAAAATTTTGCTGGAAGAGTAGGTTCTGAAATCGAAGCAGACAGTTTGTCTTTAATGAAAGCAATAAAAGATTCGACTTTTATGGCAGCAAACGGCTTTAATGAAGACAATGTATTTGCGATGTTTATTCCAAATACTTATGAAATTTATTGGAATACGTCTGCAGAGAAATTCCGTGATAAAATGATCAAAGAATACCATAATTTTTGGACTGCTGAAAGAATCGAAAAAGCTAAAAAACAAGGCTTAACACCAGTTCAGGCAACTATTTTGGCTTCAATAGTTCATAAAGAATCAGTTAAAAAAGATGAAAGACCTAGAATTGCTGGAGTTTATTTAAACCGTTTGCGTTTAGCAATGCCTTTGCAAGCTGATCCGACAGTAATTTATGCTCTAAAATTAAGAGACAATAATTTTGATCAGGTTATCAAAAGAGTATTTTATAATGATTTGGTTATGAAATCTCCTTACAATACTTATGTAAATATCGGACTTCCTCCGGGACCAATTGCAATGCCAGATATTACAGCTCTTGATGCAGTTTTAAATCCTGAAAAAAACGATTACATTTATTTTTGCGCGAGTGTAGAACGTTTTGGGTATCATGAATTTGCATCAACTTATGAGCAGCATACAATTAATGCAAAAAAATATTCAGACTGGATTGCTAGTCAAGGCGTAACAAGATAGTTTTGAATTTTAAACATTTCCTTCTCTTATCGGCAGTATTTTTTTTGAGTTTTCATTCTTTGAAAGCACAAAGCAAATTCGAAATTTTTTTAACTCCCTCCGATACTTTAAATAAAAAAAGACAAAATACCGTTATAGTAACTGAGGCTGCTCTGGCTTCGGTTACCTTAATTGGTTTGAATCAGCTTTGGTATGCTGATTATCCGCAGTCTAATTTTCATTTTATAAATGATAATAACGAATGGCTTCAGATGGATAAAGTAGGGCATATGTATTCTGCTTATCATTTAGGAAGATTTGGTGCTGAAATGTTAAATTGGAGCGGTGCAAGTCAAAAAAATCAACTTGTTTACGGTGCCGGATTAGGATTTGCATTTTTAACTGCTGTTGAAGTTTTAGATGGATATTCATCAGAATGGGGAGCTTCTTCTGGAGATTTAATTGCAAATGCAACAGGAACAGCCTTATACGTTTCTCAAGAATTACTTTGGAAAGAACAGCGAATTACTCCTAAATTTTCTTTTCACACTACAAAATATGCAAATCTACGTCCTGAAGTTTTAGGAAGTTCATTAAATGAACAGCTTTTAAAAGATTATAACGGACAAACTTATTGGCTTTCTGTCAACCTTTATTCTTTTGCAAAAGAAAGCAAAATTCCGAAGTGGTTAAATATTGCTTTTGGATATGGAGCTGATGGAATGTTAACAGGAAATTTACAAAATGATAATCCAGTTTCTGTTCAAAACCCAGAAAGATTTCGTCAGATTTATCTTAGTTTTGATGTGAATTTGACGAAAATTGAAACAAAATCGCATTTTTTGAAAACTATTTTTTCTGTTTTTAACACCTTAAAAATTCCTGCTCCAACTCTCGAATATAGCGCCAATAAAGGGCTTAAAGCACATGCGTTCTATTTCTAAAAACGCTTAACTATTTGATTTTCAGTATTGTTTTGTTTTTCTTATCTTTGCACCGTAGAAATTTCAAAGAGGTGACAGTGATTTGAAGAAAAACAATTTATGATAAAGAAGTGGTATTTTTATGCGAGTTTGATCGTTATTATTACATTTTTGAGTTTGGGTTTTAAACCCTTTAATCTGGAAACCAAACCGTGGTTTCTCACAGAAAAAACAGATGGAGCCGAATACTTATTTCCATCGCAACAAGAGGATGATTATCCTATTTTAAACAATTTAAACATCCCATTTACAGGAAAGCATCTTATAGGTTTTAAAGAAGCCGTTGCTTTCAAAGAATCTCAAGGAAAATACCGATTGGTAAATTCATTGGGTTACATGGGGAAATACCAATTTGGTTCTCAAGCCTTACGATCTATTGGTGTTCGAAATGGTAAAGCTTTTCTAAAAGATCCTGCTTTACAAGAAAAAGCTTTTATTGCGTTATTGTCCAAAAACAAATGGATTTTACGTAATGAAATCGAAAGGTACGAAGGAAAAATCATTAGCGGTGTCGAAATCACCGAATCTGGTATTTTAGCAGCAGCACATCTTGGAGGCGCTGGTTCAGTAAAAAACTTCTTTAAAAATAAGGGGAGTAGACGTTTTAGAGATGCCTATGGTACTTCATTAAGAAGTTATATGAAAGCCTTTGGAGGTTATGATCTTTCTCACATTGAAGCAGATAGTAATGCAACAATAAATGATTAAGAATTAAAGCAAAATAAAAAATCCCGATAATTCGGGATTTTTTTATGGCAATTAGTCAATTAAAATTTCTAGAATTTTTATCGCCGCTTCACTGATTTTAGTTCCTGGGCCAAAAACAGCAACGGCACCTGCATCAAATAAAAATTGGTAATCTTGCGCCGGAATTACACCGCCGACAATTACCATAATGTCTTCGCGTCCGTGCTTTTTAAGTTCTTCTATTACTTGAGGGACTAATGTTTTATGTCCTGCGGCTAATGAAGAAACACCTAAAATGTGGACATCGTTTTCAATGGCTTGTTTAGCAGCTTCGGCAGGAGTTTGAAAAAGAGGCCCTATATCTACATCAAAACCTACATCTGCATAACCTGTTGCAACTACTTTTGCACCTCGGTCATGCCCGTCTTGTCCCATTTTAGCAATCATAATTCTAGGACGTCTTCCTTCTTGTTTTGCAAAAGCATTCGCTAATTGTTTTGCCTTTTCAAAATTCTCGTCATTTTTTATTGCTGCACTATACACACCGCTAAAGGATTTAATTTGTGCTTTATACCTGCCAAAAACACTTTCCAAAGCATCGCTGATTTCGCCCAATGTAGCTCTGTCTCGAGCGGCTTCAGTAGCAATCTCTAATAAGTTACCTTGACCAGTTTTTGCACAAAGAATTAATTTTTCTAATGATCGATTTACTTTTTCAGTATCTCTTTTTGCTTTTATTTCTTCAAGTCGCTCAATTTGCTGTTTTCGAACCATTTGATTGTCTACATCCAAAATATGCAAAGGATCTTCTTTTTCTAATCTAAATTGATTAACACCAACAATAATATCTTGTCCGCTGTCTATTCTCGCTTGTTTTCTAGCGGCAGCTTCTTCTATTCTAAGTTTGGGAATTCCGGCCTCGATGGCTTTTGTCATCCCGCCAAGTTCTTCTACTTCTTCAATTAGTTTCCAAGTATTTTCTAGGATTTCATTCGTCAGACTTTCAACATAATAGCTTCCGGCCCAAGGATCGACAGTTTTGGTTATTTTCGTTTCTTCTTGTAAAAATATTTGTGTATTACGTGCAATTCTGGCTGAAAAATCGGTTGGCAGAGCAATCGCTTCATCAAGTGCGTTGGTATGTAAGGATTGTGTTCCGCCAAAAGCAGCCGCCGTTGCTTCAATACAAGTTCTGGCCACATTATTAAACGGATCTTGTTCTGTTAAACTCCATCCACTGGTTTGGCAATGTGTTCTTAAAGCCAAAGATTTATCGCTTGTAGGATTAAATTGCTGTATTAATTTCGCCCAAATCATTCGGCCGGCCCTCATTTTTGCAATTTCCATAAAATGATTCATTCCGATTGCCCAAAAGAAAGACAATCTTGGTGCAAATTCATCAATGGTCATTCCAGTTGAAAGTCCAGTTCTAATGTATTCTAAGCCATCTGCTAAAGTATAAGCCAATTCGATATCGGCTGTAGCTCCTGCTTCCTGCATGTGATATCCTGAAATAGAGATAGAATTGAACTTAGGCATTTTTTTGCTTGTAAATTCAAATATATCAGCGATAATTTTCATTGACGGAGTTGGCGGGTAAATATATGTATTACGCACCATAAACTCTTTCAAAATATCATTCTGAATTGTTCCAGATAATTTTTCGATTGCAACGCCTTGTTCTTCAGCTGCAACAATATAAAATGCCATAATGGGCAAAACAGCACCATTCATCGTCATCGAAACTGACATTTCATCTAACGGAATTTGGTCAAAAAGCACTTTCATATCTTCAACCGAATCTATAGCAACTCCTGCTTTTCCAACATCGCCAACTACTCTCTCATGATTTGAATCGTAACCGCGATGGGTAGGTAAATCAAAAGCTATTGAAAGGCCTTTTTGTCCTGCAGCCAGATTTCTTCTGTAAAAAGCATTACTTTCTTCCGCTGTAGAAAATCCGGCATACTGGCGAATTGTCCAAGGTCTTCTTACATACATTGTTGCATAGGGTCCACGTAAATTTGGCGCAAATCCAGCTCCAAAATCTAAAAACTCTAAATCTTCGATATCTTTCTCAGAATACTGTTTTTTAAGTTCGATTCCTTCGGCAGTTGTAAAATTATCTGTCAAAGTGTCAAAATTTTGACTTTCGATTTTTGACTTTTGACTTTGAAGATTGATATGTTTAAGGTCTTTTCTTATCATTGAGACACTTTGTTTTGTGGTTTTATTAATTACTTCTTAAAGATTATTCAAGTTCTAATCGTTCTTGCTCCAGTTTTTCAGCTAATCTTTTTTCTATAATTGGTGTAATTAATGTTTTTCTCGGCTTTATTTTTACAAATGGAAACAGCTCTAAATCGTGTTTCATTTTGTCTTCTTTGTTTGGGTATTTATTTGTACCCAATAAGACTTCTTTTTTAGAATCAAATAATTCTTGTTCTTTAGAAGCGCTTTCTTGAATCTTCTTCTTGATTGTCCCGTCGTTTAAAAGTTTTAAAAATCCTCCATTGGATTCAATATCTTTAAATAAAGCTAAACTTTTTTCAGCCAATTGCATGGTTAGACTTTCAATGTAATAACTTCCATCAGCAGGATTATCAACTTTATCAAAATAACTTTCGTGTTTCAAAACCAATAACTGATTTCGTGCAATCCGGTCGCCAAATTCATTGTCTTTATGATAAAGCGCATCGTAAGGCAAATTAGCTACTGCATCAGCACCGCCCAAAATTGCCGACATGCATTCTGTTGTTGTTCGAAGCATATTGACATTATAATCGTAAATCGTTTTGTTTCGTTTAGTTGGAGTTACCAATAAATGACAATCGATCTCGGCATTATATTCGGTTGCAATTAATTTGAAAAGCATTCGCAATGCGCGAAGTTTAGCAATTTCAAAAAAGTAATTTGTTCCTACAGAAACTTGAAAAACAATTGGTTTCATTATAGTTGGCAAACGGTTTAAATATTCATTGGCATGCGCTAAACTATAAGCAATTTGCTGTGTAATATTTGCTCCAGCATTTTGATACAATCCTAAATCAATGCTTAAGAGTGAAATGTTTGTTGTGGCTTTTGAAATTTTTTCAAGTGTTTCAAAATTATTTTTATCGGAGGTTGCAAGCCAATTCCCTTCTCTCGCAAAGTAGCCAATTGGATCCATGTTACAGTAAAAGGTTGCTTTTTTTTGAATCGAAATCATGTCTAATAGTTTTACGAAATCGATTGAAATAAAATTCAAATTAAAGTAAACAGTTCTGTTTTCTAAAGGAAGGTTTTCTAATAATTTTTGAATGTCAAGTTTTTCGTTTTGAATGGTAAAATGTAAACTTTCAGCTCCTCTTTCAATAGTATTAATAGCTCTTTGAATCGATTTCTCGACATCATAAACAAAGATGTTTTGGCAGATTTTAAAGTTTGAAACATTTGTTTTTACCGGAGCGGCAGTCGAAAATTCATCTCTATGGTAAAAAGGTTTAACCTGAATATCTTCTGGAGAATTCCAAATAACAGTTTGGTTGTATTCGGCTCCATCTAATTCAAACTGAATTTTTTGTTTCCATTGTTTGGATGAAATCGGATTAAAATCGTCGAATAGGGTAGTGGCCATTTGGTGTTTTTTCTGATTATTCTTTTTCTTGAATCGTATCTCCTTCAAATTGAATGATATAAATATCTTCGCTGTCTTTTTTCATAAAGTACTTTTCGCGAGCATATTTTTCTATTTGTTCAGGATTTTTAAGCTGTTTGATCTGTTCCTGATCTTTTTTTATTTCTTCCTGATAATATTTTTTATTGTCTTGAAGTTCATTGATTTGACCATCTAAAAAACGATGGTCAAAATAAGAGTAATTGTCTAAAAATAGCATCCAAACTACAAAAAATAGTAAAACCCAAACATATTTGTTGCTTAGGAGTTTGAACCATTTTTTGTCTTTATATGGATTTTTCATTTCAGTTTGTTTAACAATTACTGTTTAAGATTTAAATCGGAGCTATCGAGATAAGAATCAGGATAGCTCTTATTTTTCTGGAATAAATTTACGATAAAAATTATGAAATTCGCTGATTAATTACAGCACGAACCACATCAATAGCTACAGTGTTGTATTTATCGTTTGGAATAATAATGTCAGCAAAAGCCTTTGATGGCTCTATAAACTGCTCATGCATAGGTTTTAAGGTGTTTTGATAACGTGTCAAAACTTCATCGATATCACGTCCTCGTTCTGAGATATCACGTTTTAAACGGCGAATTAATCTTTCGTCAGAATCTGCATGAACGTAAATTTTAATATCAAAAAGATCACGAAGTTCTGGATTTGTCAAAATTAAAATGCCTTCAACAATCATTACTTTTCTTGGATGTGTTGAAACAGTATCATCAGTCCTATTATGTTGAATGAAAGAATAAACAGGCTGATCAATAGTTTCGCCTGCTTTTAATGCTTTTAAATGTTTTTCTAATAATTCAAAATCAATTGCGCGCGGGTGATCAAAATTTATTAATGCTCTTTCGTCAAACGACAAATTATGGGTTTCTTTATAGTATGAATCCTGAGAAATCACCCCAACTTCAGTGTCTGGCAATTCGTTCATGATTTGGTGTACTACTGTTGTTTTTCCACTTCCTGTTCCTCCTGCAATTCCAATAATGAGCATATGTTTTTTGTTTGATATTTGATTGGCAAAAATAATAATTTAAGTGAATTGAATAAACATATTAATGCATTTAACCATATAAGTAATGTAAGTAAATATAAGCAGCAAAATGTTTAACTAAAATAGTACTTAGCTGAACTTATATTGCTTATATGTTAAAATGATTATCATTAAAATATAAAAAAATCCCGACAGCATTGCTGTCGGGATTTAGTGCAGTCAGTATAGTTTTAATAAAATATTCTGAATTTAGTAAGCACGTAAAATTATTTATTCTTTTTTGCTTTAATCATCATTTCAAGCTGATCCCAAAGTTCTTCTGGAATGGCTTCTAATAAATTAAATTGGCCTGCGCCTTTTAACCATTCACCACCATCAATTGTGATAACATCCCCATTTACATAAGCAGAAAAATCAGAAACTAAATATGCTGCTAAATTGGCCAATTCTTGGTGATCACCTACACGTTTCAATGGCACTTTTTTGGCCATATCAAACTTTTCAGCAAGATCGCCTGGCAATAATCTGTCCCAAGCGCCTTTTGTAGGGAACGGTCCCGGAGCAATTGCATTCGAACGAATTCCGTATTTTGCCCACTCTACAGCCAAACTTCTTGTCATGGCTAAAACTCCTGCTTTTGCAGTAGCACTAGGGACAACATAAGCTGAACCTGTCCAGGCATAAGTTGTTACAATATTTAAAATAGTTGCCGATGTTTGCTTCGTATCGATCCAATGTTTTCCAAAAGCAAGCGTACAGTTTTTAGAACCTTTTAATACAATATCTATAACAGTATCAAATGCATTTGCAGATAGACGTTCTGTTGGAGAAATAAAATTTCCGGCAGCGTTGTTCAAAAGAACATCAACTTTTCCGAAAGCTTTTAAAACTTCTTGAAGCATGTTTTCAACTTCTTCATAATGACGAACATCACATTGAACTGGTAAACATTTTCCGCCAGTTTCACTTTCTAGTTCAGCTGCTGTAGTTTTAAGTTTTTCTAAATCTCTAGAAGTAATCGCCACCTGAGCTCCTAATTCTAAGAAATATTTAGTCATTGCTTTACCTAAACCACTTCCGCCACCTGTAACTACAATGACTTTTCCTTTTAAGGCGTCATCGCGCAACATTTTATCTGTATAGCTCATATTTTTCTTTTTATTACAATATTAATTAAATAAATAGGATGCATGCATAATAATGTTATAAATTTTTGATAAAATTTATATATCGCATAATTTTTTTGCAGCCGATTCTAATGTGAAATTGTCTTTCGCAAAACAAAAGCGTATTAATTTTTGGTCTTTGTGATCTGAGTAAAAAGTGGAAATAGGAATTGCAGCAACACCGTAATCTGTAATTAGTTTTTTACAGAAACTAACATCATCATCTTGAGAAATATTTGCATAAGAAGCGACTTGAAAATAAGTTCCTTCGCAAGGTTTCAACTCAAAACGGCTATTTTGAAGCAGTTTGCGAAAATAATCTCGTTTCTCTTGATAGAATTTTCCAAGAAGATTAACATCAACAATATCTAAATATTGACTAATAGCAACTTGGGAAATACTATTTACACTGAAAACCAAAAACTGATGTACTTTTTTAATTTCCTTCATTAGATATTCAGGAGCAACGGTATAACCAATTTTCCAGCCGGTAATATGAAATGATTTCCCAAAAGAAGAAACCATAATACAACGATTCAAAAGAAATTCTTTGGTATGAGCAGAAATATGTTTTTCTTCAAAAGTAATATATTCATAAACCTCGTCAGATAAAACTAAAATATCAGGATACCTCGAAAGTATTTTTTCTAATTGAAGGAAATCAGTTTCCGTTAATATTTTTCCAGTCGGATTATGAGGGTTATTGATGATAATCATTTTGCTATTTGCAGAACAGGCTTTTTCGATCGTTTCCCAATTTGGCGTATAATCATCATTTAAAGCCACTCGAACTGGTTTTGCATTACACAATAATACCGGAGATTCATAAGAATCATAACTAGGATCTAAAATAATTACTTCCTCACCAGTTTTTACTAAAGCTAAAATTGAAGTAAAAATGCCTTGCGTTGCGCCGGCGGTAACCAAAAGTTCTAAATCAGGATTAATTGTTCTTTTGTAAGAACTCTGAATAAGCTTCGTAATCTGATTCATCAATGGCGGATAACCGGCCATTGGAGTATATTGGTGTACGTTTTCTTTCGAGATTTTTGCCACAATGGATGTCAATCTTTCATCAACAGGAAAATTAGGAAATCCCTGCGAAAGATTAATTGCATTGTATTCAGCTGCCATTTTAGACATTACCGTAAAAATGCTTGTGGTTATGTTTGGGAGTTTACTCATGATAAAGTTTTGATTAGCGAAAAACTTGTGAGTACAATATAAGGCAATTTTTACAATTACATTTTATGAATAATAAAAATCGTTGGTCGATTATGCAAATCAACTTTTAATTTTTTCCAATCTGCAATACGCATTGTTTTTATAAACTCTGTCGGCAAAGTTATATCTGTCGCAATACATAAATGTGTTGAAGGATTTACAATCTGCAAAATATCTTCAACTAATTTATTGTTTCTATAAGGAGTTTCTATGAAAATCTGCGATTGGTTTTTATCCTGAGATAATTTCTCAAAATGTTTTAATGCCGATTTTTTCTCGTCTTTATCAATTGGCAAATAGCCATTGAAAGTAAAACTTTGACCGTTCATTCCAGAAGCCATCATAGCCAATAATATAGAAGAAGGACCAACTAAGGGCACAACCTGAATTCCTTTTTCATGTGCCAATTTTACAATTACAGCACCGGGATCTGCAACGCCGGGACAACCGGCTTCACTCATTAGTCCCACATTTTTTCCTTCTAATAAAGGTTTTATGAAGTCTAAATGTTCGCTTGGCTCTGTTCTTTTATTTAGTGTAAAAAGAATAAGTTCTGATTGTTTTTTGTCTGGAGAAACCGCTTTTATTGATTTTCTGGCTGTTTTTTCGTTTTCAACAATATAATGATCTATAAAATCGATACTTCTTTTTACTGTTTGAGGTAAAACATCCATCGGATCGCTTTCGCCCATTGTCGTTGGAATTAAATATAGTTTTCCTAGAAGTTTCATTTTTTGATATTTTATAGTTTAAAACAAAAATGTATTTCATTTATAAAGGTATAAGTGAAATACAAATTAAATTACGAGTGTTTTTTGATGAGTTTAGAAGCAATTATTTCAGCAACTTCGTCTAGCATTTGATAAACATTATCAAAACCATTTACAGCGCCAAAGTAAGGATCGGGAACATCTACATTTTCATCCGGAAATAATTCGTTTAAAATAAGATGAACTTTGCTTTCGTGTTCTGGAGTTTTTGCTAAATGAATGACATCACGATAATTCGAATTATCCATAACATAGATATAATCGAATTCATCAAAATCTGAAGTTTTAAATTGTCTTCCTTTTTGATTGTCAATACATAAACCGTTTTTTTGAGCGACGGCTATTGAACGTTTGTCAGGTGAGTGACCTACATGCCAAGATCCAGTTCCGGCTGAATCAACGATGAATTTGTCTTTTGGTAATTTAGATGCTAAAATACCTTCAGCTAATGGTGATCTGCAGATATTTCCCAAACAAACCATTAAAATTTTTACTGGCATGATTCGCGTTTATAGCGTTAATTTTTTGTTGATGTCTTCGACAAATTTCTTGAATTGTTTGTCTGTAGAAACTAAATTGTCAACTGTTTTACAAGCGTGTAATACTGTAGCGTGATCGCGATCTCCAATTTGTGAACCAATGTTTGCCAAAGAAGCTTTAGTAAATTTCTTTGCAAAAAACATGGCCAATTGTCTCGCCTGAACAACATGCCTTTTTCTAGTTTTGGATTGAAGCGTTTCAATATCCAACTGAAAATAATCAGACACAATTTTTTGAATATAATCGATAGAGATTTCTCTCTTTACGTTTTTAACAAATTTTTCTACAACACTTTTCGCTAACTCAATTGTAACTTCTTTTTTGTTGAAAGAAGATTGAGCGATCAATGATATAATAGCTCCTTCAAGTTCACGAACATTAGTTTTGATATTACGGGCAACATATTCAATAATGTCTTCCGGCATATCAACACCGTCGCGGTATAGAATGTTTTTTAAGATTGAAATACGAGTTTCATAATCTGGCTGGTGCAATTCAGCAGATAATCCCCATTTAAAACGAGATAATAATCTTTGCTCAATATCCTGCATGTCTACAGGAGCTTTATCCGAAGTTAAAATTACTTGTTTTCCGTTTTGGTGCAAGTAATTAAAAATATGGAAAAATACATCCTGAGTTCCTGATTTCCCTGATAAAAACTGAACATCATCAATAATCAAAACGTCGATTAACTGGTAAAAGTGAATGAAATCATTACGATTATTCTTTTTAACCGAATCAATATATTGTTGTGTGAAAATTTCGGCAGAAATATATAAAACCGTTTTTTCAGGATATTTATCTTTTACTTCAACACCAATAGCGTGTGCTAAGTGAGTTTTTCCTAAACCAACTCCTCCAAAAATTAATAACGGATTAAATGATGTTCCTCCAGGTTTGTTGGCCACAGCCATACCAGCGGAACGAGCCAAACGGTTAGAATCTCCTTCAAGAAAATTATCAAAACTGTAGTTTGCATTTAACTGCGACTCAATTTTTAAATTTCTGATTCCAGGAATTACAAACGGGTTTTTAAGCTCAGGATTTAAGTTTTTAAACGGAGCATCAACTTCTTGCGGTTTCATTGGCACTCTGTTGGCGCTTGGCAACTGTTCGGTAAACGGTTGTTTATTGCCATAAGTGTTCTCCATCTTAATTTTATAAAGTAACTTTGCATTTTTTCCCAGTTCTTTGGTAAGCGCAACTTTCAATAATTTAACGTAATGTTCTTCTAGCCATTCGTAGAAAAATTTACTTGGAACTTGAATATATAACGCGTTGTCGGTTAGCTCAACTGATTTGATTGGTTCGAACCAAGTTTTATAGGCTTGATCTTGAATATTGTCTTTTATAAAGGACAAACAGTTTTCCCATACCGATTGAGCAGTTTTAGTCATAGATTCAATTAAATTTTTTTATTATTGATAAAGATTCTCCTAATAAAAAGGGAGCAATTTTATTCCGTATTTCGGGATAACAAATATGTGAACAAATTTCTGTAAAAAAAAATATTTTGGGGTCTAATTTTATAAAAAAATGTTGTACGTGAACTTTAAGAAGTTTAAATTTTTTAATCTATAAATAATGAAAAATCATCAAACGCAAGTGCGTGTACGTTACTCAGAAACGGATCAAATGGGAGTTGTTTATCACGGAAATTACATTCCGTATTTCGAGATCGGACGCGTGGAATGGCTTAGAAACAAAGGGATTTCGTATAAAAGTATGGAAGAAAGCGGTATTGGCCTTCCAATTGTTTCGATGCAAATAAATTATAAAAAATCTGCGCGTTATGATGAGCTTCTTACGATTCATACTGCTTTCAAAAGTCAGTCATCGGTTAAGATTGAATTCGACTGCGCAATCTATAATGAAGCGAACGAGTTATTAACAACTGCCGTGTTTATTTTAGTATTTATTTCGTTAAAATCAGGCCGTCCAACGGCTCCGCCAGATTATATTTTAGAATTATTTAAAACACTAGTATAATTGTTAAAAGGAAGTGCAAATTTATATCAAATTATATAGTTTTGATGTCAATTTCAAACATTAAATCAAAAATGTCGAATACTGATTCGGCATTTTTTTTTCGCGTTTTTGTCATAATTTTTCCAATTGGCAATCCAGAAATTTCATCTATTTCCATTTCTTGAGAAGTAATTTCAAGTTTTTTTTCTTTAATGACACGCATCACTTTATTCATGTTCTTGTAATCAAAAGAAATTAAAAAATGAACATCGATTGTCTTTTCGACAATCTCGCAAACATCAAGTGTCATTTGTGCGGTTGTTTTATAAGCTGTGATTAAACCTCCTACGCCTAATTTAACTCCTCCAAAAATCCGAACCACAACAACTAAAACATTCGTTACCCCAAAAGACTGAATTTGGCCATAAATAGGTGCGCCCGCCGTATTGCTGGGTTCTCCATCATCATTGGCGCGATATGATATTTTTGGAGCCGAACCTAATTGATAAGCGTAACAAAAATGAACAGCGTGCGGGTGTTGTTTTTTTAAGCTTTCTATAATGGGTTTTACTTCATCTTCAGTTTCTATAGGAAAAGCGTAGCCAAAAAATTTGCTTCCTTTTTCTTTAAAAAGTATTTCTTCAGATTCAAAAGCAATGGTTTTATAGGTGTCGTTATATTCCAAAAGTAAATTTCTAGATTAAATTTTGTTGCTGAACCTTTTCTCCTGCAGATTTTGCAGATTTTTTTTATAAGAAGTTTTAAATATCTGCTTTATCTGCAAATCTTCGGGGAAGATAAAAATAAGCTAAAGTATTTTTTTATCAAATAAATCGACCACATCTTCCTGTCCAACTTGTAAATTCCATACATGCAAACCTAAAGATGCTGCAGAATCTGTATTTTCTTTTTTGTCGTCTATAAACAGAGTTCGTTTTGGAGACAATTCATGTTTGTTGATTAAATATTGAAAAACTTCAGCATTTGGTTTTCGCATTCCAATTTCAAAGGAAAAATAAACTTTTTCAAAACATTGGTAAAAATCGCTGTAAAACGAAACACCGCTTTTATTTTCAAAAGTTTCAATATGAATAGAATCCGTATTGCTCAATAAAAACAAACGGTATTTTTTTGAAAGCATCTGAAGGAATTCTAATCTATATAAAGGAAAATCGGCTAAAACAGCATTCCAGGCTTTGAGAATTTCTTCAACAGAAGCATTTGGCAGTTCTTTTTGAAAACCTCCTATGAAATCATCATGCGAAATATCGCCAGTTTCAAACAAAAGATTTAAACGATCTAATTCTGCATTCCATTCGGTCATACCTAATTGCTGCAATCCTGAAATAGTAGCTTGTTTGTCTAAATTGATAAAAATATCTCCAAAGTCAAAAATTATAGTATCAATCATGATTTCTAACGTATATTAATTCGTCGTTTTGAATATGGGTTTTAGTTATGGTTTTCTTTTGAAGAATTGGCGCTTTTGTTCCTTTATTAAAAATACTTTCTCCAATAAAAATTCGGGCTTCGTCCCAAGTGTTTTGATCGATAAAAGATTGTAAAGTTTTTAAACCGCCTTCTATAATAATAGACTGAATTTGATTTTGATGCAAAACAGTCAAAATTTGCGGTATTATATTTTGATTAAAATCGATTACTTCAAAGCTCGTCTTTTCTGCTGAAAAGCTTATTTCTGATTTTGTAAATACAATGGTTTTTACACTGTCATCAAAAATAAAACTGTCTCGAGAAATTCGGTTATTCTGATCTAAAATAACTCGTACCGGATTATTTCCTGCCCAATCTCTAACATTTAATTTCGGATTGTCGTCAATAACAGTCTGCGTTCCTGCCAAAATAGCCTGTTCTTCACTTCTCCATTTATGTACCAATTGTCTTGAATACGTATTGGTTATCCAAACTGGTTTTCTTTCTTGATTAAGTTCTTTTTCTGGTGCCAAAAAACCATCTTGACTTTCAGCCCATTTCAATATAATATAAGGTCTCTTTTTTTGATGAAAAGTAAAAAAGCGTTTATTGAGTTCGTTACATTCATCTTCTAAAATGCCAACCGTTACATTTACTCCAGCTTCTAGTAATTTTTTGATTCCATTTCCAGCAACTTTTTCATTAGGATCTACTGTTCCAACAACCACATTTGGGATTTTATTTTCAATAATCAAATCACAGCAAGGAGGCGTTTTTCCAAAATGGCTGCAAGGTTCTAAACTCACATAAATAGTTGCTTTTTTTAACAGTGATTTGTCTTTTACAGATCGAACGGCATTTACTTCTGCATGTGGTTCTCCAGCTTTTTTGTGCCAGCCTTCGCCAATAATCTGGCCGTTATATACAATTACGCTTCCTACCATCGGATTTGGATACGTTGTTCCAAAACCATTTTTGGCAAGTTCAATACAGCGTTTTATGTATTTTTCATGTAGATTCACGATACAAAAGTAGTTATTTTTGAGTTTAGTCACGATAGTTAATGTTATAGTTGGCCTACTTTCAAAAAAGTATTTTTACTTTTGTGTGACATTACACTAATAAACGAAATATGGAGAATTGGATTATCAGAGAGATTAAAAAAGAAGACAATCAGGCAGTTGCACAATTAATAAGATCCGTTTTTGATGAAATGGAAATTCCTAAAGTGGGCACGGCATATGAAGATCCGTATTTAGATTTGATGTTTGAAGAATACAATAAATCTCAATCTGTTTATTTTGTGGTTGAAAATGAAGGAAAAATTGTTGGCTCTGCTGGCATTGCGCCTTTAGAAAATGGGGATCCTAAAATTTGTGAGCTTCAAAAAATGTATTTTTTGCCAGAGACACGCGGTTTAGGAATTGGAAGTAAAATGATGGAAAAATGCTTGGAAGAAGCTAGAAATTTTGGTTTTGAAAAATGTTATATAGAAACGATGCCATTTATGCATGCGGCTCAAAAATTATATAAAAAATCAGGTTTTGAATATTTAGATACGCCATTAGGTTGTACTGGGCACAGTTCTTGCCCTGTTTGGATGTTGAAAGTTTTGTAGACAAATTGTAACAGAATTTGTTTTGCGATACTTATTTGAAATAAATTGGCTTTGCTAAAAATAATACTCAAAAACCCGTAATGAGAATCAAACAATACCGTACTCATTTTATAAAAGAATTATCGCCTTTTTACGATGCGTATGAAGCGGAGAGTTTTTTCTATTTAATTTTAGAAGACAAGCACAAGCTGCGACAAATTGATTTGGCTTTAAATCATGAGCTGAATTTTTCGGAAAGCGATTTTGTGGTTTGGAATTCCTTGTTAAATCAATTAAAAAAGGAAGTGCCGATTCAATATCTATTGGGAAAAACCAATTTTTATGGTTTAGATTTTGAAGTAAATGAGCATGTTTTGATTCCAAGACCAGAAACGGAAGAATTAGTCGAATGGATTATCAATGAAAATAAAAAAATTGATGAATCTAAAAAGATAAAAATTCTTGATATCGGAACCGGAAGTGGCTGTATTGCAATTTCATTGGCTAAAAACTTGCCAAATGCAGAAGTGTATGCTATTGATGTTTCGAAAAAAGCGATAGAAACGGCCAAAAGAAATGCTGTAAATAATAATGTAGAAGTAACTTTTATTTTTCAGGACATTTTAATAACTGACGAACTAAAATGTCAATTTGATGTGATTGTTTCAAATCCGCCATATGTACGCAATTTAGAAAAAGAAGAAATCAAAAAGAATGTGCTGGATTATGAACCCCATTTGGCACTTTTTGTAGAAGATAATGATGCTTTGGTTTTTTATAAAAAGATTGCATCGCTGGCTCAAAATAATCTTTTAGAAAACGGACAATTGTATTTTGAAATCAATCAATATTTAGGAAAAGAAATGATTGATTTATTGGGAAAAATGGATTTTATAAATATTGATCTTCGAAAAGATATTTACGATAACGACCGCATGATTTCCTGCAAGGTTTCCAGAACTTAGTAGTTAGAGTTTACAGTCTCAGTTTACATTCTCAGTAAGAATTGTAAACTGAGGACTGTAAACTAGAAAAAAAAAACTATTCGTAACGCAATGCCTCAATAGGGTCTAATTGCGAAGCTTTTATTGCCGGATATAATCCTGACACAATCGCAACAGCAAAACTGGTAGCGAAAGCAGCAAAAATAGCGGTCCACGGAATGACGAATGCAAAACTCATTGCTGTTGCAATTGCAAAACCAAGAAGTATTCCCAATACAATTCCAACCAAACCTCCAATTTGTCCAATTAATAAAGTTTCGATAAAAAACTGAACTGAAATTGTAATTTTTGTTGCGCCTAATGCTTTTCTAACGCCAATTTCTCGAGTGCGTTCTGTAACCGAAACAATCATAATGTTCATCAAGGCAATCGACGATCCTAAAATTGTAATGATGCTGATAATCCAGGAAGCCCAGCCTAAATATTGCGTGATTCCGAGAATACGATTAATTAAATCATCGCTTCGGCCAATTCCAAAATTATTATCACGAACCGGATTCAATTTACGAACTCTTCTCATTGTGCTGGTCGCGTTATCAATCGCAGGATCTAAAAGTTCTTTTTTAGAAACCATGACACTCATTGTGTAATTGATATTTGGAGCAGTAAATAAAGAACGCGCTACCTGAATCGGAATTAAAACACGTAAATCCTGACTGTGTCCAAAAGTGGAACCTTTTTCTTTTAAAACGCCAATAACCTTAAAACGTGCTCCGCGAATTGAAATGATTTTGTCAATCGGATTCACATCTTTCAATAAACCTTTTTCGAAATCAGAACCTACAATACAAGAATACGTATTATTATCAATATCAAATTGATTGAACGAACGGCCCAAAGTAGTTTCTAAACCTGAGTTCGAGATAAAATGTTCATCGACTCCCACAATCGTAATTTCAGGATCTGTTTTTTTATCTCCATATTTTACTTCTGCTGTTGAAGTTGCTGTAAAAGACAGCGAAGTTTCGGTAAAAGGATATTTGTATTTATTTTTAAAAGCAACAGCTTCTGGGTAAGAAATGATCGGATTTATAATTTCACGCTCATTTCCACCGCGATTTTTAAGATTGTTTTCGTATTGATTTATGTTGAAAGTATTTGCTCCCATAGAAGCAAAATTGGTCGAAACGGTATTTTCGAGCGCAGTTACAACGGTAAGAATACCAACCAAAGCGGTAATTCCGATAGCGATAATTAAAACGGTAAGAATGGTTCGCAATAATTGTGTTTTGATAGAACCAAAAGCAATTCGGATATTTTCTTTAAATAATTTTAGCATCATGACCAATTTGTCACGAAAATACGTTTTTTGTTACAAGTTTGTTTTCGAACTGCCAATATTTATTTTAAAAAATAAGATATTTGCACTCGATTAGAATTTAAGAGAAATCTAAAATTTGAAAAATTCCTATAATCTTAAGATCATTAAATTTAAGATTTCAAGTAAAAAAGCAATCTAAGAATCTAAAGATCCAAAAAACTAATAATCTAAAAAAAATGGCTTCAAAACCAAGCATACCACAAGGAACAAGAGATTTTTCGCCTGCAGAGGTGTCAAAACGTCAATATATTATTCAGACCATAAAAAATAATTTTGAGAAATTTGGTTTTCAGCCGATTGAAACTCCTTCGTTTGAAAATTCAGATACCTTAATGGGGAAATATGGAGAAGAAGGCGATCGTTTGATTTTTAAAATATTGAATTCAGGTAATTTCTTTTTTAATAAAAACAAAATTGAACTGCCGGAGTCTATAGAATCGCTGCAAGTTAATTCTGCTGAAACTATTGATTTGAATCAAAGAATTGAATTGAATAAGTTCACTGGAAAAATTTCAGAAAAAGCATTGCGTTATGATCTAACAGTTCCGTTTGCAAGATACGTGGTACAGCACCAGAATGAAATTGAATTTCCGTTTAAAAGATATCAGATTCAACCGGTTTGGAGAGCAGACAGGCCACAAAGAGGGCGTTACAGAGAATTTTATCAATGTGATGCCGATGTTGTGGGATCAAAATCATTGTGGCAGGAAGTAGAACTGGTACAATTATATGACACTGTTTTTACTTCTTTAGGTTTAGAAGGTGTTACCATCAAAATAAATAATAGAAAAATATTATCTGGAATTGCTGAAGTTATTGGGGCTTCAGATAAATTAATCGATTTTACGGTTGCTTTAGATAAACTAGATAAAATTGGTGAAGACGGAGTTAAAAAAGAAATGATCGAAAAAGGTATTTCAGAAGAAGCTTTGGTAAAAGTTCAGCCACTTTTTAGTTTTAATGGAACTTTTGCAGCTAAAATTAGTCAGCTTTCAAATTTATTGGCTTCATCAGAAGAGGGTATGAAAGGAGTTGAAGAACTTAAATTTATTTGCGACAATGTGGCGGCTTTAGGTTTGTCAACTGCAACTTTAGATCTGGATGTAACTTTAGCGCGTGGCTTAAATTACTACACAGGAGCTATTTTTGAAGTAGCGGCACCAAAAACAGTTTCAATGGGTTCTATTGGAGGCGGTGGAAGATACGACGATTTGACGGGTATTTTTGGTTTGAAAAATATGAGCGGTGTCGGGATTTCTTTTGGTCTAGATCGTATTTATCTGGTTTTAGAAGAATTGCAGTTGTTTCCGGAAACCGTTGCAGCGACTTCAAAAGCTATATTTGTTAATTACGGAGATAAGGAAGCTTTATACGCTTCTCAAGCTATCCAGAAATTGAGAAAAGAAAATATAAAAGTAGAGCTTTATCCAGATAACGTAAAAGTGGGTAAACAATTTCAATATGCAGATAAACGTTTGATTCCGTTTGCCGTAATTGCCGGTGATCAGGAAATTGCTTCAAATTCCTATTCGCTTAAAAATTTAGTTTCAGGCGAACAAGTTTCTGTGGATTTCGAAGGGTTGAAAAATGCTTTGTTGGCATAATTTGTGGTAAATGGTTTTGCCACAGATTAAAAGAATTGTTTAGATTTTTTTTTAAGCGGATTTTGCAGATTCGACCAGATTTAATTTAATTGTTTTATAAAATAAATCTGCGTAAATCTTTTTAAATCTGGATGAAATAAAAAATTATACCTTAACTGTTTGAAGCAAAGGTTTTTCCTTTGTATCGCGCGGATTTAAAGAGTTTTCTTTTTAAATCTCTGCTTGAAATAGTTGCTGGAAAAGAAAAAAAACTTTTAATTTGCCGACCTTAAGTTACGGGCGTAGTTCAAGGGTAGAATAGCGGTCTCCAAAACCGTTGATGGGGGTTCGAATCCCTCCGCCCGTGCAACTTTTTTACCATAAAGAACGCAAAGATTTTATAAGAATTCTTTTAAAAAGCATAAAGTTCGCAAAGCTAAATAAATATAAGCTTTGCGAATTTTTTTCATAAAAGCTTAAGAGTAAAATAACTTAGCGTTCTTTGCGGTAAAATTTTTGAAAAAGCATAAAAAAAAGCTTCGCCTATTTCAGACGAAGCTTTTTTTAATATAAGGTAAACTTGAATTAATAATTATTTATAAAGCCGAGGCTAACCCTTAAATTCAATTTTGATAGGTAATAATATAGTTTCCAATTGGAATCCAAATATACTACAAACTAAAACGTAATAGTCTTAAAATTATACTAAATTTTTTTAGGTAAATTTGGCTTTTTAAAAGGCTCAGTTTTAATAAAGTGACAATTTGACATTTTATAAAATTTGGCAGTACTTTTGCAATCCAACAGAAAGAATAAAAAATGAAGTTTAAGAATATTTTTAAAAATAAAAGTAATATGACTACGGAAAATACAGAGTTCGATCAGGAATTAGATGATGTAACGTTAGAGAACAATGCCAACGGTGAGCAGTTAATTGTTGAAGAATTAAGTGTTGAAGAGCAATTAGCTCAAGACTTGGCAAAAGAAAAAGATAAGTTTTTGAGATTATTTGCCGAATTTGAAAATTACAAAAAAAGAACTTCAAAAGAGCGAATGGATTTATTTAAAACTGCAAATCAAGAAGTTTTGTTAGCAATGCTTCCTGTTTTGGATGATTTTGATAGAGCCGCTGTAGAAATCAACAAATCTGAGGATGAAAATTTGAAAAAAGGAGTTGAGTTGATTCACGAAAAATTGAAAAGCACTTTGGTTTCTAAAGGTTTAGAGCAAGTTGAAGTAAGAGCAGGTGATGCTTTTAATGCTGATTTTGCTGAGGCAATTACCCAAATTCCAGCACCGTCTGATAAATTAAAAGGGAAAATTGTTGATGTTATTGAAAAAGGATACAAATTAGGAGACAAAATTATTCGTTTCCCTAAAGTGGTTATCGGAAACTAAAAACTAAAATTAGATTCTGAATATCAATTTTTTAAGAATTGGATTTTGGAATTTATCCCGTTACTATAGGGATTGGAATTTAACCTAAATTATGAAAAAAGATTTTTACGAAATACTAGGCATTTCAAAAAATGCTGACGCTGCCGAAATTAAAAAAGCTTACAGAAAAAGTGCTTTGAAATATCACCCGGATAAAAATCCAGGCGACAAAGAGGCAGAAGAAAACTTCAAACTTGCTGCTGAGGCTTACGAAGTTTTAAGCGATCCTAACAAAAAAGCAAAATACGATCAATACGGTCATCAAGCATTTGATGGTTCTGGCGGATTTGGCGGAGGTCATGGAGGTATGAATATGGATGACATTTTCAGCCAGTTTGGTGATATTTTTGGTGGAGGATTTGGCGGTTTCGGTGGAGGCGGAGGCGGTCCACGTCGCGCTAAAGGAAGCAATCTTCGAATTAAAGTAAAATTGACTTTAGAAGAAATTGCAAATGGTGTTGAGAAAAAAGTAAAAGTTAAACGTAAAGTTCAGGCTAAAGGTGTTACCTATAAAACTTGTTCGACTTGTAACGGTCAAGGTCAGGTAATGCGTGTAACTAACACGATTTTAGGAAGAATGCAATCTGCATCTACTTGTCCTACTTGTGGTGGTTCTGGTCAGATTTTAGATAAAAGACCTTCTGAAGCAGATGCTCAAGGAATGGTTTTAGAAGACGAAACAGTTTCTATCAAAATTCCAGCGGGTGTTGTTGACGGTATGCAGCTGAAAGTTTCGAACAAAGGAAACGATGCTCCAGGAAACAGCGTTCCAGGTGATTTGATTGTAGCTATTGAAGAATTAGAACACGAATTCTTGAAACGTGAAGGCGAAAATATTCACTTTGATTTATACATCAGTTTCCCAGAAGCAGTTTTAGGAGTTTCTAAAGATATTGAAGCAATCAACGGAAAAGTTCGTATTAAACTTGAAGAAGGAATTCAATCTGGAAAAATCTTAAGATTAAAAGGAAAAGGAATTCCAAGTATTAACGGTTATGGAAGCGGAGATTTGCTAGTTCATGTAAATGTTTGGACACCAAAAACGTTGAATAAAGAGCAAAAACAATTTTTTGAAAATGCTTTAAACGACGAACATTTTATTCCAAACCCTGAAAAATCAGAAAAATCATTTTTTGAGAAAGTAAAAGATATGTTTTCATAAAACTTTTTTTTAAAATGTCAAAATAAATTAAAACCCATTCTAATGCAAATTTAGAATGGGTTTTTTGTGTAATTATACCAAGATTCGCTATGAATTATTTACTTTTACACACGCAAGGCCATTAAGGCAATACTGACGCAGAAAATCTAAAAAATCGCATGAGCAACTTACTCGAAGTACATAAAGTCGTAAAACAATACGGTGATTATGTAGCGCTTAACGAAGTTTCATTGAATGTGCCAAAAGGCAGTATTTATGGACTATTAGGTCCTAATGGAGCTGGAAAAACTTCCCTTATCCGAATTATAAATCAGATTACATTGCCCGATAGCGGTGAAGTAATTTTAGATGGAGAAAGATTACAGCCAAAGCATGTGCAGACCATTGGTTATCTTCCTGAAGAAAGAGGTTTGTATACCTCTATGAAAGTAGGTGAACAATGTCTTTATTTGGCACAAATGAAAGGGCTTTCTAAAGCGGAAGCAAAAGTGCAGTTGGAATACTGGTTTGACCGTTTGGGAATTCAAGGCTGGTGGAACAAGAAAATTCAAGAACTTTCTAAAGGAATGGCGCAAAAAATTCAGTTTGTAGTTTGTGTATTGCATAAACCTAAATTGCTGATTTTTGATGAGCCTTTTTCTGGTTTTGACCCAGTTAATGCAAATGTGATTAAAGATGAAATTTTGGCATTGAAAGAACAAGGCGCAACAATTATTTTTTCGACGCACAGAATGGAAAGTGTTGAAGAACTTTGCGATCATATTGCTTTGATTCATAAATCGAATAAATTAATCGAAGGGAAAGTGAGCGATGTAAAACGTCAATTCAAAACCAATAGTTTTGAAGTTGGAATCTTGACAAGTAATGTTGAAGGCCTGATGTATGACATCACTCAAAAATTCACTGTGTCGCCAGCGAATTTTAAATCCTTAAATGATGATTTGAAATTGGATATTCAGATAGGAAATGCTACGCCAAACGAATTGCTTCATCTTTTAACACAAAGAGGTCAAGTAACACATTTCGTAGAAAAAATCCCGAGTGTAAACGATATTTTTATTCAAACTGTAACGGAATAGATCTTGAGATCGTTAGACTTCTTAGATTTTCAGACTAAGTCTTGGAATCAAAAAAATCTAACAATCTAAGAAATCTAACAATCTAACTAATCTAAAAAATGAGTATAATTTCATTAATTATAAAAAGAGAATTCATAGCAAAAGTTCGCAATAAATCTTTTGTTGTTATGACTTTTTTGAGTCCGCTTTTGTTTGTGGCAATTGCCGGATTTATTGGATATTTGAGTTCGATGAAAGCCGAAACCAAACGAATTGCAATTCACGATGAAACCGGTTTGTTTGCAGATGATTTTGTAAAACAGAATAAAAAAGACGGCGAATTTAAATATTTAAATCTGTCTGAAATTGATATAAAGGCCTTAAAAGACAGCATTGTCAAAGAAGATTTTAATGGCTTGATTGTTATTCCAAAAACAGAAAATTTAAAAGATTTAGAAAATAAAATCGAGTTTGTTTCGAATAATAGTCCAAGTATTTCTTTTGTAGAAAAAACACAGTACGTTATTGCTGAGAAAATCACAAAATTAAATCTTGAACAAGCAAAGCTAGATACGTTGGCGATTCAAAAAGCGCAGGCTAATGTTAATATTCATTTGTCAAAAGCTTCTGGAGAAGAAAGTTTAAAAGGTTTAAATGAAATAAAAATCGGAATTGGCGGCGCGTTTGGTTATCTCATTATGATGTTTATTATCATTTACGGAAATATGGTAATGCGAAGTGTTATCGAAGAAAAGACAAACAGAATTATAGAAATTATTATTTCATCTGTAAAACCATTTCAATTAATGATTGGTAAGATCGTAGGAACTTCACTTGCGGGCTTATTACAATTTATGATCTGGGCGATAATTGGTTTGGGATTAATGTTTGCCGCTTCGGCATTTTTTGGAGTAAATGTAGGGCCGACAGCTAAAATTCCGCCAGAATTAATGCAAACAGCACAACATGAAGTTGCAGGAAAAGCACAAATGTATATCAGTGAATTATGGAATTTGCCAATCGCTAGTATTATAATTGGTTTTGTAGTTTATTTTGTAGGCGGTTACTTTTTGTACAGTTCATTTTATGCTGCAATTGGAGCTGCTGTTGACAACCAGACTGATTCACAGCAATTTCTTTTGCCAATTATTATGCCTTTAATTCTAAGTGTTTATATTGGTTTTTTTACAGTAGTAAATGATCCGCACGGAACTGTTGCTGTTGTATTTTCGATGATTCCGCTCACCTCGCCAATTGTAATGCTAATGCGAATTCCGTTTGGAGTGCCGTGGTGGCAAATTGCGATTTCGGTATCATTATTGTTTTCTACCTTTTTCCTAGTCGTTTGGTTCGCGGCAAAAATTTACCGCGTAGGTATTTTAATGTACGGCAAAAAACCAACATGGAAAGAATTGTATAGATGGCTGAAATATTAACTCTTTAAAGTTGAAGATTCATAGAGGCAAAGGTTCAAAGGTTTTTTTGAATTTGAGTTTTTGTAACTTATAAATAAACAACTTTAAGAATTATACTAGGCTTGAAAAAAAGATATAACTAATAAAAGGTTGAAAGGAATTAATAGCGACAAAGATTAAAATTTTGTACCTCTGAACCTTTGCAACTTTGAACCTTAAAAAAAAGAATGAGTAAAATCCTAATTATAGAAGACGAAGCATCGATCAGAAGAGTTTTGGTAAAGATTTTATCAGAAGAAAATGATGCATATCAGGTTGATGAAGCGGAAGATGGTGTTGCGGGACTTGAGAAGATAAAAAACAACGATTACGATTTGGTTTTGTGCGATATCAAAATGCCAAAAATGGACGGTGTTGAGGTTTTAGAAGAAGTAAAAAAAATAAAACCTGAAATTCCGATGGTTATGATTTCAGGTCATGGCGATATGGAAACGGCGATTCATACGATGCGATTAGGTGCTTTTGATTACATTTCGAAACCGCCAGATTTAAATCGTTTATTGAATACAGTTCGTAATGCTTTAGATAAAAAACAACTTGTAGTTGAAAATAAAATTCTGAAGAAAAAAGTCAGTAAAAATTACGAAATGGTAGGCGATAGCGACGCAATTAATCATATTAAAGTGATGATTGATAAGGTTGCTCAAACAGAAGCAAGAGTTTTAATTACTGGTCCAAACGGAACCGGAAAAGAATTAGTTGCGCATCAATTGCATGAAAAAAGCGAGCGTGCTAATTTTCCTTTAATTGAAGTAAACTGTGCGGCGATTCCGAGTGAATTGATCGAAAGTGAATTGTTTGGTCATGTAAAGGGCGCTTTTACATCGGCGGTTAAAGATCGTGCCGGAAAGTTTGAAGCGGCTGACAAAGGAACTATTTTCTTAGATGAAATTGGAGATATGAGTCTTTCGGCCCAAGCTAAAGTTCTGCGTGCATTGCAAGAAAGCATGATTACCAGAGTTGGAGCAGAAAAAGATATTAAAGTTGATGTTCGTGTTGTCGCTGCAACCAACAAAGATTTAAAAACAGAAATTGCCGAAGGTCGTTTCCGTGAAGATTTATACCATCGTTTGGCTGTAATTTTAATCAAAGTACCGCCATTGAATGAAAGACGAGATGATATTCCAGCTTTGATAAGGCACTTTGCAGAAAAAATTGCTTCTGAACAAGGAAATGTTGTCAAAGTATTTTCACAGCCAGCCATAAAATTATTGCAGGAATACGATTGGACAGGAAATATTCGTGAACTTAGAAATGTAGTCGAAAGATTAATTATTTTGGGAGGAACAGAGATTTCTGAAACCGATGTTAAAATGTTCGCAAGCAAGTAGACAATGCTTCACGAAATAGGCTTTAAGCTTTTAGGCTTTAGGCTAATAAAATTAAAAATAATTTTTGCTTACGGCTTACGGCCTACAGCATAAAGCATTAAAAAAATGAAATTAAAAAAAATAAACGAAAAATTACAAGATGCATTAATTGAAAACGGTTTGACGGAAGCAAATGTATTGCAGATGGAAACTTTTTCGACAATTAAAAGTGGTGCAGATTGTATTATTCTTTCTCCAGCAGGAAGCGGAAAATCGACAACGATCGTAGTAAATGTGATTCAGCAATTGTCTGGACATACAGAAGAGTCGCCTCGCGCATTGATTTTTGTTGAAGACAAAGCTAAAGTTTTAGAAATGGTCGAACTTTTTGAGAAGTACGGCAAATTTTCTAATCTAGAAGTTTATGGCGTTCATGACAAAGGCGATATGGATTATGATAAAAACTACATTTCAACCGGAGTTGATGTTTTAATCGGAACGCCAAATAAATTGAGTGATATGTTTACAACAGCCGGTTACAATGTAAACCGTTTAAAAATGTTCATTTTAGACGATGCAGATCCGATCTTAAAATTGCGCCATGAAACTAAAATCATGCGTATTTCAAACAGTATTACAAAAACACAGCGTATTATTTTTGCTGAAACATTGACAGAACGTATCGAAATTTTGGCAGATAAAATGTTATTAGAGCCTTATATATTTGATATGGATGAAGAAGGAGAAGAGGAATTGGATGAAGAAGAAGACGGAATTGAAGAGGAAGAATAATAAATTGAAGGGGAAGAATAATAATAAGTATATATAAATATAATGTCATGGGATTAATGAAGGTATTTTCAGGAAGTGAAGTTTTAGCAATTGCTTTGAAACAAAGATTGGAAGAAGCAGGAGTTGAAACTACTAAAAAAGATAATATTCAATCGGCTCGTTTGGGTGGTTTTGGACAAACAGATTTAGCTGTAGAAGTATTCATTCAAGAAACAGATTTTGCAAAAGCAAATCCCGTTATTGAAGAGTTTAGAATGAGTATTTAATGATAGTAAAATAGTCGCAGTTATCAGTCACAGTTTTTAGTAATGGACTGAAAACTATGACTGAGACTGAAAATTATAAAAGAGAATGCAATATAAAATGTTAGTGCTCGACATGGATGATACCTTGTTGACAGACGATCATAAAATTTCAGATTTAAATAAAAAAGTACTTCTTGAAGCTCAGGCTAAAGGTGTTTATGTAGTTTTGGCTTCTGGCCGGCCAACATCTGCAATGACAGCCTTTGCTAAAGAATTAGAATTAGACTTAAACGATTCGTATATCATTTCGTTTAACGGTGCTGTGATCAGTACTGTCAAAGATGATTTAATTTTATTTGAGCAATGCTTAACTACAGAACAAATTCATGAATTATATGATTATAGCGTAAAAATGAATACGCATATTATCACTTATATTGATGGAGAAATTGTAAGCGAAACTGATTCTGAATATATTGAAATCGAAAAAGAAATTACAGGATTACCGCATAATAAAGTTTCCGATTTTAAGGCAGCAGTTACGAAACCAGCTATAAAATGTATTTTATTGGCTGAGCCTTCTTATTTAAAAGAAGTCGAAAAAGATTTAAAATTGGCAATGCCCCACTTGAGTATTGCAATGTCTAAACCTTTCTTTCTGGAAGCTGCGCAAAACGGAATCGATAAAGCGGCGAGTTTAAAGCAATTAGCAGATCGATTAGGAATTCATCAAAGTGAAATTATCGCTGTAGGAAACGCAGGAAACGATTTAACAATGATCGAATATGCTGGTTTAGGAGTTTGGGTTGACAACGTAACACCTGAATTACGAGACAAGGCAGATTTAATCGTAGCTTCTAATAATGATGATGGCGTTGCAGAAGTTGTACAACGCTATATTCTTAATTAATTATCGATGAAAAATCCAATCGAAACCGAGCGTCTTATTTTAAGAGAAATACTTCTATCTGATGCTGATGGAATGTTCGAATTGGATTCTAACCCAAATGTCCATTTATTTGTTGGCAACAAACCTATAAAACATATTGAAGAAAGTATTCTTCAAATTGAGAATATTCAAAAGCAGTATAAAAAATTTGGGATGGGCCGTTGGGCTGTAATTCTAAAAGAAACGAACGAATTTTTAGGCTGGTCTGGAATCAAATTTAGCACAGATAAAATAAACAATCACCAAAATTTCTACGAAATAGGATATCGTTTTATTGAAAAACATTGGGGAAAAGGATATGCTACAGAAGCTGGAAAAGCTTTTGTTGATTATGCTTTTAATGAAATGAAAGTAGATGCGATTTACGCTTACGCAGATGCAGGAAATGAGAATTCAAGAAGAATTTTAGAAAAGCTGGGATTACATTTTGTAAATTCTTTTGAATATGACGAAGAATTAGAAGTATGGTATGAAATGAAAAACCCAAACGCATAATTCTCCCTAAGAAATGCGTCCCAAATCTTAATAAACTTAGTAGATAAGTTTGCAAAGATTTGGAAAACAGCTCGTAGTAATACTATTTAAAGTATTTATATTATTTTTTAGCTACAGAAACAAAATATTTATTTCCGTCACCCATTGTCAGCTTTACACGTTCGTCACAAAGATCGATTGCGAAATTAGCACTTTCGTAACAGCTGCAAGTAGTGTTTTTGTCTTTAGACATTTCAGTTTTGCAGTTGTTATTTTTAAAAGTTGCTAATTGAGGTGTGTATAAACTTACCAAATCAGTAGAAGCAGTTACTAATGAAATAATACTTGCAGAATTATTACTAGTAATTCTATAAACAATTCTATCAGTATAATTTACTTCATTTACAGTTACTTTGCGAATATAAGTATAGGCAGTTGAACCTTCGCCTGGCTCTTTTACTTCAAACTTAAACCCAACAGCACGAATAGCAATATCAAATTGAGATTGAGAATTTAAGCTCGCCCAATTTGTCAAAGTACTAATCGATGGAAATGGATTCGTAGCCGGAGCACTAGTTTGCGCTTGCGAACTGAAAACGGTTAAGAACATCAAGCAGATCGTGGGTAAAAATGCTTTCATATAGAGTTTTAATTTATAATTTTTGCCTACTCTTTCTGGTTTTCGGCCTGCCCATTTTTTATAACAACAAAGCAACAACATAACGATTAAAAAACAAAATTGTTATGTGTAAATTGTTATTAAAATAATTTACAATTTTTGGAAGAGTGAATGTACTTCTAAAAACTTTACTAAACAAAAGTAAATGTAAGAAAATTTGAATTTAATCCTTAAAAAAATGTATTTAATCGATATTATTTGCTTTTAATCGATTATTTTGTCATTTTATTCTTATTGAATTTCATCTTTCTTTTTTGATCCTCAATTTATATTAATAATGCTGTTTTGTTTAAAATATTGTTTTAATTAATCTTTTGAAATATATGTTTAATGCAAAATGTTGATATATAGTATATTATTGATTTTATTTTAAAGAATATTGTACGTAAATTTGCAAACTCTTTAAAAGAGATGTAAATATAATATCTTACTACTTAAAACGTAGTTTATTCCTATGGAAAATAGAAAAAAAGTTGCTTTTTATACGCTTGGTTGCAAACTGAATTTTTCAGAGACTTCTACAATCGCTCGAAACTTTAATGATGAAGGTTTTGACCGTGTCGATTTTGAGGAAGTTGCAGACATTTATGTCATCAATACTTGTTCTGTTACAGAGAATGCTGATAAGCAGTTTAAGCAAGTTGTAAAAAAGGCAATGAAACTTAATGATAAGGCTTTTGTCGCAGCAGTTGGTTGTTACGCGCAGCTAAAGCCAGAAGAATTAGCGGCTGTTGATGGTGTTGATTTGGTTTTAGGAGCTACCGAAAAATTTAAAATTACCGATTATATTCATGATTTGAGCAAAAATGATATGGGTGAAGTTCATTCATGCGAAATTGCCGAAGCCGATTTTTACGTAGGAAGTTATTCTATTGGAGATCGTACTCGTGCTTTTTTGAAAGTTCAGGACGGCTGTGATTATAAATGTACCTATTGTACAATTCCGCTAGCAAGAGGAATTTCAAGAAGTGATGCTCTAGAAAATGTATTGCAGAATGCAAAAGAAATTTCAGCTCAAAACATCAAAGAGATTGTTTTAACCGGAGTAAATATTGGCGATTACGGAAAAGGAGAATTCGGAAATAAAAAACACGAACATACATTTTTAGAACTGGTTCAAGCTTTAGATGAGGTTGAAGGAATCGAGCGTTTGCGAATTTCATCTATCGAGCCAAATTTATTAAAAAACGAAACTATTGAGTTCGTTTCTAAAAGCCGCACTTTTGTGCCGCATTTTCATATTCCGCTGCAATCCGGAAGCAATGATATTTTAAAATTAATGAAGCGCCGTTATTTGCGCGAAGTATATACAGAACGCGTAAACAAAATTCGCGAAGTTATGCCGCACGCTTGCATAGGAGTTGATGTAATTGTTGGTTTTCCTGGTGAAACAGATGAGCACTTTTTAGAAACCTATCACTTCTTGAATGAAATGGATATTTCATACTTGCACGTATTTACTTATTCTGAAAGAGATAATACAGAAGCTGCAAATATGCCTGGTGTGGTTCCCGCAAATGTGAGAGCAAAACGAAGCAAAATGTTGCGCGGTTTGTCTGTAAAGAAACGTCGTGCTTTCTATGAAAGTCAATTAGGAACGAACAGAACCGTTTTATTCGAAAGTGAAAATAAAGAAGGTTATATTCATGGTTTTACTGAAAATTACGTAAAAGTAAAAACACCGTGGAATCCAGAATTGATAAATACTTTACAAGAAATTAATTTGACTAAAATTGATGAAGACGGAAGTGTTCGTCTGGAGTTTATAAACAAATTAGCAGAAGCTTAAATCATATAGTTTTTCTTTTTGGAAAAGAAAACTAACAATAAGCAACATTAATTGGCTGAGTTTGGTCGAAATGAAAAAATAAAAAAGCCCTTGATAAAAGGGCTTTTTACTTTATTAAAAATTATTTATCATCTTCAGGAATCACCAATTTCAAAGAATTAATATAATCCGTATCAAATTCAATCACCCTTATTTTTTCTGGATTAAAACTTAATTCTCCTCCAAACTGACCTTTTGTATCTAAAAAATCGATTGTCAATTCTTCATCAGTCAATTCAAGCAATTTCCCTAAATAAGCAGATTTTGCAGATTTTTTCGCAATCTGAAAAATACCATATTTATTCGTTAAGAAATTTACGATAGATGCTAGATCTCGAATCGGGATAATATCTTCGGCATTTGTTTTTAATCCTTTTAATCGAATTACTTTTTCAGTAAATGCCAAATCTTGATCTCTGTGAACTGCTTCTATATTTTTATTTCTCAGAATCACAAAACCATCCAAAATATAATCAACAGGATTATTTCTAAGTAAAATCCAGTCATCAGAATAATCAATAAGGAATCCTGTAAAAATTTCTTTTTTATCAGTGAATTCTATGGCAATTAATTGTCTTAAATATTGTTCCATTATTTTAGTTTTTTTTAGAAATTCCAAAACCAAAAAATTTTAAATTCCAATGCTGGTTGAAATTTAAATTTGATTTTAGGATTTGTTAGAACTTTGTCAAAGTTTAAAATTTTCAAAGTTTAGGAAATTTCAATTGGAATTTGGAATTTAAAGATTGAGATTTATTCTTTAAGGATTTGTAGACCAAATACTGCTGTTCTTTATAAAAACTCTGCGGTTTAATTTAAGCTGTGCAATAATCAATTCGGCTACGTCTTCAGACTGCATCACTTTCTCCGGATTTCCATCGGTTAATTTTAAATCGATTGCCAAATCAGTTGCAACAGTGCTGGGTGTTAAAGCTGTAACACGAATATTGTGTTTTCTCATTTCCTGCATCAGAGAATCTGTTAAGCCTAAAACAGCAAATTTAGATGCGCTGTAAGCACTGGTAACGGCATTTCCGTTTAATCCGGCTGTTGAAGAAATATTGATAATGTCACCAGTTTGTCTTTCGATCATGTTTGGAATAACGGCGCGCGTAGTATAATACGTTCCCATTAAATTAACTTGAATAATTCTCTCCCATTCGCTTGGTTCCAATTCTAGAAATTTTCCAAAAGCACCAATCCCCGCATTATTGATTAAAATGTCAATCGTCTTAAATTCGGCTAAAGCTTTTTCAACAGCGCTATTTATAGAGTTGATATCCGAAACGTCAGCAGATAAAGCTAAAGATTTTACTCCCAATTTATTAGTTTCAGCCGCTACTTGCTCTACATCGGCTTGGGTTCTTGCAACTAAAATTACGTTTACGCCTTCTTTGGCTAATGCAATTGCAATTGCTTTTCCTATTCCTTTTCCGGCTCCCGTAATTAGTGCATTTTTATTTTTTAATTCTGACATGATTGTGTTTTTAGAAATGCAGAAAGCATCATTTTAGTTACACAAAAATACTGTTTTTGCTTCCTAAAATGATGCTTTTAGCTGTTTTCTTAATCTAAGTTTAACAACTTATTTATTCTTTCAAAACCATATCGATACACATAACAGCGGCCAAAATTAATTGTCTAAGCGGACTGTCCTGCGGTACAGTTTCTTCAATTTTCAGTACATAATTATCTGCGCTGGTAAAAAACTCTCTGCCCATTCCTGCCCATTTTTTGCTTACTTGCGCAAGCTGTTTATTTTCATGCGAAAATTTAAAATCCCATCCTGTCCATTTTCCTTGAAGTGTTGCGGCAGGTTTTTCATTTTTATCTAAAATATCAAACTTGCCTCCAATAGAAAAGAACTTTTGTTTGAAGGTTCCTACCAAATGATCATTTTCATCAAAAACTTCAACTGTAGAACGGAAAATTGCAACGCCACGTTTTACAGAAATTAGTTTCTCTCCAGAAGCAGTTGTAATTTCAATATCAAAAGGTGTTGCTCTTTTATAATCTGTAAAACGAAGCATTTTGGTAAAAAAGCCAAGATTGTTTTCTCTGCAGTTCATTATAATCTCATTGCTTTCAGGATTATAAATGTCATAATTATTAGCGGCTTTAAACATTCCAATGTGTTCTTTTACAAGAAATATATTCTGATTTAAAATTGGGTTCATGAAATTTGGTTTGAATTGATTTGTAAATAAATTAAAAGGACTCCTAATGAATGAATTTCAATAGGAGTCCAAATGTAAAGAAATCTTGGTTAATAATCGTATTTTGCACCCTCAACTAAGCGAATAAATTCTGCTTTGTAACCTTCGGGATCACTCGCTATTCCTTGTTTTGCTAATTTCAGAATATCATCGGATGACTTATTTGAAATCAGTTTTGAATCTCTCAATTTTAATCCGAACCACGCAACGGCAGTACTGAATTTAAAATCGTCTGATGTTTTTTCTGTCGCAACTACCTTGTCTTCAATTACTTTTGTCATTTCGATACTTTTGTCACCATCTGGTTTTTTGTAACGGAATTTTATGGTTGCAAGTTCATTATTGTAATTATTTCCTGTTTCCTGTACTTTAGTATATTTTAAATCGTCAGGCTGTTGGTTTAAATAATTGCTCGAAACTCCAGCAGGAATAATTTCATATAAAGCAGTAACCGTATGATTGCTTCCTAATTCTCCGGCGTCAATAGCATCATTTTTAAAATCTTCCGGACGAAGTTTTCTGTTTTCGTATCCAATCAAACGATACGCCTGAACTTGTTTTGGGTTGAATTCAATCTGGATTTTCACATCTTTTGCAATCGCAAACATCGAACCTTTAAATTCTTTTCCTAAAAAACGGTTGGCTTCCTGAATGTTATCGATATAGGCATAATTTCCGTTTCCTTTATCTGCTAAAGTTTCCATTTTGCTGTCTTTGTAATTGCCCATTCCATAACCCAGACAAGTTAAGAAAACACCAGTTTTTCTTTTTTGTTCAATTAATGTTTCCATATCAGAATTAGAAGTGCTTCCCACATTAAAATCGCCGTCAGTTGCCAGAATTACTCTGTTGTTTCCATCCTTAATGAAGTTTTCAGATCCAATTTTATACGCCAATTCAATTCCAGCTCCTCCAGCGGTACTTCCTCCAGCATTCAAATTTTCTAAAGCATCGTTTATTGTTTTTTTCTCTCCTCCAGAAGTTGGAGGCAAAACCAATCCTGCTGCGCCTGCGTAAACTACAATTGCTACTTTGTCTTTTTCTCTTAATTCGTTTACCAAAATTTTCATCGATTGTTTTAGCAATGGCAATTTATTAATATCACTCATTGAACCTGAAACGTCGATTAAGAAAACCAGATTAGAAGCCGGCAAATTTTCTGTTTCGATATTTTTTCCCTGCAAACCAATTTTTAAAATTTGGTTTTTAGTATTCCAAGGCGAATCGCTCAATTCTGTATTGATAGAAAACGGATTCTGATCTTTTGGCTGTGGATAATTGTATTTAAAGAAATTCACCATTTCTTCCACACGAACAGCATCTTTTGGAACTGCTTGTCCGTTGTTGATAAAACGTCTTACATTGGTATACGAAGCATTGTCAACATCAATAGAAAAAGTTGAAAGCGGTCCTGTTTTTGGACTTTCAAAAGCATTTTCTACAAAATTGTCGTAATCTTCCTGATTGGGTACAGCTGGAGGCGCAATATTTATGTTTTTCAATTTGGCATCGAGTTCTTTCTCCGTAAGGTTTTTGTATATTCCGTTTTTGGTATCAATAATTACAACTCCGTTTGCTGCTTTATTTCCGTAAAGAGAAGTAGCATCAGCATCTTTTAAGACTTTTACATCTTGAACATCATTGGGATTAATATTGGCGAATTGTTTGGCTTTAACCGGAACTCCATCAATAATATATAAAGGCTCGTTTTTTGATGAAATAGACTCAACTCCTCGGATTGCAACACTTTGACTTGGACTTGCAACATACTGAACATTGTTTTGAACTTGAATTCCTGCAACTTTTCCTTGAATTGCTTTAGCAGCTTTTTTTTCTTTTCTTCTAGAAATATATCCAGAACTATTGTCTTCATATTCGGCATTGCTAGAACCGTAACCAACAACTACGACTTCTTGCAACGATTGGTTTGCAGGCAGCAATTTTATATTAATCGTAGTTGAATTTTGTACTTTTTGTCTTTGAGAATTATAGCCAATATATTCAAAAACCAAAAGATCTCCTTTTTGAGCCTGAATGCTGTAGTATCCGTCAAAATTGGTTACAGCACTTTTTTTTGTGTTCATATTAATCACATTTACGCCCGGAAGCGGCAGTTGGCTTTCGTCTGAAACGATTCCTGTAATTGTTTTTTCCTGTGCTTTTACTACGAAACATATAAGCATAGAAAGGGCTAATGAAATAAGTTTTACGTTTTTCATGATAGTAAGTTTTTAAATTAAAGTTTGTTTTTCAGCTAGTTTTGCGAAGCTGGTTTCCCTTTTCGGGTAGTAATAATAACGACTCCTTTTTTGCCTTTTTCGCCATATTTTGATGTGGCTTCTAAGTCTTGAAGAACCATAATGGTTTTAATTTCTTGTTTGTTTAAAGGTGCGTATGGACTTGTTGGATTTGGACCAAACAAATCATTTTCAGAATAATAAATGCCGTCAATAATATATAAAGGAGAATCTAGCACAATAAGCGAATCTACATTTTCAGGTTTAAGATTCGGAAGTTCTTTCTCCAGCATTCTTTCTCGCTTTTCGTCATTGCTGTGTGTTAAAGCGTTTCCGTCAACAACAATAAGCGGAGCACTTTTTTTAGCCATTTGAGGCGCTTCAGAATAGGCAGCTTTCGCTGATTCTCTTTGAATTGGTCTTGAATAACCAAAACTTTTTGCCTCTTTTGCTTTCGAAAGTGTTGTTTGTTGCTCTTCATTATCGACATATCCTGATTGCACAGAAACTGGAGCGGCAATTTCATCAGCAACGATTACAGCATTTACTCCATTTTTTCCTGTTGATTCAGAAAAACTGCCTTGCACTTCGCTTATGGCAACTTTTTGCTGTTCTTTAATTTGTTTGTCTAAAACTTTTTCTGCTTCAGCTTTCGGAAGTATTGGTGAATCAGTTGAAACAAGAGCATTATCTTTTTCTGAGGAAGGATTTTTAATTGCTTCTTTTTCTTTTTCATTTACTACAACTTCTGCCGCTGGAATTACCGTTGTTTTATTTGATTTTAAAAACTGAGAACCCAAAGAAATTAATAACAAAAGAGATGCTGCAATGGCGACTTTTTTCCATAATGAAATCTTGTTTTTTGCTTCTTTTTTGTCGAGTTTATCTTCAACACGCGACCAGACTTTTTCCATTCCTGGAAAATCTTTTTGTTCCGAGTTTTGCGCGGCTTCTTTAAATTTATCGAATATTTTATCTTGATTGTCCATGACTATTTTGCTTTTTGATAATACAATTTATTTACTAATTCCTTCAGCTTGGTTTTAGAAGCGTTCAATTGTGATTTTGATGTTCCTTCAGAAATGTTAAGCATGCTGGCTATTTCTTTATGTCCGTAACCTTCTATAACAAAAAGGTTAAAAACAGTTTTGCAGCCGTCTGGAATATGGTTTAGTAAATTGAGTAAATCTTCTTCTTCTAACGAATTAATTTCTTCTGTAAAAGGCTGAGAAAGCAATTTGACATCATCAAGATACATGTTGAAATTGGTATTCTTCTTGATGGTCGCCAAACAGTGGTT
The DNA here is from genome assembly GCF_015350755.1 of Flavobacterium sp. JLP. Taxonomy (NCBI): domain Bacteria; kingdom Pseudomonadati; phylum Bacteroidota; class Flavobacteriia; order Flavobacteriales; family Flavobacteriaceae; genus Flavobacterium; species Flavobacterium sp. JLP. The sequence continues at coordinate 266,862 of NZ_JADKPS010000006.1, read as the reverse complement.
GACGGTTATTTTGCGCGCCCAAGCCTCAAAAGCCTTAGCTTCTTTCAACTGATCCAGTTTTGTGAAAATAGTATAGAAAGCGTCAGCCATGGCTTCTTCAATTTCTTCTTCCTTTTTCAGGTACCGTTTGCAAACGCGATACAATTTTGGAGCCATATGCTCATAAACCTGACGCTGTGCCTCACGGTTCATTTTTTTGCAGTTAGAAATTTGAGTTTCGTTTATCACAATTGTTGTCTTTCTTATATAGAGAGATAAAAAGATAAAAAGGTTGGGAAGGCGGTGAAAAAAAGTTTAGAAATGGCGTTTATTTTTTAAAATTTATTTTTTGGAACTATATGTCATATCTGTAAATGAAACAAATACGTTTAATTTTGGTTATAATTAATCTTTACGAATCTCTGAGAATTCTTTGTAAATCTCTGTGAAATAATTTTTACACAGAGATTCACAAAGGTTACGCGAAGCTTCACAGATAAAGAAATCTACTTAGCTGGCAAACTCAATTTAAAAATCTTAGTTTCCAACAATTCCGTGTCATTATCTTCGCAAAGCAAAAACTCAATTTTGTTATTTTCTTTTTTGTAGAAAGTCAAACCTTCGAATTTATTGGTTGCCGTTATTTTTTGCGTGAAATCTATTTTCATGGTTTTAAGATCGATTCGGCCAATAAAACTTCCTAGAATTTCGCCGTCGTCATAAGTTGATTTTGTGTCTTCTGCAGTAGAAAGAAAATAAATTTTGTCGTCGACTAAAATGGCATCGGTAAAACTAGAACGAACGCCTTTTATTTTTGGCAGTTTATAATTGGTAGCAACCAATGCAAATTCTTCTCCCAGACTTTTTGAGTGAATGGTAAAAATCGTGTTTTTATTTGAAATGCCATTTCCTCGATTGAATAAATACCAGTTTTCTCCATCGAAAATAGCACCTTCCAGATTAAAATCTTCTGGTTTTATAGATCCGAAATTTTGCATTACGGCATATAAATCGACAAGATTATTTTTTTGTAAAATGGTTTTAGTTTTGAGATCAAACTCAATCATTTTATTTCGGTTTTCGGTCGAGCCGGAACCAAAAACATAAAGTGTATCATTATGATGTGTAATCGATTCGAAATCGGGTTTTATATTTTTTGGAATATTTTGCGAAGGATTATCAATTAATGGATGATGACTTAATTGCTGATTCTGCATATTATATTCGTATAAGAATCCGCTATTGTCGCCAATAATGTAAAGGGCATCATTATTATAAAATAATCCTGATGCAGAACCGATTCCGATGATTTGAAATAATATTTCTAATGTGAATTTTTCCATGAAATGTTTTATTTTTTGAAAATAAATACCTAGCCCTGATAGTCCCAAACTTTCGGGAGAAATACTTTAAGAAAGAATTATATTTTTTCTTGACAGAACAAAGTGATCGGAGGAAGCTCTTGTTATGGCTTAAAAAAAACAATTTATTAAAAAAGTATTGCGATTAATAGCAGGAATATGCTTCGTAAAATTAGTATATTTATGATATATAAATTCAGAAAATATGAAGTCAATAGATCCAAAAGATTTTAAAGTTACAGATAAAATAAAATTATCCAAGATTCCGACTTTGCTGAAAGTAAAAGCCGATGATGAAGAAAAGGAAGCAAAACTCGATAAAGTTCAGGCAAAATTGAGCGATTTGCAAGACGTAATGTATGCGCACAATAGATATTCGGTTTTAATTTGTCTTCAAGGAATGGATACTTCTGGGAAGGACAGTTTAATTAGAGAAGTTTTTAAAGAATTTAATCCGCGTGGAGTAGAAGTGTATAGTTTTAAAACACCAAATTCTAGTGAATTAGAGCACGATTATTTATGGCGACATTATATTGCACTTCCTGAAAAAGGAAAGTTTGCCATTTTTAATCGTACGCATTACGAGAATGTGCTGGTTACTCGGGTGCATCCGGAATTTATTTTGGCGGAGAACTTACCTGGAATAAATTCGGTTGAAGATATTACGCCTAAATTTTGGAAAAGAAGAATTGAGCAAATCAATAATTTTGAAAGTCATATTGCAGAAAACGGAACAATTGTAATGAAATTCTTTTTGCATTTAAGCAAAGAAGAGCAACGTCAACGTTTATTGCGTCGTTTGGAAGAAGGTAAACACAATTGGAAATTTTCGCCCGGCGATTTAAAAGAACGCGAACATTGGGATGAATACCAAGAATATTATGAAGAAGCAATAAACAAAACTTCGACCGATCATGCGCCGTGGTACGTTATTCCTGCAGATGATAAAGAAATGGCCCGTTATATAGTTGCTAAAATTATTTGGGAAGAAATGCAAAAATACACAGACATCAAAGAACCAGAATTAGATGATGAAATAAAAGCCAATTTTGAAATGTATAAAAAGGAGTTGGGAGAGAAATAGGATATTAGATAATGGGTCAATTAGAAAATTAGATAATTTTTTGCTGCATTTAAAAAAACTAACGGTCTCGAATCTTCGAGACTGTTAGTTTTTTTTTATCTTAAATTCTCTATTTTAAATTTGTCATAAAAACGAAAACCCGGCAGACTATGCGATCTGCCGGGTGTTCATACCAAAAACAAAAAAATAAATTAAACCTGTATTTTATAAATCAAAACCATATGCTAAACGTAGAGCAACTTGGTTGGTTTTGAATTTGTTGTAGTCCTCATAACGAACACTAATATCAATGTATTTGTTAGCGTATCCAATTCCTGGCGCCCATAAAAAAGTAGTTTGATCGTATCCGTTTGTAACGGCAAAACCAGCACCTACTTCACCTAATACATAAAATTGGTCTTCCCAAACGAAAGCTTTGAAACCAGCTTTTGCAGGAATAAATCCAAGGTCTTTTGCATCGACTCCATTTTCATCTTTTCCCATAAACAAATTGGTAAAACCAGTTGTTAATGTAAGTGAAGCTCTTTTAGTCAAATCGTATTGTAAACGAACATCTCCACCAAGAGACCAATCGTAAGCATTGTCGGTTGGCAAACCTCCGTTTAAACCAAACCCTAATCTGAAACCTTGATCGTAATTTTTAACTTCGCTTTCTAATTGTGTGTCTTGAGCAAAAGTTGTGTTGGCAGATAATAAAGCTATAGCAGCTAGGCAGATAAATTTTAGATTTCTCGATTTCATAATGACAATTTTTTTTGAATTATTAATAATGTAAAAGTAATATTGAGGTGTTTTGGTGTCGTTATATAATTTTTTGAAATTGTTATATAATTTTGAAATTTGGAATTTGAGGCAGCAATTTTGAATTTCTATAGAGTTATTCTTAAAATTGGCTTATATTTTTAATAATAGGATAGAATTCGACGCTTCTGATTATCTTTGCCGACTAAAAAAGAAGAAGCGTGAGTTTTAACCAATATACAAAGGAGTTCTCTTATAACTTAAGATTAGCATACCCCATAATTTTAGGAATGGTCGGCCATACCTTAATAGGGATAGTCGATAATATTATGGTAGGGAAATTAGGAAGCACAGAACTTGCAGCTGTTTCTTTAGGAAATAGTATGATTTTTATAGCCATGTCTTTAGGAATTGGTTTTTCTACAGCTATTACGCCAATAGTTGCAGAAGGCGATGCCGAAAAAAACGACACCAAAATTCGTTCTGCTTTTCATCATGGCTTGTTTTTGTGTACCATTTTAGGATTGGTACTTTTTGGCGTTATTATTTTAGCAAAGCCAATTATGGAATTGCTGCATCAGCCAGCAGATGTTATTGCACTTGCAAAACCATATTTAGGATGGGTTGCTTTTTCGTTGATTCCACTTATAATGTATCAGGGATATAAACAATTTGCAGACGGAATGTCGATGACAAAATATTCGATGTACGCAATGGTTATGGCAAATGTCCTGCATGTTGGTATTAATTATGTACTAATTTACGGTATATGGATTTTTCCCAAAATGGGTATCATCGGCGCGGCACTTGGAACTGTAATTTCGAGAATCTTCTTGGTAATGTTCATGCATATTATGCTGTCAAGAAGGAATGATTTAAAACGTTTCTTCAAAAATTTCAGCTTTGAAGAAATTAAAAAAGAAACAATTAAAAAAATAATAAGCATCGGGTTTCCCTCGGCGATGCAAATGCTTTTTGAAGTAGTATTATTTACGGCTTCGATCTGGCTTTGCGGGAATATTGGGAAAACGAGTCAGGCAGCGAATCAAATTGCTTTGAGTCTCGCTTCGATGACATTTATGTTTGCCATGGGATTAAGTGTTACTTCTATGATTAGAGTGAGTAATCAAAGAGGATTGCAGGATTTTAAAAAATTAGTGGTTGTGGCGCGTTCGATTTTTTTGCTCGCTATTATTATAGAAACTGTTTTTGCTATTTTGTTTGTCGCTTTTCATGAATTCTTGCCGTATATCTTTTTGAATATGGAAAACGGAGGACAGCTTTTAGATAACACAGAAGTAATAAGCATAGCTTCAAAATTATTATTAATTGCTGCTATTTTCCAGATTTCTGACGGAATTCAAGTAGTAGTTTTAGGCGGTTTGCGCGGTTTGCAGGATGTCAAGATTCCAATGTATATTACCTTTGTAGCGTATTGGGTTATTGGTTTTCCAATTTCCTATTATTTAGGAGAATATACAGATTGGAAGGCGGGAGGAGTCTGGATTGGACTTTTGGCAGGCTTAACTTCAGCAGCTGTCTTTTTATACATTCGTTTTCATTACCTGACAAAAAAATTAATCCATAATTCAGTTTCAAATAGCTAAATTTGGAAGATTAAAAAAATTGAAAACCACAGATTAACTCGACTTACACAGATTTTAAAATCTTTTAGTTCTTGTAATCTGTATCATTTTAAATAAATAAAACAAAAAATAAATAAAATGGAATTACCTAAATTTTTACTTGGAGATAATACTGATTTTCCAGATGATATTTTCATCATTCACCTTGACTATCCAAGATTTATCATCAACTTAAAAGATGATGAGGTTGAGTTTATGGAAGAAGCGGAAGATCTTGATGAAGCTGAATTAAATGCTGAAATGGAAGGCTTAATTGTTCTTGCAAATGAATTTTATGACAGGGAAATAAACCGTTACGAAGAGTAAAGATGCACAGCTGTGTGTCTTTATGATGCATTTAAATCAAAAAGATATTTAAATTTTCTAATGAAAAAATTAAGTTTTTTAAAACCTATTTTTAATTTTATAGCAATCGGATTGCTTATTACGACGCTAAGTCGAATAATTTTATTCTTTATTTTTAAAGATAGAGTTGTCGAAACGCCAAATTTCTGGTACATTTTTCCAATCGGTCTTCGAATGGATTTGATTTTACTTTGTTATTTGTCTTTTTTACCAGCAGTTCTAATTACATTTTTACCAAATAAATGGCTGAAGTTTACCAATAACTTTCTGGTAATTTACAGTTTCTTATTTCTATTTCTGATTCTTTTTGTAGAATTGGCTTCGCCAGATTTTATAAAACAGTACGACACAAGACCAAATAAGATTTTTTTAGATTATCTTATTTATCCAAAAGAAGTGGTTGGAATGCTCTTGAAAAGCTACCTGACTTCGATTATTGTTACTTTTCTAATCTTAGGAATTGCATTGTATTTTGCCTTCAAAAAAGGCAAGAAATACTTTTATACCACTAGTTCTGAATATAAATTCAAATTGTTGGTTTTTCCATTAGTAGCTTTTTTATTGTTTTTTGGTGCGCGATCAAGTCTTACTTCAAAACGCCCTATTAACGCTAGTAATGCTGTTTTTTCAACAGATCAGCTGACGAATTGTTTGGGAATGAATTCATTTTACACGGTTGCATTTGCTGCTTATTCGATTAAAAACGAAGGAAACACAAAAATGTATGGTAAAATGGATGAAGCTGAAGCTATTGCGCGTGTAAAAAAATACATGATCGCCGGTCCAAATGATTTTACAGATGCTGAAATTCCGTTTCTGCATGTGCAACAAGCAGACTCTGTGATGAAAAAACCATATAACTTGGTGATTTTTTTACAAGAAAGCTTAGGTGCAGAATATGTTGGAATTTTAGGCGGAAAACCTTTAACGCCAGAATTTGATAAATTATCAAAAGAAGGAATGCTGTTTACTAATTTATATTGCACAGGAACAAGAAGTGTGCGCGGAATTGAAGCGGTTGTAACTGGATTTTTGCCTTCGCCGTCTGAAAGTGTAGTTCGGCTTGGAAATTCACAGCAAGGATTTTTTACACTTGCTGATGCCTTAAAACAAAAAGGTTATGATACCAGTTTTATTTACGGAGGAATGGCAAATTTTGATAATATGGCTTCGTTTTTCAACGGAAATGGTTTTCAGGATATTGTTGATCAGGAAGATTTCGAATCTGATGGAAATAAATATGCTTTTAAAGGAACCTGGGGCTATTCTGATGAAGATTTAGTAACGAAAGCAAATAATTATTTTAAAGCTAAAGGTGATAAACCATTCTTTTCTTTAATGTTTTCAACATCAAATCATGAACCGTTTGAATATCCGGCTGGAAGAATAAAACCTTATGACAAGAAGCCGGCAACGGTAAACAACGCCATGAAATATGCTGATTTCTCCATTGGAAAATTCTTCGAAATGGCGAAGAAAGAAGCTTATTTTAAAAACACGATTTTCATCGTTATTGCAGATCATAACACCAGAACTTACGGAAAGAATTTAGTACCAATTAATAAATTTCATATTCCAGCATTAATTATGGGGCCTGGAGTTCCAAAAGGAGAAGTTTACAGTAAATTAGCCAGCCAAATTGATATTCCGCCAACTTTATTAAGTTATTTGGGACTTTCGTTTGAAACGCCAATGGTAGGAAGAAATTTAAGCAAACTAGATCCGAAAATTCAAGGAAGATCTATTATGCAGTTTAATGATATAAATGCTTTTAGAGTCGAAAATCAAGTTGTAATTATGCAGCCCAATTTGAAACCGCTGCAGTTTGAAATTAAAAATGATACGACTTTAATTCCGATGAAATTAAATGAAGAATTAGCAAAAGATGCTTTGGCACATGTAATTACAGCAGGAAATTTATATAAAGAAAATAAATATAAGCTTAGAGCAAAATAAGGTTCAAAGGCTCAAAGTTGCAAAGGCACAAAGGTTTTACTCTGAACCTTTGTCACTTTGAGCCTTTATTAAAATAAAATTTTAATAAATCAGAAGCAGCTGCGAAAGGTGAAATTTCATCATTTTGCACTGCTTTTTTGTTTTGTTCCAGTTTTGAAATAATTTCAGGCTGGTTATAAAAATTCAGTTTTAATTGTTCGTTGATGGTTTCCATCATCCAAAAATGATTTTGATCTTTTCGTTTTTCTTGAAAGAAACCGGTTTCATTTGTCATTTCAAAATAAGTAGAAATGGTTTCCCAAATTTCAGGAATTCCATCCTTTGTAATAGCGCTGCAAGTTGTAACTTTTGGCTGCCAATTTGATTTTTTTGGAGGAAATAAATGCAGTGCTCTATTAAATTCTAATTTCGCCTGATTTGCTTTTTTTACATTATCTCCGTCTGCTTTGTTGATAACAATTGCATCGGCCATTTCCATAATACCGCGTTTGATGCCTTGAAGTTCATCTCCGGCGCCCGAAATTTTCAATAAAAGAAAAAAGTCAACCATGCTGTGAACAGCAGTTTCACTTTGTCCAACGCCCACTGTTTCAATTATTATAGTATCAAAACCTGCAGCTTCACACAAAATAATCGATTCACGTGTTTTTCTTGCTACACCTCCTAAAGTATCACCAGAAGCACTTGGTCTGATAAAAGCATTTTCATCTTTAACCAATTCTTCCATGCGGGTTTTATCGCCTAAAATACTGCCATGCGAAAGCGAACTGCTGGGATCAACTGCTAAAACGGCTACTTTTTTTCCTAGATTGGTCAAGAAAGTTCCAAAGGCTTCAATAAAAGTACTTTTTCCAACGCCGGGTACGCCTGTAATTCCAACTCGAATAGATTTATTAGCATGTGGCAAACAACCTTTAATAACTTCATTTGCTTTATCAGTATGTTCTGGATTGGTACTTTCTACTAAAGTAATAGCGCGACTTAAAGCTGTTCTGTTTCCGTTGAGAATTCCAGCAGTCAATTCGTCAGAAGAAGGCTGTTGTTTTCTATTTATTTTAATTTGATTGATGGCAGAAACATTGGTAATTTCAGGAGATGAAATTCCAGCTTTTTCTTGTAAACTGCTTGATTGTTTTTTTGAAGTTGGCAAAATGTACTTTTTGGTATTGTAAAAGTACAGAAAACAAAAACAGTTTCAAAAACGATTCTTTGAAACTGTTTTTATGTTTTACGAATTCCACGAATTTTCACAAATTAAATATTTTGGATTTTTGAATTCGTGAAAATTCGTGAAATCTGTCTTTGATTAATATCCTGCAGTAAAGCGAACTTGATGATGTTTTGGAGTTTCAACTTCGTCAGCAATAACAACAGCAAGATCTTCAACAGACAAAATACTTCTTTGCTCGTCATTAAAAACCGGATTTTCTAAACCCAGACGGTATTTTCCAGTTCTTCCTGTTTTAGTTCCTGCATGCATTTCAAAAGCTGGACTAAAAAAGGCCCAGTCTAAATCTTTTTCCTCTTTAATAATATTCAAATAATCTCTTGCGGCACTTGCTCCTGCATATATTTCTTTTGGAAAGTCTGGAGTGTCAACTGCTTGTAAATCTGGAGCAACAAATAAACTTCCGGCTCCGCCAATTGTAATAAAACGTTTAACACCAGATTTTTTTACCGCTTCCTGAATTGATTTTGATCCGTTAATGAAATCATCATAAATATTTGGATTTGTCCAACCCGGATTGTAAGCATTTATTACAACATCATTTCCCTTTAGAGCTTCTGCTAAAGCTTCTTCGTTAAAAATATCTGATGCAATCCAAGTTGCGTTTGATGTTTCTTTCGGGTTTCTAGCAATAGCTGTAATGTTGTGTTTTCTGTCTGCTAATTCGTTTAAAATGGCCGTACCAACAAATCCTGTTGCTCCAATAATTGCGATTTTCATAATATATAATTTAATTAGTAATAAAAAACGTTACAGTTTTAGGTAAAAAAATAGTTTTAAAATTGATTCGAAAAATCTTCTAGAGAAATTCCGTCTAATTGCAAACTGATTTTTTGATTCATTTCGGCGTACAGTGCGTCTAAATTTTGATTGATTTTTTTTCCGACAGGACAATCAGGATTCGGCTGATTTTTAGCATAACCCAGATTTATAGTTTCAAAAGTCATTTCAAAAATTTCTTTTAAAGTTAATTTTGAAGAATCTACCGCCAATTTTGTACCGCCATTTTTGCCTTCTTTACTTTCTACAATATGATGTGCTTTTAGGTTAGCAATTTCTTTTCGAACCAAAACTGGGTTCAAATTAATACTTCCGGCAATATATTCAGATGACAAATAATCATTTGGATATTTTGTGAGTAAAGTAAGAATGTGAATCGTTATGGCAAATTTACCTGAAATCATACTGTAATAAAATATGTTACAAATATAAGGTGATTTATTTAATAAAAAAGAATTTTAACGGAAAATTAATCGGTGTCAAGAATTTATAAATTCCTATTTTTGTGATGAACCTTCGATATGAATAATTTTATTTTAATATTTTTTTTCCTCGCATTGGGATTGATTTTACAAAGAGTAAAGCAATTTCCGACTAATGTTTACAAGATTCTAAACAAAATTGTAATCTATTTTTGTTTGCCGGCTATTACCTTATATCATATTCCAAAAATAAAATGGAGCAGCGAATTATTATTTCCAATAGGGGCGGGCTGGATTACTTTTTTATTGGCTTGTATTTTTTTTCATTTTCTAGGAAAGAGATTAGGCTGGTCAAATAAACTCATTGGTTGCCTAATTTTAACAGCAGGATTAAGCAATTCGTCATTTCTCGGTTATCCAATTATAGAAGCTTTGTTTGGAAAAAAAGGACTGGAAACTGCTGTTTTAGTAGATCAGCCGGGAACTTTTGTTGTGGTTTCAACGTTAGGTGTTTTTGTGGCGGCATTTTATTCTAAAGGCAGTCCAGATACATTTAGTATTATCAAAAAAATATTATTTTTCCCTCCTTTTATAACTTTTGTTGTAGCCATATTAATGAATGTTTTTCAGTACGATTTAGATTCAAATATTCAATCTGCATTATTAAAAATTGGAAGTTTTGTAACTCCTCTTGCTTTATTATCAGTAGGATTACAATTGACTTTTGACAGGAAAAGCCAGCACTGGCAATTTTTGCGTCTCGGCCTTTTTTTTAAACTTATTTTGGTTCCATTTGTGATTTTGGTTTTATATGTTTTTATTTTAAAACAGCATTCTGAGGTTATAAAAATTACATTGATGGAAACCGCAATGGCGCCCATGATTACCGGCGCAATTCTAGCTTCAACTTATGGCTTAAAACCAAAATTAAGCAGTATGATGATTGGTTTCGGAATTCCGATTTCTTTTGTCACCCTTGCTTTTTGGTATTTTATCTGTAGTTTTATATAAATTTTGATTACTTAATTCGTCTGCTTCAATATGAATTCATCTCCTCAAACTGCTGCAATCAACAGCAGTACTTTAGCTCAAAAAACAGTTTATTCGGTATTATTTTCAATTGCATTTGCTCATTTACTAAATGATTTAATGCAATCTGTAATTCCATCTACATATCCAATTTTAAAAGAAAATTTTAATCTCACTTTTACTCAAGTCGGACTAATTACGTTTGTTTTTCAGCTTACAGCATCTTTATTACAGCCCTTTGTCGGATTTTATACGGATAAAAAACCAAAGCCATATTCACTTGTGGCGGCGATGATTTTTACGATTTTAGGTTTAGGATTGTTGTCAATTTCGAGTTCATTCTTAATGTTGCTGATTTCTGTAGCTTTAGTCGGAATTGGTTCTTCTATTTTTCATCCTGAAGCTTCGCGAGTTGCCTTTTTAGGTTCAGGCGGGAAACGAGGTTTAGCTCAGTCGATTTTTCAATTAGGAGGAAATGCCGGAAGTGCGATTGGGCCGTTGTTAGTAGCTTTAGTAGTTGCGCCTTATGGGCAAACGTATGTAATTTGGTTTGTAATTGCAGGTTTTATCGGAATCGGTATTTTATCTCGAATTGCCGTTTGGTACGAAAATCACATGAGTTTAAGAGCTTCTAAAAAAGCTGGCTTAGAAGAAGAAACCGTTTCATTGTCAGATAAAAAAATCACGGTTTCAATCATTGTTTTATTGTTGCTGATATTTTCAAAATTCTTTTACATGGCAAGCATGTCAAGTTATTTTACTTTTTACTTGATCAGTAAATTTTCAATGTCAGTTCAGGATTCTCAATTTTACTTGTTTATTTTTCTAGCTTCTGTTGCAGCTGGAACTTTAATAGGAGGTCCGTTAGGAGATCATTTTGGAAGAAAATATATTATATGGTTTTCTATTTTAGGAGCAGCACCTTTCACGTTGCTTTTACCTTATGCTAACTTATTTTGGACAGGAGTTTTAGCAGTAGTTATTGGTGTTATTATTGCTTCGGCATTTTCAGCAATTTTAGTTTTTGCACAAGAATTAAAACCGGGAAAAGTCGGGATGATTTCAGGTTTGTTTTTTGGTTTTGCTTTCGGAATGGGAGGTTTAGGATCGGCGATTTTAGGTTATATTGCTGATCAAACCAGTATTGAATACGTTTACAAAATAAGTTCTTACTTGCCTTTAATTGGTGTCTTAGCCTATTTCTTGCCAAATATTCAAAAGAAAAAATAATATCATCTTAAAATTGATAGAAAAAGTAGAGTTTAGTTTTTTTTAATTATTTTTTTTAAGTAATTTTAGAGGAACTAAAAACTTTAAATTATGTCAACATTAAGATTAGGCGATATAGCTCCAGATTTTCAAGCAGAAACAACCGAAGGGCCAATCAATTTTCATGAATGGTTAGGAGATTCATGGGGTGTTTTATTTTCACATCCTGCAGATTTTACTCCTGTTTGTACAACAGAGTTAGGAACAGTTGCTAATTATGTTCCGGAATTTAAAAAAAGAAATACTAAGGTAATTGCTTTAAGTGTTGATGGTTTAGAATCGCACAAAGAGTGGATTAAAGACATCAACGAAACTCAAAATACCACGGTTAATTTTCCGATAATTGCAGACGAAGATAAAAAAATAGCCACTTTATACGATATGCTGCATCCAAATGCTAGCGAGAAATTTACAGTGCGTTCTGTTTTTGTAATAGGTCCAGATAAAAAAATAAAACTGACATTAACATATCCAGCTTCTACAGGAAGAAATTTTGAAGAATTGCTTCGTGTTATAGACAGTTTGCAATTAACAGCAAATTACAGTGTTGCGACTCCAGCAAACTGGAAGGACGGCGAAGATGTAGTTATTACGCCAGCAGTTCCGGACAGTGATATTGCTGCAAAATTTCCAAAAGGACATACGCCAATAAAACCATATTTACGTATGACACCGCAGCCTAATAAATAGTTTCTAAGGTTCTAAGCTACTAAGTTTCTAATTAAAAAACCTTAGAGACTTAGTAGCTTAGTAACTTTACTAAGCTCTCTTCGTTAATTCATTCATTCGTTTTTTATCTCCAACAACCCATATAATATCGTTTTTCCCTAAAATAATATTCGATTCTGGGTTTAAAATTCGGTTTCCGTTTCGTTCAATTCCAACTACCATTCCGCCAGTTTTTGCTCTGAATTGGCCAATGTTTTTCTCAATAAAATCTTCCTGAGAAATTTCCAGCTGACGTAAAACAATTTGAGATTCTTCTACTGTTTTTGGAGCTTCGCTTTCATTTTGATTTAGATATTTTGTAAATGCAGTTACTTGAGAATCGGTACCAATAACACAAATTTCATCCCCTGGAAACAAACGTTCATTTTTAGTCGGAATCGGAATGGTAACATCACCACGTTTTATATACGCAATGTTAATTCCAAGCTCTTCTCGAATGCGTAATTCCTGCAATGTTTTGCCCGCCAAGTTTGATTCTCTTCCAATGTCAAAAAATGACATATGGCCGTCCCAAGGCATTAGATTCGCATAACGTCTGTCGATTTTTTTGTTTTCTCGATCGTTGAGATTCTTTAAAAAGTGATTTTCAATTTTATGATATTGTTCGTTCAGTTTTTTAGGGAAAATTTGATATACAGCGATAGCAATAATGAGCGCAACAAAAGCTACTAAAGGAGAAAAGAAAATATTCAATAAAAATCCAACAAAAAATAATCCAAGACTCATTCTTACTAAAATCAGCATTAAAAGCGCGCCTCTATACTTACGTTCTTCCCATAATATTTCGACTTCATCTGCAGCTATACGACGTAATGAAAGCGCCCACAAAAAAGGTGCAATTGCAATCAAAGTAATAAGTGCAGCCAATGTGTTTCCAAATCTCGTATCAGCTACTAAAGGAGCAACATATTCTGATGACAATAATATAATTGCCGTAATGATGATCGTGTGTATTACAATTTGAATGACATTTGCATTCAATACTTTTTGCCAAGTACTGACCGATTTTATGGCTTGTGCATTTACACTATATCGGTTAATATTTTTTACCCATTTTTTAGGCAGTTTTTGTTCTAAAAAATGAGAAAAAGGTTCAGCATATTTCACCATAAACGGAGTTGTAAAAGTAGTTATCGCTGAAACTGCCACTACGACAGGATATAAAAATGAACTTGTAACATTCAATGTCATTCCTAAGGTTGCAATAATAAACGAGAATTCACCTATTTGTGACAAACTCATTCCTGTCTGCACAGATTGTTTAAGAGGCTGTCCTGCAAGCAAGGCGCCAATGGTAGAACTTACAGATTGTCCAAAAATAGTCACAACCGTTAATACAGCTACCGGAATCGCATGTTGGTACAACATCTTTGGATCAATTAGCATTCCCACCGATACGAAAAATATCGCTCCAAATAAATCTTTTACGGGTTTTACTAAATGCTCAATATGTTCTGCCTGCGTGGTTTCTGCAATAATAGATCCCATTATAAAAGCTCCCAAAGCGGGCGAGAAACCAACATTTGAAGCAAAAATTACCATAGTCAAGCACAAGGCGAGCGAAATAATCAGCAGCATTTCATCTGTCAATAAATGTTTTGCTTTTTTAAGAAGAGTCGGAATAAAAAAGATACCGCCCAAAAACCAAGCCGTCAAGAAAAACACCAGTTTTAAAACAGACATCAGCAATTCACTGCCAGAAAATTGCTGACTTACTGCAATAGTCGAAAGCAAAACCATCATTAAAATGGCAACAATATCTTGTACAATCAAAGACCCAATAACAATTCCGGCGAATTTTTGTGCTTTTACGCCTAATTCATCAAACGTCTTTAAAATGATGGTTGTTGAGGAAATAGATAAAATTACACCCAGAAAAATACTGTCCATCTGCGACCAGCTCATCCATCGGCCAACCAAATAGCCAATTACAACCATAGTTATAATTTGGGTAAGAGCGGTAATCGAGGCCGTACCGCCCACTTTCATTAATTTCTTAAAACTAAATTCGAGTCCTAAACTAAACAACAAGATGATTACTCCAATTTCTGCCCAAACTTCAACACTTTTCATCTCTGTAATAGAGGGGAAAAAATCAAAATGATTTCCTGCTAAAAATCCAGCGATCAAATAACCTAAAACTAGAGGCTGTTTCATTTTTTTAAATATCAAAACAGCAATTCCAGCGGTCATCAGAATTAATCCCAAGTCGCTGATTAAAGGTTGCAGATGGTGTGTAGTTTCGGCAGCGGCGTTTAAGGCAATCATAGAAAGGTGGTATTTTGTTCAGGAGCTATTCCAGCTTTCCATTTCAAGCTTTTACTCAAAAAACATATTTTTTAATGCAGTACCAGGAGCTTCCTCCGGTCGCTCTGTTCCTGCAAAAAAATATAGTTTTTTTCATAAAAGGCTTTCCATTTCAATCTGGGCTATTTCCCAATCAGGTTAGAAGTAATAAAAAAAGCTATCGTTAAAGATAGCTTTTTTTGACAAAATATTTTAGGTTTTCTTCAAAAACCTGCGTATTTGCTAGGTTTTAACATTGTTTTATTCTTCAATTTAGGAAATCCCTATTTTATTATAAATTATATTCCAACATAATTGCTTGGTGTAATTGCCATTAATTCTGCTCTAACCGAATCAGAAACTTCTAAAGTTGCAATAAAATTATGAATTGCTTTTTTATCAATAGCTTCGTTTGTTCTCGTTAAGCCTTTCAAAGCTTCATACGGATTTGGATATGCTTCTCGACGCAAAATAGTCTGAATTGCTTCTGCTACAACTGCCCAGTTTTTCTCTAAATCTTCCGCAAATTTAGCTTCGTTTAAAAGCAATTTGTTAAGTCCTTTTAAAGAAGCTTCAAAAGCAATAATTGTATGTCCCATCGGAACGCCAATATTACGCAAAACAGTACTGTCAGTCAAATCGCGCTGTAATCTTGAGATTGGAAGTTTAGCAGCTAAATGCTCAAAAATTGCATTTGCAATTCCTAAATTTCCTTCAGAGTTTTCAAAATCAATTGGGTTTACTTTATGTGGCATTGCAGATGATCCAATTTCGCCTGCTTTAATTTTTTGTTTAAAATAATCCATCGAAACATAGGTCCAGATGTCACGATCTAAATCGATAATGATATTGTTGATTCTTTTTAGAGCATCAAAAAATGCTGCAAAATGATCGTAATGTTCAATTTGAGTAGTTGGAAAAGAGTGGTGTAATCCCAAATCTTTTTCTACAAATTTGCTTCCAAATTGTTTCCAGTCAATTTGCGGATACGCCACGTGGTGTGCATTATAATTTCCTGTTGCACCGCCAAATTTAGCTGCAAACGGAATGTTGAACAACAAACGCATTTGTTCTTCTAAACGCTCTACAAAAACCAATATTTCTTTACCTAAACGAGTAGGAGAGGCTGGCTGTCCGTGCGTACGCGCCAACATCGGAATATCTTTCCAATCTGTGCTTAATTCTTTTAATTTCGAAATCAACGAAATCAATGATGGCATATAAACTTGCTCAAAAGCCTCTTTTGTAGATAACGGAATCGCAGTGTTATTAATGTCTTGAGATGTTAATCCGAAGTGAATGAACTCTTTGTATTGAGATAAGTCTAATTTTTCAAAAGCCTCTTTGATGAAATATTCAACCGCTTTTACGTCGTGGTTGGTTACTTTTTCAGTTTCTTTAATCCAAAGTGCATCTTCTGTAGAAAAATTTTTGTAGATGTCACGCAGTCTTTCAAATAAATTATGGTCTAAATCTTTAAGTTGTGGCAAAGGTACTTCGCACAATGCAATAAAGTATTCAATTTCAACTAATACGCGGTATTTTATTAAAGCTTCTTCAGAGAAAAATGGGGCTAATGAAAGGGTCTTACTTCTATATCTTCCGTCGATTGGTGATATAGCATTCAATTCGTTTAAAGTAGTCATTGTTATGTTGTTTTTCGAAAGGCACAAATATAAACAGAATTTGCGGATTAAAATAGACAAAAAAGCAAACACTAATTTCACTCATTTTTACGAAATTATTTCTCATTAATAACCTATCACAAAGCAACTTTATCAAATGGAAATACCGAACTTTTCAAACTGAGCTTTCGTCAATTAAATCAGTGTAAATCTGTGAAATTAGTGTTTGATTTTTTTTAATTTTTCTCTCAAATCTGCCACACCTTCAGAAGCAACTTTAGCAATAACTTCAACTTTATTTCGAATGTTCGGAATCGCAATTGGCTTTGGATCAATATAAAAAACCGGCGTAATGCTGTATGTATATGAAATTAATCCAGCTGCAGGATAAACTTGCAAAGAGGTGCCAATAACAGCAAAATAATCTGCCGTTTCTGTAATTTCAATTGCTTCTTCGAGTGCAGGTACATCTTCGCCAAACCAAACAATATGAGGACGCAGCTGATGTCCGTTTTCATCAAAATCGCCAGTGTATAAATCTTCTTTCCAATCTAAAATTAAATTGCGATTTTGTGTACTTCGCACTTTTAATAACTCTCCATGCAAATGCAGCACTTTTGTGCTTCCAGCGCGTTCGTGCAAATCATCTACATTTTGCGTAATAATGTGTACGTCGAAATCCTGTTCTAATTCTGCTAAAATTTGATGACCTAAATTCGGCTGTACTTCTTTTAACTGCTGACGGCGTTTGTTGTAAAAATCTAAAACCAATTCTTGATTTTTGCGCCAGCCTTCTGGAGTTGCAACTTCCATTACATCATGTCCTTCCCACAAACCGTCACTGTCACGAAAAGTTTTAATACCACTTTCAGCACTGATTCCGGCTCCGGTTAGCACAACTAATTTCTTTTTCATTTATTTTAAAGTTAATTTCATCAGTAAATCGGTTTGTTCATCGTCGCCTAATTTAAAAATATGTTTGTCAAATTCTACAAAACCGTTCTTTTTATAAAAATTCAAAGCTCTATGATTTTCTTCCCAAACACCTAGCCAAATGTAATTTAAGTTTGAATCATTTGCTATTTGCACAGCCTTTTCATATAAAAGTTGTCCAATTTTATGTCCATGAAATTCCTTCAAAACATAAATACGTTCTATTTCTAAAGCATTTTTGTCTTTTAATTCTGTTTGTGTTTCGGCAAAATTTACTTTTAAAAATCCAACAATATCATTATGAAGATAGGCAAAGTAAAATTGAGAGTGAGAATTTGTCAATTCAGAAGTTAATTTTTCTATAGAAAACTTTTCTGTCAAGTATTGATTTAAATTTTCTTCAGAATTCACATCTGCAAAAGTTTCAGAAAAAGTTTGCCTGCCTATTTTCTGTAATTCTTGTATTTCTGAAAGACCAATTTTTTTAATTTCTACGGTTTGCATAATTCAATGTTTTTACGAATTTAATTAAAGTTTTTCTTAAGTGAAAAAGTTATTATTTATTAAGTAATCAAAGAGTAATCAAATGATAAATTTTCCGAGCGAAATACTTATTTTAGCCAATTAAATTGCCACAAAATTGACAACAGAACTTAAAGTAAAGATTAAAAGAAGTTTTTTAGATAATTATCACAGACCTTTGCATCTTCATCCAGAATTTATTCGATTTGAGGATAAAGATTTAACAAATAATAGCTTTACATATTTTAAAGCTTCAGAAATAAAAGATTTTCGTTACGGCATTAATTGGTTTAGATATTACTTTGTTTTCGGAAGGGAATACCAACTTTATATTAGAAGCTATAATGACGAAGTTTTAAAAATTAAGTTTAATTCTTATTTTGGAGTAAAGAAAAAAGAAAAACATGATCTATATGTAAGTATTGTGAATTGGCTTTGGACTTTGTATTTTTCTAAACAAGTAAATGATTTCTTGGAAGAATTTGAAGCAGGAGAATCTTTTTATATAGGAGATGTTGTTATTAATCCTGAAGGCGTAATAATATCAGTTTCAAAATTGATGAAACAGGAAAAAGCACAAATTTCTTGGGAAGATCTAAGATTTAGATTATTCAATACGTATTTTTCTATTTATTCTAAAGAAAATCCAATTGAAATTAATAGAGGCTATTCATATAAAGAAGATTGGAATACTTTTGTATTATATGATGTGATTAAAAACATACTTAGCAATAAAAAAATAGATAATGATTGATTTAGATTACCTCGCATTTCTTGAAAATATACTAACCGATAATCGCAAAGAAAGGTTTTTAAACGTTCTCAGCAATCGTACAAAACATTTTACAATTGCAGTTGAAGATGTTTTTCAGATGCACAATACGAGCGCAGTAATGCGCAGCTGTGAGGTTTTCGGAATTCAGGAATTGAACGTAATTGAGCAGCGCTACGGAAAAAAAATCGATAAAGAAATAGCAATGGGCGCTCAAAAATGGGTCGATATCAATCAGTTTGATTCGGTTTCGAATTGTATTGCGACTTTAAAAAATCAAGGATATCAAATTATTGCGACGACCCCACATGAAAATGATTGTTTGTTAGAAGATTTTGATATTACAAAACCAAGCGCCTTATTTTTTGGCACCGAAAGAGACGGTCTTTCAGAAGAAATTCTAGAAAAAGCGGATGGTTTTCTAAAAATACCAATGGTTGGTTTTACGGAGAGTTTAAATATTTCAGTTTCTGCTGCAATCATCATTCAGAATCTAACAAACAGATTGCGAAATTCAGATATCAATTGGCAATTATCTGAACAAGAAATTCTTGAAAAACGTTTAGCATGGGCTAGAAATTCTATAAAAGATATTAAAAGAATTGAAGCTCGTTATTACGAAGAAAATCCAATATAATTATCGTTTCACATTCCCTGCAAGGTTTTCAAAACCTTGCAGGGAAATCACCAATTTAAATTTATCTTCCAAAAGAATCATAATTATCTTCAGCGTATTTTTCAAAACGCTTCAGTATTGCTATATTTTCTTTTTCTACAGCTGTTAATTGATTGTCAACATTAGTAGAAACAGGAATATACCATTCGACACTGTCAAAAAATTGTCGAACTGTTTTGGTTTTAAAAGAAAATCCATGTCTTGCAAAAATCGTATTTCTCAAAATTTCTAGATCAATTTTCTTTAGATTTTTCAGATCTGATTCTTTTAGCTTTTTTGTTGACGAATTTAGAGTCAAAATACTTTCTGATGCAGCTCTGTATACCGTTGAAACATATGTGTAATCTTCCTTGCTTTCTGAATCTTCCACCTCGTCTTCTGAACTTGTTACCTCTTGTTCTTTTGGATTTTCATAATCTATATACGATTCGTCTTCAGGAAGCATCACATTGGGATCGTATTTGAAATCTTTTTTATAAAGCTCAAATTTTCTTTTGGTAACCTCTTTTTTAGCGTTATTAGCAACCCAGGTTCCAATTAAAAGAGAGTCATTTTTTATTTCAAAATCAAAAACACCATCATTTTTATCATCGCCAGGTTCTTTAAGTATAAAATGAACCGTATTTCCAGTAATGGTCATTGTACCCGAAAGCGGTCTATTATTTCCAGCCACAACACTTTGCGCTGTAACTTTAGATTCTGTTATTTTCTTGATAATAATATTGATTTTGTTGCTGTAATTTTCTTTTTCAGGTTTGGTTGTATCACGTTCTAAAACAGTAAAATCGCCAACCCATGAACCATATAAATCAGTTCTGATTTCTTTAGCGGCAACATTATCGGCATTGTCTTTAGCAGTTTTTTTTTCTTTAGAATTGCAGGAAAAAAGGATTACAGGTAACAATAAATAAAAAAGGTTTCTCATTTTTTTAGTTGGTTATAAAGATAATATTCAATAATTAATAGATTAGGCACCCAGCCTAGCCATGCAATTATTTGGTAAACATCCATTGGTGCAGGATGAAACAAATGTACAAGAACAATCTTCCAAAAACGCAAAGTCACTGCAGAAAAAGTTAAAGCAAAACTTCGGAGCATAAATGCTTTATGGATCGTAATATTTTTGTTTTTGATAGCGGTAAAACCTTTAAGCGTAAAATAAAACCATAAAATCGACAAACTGACAAAAGATATTTTAGAGTAGAATCCTCCATTTGCAAAAAGGCCAATAAAAAAACCAGAAGGCGCGCTTAAAAAGAGAATTACAATGACATAAAACTTGCCAATATTTCTATGGATGGCAGGAAATTTTTCTAAAAGAGTTGAATTCAATTGAAAAAATCCAGCAAGCAAAACAAAAATTGCCGAATATACATGAACATAAAAAAAATCAAGATAGAACGGAACTCTTTCAACCTCAGTTTGTTTTATTTGAAGAAATGCAACATCATCACCAAACGGAACATATTGCCAAGTCAGCTTTATCATTAATATGAAGAAGTAGCTAAAACTGAGTGTCCAGATAAAAGGTAAAAAGAGATTCTTTTTCAATTGTGCTTGTTGCAGATTATGTGACTCCAAAAATAAGAAAATCCCTCAATGTTTAACAAAAAGGGATTTTTATAAATATATATTTTAAATAATGGCTACAAAGTATAATTCAAATTCACACTCCATCTGTAATTTGCTTCCATATTGCCACTTGATAAATTTTGATTAATTGGCAGCATCGCATTTAAGCCAACCGAAAATTTATCTTTGCCGGCTTCGATACCAAATTTTCCAAACAAAATATCTCCGGCTGTATTAGGCAAATCAAGATTATGCTGTTTGTTTGTCTCATAAACTTCACCAGCTAAACCAGCCTGCGGTACAATTTGAACCGATTTTAAATCGAATAAATAAAAGAGCGTTCCCGCATAGTTAAACTGATCGCCATATTGATAGCTTTTGCTGTTTTCTGTTTTAAAAATATAATTCAACGTTGTATTTAATCCCAAATTTTTATGTTTGATTACATATTCTGAAACCAGCGGAATGTCCCAGCTTCCCGTTCCTAATTGAAAACTTTGGTTTACGCTTCCTAAATTATTTGCCTCAGTAAATTTCCCAGTAGGGATTTTTAAGCCCCCGCCAATATTGAGCTTATGCGTAAAGATCGTGCTGTCTTTTTTGGTTTCATAAATCGTATATAAAGCCATTACCGTAATATCGCCCAAACCAGAAATGCTTTCGGTTCCTGCAGTCAATTCTCTCTCATGAAAATGATACGGAACTAATGCCGAAATCTGAATTTTTTCTGTAACCGGAATTCTCGTCCAAGCCTGAATTGTATTAAAATTTTCATCAATCCAAGGTGAGTTGGCGAAAATACCGTCACGGCTTGAGTAGCTTTGTTTGAAATAGCGGAGTCCAACAAAATTATTGTTCAGCATCGAGCTAAATCCCATACTGCCACCACTTGCAGAGCAACCACAGGCATCACAATCAAAATCTTCCATCATTGCTAAACGTTTGAAAGTAAAAGCTGAAATACTATCTTTTTCCGTAAAACTAAAGGCCGAAAAACCAGCCAAAAGAGCAATTATTACTATTATTTTTTTCATTTTAATTATTTTTAGAAGCTGATCCCGCTTTCCGTTTCAAACTTTTTTCAAAATCCCATTTTTCTATAAGTTTATAAAGCTTCCGTTGGTCGCTCTATAAACTCAAGAAAAATCAGGTCTTTTTTCAAAAAGGTTTTCCACTTCAATCGGGGCTAGGCTCCAGTTTTTATTATAATTTTATTTTTGCCACTTTTGATTGCAGTAAAAATATTTACACAATCTTGTCATTTCGATCCCGAAGCCTCGGGATCGAAATGACAAACTTTGGTATTTAAATTTGTTTTTTAATATTCTGAGAAACGTTTATCAGTTAAATATTGAGTATCAGTCAACGTTTTTAAGAAAGCTATAATTTGTTTTTTATCTGTTTCAGAAAGCGAAATTCCGAATCTTCCATTTTGTTTTAAAATGGGATCCAATGTTTTAGAATCCTCAATTCCGTTGGCATAATGATCTAAAACGCGTTCAAGAGATCCAAATCTTCCGTCGTGCATATAAGGACCAGAGACTTCTACATTTCGTAAACTTGGCACCTTAAATTTGTAATAATCACTTGCCAATTCTGTTACCTTATAACGTCCAACATCATTTACTAATGGGTTTATTGCTAAGCCGTTATTTCGAAACGAGTTATCAGTTTGTAAATCTGTTGCATGACATGAAGCACATTTAGATTTGAATAAATCATAGCCTGCCAATTCATCAGCAGTTAAAGTTCCACCATTTTCATTTCGTCTGTATTTGTCAAATCTTGAATTTGATGAAACTACCATAACCATAAATTGCGAAAGTGCTTTCAGCATATTTTCGGTTGTAATAGCCCCGTCGTCAAAAGCTTGTCCAAATAATTTCTGATAGTCTTTGTCGGCTTTCATCATTTTTAAAATCGCATTCAAATCGCCATTCATTTCAATACTACTCGTTAACGGAATAATGGGCTGCAGGTCCAGATGATCTGCAGCACCATCATACATAAATACATTTTGGAAAGCTAAATTTTGAATCGATGGTGTATTTCGTGTACCTTGTGCATCGTTTACACCATGGCTTACCGTATGACCGTGATGTGTAAAAGCGTTAGATTGAATGTGACAAAATCCGCAGGAAACTACTCCGTCAGATGCTAAACGACCGTCATAGAATAATTTTTTTCCCAGTTCAAATCCTTTTTCTGTTGGCGGATTCAGTGCTATGTTATAGGCTAAATCAGGAAAGTTTGACGGTACTTTAAACTCTAGTTGAATATTTACATATTCGTCATCCTGATCTGAACAGCTCCACAACAAAGGAACCAGCAGGCATAGCAGATATTTTATTTTCAGCATGATTTTTTGGTTTGTTAGAAGTACAAAAGTTCTTGTTTAGCCCCGATAACAGCGGCATCCTTTTTTATGGTCCCGAGTCTTCGGGACCATAAAAAAGATATAGCGGATAGCGGGACGTCACGTCTTAGAACTTTGATTCTTGTGCTCCTTAAAATGAATTTAGTCGTTGTGTACGTGATCTACTCTAAACATTGCGTTGATATTTTGAGTAATTAACGGCAAATTAGTACCGCTCATAATCATCGCACCCATGCCATTTGCATTGTTGTCTGAAAGTTTGATTTTGTTTGTTCCGTCTATAATTTTAGAAAGGTCTGTAATGATGTGAACCTCTGGTTTAATTGTAGTACGAACCAAAGCTTTTGTTGGCATGTCCAGCGTCACTTCTGTATAATTATAATCTGTTCCTGTTTTGCCAGTGTGAATCATAAAAGGTGTTGCAGCTGTAACGGTTGGTGACGTAAAAGTACCTTCGAAAGCAAGAAATTTATAACCTGCAGCCCAAGACCACATCATTCCGGCAGCATCAGCTTTCGCTAAAAAATCACCTTGACCTGAAGCGCCTAATTTCCATTGTTCTTCATCAACCCCAATTCCAAATTTCACTTTTACATAATCTCCTGCTGGAACATCAGTAAGTTCAAATTCGTGTCCGTCTGCTGCAGTTTCATCAGCAATAAAACAGCTTTTGCTTTTTGGATAAACAAATGTAGTTCCGTCTGCTTTTGTTAGTACTACGTTGCTGATTATGTATTTTACTAAGCTCACTTTTAGCACCTCATTATTAGAAGTAGTATTGCCTTGAGTATTTAAAATAAGATCGTTTGCACCATATGCGTTATCGAATTCTAAGATGATTTTTCCTGTTCCTGAAATTTCTTGGTTATCGTCGTTTGAACATGAAATTATAGATATAGATAGTGTTACAATAGCTAAAGCTCTGTATAAAGTATTTTTCATTTTATGAATTTTATATAATTTGATTTTAAATTTATTTTGTGCGCAAACACGATTTTCATTGTTTTGATGACAGTGAAAAATTCATTTCAATACGAATTGAAATTTGATTTAAAAATTATATAAAATAGGATGGGGGGTGAAAAGTAGCAATAGCAACTGAAATAGGTTTTTCATCAAAAGAAGCAAAAATTTTTGCTTTTGTTTCTATAGGAGATGCTAACTTGAATTCGTTTGTAATTGTATTTTGAATATAAACAATCTCTGATTTTTCTTTCAGGTTGTTGTCCATTTTCTTTTCGTTATCGGAGTATTTTTTTAAACTTTTTTGAAGTTCACAGCGTCCGTTACAAGTATTGTTCACCATTTTTCGCTGCACACAAATGGTTCTCGAGATTTCTTCTTGATTTAATTTGAAAGAGGTATAAACAAGGAAACTGCCAAAAGAGGGTACTAATAGCATGCAAGAAAGTAATATGATAAAAAACTTCTTCAAGGGTTGATTTCGTTGTTTCGCTTGCAAAAATACATTTAATTCTTTTTAATTATTATGTTTTTTTTGTCATTTAACATAAAAAAATCCCCAACTACGATTGTAATTGGAGATTTTTGAATTTTTCCCAGTCTCTGTTTTCAGTCTCCTTTTAACAACTGGATACTGTCACTGTAAACTGTGGTTTATTTAACCAGAACCCATTCGCCATTTGCGATCAGTGTTTCTGCTTTTTTAAATTTCATTGTTTCAGTTTTGCCTGTAGCAACTTCTTGAACAGTTACGGTATCATTGCGATTGATTTTTGGCATATCTCTCACAATGGTTTCTGTAACCTGACGTTGTTTTGTTTCTCCAGCTTCGTGGTTGATGTCTTCGCTGTTTACAATTTCGTCTTTGCTTAATTTGAAGTTTTCTTTTTGGCGAACTTCTCTTGCTTCGTGAATTTCAGAAGTAACGTTTTGCGCTGGCAAATCACCTTTGAATAAGAATGAAATAACTTCTTTATTAACGTTGTCTAACATTCCTCTAAACAAATTGAAAGCTTCTAACTTGTAGATAAGTAAAGGATCTTTTTGTTCGTGAACAGCCAATTGAACAGATTGTTTCAATTCGTCCATTTTACGCAAGTGTTTTTTCCAAGCTTCATCAACGATAGAAAGCGTAATGTTTTTCTCGAAATCAGCGATCAATTGAGCCCCTTCACTATCGTACGCTTTTTTCAAGTCAGTTACAACATTCAAAGTTTTGATTCCGTCAGTAAACGGAACTACAATTCTTTCAAAATGATTGTTAGGCTCTTCATAAACTCCTTTAATAATTGGGAAAGCTTCTCTCGCGCTTCTTTCTGTTTTTTCTGTATAGAATGCTAAAGTCTCTTTGTAAATTTTTCCAGTGATTTCAATATCAGATAATTTCAAGAAATCAGCTTCAGAAATTGGAGAAGTGATAGAGAAATAACGGATTAAATCAAATTCGAAATTTTTGAAATCGTTAATTGGTTTTGTTTGGCTTACGATTAATTCGCAAGTGTCATATAACATATTTGCAATATCCAGTTTCAAACGCTCTCCAAATAATGCATGACGACGACGTTTGTACACTACTTCACGCTGTGAGTTCATTACATCATCATATTCTAATAAACGCTTACGAACACCAAAGTTGTTTTCTTCAACTTTTTTCTGAGCACGTTCGATAGATTTAGTCATCATAGAATGCTGAATAACTTCACCTTCTTGCAATCCCATTCTGTCCATAACTTTAGCTACTCTTTCAGAACCAAATAAACGCATTAAGTTATCTTCAAGAGAAACATAAAATTGAGAACTTCCCGGATCTCCCTGACGTCCTGCACGACCACGCAACTGTCTGTCAACACGACGAGAATCATGACGTTCTGTACCTACGATTGCCAAACCTCCGGCAGCTTTTACTTCTGGAGATAATTTAATATCGGTACCACGGCCAGCCATATTTGTTGCAATAGTTACAACTCCAGCCTTACCTGCTTCTTCTACGATTTGTGCCTCTTGTTTGTGCATTTTAGCATTCAAAACGTTATGAGCAACGCCTCTCATTTTCAACATACGGCTTAATAATTCTGAAATCTCTACAGAAGTTGTTCCAATCAAAACTGGCCTTCCTGCATTTGATAATTCAGTTACATCTTCAATTACAGCGTTGAATTTCTCACGTGTTGTTTTGTAGATATAATCTTCTTTGTCTTGTCTTGAAATTGCACGGTTTGTTGGAATTTCAACAACATCCAATTTATAAATCTGCCATAACTCTCCAGCTTCTGTAACCGCTGTACCTGTCATACCACCTAATTTGCTGTACATTCTAAAATAATTCTGTAATGTAACTGTTGCAAAAGTTTGTGTAGCAGCTTCGATTTTTACATTTTCTTTAGCTTCAATCGCCTGGTGCAAACCGTCAGAATAACGACGACCATCCATAATACGGCCTGTCTGCTCATCGACAATCATAATTTTGTTGTCCATGATAACGTATTCTACATCTTTTTCGAATAAAGCGTATGCTTTTAAAAGCTGAGTAAGCGTGTGAATGCGTTCGCTTTTTACTCCAAAATCTTGGAATAATCTTTCTTTAGCTTCTGCTTCTGCATCTTTGTCTAATTTTTGTTTTTCGATAGCTGCAATTTCTGTTCCGATATCTGGAAGTACAAAAAAGTCAGCATCAGTGTCTCCTGAAAGGTATTGAATACCGTTGTCAGTCAATTCAACCTGATTGTTTTTTTCTTCAATTACAAAATACAAAGCTTCATCCACTTTATGCATTTCGCGATTGTTATCTTGCATGTATTGATTTTCAGTTTTTTGAAGCAATTGTTTGATTCCTTCTTCACTTAAAAATTTAATTAATGCTTTATTTTTAGGTAAACTTCTGTAAGCTCTTAACAATAAAAATCCACCTTCTTTAGTATTTCCTTCTTTGATTAATTTTTTAGCTTCTGCTAAGAAACCATTTGCTAGCTGACGTTGTTGGCTAACTAAGTTTTCGATTTTTGGTTTCAACTCATTAAATTCATGACGATCTCCCTGAGGAACCGGTCCTGAAATAATAAGCGGTGTTCTAGCATCATCAATTAATACAGAATCGACCTCATCGACAATTGCGTAGTTGTGTTTTCTTTGTACTAAATCGCTTGGCGAATGTGCCATGTTATCTCTTAAATAGTCAAAACCAAATTCGTTGTTGGTTCCGTAAGTGATATCTGCGTCGTATGCTTTTTTTCTTTGTTCTGTACTTGGCTGGTGATTATCAATACAATCAACAGTTAAACCGTGAAATTCGAATAAAGGCGCTTTCCATGTACTATCACGTTTTGCCAAGTAATCATTTACCGTTACTAAGTGAACACCATTTCCTGTCAACGCGTTTAAGTAAAGTGGAAGTGTAGCTACCAAAGTTTTACCTTCACCTGTCTGCATTTCGGCAACTTTTCCTTCGTGCAAAACCATACCACCAATTAACTGAACATCATAATGAATCATGTCCCAAGTAATTTCTTTACCAGCGGCATTCCATTTGTTAGCCCATGTAGCTTTGTCACCATCAATAGTAACATATGTTTTTGAAGCAGAGAATTCTCTGTCTTTTGCAGTTGCTGTAACCTCAATAAAAGAATTGTCTTTAAAACGACGAGCTGTTTCCTTAACAACAGAAAAAGCTTCTGGAAGAATTTCCAATAACGTTTTTTCTGAAATTTCGTAAGCTTCTTTCTCAAGAGCATCAATAGCATCATAAAGATCTTCTCTTTTATCGATGTCTTCAATGTTTTCTACTTCCGCTTTAAGCGCAGTAATTTTAGCATCTTTATCAGCTCTAGCTTCTTTTATTCTTTCTTTAAAATATACGGTTCTAGCTCTTAATTCGTCGTGTGACAAACTCATTAAGGTGGTTTCGAATGTTTTAATTTTGTTTAAATAAGGTTGTAAAGCTTTGACATCTTTCTGTGATTTATCACCTACAAAGACTTTAATAATACTGTTTATGAAACTCATGATTTATTGTATTTCTATTATATGTAAATGTTGTATTTTGAACCAAAAAAAAAGCCTCTGTGATGAGACTTTTTCCTTTGGTTTATTTTTTAATATTCATCCTCATTCCAAAGATAATCTTCGTCTGTTGGATAATCAGGCCAAATTTCTTCCATTGATTCATATATCTCTCCCTCATCTTCGATTGACTGAAGGTTTTCTACTACTTCTAATGGAGCACCAGCTCTAATAGCGTAGTCAATAAGTTCGTCTTTGTTAGCAGGCCATGGCGCATCACTTAAATAAGATGCTAATTCTAATGTCCAATACATCTGTTATCTGTTTAGTTTGTGCAAAAATAAATTTTTTACTGAAAAAGACAAGTAAATTTTGATTTATTTTAATAAAATTTAAGAACGTCTCTATTAGTATCCAGTTTTAGGTGCCAGTTTGCAGTATGAAAACTGAAAATTGCGACTGTTTACTTCTTTTCGAAGTATTGGGCTTTCAGTACCAGTTTCAGTGTAAAAACTGTGACTGCGACTGTACACTTTTTACTTTCTCGGAATCCATTTCACTTCTTCCGCTTTTAAGTCTGACGACAACTTCCGTGCCAAGACAAAAAGGTAGTCAGAAAGTCGGTTTAAGTACATAATAGCTATTTCGGGAACGTGTTCATTGTGGCTTAAATGTACTGCCAAACGCTCTGCGCGACGGCAAATGCAACGCGCTATATGACAATGTGACACGGTTGGATGTCCGCCTGGCAAAACAAAATGAGTCATTTGCGGAAGGCTTTCTTCCATTTTATCAATTTCGTTTTCGAGTAATTCAATGTCAGAATCAATTATTCCGAGGTTTTTTAAGCGAAGTTCTCCATTTTTTAAAACTTCTTTTTCCTGTGGCGTTGCCAAAATGGCGCCAACAGTAAAAAGACGGTCCTGAATTTCGATTAAAATAGTTTTATAGTGAGAATCAATTTCTTGATCACGAATAAGTCCTATATAAGAGTTCAATTCGTCAACAGTTCCATAACTGTCAATTCTGATATGATCTTTAGGAACACGAGTGCCTCCAAAAAGAGCCGTTGTTCCTTTATCACCAGTTTTTGTATATACTTTCATTTTTTTTGAGGTGCTAAGTTTCTAAGTTGCTGAGAAACTAAGTTTTTCTTCTTGCGATTAAATAATTAACCAAATAAACGGTTACTATTTTAAATCTAAAATTATTTCGTGGTGTCACTCTCGATCAAACCATCACGCAATCGAATAATTCTGTGCGCATAAGCAGCAATATCTTCTTCGTGTGTTACAAGAATTACAGTATTTCCCTGTGCATGGATATCGCCAAAAAGTTTCATAATTTCAACAGAAGTTTTACTGTCTAAGTTTCCGGTTGGCTCATCGGCCAAGATAATGGAAGGTTTGTTCACCAAAGCGCGGGCAATGGCAACACGCTGACGCTGTCCTCCAGAAAGCTGGTTTGGCTGGTGATCCATTCTGTCTGCTAAGTTTACTTGTTTTAGAACTTCTTCGGCACGTGCATTTCGTTCTGATTTTGCATGCCCAGCGTAAATCATTGGCAACGCAACATTATCTAATGCTGTAGTTCTTGGCAAAAGATTAAAGGTTTGAAAAACAAAACCAATCTCTTTGTTTCGAATTCCGGCCAATTCATCATCTTTCATTTGGCTGACGTCTTTTCCATTTAAAACATAATGTCCAGAAGTGGGAGTGTCTAAACAGCCTAATAAATTCATTAAAGTAGATTTTCCAGATCCTGACGGACCCATTAAAGCTACATATTCGCCTTTGTTGATTTCTAGATTAATTCCTTTTAAGACATAAACGATTTCATTACCAAGTACAAAATTTCGTTTTATGTCAGTTATTTTAATTAATGGATTTGCCATTCTGTTTACAATTTTGGTTTTAAAAGTACAAAACACTTTTCAATAAACGATGAGTAGCATGAAATTGATTTTTGTTACAAAAAGTAATATTAACTAATCGTAATCCCGGATATATAATGAATTAAATAAAATATATTTTTTTGAATAAAAAATTTGTTATATAATTTTAAAGACTTTTTACATAATTATCATATTATTTAATTTTTAGTAAATTATTTTTAACAAAAGAATTAAAAAATTAATAAAAATGTATAATTATTCAAATTTTTAACTATATTTGTCATGTAATATTAAACAAGCAGAATTATGAAAAACATACAATTATTATCGGGAATTGCATTAATTGCATTATGTCTTACATCTTGTAAAGACGAAAAACAAGAACAAGCTCAAAAGAAAATTGACGCTTATGTAACTTACGTTGATTCAGTAAAAAATGTCAAAGCTGACGAATTGAAAGCAGATTGGAAAGATGTTGACGCTGAATACGACAGAAGAGCACAAGAAGCTGAATTAGCATTGGCAGATCTTAAAGATAATTCGGCAGCGACCGAAAAAATAAATACTAGTAAAGTAAAATACGAAGAATTTAAAAAAGAAATGACTACTGTTCTTGCCCCACCAGCTCCAAGTCCAAAACAACAATTAAGAAACGCTTTGTTTGGTGAAGGAAAAATTGGAGAAGATATGAGTTTTGCATGGGTAAATGCGAACAACATTCATAGTGTTTACCAACAATTTGTTCATACAGTTGAGAATAATAAAGATAGTTACACTCGTGAAGACTGGGATGAAATTAAATTGATGTATGAAGCACTTGACAGCCGAAAAAATACGGTTGAAAAAGAAGGTTTAACATCTGAAGATAATAGAAAAATTGCAGGTTTGAAATTGAAATTTGCCCCAATGTATACTTTAAATAGAATGGGAGCTAAATCTGAAGAAACAGCTGCAGCTAAAAAATAAAAGAAATTCAATTAATAAAAAATGGCAATCAGCAATGGTTGCCATTTTTTTTATGCCCGAATGACAAAATGTTCTTTTTTCTGTTCATACCTGAAAAAAACAAATCCCCATTGAAATGTGTCGATTGTTACAGTAACTTTTTGATGACTTTTGATGGCTTCCCAAGCTTCTTCCATTTCTGGAGACCAATGAATATCATCAAAAATCCAAACGGAATCATTTGTTATTGTCGGAAGTAAAACTTCAAAATAAGCTAAAGTGGCTTTTTTTGAGTGATTTCCGTCGAAGTATATTAAA
Source organism: Flavobacterium sp. JLP (assembly GCF_015350755.1). NCBI lineage: Bacteria > Pseudomonadati > Bacteroidota > Flavobacteriia > Flavobacteriales > Flavobacteriaceae > Flavobacterium > Flavobacterium sp. JLP. The sequence goes on along the minus strand of NZ_JADKPS010000006.1, from coordinate 235,414 downwards.
TCAAAGTTTTCAGTCTCAGTTTTCAATCTTAATTTAATATCTTGAAAATATTTTTCAAATTCTGTTACAATCGAATCTACGTTATTGAAATTGAATTTTTGTAATTGCGACTGACATTCATTTGCGGTTTGCGGACATCCTTCTAACGTAATTACTTTTGCATGTATGTTGCCTAACGCTAGGGCAGAAGTGGCTAATCCTAACGATGTTCCAATTTCTAAAATACTTTCTGGCTTGAAATATTTTGTAACTCTGTATAACAATTCAGCTCGTTTTTCAGAAATTCCCGCTGTTTTGGCAATTTTTGAAATCTGTCTTCTGTTTGATTTAAAAACTCTGGAACCTGATCCAAAATCTGTCACTTCGATAAAGTTTTTATTATCAAGGAATGATTTTCTGTATTTTTTTAGGATTGCATATTCTGGTTTTGATTTGCGATCGTAAAAGCATTTTGTAAGCAAATTAAAAACAAACGGCGAATGTACTCCATGTTCGTTTTTGGAGTTCCAAAGGAATTTTAAATAGGCTCTTATTTGAAATAGCATAAAAAAGTTAAATCTGACGCGAAGATACAAAAAAGTCGAAAGTCGTAAAGTCGAAAGTTTTAAAGAGATAAAGCAATACTTTCCGGCTCTTAAAAAGACTATATTTGCTGACTTTAAATTTAAGCTAACAGTAGTAATACATTTTTTATGATGTTGAAGGAAGAAATAGAAGATAGAAGTAAAATATCTTCTGAAGAAATTAATCGTTGTATTGCTGTTTTGGCACAATTAAATAATAATACAGATCAAATATTTGAAATTCCGAAAGAACAGCGAATTGCTTTGATTAAAGAAGCAGGAATGTTTTCACGCCCTGATAGAACTGAGTTTTCCAGAAGGATTAAAGATGGATTACTAGCAACGAAACGTAAAAAAGAGAAAAAAGATAAAACGTCACGTAAAGAAACCGGAATTCGTCACGCGCGAGAAGCAAGCATTTTTGTTGCTCCTAAATTATTAGCTTATACTGATCTTGCTCATAAAGAACAATTAGAACTTGAAACACCAAGAAATTGTTATGTTTGTAAAACAGAGTTTACTAAAATGCATCACTTTTATGATACAATGTGTACTGATTGTGGCGATTTTAATTACGCCAAACGCTTTCAGACGGCAGATGTAAAAGGACAAATAGCAATTATTACAGGTTCTCGTTTAAAAATTGGCTATCATATCACATTAATGCTTTTGCGTGGCGGAGCAACTGTTATTGCTACAACTCGTTTTCCGGTAGATTCAGCTTTGCGTTTTGGTAAAGAGGAGGATTTTATGGAATGGGGACATCGCCTAAAAATTCATGGTTTAGATTTAAGGCATATTCCAAGTGTTGAGATTTTTTGCAATTTTATAGAGCAAAAATACGAACGCCTTGATATTCTTATAAATAATGCTGCACAAACTGTTAGAAGGCCTGCTGGATTTTATTCCCATTTAATGGAGAATGAAGAACTTCCAATTACTGCGCTTCCTAAACAAGCTCAGGAATTATTGTCAGATCATATTAGTTGTCTTGATGAATTGAAAGTTTTGACGAGTGCCGTTTCTTCAAATGAAAATATGCCAGTTACGTGGCACGGACCAGAACCTGGAATTGGATTGCGCGCTTCTGCTAAATTATCGCAAATTCCATATTCTTTTGACAATGCTTTGATAGCGAACGAAGTTTTTCCGGAAGGAGAGTTAGATGCCGACTTACAGCAAGTCGATTTGCGAAAAACAAACAGCTGGCGATTGCGTTTAGGACAAATTGAAACTACAGAGATGATTGAAGTGCAATTGGTAAATTCTGTTGCGCCGTTTGTATTATGTAATAGACTTTCAGAAGTGATGAAGAAAGATAATACAGGAAAAAAACACATCATAAATGTTTCGGCTATGGAAGGTAAATTCCATCGTTTTTTTAAAGAAGATCGACATCCGCATACGAATATGGCAAAAGCGGCCTTGAATATGTTAACGCATACTTCGTCTGGAACTTTAGCAAAACATGGTATTTTTATGAATGCAGTCGATACGGGTTGGGTAACTGATGAAGATCCTGCTGAACTGGCAAAGAAAAAACAAGAATTAGAAGATTTTCAACCTCCATTGGATATTGTAGATGGTGCGGCACGCGTTATGGATCCTTTGTTTGATGGAATAAATACTGGAAAACACTGGTGCGGTAAATTCTTGAAAGATTATAACCCGATTCCTTGGTAGTTTTAATATCTTAGTTTTGTACTCAGTCTCGGATTTTAATACAAGAAAAAAACCACAAGAGAATTAATTCTGTTGTGGTTTTTTTTCTGAAAAATAGATCACTTATCTGTAGATATTTTGACCTTTATTGGCTCTCCATTGTTGTTCAAAGTATTCTGCATCTTCGTCATTACGAGTATGAACACCTAAAACTACATGGCCGTCTTTAATTCCTGATTCATAAACCTTTGCTCTGTCTTCTGGGATACCAGATCCTACTAAAGCACCAATGATACCACCAGTAATTCCTCCTGCACCAGCACCAGCCAATCCTGCAGCTAATGGTCCAGCAATGATTAATCCTAAACCAGGAATAACAAGGCTAGTTCCTAATGCAGCAACAACACCAACGATCGCACCGATAGTTCCTCCAATTGCAGAACCTGCTCCAGCAGTTTCAGCAGCTTTTGTTCCTAATTCTGAATGATCATCTTTATCAGAATAATGTTTTTTTCTTGTTTCATCTGACATAATAAGGTTAATTTCATCTTTTGTATAACCTCTCTCACTTAAATTGTCATATGCTCTTTCGATGCTGTCGCGGTCTGAAAACATTCCAGTTAGCATTTCACGTTTTGTTCCGTCGGGATTATGTAAATTTTCCATTTTATATATATTTAGAGTGTGAATTCATTTTCACTTTAACAAAGCTCGTAAAAACCTAATTAATAGTTTTTACACAATTTTTCCTATTTATTACATAATAGAATTTTGGTTTTCTTAAAATTAAATATGATTTTTTAATGATTATCTTTTATGTCTAATGTATTATACAATAAAAAAAGCCTCAACAATTATCTGTTGAGGCTTTTAATAAAAGTGATTTTATAAAGTATAAACTATTTTACAGCAAGTAATTTCACATCAAAAATAAGTACAGAGCCGCCAGGGATTCCATTATAATCATAAGGTCCATATCCTAAATGAGACGGAACTAATAAAACACCGCTTCCGCCAACTTTAAAATAAGGAATACCTTCTGTCCAGCCTTTAATAACTTGGTTTAATCCGAAAGTAAGTCCTTGGGCCGTACTTTGATCAAATACTTTTCCGCTTGAGTAATAACCCTTATAAGCAACAGTTACAGTAGATGTTGATGTTGGCTGCGCTCCAGTGCCAGGTTCATTAATCACATAATATAATCCAGAATCAGTTCTTTTTGCTGTTAAGTTGTTTTTAGCAATATAATCTGTGATTTCTTTTTCGTTTTCAACAGTGTAATCTGTTTTTTGTGGTTCTTGGTTTGTTTCTTTATCACTATTGCAAGAGATAAAAAGCGTTAAAGCTAGTAATGAAGTTAAAAAGTATTTCATGAAATGTGGTATTTTTTTTGAAATGCAAATATATAAAATAAGGCTGTTAGTTTTTAGTCTCAGTTTTCGGTCTCAGTCTCATTTACATTTTTTTTTAGATTTTAGTATTCAGTTATTAATAGTAATTACATATTGCATCCAAATTTGATTGGGTTATTTATCATATAATTTATGAGTCGCCCTATTTCTAAACTTTTTATATTTAGCTTGTTAAATGTTTCTTCATTGATATATTCACACTTAAGTGAAAATTCTAGCCAAACATTTGTTTCTGAATTTTCAGCATCACTATCAGTTAATTTGCTTATAAAATGATTTAAATATCTTCTCTTTCGATATGATTCAGCAATATTTGCAGAAATGCTTCTGGAAGATCTTCTTATTTGATCAGTTAATGAATATTTTTCTTCCTTCGGGAACGATTTTGACATTTCGAATATTTCCATTGCTAATTCAAATGACTTTTTATAAGCGAGTAATTCTTTAAAATCCATTGTTTATTTTTTTTTACAAGGATAATTAAAAAATAAGAAAAAACTTATATTTTAGCCAAGATTAATTCTACATCTAAAATGAAAACTGAAAACAGAGACTGAAAACTAAAAAAAAACTACCCTTCAATTTTAGCAGAAAGCTCAAACCAGCGTTCTTCTTTCTGGTCTATTTTATTGATGATGTTTTGCAGTTCGTTTGCTTTTTTCTCGATATCGGCATCGGCAACTTTTCCGTCAGAGAATAATTGTTCGATTTTAGTTTTTTCAATTTCTAGATCTTTAATTTCTCGTTCTAGTTTTTGATATTCTTTTTGCTCATTGAAAGTTAGATTTCCTGTTGGATTATTTTGTTTCCAATCTTTCTTTTCAGCTTTGTTTTCTTCTTTTTGAGCGACATCAGCACTATCTTCATAAGCTCTAAAATCAGAATAGTTTCCTGGGAAATTTTCGATTTCACCTTTTCCTCTGAAAATAAATAAATGATCTACAATTTTATCCATGAAATAACGGTCGTGCGATACTACAAGCAAACAGCCGGGATAATCTAAAAGAAAACTCTCAAGTACGTTTAGTGTTACAATATCTAAATCGTTTGTTGGCTCATCCAGAATTAAGAAGTTTGGATTCTGAATTAAAACGGTACATAAATACAAACGTTTTAATTCTCCACCACTTAATTTTTCGACAAAATCGTATTGTTTCTTAGCATCAAAAAGAAAACGCTCCAATAATTGCGAAGCCGAAATCATTCTGCCTTTTGCAAGCGGAATAAATTCTCCGTATTCTTTAATAATATCTATTACACGCTGATTTGGTTTTGGGTTGATTCCAGATTGTGTATAATACCCAATTTTTATTGTTTCACCTTTTACAACACGGCCACTGTCCAACGGAAGTGTTCCTGTCAAAAGATTTAAAAAAGTCGATTTTCCAGTTCCGTTTTTACCAATGATTCCGATACGTTCTCCACGCTGAAAATCGAAACTAAAGTTGTCCAGAATGACATGATCTTTAAATTTTTTGGAAATTTTGTGAAGCTCGATAATCTTGCTTCCCATACGTTCCATATTAATTTCTAGCTCGACTTTATTTTCACGGCGTCGGCTTTGTGCTTTTTCTTTAATTACATAAAAATCATCCTGACGCGATTTCGATTTAGTCGTTCTCGCTTTTGGCTGACGGCGCATCCATTCTAATTCTTTTACAAATAAGTTTTTGGCTTTGTCAACACTTGAGTTTTCAGAAGCAATTCTTTCTTCTTTTTTCTCTAAATAATAGGAATAATTTCCTTTGTATTGATACAGTTTTCCGTTATCTAATTCGATGATTTCGTTGCAGACGCGTTCTAAAAAGAAACGGTCGTGCGTTACCATAAACAACGTAATATTTTCTTTAGCAAAATAACTTTCCAGCCATTCGATCATTTCAAGATCTAAATGATTGGTTGGCTCATCCAAAATCAATAAATCAGGGCGATTAATCAATATAATAGCCAAGGAAAGACGTTTTTTTTGCCCTCCCGAAAGATTTTTAACTTTAAGCTTAAAATCTTCTAGTTTTAATTTAAATAAAATCTGTTTGTATTGCGTTTCAAAATCCCATGCATTGTGCTGATCCATTCCGTCAAAAGCTTTTTGATACGCTTCTTCGTCATCTGGATTTTCAAGTGCTTTTTCGTATGCTTCGATTACTTTAAGTGTCTCATTGTCTGAGGCGAAAATACTTTCCTCGATAGTCAGCTCTTCCTGCAAATTATTGTCTTGAGAAAGAAACGCCATTTTTATTCCTTTTCTTAAAACAACTTGACCCGTATCAGGTTCATCCAAACCATTGATAATACTCATTATGGTTGTTTTTCCTGAACCGTTTTTTGCGATAAAAGCAATTTTTTGGTCTTTATTGATTCCGAAAGAGATGTTGTCAAAAAGCGTTCTTTCGCCAAAAGACTTCGATATATTTTCTACAGATAAGTAATTCACTTTGTAAATTATAAGTTTAAATTATAAGTTATGAATGCTTTACAAATCACAACTTTTTTGCAAAAGTAAGTTATTATCTTGCCATTTGCGAATTATTTATGGAGATAGGATTTCAATATCGAACTTAAATCAAAATGATGAATTTGCTGCGGAACATTAATAATAGGTTTTCGAACTAAATTTTCATTCGTTAAATAATAATTAAGTCCGTTACTTGTTGCAATTCCTTCTATTTGATGAAACGAAAGTGGCAGTTCAATTCGGCGTTTATTTCCGGATAAAAAAAGGTTGTTTTTAAAATCATATAAAAGATATAAAAAAGGTTTTCCAACTTTAGAATAACCACAAAGCACAATCAGTTTTTTTGATTCTAAATAAGTTGCACCTGTAACCAAGCCTTTTACATCAAGATTCTCTTTGAATTTTGCGATATGATTTCCCGGTTGATTTGGCAGTGCGTAAGTAGCAGTTTTAGACGTGCTCCATTGTTTTGTAAAAAGATAAATACTGTCTTTTGAAACTATAAAAGCTTCGCAATCAAAGTTTGTTGTGTTTCCTTTTTTCTTGGAAAAATCAGTTTGGTCTGAATACGTAAATGAAATGGTTTCGATATTCGGATTTCCTTCTAAAAAAGAGTTTTTCTCGATTTTAAGAATTTTTAAATTGCTTCTGTTTCCAGCATAATTATTTCCGAAATCTCCAATATAAATAAAGGAACCGTCTTGTGAAATTTCTTCCCAGTCATTATTAATGACTTTGTCCAGCGTAATTTTTTTTCGAATATTACCTAAAGAATCTAAGCCGTAAATCGTTTTATCGTGATCGTCATTGTGCGTCCAAAATAAATTATTAAAAGCAATTAAACCTGAAGTTTCCTTGATTGAGTCAGACAATTTCTTGGAAAATTGAGGTCTTATTTTTATTGTTTTATAAATACAGCTTCCGTCGTTTATCGTCGCATTTGAATTATAATTTTTAGAAAGCGGATCTGTACATCCAGAAATCTGCGAATACGAAGAAGTTATAATTAAGAAGAAAAATAAAATTGATTTTTTCATTGTACCAATTTTGTTTTTTAGAATTTAAAGAATTGGTTGTTCTCTATAACTTCTTTTAAAGCCGAATTCTCATCAATTTTTATTTTTTCATTAAAAGCTTCAATATGATTTTTATGATGCACATCGCTTCCAGCAAAATCATACATTCCTTTTTTCAAAAGCTGTTCTGCCATTTTAGTGATTCTTGTACCATAATATCCTACCGCTGAAAGCAAATTAAGCTGAAATAAACAACCTGCTTTTTTCAATTTATGATATTCGTCAAAGTTTTTGTGATAAAATAAATACCTTTCCGGATGTGCTAAAACAGGAGTATATCCTGCAACCTGCAGATCAAAAAGTGTTTTATACAATTGCACAGGCGCGTTCATATACGACATTTCAACCAGCACATAATTGTCTTTTAAAGTCAGCAATTTGGCATCTTTAAAATAACTTTCAAATTTGTCGTCTATAAAATATTCGGCCGCAGCCTGAAACGGAATTTTAATAGTTTCTTTTTGTAATAAAAGTTTAGTTGTTGCGTGGTTTTCAATAATAATTTCAGGCGAATTATTCCAGATATAATGACTGATATGCGGTGTTGTAATAAACTGCGAAAAACCCATTTCCTGAAAAGAAACAGCAAGTTTTTTCGTGTCGGCAAAAGTTTTGGCACCATCATCAATTCCGGGTAATAAGTGCGAATGAATGTCGATATAATTCCCGCCAAGAAGATCTTTTAAGTACGGTTTTGATTTGAAGAATGAAAACATGCTGTAAAAGTAAATAAAAGATTTTGCAAAGTTTGTTAAAAGATTTTGATGTTGTCCACATTTAGTTTTTGTTGTAAAATCTAATTTGCCACGTCGGCTAATATTTTATATTTGTTGTTACCAATAATGTAATAATTTATGAAAATTAAAGAAAATTTATACAATCAAAGAATTGTTTCTATAGATGCTTTACGTGGCATTACTATTTTTATTATGATTTTTGTAAATGAACTTGCCAGTGTTAAAAATGTACCGCACTGGATGAAACACATGCCTGCAGAAGCTGATGCAATGACTTTTGTTGATGTTGTTTTTCCGGCCTTTTTATTTATCGTTGGCATGTCGATTCCGTTTGCCTTCAATGCCAGATTAATTAAAGGCGACAGTCCAAAAACGATTTGGGGGCATACTTTAAAAAGAGCTCTTGCCTTGATCATTATTGGTGTTTTTATGGTTAATGCAGAATATGGTTACGATGCTGCAAAAATGCTTATTGCTCCGGCATTTTGGGGACTTTTAGCGTACGCAATGCCGATCCCAATTTGGAATAAGTACCCAAAAGACTTTTCGATTTGGTTAAAATACACACTTCAATACGGAGGAATGCTGGTTTTGATTGCCTTGTATTTTCTGTATGTTCAAGATACGGGAGAAATAGGAATGACGCCAAAATGGTGGGGAATTCTAGGCTTAATTGGATGGGCTTATTTTTTTACGGTCGTTTATTATTGGCTGGTTTGTGGAAAATTATGGGCAATGATTGTTTTCTTGATTGTCTGTGTTACAGCGAATGCTTTTAATTTGACAGAGGGAAGCATCATTCAGCAATCGTCTTGGGCTAGTTTTATTGCAGGACATTTAACACACGCTTCGTTAATAACTACGGGAGTTATTATTTCGTTATTGTTTTTTGACCGAAAAATTACGCTTAAAATTAATTGGCCGGTCATTGGTTTTGCTGTTTTGTTTTTTATTATTGGCTATTTGCTTCGTCCTTATTACGGAATTTCAAAAATAAAAGGAACACCGTCGTGGACAATGTTTTCAGCAACAATTTGTACGGTTTTATTTTATTTTCTGTATTGGCTTATGGAAATTAAAAAACAAACAAAATGGAGTGAATTTATTATGCCTGCAGCCGCAAATCCGTTATTGATTTATATTTTGCCTGGTGTTATTTATTATTTTAACCTAGCTTTCAAAATTGAAATAATTCCAGCATATTTTCGTGAAGGTTTACCAGGAATCATCTGGAGTTTGGTATTTTCGACGATTATGTTATTTGTGATGAAAATCTGCAATAAATATAAAATTCAACTGCACTTATAAATGGTTTCAAGTTTTAGGTTTCAAGTTCTGTAAAGAATCTGAAACTTGAAACTTGAATCTTGAAACTTGAAACTTGAAACCTGAAACCTGAAACCTGAAACCATTCTAAATCTCAACAATACCAGTTTTTATTTCTAGATATGTCTCCTCAAACCGCATGGTAATTTACAAAGATTGTGAATATTTAAGGTTTTGCGTGTGGCAATCCGTTTTGTTTAAAATCTGACAAAGGAATTCTTATAGTTGTAAAATTTTTTGGCGAAGCATGCAAATCAACTCGTGGGTGCGAACCTCCTTGTACACAACCAGTTCCTTACTTTTTATAAATTGTTTCGTTTTAATAGGTTTTTAAGCATTTTTACTCTTTATTATTTATAAAAGTTATTTCTATCTTAAATAAAATTTTAAATTTGTAAGAAGTTGTCTATGAAAATCTTACGTTATGAAAAATGTAAAATTGCTATTCATTTTGTTTTTCTTTTTTTTAATGCAATTTGGCTATTCGCAAACAGATTCAATTTCGAACAATAAGAAAGATATTTTAGATGTGCTGTATAAAATTTTTCATAAAAACGATTCCCTTCGCATAAATCCTGAAAAAAAGGTTGCTTTTTCTTTGCTTCCAGTTCCTGTAGACGCCAATAAAAGTGCTGGACTGGTTGTCTCATTTTTAACTACATTTTATCTTGGAGAAAGTAAAACCACAAAAATGTCGCAAGTTACTTTTTCGCCTTATTTTAGTTTTACGAAACAATATGTTTTTCCGGTTCAGTCTTATATATATACAAAAGACAATAATTGGAATTTTATTGGAGATTACCGCTACATGATTTATCCACAGCCTACTTATGGTTTGGGAGACAATAATACAGATGATAAAATGTCAACTTTAGATTATCAGCAATGGCGTTTTTATCAGTTTGCAACACGCAAAATAATTGGTAATTACAGATTGGGATTAGGTGTTTTGTTAGATAATTATCAAAATATTTCTGAAGAATCATATATAGACGATCAAACGGATTATGTTAAATATATGGACGGTGATTTTTCCGATGAAACCTCTTTTGGGATTGCCATTCAGGGATTGTACGATTCAAGAGAAAATAATGTAAATCCGGAACAAGGTTTATATGTAGAAACCGATTTTAGAATGAATACCACCGGAGTAGACGGCAAAAAATGGAATTCAGTTTATTTTGATGCTCGAAAATACCATTCATTCAATAAAAACAAACACAGCGTTTTAGCTTACAGAGGTTTTTATTGGTCTACTTTTGGAGGGAAACCTCATTATCTGGATTTGCCAAGTATTGGCTGGGATCGCGATGGTAAAACAGGAAGAGGTTTTACCAGAAATAGATTTAGAAGCAATGCCTTGATTTATTTTGAAACAGAATATCGGACAGATATTTCTAAAAACGGATTTTGGGGAGCAGTATTTTTTACCAATCTTTCTTCGGTTTCTAAATTAAACACCTATCAATTTAAAAAATGGAATCCCGCTGTTGGAACAGGTTTGCGTATTAAATGGAACAAGCAAAACAACAGTAATTTAGTGCTTGATTTTGGAGTGAGCAAAAACGATTGGTCTTTGCGATTAGGTTTGGCTGAAAATTTCTAACTTTCCAAAAAATCAACAGAACAAATTTTCATGCAATTATCGGTAATTATTCTGAATTATAATGTGCGTTACTTTCTGGAACAATGTGTATTAAGCGTTCAAGAAGCGCTTTCTGCACTTGATGCCGAAATTATTGTAGTCGATAATAATTCGTCAGACGAAAGTGTCTTGATGATGCAAGAAAAATTTTCAACAGTCAAATTAATTCAAAACAAAGAAAATTTTGGTTTTCCAAAAGGCAATAATATTGGAGTTTCTCAAGCAAACGGAAAATACATTTGCATTTTAAATCCAGATACTGTTGTAGCAGAAGATACTTTTACAAAAGTTTTGGCTTTCGCCGAAAAACAAACCGATCTCGGAATTTTGGGCTGTAAATTAATTGATGGAAAAGGAAATTTTCTGCCAGAAAGCAAACGCGGAATTCCGACACCTTGGATTGCTTTTACCAAGATTTTTAGTTTGTATAAAGTTTTTCCAAAATGGCATCTTTTCAACCAATATTACGCACAGCATTTAAAGGAAGATGAAACAGGAAAAGTGGCTATTTTAGTGGGTGCTTTTATGTTTATGAAACGCGATTTATATCTTGAACTCGACGGTTTTGATGAAAATTGTTTTATGTATGCAGACGACATCGATTTGTCATACCGAGCACTGCTCAAACAGAAATCGAATTATTATTATCATGAAACGACGGTTTTGCACTATAAGGGTGAAAGCACTGTAAAAGATGAAAAATACATGAAACGATTTCAGGAAGCGATGAATTTCTTTTATCAAAAACATTTCAGGAAATCATGGTTTTTTACTTTTTTTATTCAAATCGGAATTTGGTTTTTTTCTTTCGCAAAAATGTTTCAAGGAAAAACGAAAGTAAAATCATTACCTGAAACCTATATTTTTTATTCTTTAAATTTGATTTTGTCTGAAAAATTGTCTTTTATTCTAAAAAATAAAGTTCAATTTATAGATTTCAAAAAAGAAAAAATGGTAAATTCGTCCCTAATTTTTAAGGGAAGAAGAGTTGAGATTATTTTGGATAATCAGTATGTTTCATTCAAAAAATGTATCAAAATTATAGAAACTCTTAAAGATAAGCGTATTACTTTTAAGATTTTCCCCAAAAATGCAAATTTTATTATTGGAAGTGATTCTTCAAATGACAGGGGGCAAATTGTAAAAATCCAGTAAAAAATTATATTAAATGTAATTTATATTTAAAATATTCAGTAATTTCGCAATCGGAAAATCAAAATCACCCTTGAGGTTAACAATATGGCAAGATTTGAATTGAAACTTCCTAAGATGGGAGAAAGTGTCGCTGAAGCAACCATTACAAACTGGTTGAAAGAAGTTGGAGACAGAATTGAAGCTGATGAAGCTGTACTTGAAATTGCAACTGACAAAGTTGACAGTGAAGTGCCAAGCGAAGTATCAGGTGTTTTAGTTGAACAATTATTTGGTAAAGATGATTTAGTTCAGGTAGGGCAAACCATTGCGATTATTGAAACTGAAGGTGATGCACCAGCTGTAAAAATAGTTGAAGAAACTGCCGCTCCTGCTGAAGTTGCAGATCCCGAAACTTCGGGAGAAAAAACAATTGAAGCAGTAAAAGAGGATGTTTCGGCTCCGCAAGATTTCACATCATCTGATAAATTCTTTTCTCCGTTAGTTAAAAATATTGCCAAAGAAGAAGGTATTTCTATTGCAGAACTTGAAAATATTCAAGGTTCAGGAAAAGATGGCCGAGTAACCAAAGATGATATTTTAAAATATACCGAAGACCGTAAATCAGGTGTAGTACAAGCACCAAAAGCGGTTGAAGAAACTCCAAAAGCTGTTGTTCAAGCTCCAAAGGCAGTGGAACCTGTTGTTCAAAAAAGCCAGCAGACAGTTCCGGTTTCTGTAAATGGAGGCGACGAAATTATCGAAATGGATAGAATGCGTAAGCTTATTTCAGGTTACATGATTGCTTCGGTTCAGACTTCGGCTCACGTACAATCATTTATTGAAGTGGATGTTACAAACATTGTAAAATGGAGAGATAAGGTTAAAACAGCTTTTGAAAAAAGAGAAGGCGAGAAGCTGACTTTTACACCAATTATGATGGAAGCAGTTGCAAAAGCTTTGAAAGATTTCCCTGGAATGAACATTTCTGTTGATGGCGAATACATCATCAAAAAGAAAAATATAAACTTAGGAATGGCAGCGGCTTTGCCAAACGGAAACTTAATTGTGCCTGTAATTAAAAACGCAGATCAGTTGAATTTAGTTGGAATGGCAAAAGCGGTTAACGATTTAGGAAACCGTGCAAAAGCTGGAAAACTAAAACCAGACGACACACAAGGCGGAACTTATACAGTTACCAATGTTGGAACTTTTGGAAGTGTTTTTGGGACCCCTATTATCAATCAGCCACAGGTTGGAATCTTAGCGCTTGGTGCTATTCGTAAAGTACCGGCAGTTATTGAAACTCCAGAAGGTGATTTTATCGGAATTCGTCAAAAAATGTTCTTGTCCCACTCGTACGATCATAGAGTAGTAGACGGTGCTTTAGGAGGAAGTTTTGTAAAAAGAGTAGCAGAATATTTAGAAGCTTTTGATGTAGATAGAGATTTCTAAATCAACTATAAATAAATCTAACCCGAGAAAATTTTATTAATTTCTCGGGTTTTTTATTTTCTATAAAAATCAATTTGATGCAAATGTCTTTTGTTATTCTATTATTTTTCAGGATATAATCGCAAAGTAATGCCCATTTTAACTAAAAAAAAATCAGTAAGAAGCGGGAAAATTCGGCTTTAAAAATTACATTTGCAATCTTATAAAAACTAAAAATGGAACTCAAACTCAACAAACCAATCTGCTTTTTTGATCTTGAAACGACAGGAATAGACATCGGAAAAGATCGAATCGTAGAAATTTCAATATTCAAAGTTTTTCCAAACGGAAATAAAGAAAGTAAAACTTGGTTAGTAAATCCAACGATTCCGATTCCACCTCAAACAACAGCTGTTCATGGTATTACCGATGAAAAAGTAGCAAATGAGCCTACCTTTGCAGAACTGGCTCCGCAAGTCTACAATATGATTAAGGATAGTGATTTGGGCGGATTTAATTCGGATCGTTTTGATATTCCGTTGCTGGCAGAAGAATTGCTTCGCGCCGGAGTTGATTTTGATATGAAAAATAAAGTTTCAGTAGATGTTCAGACTATTTTTCATAAAATGGAAGAGCGTACCTTAAGTGCTGCCTTGAAATTTTATTGCGGAAAAAGTCTTGAAAATGCGCATTCTGCAGAAGCAGACACGATGGCGACTTATGAAATTCTAAAAGCGCAGTTAGATCGTTATCCGGAATTAGAAAATGATATGAAATCATTGTCTGAATTTACAACCAGAAAAAAAATTGCTGATTTTGCCGGAATGATTGCCTTTGATAAAGATAATGAAGAAATATTTACCTTCGGAAAACACAAAGGTGCCAAAGTCGATAAAATTCTAGAATCTGAGCCTGGATATTTCAGCTGGATTCAAAATGCTGATTTTCCTTTATATACCAAAAAGGTTTTAACGGCAATTAAATTAAGAAAACTAAATACGAAATAAGGTCCTAAGTTGCTAAGGCTCTGAGATGCTAAGTTTTTTCGCATAGTTTCTTAGAGCCTTAGTATCTTAGCAACTTAGCAACTTAGAAAAAATGAAAATAATTTGTATCGGTAGAAATTATACCAATCATATTGAAGAATTAAAAAACGAGCGTCCTACAGAACCTGTGGTTTTTATGAAACCGGATTCGGCAGTTTTGTTGAAGCAGCATCCTTTTGTGATTCCGGAATTTTCTGAAGAAATTCATCACGAAATAGAAATAATTGTTAAAATAAATAAAGTAGGAAAGTACATAGAGCCTAAGTTTGCGCATAAATACTATGACGAAATTAGTGTAGGTATCGATTTTACTGCCAGAGATTTACAAGATAAATTGAAAGCAAAAGGATTGCCTTGGGAGAAATCAAAAGCATTTGACGGCTCTGCAGTGATTGGAGATTTTTTGCCGAAAAGTGATTTCGTTTCTATGGAAAATCTTACTTTTGAATTAACAAACAATTCTAAAACGGTTCAGAAAGGCAATACAAGTTTTATGCTTTGGAAGATTGATGAGCTTGTTTCGTATGTTTCGCAGTTTTTTACATTAAAGATTGGAGACATAATCTTTACAGGAACGCCAGAAGGAGTTGCCGCAGTTAAACCAAATGATGTTTTAGAAGGCTTTTTAGAAGATAAAAAATTATTCAGAATACAAGTAAAATAATGGCTTTAAAATATAACCTTTCGAAAGTGTATGCACTTTCAGATAATGATCCTGAATTTGTAAACGAAATTCTAAAATTATTTGTTACCGAAGTTCCTGAAGATTTAAAACAAATCAAAGAAGGAATCAAAAAAAAGGATCATAAATACGCTTATTCATATGCGCACAAAATAAAGCCGACATTAGATTTAATGGGTTTAAATGTGGCTTTTGAAGAAATTCTGCAGGTCGAAGCCTGGACAAAAGCTGAAGGCAAGAAAAAAGAAATTGTCGAAACTTTTAAAAGTATAAAAATACAGGTAAAAGATGCGATCAAGGAAATCAAAAAAGATTTTGATTTATAAAATTTAAAAATACCCAATTCTTGTTCTTTATAATCTAAAGCTTGAATTGGGTTGTTTTTTTTACAGCAAGAATGGTTTTTAATCTGAAATTCCGTTTATATGCTTGTATTAAATGGTATTGCCTCTTAGCACGAAACTGCAACAAACTACTTTCTAATAATGACTTACATTAACAGTAAGTAAAAACTAACATTTGCATGAAAGCAACAATCATTACAATTGGAGATGAAATTTTAATAGGTCAAATAGTTGACACAAACTCTGGTTTTATTGCCAAATCGCTTGATCGAATTGGAGTCGAAATCACAGAAATGATCTCGATAAGCGACGATAAAAAACATATTTTAGATACTTTTGCACAATTACAAAACAAGGTTGATGTTGTAATTGTAACGGGAGGTTTAGGACCGACAAAAGATGACGTAACCAAAAAAACGTTCTGCGAATATTTTGACGATGAGCTGGTTGTAAATCAAGAAGTCTTAGCGCATGTAACTGAATTGATTGAAGGTTTTTATAAAAGACCCATTTCACAGTTAAATAAAGATCAAGCCCTAGTGCCGTCAAAATGTACTGTGCTTCACAATCAAGTAGGCACAGCACCAGGAATGTGGATGAAAAAAGAAAACACAGTTTTTATTTCGCTTCCGGGAGTTCCTTATGAAATGAAATATTTGGTAGAAAACGAAATAATTCCAAAGATTGTTCGCGAATACAAACGTCCTTATATTATTCATAAAACTATTTTGACATATGGTCAAGGAGAAAGTTTAGTAGCAGAACGCATTGAGGATTGGGAAAATAATCTTCCAGATTTTATAAAATTAGCTTATTTGCCAAATCCGGGAAGAGTGCGTTTGCGCTTAACTGCAAGAGGGACAAATAAAGAAGAGCTAGAAACAGCAATCGAAGAAAATGTAAAATCTCTCGATGCTATAATTCATGATATTATTGTAGGTTACGAAGAAAATGAAACAATCGAATCTGTAGTAGGGAAGATATTGACAAAGCAAAATAAAACCATTTCAACTGCTGAAAGTTTTACAGGTGGAAAAATTGCTTCAATTTTGTCTGCCATTCCAGGAGCGTCTAACTACTTTAGGGGCAGTGTAGTTTCGTACGCAACAGCGGTGAAAGTGAATGTTCTTGGCGTCTCGCAAGATTTAATAGATCAATATTCAGTGGTTAGTGGAGAAGTTGCATCGGCTATGGCTTTGAATGTGAAAGAGATACTCAAAACAGACTATGCAATTGCAACAACTGGGAACGCCGGACCGTCTAAAGGAGATTCAGATGCTGAAATTGGTACTGTTTTTATCGCTTTAGCAACTCCAAACGATGTAATTGTTGAAGAATTTAATTTTGGTCAACCACGTGAAAAAGTGATAGATAGAGCCACGATTAAGAGTTTAGAAATATTACAGAAAGAAATTTTAAAAAATGTGCTATAATTTTTTGTTTCAATCGTTTATTTTTCTTTTCTTTGCACCCTGATTTTGAATAACGATAAAAGATAAGTATAATGTCAAGAGTTTGTGACCTTACAGGTAAAAGAGCGATGGTAGGAAATAACGTTTCTCACGCTATGAACAAAACTAAGAGAAAGTTTTCTGTAAACTTAGTTAAAAAGCGTTTTTATCTTCCAGAAGAAGATAGATGGATTACTCTTAGAGTAGCAGCATCTACGATAAAAACAATTAATAAAAATGGAATCACTGCTGTTTTGAAAAAAGCACAGTCAGAAGGATTTATCAAATAATCTTTTCCTAAATAAATATATAGCAAGATGGCAAAGAAAGGTAATAGAATCCAAGTAATTTTAGAATGTACTGAGCACAAGACTTCTGGTGTTCCAGGAACCTCTAGATACATTACAACTAAGAACAAAAAAAATACACCAGATAGATTAGAGATTAAAAAATTTAATCCAATCTTGAAACGTGTAACTGTTCACAAAGAAATTAAGTAATAATTAGAGATTTTTGTAAATCTCAATGGTTTTGCCATTAGAGTTTTATAAAAGCTTCAAATAACATTTGAATCATGGCAAAGAAAACCGTAGCATCGTTACAAACATCTTCTAAGAGATTATCAAAAGCCATCAAAATGGTAAAATCTCCTAAAACTGGTGCATATACATTCGTAGAATCTATTATGGCTCCTGAAGAAGTTGATAATTTCTTGAAAAAGAAATAATTACAAATTACAGTATATAGAAAAGCTACTTTCATTCGGAAGTAGCTTTTTTATTTTTTATATTTGTCTAAAATTTTATAGAAGCATAACAATTGGCTTTTTTTTAAGCAATAGTTCCCGCCATGCACTATATCTTTACTTTCCTAAAGAAGGAAAGCAAAGGATATCGCTTCTGTCGGGGCTAGATAAAAGCAATTGGCCTTCTTTAAACATTGGGATTATTTAGATTGTCAAAAAATCGTATAATCTAAAAACTAACAACCTATAAAAATGAGTTTTTTTAAAAAATTATTCTCTACTGATAAAAAAGAGACTTTAGACAAAAGTCTTGAAAAATCAAAAACTACTTTTTTTTCAAAGTTAAGTAAAGCCGTTGCCGGAAAATCTAAAGTCGATGATGATGTTTTAGATGATCTGGAAGAAATCCTTGTAGCTTCAGATGTTGGTGTAAATACAACCCTGAAAATAATTTCAAGAATCGAAAAACGTGTTGCAGAAGATAAATATTTAGGCACAGAAGAATTAAACCAAATCCTTCGCGAAGAAATAGGTTCTTTATTGTCTGAGACCAATACAGGTGAGGCAACTGAATTTGAAATTCCAAAAGACAAAAAGCCATACGTTTTAATGGTCGTTGGAGTAAACGGAGTTGGAAAAACAACTACAATTGGTAAACTGGCTTATCAGTTTAAAAAAGCGGGTTACAAAGTTGTTTTAGGTGCCGCAGATACTTTTCGCGCCGCAGCGATTGATCAATTGCAAGTTTGGGCAGATCGTGTTGATGTGCCAATAGTAAGACAAAATATGGGAAGTGATCCTGCTTCAGTAGCTTTCGATACTTTACAATCAGCTGTCGCTCAAAATGCAGATGTTGTCATTATTGATACTGCTGGACGTCTTCATAATAAAATCAACTTAATGAACGAACTTACAAAAGTAAAACGTGTAATGCAAAAGGTTGTTGCCGATGCGCCTCATGATGTACTTTTGGTTTTAGATGGTTCTACAGGACAAAATGCTTTTGAGCAGGCTAAACAATTTACTGCAGCAACTGAAGTAACTTCATTAGCGGTAACAAAATTAGACGGAACTGCAAAAGGGGGTGTTGTAATAGGTATTTCAGATCAGTTTCAAATTCCGGTTAAATATATTGGAGTTGGTGAAGGAATTGAAGATTTGCAAGTCTTTAATAAATATGAATTCGTAGACAGTTTCTTTAAATAAATTACAATGAGTTTTTCTTCCTTTAAAAACATTTCACCAATTGCATTTTATTTTGCAAGTGTGGTATCTTTTGTTGCTGCAAGTGTAATAAAAGATAAGAGTTTACCTTTCTATTATGTTTTATTGATTTTGGGTCTTGGTTTATTTTTTGCTGGCATGGCAAAAAGAACTAGAACTAAGAGATAGCTATACTAATGCATTTATGCTAAAAACAGCATGTTATCAGTTGGTTTTGCAGAAGTTAGATATTAATTTCAGCGGGTTTTGCACATTGCTGTAAAAACAGATTTAATACGAGATGATCAAGTACGAAACCCACTAGAACTTTTAATAGCTGTAAGCTTTTTTAAAAACTAAAAGCTGGCAACTATTTAATTTATTGATACAAAGCACTAATCTTTTGCCATAAAGTTTTATCAAAATCTGATAAAGCTAAGTTGACATCGTCGGCTGCGTCGCCCATTCTGATAATGACCATGTTTTTGCTGGGAACTACATATATCTTCTGATCATTTTTTCCTAAAGCCATAAACATATCACTAGGCCCAGTTGGAATGATGCTTCCTTGAAAAGTTAATTGTGATTGAGGTAAATGATAAGAAGTTTTACCATTTAACCACCATAAATATCCATATCCTAAATTGATGTTTTGTGAAGTAGCTGTTGCTTCGTTGAAATATGCTTCATTAAGAATAATGTTGTTTTCCCATTTTCCTTTATTCAGCATTAAGAGTCCAAAACGAGCCATACTTCTTGATGTGCTGGTGTAAACACTATTTACGCCAAGCTGTACCCAATTTCCATCCATACCAATTTTGTCCCTTAATTTGGCATTGAAATAGTTTTCCCACGTTTGTCCGCTAGCTTTAGCAACAACATCTTGCAGTTTTACATATACATTATGATAGGCCCAGCGAGTTCCTGCATCTGCTTTGTAAAGTAAATTTGCTGGTTCTACATCATCTGTTGAATCATCTAATCCAGATGTCATGGTTAGTAAATGTTTGCAGGTAATTAGGCTTTCCTGTGTAAGAGTTTCGCTGGTCCATCCTGTTCCTAAATATTGAGAAACTTTATTATTAATATTTAATAGGTTTTCCTGTTGTGCGATCCCTGTTGTGGTTGAGGTTAATGTTTTTCCCGCACTTGCCCAATACCAATTTGTAGCGGCATTGTGCCCGTTAAAATAGTTTTCTAAAACAATTCGGCCATTTACTAAAATAATAAAAGATTTAGAGTGTTTTAATTCTAAGTAATCTAAAAGAGGCTGTACAGCATTTTGATTCCATTTTAGATCGGCTATGGATTTTGTTTCCCAAGTATTTCCAGTTAATGGTGGGAAATACATACTTTCTGTTGGAGTCGGGGTATTATTGTCTTCTTTACTGCAGCTAATGCACAATACAATAATCAAGATTTTACAAATATTTTTAAACATGGTTTTTTGGTTTTGGTTTGGGGTTTGACCAAAAATATGCAAAATAGTTTAATGAGTTTATAAAAAAAGATTTTAGTATTAATGTTTTATTGTCTTAGTTTCCATTTAGTTCCGTTAGTAAATATTACTTCATAGGCTCTGGCAGCAATAATTGTATTGGCATCCGTAGAGAAATCTTCCCAGATTTTAAATGCTGTATTTTGCTTTTTTAATAAAAAAGTTGTTTCGCCTGTGTATTCTCCTTTGATAAAAAAGGATCTTCCAGATGCAGGTTTGTCAAAGGAATTTTCGCAATACCATTCAAATTTTATAGCTTTAATATCTGTTTTGCTGACATTTTTGTAAATCAGCTGTATGTCTTTATGATCAGAATATTCATTTTTAAAAAGTTTAGAAGAAAGAATTTTAACGGGTGAGGTTTTGATGTTTGTTGTGTCTAAAAACTTCTCTTTTAAATTTAAACTATCTGTCGTTTCTGTTTCAACACTTGTTTCTGTTTTAGGTATTATTTCTACGTTATTTTGCGGTTCTTTTTTATTTGTTTTGCCACATCCGCTGATAATCATTATTATAAACGAAATTAATATTCTTCTCATTTTTGATTATTTATTTTTGAATTATAATATAATGAAGAGTTAAATTGCAAAAATGTTTAATTGAAATTTGAGTAGTTGCCTTAATAAGACATAAAAGTATAGTTGAGGGATTTTATTAAATTTAGATTTTAATATTATTATAAAAATATTTCTTTTGAATGATATAAAGTTAACTTTGTACTTTACAAAATATTCTTTTGAAAACGGAAGTCTAGCCCTGATGGAAACGAATTTTTTTATGGCAGTCTCGAAACTTGGGGAGGCATAAAATATAGCGAACAACAGGAAATTATTCCTTTTAATTATTTTTATACTTATGAAAAAAACTTTTATGATTTTGGTTTTATCCCTTTTGTTAGTAAGCTGCAAGCAAGAAATAAAACCGGCAGATGTTGCAAAATTAAATGGTTACTGGGAAATCGAAAAAGTGGTTTTTGATAAGGGGGAAGAGAAGGCATATGCAATGAATGAGAATTTTGATTTTTTTCAAATTAAAGGGAATAAAGGGACGCGAACGAAAGTTATGGCGCAGCTTGACGGAACGTTTTTAACGACGAATACTTTTGAAAATGTTTCGATTAGATTTACAGATAAAGGAACTTTTTTGGATTACAAAACAGATTACGCAAAATGGAGTGAAGAATTAATTTCGATTTCTGACAAGGAATTTGTTGTGAGAAATGAACAGAAAAAAGAATATCATTATAAAAAAGCTGGACCAGTAAATATATTAAACGATGGCAAAAAGACTAAATAATCAAAGTAGTATTGGGGATGTTTTGCAACAGATTATTCAGGTAAATAAATTACAGCCTGGAATGGATCAGATTGATGTGAAAGAAGCGTGGAGACAATTAATGGGAAATGGAGTTAATACTTACACCAAAAATGTTGTGTTGAAAGGAAGTACACTGTATGTTGAACTTGGATCTGCGGTTTTACGAGAAGAATTAAGCCACGGAAAGTCTAAAATCGTAAAAATGATAAATGAAGAATTAGGCCGTGAGGTTGTGAAGGATGTTATTTTAAGATAGACTTCTTAGATTTTTAGATAGCTTACACTCATATACAATAGCATCTAACTTATAAAAGAAAACCCGCTTCATTTGAAACGGGTTTTTTTATACTATTTTAAGAAATCTAAGAAGTCTAAAATTTAAAACTGCTCTCTTCCAGCAAAGTGAAATGCACCTTCGATTGCAGCATTTTCGTCGCTGTCTGAACCGTGAACTGCATTTTCTCCGATAGAAGTTGCGTATGCTTTACGAATAGTTCCTTCAGCAGCTTCAGCTGGATTTGTAGCTCCAATTAAAGTTCTGAAATCTTCTACCGCGTTGTCTTTTTCTAAAATTGCAGCAACAATTGGTCCGCGAGACATGAATTCAACTAATTCTCCGTAAAAAGGTCTTGCAGCGTGAACAGCATAAAATGCTTGAGCATCAGCTACAGTTAATTGAGTTAATTTTAATGAAACGATTTTGAAACCACCATTAGTGATCATTGCTAAGATATTCCCGATGTGTCCGTTTGCAACAGCATCTGGTTTAATCATTGTAAAAGTTCTATTTGTTGCCATTTTATATTTTATTAAATTTTGTGCAAAAGTAGACTTTTTTTATGAATTGATTTTAATAAATTCATAATTAAAACACGATAGAATGGCGTTTTGGATAAGAAAAGCTTTTATTAATATCATATCAGTAATATAAGTTCATTTAATTGTTTGTAGAACATATTCCAGAATTATGAAACATCCTAAAATAAACTTATATTACTAATGTTGGAAAATATTTTTTAAACTTTGAATATTAATCTATTTCTATAGAAAATCCATAAAATGAAAGTCCAGATTGCGACATAAACTAACGCTCCAGCCAAAGAAGCTGTCATTGGATTATTAAAAAATGGCGCAATACAAAAACTGTATAAGTAGCTTAAAAGATTAATTTGTTCTTCAGGATTATGTGGGTTTTCAAACTCAATCATTACCAAAACTTGTGGAATAATCTGCGAAGTAAAAAACACAATCATTGGATTAACTCCCCAAATTAACAATGGTTTAAAACCTTTTTTGTAATCTGCTATATCAATCACATAATATAATATGGCCAGAAAAGTTGTTGCTAATCCAGTAGTGTATAAAACATAACTACTAGTCCAAATCGATTTATTTAGTGGAAAAAGAATACTCCAAAGCAAACCGGCAATAATAAGCGCCACACCGGCAATAATCATTTTTTGCACTTTTTGAGTTTTAGCAATTTCACGCTGTAATAACTGTCCAATCAGCAAACCAATAATTCCATTTACGATTGATGGAACGGTACTTAAAATTCCTTCTGGATCCCAAGTTATAGTTTCACGGTACATGTGATCTTTCAATAAAATGCTGTCAAGCCATGATGCTAAATTAGTTCCTTTCTCCAGATTTGCAGCTCCAATTCCCGGAACTGGAATTAAAGTCATTATTGCCCAATATCCTAATAATAAGATTACTCCAGTTATAATTTGAGTTTTTTGGGAGGTTTTTAGATACAATAGAGAAACTACAAAATATACTATTGCAATTCGCTGTAAAACTCCCGGAAGACGTACATCATGATAGGCTTCTAAGCCACTGTAAGCAAGAAATAGATAAATAACTAAAATAGAAAAAGCCAAAATATTTTTAATTTTAGAACTGAAATTTCCCATTAAGGCATAACCAACAGCTATTGTTATCACTAATCGGCCAACAAGAAGTGGAATGCCGTCAAGACCAAACAATTGAATTTTGCCAAAAAAGTTAAAGAAAATCCCCAGACAAAGCATTCGCAGTGAACGCACTAAAATTTTATTAAAAGTCGTACTGTCATAAAATTTTTCAGGCATTGCAAGCGGAACAGCAACTCCCATAATAAAGATAAAAAATGGAAAAACTAAGTCGGTTAATGTACATCCGTGCCATTCAGCATGTAATAAGGGAGGATAAACATTTCCCCAGTCTCCAGGGTTGTTTACAATAGTCATCAATAAAATAGTCAGTCCACGAAAGACATCTAGCGAAATTAAGCGTTCTTTTACCATTGGTTTTGGGTAAATTGGTTAGTTAATAATTTAAAAAATCGCTATTTGGTTTGGAGAATAATAAATTTGAGAGATATGTGGTTATTTGTTTCTCAAGAATTATTAAATGTTTTTAGCCACGAATTCACGAATTTTTATTTCAATAATTCGCAAATTCGTGGCTATCTTTTTATATTGTAATTATATTAAAATTAGTTTCTAATGGTTTTAATTTTTGAATCAAAATCGGAATTAACTGCTCGCCTTTTTCTAAATAAAATTCAGAAAAATTAGTTTGGCGTTCTTGTAAGCTTCTGTTAGGGAATAATTCTAACTGCAAATCAATTACACGCTGTAATTCATTTTCTAATTTGCGTTTTTGTGCTTTTAATAATCTTTTTTCAAGATTTTCTAAGCCTTTTTTCTGTTTGGTTTCCTGCGCTTTTACTGCTCCACTAAATGATTTGTCGGTTTGCTGTGCAAGCTCGTAAAGATATTCAAATTGTTTTTCGAGAGTTTCTTTCTGAGGTGTTAAGTCGATCGGAAACGGAGATAATTTATGGGTAATTGTATTTACTAAATCAGCTGATTTTGTAAACAGATCTTTCCAGTTTAAACCTAATTTGTCTGCTTTGTGAGTTTGTTTTTCAGTATTTAAAAGCACAGAATTACGAACCAAAAGCATTGGAAAAGTAATATTTACAGCATCAAAAAATGATTTTAATTCCAACCAATACGCAATTTCTCCACCTCCGCCAATGTAGCACAAATTAGGCAAAATGATTTCCTGATAAAGCGGACGCATAATTACATTTGGGCTAAATTTCTCTGGATTGCTTTCTAATAATTTTAAAATTTCTTCTTTAGAAAATGAGATTTTAGTATTGTTTACGAAGTATTTATTGTTTTCGAAAATAATTCGTTCACGCAAATCATCTTCAATATAAAATAAATTAATTTCGCGCGGATTTACTTGAATTGTGTAGTCTTTTAAGTGTTCAATGGTTTGCTGAACGGTTTTAAAAGAAGTTTGCTGTTCTAATTCTTCTTTAACAAAAGGAATAAAAGCACGTTTTAAATCGGCATCATCTGCATCTAAAATGACTAAACCATAATTAGCGAATAAACTATTTGCTAAAAATCGTGTAGCGTCGGCAAGATTTTCATGTTTTAGATATGCTTCTTCAAACAGTTTTTTAAGAACATTAGCATTTGTGCTTGAACCGAGTTCTTTTGAATATATTTCGAAAAATTCCGCTAAACCTTCTGTAGAAAGTCTTCCAACCGGACCGGTACTTTCTTTATTCCATCTGAATTTTTTTCCTTTAAAATTAAAATAATTAATCTCTTCAAAATCATGATCTTCCGTTGCCATCCAATAAATTGGCACAAAATTATATGTCGGATACTTCGATTTTAATTCCTTAGTCAAATTTATTGTCGAAATGATTTTATAAAGAAAATATAAAGGACCACTGAACAAATTTAATTGATGCCCAGTTGTAATTGTAAAAGTACATTCGTGTGATAAAAGCTCGATGTTTTGTTTTGTAGCATCTGAAATTTCTATGTTTTGATATTGTTTCTTTAAAGTTTCAACCAAAGGAATTCGGTTGGCGTTATCAAAATTAGATTGCTTTTCAATGATTTGTTTTTCAAAGTT
Organism: Flavobacterium sp. JLP; assembly: GCF_015350755.1. Classification (NCBI taxonomy): domain Bacteria; kingdom Pseudomonadati; phylum Bacteroidota; class Flavobacteriia; order Flavobacteriales; family Flavobacteriaceae; genus Flavobacterium; species Flavobacterium sp. JLP. The sequence goes on along the minus strand of NZ_JADKPS010000006.1, from coordinate 209,757 downwards.
CTCCAAAGTAGGAAAATGATTGTACAGCGGTTTTAATTCTGATTTTTGATCTAAATAATCGTTTATCAATTTAGAAAAATATCCAGAAGTTTGATAGCTGATACAGTCGGTAGGCATAATTTTAAATTTATTTTTGACAGCAGTAAATTTAATGAAAATATACAGTTAAAAGCGGTTTTAACAATTGCTTATTACCTGATTTTTTATTTTTATTTTAAAGTTCATATAATCAAGTTTTTAATATTGAATTGGAAGAATGTTTTTTGAAATACAAAACACATTAAATTTGTTAAAAATACACGTCAGTTCTGAAAGTAATTGCTTGAAATGTGAATTATTAATAACGAAATTATATTTTTGTAACCAAAAAAAGATATATCCATTTTACATGAAAAATAACCCAAACCAGAAGAATTCCCTACGACATGTTCTTTTTGGTTCTTTGATTGGAACCACAATTGAATTTTTTGATTTTTATATTTATGCTAATGCGGCCGTTTTAGTTTTTCCGCAATTATTTTTTCCTAGTGCTGATTCCACTATGGCAACTTTAGAATCTTTAGCTACTTTTTCTATCGCTTTTCTGTCTCGTCCTTTGGGTTCTGCTTTTTTTGGACATTATGGAGATAAAATTGGACGTAAATTTACCTTAGTTGCAGCTTTATTGACAATGGGTATTTCGACAGTGGCCATTGGATTTTTGCCAAGTTATGCCAGTATTGGCATTGCCGCTCCATTATTATTGATGTTATGCCGATTTGGGCAAGGCGTTGGTTTAGGAGGCGAGTGGGGCGGAGCAGTTTTATTGGCTATAGAAAATGCACCTCCAAACAAACGTGCATGGTATGGTATGTTTCCGCAATTGGGTGCTCCAATAGGTCTTCTGCTTTCAGGGGGAACTTTTTTAGTATTAACCGATTCAATGAGTAGTGAAGATTTTATGAATTATGGATGGAGAATTCCTTTTATTGCGAGTTCGTTGTTGGTCGTTGTTGGTTTTTATATTCGAACAAAAATTACCGAAACACCTTCATTTGAAAATTCTAAAAATGCACACGAAGAAGTAAAAATTCCATTTTTTACACTTATTAAATCCTATAAAAATCAATTAATCTTTGGAACTTTTGCAGCCATTACAACATTTTTAGTGTTTTATTTGATGACCGTATTTACATTAAGCTGGGCAAGTTCAAATTTAGGATTTACTAAAAGAGATGCTTTGTTAATGCAATTGTTCTCGGTATTGTTTTTTGCTGTTTTTATTCCCGTATCAGCTGTTCTTGCGGATAAAATCGGCCGTCGAAAAATTCTAATTATTACTACTGTGCTGATTGCCATATTCGGATTTTTCTTTTCGTATTTTCTTAATTCAAACAGTCCTGCTTTAGTAACTACTTTTGTGTGTATCGGAATGTCATTGATGGGATTCACTTACGGACCGCTAGGAACTTTTTTGTCTGAATTATTTCCAACCACCCTTCGCTATTCCGGCGCATCATTAACTTTTAATCTGGCAGGAATTCTTGGAGCTGCTTTTGCTCCGCTAATAGCCATTTGGCTCGCAAGTACTTACGGTTTAAATTTTGTTGGATTTTATTTGACAATTGCGGCTTTTATTTCTTTAATTTCTTTATTTGTAATTTCTAAGAAAGTACATCAGTTTTAAAATTTATATTTATGAACCCTTATAAAATGGGCAACAATTTAAATTGTTGCCCATTTTCTTTGTCAGTAAAAAAAGTATTTAGATATTTTTTAGGAAAGTAAAATGCCCGGTGTGCAGATACTAAGTAAATTTCTCAGACTTTTAGCTTAAATCTATCTCTTTAAACTAAAATGACCTCTAAATTCTGTTCCGTTTAATCGGGTTGCTGTAAACCAATAATCGGATGCAGGTTCCTGATAGCCCAGATAATTTCCATCCCAAGTGTTGTTGTTAATTGTTAGTTCTTTTATAAACTTTCCATATCGGTCAAATATTTTAATTCCGGTATTTGGAGCGAGATAAGCAAAATTAATTGTCCAATGGTCGTTGTAACCATCATTATTTGGAGTAAAGAATTTTGGAAAAGGAAGCTCATCTACAAAATTAATACAATTGCCTTCTGTGGCTTCAAGAACGTTTATGCTGACAGGAATTCTGTCACTATCGCAATTGCTTATGTTTTGCGAAGCATAATAGGTAAAACCATTTTCTAAAAGAGTTGATTCTGAAATAGGAATAGTAGAAGAACTATTTTCAAACCATTTAATATTTTGTCCAGTAATCTGAATATCCTTAATCGAAGCCTTTTTTTGAATACAAAATGTTTGCGGGGAATCAGCAATCGGATTTTGAGTGTCTTGTATTTTTACTGTTACAGCAAATCTTTCACTTTCGCAATTGTTTAGTGTTTGCGTGGCATAATAGGTTCCGTTTTGCAACAAAGTTGTTTCGGGTAAAATAGTTCCGTTTGTTTCTGAATCATACCATATAATGGCAGTTCCAGCTAAATTTAGATTTTCCAAAGTTGCAATTTCATCAATACAAAATTGCTGATTGGCATTTCCGGTTGGTAAAGCAGTATCGTAAACCTGAACTGTAAATGGAGTTCTGTCGCTTTCACAACCAATAGTTTGCGATGCATAATAGGTTTTATTGTTTTCTAACAAGGTTGTATTTGGCAAAACAGCAGCAGAAAAACCGGTATCGTACCATTTTATATTTTGTTCCGAAGGTTGAATGTCGTTTAAAGTAGCATTTTCTTTTTTGCAGAAAGACAGATTTCCGTTTCCGGTTGGAGCAGCAGGTGTATTGACAATTGAAATTGTAATTCCAAATCTAGGACTTTCGCAATCATTCACGGTTTGAGATGCATAATACGTTTTTCCATCAACAAGGTGAGCAGTTTCTGCTAATAGTGAACCATTGTTTAATGAATCGTACCATTTTATGGAAGTTCCTGTAATTTGAATGTTTGTAATAGTTGGATTTTGCCCTGTACAAAAAGGCTGATTTGCATCTCCCGCTGGCGCTAAGGTGTTTTGAATAGTAATAGTTATCGGAACTCTTAAGCTTTCACACCCATCAATAGTTTGTGAAGTATAATATGTTATACCATTTTGAAGTGCAGTTGTATTTGGCAAAAGTGTTCCTGCAGTTTGCGCATTGTACCATTTTATGTTTTGACCTGTAACTGCTATATCATTTAAAGTTGCATTTTGCTGGATACAGAATGTATTAGAATTTATCACTTCGGGAGTTGGTGTAGAAGTAATAAAAGTTGTTATAATTGCTTTTACATTTTCAGAAACACATCCATTTGCATTTTTTGTTTTTAGATAATATTCTCCAGGATTTAAAAATGAAGATGTTGCATTATTGCTCCAGTTTATTCCATTATCAAAACTATAATCTGACGCTAGAGAAAGAATAGTTATTTTTCCCTGGCTATTATTACAGTTTGGTTCCATAATACTATAGGTAGGAACAACTGGATAATCTGTTGCTGCATTTATTTGAATTAAAACCGCTTCAGATTCACACCCAGCCGAATTTTGAATTTTAATTTTATATTTTCCAGCTGCTAAATTTCCTGACTCTGAATTAGTTATCCAGCTTAAACCATTGTCAAAACTATATTTTGCAGCTATCGTTGTAATTTTAATACTTCCAAAAGGATTGGTACAGCTTATGGGTTGAGAAACTGTGTAATTTGGCGGTACAATGGCATCTAAAGGAGGGTTTATAGTTACCTTAGTTGCAAGAGAAGGGCAGCCTGTACTGCTGTTTTTGATTTTTATAAAATAATCGCCAGAAATTAAATTTGCTGCAGTAGCATTTGTACCCCATGTTTGTCCGTTGTCAAAGCTGTAAAAAGAAGCAGTCGTAGTCACAGAAATACTCCCTTTTGCAGAAGTACAGCTGCTTGGCTGTTGAGTTGAAACAGTGGGTTTTTGAGCTGGAAGATTTACATTATTAAGATAAACTGAACTGTAATTGGATTCACATCCCAAAGCATTTTTTATTTTTAAAAGATAATTATCAGGAGTTAAATTAGAGAAAGTGGCGCTGGTGTTCCATGTTTTACCATTATCTATACTATATTCTGAAGCAGCTGTATTGAAAGTTATGCTGCCTAATGCTTCACAATTAGGCTGTACTAATGAGTATAAAGGTGGATTAAGGTAAAATTTCGGAATATAAATATTTTGCGTATAGGACTCACATCCTAATTCATTTTTTGTCTTTATTACATAAGATCCTTCATCTAAATTTGTAGCCGTTGGATTAGTGGTCCAATTTTCTCCATTATCAAAACTATAAAATGCAGCGGGAGTTGTTATTGTAATACTTCCCCCAGTTCCACATACAGGAGGGGTTGTAGTGTAATTTGGTCTGGGTAAATAAAAACTATAAAGTGTTGCAACTCTCCACCAGGACTCACAACCTAAATTATTTTTTACTATTATGGAATAATTACCAGGAGATAAATTTGTGGCTGTGTTGTATTGACTCCAGGTTCTGCCATCATCAAAGCTATATTGATCAAATAGAGGATCTATTGTAATACTCCCTTTATTCTTTGATTCACAAGTAGGTTGAGTTACTTGTATACTAAAATTAGATAAATAGTCTTGAGTGAAATTCACAGAATAAAGTGTTTCTGAGATACATCCAGATTCATTTTTTATTTTAGGATAATAAAAACCAACTGGTAAATTTGTAGCGGTTGGATTTGTGCCCCAAGTTTCACCACCATCAAAACTGTAAAATGGTGCTGGTGTCGTAATTGTAATAGAACCTCCTTTACCACAGCTAGGATAAGTAACTTTATATTCGGCCTCTTTTATTTTAAAAGGAGTGAATTGAACTATAAGGTTTCCTGACTCACATCCTTCTTTATTTTTTATTCTTAATTGATATTTAAATCCTATAGGAAGATTTGAAGCTGTAGGGTTGGTACTCCAATTTAAGCCACCATCAAAGCTATATAAGGCAGCAGATGTGGTAATGGTAATGCTTCCGGTAGCATTACTGTCGCAAGTAGTTGGTTGTACTATTGTATAAGCAGGAGTATTAAGGAAGTTGAGGTTAAGACTAAACCAATTATTTTCACTTACACAGCCTGATTTATTTTTAATCCTAAGATAACCACTTACGCCGCCATTAGGATACTTAAGTAAATTTGGATCTGTACTCCATGTTGCTCCATCATCAAAACTATAAAATGCAGCAGGTGTGGTTATGGTAACACGTCCTGGAGTGGCACAAGTAGGTTGTACAGCTGTAAATTCGGGGCGTGCTACATAATAAGCATTATTTATATTGGCAATTGCATAATTTGACTCACAGCCTAAAGAATTTTTTATTTTCAAGAAGTAAGTTCCATAATTTAAATTAGAAATATTTGGGTTTGTACTCCATGTTGATCCCCCGTCAAAACTATAAGATGCAGCAGGGGTTGTAATTGAAATACTCCATTTTGATTCTGTTTCACAATTGGGATTTATTATTTTGTATGTAGGCGCATCCAGATAGAAAGCAGGTAAATTGACATATGCAACATCAGATTCACAGCCTATTTCATTTTTAATTTTAATATAATAATAACCAGAAGGTAAATTAGCAGCGGTTGGATTTGTTGTCCATGTGTCTCCATTATCAAAACTATATTCAGATGCGGGGCTGGTAATAGTAATACTGCCGTTTGTCATACATGCAGGATTTACTGTTGTATAAGTTGGTCTAGGTAAATAAAAATTTATTTTAATTGGATAGACTTCAGATTCACAGCCTAGTTCATTTTTTGTTTTTAGTGCGTAATTGCCCGGTTTTAAATTATTAAAAGCAGGTGTTTCCTCCCATGTTTGTCCGTTGTCAATACTATATTTTTGTGAAGACTTTAAAAAAATAATACTTCCGGTATTACTACAAGTAGAGGGCTGAGTAATTTTAACTTCAGGATATTGTTTAGAAAATGGATCAAAATGAATTTGATTAAAATAGGGTTTCGATTCACATCCAAATTCATCTTTAATTCTAACATTATAATAACCAGAAGGTAAATTAGTTGCCGTTGGGTTTGTTGTCCATGTGTCTCCATTATCAAAACTATATTCGGATGCTGGGCTAGTAATAGTGATACTGCCACCTTGATTACAGTTAGGTTGGATTAAAGTATAGGTTGGAGAATTAATATATGACTTAAAAAGTAAGACACTTTGAGAATACGATTCGCATCCGCTGCTGTTTTTTATTTTAAGTAAATAATTTCCAATAGGTAAATTTGTTTTGGTAGAACTGTTTTCCCAAGTCAAACCATTATCAAAACTAAATTGTGCCGCAGGGGTTTTTATAGTAATAGTCCCGCCAGAGCTACAAGTTGGCTGAATAATCGAAAATGTTGGGCGGTCTAATAATATTGGGGGATCAATTGTTACAATCGTAGGTGTAGAAATACAGCCCGAAGCAGTTCTGGTCTGAACATAATATTTGCCATAATCTTTTGTGACAAAGTTCGCATCTGTTTGCCATACCAAATCTTTTGTAACATAATTGTCATTTGCAAGGAAGGCCAAACCTTTATCAAAACTATATTCCATTCCGGGTTCATTAACTTTGATATAACCATTTATATCCTGACACGTAGGCTGAACTACTGTTACAGAAGGATTGAGAATTGAATTGTTTATAGTTAATTTTGAACTTATGAAGCAATCATTTCCATCTGTAACTTTTACAGCATATTCTCCTACATTTGTTTTAACAGAAGCAATTGGATAAAATTTATTAGTTGCTCCATTTATTGCAATTCCATTTCTATACCATTGAAAAGTTGCTGCTAAAGTCGTAGTTTTATTCAGGTTAGCAGTTAATATTAAATCATTATTGCAGAAATTGCCGCTTTGAACGATAGTAACCCCAAAATTTTCAGCAGTATTTAATCTTAAATTATCATATAAAAAAGAAGGTTCATAATCAGTATTAAATGATGGAGGTAATGTTTTCTCGGGTCCTAACATTATTGCGTTAATGTCAGTGTTTGTGGTAAAACTAATTGTTACTTCTCCCCAAGTAGTCTGAGGTTGGTATAAAACTTTTCCAATTTCAATCCAGGATGAGTCAAATGAATTTGGATCTGAAGTAGTATATAATGGTAAATTATCTTTATTCTTACATCCATAAAGTGTTACATAAGTAGGCGCTAAGAAATTAAAATCAAAACGTTTACTTAGGTTGTTTGTTTCGATACTCATCAGTGTAGCAATATTCAATGTTAACTGATAGTTTATTCCGGCACTTAACGGGCTTGATAATTTTGTAGCGATATATTCTTTTTTATTGTCTTTGTATACTGCCCTGAAAATTCCTTTACCATCTGGAAAATTTTGAAGATTTTTGCTGTAAATAGTACTAAAAAGAAAGCAGTCTTTGTTTAAATAATCTGGGGATGGGATTGTTCCTCTTGTCCAAAAAGTGGCTGTTGAAATATCGTCATAATTCTGAGGACAATTGGTTTTTTCTTCAAAAGAAGCATTTTTTAAAATGGAAGTAGTAGCATTACAAATACAATCTTCATCATTTAAGTCAATTTTACCGTCACCATCATCATCAATTCCGTTATTACAATTTTCCTGAGAATAGCAAAATACTGAAAAAAACAAAAAAATAAAAAGTAATTTATGTTTCATAAGTTGGTTTTGGATAGTGACAAATGTAATTAATTATCTACAAAAGAAAAGTAAAATTACAAGTTGAATCTTTTCCTGAAAAGTCTCTAAATATCCCGTATTTTTGCAAAAAATAATATTGCTTTGAAAACAAAACTTTTTGTAATTACGCCGCCATTTACGCAACTGAATACTCCGTATCCGGCAACAGCGTATATAAAAGGTTTTCTGAATACCAAAAATATAGAATCGGTTCAGGCTGATTTAGGTATTGATGTGATTTTGGAATTGTTTTCAAAAAAAAGATTAGTTGATTTGTTTCAAGTTTCAAGTGTCAGGTTTGAAGTTGCAAACGCTGAAGTTTCTGATAATTCTAAACGTATTTTTGCTTTACAAGACGAATACATCAAAACTATTGATGCTGTAATTCAGTTTTTGCAGGGAAAAAATCCAACATTGGCATTGCAGATTTGTCAGGAAGATTTTCTACCAGAAGCATCCCGTTTTGCTCAATTAGAAGAATTGGATTGGGCTTTTGGAACAATGGGAACGCAAGACAAAGCCAAGCATTTGGCCACTTTATATCTTGAAGATATTTCAGATTTTATAGTAGAATGTGTTGATGATAATTTTGGCTTCAGCAGATATGCAGAGCGTCTTGGCCGAAGTGCAAATTCTTTTGATGAATTATATGATGCTTTACAGCAAAAACCAACTTATATCGATTTGATTTTAATTTCGATTTTAAAAGAAAAAATTGAAGCTGTAAAACCTACATTCTTTTTAATCTCTGTTCCCTTTCCAGGAAATTTGTACAGCGCTTTTAGATGTGCACAATGGTTAAAACAAAATCATCCTGAAATTAAAATTTCGATGGGTGGCGGTTTCCCGAATACCGAATTGCGTTCTCTTTCTGATAAGCGTGTTTTTGAATTCTTTGATTTTATTACTTTAGATGACGGCGAAGTTCCAATAGAAGAATTAATTTTCAATTTAGAAAATCCAAATTACAATTCTTATAAAAGAACTTTTTTATTACAAAACGGAGAAGTTGTCTATAAAAATAATTCCCTAAAACACGATTACAAACAAGCTTATGTAGGAACGCCAGATTATTCTGATTTGCCTTTGGATAAATATATTTCGGTTATCGAAATCGTAAATCCTATGCACAGAATGTGGAGCGATGGACGTTGGAACAAACTGACAATGGCGCACGGCTGTTATTGGGGAAAATGTACTTTCTGCGATATTTCATTAGACTACATAAAGGTTTACGAACCAGTTGCAGCGAACTTACTTTGCGACCGAATGGAAGAAATGATGCTGCAAACTGGGCAGAATGGTTTTCATTTTGTTGATGAAGCAGCACCGCCGGCACTGATGCGTGCTTTAGCTTTAGAAATTTTACGCCGAAAATTAGCGGTAACATGGTGGACTAACATTCGATTTGAAAAGAGTTTTTCTAAAGATTTATGCCTGCTTTTAAAAGCCTCTGGATGCATTGCCGTTTCTGGCGGTTTAGAAGTAGCTTCTGACCGATTATTAAAATTAATAGAGAAAGGTGTAACCGTTGAACAAGTAGCAAAAGTTACCCGAAATTTTACCGAAGCCGGAATCATGGTGCACGCCTATTTAATGTACGGATATCCAACGCAGACCATTCAAGAAACGGTTGACAGTCTCGAAATGGTTCGCCAATTGTTTGAGGCCGGAATTCTGCAATCTGGTTTTTGGCATCAATTTGCGATGACGGCTCACAGTCCGGTTGGTTTGTATCCTGAGAAATTTGGAGTAACAAAAGCAACAGAAACAATAGGGACTTTTGCCAATAACGACATTGATTATACAGATTCGACCGGAATCAATCATGATAAATTTAGTTTTGGATTAAAGAAATCGCTCTTTAATTTCATGCACGGAATTTGTTTCGATTATGACCTTCAAGATTGGTTCGATTTTAAGATTCCAAAGACTAAAATTGACCCCGATTTTATTTTTAATGCACTCGAAGAAGAAAATGATTTTAATACCAAACCAAATGCAAAAGTAGTTTGGCTTGGAGGAAAACCTTCTGTAGAGCATTTTACAAAATCTAAAAAAGGCCAAACTTGGGAAATGATGACTTTTACTTTTCATGATAAAAAGGAAAGTTTCAACATCCAGACCAATAAAAATGAAGGCGAATGGCTGGTCGAGATTTTAAAGAAAATCACAATTTCAAATACAAAAAACTATACTTTTCAAGAAGTAAAAGCAGATTTCGAAACGGAATTAAATGATTTTGAATTGTTTTGGTATTCAAAACCAATTAATACTTTGCGTGAGTTTGGGTTATTGGTATTGTAGATTTTTTAGACTTTCTAGTTTTTAGTTACCCAATAATGAAAATCTCTTTCTAAATCATAAGCCATTCTTTTTACACTTCTTCTAATAATAAAATAAGGAATTCCTAACATTACTGACATGTGAATTAAAATAAAAGGAAAGAAGAAAAAAGGTGCAGGACTAGGATTGTTGTCAACAAAAAAAAGAGAACCAAAAATAAAAAATGAATAGAAAATAAGCATTATTCCTAAAAATAGAATCATTCTTTTCTTAAAGCCATTAATTTCAGCATTTATATTTAACTGGCTATTATCTTCAGCAAAATGCCCGGTTACTTTTGCAAACGAATAATTAGTGTCAAACAATTTTTTTCTCTTTTTTAATTCAAAAAAATTGTTTTCAATATTGCCTTTGTATTCATTTGTACTAGATTGAAAAACTTCAAAAGGCACATACCCTAAATTAGATTCATCTACATGCATTCTGAATTTTTGAATGAAATCTGTTTTTGAAACAGGCAACTGTATAGTAAGATCTTTGATTAGATGTATTTTTCTTAAAAAATTATTCATGTCTTTTTATTGATTTGAAGACCAAATATAATATTATTAGTGAAATAACAAATAAGCCATAATAATTAATTAAAAAATAGAAAAATCAATATTCCACAAATGTCCCATCAGCTGGAATCGCAGTTTTTGATAAAAGATTATTTTCTGCTAATGCATTTTTTAATTGCTCTCTTGTTGTGGGGCAATGGTTTAAAGCTTCTAAATGATTTGCGAAGACTTTTCCCGGCGCAAGTGCAGTAAATTTTAAAATATCATTCATTCGCATTAATAAAGGCTGGCCAATATCTAATCTCGCAGTTCCGCAGGCGACAGTTGCAATATCGGGTTTAAATTCAACCAAAACTTTTTGTACATGTTCCGTGAAAACGGTATCTGAACTTATATAAATAGATTTTTCGTTGGCTAGCTCAATAAAAAATCCCATAACATTTCCCATTAATTTTGCTATAAAACCGTAACCATGAATGGCAGGAATTCCTGTTATTTTACCGTCTAGAAAAGACTGAGGTTCCCAATAATTTAGAGTTTGAGTAATATTTAATCCTCTTTTTGTTAATTCTTTTTCAATTTGTACACTGCAGATTACCGGAATGCTTTTTCGTCTTAAAAAAACTTCACCGGCTTTGTCAATATGATCCGGATGCAGATGCGTTATAATGCAATGCGTCACTCTGCTCAATATTTCTCTGCTGTTTTTTGGCAAAGAAACCAATGGATTTCTGTGAGGATTATATCTAAAAATGGTAAAAGGCGGAATCGTTTTTCTTTTTCCTAACATCGGATCAACTAAAATCACATGTTGCTCCGTTTCAATAACTAAAGTCGCGTTACGTAAATGATGTAATTTCATATCGTGGAAAATTAGAACTTAAAAATACGAAGATTTTTCAAATTTAATTTACAGATTTTTCTTTATTTTTAACAGAATCGACGTTGATTGTGATATGAAAGTTTAAGCTGTTTATTCAATCGAGAACCGAAACCCGATTCCGTGCAGATTTTCTATAGAAATTCCTTTTTCATTGGCTAAAATTTTACGCAGACGCGAAATAAAAACGTCTAAGCTTCTTCCCATAAAATAATCGTCGGTACCCCAAAGCGAAGTTAAAATTTGTTCTCTTTTTAAAACCGAATTTTTATTATCAAGAAACAATTTCAGCAATTCGGCCTCACGCTGCGTAAGGCTTATTTTTTCGTTTTCATTAAAAAGAATAAAATTGTTAGTATCAAATTGATACTTTCCAATTTCGTAAACTGATTTTTCGATCGGAATATTTTTCTGCGAACGTTTTAAGAAAATTTCAATTTTCAGCAGCAATTCTTCAATACTGAAAGGCTTTACCAAATAATCATCGGCACCCAATCGCAAACCTTTAATTCTATCTTCTTTTAAAGTTTTGGCAGAAAGAAAAATTATAGGAATATCAGTATTCACTTTTCTGATTTCAGTAGCCAATTCAAATCCATCCATTTTTGGCATCATGATATCGAAAATACAAATGTCAAAATTGTCTTTTTTAAAAGTTTCTAAACCCAGTTTTCCATCACAGCAATGCACAACTTCATAATGGTTTTGCTCCAAATTATCTTTGGTTAAAAATGCTAAAGTTTCATCGTCTTCGGTATAAAGTATTTTGAAGTGTTTCATTTTTTATAAGGAATTGACAAAGTTATAGTGATGCCGTTTTCTGGGTTATTTTCGGCTTTTATTTTCCAATTCTGAAGGTTGCAAATTTCTTTTACATAATATAAGCCGAGTCCAAAACCGTTTACTTCGTTGCTTTTTTCGTTTTGCGCACGGTAAAACTTATCAAATATAAAAGAAATATTTTTAGGAGAAATACCAATTCCGTTATCAACAAAAGCTAATTTTAAAATTTGATTTTCTACTGTTATGCGAATTAGAATTTCAGGTTTTTCATTACAATATTTTACAGCGTTATCTAATAAATTATAGACTAGATTATTAAAGTGAAAAACATCTGTTTCGATTTGATAATCAGCTGATAAAGTTTCAATATTAATAATGGCTTCAGGATATTTCAATTGAATATTTTCAATCGTTTCTCCAATAATAGGGACGATTAAAACTGTTTCTTTTTTTAGTTCTAAAGGAGCATAATCTGATTTGGCAATATTTAGAATCTTTTCAATATGATTGTTCAGTTTGTGACTTTGATTTATAATAATATTGGTATACGTATGTAGTTTTTTGTCTTCCTTAATCGGGTTTTGTTCGCTTAAATATTTTGATGCGATCAAAATAGAAGACAGAGGTGTTTTAAATTCATGGGTCATATTATTAATAAAATCGCGCTGTAATTCAGAATATTTCTTTTGCTGTAAAAGTGTGAAAATGGAATAAACGTAAATCAGTAAAATCAAAATTAAAGCGATCGAAAGTACGAACCAAAAGCGCATCGAACTGAATAAATATGTAGTTTCGTTAGGAAAACGAACGGCAAAGTAATAAACCAGGTTTTTATGTTTTGGAAAATAAACTGTCTTTTTTGCTTTTCCTTTTTCAGATAAAGAAATGTAATTTCCATAAACCATTTCGTCGCTTTGGCAATTGTACATGGCGTACTCAAAATCGGTCGTAATATTCATTTTTTTGAATTCTGTTTTCAAATAGAATTCTAAAATATCCGGTTCAAAATCATTGTCAATGTTTACGATATAATAATCGTTGGCAATTTTCTGAACAGGATTTTGAGCCGGCAATTCGTGATTAGTGCCCTCGTATAATTTTTTAGCAACTTCAAGCAGTGCAATATGCGCCTTTTGACTCAGTTTTTTTTGCTCTAAAGTAAACGCCTCTTTTGTCCACAGCAATTGCGCCACCAATATGCTGATAATGGCGATTAATCCTAAAAGGATGATGCTGTTGAGTTTGTTTATTTTCAAGAAAAATGTCTTTTTTAAAATGTAATATTAATCAAATTTAGACTTAAAAACAGCTATTAACAAGTCGTTAACAAAGATTTGATAGCGGTTAACAGCGATTCGATTTTATCTGAGGTACTTTTGAAATACAAATTTCGAACTATAAACCATTAATACATATAACTATGAAAATTATTAAAATCTCGATGTTAGCTTTAGCTCTAGGCTTAATGTCTTTTTCAGCAATTGTTCCTGTAAAAACACTAGTTTCTAAAATTGAAGCAACAGCTTCAACAATTGTTTGGAAAGTAGAAACTGTTGATGTTGGAGAAATTCCACAAGGAACTCCAAAAGCAATTGTTTACGAATTTAAAAATACTGGAAAAACAGCTGTTGTAATTACAAACGTTCAAGGATCTTGTGGTTGTACTGCAACAGATTATACTAAGGAGCCAATTTTGCCTGGCAAAACTGCTAAAGTAACAGCAACATATAATGCGGCAAATAAAGGAGCTTTTACAAAAACAGTAACAGTTACAACAAGCGCTGAAACTGCTCCAAAAATCCTTACTTTAAAAGGAACTGTAATCTAAAAATAAAAGGTTGGTTATAAAGCGAAAAACTCCAAATATGTGATGTATTTGGAGTTTTTTTATACGTTAAACTGAAAGTAAATTCAGTTTAAAAATGGTATTGTAAAGGCAGTATTAATTTTCATGTAAAAGATTTGTTTTCAGTAAAACTTTTCTATTTTTATTAAAAATATTATTATGAAAATTTTCTATTCGCTCGTAGCTTTTATCGTTCTTTTTTTGGCTTTTTCATGTAATTCTAAATCAGAAAAAAAAGAAGATGCAAAGCAAACTGCAGAGAAAGTAGTGCCGGAACTTAAAATCTTTATTGATAGTACTCAGATTTCTAATTTTTATGCTACTTATCCAAAACTGAATAAATTTCAAAACGAGGTTTTAGCTTTATACAAGAAAAATAATTCGACTCAATTATGGCTGGACAATAAAGGCGTAGTCGAATTTGCCAATACATTATTTAATAAATATAAAAATTTAGAAGAAGAAGGTCTTAAAGCTAATTTTCCTTACAATGAAAAAATTAGTCCGGTCTTTGAGCAAATTGCCGAAAACAAATTATCTCAAAAGGATACTGATTTGATGATTACCAATTTATACTTTTACTATGTTCAAAAAGTTTCTGGAGTGGATGAAAAAACAACTAAATCATTAGAATGGCTTTTACCTCGAAAAAAAGTAAATTATCAGGTTTTTTCAGATTCGATTCATAAAAAATCAACGATCAGTGATGATAAAAAAAGCAAAATGTTCAGCCAGTATTACAAACTTCGCGATGCACTTCATGAATACAGACAAATCGAGAAAAAAGGAGGCTGGAAAAATATTGAAACAGCAGAAGATTTTAAAAGCTTTAAAAAAGGAGATTCTGCCGCTGCAATTGCACAAATCAGAGAAAGACTTTTTTTAACAGGCGAAATTAAGGAAAACAATAAAAGTTCTATTTATGATGATGCTTTGATTGATGCTGTTAAGGATTTTAAATTGCACAACGGGAATATTGTAAACGAAAAAATCCTGCCAGAGCACATTGCTGAAATGAATATTCCGGTTTCAGACAGAATTAAAACTATTATTGCAAACATGGAACGATGCCGATGGATTGATCCTGAACTTGAAAAAGGAAAAGAATTTATTGAAGTAAATATTCCGGAATTTAAATTATACTTGATTCGAAATCGAGAAATCGCTTTTGTTTCGCCAGTTGTTGTTGGAAAAGCAATGACTAAAACGGTTATTTTCAGTGGTATGATGAATAATATTGTCTTTAGTCCATACTGGAATGTCCCTACAAGCATTATCAATAAAGAGATAAAACCCGGAATGGCAAAAAATAAAAACTATCTGGCCCAAAAAAATCTCGAATGGAATAACGGCGCCGTGCGACAATTACCGGGAAAAAACAACTCGCTTGGTTTGGTGAAGTTTTTATTTCCGAATTCGAATAATATTTATCTGCACGATACGCCAGCAAAAAGTTTATTTGGAAGAGAAAGCAGAGCTTTTAGCCACGGTTGTGTACGTGTCGAAAAACCAAGAGAATTGGCTATCGAATTATTAAAACAAGATCCTAATTGGACACCAGCGCGAATTGATAAAGCGATGCACGCCGGCAAAGAAAGCTGGTACACAATAAAAAAGAAAGTTCCAGTGTATATTGGATATTTTACGGCATGGGTAGACAGAAAAGGACAAATAAATTTCTACAATGACATTTATAAAAGAGATGAAAGCCTGATAAAATTATTGACGGAAGAGTAAAAAAAACTTACAGTAATTTTCACGCAGATTTGACAGATTAAAGTAAATTTAATTAGATTTTTTTAAGTTTATCACAATAAATAAATCTGCGTACTTTCTGCTTAAATCTCTTTAAATCTGCGTAAAAAAAACTATTTACTCAAAACATCAATACATTTATAAAAACGATTGGTATAATGTTCTGTATCAAGTGAGGTAATCGTTACGCTATTTACTTTTCCAGAAGAAGCATGAATAAATTTAGACTGCATGCCGTTGGCCTCGCAAATAATGCCGAGATGGCCAATAATTGTTTTGTCTTTGTATCCGTAAAAAACTAAAATATCTCCAACTTTAAAATCTTCTGGATTTAATTTTTTGCCAATATTTTTATATTCGCCTGAACTTCTAGGCAAGTTTACATCAAAATGATGAAAAACATAGCTGACAAATCCAGAACAGTCAAATCCTTTTTCAGGATCGCTTCCAGCATATACATAAGGTGTTCCTAAAAAGTTTTTAGCATATGCAGCAATTGAATCTCTTTCAATTTGCCCTTTCGTTTTGTTAATGGCGTAGACCTCTGTTTTGGTTTCTTTTTTGCAAGTGAAAGAAGAACATAAGATAGCTGAGAAAAATAATATGTAAAGGGTTGATTTCATTTTTTGTAAGTAATAATGGGGTTTAATTTTATAAAGATAGGCCGTTGTTTTTGAATATCAAAGGAATGGTTTCTTGTGTTTTGTAAGAATTAGGAATAAAAACCTAAAAATTGATGTATTTATGTGGTGTTTTTTTATTACTTTTTGATGTTTTAGTATCTTTTTGAATAGTTTATTTCGGATATATTTGTGAATCACATTTATATTTTAACAAATAAATTATGTTTATCAAAAAAATAGCCATTTTAATTTTGTTTTTGATGATTTCAGCATTTTCTGTTTCTCAAAACAAAAGCAATACTTTTTTATATGCTGGCCGAGTTGACAAACTTGAGAATAATAAAGTTATGCTCATCGGAACAGCTTCTTCGGTTTCATTTAATTTTACCGGAAATCAATGTGATATTTTTCTTCAAAGTGTTGATTCTTATGCACATCATAATTATGTTTCTTTAGTTTTAGACGGAAAATATATTGGAAAAATAAGAATTGAAAAAGGTGAAGTACAATCGTTTCCAATAAAATCAACTGCAACTAAAAAAGTTCATAATCTCCAAATTTATAAGGATACAGAAGCACACACGGGAGGTGTTTTATTTGCAGGAACAACCGCAAAACTGACTTCAATTTCATCAAAAAAGAAAAAGAAAATCGAATTTATTGGAGATTCTATTACGTGCGGTGCTGCAAGCGACCCCTCAGAAGTTCCTTGTGACAAAGGCGAATATTACGACCATCATAATGGTTATTATGCATACGGGCCAACGCTTTCGAGAGCAATTGGCGCAGATTATTTGACCAGTTCTGTGTCTGGAATCGGAATGTACAGAAATTGGAATGACGAGAACAAAGACGAAGCCATAATGCCGCAAGTTTATGAGAATTTATACTTGACAAAAGACGCATCAAAACCTAAATATGATTTTGCTTTTCAGCCAAATATTATCAGTATCGCTTTAGGAACTAATGATTTTTCGGGCGGAGACGGCAAAAAAGAACGCTTGCCTTTTAATCCAGAAAAGTATGTCTCAAACTACATCAACTTTATTAAAATGTTGTACACGCATAATCCAAAAGCACAGATTGTTATCACAAACAGCCCGATGGTAAATGGAGAAAGAGCAATAGTTTTTGAAGATTGTTTGAACAAGGTAAAAGCAGCATTTTCTTCTGATAAATCACACAAAGAAATTCAGATTTTCAAATTTAAGCCTATGACACCAAAAGGCTGTTTGGGACATCCTGATGTGGAAGATCAAAAGGTTATGGCTGACCAATATGCTCCGTTTTTAAAAAAGCTGCTAAATGAAAAATAATATATTTAAGTTTGTTTTCTTTCTGATGATTTCCACTACTATGATGGCAAACGTTTCTCTTCCGAATATTTTTGGCGATAATATGGTTTTACAACGCAATTCCGAAGTGAAAATTTGGGGTTGGGCAAATCCTAAAGAAGAAATTAAATTGGTTTCAAGCTGGAACAATCAAGAATATAAGATTGTCGCGAATAATCAGGCGCAATGGGAACTAAATATAAAAATTCCAGAAGCGGGTGGACCTTTTACTATTTCAATAAAAGGATATAACGAAATCATTCTTAAAAATATTTTAATTGGCGAAGTCTGGGTCTGCGCGGGACAATCGAACATGGAAATGTCGGCAAGCTGGGGAATTGATAATGGTGAAGAAGAAATGAAAAAGGCAACGGATCCTAATATTCGTTTTTTTACAGTTCCGAAATTAACTGCAACAACACCACAAAATAATCTTTTAGGAAACTGGACAGAATCAACTCCAGAAACTATGAAATACTTCAGCGCTATTGGCTATTTCTTTGCCAAGCGTTTGCGTGAAGATTTAAAAAATGTTCCAATCGGATTAATATCTTCCAACTGGGGCGGAACTCCTGCCGAAATCTGGATGCCGGAAGAAGTAGTAAATAATGATCCTATTTTATTGGAAAATGCTAAAAAGCTAAACGAACAGGAATACGGACCGCGTCAGCCTGGACGTGCCTACAACGCTATGATTTATCCAATTGTCGGATTTAAAATTGCGGGAACTTTATGGTATCAGGGAGAGTCGAACGTTGGATCTTTGGTTTATGATAAAACATTGTCGGCTTTAATTACTTCGTGGAGAAAAGTTTGGAATGATGAATTTCCTTTTTACTTCGTTCAAATTGCGCCTTATAAAACAGGCAGTAATAATTTCTCTAATGTTGCTGTAAGAAATTCTCAAAGAAAAATTTTAAAAGAAGTCTCAAAAACCGGAATGGTTCTGACTTCTGATATTTCGGATACAATTGATATTCATCCAAAAAATAAAAAATCAGTCGGAATTCGTTTGGCAAATCTGGCTTTGGCGGAAACATATAAAGTCAATTCAAATTTGGTAAATGGTCCGCTTTTTAAAGAAGTCAAAATTGAAAAAAACAAAGCGATAGTTTCTTTTGATTATGCTGATGGCTTGTATTTCAAAAATAAAATTTCAAATCAATTTGAAGTAGCGGGAGCAGATGGAGTCTTTTATCCAGCCGAGGCTTCAATCAAAAATAATGAGGTGATTGTGACAAGTAAAAAAGTTGTAAGTCCGGCAAAAGTGAGATTTGCTTGGGGAAATACAATACAGCCTGATTTGTTCAATAAAGCGAATTTACCGGCTTCTTGTTTTACGTCAGAATTTTAGATTTTAGTTCCGATCCCGAAACCTCGGGACGGGATAGATTTTAGATTTTTTGCGCAAAGTTTGTCATCCTGAGGAACGAAGGATCACACTAGAGGCTCGACAAAGATTGGAGAAGTTCTGTGCGGAATTACTAGTGTGATCCTTCGTTCCTCAGGATGACAAGATTATGTTTAAACCAAAAAAGTTCTTTTAAGAACGTTCGCGTGAGGGATAGCAGTGGAAAGCCCACAGCCTGACGAAGGAAGTGCGAGGACTTGAAACGAATAGCCCGGCCCGCCTTTTTCGGCGGGACACGCGCAAAGAAACCTTAGAATCTCAGCATCTCAGTCCCGATCCCGAAACTTCGGGACGGGATAGCATCTAAAAAAACTAACTAAACCACACATATGAAAAATAAAAAAATAATAACTATTGGGGTTTTTGCCCTTTTTACGATTGGAAATATGAATGCACAAAAAAAGCCGTATCTGGATAAAAATAAAACTGTTGAGCAGCGCATAGATTTGCTTTTGCCGTTAATGACGCTAGAGGAAAAAGTGGGGCAGATGAACCAATACAACGGTTTTTGGGATGTAACGGGACCAGCACCAAAAGGCGGAACGGCCGAATTAAAATACGAACATTTACGAAAAGGATTAGTCGGATCGATGCTGACGGTTCGTGGCGTGAAAGAAGTTCGTGCCGTACAGAAAATTGCGGTAGAAGAAACGAGATTGGGAATTCCGTTAATAATTGGATTTGATGTTATACATGGTTATAAAACGTTAAGTCCGATTCCGTTGGCAGAAGCGGCAAGCTGGGATTTGGAAGCCATAAAAAAATCGGCAGCAATTGCGGCGGATGAAGCTTCGGCATCTGGAATTAACTGGACTTTTGGACCAAACGTAGATGTTGCAAATGATGCGCGTTGGGGACGCGTGATGGAAGGTGCAGGAGAAGATCCTTATTTAGGAAGTAAAGTAGGGTATGCAAGAGTAAAAGGTTTTCAGGGAGAAACTGTTGCAGATCTTCAAAAAGTAAATACAATTGCGGCTTGTGCGAAACATTTTGCAGCCTACGGTTATGTTGAAGCTGGATTGGAATATAATATTGTGGATATCAGCAATTCTAAATTGTACAACTCCGTTTTGCCTCCTTTTGAAGCTACGGTTCAAGCGGGAGTTCGTACGTTTATGAACTCGTTTAATACCCTGAATGGTGTTCCAGCAACTGGAAATGCTTTTCTGCAAAGAGATATTTTAAAAGGAAAATGGAAGTTTGACGGATTTGTAATTTCTGATTATGCTTCGATTCGTGAAATGATCGCGCATGGCTACGCAAAAGACGAAGCAGATGCAACTGCAAAAGCTGTAATTGCGGGTTCTGATATGGATATGGAATCGTATTTATATGTGGCAAAACTGGTTGATTTGGTCAAATCTGGAAAAGTGAAAGAAGCTTTGGTTGATGATGCTGTTCGCAGAATTCTACGAGTAAAATTTGAGTTAGGATTATTTGATGATCCGTACAGATATTGTGATGAAAAACGCGAAAAAGAAGTTGTGGGGAGTAAAGCCAACAACGAAGGCGTTTTGGATATAGCTAAAAAATCAATCGTTTTGTTAAAGAATGATAAGAACTTGCTTCCGCTGAAAAAATCTGGACAGAAAATCGCTTTGATTGGCGCTTTAGCAAATGATAAAAACAGTCCGTTGGGAAGCTGGAGAATTGCGGCTGATGATAATACTGCAGTTTCAGTTTTAGAAGGAATGCAGCAATATAAGGACAATCAACTGGTTTTTGAAAAAGGAGTTGATTTATTAAAACAAAAAGCGACTTTCTTAACTGAAACAGTTTTCAATACCACAGATAAAAGCGGATTCGAAGCGGCCAAAACTGCAGCAAAAAATGCCGATGTTGTCGTAATGGTTTTAGGTGAATACGGTTTCCAGAGCGGTGAGGGAAGAAGTAGAACAGATTTGAATCTTCCAGGTTTACAGCAGGAATTGTTAGAAGAAATCTACAAAGTAAATCCAAATGTGGTTTTGGTTCTGAATAATGGTCGTCCGTTGAGTATTCCTTGGGCAGCAGAAAATGTTCCCGCAATTGTAGAAGCCTGGCATTTGGGAACTCAGACCGGAAATGCAGTTGCGCAGGTTTTATACGGCGATTATAACCCAAGTGGAAAACTGCCAATGTCGTTTCCTAGAAATGTAGGGCAAGTGCCAATTTATTATAACAAATACAGCACAGGAAGACCAATTGACAGTGATAAAAATGTTTTCTGGTCGCATTATATGGATGTGGAGAAAACGCCTCAATTTCCTTTCGGTTTTGGATTGAGTTACACGAAATTCGATTATAAAAACTTGAAATTGAGCAAAATCGCTTTTGCAAAAGGAGAAAATGTCCAAGTTAGTGTTGAAGTAACCAACTCAGGAAATTATGATGGAAAAGAAGTAGTACAGTTGTACATTCATGATGAATTTGCAAGTATCGTTCGCCCAACAAAAGAATTGAAAGGTTTTGAATTGGTAAGTCTTAAAAAAGGTGAAACAAAAACGGTAAAGTTTGCTTTAACGGATAAAGAACTTGGTTTTTATGATAACGAAGGAAATTATTTAGTTGAACCGGGAACTTTTAAAATTATGGTTGGAGGAAGTTCTGATAAAGGTTTACAGGGTGGTTTTGAAATTAAAGACTAAAAGGTTTTGCCACAAAGACACTAAGGCACTAAGTTTTATTTCGCCACGAATTCACGAATTAATTGTTAAAATTCGTGAATTCGTGGCGATTTCATTTTTGGATAAAAATCTTTCTGTCTTAGTGTCTTTGTGGCAAAACTTAGTATTTTTTTCTACCTTTAAAACCTATAAAAACTCCAACCCTTAAATTAAAATAATGAAATATAACAGATGCGGAAAAAGCGGGTTATTATTACCTGAGATTTCTTTAGGATTATGGCACAACTTTGGTTCAGTAGATAATTTTGATAATGCGGAAAGTATTGCTGTAGAAGCTTTTGACAAAGGTATTACTCACTACGATTTAGCCAATAACTACGGACCAGTTCCAGGTTCTGCAGAAACTAATTTTGGTAAAATATTGTGGCATAATTTTCAGGGAAACCTGCGTGATGAAATCATTATTTCGACAAAAGCTGGCTACACCATGTGGGATGGACCTTATGGCGATTGGGGTTCTCGTAAATATTTGCTTTCAAGTTTAGATCAGAGTTTAAAGAGAATGAAAGTTGATTATGTTGATATTTTCTATTCGCATCGTCCAGATCCAGAAACGCCGATTGAAGAAACCATGATGGCATTAGATCACGCCGTAAGAAGTGGAAAAGCTTTGTATGTCGGAATCAGTAATTATTCGGCAGAGCAAACTCGAGTTGCGGTTGATGTTTTAAAACAATTGGGAACGCCATGTTTGATTCATCAGGCGAAGTATTCAATGTTAGAGCGTTGGGTTGAAAATGGTTTATTGGATGTTTTAGAAGAAAAAGGAGTGGGCTGTATTGCTTTTTCGCCTTTGGCACAAGGACTTCTAACAGATAAATATTTAAACGGAATTCCAGAAAATTCAAGAGCGCATAACCCGAACGGACATTTGAAAGAAGATGAGGTTACAGCAGAACGCATTCAGAAATTAATGCAGCTGAATGAAATTGCTCAGAATAGAAATCAGTCTTTGGCGCAAATGGCTTTGGCTTGGCTGCAAAAAGACAAACGAATTACATCGGTTTTAATTGGAGCTAGTTCTGTAAAGCAATTGTGTAATAATATTGATTGTCTTCAGAATACCGAGTTTTCGAATGATGAATTGAATGCGATTGAAGTTATCTTGAAATAATCTTTTTAGATAATCAAGTAGAGATATAGTTTTATGAATGAAATTTTATTTACTGATGAGGAGCTAATTCATATAATAGAAAAAGCTAAAGATCCAAAGTATTCGCGATTAAACCTTTTACATGTAGGAGAGAATAAATTATCAATTAGAGGTGTTTCACAAGCTAATGGATTGATATTGGCGTATGGTAATGAATCGACAGGTTACAAACATATTGATGAAAGACATTCTTATTATTCTAGAAAACCATATTGGCAAAATGACAGGATGGATAACCCAACAAAGTTTAGTCATGTTATAGCTCCAATTAATTATCTCTTTATTGCTTCTCAGATTTTTAAGCCTGAAAATAAAAATTTAGAAAAGAACAATAAACCTGAAGTTTTTGATTTATTTATTGGTTTTAGTAAGGATCATTTTGGTATAGACTTAGAGTATAAATTAATTTTGTATAAAGACACAAAAGTGATACATACTTTTTTTGTGAATGATAATAAGAAACCATTTAATAAGAAGAAAGTAATTAATTTAAGACAAGGATGGGTTGGTTCTAGCCATGATTTGTTTAATTGTATACAAACATTTTATTTTTCTTATTTTGATAGCGATGATATTGCTAGATTTAAGGTTATAGTCCGTTATATCGAGGTTGAAGAAAAAGAGAAATGGTATATTCAAGTTAATTCTAATGATGGAATTCCTTGCTTTACGGCTTTTATAAAAGAAATTTTAATTAAACAGAAATTATCAATTCAAACTAGAATGATGCGATTAGATTTTGAAGATGTATCTTGGGTCGAAAAAATAATAAAAACGATTATTGAAGAAAAATATCCTCTATAATGAGGATATCTTTTTATTTTATAATCATCGCCAATCCACCACCGCTTGCCAAACGATATTTCAATTTCATTGTCGAATCAACGGTTACGGTTTCTCTTTTATAATCAGTTGCAGCTTTATCTGCATTTAAACCGTCTGAGAAAATCTCGGCTTGGAATTTTTTGCCTTTTTCAAGGAAAGAAAAATCGATAGTAATATCTCTGGAATCCCAATTTGTGATGACGCCTAAATACCAAGTATTGTCTTTTCTTCTGGCAATGGAAATGTAGTTACCAACTTCACCATTTAATGAAACGGTTTCATCAAAAGTGGTGGGAACTTTAGCAATAAAATCAGTGCTTTCCTGCTCTTTCATGTAAGCCGTTGGACTGTCGGCCATCATTTGAAGAGGCGCTTCAAAAATGGTGTAAAGTGCCAGTTGATGACATCTTGTTCCCTGACTCATTGGGTTGGAGTGACTTGGTTTGAATTCGCTTTTTGTGGCATTTCTCATTGCGCCAGGCGTATAATCCATTGGGCCGGCCATCATTCTTATAAACGGAATAGTTGTGTCGTATAGCGGAACATCGTCATTTGGTGTCCATTTATTATTTTCTAAACCTTTTACACCTTCAAAATTTAGAATGTTTGGATAAGTTCGCTGAATTCCGGTTGGTTTGTACATTCCGTGAAAATCAATAATCAATTTATGATTCGCCGCTCTTTGAGCAATATCGTAAACCGAATTGACCATTTTAGCATCATCACGATCAATAAAATCAACTTTAAAACCTTTTATGCCGAGTTTTGCGTAATTTTCAAAAACGCCGTCAATATTGTTGTTTAAAGCCATCCAAGAACTCCACAAAATAATGTCGACTTTTTTTTCTTTCGCGTAGGCGATTAAAGCTTCGAGATTAACATTTGGATTGTGTTTCATAATATCGGTTTCTACGCTCCAGCCTTCGTCTAAAACCACATATTCAACCTTGTTTTTAGATGCAAAGTCAATATAATATTTATAAGTCTGTGTATTAATTCCAGCTTTAAAATCAATGTTATAAATGTTCCAGTCGTTCCACCAATCCCATGCTACTTTTCCGGGTTTTATCCACGAAACATCTTTTATTTTGGATGGTTCAGCTAATTTTTGAACCATATCATTATTCGCTAAATCCGAATCATTTTCAGAAATAACAATCGCTCTCCACGGAAAACTTCTTATTCCTTTTGTCTTTACTAAATAATCTGCTCTTTCCGTAATTAATTTGTTGAGGTAATTAAATCCACCGTTGGTTTCCTTTAACGGATATTTAGAAAATCGAGATTCAAAACCAGAATTGTTTTTATTATTGGTTACAAACAATCCAGCGTAATCTTCCAGATTTGCTTCTAGAAAAACGGCTTTTTTATGGTTTTTATAATCAATTAGAAAAGGTAAAAAGGCTAAAGTATCTTTTTTGAATTCACTTATTTTCTTGTTTTCATAATGCGATTCAAATGAAGAAATAAACTGATCTTTCGGATTTCGTAAATCGCGGACATAAGGCATTAAAGTATTGTAATCCTGATCAAAGTTTAAAACCACTTCTTCAGATTTAACGGTAATATCCTTTTTCTTTTTAGTTATAAAACGATACGCAGCGCCATCATCAAAAACGCGATACTCAATGCTGAAATCATTTTTGAAGTTTAAAGTCAATTGATTGTAATTGTTTTGAACTGATTTCTTTTTGTATAAAGGTGTTTCAAATGAAGTATTTACAGTTTCCTTTTTTGAATTTAAAACAACAGCATTTTTCCCTAAAACAATATTTTCGTCCAAAGTCATAGACATTTCTGATGGAGCTAAAATCACATCTTTTTCATGCGAGATTGTCCAGCTGATTTTATCATCAACATTAATTTTTACTTCAATTTTTCCGTTTGGGGATTTTACAGTGAAATCCTGCTTCTTCTGAGAAAAAGAAATGTTTAAGAAAAATAAAAACAGCAATATTGTTAGAGATTTTTTCATCAATTTTTGTTTTTTTTAGAGACGCACAGCTGTGCGTCTACGCGTCGTTTACGCTGCGTATATTATTTACGCATAAGACGTCACAGCTGTGCGTCTCTACAGAAAATAGGGTTGAATAATTTTTTAATTCTTCAATTCTAGATTGTATTTCTTAACGATTTTAAGAGTAGACTTGTCGCCGTTAAAAACAGAATTCAAACCTTGTGGTTCTTGCGGAGGATCTGTTGTAAGTGGTTCACCTGGATTCCATTTTCCAGTTTCATTAACGGCTTTTCCTTCACCGCCGTATCCCCAGAAATTCGCTGCCTGCAACGGACCTCCATTTTTATGACTTTCGAGAACTCTTTCAAAAATATAACTGTAAAATTTATCTCTGTAGATTGAAGAAGCTCCTGCATTTAAGCTTTCATTTTCCCTCGGAAGACCAAATTCTTCAATAATAATTGGTCTTTTTAAATTGTTTGCCACTTTAATATGATCATCAATATATTTTCCGGCGTTTTCTAAGGTTGTAGGTAGCATTTTTTCGGCATTATCTGCTTTGAACCAATTCCAGTTTTTTGGCCAGATGTGCATCGTAAGATAATCGATATTCGGATTCAGATGCGTTCTTTCAAAGATTTCCATGCTGTCGTTTGAACTGTTTTTTCCTTCAGAACCTGTCGAAATCAAATGATTTTTGTCTAAACTGTTCATTAAATTTACAATATTATTTAGCCAAGCTGTAAATTTAGCTTCGTTTTCTGGTGTAAATGTTCTCGGCTCGTTCCCAACTTGCCACGCCATAATCGTATTGTCTTCTTTATATTTCTTTTTAGAATAAGCATTTGTACGGGTCATAATAAACTTTACATGATTTTCTAAAGCTTTCATACAAGGATCACAGCTATGAAATTGTGCTGTATACGACATAAATTGGGGCCAAGTATTCGGCGGAATATTCGGAACCGGAATTGCACCTTTGCCGTTCCATTCTAGATATTGCGACATCCCTCCAGACCATTCCCAGTTGTTTGTCAAATATAAAACAGCGTACATTTTACGTTTGCGCATTTCATTGATCAGGAAATCCAATCCGTCGAGTAAATCTTCATCGTATTTTCCTTGTTCGTACTGCAGTGCAGGGCGCACCGTAAAATCATATTTTCCGCCATCACCGCCAACTAAAATTCGTAAATTATCGATTCCGTTTTTCTGCATCAAATCTAGTTCACGCAAAAGTCTTTTTCTGTCGCCCACTTTTTTAGAAGCCAGCAAACTTCCGTACCAGTAGTTGGTTCCAATGTACGAATAGGGTTTGGCGCCTTTGTAAAATTGTGTTCCTTTTACTGTAATTCTTTCCTGCGCTTGACAAGAAATCGCAGTGAAAATTAAAGCTAATGAGAGTGTTTTTAGAAAATATTTTGTCATGGTTTATTTTTTTAGGAGCTATTTAGTATCTCTTTCAATTCTCTGAATAAGCTCTAAACAAGCACGGCTGTTATGATATGGGCATTTCCAAAAACCGGCTTTGTCTTTTTTTATGATTGAATTATCACTGTAAATTCCCCAAAACCATTCTCCGTTTTGTTTGTCGAGAATGTGTTTTTTTATAAACTTCCAATTTTTGTAAACAATGTCTAAAAATTTTTCATCATTCGTTAATTGATAAGCATTGTAAAAACCAATTAAAGCTTCGGCCTGAACCCACCAATGTTTTTCGGCAATTAATTCATTGTTTTTAGGATCTAATTCGTACCATAAACCGCCGTCTTTGTCCAAACCTTCTCGTGTAGCTTCTGCCATTTGAATGGCGTGTTTTTTATAATTGGCAATCAACTTTTCATCTTCAGAAATTTCGGCGCATTGCAATAAAAGCCAAGCTGCTTCAATATCATGTCCGTATGAAATAACGTCTGGTTTTTCGTTCCATTCTTCATCAAAAAACAAACGTAAATGTCCGTTTTCAGTATTAATGAAATGTTCTTCAATTGTTTCAAGCAGCTCAATAATATCACTTTGCAGTTTGTTATCTCTCCAAACCTTAAACAAATTTGCATATGCTTCTACAATATGCAAATGCGTGTTCATGGTTTTTTTTTCGTTGGCGTCTTTATCGCTTAAGCGTAAATCTTTAATTAGTTTCCAATCACGAGAAAAAGCTTCGAGATATCCTTTATTTGCTGGATCGTAACTGTGTCTTTGTATTTGTAAATACAAATTTATAGCTATGTCTAAAGCTTTTTCCTCTTTAGAAATGGCATAATATTCAGATAATCCATAAATAGCAAAAGCTAAAGCATAAATTTGATTTTTAGTGTCTTTTGGTGTTTTGTCAACATTAATACTCCAAAATAAACCGCCCAATTCAGAATCGTAAAAATATTTTGAAAGAAAGTCAAAAGCTCTTTCTGCTAATTTTTTATGTTCCTCATTTTTGGTAATCTGATAACTGGCTGAAAAAGACCATAGAATTCGTGCATTTAAAACAGAACCTTTTTCGGCATTTGCAATAAGATGTTCATTGAAATCGATTTGGCCAATAAATCCTCCATTTTGATTGTCAATAGTATGTTTTGACCAATATTTTAAAATAGAATCAAGTTCTGCTGACAGTTCAGATTTAAGTTGCTTTAGTTTTGACACGATATTTATATTGCGTTATTTTTTTCAATCTGGCTGATGATTGTTTTTACAGAACCTGCAGAAATAAAAGTATCTGAAGGAGCATTTGTAACATAATCAATTAGTTTTTCTACAGATGAAACGGCAACATGCATTCGAGTATCTGATGATGCGTAGTATACATAAACTGTTCCGTCAGTATCTTCAATCCATCCGTTAGAAAATAAAACGTTTGATACATCGCCAACTCTTTCAATGCCTTCTGGACCCATAAAATGTCCGGCAGGAACGTGAGTTACTTTTGTAATGTCATGCAAATCGGTCATAAACATATATAAGGTATAACGTAAGCCTGCTGCAGTATTACGAACTCCGTGTGCCAAGTGCAGCCAGCCTTTCTCTGTTTTAATAGGAGCAGGGCCAAGACCATTTTTCAATTCGTAAATCGTATGATATTGTTTGCCAAAAATGATTTTCTCCTCTTTTACAACTGGGTTTGTCATATCTTCAACATAACCTAAACCAATACCACCGCCCGCACCAACATCGATAAAGCCATCTTGCGGACGTGTATATAATGCATATTTGCCATTTACAAATTCTGGATGCAAAACGACATTTCGCTGTTGTCCGGTATTCGAAATTAAATCAGGAAGTCTTTCCCAGTTTACTAAATCTTTAGAACGTACAATTCCTGCATTGGCTACGGCAGAACTTGTATCTCCTTTTGGAGCTTTTGGATCTTTTCTTTCTGTACAAAAAATTCCGTAAACCCAGCCATCTTCGTGGTTAATCAAACGCATGTCGTACACATTTGTGTCCGGTTCTTCGGTTTGAGGAATTACGCATGGCTTTTCCCAAAACTTAAAGTTGTCAACTCCGTTTGGACTTTCCGCAATAGCGAAAAAAGACTTTCTGTCAATTCCTTCAACACGAACGGCAAGAAGGTATTTTCCATTCCATTTCATTGCGCCAGCGTTAAATGCGGCATTCATGCCAATTCTTTCCTGCAAAAACGGATTTGTTTTTTCGTTCAAATCAAAACGCCAGTTTAAGGGGATATGAGATGCTGTAACTACAGGGTTTTTATAGCGTTGATAGATACCGTTTCCAGCATTTTCTTCTGGAGCATTTTTTTGCTCTATCAGTGTTTTATGTTCTTTCTCTAATGCTACTTTTCTATCCTGAAATGTAGTTGAAGTGGCTATTGTTGTCATATTCATCGATTTCTGTATCTGTATATTTTTTAATTTGTCTGGTCTCTTTTTTCATTTAAATCCTGTTCAATTACTTGAAGTTTTTCTTCAGATAAGGGATAAAATAGGATAAAAATTACTGATATTAAAGCGGCTGCGGCCGGGAGAATACTTAGCATTAATTGAATTCCGTTTTGCGCAACAGCAGTCTGTTCGACATTGGCTTGAAAACCATAATATCCTAAAAGCCATCCGGCTCCAGCTCCTCCGATAGTCCATCCAAATTTTTGTGACATAGAAGAAGCGGAGAAAACTAATCCAGTAGCTCTTCTTCCTTGTTTCCATTCTGAATAATCCGCGCTGTCAGCGTACATTGACCAGATTAAAGGGAAAATACAACCCGCGCAAATGCTGATTAAAACCTGAAAACTCAGAATTAAGAAAATATCTTCTTTTCCGAAAAAATAGAAAATTAAGCTCAAAATTGCGGCTAATGCCATCGCACCAAAAAAGGTTTTCTTTTTGCCAATTTTATTTGCAATTGGCGTGGCAATAATAACCCCGATGATGTTTGCGGCCTGGCCTAAAACCAAATAAATTGAAGTTGGCGTCATGTGAAAATCAGTTCCGAAAAGCGAAAAATCAAAGTTTATACTGCTGCTTACAAAATATTTAAAATAATAAACTGCAGCACCATCACGGATCGAGTTAAATACCAAAGCGCCAATTCCAGCACCCAGTAAAATCCACCAAGGTTTATTTTTTAATAAGTCTCTTAAATCTTCTTTTAAATTTGACTGCTCATCAGAGATTGGTTTTACTCTTTCTTTTGTAAAGAAAAAACAGCCCCAGAAAAAAGCAGTAGTAATAACTCCAAAAACCGCAATTGTGGTTAACCAGCCCGATTTAGAATTTAGGCTTCCGCCGAAGTAATTTACCAAAGGTTCAATAAGCCAAAGTGCCAATAAACTTCCTCCGAAGGCGAAAACCATTCGGTATGATGACAACGTATTTCTTTCTTTTCTGTCAGATGACATGACGCCCAAAAGCGATGCATACGGCACATTGATTAAGGAATAAATCATCATCATGGAGGAATAGGTTACATACGCATAAATTATTTTTCCTTTTTCGTCAAAGTCAGGTGTATAGAAAGTTAAAACTCCAATTACGGCAAAAGGCACGGCAACCCAAAGTAAATAAGGTCTAAATTTTCCCCATTTGCTTTTTGTTCGGTCAGCAATAATTCCAACGATCGGATCAAAGCAGGAATCCCAGATTCTAGTAATTAAAAACATGGTTCCTACAACAGCAGGTGCCAATCCGAAAACATCGGTATAGAAAAATAAAAGGTACATGCTGAAAATTTTCCAGAACATCGAAGATGCAGCATCTCCAAGACCATAACCTATTTTTTCTTTTAAACTAATTTTGTCGTGCATTGGGTTTTTTTTAAGGTTTTAATTTAGTTTGGTTATTATTTTAATACTTTTTTAATGTCTTTTTCAAATAATGTTCTGTCGAGATTATAAAAATCAACAAAATCTTTTTCACTCACTTGGCCTGAAAATGGAGCGTAATAATGCATTTTTTGTTCTTTTTCCTGCCATCCATGGTTTCTCCATAGCAGAACATAAGATATTTTATAATCACCAATTGCTTGGGTCAAAGTTCCTGTCCACCATTTTGGGTCGGGAACAGCCTCATAACCTGCTTCTGCAACAGCAAATAACTTGTGTTTTTCTATGGCAATTTCGTTTAAAATTTTAAGTTGATTCTGCACTTCATTAATAAATTTTTTGCCTTCTTTGTCGTCATTGTTCTGATACGAATCAAAACTTAAAATATCGGCAAAATTATCACCCGGATAATTGGCTAAAAAATCTTCTTTTGAGTTGAAACTGCTGGTGTTGTAAATGTATATTAAATTATGGACACCTTTTTTCTGAAGGTATTCAAAAGTAAATTTCCATAAAGCTTTAAAGTCTTCTGGCGTAGCATTTCCTTTTCCCCACCAAAACCAGCCTCCGGTAAGTTCGTGATAAGGCCTGAAAAGAATCGGAATGTTTTTTCCTTTTTTATCTTTTAAAGAAAGAAGATAATTTGAGGCTTTATCGAGCCAAGAAATGAATTTTGCGTGATTTTGACCGCCTAGCAAAACCGTTTTTATGGCATTTGGCGTGTTGTCCCATGCATTTTTTCCGGTTGCAGGATTATCAAAATGCCAGCTTATTGTGCATATTCCGCCTCTCTCATTGGCTTCTTCGATATATTGTTTCATTTTGTCAAACGGAATCCCATCGATATTTTTTTTGTCATCTTTTTCTAAACCTGCGATATCCCAGCCATAAACTGCAGGATAATCGCCAACAACATCTTTTATATCGCTTCGGCCGTTTTCATATTTCCAGTTTACGCCGTATGCAAGATCATCCTGATGACCAAATAAATATCCTTTTTGCGTTAATTGGTTTAGTTTTTTATAAAGAGAAACGGTTTCAGCTGTTGCTTTTTTATCTGATAATGACAAATTAGTATTAGCAACAATACCTTGAGAGGAACATGAAGTTCCTATAAATACTGTTATGAAGAGGGATAGTATGTTTTTTTTCATTAGGATTTTTATTGTTTTTAAGTCACATAACTGCAAATTCACAAAGTTAGAAGCCAGTGTTTTGATGTAAAATTTCTGATCTGTAATTCAGTACTGTTTTTACGCTAAAATTATTAAAACTCTAAAAAGATATTGTATTAAAAATGATTAATGTTTATTATTAATATTCTTTTTGTAAAAATGATAATTCTATTTTTCAAAGATAATCGGATGTTTATCGTGTATTTAATATTATTTTATCAATTATATATCATATTATTGCAAATAAAAAATCTAAATATCACTTCATAATACACTTTTATAAGATGAGCAGTTCTAAAAATTTTTATAGAGAAATCGCACCGCTTGCAGCTGGAGACAGTTTTTTGGTTTTCGACAGGGTTAAAGATAGTTTTGATTTTCCGGTTCATTATCATCCAGAATTTGAAATTAATTTTATTTTAAATGGAAAAGGAGTAAAGCGTGTTGTTGGAGATAATATTGAAGAAATAGATAATGTTGAATTGGTTTTAATTGGGCCAAATTTATACCATGGCTGGGAATTGAATAAATGTACAAGCAAAAAAATTCATGAGATTACCATTCAGTTTCATAATGATTTATTTCATGAATCTCTTCTTTCGAGACGAATTATGAACCCGATTCGAGATATGTTTAATCGCTCTATTCACGGAATTTTATTTTCTAAAAAAGTAGCCGAAGAATTAACTCCAAGACTTGTAAGGCTTTCTAAATTAGATGGTATGGATTATTTTTTAGAAATCACTTCCTTATTGTATGATCTTGCAAATTCGAGAAATCAGCGATTGCTTTCGACTTATACAGTAGATTATGATACGTTTGATGATTATGATAAAATGAAATTAGTATATGAATATGT
This sequence comes from Flavobacterium sp. JLP, assembly GCF_015350755.1. Lineage (NCBI taxonomy): Bacteria > Pseudomonadati > Bacteroidota > Flavobacteriia > Flavobacteriales > Flavobacteriaceae > Flavobacterium > Flavobacterium sp. JLP. The sequence goes on along the minus strand of NZ_JADKPS010000006.1, from coordinate 176,671 downwards.
GCAAAAACATTTTGCAGAAAAAATCACTTTAGAAGATGTCGCGAATGTGGCGAGTATGTCGATAATTTCATTTAACAGATTTATTAAAAAACGAACCGGTAAAACTTTTGTCAATTATATAAATGACATCCGAATTGGATATGCGGCGCGCTGGCTTGTAGAAAAAGATATGAGTGTTTCTGAAGTTGCATTTAAATCAGGCTTTAATAATATTGCAAACTTCAATCGTAGTTTTAAAGCTATTAAAAATTGTACTCCGAGTCAATATAGAGAAGATTTTTCTGGATTAAAGAGAATCTTATAGTGATACTTTTTTTGCATAAACAAATATTATTTTTAACGAAATCGTTTGATTTTTAGTGAATTCATTAATTTTTATTTATAATTTTTGATGATTTAGGGGAGTTATATTGCGAAATGTGTAATTTTTAATGTATTTTATTTTCATATGTGTTTTTTTAAGATGATATAGTAAAAATATTATCATTAAATGATATAATACTATCGATTTAATGTTTTGTTCTGTTATAGATTTGTTAAATAATTTAGAAAATAAATAATACCCTTTATTACTTGATTATAAGTAAACAAATTTAAACCAACCAAACATTTATTATGAAAAAACTAATGACTAACTTTATTCATTGGAATGCTAACCACAGAGCAATTCCTTTGATCTTATTCTTGTTGCTGACTAGTAATTTTATTGCTGCTCAAGTAAAAGTATCAGGAGTAGTCTCTGATGAAAGAGGACTCTCTATTCCGGGTGCGAATATTTCGATTGAAGGTTCAAAAACAACTGTTTCGACTGATTTTGACGGAAAATATACAATTGACGCTCCTGCAAATGCTACTCTAGTGTTCACATTTATTGGATTTATTACAGAGAAAATACCTGTGGGAGGAAAAAAAACTATAAATGTAGTTTTAAAAACAAATGCTGAAGACTTAAAAGATGTAGTTGTAATTGGTTACGGAACTCAAAAAAGAAAAGATGTAAACAGCGCGATTTCTAGTATCAGCTCAAAAGATATTGAAAATTTAAAAGTAGTTTCTTTTGACCAAATGATGCAGGGTAAAGCTGCGGGAGTTGTCGTAAGCAGTAATTCTGGTGAGCCAGGAAGTAACGTTTCTGTAAAAATTAGAGGTGTTTCTTCTTTAACAGGAACAAATGAACCTTTGTATGTAATTGATGGTGTGCCAATTTCTGGTGATGCAAGAAATTCATCTACATCTGGACGAAATGCATCAGGAAATTCTAATTTTTCTAATGCTGGTAATATTACACAAAGCCCTTTATCACTAATTAACCCAAGTGATATTGAATCGATTGACATTTTAAAAGATGCCTCTGCAACAGCAATTTATGGTTCTCGCGGTGCAAATGGTGTTGTAATAGTAACTACAAAATCTGGTAAAAAAGGTACAGGGAAATTATCTTTCGAAAATTCTTACTCAATAAGTAATCTGCCTAAAAAATTGCATTCTATGAATTTGCAACAATATGCAATACATCAAAATGCTTTATCAGATGTTTATGATCCTACATCTAAACGTCCTGAATTTGCTCATCCTGAACTTTTAGGAGAGGGAACAGACTGGCAAGATGCTATTTATGAAACAGGAATTATGACTTCAAACCAATTGTCTTTTTCTGGAGGTAAAGAAGGCGTAAATTATTACGTATCTGGCGGTGTCTTAAATCAAGAAGGTATTGTGATAGAATCTGGTTTTAAGAGATATAATTTTAGAACAAATATTGATGCAAAGGTTAATAACTTCATCAAAGTAGGTGTTAATATCAGTGGCGCTATTACTGATGAAAAATTAACATTAAACGGCCAGTTTAACGGAGTTGTTGCTACTTCATTATTAGCGACACCAGATGTTGCAGTTAGAGAATTATCAGGTGCTTTCGCCGGACCTCCTGCTGGTGGTGCGACTTCATTTGTAAATCCGGTTGCTACTTCTTTACTAGGTTCAAATACATTAGTAAGAAAAAACTATTCTGGAAATTTCTATACTCAAATTGATTTATTTAAAGGTTTAGATTATCGTTTTGAGGCTGGTGGTTATATATATGACAATTTAGGACAGCAATTTGATCCTATGTATTCTTTAGGAAATGCAGTAAAAAGTTATGCGAATTTATATTACAGACCATCTAGCGGTAACTCTTGGAACTTAAAAAACATGCTTACCTATAGAAATACTATCGGTAAACATAATTTTACAGTTTTGGCTGTGCAAGAATCTAACAGAGCACATTGGGAAGGTTATTCTATAACAGGTTACGGATATAAAGATAATAATGATAAATCGCTTGCCGCTTCAGATTTGTCTAAAGCAGTTACCAGCGGTGTATATTCTGGAACTCAAACCTTAGCTTCTTATTTAGGAAGGGTTGTTTACGATTATGCTGATAAATATTCCGTTTCAGCTGCAGTAAGAACAGATGGATCTTCAAAATTCTTTGTTGGAAATAAATGGGGCGTTTTTAGTTCAGTTGGCGGTTCTTGGAAACTTTCGAATGAGAGTTTTATGGAAGACACTAAAAAATATGTTGACGGTATTAAACTTAGATTTGGCTGGGGACAAACAGGAAACAATCAAATTGGTAATAATTTATATGATTCTAATCTGCATTTGGTTAACAGTACAATGGGAACTTCTTATTTGCCATCGAACACGCCAAATAAAGATCTGAAATGGGAAACTCAGGATCAAACCAACATTGGATTGGATTTTACATTATTTAAATCTAAACTTTCTGCTTCTGTAGATTTGTATAAAAAAGTTTCAAAAAATTTCTTGTACCAAGTGCCATTGCCAAACTACCTTTCTGGTGGTGGCGATTACGAGGGAGGAGTAAATCCGCCGTACTTTAACCTTGGAAGCATGCAAAATAAAGGTATTGAAATTACACTTGGATACACAGAGAAATTCACAGAAAATTTTTCTTGGAATGCTAATTTAAACTTTACGAAATACGAAAATGAAGTTACTAATATGGCAGGATTAAACATTGTAAAAACAATGAATACACTTGCTTATAATACAGTAACAGTTTCAAGAACCCAAGAAGGTTTGCCAATTGGTTCGTTTATAGGTTACCAAGCTTTAGGAATTTATAGAACAGATGATGATTTGTTAACTTATGGGCATTCAGATGCTACAGGCACTAAAGTAGTTTTGAAAAACGGAACCAATTCATTATTGCCAAGCTTTCAAAAAGGAGATGTTATTTATAAAGATCAAAATAATGATGGTATTATCGACTTAAAAGATTTAGTTGCCATTGGAAATCCAAACCCTAAATTTACTTATGGATTTACAAATAATTTCAAATATAAAAATGTCGATTTGTCTATTTTTATTCAAGGAACAGCTGGAAATAAGTTAATGAATTTAACTCGTTTGTCTGGAACAATGAACAGCAACTTGGGAACAAACTATCTGACGGAAGCAGCAGATTTTTATTCGCCTTCAAATCTAGATGCATCTTTGCCAAGACCATCAACTTATGATAATATCAACAATGCGATATCAACACGCAATATTGAGGACGGATCTTATTTGAGAATTCAAAATGTCACTTTAGGGTATTCATTGCCATCTGATATGATTTCAAAACTAAAATTATCAAGATTGAGACTTTATGCTTCTGGACAAAACCTATTTACGTTTACAAAATACACAGGTTATGATCCTGAAGTAGGTTCTTTTAACCAAGACGCATTACTGTCTGGTGTCGATAACGGACGTTACCCAACGCCTAGACAAATAACGTTTGGTTTTAATGTTGAATTTTAATACGAATTAATATGAAAAATATACTAAAAATAAACGGTGTTGTTGCTATGGCAATGCTGCTGTTAATCTCATCATCTTGTTCTCAGGATTTTATCGAAGTGCCTGCGGAAGGAGCGCCTACCATTGGTAATTATTACGATTCAGATACAAAATTGGATAACGCCAGTAACGGATTATACGGTATTGTATGGTTTAATATGAATAAATCGGCTTTTTATGGTATTACAGATGTAATTTCTGGTAATATGTATGCCAGTCAATACAATGATTTCGGGAAATTTACCGATTTAAGTTTTACTAATTCACAAGCTTTTATTTCTGACGCTTGGAGATCTTGTTTTGGAGCTATTGCAAATTCTAATGCTTATATTAATAATTTGCCGCAAAGTGTTGGTCCAAATGTTAGCAAGGAAGCTTTGAATAATGCTTTGGGAGAATCGCATTTCATTAGAGCTTTTTCATATTTCTTTTTGGTAAGATTATGGGGAAATGTGCCAATCATCGAAAACAATGCTGATTATTCTAAAAACTTTGTTATTCCAAGTAATCCGACCGAAGATGTTTATAAGTTTATAGAAAATGACTTAAAATTTGCTATTGCTAATTTAAGGGTTAAAAACAGAGGTGGCGATTATGCTGCAAACGCACACGTGTCAAGCGGATCAGCGAAAGCTTTTTTAGCAAAAGTGTATTTATATGAGAAAAAATATGATTTAGCAAGAGCTATGGCGCAAGAAGTAATAAACAGCGGCGAGTTTAAATTGTTAGGCGGCGATGAGTTGCCAACAAAATCTTTTGCTGATTTATTTTTGCAAAAAAATAATAACAATGAAGAGTCGATTTTTTCATGGCAATGGACAGGATCTGGAACTTACTTTGAAGGGAATTTCTCGAATACATTATTTGCTCCAGAAAACAGATTGGTTGAAACTACTTATTCAGGTCAGATAGCGCCATCGCAAGATTTAATCCATAATGTTTTTGAAAATGGAGATAAAAGAAGAATTGAAACTTTTATGCTTCCTGGAGATTTTTATCCAAATCTGACGTATGCTAAAACACTTGATGTTGATTCACCGCTTATTTTAGGATACACATTTGCATTAGAAAACGAAGCTCAAAACTCAGGTGCCGGATTGAAAAAATATGTAATCGGAAAAGAAAACCTGCCAATCACAGGGCCTTTCAATGCTCCATTTAATGGAGAAAGCAGTATGAACAGTTATATGATGCGTTATGCCGAATTATTATTAATTCATGCAGAAGCTATTTTAGGCGGACAATCAGGAAGTACTTCAGATGCAATGGCACTAAAATCGTTCAATGCAGTTCGAAAAAGAGCTGGTCTTCCTATAAAAGCATCTATTACTTTCGATGATATTTTTAAAGAAAGACGTGCCGAATTAGCTTGTGAAGGCGATTATTATTTTGACTTAGGGCGTTTGCCATTTGCAAAAGCGAAAGCGATATTAGAGGCTCAAAATAGAGGTGATAAAGAAACAGAGAAACACATTTCGATTTCTGCAACAAACCTTTTATTGCCTTATCCAGCTGATGATTTGATTAAAAATCCAAAATTGACAGAAGTAGCACCGTATACTTTTAAATAATTTTTAAAAATAAAAAGATGAAAAATATAAAAATTGTTTCGTTTACAGCATGTATAGCATGGGTATTAACCTTGCTGGTTTTTACTTCATGCTCAAATGATGATAGCAGCGCATCAGTTTATACTGGCGCGCCGGTTATAGAATCAGTATCGCCTTCAGGTTATAATGCGGATGGAAGCCTGAAACCATTAACACCGGTTACTATTGGCGATCCAAAAAACTATTATGTCATTCACGGAAAAGGATTGTTGTCAACACAAAAAATCTATTTTAATGATTTTGACACTTATTTCAGGCCAACTTTTGTAACAGATACCGATATCATTGTATTGATTGATGAAAATACACCATATGCAAATGCTTCCAATCAATTAAAAGTTGTCACAAATAGCGGAACTGCAGTTTTTGATTTTAAAGTAGCGCCTCCAGTACCAACATTTACAAGCTTTAATTATATAAATTGTGCAGAAGGTGATCAGGTAACTATTAAAGGTAAATATTTCTTAAATCCTATTGTTACGCTTGCAAAAACAGCCACAGAGCCAGAAGTTCCGGTTACTGTAATATCATCAACTCTTGAAGAGATTGTGGTTAAAATACCTGCTAATGCAAATTATCGAAATCTTGCTGTTACTAATATATCTGGAACTGCAACTTCACTTGAAGCTATAGGAACAGCTTTATATGATGATAAGTTATACGGAATGGAATGGGGCGGACCTTGGTCAGGAAAAGGAGTTAATTTCGATTTTGACGGAGATTCGTATCAAGGCGGTAAATCTTGGCAATGGGTTTTTGGTGGCTGGGATGGCGGAAACTGGGGCTTTAACGTTGATATGACACGTTATAAAGCCATGAGAATCGCTGTCAAAGGTGCTAAAAACGGTCAGGTTAACTTTAGTGTAAATGGCGGCTCAAATTATGTAATTCCGGTTACTACGACTTGGGTTTATATGGAAATTCCATTGAGCAAGCTAGGAAATCCTTCTAGCGTTACTATGCTTACGTTTCAAGAATCTAATAATGATGGCGGTAATACCGTATTGTTTGATGACATAGGCTTTGTATTAAAATAGAAAGTATCTATTTATTTTGAGTTTTGTTCAAGTATTCCCTAATCTATCCATTAGGGAATACTTTTTTAATATAATTAATTATTGAATTTTTAATAATGAAAAAAATCATTTTAGCGCTTGTATTGAGTGTTTCTGGTTTTGGCTTTAGCCAAGGAAATACACATACTCAGAAAGCAGGAAAATTTGAAGGTTTAGCGATGACACCGCCAATGGGATGGAATTCGTGGAATACTTTCGAAACAACTATAGATGAGAAATTAATAAAGGAAACCGCAGATATTATGGTTTCATCTGGAATGGCAGCCGCGGGATACAATTATATAGTTTTAGATGACGGCTGGATGACAAAGGAACGTGATGCTAATGGAGATTTAGTTCCAGATCCTGCAAAATTTCCAACTGGCATGAAAGCTTTAATTGATTATGTCCACAGCAAAGGTTTGAAATTTGGTTTGTACAATTGTGCAGGAACGCAAACTTGTGCCGGTTATCCTGGAACACGTGGTTACGAATATCAAGATGCTCGTTTTTATGCTAAACTAGGAATCGATTTCTTAAAATACGATTGGTGTAATACGCAGGGAATTACAGCTAAAGAAGCTTATACGACAATGAGCAACGCACTTAAAACGGCTGGAAAACCAATTGTCTTCAGTCTTTGTGAATGGGGTGATAACCAGCCTTGGGAATGGGGAAAACCAGTTGGAAATCTTTGGCGAATTTCTGGAGATATTTATCCTTGTTTTGATTGTGAATTTAAACATGAAGAAGGAAATTGGTCTTCTTGGGGATTTATGAAAATTATCGAAATGAGAAAAGATATCCGTAAATATTCTGGTCCGGATCATTGGAACGATTTTGATATGATGGAAGTTGGGGACGGAATGACAAATACCGAAGATAAAGCACACTTTACAATGTGGTCGATGATGGCATCTCCATTAATTGCGGGAAATGATTTTAGAAAAATGTCAAAAGAAACATTAGTCATTTTAACCAATAAAGAGTTAATTGCAGTTAATCAAGATAAATTAGGAATTCAAGGGTTTAAATATTTGACAGAAGATGGAATAGAAGTTTGGGCGAAACCCTTATCTGATGGAAACTGGGCGATTACTTTTTTGAATAGAACCGATGTGACAAAGAAAATCAATTTTGACTTTAAAAAGAATACTATTAAAGATGCTGATTTTGGTTACGAAGCGGATTTTAATAAGATGACTTATAAAATAAAAGATCTTTGGAGAAATAAAGAAATCGGAAATACTAAAAAGAATTTTGTTTCAGATCTGGCTTCTCATGATGTGATTACGTTACGATTAATTCCTTAAACCTGAATTTATGAAATCAAAAGCACTGTTTTTTACTCTTATATTGTTACTTGTGTTTGCTTATTCAAAAGCTCAATTTGTAAAACACCACGGACAGCTTAGTGTTAAAGGAACGCAGTTAACAGATCAAAATAATGAACCGATTGTATTGCGCGGTATGAGTTTTGGATGGCATAGTATGTGGCCGAGATTTTATAATGAAAAAGCCGTGGACTGGTTAAAGAAAGATTTTAATTGCAATGTTGTTCGTGCGGCAATGGGCATCGAACTCGGAACAATGTCTTACAAGAAAGAACCGAAGTTTTCAAAAGAAAAAATTGAAGCTGTTATAGACGGAGCCATAAAATCAGATATATATGTTATTATTGATTGGCACAGTCATAACATAAATCTAAAAGAAGCAAAGGAATTTTTTGCAGAGATGTCTAAAAAATATGCCAAACATCCCAATATTATATATGAGGTATTTAATGAGCCTGATCAAGAAAGTTGGCAAGAAGTAAAAGCTTACTCCGAAGAAATAATCAAAGTAATTCGGGATAACGATCCTAATAATGTAATTTTAGTAGGTTGCCCTCATTGGGATCAAGATATTAATCTTCCAGCAGCTGATCCTATTATGGGCTATTCTAATATAATGTATACAATGCATTTTTATGCGGCAACACACGGCAAAGAACTGAGGGATAGAACAGATGCTGCAATCAAAAGCGGTTTGCCTGTTTTTATTTCTGAATCTGCTGGAATGGAAGCTTCTGGAGATGGACCTTTAAATAGTAAAGCATGGCAAGAATATATAGATTGGATGGAAGCTAGAAAATTAAGCTGGATTACTTGGTCTGTTTCTGATAAAGATGAAACTTGTTCTATTCTGAAAAAATCAGCAAAATCAGAAGGAAAATGGAAAGATGAAGATTTAAAGGAAGCGGGATTAAAGGTTCGTGAGTACTTAAGAAGATATAATACTCAGAAATAATTTATATATATTAATAGTTATAAAATCCTATTCAAAATTGAATAGGATTTTTTTTAAGCTAATTTTTGACTTATCCGTCTGCTGTTTATGTATAAGTATTGATTTATTTTTTGTAAGAATTTTGATTGTTTGAGTTAGTGAGTATTTTATAATAAAGACAGTGTCTTTAAATTTGTATTTTATTTTTAAATTTTAAATTACCCCTAATTTTTATAGGGGTGTTTATTTTTTTAGACGTTTTATAATTATTTTTTATCCATTTTAGTAAACAAATTTAGTTAAAACCCTTATATTTTATTGGTAATTGGTAAAATTGGGTTGTTGAATTTTCAAAAATAAATCGGTATTAATGTCAAATCCTGATTATTGTTAATTTAATTTTTGTAATCCATAATTCTTTCCGAAAAACATCAAAAAAGTACTTTTCAATTCTTTTACTCATACAAAAGTTAATAAATTCGCTAATGAAAATGAAGAGGTTTTAGGGGGAAATTATTAGGTTTTAGAAGTGTCATATACTAGGTAACTACAGATATATAAAGATTAACTAACCAGAATCAATTAATAACTAAAAACCAATTTACACATGAAAAAAGTATTACACGTTGTAGCCGCTATGTTAACAAGTTCTTTTGCTTTTGCTCAAGATGATACTGAAACTACTGCAGTTGTACCAGCAACTACTTGGGGAGGATCAGCAGATGCGTACTATAAATATGATTTTTCAAAACAAATGAATGGATTAACGAGCTTTACCAACTCTCAAGATTCATTTGAATTAGGAATGGCTTCGATAGAAGCAGGTCATACATTCGGAAAAGCCTCAGTTTTTGTAGACTTAGGATTTGGAAAAAGAGCGGGAGAATTTTCATATAATGAAACAACAGATAAGGATATAACAGCAAAATTTTTAATTAAACAATTATTTTTTACCTACCAGATTACAGATGAATTTAAAGTTGTTGCAGGTAGTTTTGGTACACATATAGGATATGAAGTGTTAGATGCTGTAGATAATAAAAACTACAGTATGTCATATGCGTTTTCATACGGGCCATTTTTTAACACTGGGGTAAAAGCGCAATACACGTCTGGAAAGTTTACGGCGATGTTTGGTATAACAAATCCTACTGATTTTAAATCGGCTATGGATGCTGGATCAACACAAAAAACGTATATAGGACAAGTTGGGTACATTGGTGAAACAGGAAGTGCATATTTGAATTTTACATCAGGAAGCAGTAATCCAGCATCTGATGAAAATAAATCTCAAATAGATTTAGTTGCTTCAAAAACAATTAGTGATAGTTTCGGACTTGGATTGAATGCTACTTATGCTAAAACTAAAAATGATTTTGACAGCACTTTAGACGGTGAGTGGTTTTCATTAGTAGGTTATGCTAATTATTCATTTAGCCCATCATTGCTTTTAGCATACAGAGTGGAGTATTTTGATGCTAAAGATGCAGCTCCTAGTTTAGGGACATTAACTGGATCTAGTGTTTTTGCTAATACTGTTTCGTTAAATTATAAAGTTGGAAAACTAACAATTATACCAGAGTTAAGATACGACGCTGCTTCTGAAGATATCTTTTTAGATAGTGACGCGCTTCCAACAGGAGGATCATTCTACGGATTAATTGCTACAACATACTCTTTCTAGAGATAAAGATTGATATTTTTTTTTTTTTTTTGGAGCTGTCGAAACATACTAATGTTTTGGCAGCTTTTTTATTTTCTTTAAGAGTGAAAGAGCAAGATGACTAAAATTTCTGAAAATAGTTTAGATAATATAATCTTTATAATCCTTCAATGTGTGGCAAAACTTTGCAGTTAATTAAATACTGTCTTAATAATTATTTCGGTCTTTACAGTTCCAAATAATCAAATTAGTCAATAAAAAAGCGCGTTTCTAAAGAATCAGAAACGCGCTTTTTTATATTTATGAAATACTATTGAATTTGTTTTTTATAAATAGAATAAATAGTATCTATTGTTTTTCTGTCTAAAGTAGCTGTTAAGTCAGTTTGAATATAATGTAATTTAAAAGCCATAATTGCAGCCGAAAGATTTTTTGTATTGTAGCCAATAATTCTTAAAGCGGGTTCAATTTTAAAATCAAATGGAGCTTCTTCTAAAACTTCGTCCGGCCAGATTCCAAATCCTTTTTCTGCTAATGTTTTCCATGGAAATAAAGAGCTTGGGTCTTGTTTTCTTCCTGGAGCGATATCTGAATGGCCTAATATATTTTGAGTCGGAATGTTATAATCTTTTTTTAATTTAGTCAAAAGTGCTACTAAACTGCTGATTTGTGTTTCTGTAAAAGGTTTAAAACCATTATTGTCTAATTCGATGCCAATAGAGCTTGAATTAATATCTGTATTTTTACCCCACGTAGATGCGCCTGCATGCCAAGCTCTTAAATAGTCGTTCAGCATTTGAACTACTTTTCCATTTTCAGAAATCACATAATGAGCGCTTACCTGAGTTTTGACTTTAGTAAACGTGTTGATTGTTTGTTTTAGAGAATCCTGAGCAGTATGATGAATAATAATAAAACTAGGTTTTCTTAAATTGAAATTTACAGTTCCAATCCATTCTGTATTTATTCCATTTAATAAAAGTGTAGATCCTGTTTTTGATAAAGTATCTTTTACGATACCCAGCTGTTGGGCATAAGTAGTGTCAATAACTACCGGACTAACAGCAGGAATTGGCTGTGGATCTTTGCTTGTAATTTGGTTTTCTAAAGTTTTAAGCTGTTGATCATAAGCTTTTTCAGTAGCTTTATATGGATTTGTAGAGCAAGAAGTTATAATGATTGCTAAAATCACATAACAAAGGTGTTTTTTTACCATGGTCATTTACATTTTAAGATGAAGTTTAAAACACTATTCTTCAGTTTTTATTGTTTGTTCTTCTTCTTTAACTTCTTTTTGGTCTTTAGAATCTTTTTTCTTTTTTGATTTAGGCTTTTTCATTTCTTTAAAATTCGCCATAAAAGTGTTGAATTTTTCTACTTGATCCTTGTTCAAAAAAGCAATGATCTTTTTATTTGTACTTTCTCTTAATGCATTTATTTGCTCTAATTTTTGATCTTGAGAACTGCCTTCGTTTTTCAAAAGAATTCCTTGTTCTTTCATGCTGTCTGCTAAAACATTTGCAATCGCAATTGCTTGAAGTTCATCAAGATTTACCTCTGGTTTCATTTGTTCTACAATTTTTGCAGCAGTTTCTTCAGCAGGTATTTCTTTAGGTTTGCTTGGAGTACCTTGTTGTCCAGCCATCATACTTCTATCCATACCCATTCCGCCGCCTCTTCCGTAACCTCCTCCTCCGTAGCCATTATTGTATCCGCCTCCATATTGTGCTGAAGCTGAATTAAAACAGAATAAAGTGAAAACCAATAGAAAAAGTGTGTGTGTAGGTTTCATAATAGTATTTATCTAAATTGATAATTGTTTAGCGTAAATTTAAGCAGGTTCTCCGTATAAATCAAATTCTGTTGCCTCTATTATTCGGATATTAACAAATTCACCTGTTTTTACATAATGTTTAGATGCGTCAATTAAAACTTCATTGTCGACATCTGGACTGTCAAATTCAGTTCTTCCCACAAAATGAGCACCTTCTTTTCTGTCGATGATACATTTGTAAACTTGCCCGATTTTTTCTTGATTCATATCCCAAGAAATCTGAGATTGCAATTCCATTATTTCATTTGCTCTTGCTTGCTTAACATCGTCTGGAACATCGTCTTCTAATAAATAAGCGTGAGTGTTTTCTTCATGAGAATAAGCGAAACATCCCATTCTGTCAAATTTCATTTCTTGAACAAAATCTTTCAAAATTTCAAAATCTTCTTGTGTTTCACCAGGATATCCAACAATTAAAGTTGTTCTAATTGCCATTCCGGGAACTGCTGCACGAAAATCTTTTAATAATTGAGTAGTCTTAGCTTGAGTTGTTCCACGACGCATCGATTTTAAAATAGAATCTGAAATATGCTGTAGAGGAATGTCAATATAATTGCAAATCTTAGGTTCGCGTTTCATTAATTCTAAAACGTCCATAGGGAAACCTGTAGGGTATGCATAGTGCAAACGAATCCATTCGATGCCTTCTACTTTTGCTAATTCTTCTAAAAGTTCAGCAAGGTTTCTTTTTTTATAAATATCAAGACCATAATAAGTTAAGTCTTGGGCAATTAAGATTAATTCTTTTACGCCGTTTTTGGCAAGACCTTGTGCTTCTTTAACCAGTTTCTCAATAGGCTGAGAAACGTGTTTGCCGCGCATAAGCGGAATAGCACAAAAACTGCAAGGTCTGTCGCAACCTTCGGCAATTTTTAAATAGGCGTAATTTTTTGGAGTTGTAGTTAAACGTTCTCCTAATAATTCATGTTTATAATCAGCCCCTAACGCTTTCAATAGTTGAGGTAACTCAGTTGTACCAAAATATTGATCAACATTTGGGATCTCTTTTTCTAAATCAGGTCTGTAACGTTCAGACAAACATCCGGTAACGAAAACCTTATCAACTAATCCTCTGTCTTTTTTATCTGCATATTCCAAAATCATGTTTACTGATTCTGCTTTCGCGTTATCAATAAAACCACAAGTGTTTATTACGATAATGTTTCCTTCTCTTTCTGCTGGTGCTTCATGTTCAACTTCTTTTCCGTTTGCACGAAGCTGGCCCATCAACACTTCACTGTCATATACATTTTTCGAACACCCAAGAGTGATTACGTTAATTTTGTTCTTTTTTAAAGACTTGGTTCTCATACTTTTATAAATTGGAGTGCAAAATTACACTTTTTTATTCAAACACCGCCTGTTTGTCATTCTTTTAGCTGTTTTTTATGAAGATAATGTGTTGCGTCTTCTGGTGAAAAGAGCTAAAAAAAAATCCGTCAAGTGTTGACCTGACGGAAATTTTCATTCTTCTATTTTATTTCTAATTACAATTCAAATAATAAAGACAACGTAACATTGTTTAATTTGGATGAAATATTAGCTCCGTCAGTAAATCCAGTGGCAAAAAATCCTTGATTTGATTTTCTTTCTAAATATGAATAGGCTAAATCTATTTTTGTAGCTCCAAAGCTATATCCTAAACCTGCAGAATAACTGTTTAAATCTCCAATTGTAGTTCCGTTTTTGTATGGGCTTCCTTCAAAACGGTATCCACCGCGCAAGCTTAATTGCTGAATTTTGTATTCAGCTCCAATTCTCAATTCACCGTTTGATGTTAATTGATTACTGATGTCATTGTTTAACCCATTAAAACCAAGATCACTGGTTGGTTTGTATTTTGTGTTTGCATAATCTTTAATAGAGTAATCGACACTGATTAATCCTGATTTTCCAAAAACGTAAGCGCCGCTAAAAGTGAATTTTCCTGGAGTTTGTAAAGTGTAAGATTCGTAAACATTTACAACATCTGGATTTATAAATTCATTAATTGGCTGTCCGCCGTCCGCTTGTCTTGTTGTCGCTAAACTTTGTGAAACTTCATCATAAAGTTCGTACCAAGTATTAGATTCATAAGCAATACCAAGTCTGAAAGCTTCTGTAACTTTAGCAATTGCTCCTAACTGAAAAGAAAACCCATTTCCGTAAGTGTATAAATCATTATTAAAACGCAAACTTGAAATTGTTTCTTCTGGCTGTAACGGATTGCTGTTATCTTCGTAGAAACTTGTAGATCTTCTATAATCAGTAATATGCGCATTTAAGTTTGCTCCGAAATAAATTCTGTCATCATAAGAAGTAGCGATGTTAAAACTCAATTTGCTATTATATCCTCTAGAATAAATTTCATTTTCATGATAATAATTTCCGCCAGCAGGTACATTTGTTATATACTGAGTATTATTTCCTGTATCTGAAACAGGATTTATTACGTATCCTTTGTAGCCAAAATAAGCTTGTTGCTCATTGTAAAACTGATCTCTATAAGGAATACCTGTGATATCTGCTAAAGGAATTCCGTTAGCATAGGCTAAAAAGTATTTGTCAACAGAGTTTGTCGGATTTGTTCCTGCTGAAAAAACGTCATTATTGAAATTATTAGTGTTTTCATAGCTGGCGCCTAAAACAATTTTTTTCCATTTATTGTTTGGGTTATGATCGTGAAAAACAAATACACCGCCAGCTTGATTCAGGATAAAAGAATTTTCTTTATCGCTGGTTTGAGTTCCAAAATAATTAGAATTATTTTTAATCGACTCATTGCTAAAAGTAATTCCAACCTGATTGTTGTTGAAAATGGCAGATCCGGCAGGATTGACAGTTATGGCAGATAAATCTCCACCAACGGCTCCAAATGCACCGCTTAAGGCTCTGAATCTTGCAGTTCCAGTTAAATTGTCTTGCGAATATCGAACAGCATCTGATACTTCTTGAGAATGTGAGACGCTAAAAGACAGTCCTGTTATAAGTAGGAAAAATATTTTTTTCATTTGGTTAATTTTTTAATGTGATTTAACGATGTGTGAAAGATATTATCTTCTTCCACCGCCTCCGCCACCAGATCTTCCACCGCCTCCGCCACCGCCAGAGCTTCTCATGCTTCCGCCGCCGCCGCCACTGTTCATTGAGCGAGAAGGGCTAGGAGAGTATGTTCTAGAAGAATTGCTGTTGGTATTGTTGTAGCTTCTATTTGTTGTTGTAGTACCGCTTGATCTTCTGTTAGAATAATCATAGCTGTTTTGTCCTTGAGCTGTACTTCTTCTGTTGCTAAAAGTTGGGCTAGAATAGCTTCTTCCGTTTACATTAGAGCTTCTTCTGTAATCTGAGTAGCTTGCGCTTCTTCTATTGGTATTGTTGTAATAGCTGTTTCTGTTTGTAGAATAGCTGTTTCTGCCAGCATAGTTTCTGCCTGAGTAGTATGAGTTTCTTGAAGCATAGCCTCTCGATCCATAATAAGCAGCAGAGCCTCTTCTTCCATAAGTATAAGAGTAGTTGTTGTAGTATCCAGGTCCCCAATATCCAGGATATCCATATCCAGGGCCCCAATAACCAGGATATCCCCATCCATAATATGGGTATCCCCATCTGTATCCGTAACCATATCCATAATATGGGTATCCGAATCCGAATCCAACTCCCCATGACCAAGATGGGTTAGAGTAAACGTTTACGGCTACTTCAGAATTAGCGCTTCCCCAAGCTGGGTAAGCTGTTGCTTGTGCAGTCTGTGTGCTGTCGGTGTCAGAATAATTTCCATAGCTGTCTACATCTGTGAAAATTTCAGTTGGCTGACCGTCATCCTGCAGTGATTTAAAGTAATCCTTATATTGATTGTTTGCGCTTGTGGTATTTGTTTGTGCATACGTGTTTGATGAATTACTATATACTCCATCATTATCATGATAAGATGAGTTTTGATAAGAACCACACGATGCTAATAGAAAACTCAGTATTCCAATTAAGTAAAAATGACTTGAGTTTTGGCGAAGAGATGTAGAAGTTTTCATATCTGTGGTGTTTTTTATTGTTGCACATTACAAAAATAGTTAGTTTTGTCAAACTATTTAGTTAAAATTATTAAAACAAAATTTGTGCCAAACTATTCAATATGAGTAAGAACCTCACTACAAGATCAGAAGATTATTCGAAATGGTATAACGAGCTGGTTGTTAAGGCAGATTTAGCTGAAAACTCGGGAGTTAGAGGATGTATGGTTATTAAACCTTACGGATATGCCATTTGGGAAAAAATGCAGGCGGAGTTAGATAGAATGTTTAAAGAAACAGGACATCAAAATGCTTATTTTCCTTTATTTGTGCCTAAAAGCATGTTTGAGGCAGAAGAGAAAAATGCAGAAGGATTTGCAAAAGAATGTGCTATTGTAACGCATTATAGATTAAAAAATGATCCAGATAAGCCCGGAAAGCTAATGGTTGATCCGAATGCTAAATTAGAAGAGGAACTAATTGTTCGTCCTACTAGTGAGGCAATTATTTGGTCTACATATAAAGGATGGGTACAATCTTATAGAGATTTGCCATTATTGATTAATCAATGGGCAAATGTTGTACGATGGGAAATGCGTACGCGTTTGTTTTTAAGAACTGCTGAGTTTTTATGGCAGGAAGGACATACGGCTCATGCTACAAAGACTGAAGCTTTAGAAGAATCTGTAAAAATGATGAACGTTTATGCTAATTTTGCAGAGAATTTTATGGCAATTCCGGTTGTAAAAGGTATTAAGACTGAAACAGAGCGTTTTGCTGGAGCAGATGAGACTTATTGTATTGAAGCTCTAATGCAGGACGGAAAAGCATTACAGGCAGGAACGTCGCACTTTTTAGGACAAAATTTTGCAAAAGCATTTGATGTGAAGTTTGCTAATGCTGAAGGAAAACAAGAGCATGTTTGGGGAACTTCTTGGGGGGTTTCTACTCGTTTAATGGGTGCTCTCGTAATGACGCATTCAGATGATCAAGGATTAGTGTTGCCTCCAAATTTAGCGCCTATACAAGTTGTTGTAGTTCCTATATATAAAACAGATGAACAATTGGCTGACATTACTGCAGCTGTAAATGATTTAACGGCTAAACTTAAAAAGCTGAAGATTTCAGTTAAGTATGATGACAGAACAACTCAAAAACCAGGATTCAAATTTGCTGAATGGGAATTGAAAGGTGTGCCGGTCAGAATTGCTGTTGGTCCAAAAGATTTAGAAAACGGAACTTTTGAAGTTGCAAGACGCGATACGTTGACAAAAGAAGTAGTTTCTGGAGAAGGAATCGTAACTTATATAAATGACTTGTTAGAACAGATTCAAACGGATTTATTTAATAAGGCATTAGACTATCGTAATACTCATATTACGGAAGTAAATAATTTTGAGGAGTTTAAGGAAGTTTTGGAAGGAAAAACTGGTTTTGTTTCGGCTCATTGGGATGGCACTGCCGCTACTGAAGAGAAAATAAAAGACTTGACAAAAGCAACAATTCGTTGTATTCCTTTAGATGCTAAAGAAGAGGCGGGAACCTGTGTATTTACTGGGAATCCTTCTTCAAAAAGAGTGCTGTTTGCTAAGGCATATTAAAAAATTTTAATTTTTTTTGCATCAGGTATTGTACATCTTAAAAATAGTTGTATTTTTGCATCCGCATTAGAGAAGCAGGCCCGTTCGTCTATCGGTTAGGACGCATGGTTTTCATCCATGTAAGAGCGGTTCGATTCCGCTACGGGCTACTACTTTTACTGCGAATTGTTCTTGAAATACTGAGAATTAAAATGGCCCGTTCGTCTATCGGTTAGGACGCATGGTTTTCATCCATGTAAGAGCGGTTCGATTCCGCTACGGGCTACAATAATACCTCTATATTTAATATAGAAAAACTTAGAACGATAATGGTCTGTTCGTCTAGGGGTTAGGACTCCAGGCTTTCGTCCTGGTAACAGGGGTTCGATTCCCTTACAGACTACTAAAATTAGTTGTGAATAAGTTTTATAAAATAAAAATTGGTGTCTCGATTTTTGTTTTATTAGTTAAAACCAAAGTGATTGTTTTTGCAATTGTGGGAGGTTTTTCTTTTTTAACTAGTATTCTATAATAATTATTACATCTAAAATTAAAACAAAATGGCAAATCATAAGTCAGCATTAAAAAGAATCAGAAGTAACGAAAAAAGAAGAGTTCTTAACAGATATCAACATAAAACTACTCGTAACGCTATTAAAGCATTAAGATTAGCTACTGATAAATCTGATGCATCATCTAAATTATCAACTGTAATCTCTATGATTGATAAATTAGCTAAAAAGAACATCATTCACGATAACAAAGCTTCTAACTTGAAGTCTAAATTAACGAAACATGTTGCTAAATTGTAATTAATTACAATTTCCTA
The DNA here is from genome assembly GCF_015350755.1 of Flavobacterium sp. JLP. NCBI lineage: Bacteria > Pseudomonadati > Bacteroidota > Flavobacteriia > Flavobacteriales > Flavobacteriaceae > Flavobacterium > Flavobacterium sp. JLP. The sequence continues at coordinate 157,994 of NZ_JADKPS010000006.1, read as the reverse complement.
AATATATAAAAAATCCTCTTTTAGAGGATTTTTTTGTTTTAGAAAAAACTACAGAAAAATTTCAAATTCTAATGTATGTTGGTTTAATATCAAGCAGAGATTGGAATTTGGAATTTTATTATTGTAATTTATTGGTTGATTTTCTTTTTAAGATATTCCAGCATAGGCTGTGTAATTGGCTTTGAAAGGAAGTCAATTATTATTGGGTATTTTTTTGCTTTTGCTAAATCTTCGGGATCAATTGTTGAGGATAATACAATAACATTTACAGTATTAAATTCAGCGTAATCTGGAGAAGTAAAATGATCTAAAAACTCCCAGCCTCCCATAACAGGCATGTTTAGGTCGAGAAAAATCAGCTGTGGTTTTTTGTTTACTTTATTTTTGTTATTAGTGTATTTTAGGGTATTGAAATGATGCAGTGCTTCTTCGCCATTTTGAGCCGTAATAATTTCATTCGAAAATTCGGATTTTGAAATTACTTTTTTACATAACATTAACGTGATTGGATCGTCGTCAATGCATAGAATTTGCTCTAGCATAGGTATTAATTTTTAAATGTTATTGTAAATGTTGTGCCTTTGTTTACTTCGCTGTCTATACTGATTGTTCCTCCCATCGTTTCAACTTGAGATTTTACAAGATATAGACCTAATCCTTTGCTATCTGGGTAATTATGAAATCTTTGATAAAGACCAAAAACTTTGTCACGATTTCTTTCTAAATCAATACCAATTCCGTTGTCTTTAAAGGTTAATATCGCTTTGTGATCTATCTGTTCGGCGATAATTGATATTTTTAATTTTCGATTTTCAGATTTGTATTTTATTGAATTCGTCAGTAAATTGAGTAAAATGCTTTCGATATAGGCTTTGTTTGTGTTTAATATTGGTACGCGGTCAAATTTTAATTTAATAATTGGTTTGTGCAATTCAATTTGAAAGGAGAGCTGGCTAAAGACATTTTCGAAAACTTCTTCTAAAGAAACTTCTTCTTTTTGCATCGAAGGGTTGTCTTTAATAATAATAACTTTTACTAGATCATTTATCGTTTCATTTAATAGATGTGTTGATTTGGTAAAACCGGTTAAGATTTCTTCAAGCTCTGGATTTTCTATTGGAATATCTTCAATTAGATTTAAAAGTCCAATTAAATTAGATAGTGGTGCTCTTAAATTATGAGATGTAATGTATGAAAATTGCTTTAAATCCTTATTGTTCTGGGTTAATTCTCGAATAAGATGCTCTTTTTCTGTTTCTAATTTCTTTTCATCTGTTATGTCTCTTTGTATTGATATCCAGTGTGAAATTACTCCTTCATTATTGAAAATTGGAATCATGGAAAAGCGCACCCAATATTCTTCATTTTGTTTGGTGTAGCTGATTGTTTCTATTAAACATTCTTCTTCATTTTTTATTGCTCTTAATAGTTTTTTAAGTGCTTCTGAATCTGAATTTGTTCCTTTAAAAATTGTTGGGGATTTACCGATTATTTCATTTGATAAATAACCTGACATCTGCGAAAATGCTGGATTTACATATACGATTTTAGGAATTTTTCGATCTGCTGAATTTGCTTCTGTAATTAAAATAGAATCTTTAGATTGCGTAATTACAGTTTCTAAAAGTTTTAATCGCTGTTCTTCCTCTTTTTGCTTGGTAATATCTTGAATCGCTCCAATCATCCTGATGGCCCTTCCGTTTTCATCTTTCAATAAAAAACCTCTGTCTAAAACATATTTATAAGTTCCGTCGGCACATCTAAAACGATATTGATCCTGCCATTTTTCGGTTTTTTGCTCAATAAAAGAATATAATTTAATAGACATTCTGATGCTGTCTTCGGGGTGAATTTTGTCAAACCACCATTTTGAAGTTTTTCCAACTTCGGTTTGATTATAACCAAATACACTTTCTATGCCTTTGTTCCAATTAATGCTGTCTTCTTGTATTTTCCAATCCCAAATCGTGTCGCTTGTTGCTTTTGCTACTATGTCATATTTTTCGTTAGATTCCTTAATTTCTTCGTTAGTTTCTTTTAATTTTTTAAAAACAGTAATGTTCCTTTTTTCATTTTTAGAAACTATGTACTTGAAAAAGAGAGCAGTGGTTAGAATAAAAAAAATATCCTTTAAGAAAAAAACATAAAAGTATTTAGTGTCAGAAAAGTAAGTAATAAGTATTTTATGACAGACGATTGCCATAAATAACGATATGATAATATAAACTAGAGTAATTTGGAGAGTTTTACTTTTCATTACTTCAAATATAGTTAAATTAAGTATAAATAAACAATAAGAAAAGTTCATTTTACACTTAAATTAATGCTCATTTAGATGAACTAATTACTTGTTAATACGCAAACTATCGCAGAAACGTTTTTTATATCAAAATAAAGTGTACCTTTGCACCCATTAAAAATCACAGATGGAATCTATTAGAAACATTGCAATTATTGCCCACGTCGATCACGGTAAAACCACTTTGGTTGATAAAATTATGTATCACTGTCAATTATTTCGTGACAACGAAAACACAGGTGATTTAATTCTTGATAATAACGATTTAGAGCGTGAGAGAGGTATTACTATTACTTCTAAGAACGTATCAGTTCAATATAAAGGAACAAAAATCAATATTATTGACACTCCTGGCCACGCGGATTTTGGAGGTGAAGTAGAACGTGTATTGAACATGGCCGATGGTGTATGTTTGCTAGTGGATGCTTTTGAGGGTCCAATGCCACAAACTCGTTTTGTATTACAAAAAGCTATTGACTTAGGTCTTAAGCCTTGTGTTGTTATCAATAAAGTTGATAAAGAAAACTGTACTCCTGAAGAAGTTCATGAAAAAGTTTTTGACTTAATGTTTGAATTAGGTGCTGAAGAATGGCAGTTGGATTTTCCAACAGTTTATGGTTCTGCTAAAAATAATTGGATGTCTGATCATTGGGAAAACGTAACTGATAATGTTGAAGCATTATTAGATATGGTTGTTGAAAATGTACCTGCTCCTAAAGTTTCTGAAGGAACACCACAAATGTTGATTACTTCTTTAGATTTCTCTGCATTTACAGGTCGTATCGCTATTGGTCGTCTTGAAAGAGGAGTTCTTAAAGAAGGTATGCCAATCTCATTAGTAAAAAGAGATGGTACTGTATCTAAATCTCGTATCAAAGAACTTCATACTTTTGAAGGACTTGGTCGTAAAAAAGTACAAGAGGTTATTGCTGGAGATATTTGTGCAATCATTGGAGTTGAAGGTTTTGAAATTGGTGATACTATTGCTGATTTTGAAAATCCGGAAGGTCTAAAAACAATTGATATTGACGAGCCTACTATGAGTATGTTGTTTACTATCAACGACTCACCTTTCTTTGGTAAAGAAGGTAAATTTGTAACTTCTCGCCATATTAGAGAAAGACTTACAAAAGAGTTAGAGAAAAACTTAGCAATGAAATTGGGTGAAACTGATTCTGCTGATAAATTCATGGTTTTTGGTCGTGGAGTACTTCACTTATCTGTTCTTATTGAAACAATGAGAAGAGAAGGGTATGAGTTGCAAATTGGTCAGCCACAAGTTATCATCAAAGAAATTGATGGTAAAAAATGTGAGCCAATTGAGGAATTAACTATCGACTTACCAGAAAATCTTTCAGGTAGAGCAGTTGAGTTCGTTACTATGCGTAAAGGTGAAATGCTAAGTATGGAAACTAAAGGGGAGCGTATGATTGTAAAATTTAATATTCCATCACGTGGAATTATTGGATTGCGTAACCAATTACTTACTGCAACAGCGGGTGAGGCTATTATGGCACACCGTTTTATAGGATACGAGCCTTACAAAGGAGAAATTGCCGGACGTAATAAAGGGTCATTGATTTCTATGGAAAAAGGAAAAGCTATTCCTTATTCTATTGATAAATTGCAAGATCGTGGTAAGTTTTTTGTTGAACCAAATGCTGAAATTTACGAAGGTCAGGTAATTGGAGAAAACTCTCGTGGTGATGATATGTGCGTAAACGTAACTAAAGAGAAAAAACAATCTAACGTTCGTTCATCTGGAAATGATGAAAAAGCAAGAATCATTCCTCCAATTATTTTCTCTCTTGAAGAAGCTTTGGAGTACATTCAAAAAGATGAATATGTAGAGGTAACTCCAAAATCTATTCGTTTGAGAAAAATCTATTTGACAGAAACTGATAGAAAAAGATTTAAAATCTAATACATTTAAATTTTTAATATAAAAAACCCAAATTCCTCCCGAAATCGGATAGGAGTTTGGGTTTTTATTTTATACGAAGTTTCAGGTTTCAGTCTCCCAAGCTTAGTGCAGGAATTTTAAAATTTCTTTTATCTTTTTAAACTGAAATGTCCTTTTGTTTCCCGTCCATCCTCAAGTTTAATGGTATACCAATAATCATCTGCTGGCAAAGGGCTGCCTGAATAGGTTCCGTCCCAGCCGTTGACTGATGACGGTGTAATTTGCTTGATTAGCTTGCCGTATCGATCGAAAATAAGAATTTTTGTATTTGAATTAAAAGCGTCATTTGCTCCTTTTATATTCCAGTAGTCATTATAGCCATCATTATTCGGTGTAAAAAATTTAGGAACTCCAAGAACTGCTATAGTTTTAGAAATTGTTCCGCAACCATTTTTATCCTTAATATATAGTTCATGTATTCCTGAAGGAATATCTTCAAAGAAATTAGATTCTTGAAAAGAACCGTTAGGATCATCAATACTATACTCATAATTTCCAGACCCCGAAACATTTGCTTGAACAGTATTTAAATCAGATAAGTCTGAGATTGAAACAGAATCAAGATGCGCAATGTCAGAGGCAGTTACGTTAATAGTTCGCATTCTGCTGCATCTATTTTCGCTTTTAGTGAAAACTTCAACAGTATATTTTCCTTCTTCATTTACATCTAAAGTTTCATTAGTTTCTTCGGGAATTACGCTTCCATCTTTTGACCAGACATACGTGTAACTGCTAGAAGGTATATTGCCAATAATTCCTGCATCGAGTTTGACAAAAAAAGATGGTAAATTAGAGCAAACCAATTGGTCGCCACTCAGGTTGCTATTACTATCAATTTCAGGTTTAGGATTTACTATAAGCGTAATGTAGGATCCTAATCCAAAACAGGCATTGTCTAGATTGCTGTCTACACGTACCCAAATTTCTTGCTGGTTTGGTATTGTATTTCTGTAATTAGAAGGGTCTGCAATTGTATTCATTTCTGCTAAGGCATCAGCTTCATTCGAGTAATATTTTATGGAATAATTTGTGTTTGAAGGAAGCATTGCCTGAATATCATTTGTTACACTGCTGAAATCAAAAGATGCAATCCCGTCTTTGTCATTATTGGAATCGTCGATAAAATCATCACAGATGTTAAATGATCTTTTAAAACCAGAATTAATTTGTGTTGTTGAAACCACTAGATTTAATTGAGCAATTGAAAAGCATCCGTTTGAATTATCAACGCGTGCCCAAATAGTATTATTACTGCTAGAAAATGCAAGAGAATTTGAAATTAAGGCAACGGGATCTTTCGTGTTTGCTCCTGCCAAAGTAGTATAATAAGAAAATGTTTCATTGGCGAAATTAGATGAAATAAAACTGTTTTTCTCGGTTATATTAAAGTTCGAAATTCCGTCGGTATCATCATCACACTGAACTAGAGTAATTGGAGAGTTTAAAATAGGCAAGGCAAAAAGAATTAGCTTTACCGAGTTAGCCGAAGTTAATCCACAGGCATTGTTATTTCTATTTAATAAAACACGATAATAGTATTCATTCATTTGCGAATTTGCTTTTTGGATCGTTACAGACGCAGTTTTAGTTCCGGAATATGTTGTATTATCATTCAAATTATTCCATGTATTGCCATTATCAATGGAAAGTTGCCATTGAAAGCTATCAGCATTAGACTCAATACTGAAAGTTGCTTTTTGTAATTCGCAAACAGTTTGGTTTTCAGGTTGTTTGCTAATTAAAATAGGAGTTGCAATAATATAATTGCCATTAGGCACCGTGTAACCATCAATTTTGCTGATTACAATTCCTTTAGCGTTTACACTTACAGGTGCGTTGCCCAGTTGTCCGTCAAAATCTTGATCTGTAAAGCCAGCTTCAGTAACATCATTGCAGCCATCGTTGTCGCTGTCAATTTCTGTATAGTTTTTTATGCCATCATTATCAGAATCTGAAACTGTATATTTTAAGATGCCATTATCAGGATCTGTTTCTAAAGAATCTGATAATCCATTGGTTCCAAAAGTCAAAGTATCAATGATTCCATCTTTGTTAAGATCTGGCGCATTGCTTCCTGATTCAACCAAATCATAAATCCCGTCATTGTCACTATCCAAATCAAGATAATTTGGAATGCCATCATTGTCGGAATCTATTGGTGTTTGTGAGAATTCAAAAATTTCATCTAATCCATTTAAGTTAGAGTCAATATTAGATAAAGCTACTGGTTTTGTTTGTGATTCAATAACATCTGGAATGCCATCATTATCAGAATCTAAATCTAATTGATCGGGAATTCCGTCACCATCAGAATCTTTTGGAACACAAGTAGCAATTAACCTGAATGTTGATTTATTGCTAGCGCTGTCAAGCAGATTTTTGTGTGTGACTTTAAATGTTTTATTTTGAAAAGATTGGAATTTAAATGTTCCAGTTCCAGGCTGTAACGGAATATTACCATTTAATCGGAAGCGAATTTCGAAAGATGAAAATTGTGTAACGCCACTTTCGTAAATTCCGTCATAATTTGTGTCGATTAATAATTGATCGGTCGGATTTAGGACGGTAACAGTTTTATCAATGTCTACATTAATAATGTATTCGGAATCCGAATTTAGTAAATCAGCCGTATCTCCAGTGGTGACATATTCTAAACTAAGATTTATTGGTTTTGCAAAATTCAAATTATAACTTACAGAAAAACCTTTTCCAGCCATCACTTCGGTAACAAAACTTCCATCTGTATTTCCGGTAAAAGGAACTGCTGCAGAAGGCGTTGAATTGGTAACTGTACCTGAAAATGAATTAGAATACGTTCCTGTTGTTACCAAACCTGAATTGGAATTTGAAATATTCAAACTTAAATCTCCATAAGATTCAGTACAGTTTGTTAATCCGTCATTGTCATAATCAATGTCGATATTGTCATTTGCTAAATCATTATCTAGATTAATGGGGCATTCACTTACTGGAATTTTATCTGAAAAAACATTGCTTACGCAACCTGAGATACTTCCTCTTACTTGGTAAAAACCAGGCTGACTTGGACTGAAGTTATTTTTAATTTCACCCGGAATAACGACATCATCTTTGTACCATTGAAAAGTATCGTAAGACGACAAAGAATTGATTTTTAAAGATACATTTGGAATACAAGATGAACTGGTTAATGCAATTTTGCTGCTGACAATTTCAGGTTTCAAATCAAAACCGGAATAGTAACCCCCATAGGTAGCAGCTCCATTTGTTCCAAAATAAGAAACATATACTTGCTTAGAGGATTTGACAACTATATTTCCAGATAAATTGGGCACGTTGTAACGCACAAATGCCGGTGTTCCTTCAATTGCAAGCGGAAGAGCTGAAATCGGATTATTGTTTAACAAAATTGCGGCACCCGTTTCTGTGACAATATTTAGAAATCCGTTAAAAGTATTAGTTCCAATTGATTGTATTTGAGGAATATTATCAACCGTATTAGGAGTCGCACAATTTATAGGAGGGACAAAAAATAAGTTTTGATTGGCAGGATTTGTTGTTCCTCCAATGCTTTGATAAGCAAATACTTTAGCAGATGTTTTTACATACAAACTTCCGTTATTAAATTGGCTTCCATCAATTGCTATGTATTCTCCACTATTAAGTGTCTTATAAGAAACAGGAGAGCCATTAAGAAATATTTCTGTATTATCGTAATGTGCTACTAATAAAACGCGTTCTAATTCATCTGACCCTAGACCTTTAATAAATATATATTCATTTCCTGTTTTTTCTAATGAAACAATTTGATCGAAACCAACATCTCTTCCCCACGGAACAAAATTGCCACTTTCATTTGGTACTAGTACTGTACTGTTGCTTCCTCCAAATGAACCTGAATTTACTGCCACTGGTTTATCTGAAGTAACCAATGCACCAATTATTTTAGAACTATTTGATGCAGTATTAACAGCATTATAATTTTTTAGTGCAAGTACATAGCTTTCGTTTTTGTTTAGGGTAACATTTATTGGTCCCGAAATAATTGTTCCGTCTAAAAGCTGAGTGCCATTTTGAATATTTGAAATGCTAACTTTAGTTCCGTTTTCAGTAGCCATTATAGAAGTAAAGTTCAATAATGTTTCATCATAAAGCGGATTTAACATTGCGCCTAATCTAAAAGTTGTACCCAGGGCACTGTTTCCTTTAGAAACTAAACCTCCTGCATGATTATAGCCTCCCTGCTGATTAGCAACCGCATTGACTCTTGCACTTACGTAAATAAGATCTTCAGCTTCAATAATATAGCCTCGGTTCGCTACAATTCCAATATTTTCTAAAGGAGTAAATAATTGAGTGTCAGTTCCTTTTCCGATAAAATATTGATAGGGAGTAGTACTGTTTACGGTTCCGTTAATTACATTCCCTCCATTGGCTATGATTTTAAAATTTACATTGGAAAGACTTGGAGTAGAAATGTATAAATATTGATCTTCCGCGCCTCCTTTAGTAGAAATTAATGGTGGTATGTAATGTGTCTTGCTAAATTGTGAAAAACAGTTTATTGTGCAAAACAGGAATAGCAAGAAATGTAATGTTTTTTTCATTAGCTTTAGTAATGGAGATATCATGAATTGATTCTCCCAAACCAAAAATAAGTTTTATTTTAATTTCTTTGAAAAATATAGTGTTTTTCTTTCTAAATATTTGAAATTAAGATTTATGGAACTTATATTTTAAATAGAAATTATTTTTATCTTTTCAAACTAAAATGACCTTTTACATTTTTACCGTTGTCAAATATTAAATTAAACCAATAATCATCTGCTGCTAATTGCTGACCATTAAATTGTCCGTTCCAGCCAACACTGTTTTGATTCATCTGTTTCAAAAATTTCCCATAACGATCGTAAATGAAAATATTATAATCAGGAAGCTGGTCAAAAGAATTAATTGTCCATAAATCATTGTAACCATCACCGTTTGGTGTAAAGAATTTTGGATAATCTAAAACATACACTAAAAAAGTATTTGATATTCCACAGCCGTTTTTATCTCGTGCTACGGCATAATAAATTCCAGGATTTATTCCTGTAAATAACGGATTATCTTGATAAACAATTCCGTCTAATGAAAATTCGTAATTACCGGTTCCAGTATATTGCAATAATACTGAATTATCGACCCCAGAAAAATCTTTTACAACAGCATCCGTTAGTACGGCAATTTCAGATAAATTTACTTTGAATTTTTTAGTTTTCTCACAGCCGTTCGCATCTTGAACTACAACTGAATAGTCTCCTGGTGAATTTACGGTGATAAAATTAGTTGTGCTTCCGGTATTCCATAAATAGCTTGAAAAGCCTGTAGCGACACTTAATGTAGTTTCTCCTCCCTTGCATACTACTTTGGTTTCATCTTCAAAATTAGGCGGAGAAAAAGTATTTACAACAAGTGTTATTGGTGTAATATCATAACAATCAGGTCCGTTTACTACTCTTGCAAAAATGGTTTGTGAAAAAGCAGTTGTGTTTTTAAAAATATTTGGTAAAGAATTTGTTTCTGTCAAAGCATCATTTGAATTCAAATAATAAGTAACATTTAATCCGTTAGGTAATCCTGAAACAATTTGAGGCGTAACTTGTGCATTAAGATCAAATTGATATAAGCCATCTTGCTTGTCATCTCCATCACAAGTTGATACTGGATTTTGATTAACAATCTGGTTGTTTGAAATTTGAAGTGTTACCTCGGCAATTTTATAACAGCCATAAGTGTTTTCGAGTCTGGCAAAAATAACTTGATTGGCACTTTTATTAGTATATTTTTCAGGATTTAAAATAGGATTTATTTTAGTTTGAGCATCTGCTAATGATTCATAATATCCTTTGTTTAAAATTTCTGAAACATTATTTTTTACGATTTTATCTGCTTTAGTCAAATTAAAAATTGCAATTCCATCTGTATTGTCATCACATTGCACTAAAGCTGTATTGCTCGATAAAACTTCTGGCGCATAATCAATTTTAATTTGTCCGACTAAGCTGCAAGTAGAAGGACTTAATACAACTTCAACTCTATAATCGCCCGCATCAGTGACATTATAAGTTGGTGTTGTTGCTACTTGCACATTGTTTTTAAACCATTTATAAGAGTATGCTGTTGATAATTTTGGATCTAATAAAAAAGTTTCTCCATAGCATAAAGGATTATTGCTTGTAGAAGTTCTATTAGGACCAAAGTCAATTTTTGAAGCAAAACTGCCCGCTTGTAAAAATACTGCTGAATCATAATAGCGCTGTGAGGCATCAGCAATTACAAGTTTGATATGATAGGTTTTTCCTTTAGTTACAGAAGTTTGTGCATTTAATACAACGGTTTGACCAGCATAATTAATTGGACTTGTATTGTTATTTAATCCATTAAAATAATTTTCATTAGATGCAGGACATCCGGTATATGGGCTTCCGTTTGGACGCGTGCCGGGTCCAATTTGCGGACGTACATTTACTGATGAAACAGGTATAGCAGTATTGGGTATTACAGCTAGATTTTTATAAGGATCTGCTGATCCTGCTTCTTTAATTAGGAAGGCAAAACCATCTGAATATTCACAAGGATAAGAATATTGATATTCGTTAGAAGCAAAAATATAATTAAAACTTATTAAATCTGATAAAGGAACAAAATCAAATTCAAGCACGGTTGCATTTATCGAGTTGATTCCTAATATCTGATTCAAATCTGAATCTCCGAGCCAATTTGGACTTCCCCCGCCATCATTACTAACATAAGGACCAACTCCTTCTGTGCTTGTAGAAGTGGTTAAAACAATACCTTCAGAAAAAGGAAATCCGCTTGTGCCGGCGTTGAAATAGGCAAAGCTATTTTTTCCGGGTGTAAACGTATCTCCTTTTCCTGTTGTATTTGTTGCAGAAGCACAAGAACTATTTACTAAAATATCTTGTATAAGCTGCTGTGGTGTTTTCTGATCATCAATATTTATAAACTGCGCATTCATCTTTGAAGAGAGAAGGCAAATGGATAAAATGACAATAAAACTTTTAAAATAATTCATAGTAAAACAAATATACTATAAATCTCTATTTTTTAATAATTTGTAAGAAAAGTATATAAATAAAAATGTCCAGATTAAAACAATTAAAATTGCAAAATAACTTACGCTATAATCCATATCTGTGTCAATTCCTATTTGTGAGCCAATACTCTTTACTACAGACAATCTTGGGCCAGGATTAGCAATTAAATTAGACATTGATTCTAAAGGCAGAAACTGTGTGATTTTCTCATCGATATTGCTGTCAGGGAAAATTTTAAAGGCTAATAAACCTCTGATTATTCCTTCGATTATATTCCAAACTAAAAGAAAACCTAATGCAAAGGCAGATCTTTTTACCAAAATTCCAAGAAATAAACAGAATGAAAAGAATCCGGTTAATTTTACGAAAAAGGCAAGTAGATAATCTAAGTCGCTAAAGATGATATCAATCTCAGTGTAAGAAGAAAAAATCAAACCTAAAATCAAACTCATAACAAAAATGAAGACAGTTGAAACAAATGAGAATAAAACAACTGTAAGGAACTTTGACAGAATAAATTCTTTTTTGCTCAAGCCGTCAATTAAATTTTGTTTCAGTGTTCCGTAGCTGTATTCATTAGCCATCATGGAAACAATTACAATAGCAAGAAATAATTTTAAAATAGCAGCGACATAAGTATTGAAGTGCCATATAAATGGAAAATTAAAAATTCCCATTTCTGCCAAATGGAATTTAAAAGGACCAATATCAAATTTAATAGAGGCAATTAAAGCTATAAAGGAAAGCAGAATAAAATAAGTTAAAGTGAGAATACGGCTGGCTTTATTCATCCAGATTTTTTGTAATTCTATAGAGATAAGTCTGTTCATGGCTTAATTAGATTTTTGGATTTGTATTTTTTGTTAATTCTAAAAATTGTGCTTCCAGACTATTTTTTCGTTTTACCAAATGACTCAAAACAATATTTTTTGAGAATAAATACTGATTTAATTCTGAAGCAGATAATTCAGATTTTAAATAGACTAAAACTTTTCCGTCTTCCTCTTTAATCTGATTAACTGCCTGATGCTCATTCAAAATTGATTTTAATGCCGTATTATCATTCGAAGAAATTTCAAAAAAGCCTTCGTTTGCAGACATTCCGTCAACAGAACCTGAATATAAAATTTCGCCTTTTCTTAAAACTACCACATGCGTACAAACTTTTTCGACTTCATCTAATAAATGCGAAGCCAATAAAATAGTTGTTCCCTGGGATGCAATTTTTTTAATAATATCTCGAATCTGATGAATTCCCTGCGGATCTAAACCATTCGTTGGTTCGTCTAAAATCAAAATTTCAGGATCGTTTAAAAGTGCCGAAGCAATTGCTAAACGCTGTTTCATTCCTAACGAAAAAGTGCTGAATTTGCTGTCTTTTCTTTCAGATAAACCTACTAAATCCAGTTTTTCATTGACTTTAGAATAGTTGATGTTTTTTATTTTACAAACCAATTTTAAATTTTCTTCAGCCGTCATGTACGGATAAAAGTTTGGTCTTTCGATAATTGCGCCTACTTTTTTTAGCGCTTCATGCGTTTCTATTTTTCCGTCAAACCAGCTGTAACTGCCTGATGTACGGTTAACAACATTTAATACGATTCCTAAAGTGGTCGATTTGCCGCTTCCGTTAGGACCTAAAATGCCATAAACACGGCCTTTTTGTATTTCAAAAGATACATTTTTTAGCGCCTGAATACGGCCGTATCTTTTGTGTAGATTTTCAATGGTAAGAATGGTTTCCAAATTTATTTCGGTTTTAGTTTTAAGTATGACGAATCAACTTGTTAATTGTTACGGCTAAATGTAATTTAATGTAAATTTGCATTAAAGATATTCAAAATGAGCGAACCTTTAATGGTGTTAAAAAAACCTACTTACCCTTTAACACAATCTCTATTAAGTTATTTAGACAGATACGAACGCATTTCGAAAGTATCTGTGTTCTATGATGACTTATTGCGATTTTCTGGCTCTGTAAATGTCTACGATAAAAATGAAACAGATACTTTATGGATTCGCGTTTATTACAGTGAATTCGAAAGAAACGAAATCGATTTGAATCTAAAAAAAATCTATTCACTGCTGCATTCTGATGGAAACAGTGAAATTATTCAGTTTCTAAATATAGACGCGATTGATTATTGTACTTTCGGAAATTCGAAACCTTTCCGGATTAAAGTCCGAAATATTCTCAATGACAACTATGTTCATTTTTACATTAAAAAAGCAGATGCTTCAAGAATTTATGGTTTAGAATTAGAAGATATTCTTTCGCCAGATAAAATCAACTTTTTGGTTTATAAAGACACTTTAATTGAGGAACATATTATCGGAATTCCGGGTGATGTTTTTATGGAAGCCTTATTGGATAATTGTACGGAAATGGAAAAATCACAAATTGCAAAAGAGTTTGTGAAGTTTAACGAACGCTGCATGATCAGGCTTTTGGGCGATATGCGCGCTTACAATTATGTGATTGTCCCAATTCATGATTTTGATCAAGTTGTCTATAAAATTCGTCCAATCGATTTTGATCAGCAATGTTACGAAGGAAATTTTAAGGTTTATCGTCCGCAGTTTTTCAAAGAAAATTATCCGATGATAAAACTTATTAAAGATAAATTAGAAGAACGTTCTATTATTCAATATAAAGATGAAGAAAGGGCGATTCTGGCTAAGCGTATTCATTCTGCAGAAAACAGAATTAAAAAATTATTGAACATTATGTGTCATGATACCATTTCGACAGAAGAACATCTAAATCAGCTAAAAATGGAATTGTACCGTTATACTAATGATATGAAATTCAAAAATGCAAAATCGATGGGACACGTAATGTTTGCAGCATTTGAGTTTATAACGCGGAACTTTAAAAATACAAATTTAATTTAGAGTTTTTTTGAACCATATAAGTTTTAAAATTGACTTTACATTTTAAAAAACAATCTTATGAAAAAGTTTTTTTTACTGGCAATTACAATTGCTTTACTAGCTTGTCAGCAGCAATCAGATAATGATTTAAAAACGCTTTATTCTATTCCTAAAAAACTAAAAGAAGTATCTGGAATTACATATTTTCCAGAAAATAAATTAATTTATACTTTAGAAGACAGCGGGAATAAAAATGCAATTTATGCGATAAATTCGGATGGAAAATTAACCAAAACGATTACCATTGCGAATGCTAAAAATGTTGATTGGGAAGATATTACAAAAGATAAAAAGGGAAATATTTATATAGGAGATTTTGGCAACAACGACAACGAACGCAAAGATCTTTGTATTTATAAAGTAAATAAAAATCAGCTGAATAGAGATCAGGCTTCCGCCGAATACAAAGTTTCATTCTCGTATCCGGAACAAACTGAATTTCCTCCAAAGAAAAAAGAACTATTTTATGATGTTGAAGGTTTCTTCGAACATGGAAATTATTTTTACTTATTTACAAAAAACAGAAGCAAAGGTTTTGACGGAACAGCTTTTATATACAAAATATTAAATGCACCAGGAACTCAAAAAGCAGTAAAAATTGGCGAATTTAAAACTTGCAATAATTACAACCATTGTGTTTTGACCAGTGCAACTATTAGTCCAGATGGTAAAAAAGTAGTTTTATTAAGCCATGATAAAATTGTTTTATTTCAAGGTTTTAAAGGCGACTTATTTCACAAAGGTTCTCAAACCGAAATAAAACTAAACCACTTTTCTCAAAAAGAAGCTATAGTTTTTAAAGACAATAACACTTTGCTTATCGCCGATGAAAAAACAAATAAAGTAGGAGGGAATGTTTATGAATTTAAGATTCTAAGCTACTAAGTTTCTAAGCACTAAGTTTAAAAAAGCAGTAAACTACAAATCATAAGCTGGCGTGCGGTAAAATAAGACTAAAAAAAGCCACAAATTCAAGAATGTAATTAAAGTAATTCGTGAATTCGTGGCTAAAAAACTTAGAATCTTAGCAACTTAGTGGCTTAAAATCTTAAAAACTATACGCTGCTCCAAAAATAACTCTTCCCACTTCATCCGGAGATTTAAAATAAGAGATTCTGGCCGTTAAAACATTAATTGCATTTAACCAAAGTCCACCGCCATAATCTTGATGCCATTTTTTAGAATTTTCTCCATCAAGCCAAATTCTTCCGTAGTCAAATCCGCCTAAAATACCGTAGGTTAATGGCGCAACTGTACGATGAATTTTTCCAAGACTAAAACGCAAATCACTACTCTGAGAAAAATACGAACTTCCTAAAAAGCGTTCGTTTCTATAACCGCGCAGATCTTTATCGCCTCCTAAAGCAGCACCTTGATAGAATTCGTAGTTGTTGTTTAAGATCGCTTTTCCTTTTATTATTGTGGCTAAAACTAATTTTCCGTTGTGATCAATTTTGTGGGTGAAACCTAATAAACTTTCAATAGTTGGAAAATTTTGTTTGGTTTCATTCAAATTTGTTGTCCAAGTTGCGGCTACCATAAAACCAATTCCTAATGTTGGTTTTGAGACAAAATCAGCATTTTTGAATTGATATTTTACCTTCAAACCGCCATAATTCTGACTATCAAAAACAGTAGGGTTTACAATATTAGGTATATCAATATATCTGTTTTCAGTTTCTTCAACTGTCATTCTCTCAAAAATTGGCTGAACGCTAAACTCACTCCCATATCTTCCAACATGTCTGATAGCTCCAGATGCATTAAATTTTCGGATACGAACCCTGTTATAATCCATTCCATAATCATCATCGTTATTTTGTGTTTCATTTCCGTATCCAAAATAATTCATCGCAAAATTTGGAGTAGTGTATTGCGATTCAACGTCAATAACCCATTTACCAAGTAATCCAGGAAAATGTGCAGCATAATTAAATTCTAAACCTCCAGTTGCAAAATAATAGAAAGCATTAAAAACATGCCTTTGTGTGTACGGATTTTGTTTAAAATTGTTAACTGTATAATTTAAATTAATACCCACTTTTACGCCATCATCTGGATTGTAGCCAATATTTGGAAGTCCAGAAATTACATTATACTTTGGTTTTTGAAAATTATATAAATTTACATCATAGTCATCTGTAAGCTGTGTTTTTGTTTTTGAGTCGAGGTTGTAAGTGTTTTCTTTTGATTTAAAATCATATACAATAACTTTTTTTCCGTTTTCAATGTTGTAAGTGTCATTGTTTTGACCACCGATCAAACGAATTTTTATACTCGATTTTTGATCTCCAATTACTTGGAATTCATCACTGTCATCTAAACCATAAATCCACAAATTTGAAGTTTTTGAATCTGTTACTGTTTTAGTATAAACTAAATCATCACCTTCTTTTTTAACTCTATAAACTTTAATTTCAATGCTTTTTTTAGCATTATGATTGATAACAAATTTGTCTTTTTTGTCAGTTCCTGCAATCATTACAGTATGGCTCAAAATATCAAAATATTCAGAAGCGTATTTTTGAAGATCTTTTTTTCTAATTTTTAATTTTTGTTTTATTTCTTCAACAGTTTGATCTTGAACTTCTTTTGGCATATTTTTAAAAGCCTCATCGATATCTTTGTCTGTTAAATTTTGCTGAATAAATTTTGCTTGCGCAATCCAGTCTTTTTCTTCAGCAGTTCGCAAGAAAGCTAAATCCATCGGATAAGGTTCTCTATTAAGCCATTTTACATTGTCAATTTTGCTTTTAAAAGTGCGCATATGACGAAGCGCAGGAATATTCATTAAAATCGAAAGCAATGTTCCGTCGTATTTAGCAAAAGCTTGGTCGCGATCACGAGGAATTGGCGTGTAAACTACTTTGTCTCCTTTTTTATGTTCTCCCCAGCGCCATTGGTCGCTGTGTCTGTCCCAGTCGCCAATCAGCATATCAAACAAACGTGCCTTTATATATTCTTTTTCGTCTACCGAGTATTTTTCGTCTTTGTGCAGATTTTGCATCATATCATCAGTACTGATAATATTAGTTGGGTTTCCAAAGTTTTTACCATCTAAATGATTATCAGCTGGTCTTTCCTCAATCATGTATAATTCATCTCCAAAATTCGAGTTAAACTCTTCTAAACCATCTTGTTTTGGAATATAATATAAAATCGGATTAGTATGCAAAATTCCCAATTTGTCAGACATACTGGATGTTACATAGGAAGCATAAGGGTGAGAAGTAGTATAAAAATCTAAAAGGAAATTTTCTGTATATGTTTTTTGAAAATCGTTTACAATATATTGGTCTTTAAAAGCAACAGACTGCAAAAATACTGTCGCGCTTTTTTTCATCGCACGCATGACATATTCGCGCCCTTTTGGATCTGACATTCGAAGCGAAATAGATTGATGTCCCCCGCCTTCGCGAATTGGTTTTAGACCGCCCTTTAAAGTGTCTAAAGTTGCTATCTTAGCTTCAATTGGCACGCTGTAATATTTTCGATAATGATTTCCAAACAAGAACCTATGTACTAAGCTCTTTTGTGTCATTTCTGGCGTATAGATCGAAGTCATAATGGTTGCAGGAAATTTATTGTCAACTTTTGAAGCCCAATTAATTTCTTTCGCTTTTATAATTTCATGCTCAAAAAGAAGCTTTTCCTTATTGTTTTCATTTCCAAAGAAAGAGACTTTTGCGTCACCGCTTTTAAATAAAGTAAGGGTTGCATAGCCATTTCCTCCGTATGAAAATTCAGTTGAATTTATTGCTCTCGCAGCTTCAGATTTTGAGCCTGCACCACTAATGATCTGGTTTATATTTTCTTTGTTGACATATTGGAGATTATGATCATGTCCGGAAACAACAATTACATTTTTCTGGCCCTGCAATAGTGTTTTAATCCTCTTGGCATAAATAGTATATTGTTTGTTTTGAAGGTCTTGTGGACTTACGCCAGATGTTTTTCGCAGTAAATTGATAAAAGAACCAATTACCGGAAGCGGAATTTTTTTCTCTAAAGGGAACAATTGTTTTTCCCAAGAATATTGTCCGCCATGCGATCCGTTGCTCATCAGAGGATGATGGATAGCAAGAACAACTGTTTTTTCTTGATTTTTATTTAGGATATTTTCTAATTCCTTAAAAAAATCTTCTCTGGTTTTAATGTCGCAATTATCGTTGATTGTTGGGTGATTGTCCCAGTCTTCTAGAAACCATTCGCTGTCAACAGTAACTAATGTAGTAGTGCTATCAATTTTTACATCTTCGATAGGGCATGATTTTCTTGGCATAAAGGCCTTTTTATCATTTAGATATTTGGTAACAAATTCAGCCTGAAGTTCTAAGCCTTTGATACCGTTATACCAATCATGATTTCCGGGAATCACAATTGTTTTTCCTCTAAATCCTTTAGCCAAATCCAATTGGTTTTTAAGCTTTGTTTCTGCAGCAGCTTTTTCTGCAGCATTGCCGTCACTAGGAAATCCTTTCGGATATATGTTATCTCCCAGAAATAATAAAGTAGCCTTTTTATTAGACTTCTTAAGTTTTTTATGAAGAAGTTCCAAGGTTTGCTGCGCTTGTTCTTCATCGGCATTTCCTGCATCTCCAACTAAATAAAAAGTATGTGCAATTTTTATAGTGTCAGTCGCGTTTTCTGTTTCGTTGGCACTTACATTTTTTCCGTACTGCGCTTTATGCGTTGCACACGAATTAACAAGTATTATGACAACAATTGCCAAAGAATATTTTTTAATCTTTGCAATAAAATGGTTATCCAAAAACAATTTCATAATTTAGTGGTATAAAAATATTCTTTATGAATCTAATAGAACAATCCGAAGATTTCGTCAGTATTTTACTCAAAGATAAACTTTCTAATTTATATTCTTACCATAATTTTAACCATACTTTAACCGTAGTAAATGCAGTAAAAGAGCTTTGTAAGAAAGAAGATGTAGGGGGAGATGAAAAAGAAATGCTTCTAGTGGCAGCTTGGTTTCATGACACAGGATATACTGTAGGTTATGAAAACCATGAAAAAGAAAGTGTCAAAATTGCATCCAATTTCTTGAAAGAGAAGGGACAATCAGATGAGTATATAGAAAAAGTATCGAGTTTGATTTTGGCTACAATCAAGGAATACGTTCCGAAAACACATTTAGAAAAGATAATTAAAGATGCAGATTTTGCTCATTTGATGGGTACGGAATATGAAACTACTTGTGAACTGTTGCGTATTGAATTAAAAAACACTTGGAATCTCAATTTTTCTAATGCCGAGTGGGCGAAAGAAAACATGGGATTTTTGCTGAACAAACACCGTTTTTATACTGATTATGCTCAAAAAAAATGGCAGCCTCTAAAAGAAAAAAACTTGCTTTTGATACAGAAGAAAATAAACAAGCAAGAAAAGAAAGCTGCAGCCGTAATTGAAGCTGAAAATAAAAAGAAAGATAAAGTTGAAAAACCAGATCGTGGAGTAGATACTTTGTTTCGTGTTACTCTAGGAAATCATACCCGATTAAGCGGTATTGCTGATAGTAAAGCTAATATCTTGCTGTCTGTTAATGCGATTATTATTTCAATTGCACTTTCTTCGATTATTCCAAAATTAGACAGCCCGAAAAATGCACATTTGGTTATTCCGACATTTATTATGCTGATGTCTAGCGTTATTACGATTATTTTTGCGATTCTTTCGACACGTCCAAAAGTTACTTCTGGTGTTTTTACAAGAGAAGACATCGAGAATAAAAAAATAAACTTACTGTTTTTTGGAAATTTCTATAAAATGCCTCTAGAAGAATACGATTGGGCAATGAACGAAATGATGAAAGACCGCGATTATTTATATTCAAATATGATCAAAGATTTATATTTTCTTGGATTAGTCCTGCAACGAAAATACAATTTGCTTCGTATTGCCTACAATTTTTTCATGGTCGGAATTATCATTACCGTTATCGCGTTTGTTATTGCATTTAAATCCATTTAAAAAAAATAAAAAATGAGCTCAATTAATTGAGCTCATCTAATAAATCCTGATAAGTAATTTTTTTTGCTGCCGGATTAGCGGTATTGTTAATCACTTTTACGCGAATTGCTCGCAAACCAGAAACGCCTTGAAGATCTTCAACTTCAAATTGTTCAATTGCAGGTTCTAATATTTTTTTATGTTGCAGATATTTGATGTATTTCAAATATTCAGTTTCTTCATTATTTTGCGAGTATACGATCGTAATTTTTTCTTTTTCTGTAATTCGCTCTTTAGTTCCTTTAATGTTCGATTTGTCAATACGTTTTTTTACGACTTCGTATCTCGCATTGTACGTTCCGTCAACATCAAAACGTTTTTCATCCATTCTAAAACGAATTGAAAGCGGTGCACTGAAAACTAAAATCAATGAAGTCACGTCTAGTTCATAAGGAAGCGATTCTTTAAGCTGATGATGTTCTAGCTCCATTTCGCATAAAGTCTGCAATTGCCACAAGCGTAAGTTGTGCAGATACATTATATCAAAAGGTTTTGTTGGCGAAATTGAAGCTCCAATATATAAATTATGTTCAACACCATCCGTTTTAAAACGCTCGTAATAATGCGGATAAATTTGTTGCGCTTCCAGTTGTTTTCTGTCTAAAACCGAAGCTAATTTCTTGTTGATAATCGACATTGCATTATCAAATTTCTTTCTTTCCTGATAAAATAAACCTGTTTTTTCATCAAGGCTTTCAAAATACAATTCTTCTAATTTCTCGTTTTTCGCAGAACCTTTAGTGTTTTTTAAAATCGGATGAATTTCTTCTTCTATATAACGCTGAATATGTTGTTCTGTATCTGCTTTTAATGGAAATTCTAATTCATTTCTAAGCGATTCTAGTTCAAACTTTCTTTGTTCTAAAAGTACCAGATTTGCATTTGGTTTTTGATTGTCAAAAATTTCTAAAAGCGTTGTAAGCTGATTTTTCAAATCTCTTTTAACGGTTTCATTTCTATGCTCAGAAGAACCTTTAATATCAATTTGACCGTATAACGGATATACATTTTTAAAAACAATTTCTTTAAAAATATAATCTTTTGTATGATTGATATTTTGAAAATAGTTTTGAGATTCTTTTCTGAATTTCCAATATACACTTGGATGAATTGTGGTATATTCTCGCTGAATAATTGCCTCAATCTGGTGTTGCATATCAGTATTATAACGGTCGATTGTGTCTGTCAAATATGGCAAAACCAATTCTAGTTTTGTTGCATTTACGCTGTTCAATTCTCTAGGATTTTCTGAAACCAATTCGACTACGCCTAGTAAATGGCCGTCTTTTACAACAGGTGCAAAAACACAACTTTGAATTCCTTGTCGTAATAAGTGTTCGCCCATTCTTTTGTTTGGCGATTCTTCAATAAATTTTTTGACATTCGAAATAACAAAAGGTTCGTTTTTGTCTAATAAGTTTTCAAATGAACATCCAAAAAAGGCATTTTTACAGTCTACTTCCTGTTCTTTTGAAAGCAAAAAACTTTGTAATTGATTATCAAATTTAACAGGCCTGATAAATTTCTCTTCTTCAGGATTATAGATAATAAAACCAACTTTTAAATTTGGTATTTTAAATATTGATCTAAAGATATTTGCAACAACTTCATCTTTTGCAACTGTTTTTGTATTAGGCTTTAATAAGTTACTTTTTAGTATCGAAATTGCGCTTTCTGTAGTAGCATCAAACAATGAAACAATTCCAAAACCTTTTAAAATCCAGCTTCCTTTAGGAAATTTAGATTTCCATAGTTCAATGTCACTATAATTATCAAGCAGTAAATCAATGTCATCTTGAGTCAAATGAACTGCATTTTCTGTTGGGATAATTTCCATAAAATCAGCATTGTACAAAATGCGATAATGTTTTTCAATACCGCTTTCGTCTGGAATGTCATAGAAAAAAGGTTTGTTAAAATCGATATGCTGTTTGTAATAACTGCTTAAAATCAAGCAACAGTTATTTACATAAAATTGGTGATCATCAAAATCACGAATTTCCATATAGAATTCATCTCCGGCGTTGCGCAGAATTTTTTTGAAACGGTCTGTATAATTAAAAGATATATTTTGAAAAGGAATCGTAACTGCTTTTATCTCATTCTGACTTAAGGCGGTTGGAAATAAATCGGCTAAAAGATTTTTAATTAAAGCCTCATTGTTTTTAATGACAGAATAATCCAGAATGCCTGTTCTAAATTCTGGTAAATGTTCTATTTCTTTTAATATGGCTTTGGCATAATTGGCACGGTAGTCAACGTTTGATGAAGCAATTTCCTCAAAAGATTCAATCAGCTTATGAAAGGAGATGATGGTTTGGAAAGGACTTTCGTTGTGTAATTGAATATCCATTAGATTTTTGTTTTTAGGCTACAAAATTAAGCATAAATTAAGAATCTTTCACATTTTGTTATTTGTTTCGCTTATAGCAGGATAGATTTTTTCTTAGAAAAATAAGGGCTTTTGAGAGGCATTAATTATTTTAACTAAATATTAACATCAATAATAACGGAACGATCGTTCCGTTATTATATCTTTGTACCATAATAATTGAATAATCAATAACTTAAAAACAAATAAAATGAAAAATTTAGAAAACAAGGTAGCTATCGTAACTGGAGGAAATAGCGGAATCGGGTACGCAGCTGCAGCTGAATTAAAAGCAAAAGGCGCAAACGTAATTGTAACAGGAAGAAATAAAGAAGCGTTGGCAAAAGCTGAAGCAGAATTAAATGTAACTGGAATTGTAGCAGATCAATCTGATTTAAAATCTATTGAGGCCTTAGTAGAAAAAGTTGCAGCTCAATATGGAAAAATTGATATTGTATTTTTAAATGCCGGAATCGCATCTTTCGCTCCAGTAGATTCAGCTTCAGAAGAGCATTATGACAGTATTATGAATGTCAATGTAAAAGGAGTTTATTTTACAGTTCAAAAATTATTGCCAATTTTAAATGATGGAGCTTCTATTATTTTTAATACTTCTGTTAATGCGCATTTAGGTATGCCAAATTCAAGTGTTTATGCAGCAAGCAAGGCGGCAGTTTTATCTTTAAACAAAGTTTTTGCTACAGAATTAGCGCCAAGAAAAATTAGAGTAAATGCCGTTTCTCCTGGCCCAGTTGAAACACCGCTTTATGGCAAATTAGGTTTAGAAAAAGCAGAAGTAGAAGGTTTTGGAGCACTTTTAGGAGAGAAAATTTTATTGAAGCGTTTTGCTCAGTCTTCAGAAATTGCTAAAACTGTTGGATTTCTTGCTTCAGACGATGCATCATTTATTACAGGTTCTGAAATTGTTGTCGATGGCGGACTTACTGTAAACGCTGTGGTTTAATTTTTTGCAAAAATTTAGGAACGATTGTTCCATATTTTTTATACTTTTGTAAAGGAATTTAAATTTAAGGTTATGGCTAGAACAAAAGAATTTAACGAAGAACAAGCTTTAGACAAGGCTGTCGAAATTTTTTGGCACAAAGGTTATAATGGCACTTCGGCTCAGGATTTGGTAACGCATTTAGGTTTGAGCCGTTCTAGTTTATATGATACTTTTGGTGATAAGCAAAAACTTTTTGTAAAAGCTTTAAATAAGTATCAAAATGATAATTATGTCAAGGTTAAAGAAATGCTTGACACGTCGACAAACATTAAAGAAACACTGACTGTTATTTTTAAATTGGCAGTTGTTGAAAGTCTGGAAGATCGCATTACGAAAGGATGTTTTATGGTTAATTCTGCAGTAGAACTTGCCATGCACGATGAAGAAATTGCTAAAATAGTTAGCGGTAATCAGAAAATTATGGAAGATGTGTTTTACACTGCTGTTAAAAAAGGGCAGGAGGGAGGACAAATTTCAACCAAAAACGATGCCCGTGTACTTGCTAGATTTATTTTCAATACCTATTCTGGAATTAGAGTTTTGGCTCGTGCCGGAGAAAAAGACAAACAGGTTTACGATGATATTTTAAAAGCAATGTTTTCCTTATTTTAAGATTAGAAAACATGTAAAATAAAAAACGGCAATTACAATAATGTAGTTGCCGTTTTTTGTGTTTAAGTAAGTAATAGAAAATGAATAATGATTAGCTTTTTTCTTCCTTATTGAAATAAACTAAATAATAATACATTTGTTTTTCTTCATCCCAGCCTTTTTCAACAAATTTTTCTGCACTTTCAGGATTGATAAAATCCATTTTAATCTGAATGTGAGTATCCAGATTAATTACGTTTTTAATCGATTTTCTAGCGTCAGAAACTGCTGCGTTTGCAATTGGAAATGAGGTTACATCTTCGATGCTGTATTTTTCTCCTTTATCAACTTTATAATTTTTGAATTCAGGAATCAAGTCTGGATTATCTAATACTTCGTTCAAGAAATTTTGTTCTTCAAACTGATCATTTTTAGCGAAATAGTTCACAGATCGGTTCATAAACATAACTTCTTCTTTTTTGTCTTCTGCTGGCAAAACAACATCTTTTGCGAAGTTTTGACAAAATTTCAAGTATTTTTTGGTGATGAAGTTTTCATCTTCAAAGGCATCGACAGATAAAAAGTGCTCTAACCAGTAACGCGCGTCGTAACGATTACTGTCTACAGTTAAAATTTTATATCCTTCGTCTTTTTTATAATTAAAAATCAAACATCCTTTATCTAATTTGCTAAGGTTAATTCCCTGTTGCAAAATCATTTCAAGATTGCTGTCTTTTTCTTCAAACTGTAAAAAGTCTGCTTGCAATTCGCTTTTAAAAATTCCGATAGCGTCAACAACATTATTGTCAATGCTCAAATTTGTTAAATACGTTACATACACTTCTCCGTTTTTAATATGCGGATGGTTTGATTGCTCGAATAAATGCGTAGTAATATTTTTAGAAACTTCTTGTAATCTGCTCGGATTATCAAAAATCTCAGTAGCATATTTAAACATGTCATTATAATCCAAATCGACTTCGTGCGCAAACTGATAATAGTTTTCTTCTTTCTCTCTAAAAGGTTTAAAAAAGTACTCTTTTATCAGAGGCACAATTTCGTCATTTAAGTTAAAAGGCTGTTCCGATAAAAAAATCGCTTCGTTTCTGCTTTTGTTCCCTACGCGGTGTATCGCAAGCGTCTCGATGTGGGTGTTGAATAAGTTGATCATTTTTTTGAGTTGCTGAGATTCTAAGTTTCTAAGATTCTAAGTTTTTTAAATAGGGTCTTTTAATTTTCTTATTAATGACGCTAACATTCTTTCGATCTCTCGACTGTCCTCATATAAAAGGTTAAATTCTTCTTCTTTTATGTATATAATGTTTTTTGCAATTTCAAGCTGAGTCTGCATTTCAAATATAGAACCTAGAGAAATATATAAAAACCGCAAAAAATCTTTATTACTTTCTCTACCAGATCCTTCTGCAATATTACTTGGAATAGAAACTGAACTCCGCCGTATTTGAGAAGTTAATCCAAACGTTTCTTCTTTTGGAAAAGTGCTTGTTGCTTTGTAAATTTTGGTAACTAAGGTAATGGATTTCTGCCAAACTAAGATTTTTCTAAAATGACTCATTATTTATTTTTAAATTAACTTCAAAAATAAGAAAAATCTTTCAATTAGAAAAACTTAGAAACTTAGCGTCTCAGAAACTTAGTAACTTAGCTTAATTCCAATTCTCCTCAAATCCGTAATCTTCGAAGCTGTCGTCGCCTTCGAACATGTCAAGATCTTCTTCGTCTAAGTCATCTTCAAATTCGCCGTAAATATCATCATGCATATCGGCTTCAAAGTTTTTTTCAATGGCTTCGTCTGGCATTTCTCCATGAGAAAATAGAGTTTCAGGATAAGGCGCTCCAGCAATTTGATCTTCAATAGCAGCCAATTCAACTAAGAAAGTCCACATATTGATGAAATCGTATACATAGATTATTTTAGTATTTTGCTCATCTAAGATAGAAGATAACGGATAATCAGCCATAGTTTTTTGTTCGCCAGGAACGTCTCCAGTATCAAAAAGCGGAATTTCATCTTCTTGATTCCAAGTTTCATCGCAGGTATAAAACGAAGCTACTTCCATCCCGTCAAAACCAAAAGCGTTGAAGATCGCATTGTGTAAATCTTCAAGAGTATCGTCTTCAAGAATTGCAATGTCTCTAAAAATATCTTCTTCGGCGTCTAGAATTACTCTAAATTTATAAACCATAATCTTTGTTTTAATGAAAGGTCAAAGGTAAAATATAAAAAACGAAATACGAATTAGGAATTACGATTTGTTGAAAAGATTTTTTTGTTTTAAGCTTTGAGTAGCTTGTCATTTCGAGGAACGAGAAATCACACATGCTGATCCACAAAGATTATCAACGCTACGTGGAGTTTCTAGTATGATTTCTCGTTCCTCGAAATGACAAACTTTACCTTACAGTCAATCTTTTTCGAATTTTATGATAATGCTTGTGGTAAGTACTATGACTAGGATAACTCCTGCTTGAAGTTATATTATTAAAGATTAAAGCAGTTATAAATAAAATCAAGACGCCGACTAAAACGGGCGATATAATATACATGTAACCCAAATTTTTTATTTGACTTGAAGCGGTAACAGCAATAAGGGCAGTCGCACCTCCAGGCGGATGAAGTGTTTTGGTGATTTGCATGAATACAATAGAAAGAGAAACTGCCAATGGAGCGGCTATCCAAACAATATCAGGAACCAATTTATTTACGCTTACACCAATAAATGCTGAGATCAAATGACCGCCAATTAAATTTCGTGGCTGTGAAAACGGACTTTGAATTATGCCATAAATTAATACACTTGATGCTCCAAATGATCCAATTAAATAAACCATATCATTTCCTGAGAAATGTATAGATTCAAGATAAGCCAATATTCCGATTCCCACAAATGAGCCAATAAAAGACCAAAAATGTTCTTTAAAATCGATTAAGGTTTCCTTGTAAAGAATGTAACGTGTTTTTCGATAGCTTCGTCTGATTTTTTGAGTGGGCATAATAGTAATATGAATTTTTTTGCCAGAGATTTTACAGATTAAAAAATAATTGGAAATCTGTGTGAATAGCTGAATTTGTGGCTGTATAATTTATTTTGTCAAGCTTGGAGCGTAACTATATACAGTATAAGGATAAATTGTTTTTGCAGTATATTTAGAAATTAAGCAAACCACAAGTATTGGTAAAAACAAAGTATAATCGTTTGTTAAGCCACAAACTAAAAATATAGCTGTAAATGGTGCATGGATACTGGCACTCAAAACGGCAGCCATTCCGATGATCATAAAGTTAACCGGAATTACATTTACATGAAAAACCGAATTTAAAAATGAAGCCAATAATAATCCTAAAAAAGCACCGATAAAAAGACTGGGAGCAAAAACACCGCCATCACCTCCAGAAGCTAAAGTTATTGAAGTTACAATTGGTTTTAAAATCAAAATTCCAATAAAAGTGAATGCTAAAGTTATCGTTAATGGAATTTCAGCCGCATTTTCAAAAATCCCTTTTATAGCGTGATAACCTTCTCCGTAAAGTTGCGGAAAAATAAAAAGTGAAATACTTAAAACTGCAGATCCTATTATGATTTTATAATAATGCGTATTTATTTTTCCGAATTGAGATTTAAAAAACAATACACATCTCGTTAAGTAAACTGAATTCATTCCTGCCAAAATTCCTAAAAGAATAAAATAGGGAATCGCTTTTAAATGCCAAGTGGTAATCGAAACAACGAATAGGGGTTCTTCTTTTAAAATAGAAAGCAATCCAAAAGCAATTGAAACTGCAATGATATTAGATATAATAAAAGCTCGAGTCACTTTTCGTGAAATAACTTCTAGAGCAAATAAAATTCCGGCAATTGGGCTGCTGAAAAGTGCTGTAACACCCGCCGCAACTCCTGCACAGATTAGTTCTGTTTTGTACTGACGAAATACATTTTCTTTTTGCTGTGCAACTGATCCAATTGTAGCTGTGGCAACAACCGTAGAAACTTCTATTCCTGTTGACCCTCCAAAAATAACGGTTAATAATCCGTTTATAAAGTGAGATGGAATCTTATAAGATGGAAGATTTTTCGTTTTTGATTGTGTGCTTTCAAATACTTCTTTGATTCCTTTGTTTTCTTTTTTCTTAAAGAGATATTGTCTCAGAAAGTAAATTACAGATAATCCAAAAACTGGAAAAATAACATAATAAAGCGGATGAATTGTCACTTCATTATAGAAGATTTCTTCATAATATTCGGTTATTTTTTTAAGTGAAATTCCTAAAAAAGCAGATAAAAAACCAATTAAAATGGAAACAATAACTAATTTTCTGAACTTAATAAATTGGTGATTTTTTTTGATTTGCGCCGTTTTGTTCATCAGAAGTAAATTTGAATTCGCATTTTTTATGCGGATCACAAAATTAAGCATCAAAATTGATTTTATATAGTAAATAATCTGTTTAGTATGTTAAAACCGATGCCAATAAGAAAATTCGTTCATTATGTTTTGTTTGAATAGCTCTTAATTAGGTTCAGAGGTTCAAAGCTACAAAGGGGTAAAGTTTCTCATTTCTGTCATTTCGACGAAGGAGAAATCACACTAGTTAATCGAAAAAGATTGTTAATATACCTTGCGGAATTTCGCAGGTGATTTCTCCTTCGTCGAAATGACAAATTGAACGTGTTATTCATAAATGAAAAAATAAAACCTATGAACCTTTGTAGCTTTGAGCCTTTGAACCTCTCATTATTTACCTCTCATAAAACTCAATTGGCAGCTCATCCGGATCAGCAATAAATGTAAAACGTTTTTCAGTCGTTTCATCAATTCGAATTGGTTCTGATTCTATGTTTTTTGTATTTAAAAAAGCGATAGTTTCTTCTAAATTAATTACTTCAAAAGCCAGATGTCTTAAGCCAACCGCTTCTGGTCGAGAAGGTCGTTTTGGCGGATTTGGGAATGAGAATAATTCAACAACATATGTGCCGTTTAATGCCAAATCTAATTTATAGGATTGTCGTTCTTCACGATAAATTTCTCTAATAACAGTTAATCCTAAAACTTCTGTATAAAATGTTTTAGATTTTTGATAATCAGAGCATAAAATGGCAATATGATGAACTTTATTTAAGGTAAGCATTATGTATTTGGTTCAGATTCTTGATTTAATTTTCTAATTATTTTGGCCGGATTTCCAACGGCTAATGAATTGTCTGGAATATCTTTTGTAACTACAGATCCGGCACCAATAACACAGCCTTTTCCGATAGTTATGCCTGGGCAAATTACAGAATTTCCGCCAATCCAGCAATCGTCTCCAATAGAAATTGGCAATGCATTTTCGAGAGATTTTCTCAATTCAGCGTTAAGCGGATGGGTTGCCGTATAGATTTGAACATTTGGGGCAAAAAACACATTCGATCCAATATTTACCGGAGCGCAGTCTAAAACTACGCAATTGACATTAAAATAAACATTGTCACCACAAGTAATATTGTAACCATAATCACAGTGAAAAGGCGGTTCAATATAGAAACCCGCGCCAGTATTCGGAATTAATTCGGCTAAAATTTCTTTGGCTTTTTTTGTTAAACGATATTCGGTTACGTTTAATCTATGCAGCAAGTTTT
The DNA here is from genome assembly GCF_015350755.1 of Flavobacterium sp. JLP. Lineage (NCBI taxonomy): Bacteria > Pseudomonadati > Bacteroidota > Flavobacteriia > Flavobacteriales > Flavobacteriaceae > Flavobacterium > Flavobacterium sp. JLP. Next base: position 128,085 of record NZ_JADKPS010000006.1, on the reverse strand, counting down.
TCGCTTTTCGGCGTTCTTTTGCCAGAATAGGATCTAATGCATTGTAATATTCACCCGAAATCATTTTCTCCTTTTCAGTTTTCATAAATTTGAAATGTTTTTTTAAATGAATTTTTTCAAAATTACAATTTGACCTAAATGATAAACATCATGCTGAATAATTCCGTGGATATGTTCGTAGAACGTGTGGCCATTATTAACATATATTTTGTCTAAATCGGCGTCATCAAAATCCTCAAAAAAGGCATTCCATAATTCTTGCGACTTTGCCAGATTTTGAATCGATTGCTCCCATGCAGCTTCAGAAGAATCTAAAACAGGTACAAAATAATTATGGTCAGGAGTTAGGACTGTTTCTCCTTGAACACGCCTCAAAATATTCCTTCTCCATTGTATTAAATGGTTGACAATTTCCCAAATCGTATTTAAGTTAGGATTTACTTTTCTGTAAGCCTGCGCCGCAGTTACATTTTCTAAAGTGTGGGCCAAAGTAACTTCCAGCCACGGATTCCCATTATAAATGGATTGATATAAATTCGAAATTCTTTTGCTTTCTGACATAATTGATAGTTTTAGAAACTTAAAAGCTAAGATACAAATAAGTATTTTACAACTCATCCTTGAATTTCTACAATTGGGTTATTTAATATTTTTTAACTTAGTCTCTTAAAATACATTTGCTTCATCAAAATAACAAACCATGAAAACCAAATTATTTTTTACAATCGCCTTTTTATTTATAACAACATTTTTTTTCGCTCAAAACACTATTTCAGGAAAAGTGCTTGACGAAAAGGGTAAACCAGTTCCTGGAGCAAATATTTATATTGATGGAACTTACGACGGAGCAACAAGTTCTGAAACAGGAGATTTTTCATTTGAAACAACTGCGACTGGAAATCAGTTTATAATAGTGAGTTTTTTACTTTATGAAACATTCAAAAAAGAAATTGATGTTACTAATTTTAAAGATCAAACCGTTAAACTGAGAGAAAATGTAAATGCGCTTGATGCCGTTGTCATTACTGCCGGAACATTAGAATCTGGAGACAAAGCACGTGTTTCAGTTTTAAAACCATTAGATATTGTAACAACAGCTGGTTCTGCAGGAAATATTATTGCCGCATTGCAGACTTTACCGGGAACTCAAACTGTTGGAGAAGATGGGCGTTTGTTTGTTCGTGGAGGAGAAGCCAGCGAAACGCAAACTTTTGTTGACGGACTTCGCGTTGCACAGCCATACGGAGCGACAACTAATAATTTGCCAACCCGAAGCAGATTTTCACCTTTCTTATTTAGCGGAATTGCCTTTTCTACTGGAGGATATTCAGCAGAATATGGCGAAGCTTTATCTAGTGTTTTGTTGTTGAATACGCAAGATGAGCCAGATCAAAATAAAACAGATATTGCCTTAATGACGGTTGGTTTAGGAGTTGGAAATACTCAAAAATGGGAAAAAAGCTCTTTTAGTATTAATACAAATTATATTAATCTTGCCCCTTATCAGGCAGTTATTCCACAAAATGTAGATTGGAATAATCCTTATCAATCTTTAGGTGGCGAAGCGGTTTACCGTTATCATTTTGAAAGAGGAATTTTTAAATTGTACGCGGCATTTGATTCTGAGAAATTTGATTTAAATCAAAAAAATATAAATTTTGCTGATCCGGTAAGAACGGACTTAAACAATAATAACTTTTATTTGAATGCCTCTTACAAAGGAGATTTTGGAACTGGATGGCAGCTAACATCAGGAATAAGTTATGGTTACAGCAAAAACAAAATCACATACGATATAAACGATGTGGACAGCAATGAAAATGCTGCACAGTTAAAATTGAAGTTGAGAAAAAGCTTCTCAAACCATTTTAAATTATCTTTTGGAGGGGACTATTTCATTACCAAATTCAATGAAAATTTTGATGATAATGCCTCAATTCAAGTTTCAAATGGCTACAACTCTAATATTGCTGCATTTTATACAGAAGGAGATATTTTATTTTCGAAAAATCTAGCGTTAAAAGTAGGTTTGCGACTTTCTAATAATAGTTTGTTAGATGAAACTAATATTGCGCCAAGAGCTTCAATTGCTTACAAAGTTTCAAAAAGCAGTCAATTTTCATTTGCTTATGGAGATTTTACACAAACGCCTGTTGTTGATTATATTAAATATTCAAAATACCATCAATTTGAAAGCGAAAAAGCACAACATTATATTTTAAACTATCAATTTTCAAAACCAGGACAAACTTTTAGAGCCGAAGCTTATTACAAAGATTACAGCAATTTAGTGCAGTATGACACAAAAGATATTGGGTATAACTCGGTTTTCAATAATAACGGTTCGGGATATGCAAAAGGTTTAGATTTATTTTGGAGAGACAGCAATTTGTATAAAAACTTAGAATATTGGATTTCATATTCTTATATCGATTCTGAAAGACAATACAAGAATTTTCCAAACATGGCAACACCAAGTTTTATTGCCAATCACAGTTTGTCAATTGTAACTAAATATTTCATCACAGATTGGAAATCGCAAATTGGCTTCACGAACAGTTACAGTTCAGGCCGTCCATACAATGATCCGAACCAGACACAATTCATGAACGGAAAAACAAAATCGTACAACAGTTTGAGTTTTAACTGGGCATATTTACTGACAACACAAAAAATCTTGTATTTCTCAGTTTCAAATGTATTAGGAAGCCAAAACGTTTTTGGTTATGATTACGCAAAATTACCAGATCCGAACGGAGTTTATCAAAGACAAGCCGTGACCCCAACAGCAGACCGATTCTTCTTCGTAGGGTTCTTCTGGACGATCAGCAAGAATAAGAATGATAATCAGTTGAAAAATCTTTAAAAAAGGGGCAAAGGTTCAGAGTGGAAAAGAGGCAAAGGTTTTCTGTAGAGTTGCACTGCAGCGAATCTTCTCGAAAGTTCAAAGATTTTATGTTTTAATAAAGAAAATCAAAAATTAATATTACAAAAAACCTTTGCCTCTTTTCCACTGTGAATCTTTGAACCTGAGAAAAAACAATTCAGTAACCAAATTCGACAACTCAGTATCATTTAATTTTAAAACAGTAAAATCCAACATACTTTTGAAGTATAATTAGAAATAACAATAACAATAACAATAACAATAACAATAACAATAACAATAACAAAGAGTTTTAATCATCAAAAAAAAACTTAGAATCTTAAAACCTTAATAACTTAAAAAACAAGAAATCATGACCAAAATTATTACAGTAATCACGTTATTTATCTGCAGTTTATTATCTGCACAAACACAATTTGAACAAGGAATGGGAAAAGCTTTTGGGCTTTGGAAAGAAGGAAAAAATGCTGAAGCATCTGCAATGTTCGAAAGAATTGCAGCAGCAGAAAAAACAAGTTATTTGCCAAATTATTATGTAGCTTTAATTAATACTACATCTGCGTTTAGTGAAAAAGATAAAACAAAAATCGATTTATTGCTGACAAAAGCACAAGACGCATTAGATATCGAATTTATAAAAGACCAAAACAATGCTGAACTTTATGCTCTTCAAGCTTTAATTTACACAGCTTGGGTAGTAGCTGATCCGATGACAAACGGAATGAAATATTCGGCTAAAGTGATGGAAGCTTACGCAAAAGGAAAAGCAATAGATCCAAATAATCCAAGAATCGTTTTTGGCGAAGCTGATTATCAGATTGGAGGAGCAAAATGGTCAGGTGTTGACACAAAACCATTATGTGTACAAGTTGATAAAGCTGTTGAACTTTTTGCTACTTTTAAACCGGCAACACCTTTTTCTCCAAAATGGGGATTAGACAGAGCCTTGGAAACTCAAAAAAATTGTAAAAATTAATTAATAAGTATATCAATATTATGAAGGATCATAGAACATCTTATAGAAATTTAAAAAGCGGAACAATCGTTTCATTAAAGATTTCTATGGTCTTTACAGTAATATTTATAACTTTTTTGGGAGAAGATTTAAATGTTCGAAACGTTCTTATTACTTTCTTTATAAGTTGTCTTTATTCTTTCGGATTAGGTTTTGGTAATGGTTTTTTAAACCTTCTTTTAGATCGAAAATGGGATTGGCTTGAGCAGACAAACCTCAGGGTATATTACGGAATTCTGGTAACTATTTTGTACACAGTTCCGGTAGTTTTAGGAATAAACTACTATATTTTTATGGTTCTGCAAGACATGACTTTAAAGGAGTTTTTTGGAGAAAGAATGCTTTGGGTACATCTTTTTTATATTATTCTCTCATTAGGAGTTTCGATTTTTATGCAAGCCAGAAGTTTCATGATTAAATGGAAACAGGCATCAAAATTTGAAATAACGCAGCAAAAGATTATCGCAGGAACAGCGAGTGCAAAATTCGAAAGTTTAAAAAATCAGATCGATCCGCATTTTCTTTTTAACAGCTTAAATGTTTTAAGTTCTCTAATCGAAGAAAATCCAGATAATGCGCAGCGATTTACAACTTCTTTATCTAAAATTTATCGTTACGTTTTAGAGCAAAAAGACAAAGAATTGGTTTCTGTCGAAGATGAATTGTCATTTGCAAAAACTTATATGAATTTGCTGAAAATGCGATTTGAAAACAGTTTGTTTTACGAATTGCCTACAGCAGATATAAATCCAGACGCAAAAGTAGTTCCGTTGTCATTACAGCTTTTGCTCGAAAACACAGTAAAGCATAATGTGGTAAGCGAGCAGAAACCATTGCATATTCGGATTTTTATTGATGGAGATTATTTAGCAATTCAAAACGATTTTCAAAAGAAAGAAGTATTGCAGGACAGGCAAGGAGTTGGGCTTCAAAATATCATAAACCGATACGGAATTATAACCAACAGGAAGGTGATAATCGAACAAAACGAAGAAAATTTTACGGTTAAGATTCCGATTTTAACAAAACAAATTACAGTTATGGAAACAAATGCAGATTACAGCGATGAGAATAAAGCCTATTTCAGAGCTAAAAAAAGAGTAGAAGAACTAAAAGGATTTTATGGAAATGTAATTTCATATTGTTGTGTGATTCCGTTTCTGATTTTTATAAATTTGAGATATTCTCCTGGATTTCAATGGTTTTGGTTCTCGGCTTTAGGATGGGGATTTGGAGTAGTAATGCATGCTTTTAAAGTTTTTGGTTACAGCTCAGATTGGGAAGAACGAAAAATCAGAGAGATTCTCGAAAAAGAAAATAACAAGCAAACTTGGAAATAATCATGGAACCCGATTATACTGAAAGAGAACGTTATTATCAGGCCCAGAAAAGAGTAAAAGAAATTAAAGGATTTTATGAACATTTAATGGTTTTTATTCTTGTAAGTATTATTCTAATTGGTATAAATCTTATCACTTCGCCAGAATATTTTTGGTTTGTCTGGTGCTTGCTGGGTTGGGGAATTGGGGTGGTTTTTCACGGATTGAAAGCTTTTAGAATTTCACCATCTTTTAGCAAAGAATGGGAAGAACGTAAAATCAGAGAGATTATAGAAAAAGAAAAGAATAAGAAAACTTGGAAATAATCATGGAAACAAATTGTAATATTGATCGAGAAAAATTTGAGTTTCAAGAGATTTTTAGCAAAAAGATGTTTAAGCTTAAATCCTTTTATGTACATGCATTTATTTACGTCATTGGATTACTAATTTATGTACTGAAAGACTATTATGGAGTTCCGTTTAATTTTTTTCCAATACGATGTATAAATTCTGTAGTAATGGTAATTTGGACAAGTGTATTTTTAGTGTCCGCAATTGATTTATTTGCTTCTTATAAAATCTTCGACGAAGAATGGGAAGAACGAAAAATGAAAAGTCTTTTAGATAAAAAAACAATAACACAAAAATGGGAGTAATAATGGAAATAAATTATAACGAAGAAGATAGATATTACTTGGCAAAAAAGAAAGTCGAGAATATAAAAGGATTTTACGGAAATCTAACATCATTTATTTGCGTAAATATTCTATTGATTTTTATCAATTTATACACAACACCTAATCATTTATGGTTTTATTGGCCATTAATGTGGTGGGGAGTAGGAGTAGTTTTTCACGGATTGAAGGTTTTTGAAATATTTCCGGTTCTTGGAAAAGGCTGGGAGGAAAGAAAAATCAAAGAGCTGATGGAGAAAGAAGAAGAGAAAAAAAACAAATGGCAATAATTTAAATCATAAAAAATGGGACGTTATAGAAGACGCATGTACGAAGAGTACGGACAAGAATTTACCAACGACGAAAGCTTTAATATAGCTTACAGAAAAGTAAAAAAAATAAAAGGTTTTTACTCGCATTTAAAAGTATATATTATCGTTAATTTGATCATTATTGTGTCAAATTTAAGCAGAGATTTTTCTATGATAAAATTTAATGATAATGGATTATTTGATTGGAATACCTATTCTACTGCTTTTTATTGGGGGATTGCGTTGCTTATTCATGCCTTTTCAGTGTTTGGGCTTGATATCTTTTTTAATAGAGATTGGGAGCAAAAGAAAATTCAGGAATACATGAACAAACAGTCATCAAATAACAATAAATGGGAGTAATTTTAAATTAAATTTTTAAATTTTTCAGCCAAATCAATGACCACATTAATTATAGAAGACGAAAAACCGGCAGCAAGATTATTACAGCGAAAGCTCGAGAAGTTAGATATTGCCGTAGAAACCATGTTGCATTCTGTAGAAGAATCTGTAGAATGGTTTACTAACAACCAACATCCAGATTTGATTTTTTTAGATATTCAGCTGTCTGATGGTTTGTCGTTTGAAATTTTTGAAAAAATAGATATTAAAAGCGCAATCATTTTTACAACTGCATATGATGAATATGCGTTAAAAGCTTTTAAATTGAATAGTATAGATTATCTCCTAAAACCAATTGACGAAGATGATTTAGAAATTGCTGTCGCTAAATTCAAAACACGTTTGCCAAAAGCAGAATCAGAAACGCAAAACCTGCAGCTTGATTTTGAACAGATACGCAGAATGCTGTCAAATCCTTTTGAGAAGAATTACAAAAAGCGATTCACGGTTAAAATCGGGCAGCATTTAAAAGTAATTACTACTGACGAAATCGAATGTTTTTTTAGTGAAAACAAAGGAACGTATATTCATACTTTCGATAATCGAAATTACTTGATCGACTCGACTTTGGAGATTTTAGAGCAAGAATTAGATATGAAAAATTTCTTTCGCGTAAGCAGAAAATTTATTGTACCGCTTCCGGCCATAAAAGAAATTCAGGTATACACCAATTCTCGCCTTAAAGTAATTTTACCTACTTATAAAGAAGATGAGGTAATTGTAAGCCGCGAAAAAGTACAAGATTTTAAGAGTTGGCTGGGCTAGTTTTTCTAGCCTCCAAAATCATATAAAACTGAATTCCGAATAGGATCGAAGCCAAAACTAAATGTATAGCCTGACTTCCTATTGGAAAATCAAAATAAGCCATTGCTATTCCGGTTGCAATTTCAATCGCGATTATAGAGAGTACCCATTTTTGTTTAGAGAAACCCAAGCCTAATTTGGTATTTCTTACATACAAATACAAATTCACAAATAAGATTAATATGGAGAAAGAGCGATGAACATAAAATGTAATAGAAGGGTTTTGCAGCCAAAGTATGCTTGCTGTTAATCCATTTTTTACTTGCTCATCTACAAACTGACGCACTTGCGTTCCTATTGCTACTTGAATTAACGTTAATAGCAAGGCAAATAAAAGTACATTTCTGAAGTTAGAATTATATTTTACCACAGCTAATTTTGGTCGAGCCAATTGAATGATGTACAGAATTACTGCAACAATTACCAAAGCCATAACCATGTGAACCGTTATTTTAATTGGATTTAACACAGAATAAACCACTTTTGCTCCTAGCCAAGCCTGAAATCCCATCATAAAAACAACCAGCCAAGACAGTAAGGTAATTTTTTTGTTTTGTTTCCAAAATCTAAAGGAAGCAACTGCCATAAAAAAGCACGCTATTCCGGCTAAGGCTCCAAACAATCTGTTGATGTATTCAATCCAAGTATGAATCGGATTAAAAAGTGCGTAGTCGTGTTTGGTATATTTTTCCCAGTGTGAAGCATCAAAAGTAGTTTGTGTTGTAAAATTATCTTTTGCAACTAATAAAGTTTCATCTTTAATAATTACCTGACCTTTTTCAAATGCACGATTTGGTGTCCAGGTTAATTCTTGTAAATCAGTTGGCGGAATATAATAGCCAAAACATTTTGGCCAATCCGGACAACCCATTCCAGAGCCGGTCATACGGACTAACGCCCCGGCAACAATTACTAAATAAACTAAAACCAATGCTGTTTTTGCGATTGTAGGGAAGTGCTTTTTCATTCTTTTTTTTAGTTGCAAAGTTTCAAAGTTGCAGATTCAGAGTTTTGAACTTGATTTGAAACATTAATATTTTAATAATAAAAAAATCTTTGCTGTTTTATGAGTTTATTACTTTGAAACTTTTTTTAAACCTAATTTTTCTGCTCTTTTTAGAATAAAATCGTAAGCCGCTTGATATTCGTTAGGAATATCGCCTTCTAAAATAGCTTCTTTTACCGCTTCTTTTAAAACTCCAATCTCTCGCGAAGGCTTTAAATCGAACATTTCCATAATTTCTTCTCCAGATATTGGCGGTTGAAAATTACGAACATGATCTCTTTCTTCAACTTCAACAATTTTCTTGCGAACGATTTCAAAGTTTTTATGGTATTTTTTAAATTTTGATGGATTTTTGGTCGTAATATCAGCTTCGCACAACGTCATTAAATCTTCTACATCTTCACCAGCATCAAAAACCAAACGGCGAACGGCGCTGTCCGTTACGATGTCCTGTGCTAAAACAATTGGGCGTGAACTCATAATTACCATCTTTTGCACAAATTTCATTTTGTGATTTAACGGCATATGCAGACGCTCGAATATTTTTTTAGCCATTTTACCGCCTAAAAATTCATGTCCGTGAAAAGTCCAGCCTTGTTTTTTGTTGAAACGTTTTGTTGGCGCTTTCCCAATATCGTGCAATAAAGCAGACCATCGCAACCAAACATCATCTGTATTTGGACAAATATTATCGACAACTTCTAAAGTGTGATAAAAGTTATTTTTATGGGTATGGCCTTCAATTTCTTCAACCTGATTTAAGGCAGTTAATTCAGGAAGAATAATATCTAAAAGTCCAGTTTGATATAAAAGCAAAAATCCGATAGAGGGTTTAGCTGTCGAAAGAATTTTATTTAATTCATCGACAATACGCTCTCCAGAAATAATTTTGATTCTCTCCGCGTTCTTAGTAATCGCATCAAGGGATTTTTTTTCGATTTCAAAACCCAATTGATTAGCAAAACGAATTGCACGAAGCATTCGCAATGGATCATCAGAATAAGTAATATCCGGATCCAATGGCGTTTTTATTGTTTTATTTTCTAAATCTGTCAAACCATTAAAAGGATCAGAAAGATCTCCAAAAGTTTTTTCATTTAATGATAAAGCCAATGCATTAATGGTAAAATCACGACGGTTTTGGTCATCTTCTAAAGTTCCGTTCTCCACAACTGGATTTCGGCTGTCAAAATGATACGATTCTTTTCGAGCTCCAACAAATTCAATATCAGTATCTTCAAAGCGCAGCATTGCTGTTCCGTACGTTTTAAAAACCTGTACTTTTGGCTTTTTTGGAAGGAATTCTGATACTTTAAGTGCTAATTCAATTCCGCTTCCAACTGCAACAACATCAATGTCTTTTTTAGACCCTCGATTTAAAAGCAAATCACGAACAAATCCGCCAATAACGTAACTGTCAACGTTTAGTTCTTGAGATGCTTTCGAAATTACTCCGAAGATTTTATGTTGTAAAGCTGTTTTGTAGTTTGTTTGTATAGCCACGAATTTACTAATTTTTAAATGACAGTTCTATTCTTGAAGAGAATAAAACGTGTGCAAATTTACAACATAGAAAATGCCTTTTATAATGTATCGTTCACTTTTTTGACTAAATTCATAGTTTAAGCAGTCAAATTTTATAAAATGAGAAAAGGTTGCCATTAATTTCATGAATTAACACGAATTGAAATTTATATTACAGAGTAAAAATTAGTATAATTTGTGGCGAAAAAAACATTTATACATCTATAAAACAAATCAATTGCAATGATATATTTTTAGAAATTCAATTTGTATTTTTGAATTCTATAAAAACGCACAAATGAAAATTGTTATATCTCCCGCGAAGTCTTTAAATTTTGAAAAAGAATTACCAACAACTCAATATACTGAACCTTCTTTTTTAAAAGAAGCGCGTCTTGTTCATAAAGTTTTAAAACCTAAGAAACCGGGTGAATTGTCTGAATTAATGTCAATTTCAGACAAATTAGCTGATTTAAATTGGGATAGAAATCAAAAATGGAAAACTCCTTTTTCAGCAGAAAATGCACGTCCGGCAGTTTATACTTTTGATGGAGATGTTTATACAGGATTAGATGCTTATTCAATTCCGTTAGAAAAATTAGATGCGCTACAAAGCAAACTCCGAATTTTATCTGGACTTTACGGTGTTTTAAAACCGTTAGATTTAATGCAGGCTTACCGTTTAGAAATGGGAACGAAATTGCCCGTTGGAGAATACAAAAATCTGCATGAGTTTTGGAAACCTATTGTGACAAAAGCTCTAAATAAAGAATTGAAAAAAGGAGAATTATTTGTGAATTTGGCAAGTAACGAATATTTTTCAGCTGTTGATGTAAAAGCATTAAAAGTTCCGATTATTACTCCAGATTTTAAAGACTATAAAGACGGAAAACTAAAAATGATCAGTTTCTTTGCCAAGAAGGCGAGAGGTATGATGGTGCGTTATATTATCGATACAAATGCCGAAACAGTTGAAGACTTAAAAGGTTTTAATTATGAAGGTTATCAGTTTGATGCGAATCTTTCTAAGGGGAATCATTTGGTTTTTACACGTTAGAACTGCAAAGGTTCAGAGTAACAAAGGTTCAAAGCTGCAAAGGTTTAAGAGCTAGACTCTGGAAATATTTTAGAGAGGGTTTAATCTTTTCCAATTTGAAGATATTATATAAATAAAAAAGCCGAGTTAATAATTTAACTCGGCTTTTTCGTATTATAAATCAATTATTATTAATGCATTGCATCAGCAGGATTAATCTTGTTTTTGCCTCTTTTAATAAAAAGGATAATTGGAATACAACATAAGAACATTATTCCTAAATACATGAAAATATCCATGTATGACATTACGGTACTTTGTTTTAGAACGGCATAATCTATAGCTTGATAGGCTTTTTTAAGCGCAACATCGGCGCTGTATCCTTTTGCCATAAAAGCGCGCTGCATTCCTGCAAGACGTTGTTGAACATCATATTTTGCAGGGTCTAAATTCGTTAATAAATTTACTCGGTGTTCTTGACTTAAACGAGTGATAAAAGTGGTAATGATCGCAATACCAAATGATCCTCCTAATTGTCTCATCATACCTGTAAACGCAGCTCCTTCACCAATATGTTTTCCTTTTAATGTTGAAAGAGAAAGAGTTGTAATAGGTACAAAAAGTAATCCTAAACCAATCCCTCTTAAAATTAAAGGCCAGAATAAATGTTCTACTCCAGTGTCAGGTGTAAGCCTGTTGTGCATCATGAAAGTAAAGAAGAAGAAAATTAAAAATCCAATTCCTACCATATAAGCTTGAGGCACACCTTTTTGAATCATATTGCCAACAATTGGCATCATAAAAGCTGTTGTAATCGAACCTGGAATCAATAGTAAACCTGCATCAGTTGCTGTCCATCCTAAAATAGACTGCGTATAAATTGGGATAATTAATGTTGATCCGTATAAACCGAAACCAAGTATAAAACACATGACAGTTCCGATTCTTAAGTTTCCATCTTTTAAAACACTTAAATTTACAATTGGATGTTTATAAGTGAGCTCTCGCCAGATAAACAATATCAATCCTAGTATAGTAACAACACTCAAAGTTATGATGGTTGTGTCGTTAAACCAATCGTCTTGCTGACCGTGTTCTAATACGAATTGCAAAGATCCAATAAATGAGGCCAATAAAATAATTCCCCACCAGTCAACCTGATTTGCTTTTAATTTTTCTCCATATTTTGGACTTCTAACGAAAGTAATTGCCAAAATAGTAGCGATAATTCCTAATGGAATATTAATATAAAATATATAAGGCCAAGAGTAATGATCTACTAAATATCCTCCCAAAGGCGGACCAAGTGTAGGACCAACAATTACTCCCATACCGTAAATAGCTTGCGCCATACCACGTTTTGCTACAGGATAACTTTCGGTAATAATAGTCTGGGCAGTAACCAGCAAAGCTCCCCCTCCCATACCTTGTACGAACCTAAAAGCTACTAGTTCCCATATATTACTGGCATTTCCACACAGAAAAGAACAGACGGTAAAAATTATGATAGAAGCCACAAAATAATTACGTCTCCCAAATTGCTGTGACAGCCAGCTCGTCATCGGAATTACGATAACATTCGCAATTGCGTATGCTGTAATTACCCAAGCCACATCAGTCAAGGTAGCACCAAGGCTTCCTCGCATGTCTGTTAGCGCTACGTTTACGATCGTGGTATCAACGATTTCCAGCAGTGCACAAAGTACTGCGGTAATCGTAATAATGACACGTCTGTAACCGTATTCTACTAAATCGTCTTCTCCTTGTACTGCTGTCATTTTATTTTAAATGTACGTCTACATCAACATTCATTCCTGGTCTCAATAATTTTACTTTCTCAGGATCATTTGTTGGGTCTAAACTAATTTTTACTGGCAATCTTTGAATTGTTTTTACGAAGTTACCTGTTGCATTATCAGGAGGCAATAAAGAAAAACGAGATCCTGTAGCAGGTGAGAATGAAGTTACAATTCCTTTAAACTCATAATTAGGATAAGCATCAACTTTTAAACTAACTTTTTGTCCCACAATCATTTTGTTTAATTGTGTTTCTTTGAAGTTAGCTACAACCCAAGCTTCATTATTATTAATGATATAAAATAAAGATTGTCCTGGCTGTACCAATTGTCCTGGCTGAATGTCAACTTTAGAAACCTGTCCGTCAATTGCAGCAGTTACAACAGTATAAGTAAGGTTTAATTTTGCAACATCCAACATCGTTTTAGCTCTTTTAATGTTTGCTGCAGCAACCTCAGTTTGTTTGTCAGAAACTTTAGATTTTGACTGAATTACAGATTTTTGGTACGAACTTGCTCTTTGCTGTTGTTCTAAAACACGTACTTGGTTTTCTGCTTCGTCTTTTGCAGTCTGAGCTTGTTCAAATTGTTGTTTTGTAATGGTATGAGTTTTATACAAATTATTGTAACGGTTGAAATCATTCGTAAGCTGTCTCAATCTAATTTTTGCACTTTCGATAGAACCACCGGCAGATTTCATATTCGCATCAGAAACGGAGATGCTTGCATAAGCACTTCCAATATCAGCTTTTGCAGCTTCGTATTGACCTTCAGCACCTAGTAATGCAGCATTAGCTTCATCAATTTTCAATTGATAATCTCTCTTGTCGATAGTAAATAAAGTATCTCCTTTTTTTACAAAATCATTATCTTTTACATACACTTTGCTGATGTATCCAGATACTCTAGGAATAATTGGATTCATTTTTTTCTCAATTTGAGCATCATCAGTTTCTTCGTGTGCTAACGAGTGCATGTATTTTGTTATTCCGTAAGTTCCGCCCACCAAAATCAATACGGTTAGTATAATGATGAATTTAGTATTTGTTTTTTTCTTTTCCATGAGAGCTATCGATTATATTTTAGAAAGATTGAATGATTGAGATAATTGTCCTGATACTGAAAGTAATTCGTAATATTTTTGAATAATAGTTGCTTTAGACAAAGCTGTATTTATTTTGGCATTCAGATGTTCTACATCCGCTTCAACTAGGTCATTTGTATCTGATAAGCCATTGTCAAATTTATCTTTTACAAGTCTGTAGTTTTCTGCAGCTTGAAGAAGTGCTTCATCATAAACAACACTTTGATTAATAGCCAAGTCATAATCTTCTATAGATTTCTGAACTTCCACTTTAATACGATCTGTCATTACAGCTTCTGTGCTTTTTACTTCTAAAGCTCTGCTTTCAGCAGCTTTTACATTGGCGCTGTTTTTTAGAATTCCTGATAAATCATAAGATAAACCAATTCCAAAATTCATTGCATATTTAACAGTGATAAAATCTTTAAGATCCAAAGCTGTATAACCGCCTAATAATGCAAGCGAAGGATAATATCCTGATTTTGCAATCTTAATGTTGGCTTCGCTGGCTTTTTGCTGGAAACGAATTGCTTCTAAATCTTTTCTGTTCTCAAGTGCCAATGCATCAGATGTTGGCGCATTGCTTGTTTTTAAATTAAAGAAGTCAGCTTCATTAATCTGAAGTTTTACACTCGGATCTAATTTTAATAGCGTTGTCAGGTAAAAGTTGATGTTATTGATGTTGTTATTTGCTTCATCAATTGATAATTGCGTTTTTGAAACTAATAACTGTGATTTCAATAAATCATTTCTCGGAATGATTCCGTTTTTCTCCAATTCCGTAAAATCAGTTACACGCTGTTTTGCTTGTTTTTGATTTTCGTTTAAAAGATCTAATGTTTTTTGTGCTTTGTATAATGCAGTGTAATAGGTGATTACGCGTAAAGCAACATCTTCTTTGGTTTTTGCAGCATAAGAACTTTCCGCTTCGTATAAATTATCAGAAGCGATGATGCTGTTTTTAATTTTAAAACCTGAAAATATAGGCAAGCTAAGATTAGCCATTCCAAGCATCGCCTGATCTGGAGATGCCATAGGTTCAGCACTTGCTTGATCACCACCATTATTATGAAGATCAATAGAAGCTTTTGTCAATCTTTGGTATTGCCCTGAAATTTTTAGATCAGGATATTGATTGTTTTTAACCTCTTGTAATTCGTATTTTTTTGTGTTTACCTTAGTATTGGCAAGCGTAACTTCGTTACTTTTTTCCCAAGCCATTTTCACGGCTTCATCTAAGGTTAAACTTGTTTTTTCTTGTGCTTCTATTGATGATATTCCGATAAAGAAAATCCCAAAGAGCATTAATTGATTAATTTTCATAAACAAGTAGAGCTTTTATAGTTTGTTGAATGTGCTTTGTAAGACTGGTATTAATATAATCATTGTACAATGCTTCGGTATTTAAATGAAGCAAATCCTGAAAGAATAATTTGTTCATGTGAAAATGAAAAAATGTCCCCATTATAGTTGGGGTAATCAGCGGGATAATAATATCTTTTCTGAAAACGCCTTTTGTCTGACCTTCTCGGATAATGCTTTCCAGCGATTTTAAATTTCCTTTTTTCAGTTCTGTAAACGCCATTAAATTCTGTTCTCTTTTTTTTGAGGTAAATTCAAAGTGTAAGATTCTGAAAATTCCTCTGTTACAATTTATTCTGTTAATGTAAATTTCGATTAATTTATTGACTTTATCTAAAGGTTCTAGATTTTCCTGCAATAAATTTTCTAATTGTAATTTTAAATCAGAAGTTTTGTAAAGAATTAAAGCTTCAAGAAGTCTTTCTTTTGAACCAAAATAATACGAAACCATGGCAATGTTAATTTTTGCCTCTTTGGAAATATCCCGTATCGATGTACCTTCAAATCCTTTTTCTGAAAATAGCTTTTCAGCAACATCTAGAATCTGGATTTTTTTATCGTTTAATTCGATGTTTAACATGGTATTTTTTCTAATTAAGTACAAAATTAAACAAGCGTTTAATTTAAACAGGTGTTTAATTTTTATTTAACAAAATATTAACATAAAACGGTTTCGATTATTTAAAGCAAAAAAAAGCTGAAACACTTAGTATTTCAGCTATATTAGTTTATTTGAATCACACTCATAATTCGACAAAGATTGGCGGCTTTGCAAGCAGAATTTCTAGTGAGATTCCTCCTTCGTCGGAATGACAAACAGGATGTTTAGTTTCGATAATTAACGAATCTCCCCAACAAACTCTTTGATTTTTCCAGAACCGCTTTCACTCAAATGCTTAATAAAAGCACTTCCGATAATAGCCCCTTTTGCAAATTTAGTTGCTTGAGTAAAAGTTTCTTTATTTGAAATTCCGAAACCAATAATTTGTGGATTTTTCAAATTCATATTTGATATTCTTTCGAAATAATCTTCCTGAACATTTCCAAAACCAGATTGAGATCCCGTAACACTTGCAGAACTTACCATATAAATAAATCCGTTTGAAACGCTGTCAATAAAACGAATACGTTCGTCTGAAGTTTGTGGCGTAATCAAAAACACATTTATTAATCCGTATTTTTCGAAAATCGCTTTGTATTCATCTGCATAAACATCAACTGGTAAATCAGGAATAATAAGTCCGTCGATGCCAATCTCTGCACATTTTTTGCAAAAAGCCTCAACTCCATATTGCAACATCGGATTAAAATATCCCATAATAATCAACGGAATTTTTACGCTTTCGCGGATGTCTTTCAGCTGATCGAAAAGAACTTGGGTTGTCATTCCGTTATGAAGTGCCGCTGTAGAACTGGCCTGAATCGTTGGTCCGTCTGCCAAAGGATCGCTAAATGGCAAACCAATTTCAATTAAATCAACACCGTTTTTTTCTAAATCCTGAATAATCTGAACTGTATCATTTAAGTTAGGATATCCCGCAGAAAAATAAATAGAAAGGATCTTTTTATCTTCTTGTAATTTTTGAGTTATTCTGTTCATTTCGTTTTTTTTATTTTTTCTCCTAATAGGTTTCGAAAACCGGTTAGGTATTAGTTTTTATTTTTGCCACTCCCGAAGTTCTCGGGATAAAGGATTTTACGGATTAACTGCAACTTTATTTCACTGAGATTAAAATCTATTTAAGCCAATTTGCGCAGATCTTTTAATTAATTTAAATCTGCTCTAATCTGCTTAATCTGCATGAAACCAATTTTTTTTAATCTTTAATTTTGGTATTAATTTTAAATTTTCACTATCCTGCTTATCCAATTATCATTGTTCTTTTCTACTAATAATAATCCCGAATCCGAATCATTCATTTGTGCAATTAATTCGCCCTTATTATTCCAAAAAGCACTTTTTCCGCCCGACGGATAACCCCACGATTCACCGCTGAAGTTGGACATCAAAACATTCATTTTGTGTTTTTGAGCATAACTTTGCAAATCTCGATATGCATTCGGAATTCCGTTTGGGGAAAAGAAAATACTCGCAATGTAAATATCAGTTTCTTTTTTGCACGCATTTTCTGGATGCAGCGGATTATCAATATCGGCACAAATGGCAAAGGAGATCTTTTGATTTTCAATTTCCAGCATCGGATTGTAATCAAATGAAGATTGAAAAAAATCATCTTCGCCTTCATGTAGAAATTGTTTCGTGTAAATTGCAACCGAATTATCGGGAGAAATTACAAATTCGCCAATAAACAATTGATGTTCAATTTGAATTGGCGCTCCGGCAATAATTACAATATTATTTTTGACAGCTAACTTTTTCAGATGATCCAAACGTGCATCGTCTTTTTTGAAGGCTAATTTCTGTGCATTTTCTCTTTCATAACCTGAAATTGATAATTCAGGAAATGCAATTAATTGTGCTCCATTTTTTACAGCCAATTCGATAAGGCGATAATGATCTAATAAATTAGCCTCAATATTTCCTCTAGTTGGTTTTGTCTGTGCGGCAGCTAGAATCATTTTCTGTTTACAATTATTAATTTTCGATATATACCCAAGCAGTTGTTCCCGAATTTAAGGTAACCTGAACTCTTTTATAAGAATTAGATTCAAATTGATCTGCTTTAGCTAAATCAGCTTTAGAAATAGAGAAAGCAACACCATGTATAATTTCTGATGGATTTTCACTCGGTACTACCACAACATAGTCTGCCATTCCAAATTCTTCTTCGATCTGCAGGCTTTTTAGTTTGTAGCCAAGAAGCTGATCTGGAGTTCCGGTTAATAATTTATTAAAAACCCGCCTTTGAACTTCTTTTGATCTTAATGTTCCGTAAGAGAATAATTTTTCCATAATTGCTATTTGTTATTTTCCTCGTTATTTGTTTTTGCGTTAGGGATAGGAGCGGTATCCTTTTTTATGGCTTTTTCTGCCATAAAAAAGATATAGCGGATAGCCTGGTCGAAGGTAGCGCCCAAATTGCTATTCTGTTATAATTTAAAATAATCAATATAATTGTCTAAATCTTTATCACCTCTTCCGGAAAGACTAATAACCACAATATCTGTCGGTTTAAATTTTTTCTGATCTAAAACTGCAAAAGCGTGCGCACTTTCAATAGCCGGAATAATTCCTTCTAGCTTAGTTAATTGCAACCCTGCGTTCATAGCATCATCATCTGTTACAGAGAAAAATTCACCGCGGCCCGTTTGTGCCAAATGTGCATGCATTGGGCCAACACCAGGATAATCTAAACCTGCAGAAATAGAATACGGTTCTGTAATTTGTCCGTCTGAAGTTTGCATCAAAAGCGTTTTACAGCCGTGAATAACGCCCACTTTTCCTAATTTGCTCGTTGCTGCGCTGTGACCACTGTCAACACCTTTTCCGGCAGCTTCAACCGCAATAATTCCAACTTCTGGCTCGTGCAAAAAGTGATAATAAGTTCCGGCAGCGTTACTTCCTCCGCCAATGCAAGCTACAACATAATCAGGGTTTTCACGTCCTTCTTTTTCCTTTAACTGCCATTTAATTTCTTCGGAAATTACACTTTGAAAACGCGTAACCATATCCGGATAAGGATGCGGGCCAATAGCAGATCCTATAATATAATGTGTGTCAACCGGATTGTTGATCCAATCTCGAATCGCTTCGTTAGTTGCATCTTTCAACGTTCTTGAACCCGAAAGTGCCGGACGAACTTCTGCGCCTAACATTTTCATACGGGCAACGTTTGGAGCCTGTCTTGCAATGTCGATTTCTCCCATGTAAACGATGCATTCCATTCCCATCAAAGCACAAACTGTAGCAGTTGCAACTCCGTGCTGACCAGCTCCGGTTTCGGCAATAATTCTTTTTTTGCCTAAACGTCTGGCAACTAATATCTGGCCGATCGTATTGTTTACTTTATGTGCTCCGGTATGATTTAAGTCTTCTCTTTTTAAGTAAACTTTCGTATTGTATTTTTCAGACAAACGCTTAGCAAAGTACAATGGACTTGGGCGCCCAACGTAATCTTTCAGCAATTGATCAAACTCGGCCTTAAAATCAGGTTCGCTGGTTATTTTTAAATAATTCTGGCGTAATTCTTCTACATTCGGATACAGCATTTCAGGAATATATGCTCCGCCAAATTCACCGTAATATCCTTTTTCGTTAACGTTAAAATTCATTTTATTCCAATTTTAAAAGTTGGCAACATCAAATTTTCGTTTGAAATTGCTAAATAAGTTTCTGTTTTTAAGTCCCGGTTCGATTTCAAATTTACTATTTATATCGACTGCATAAATAGGAAGATTGGTTTTTGAAATTTCTTCGATCGCTTTTAATTCGTTTATTCCGATGCCACCGCTTAAAAAGAAGGGTTTATCAGACTTGTATTTTTTTAATATCGTCCAGTCAAAAGTGGTTCCGTTTCCGCCAGGTAATTTTCCTTTGGTGTCAAACATAAAATAATTGCAGACAGCTTCAAAAGGCTTTATAACTTCAAAATCGAAATTTTCATCGGCCGAAAATACTTTTATGATTTCGGTTTTCTTTGGTAATTGTTTTTTTAGTTCTGATAAAAATGCTACAGATTCATTTCCATGAAGCTGAACGGCTTGCAGATTGTATTTTGAAACTTTTTCGAGAATTTCTTCCTGACTCTGATTGACAAAAACACCCACTTTTTTGATTGTTTGTATAAGTTCCGGAATTTCTCCGTTAAAGTATCGCGCGGATTTCTCCCAGAAAATAAATCCCATATAATCGGGTAGGAGTGCGCCTACTTCGAGAATGTTTTCGGGATATTTCATGCCGCATATTTTGAGTTTCATTTTATTTTTGTTTTTGCCACGAAGGCGCTAAGACACTAAGTTTTTTTGTTTTTTTTGCCACGAATTACAGGAATTTCCACTAATTAAATTCGTGCTGATTTGTGAAATTCGTGGCAAACTTTTACGCTTTTAGATTATTTATAAATTCTGTTGCGGCTTGTCCGGCATTGTCGGTTTTCATGAAGTTTTCTCCAATTAAGAAACCTTTGTATCCGTAAGGTTTTAGTTCCTGAATGGCTTCGATTGATGAAATACCGCTTTCTGAAACTTTTACAAAATCATTTGGAATTTGCGATGCTAATTCTTTACTGAAATCCAGACTTACTTCAAACGTTTTTAAGTTTCTGTTGTTTACACCAATCATATCTAAACTTGGCATAATTGATTTTTCTAATTCTTCCTGATTGTGAACTTCCAATAAAACTTCTAAGCCTAATTTCTTTGCAAATTCAGATAAAGATTTTATTTCTTCGCGGGTTAAAACCGCTGCGATTAACAAAATTAAATCGGCTCCAAAAGCTTTGGCTTCTAAAATTTGGTATTCATCGACTATAAATTCTTTTCGCAAAAGCGGAATATTTACACTCGCTCTGGCTAAAAGTAAATCGTCAAGAGAACCACCAAAATATTTCCCGTCGGTCAAAACAGAAATACCGCAAGCACCTGCATTTTCATAACCTTTTACTACTTCTTCAACCGTAAAACTATGGTTGATTACTGATTTTGAAGGAGAACGGCGTTTGTGTTCGGCGATAATTCCGGTTGAACTTGTTTTTAGTTTCTGACTTAATGAAATTGTTTCTCTTCCAAAAAATACCGAAGCTTCCAATTGCGAGACTGGAATAATCGATTTTTTAAGAACGACTTCTCTTTGTTTGTCAAATATGATTTTATCGAGTATGTTCATTTTTTTATTTGTTTCAGGTTTCAGGTTTCAAGTTTCAGGTTCGCTCCAATAAGTTGAAACCTGAAACAAAGAAAACTTGAAACTAAATTTTTATTTACTTAATTCTTGTAACTTTTTTAGAGCTTGATGTCCTTTTCCGGAGAATAGACTTTCTTTTGCTAATTCAAATCCTTCTATCGGAGAACATTTGGTTACCGTTGCAATTGCCATTGCGGCATTGGCTAAAACCACATTATTCTGTGCTTCGGTTCCTTTTCCTGAAATGATGTTGGTGAACATTTCAGCCGATTCTTCGATAGTTTTTCCGCCTTCAATTTCTGTTTGTGATAAAAGACGAACTCCAAAATCTTCTGGTTTCAACATTCCTTCCATGTGTGATGTGATCGTTTTGGTTGGACCTGTTAACGAGATTTCGTCATAGCCGTCAAGCGAATGTAAAATCGTGAAATTGATATCAGTATTTTGATATAAATAAGCATACATTCTCGCCAATTCTAAGTTGAAAACACCAACCAATTGATTTTGTGGAAATGACGGATTTACCATTGGTCCCAACATATTGAAGAACGTTTTTACAGCCAATTCTTTACGAATTGGTCCAACATTTTTCATTGCCGGGTGAAATAGGGGAGCGTGCAAAACGCAGATTCCGGCTTTATCAATACATTTTTCTAAAAAGGATGGATCGTTGCTGAATTTAATTCCCATTTTTTCCATCACGTTGCTTGAACCTGAAATAGATGAAACACCGTAATTTCCGTGTTTTGCTACTTTTATTCCCGCTCCGGCTGAAATGAAAGAAGCTAAAGTCGAAATATTGAAAGTATCTTTTCCGTCACCACCGGTTCCGCATAAATCGATTGTGTTATAGGCTGATAAATCAACGCGAACACACAATTCTAATAAAGCTTCACGGAAACCCGAAAGTTCATCGATCGTAATGCTTCGCATCATAAATACGGTCAAAAATGCCGAAATCTGACTTGGATTGTACTGACCGCTTGAAATATTAATCAACACATTTTTTGCCTCTTCTTTAGAAAGCACTTCGTGATTGATTAGTTTGTTTAATATAGTTTTCATTTTTTTTAAGTTGCTAAGATTCTGAGGTTCTAAGTTTCAAGTTTCAGGTTTCAGGTTTCACGTTCCAACAACTTGAAACGTGAAACCTGAAACAAAAAAACTAGCTTCTAATCCAATTCTCTAAAATTCTTTTTCCTTTTGGGGTAAGCACACTTTCAGGATGAAACTGAACACCTCTTACATCAAAAATTTTGTGTCTTAGCGACATAATTTGTCCATTTTCGTCGATTGAAGTTGCTTCTAAAACATCTGGCAAATTAGCATCAACAACCCATGAATGATATCTTCCCACTTCGAATTCGTTTCCTAAACCTTCAAACAAAATTTCATCAGAAACTACCGTTTTTACATTTGTAGCAACGCCGTGGTATACTTTATCAAGATTTGAAAGCGTTCCGCCAAAAACTTCTCCAATGGCTTGTTGTCCTAAACAAACGCCTAAAATGCTTTTTGTTGGCGCGTATTTCTGGATTACTGCTTTTAATAAACCTGCTTCATCCGGAATTCCAGGTCCTGGAGAAAGTAATATTTTATCGAAAGAAGCGATTTCGTCAATTTCGAATTCGTCATTTCTGTAAACAGTTACTTCGCAGTTTAAATCTTCTAAATAGTGTACTAAATTATAAGTGAAACTATCGTAATTGTCTATAACTAATATTTTTTTCATCTTGTTTTTTGTTTAATGTTTCAGGTTTTTTTGGTTTCAAGTTCCAACAACGTGAAACCTGAAACTTTAAACCTGAAACTATTTTTTACTCTCGAACGTACTTTTCAGTGATAATACGGTTGATTCCTAATTTTTCTACTTTTTCGATTCCTTTTTGAATTAAGGTGTCGTTTTTAATTTTTACTACAAACTCAAATTTGCCGTTTTCCCATTGACGGTTATTGAAAAATTCCAGATTTTCTGTATAAATACTATCTTTCAAAGTATATTTTCCTCCTCCGCCAAAGAAAACTGCTGAACTGTCTTTTCCATTATTCAAATCATGATTAAAAAAAGCAAAATGAGTATCATTTATAATTTTAATCATTTTTGTTTTGGGATTAAAAGTCGAAAACGTCGAATCTTTTTCAGTCGTTTGTGCCGATATCAGACGCCAGGTTCCGGTTATCGGAATTGCATTTGATTCTTTCTTCGTCTCGCATGAAGCGAACAATAAAACAGCAATTACAAACGGAATTATATTTTTCATAAGTTTAAATTTTGTTTCAGGTTTCAGGTTTTTTTAGCTTCAAGTTTCACGTTCCAATAACTTGAAACCTGAAACTTGAAACAAAAATTAAATTTTCTCTGCCATTTCCAGCGCTGTATTCAGAGCTCTTAATTTATTATACACTTCCTGCATTTCGCTTTCTTCGTCAGAACTGGCAACAATTCCTGCGCCGGCTTGACAATGTAGTTGGTGATTTTTACTTAGGAAAGTTCGAATCATGATGGCGTGATTAAAGTTGCCTTCAAAATCCATGAAACCAATTGCTCCGCCGTAAAAATTACGATTCGTTTTTTCGTAATCTTCAATCAATTGCATTGCTCTGTGTTTTGGAGCACCGCTTAATGTTCCGGCTGGGAAAGTATCGGCAACGACTTGCATCGTCGTAGCTTTTTCGTGTAAATGTCCTGTAACTTTAGAAACTAAGTGAATAACGTGAGAGAAAAACTGAACTTCTCTGTATTTTTCTACGTTTACATCATGACCATTTCTGCTTAAATCATTTCTTGCCAAGTCAACCAACATAACGTGTTCGCTGTTTTCTTTTTTATCTTCAGAAAGTTCTTTGGCTAAAAGTGCGTCGCGTTCATCATTTCCGGTTCTTTTAAAAGTTCCTGCGATGGGGTGAATTTCGGCTTTTCTGTTTTTTACGATAATCTGTGCTTCGGGCGAAGACCCAAATATTTTGAAATCTCCATAATCAAAAAAGAATAAGTAAGGAGATGGATTAATGCTTCTTAAAGCTCTGTAAACATTGAATTCGTCACCTTTAAAACCTTGCGTAAAACGACGGGATAAAACCAATTGAAAAACGTCTCCTCTAAAGCAATGTTTCTTAGCCAAAGCTACATTATGTTTGAATTCATCATCAGTTAAATTTGAGAATCCTTCGCCTTCTTTTGTGAATTTATAGGATGCAATATTTCGTGATTGCAATAATTGTTCAATTTCAGATATGTTGTTTCTTCCATCTACACTGTGGCAAAAAATGTAGGCTTCGTTTTTAAAGTGATTGATGGCGATAATGTTTTGATAAACCGCATAAAAAACATCCGGAATTGAAGTAGCATTGTCTTTTTTGGCGATAGAAACTTTTTCGAAATAACGAACAGCATCATAAGAAATGTATCCGAATAGACCGTTATTGATGAATTTAAAATCGTTTTTCTCCGACTTAAACTGACTCGAAAATTCCTGAATTACTTCTGGAATATTGGTCGAAGCATCAATTGAAATTTTTTCTGAAGTTCCATCAGGAAAAGTCTTTGAAATAGTTTCGTTTTCAATTTTAATTGTTGCGATAGGGTTGCAGCAGATGTAAGAAAAACTATTGTCATTTCCATGATAATCACTACTTTCCAGCAATAAACTATTTGGGAATTTATCTCTAATTTTAAAATAAATACTTACCGGCGTAATCGTGTCTGCCAGAATTTGTTTGTAATGTGTGTTGAGTATAAAAGGTTTCAAAGTATGTTGTTTTTAATTTTTATTTATTTTTTCGTTTGAGTTATGACCAAAAAAAAAGGCTTGTCGTGATGACAAGCCTTTTATATTTATAGTTTTGAAAATACCATAGGAAGCTTAGTTCACGACGTTTGACGTAAATTCTTCCACCACCAAGTATTGTTCATTATTGTTCTCATATCTTATTTTGATTTCACAAAGATATAAATGTAATTTGGATTAGAATACATTTAATTTCAAAAAAATCTTTTCTAATTTTTGAATTTTGTTAAATTTTAGAATTTAAAGATTAGTCAGGACCTTAATTTCCAATTGCCAGCGTGTTGTTTACATTCATCCTAAAATCCGGATTTCCTTTGATGCTTGGCATAGTAAACAACTCACTATTTTTAATATTTGTGTATTGTATATCTGCTTCTGGCTTGTTATAAAAGCTTTGAATTTCTTTGTTTCCGCTTCCGGCTTCACTTGTAATACCGCCATTGCAATTGTTAACGACTAGGTTTTTAAAAGTAAGTTTAGCTAAATTTACTTCACCATTTCCAATGTTTCCTTCTAATAAAACAAAAGGTGTAAAACCAGAAATAATGCTGTTTGATAAATTAAAGAAAGTATCTTCTCTAACATAAACCGACTCTCTTACTAGTCCTTGATTGTTTTCTTCTAGATTGACTAAAGTGATATTGCTGGCATTAATTTTAGTCATTTTTTTGGTCATATCTGTATTTCCAATTTTATCGTAGGAATCAACTTCAAAACATCTTGAACCTGAGACATCAGATGAAAACGGATGACGAATAGCAATACTGTTATTTATATTGATTTGAGCGCCTTGTGTAAAATCAAAATCATCATCTGTAGTTCGGTAAGAAATTAAATTATTCAGGTTCAGATCGCCTCCATAACATTCAAAAGAATCATCATTAGAATAGCTGATTTGTATGTTGCTTAAAACTGTTTTTCTTCCAACTCCTGCTAAAGAAAGCCCATTAAGTTCTTTTAAAGCACTTAATTTTCTTCCAGAGTACTCAATACGAACATATTTTAAAATTCCAGAATTGTCTTCAGCATCCTGTCCTCCGTAATGATTTAGTCCAGGCTCCAAGTCAAAAGGCAATGTATGTAATCCGCCAAGGGTATTTATGGGTGCTTTTCCAAGAACAATGATACCGCCCCAATCACCAGGTTTTCTATCTGCTTTTTCTTTATTTGAAGTAAAAACAATGGGATCAGTTTCTAAACCTTCGGCCATAATTTTAGATCCGTTTGCAATAACAAGAGTACCGCAAGTTTTATCGTCGCCACGAATTACTGTTCCAGGTTCTATGGTTAAAACGGCATTATTGGTTACGTATACTACGCCAACAAGCTGGTAGGTATTGCGTTTTAATAATTTAGTGTCTTTATCTATAGTTCCGGCGATAATATTGGTTGCTTCGTTATATTCGGTATTGGCAGGTTTAAAATTGGTCCAGTTGCTCATCCAGTTGTTATTGCCTATAATTCCTTTGGGCTGTTGCTGGGCTTGAAGAAAAAAAGAGCTTAAAAGAGTAAGAATTGCAAATTGCATTTTTGTTTTCATAACTATGATTTTGATTTCTAGTTTTTGATTTTTTTTGTTAGCCCAAAATTAGAGGCCGAATGTTAATCAAAACACGGTCTGTTGTTATGAAAGTGTTAGTGCAGTATTAAGAACGTTATCTTTTTGAAAAGTAAATAAAATAACAAACCCCAATAACACTGGGCTATTGGGGTTTGTTTATGTAAGAATTACTTCGTTTAAAATATTAGAATTTTAAAGTTACAGCTAATTCGAAATCGTCATTGATAGTTTTGTCTCCTAAGTTTTCGAAGAAGTTACCAGAGTTGTATTTGATATCGTATTTAGTTCTGTCAACTTTGAAAGCAGTTGTAGCAGTGTTTCCAGCCACAGTGATGTCAAAAGTTACAGGTTTAGTAATGCCTTTGATAGTTAAATCAGCAGTAACAGTGTAAACATCAGTAGATTTAGCTCCGATAGTTTTGAAAACTAATTTTGCAGTTGGATATTTATCAGTTCCGAAGAAATCGTCAGCTTTTAAGTGACCATTCAATTTCCCTTGGTATTCTCCAGTTAAATCTGTAGAAGTTAATGAAGTCATATCAACAGTAAAGCTTCCTCCAGTTAATTTTTTTCCTTTGAAAACTAAAGCTCCATCTTTAAAGTTTACAGTTCCAGAGTGTTCTCCAGTTACTTTTTTTCCTACCCATTTAATAGTAGATGCTTTTACGTCGATTTTTTTAGTTTGAGCATTTACTGAAATACTAGCCGCTGCTACGAATAATGCTATTGCAATTGTTTTTAAATTTTTCATGTTGTTTAAAATTGATTTTGGATTAATATTAATTATATAGTGATAAATAATTCTTCTTGAGATTTTCTAACTTTTTTGTAATGCTGTGTGTCATCTTCTTCATGTCTGTAACCTACAGCGGCAATTACAGAAGCGTTTAAGCCTAGTTTGTCTAAACCTAAGATTTCATTGAAAGCTGTCGGATTAAAACCTTCCATTGGTGTTGCGTCAATTTTTAATTCTGCTGCAGCACTTAATAAGTTTCCTAAAGCGATATAAGTTTGTTTAGCTGTCCAGATTTTTTTAAGATCATCAGACATTGGACTAATAGCACCTTTCATATAGTCGCTAAATCCAGCTAATGCTTCTTCAGGAATATTTCTTGTTTTAGAAATGTTTTGAATATATCCATTAATATGTGAATCATCTACTGCAGTTTGACTTGCAAAAACAAATATTTGAGAAGCATCTGTAATTTGAGTCTGACCATAGGCAGCTTCTTTTAATTTTGCTCTAATTTCTGGATTTTCAACAATTATTACTTTGTATAATTGCAATCCATAAGAAGAGGCGCTTAGTCTAACAGCTTCTTTTATTGTATTTAAATCAGCAGCAGAGATTTTTTTTGTTGCATCGTACTTTTTAGTTGCATATCTCCAATTTAGATTTTCTAATAATGTGCTCATAAATATTAATTTTGTTGGGTTCGGTATTTTTCTAATAATTGATTTAATAATTCTAATTCCTCCTTGCTTATGTTCTCAGCAAATATGCGTTCGTGCTCATCTACTTTGGGGTCTAATTCCTTTAATACATCCAAACCTTTTTGGGTTATCGAAACTTCAATTTTACGTCGATTGCCAGGGCAAACATTTCGTGTCACAAAATCCTTCAATAACAGTTTGTCTACTAATCGGGTTGTATTGCTTGTTTTTGCAAGCATACGTTCCTGAATGACACACATATTAGCAGGTTTTCCTTTTTGTCCTCTTAATATACGCAACACATTATATTGTTCTCCAGATAAATCATACGGTTTTATCAACTCGTTGAAATGATCCTGAATCACATTTTGCGTGTACATGATATTCAGAATAACTTTTTTCGCATTATCCATCTTAACTGTACTTTTTATAACCTCTTCAATTGTCATAGTCGTAAGTGTATAATTTGTATATACAAATGTACAAGTTTTAATAGTTGTATATACAAATGTGATGTTAATTTTTTGTTAATTCAAATTTCATAGGTCATAACACATATCAAAACTAACTAAAAATGAGAATAAAAATAATTAATTTAAAAATGTAAAATATTGATTTTTTGATATTTAACTAAATCTTAAAGTTCTAATAGTAAAGAAATTAATCTAAATTTTACAAATTGGGGCGTGCCACCATCCCGATAAAAGGGCAAAATAACTATGCGCATATACGCCCTTTTATCGCGATGCTGTCGGGCTATCCGCACTGCTTCGGCAGTCAGCTCCTATCCCTCACGCGAGCACACGACATGAAAAACCCGGCATGTTTAGAAAAGATGCCGGGTTTGATAAGCATAAACCTAACAGGTTTTAAAAACCTGTTAGGTTTGATATAGTATATAAATAATAATTAGGAATCTTAATGAGGCAATTTATCTTTTATCAACCCATAAAACCAAGTTCCGGCAATTGCGCTCAATAAAGTAACTACAATTACAGTAACTCCAGTTCCAATTTGTGCAAATAGCGGTCCCGGACAAGCGCCAGTAATGGCCCATCCAAAACCAAACAGTAATCCGCCATAGATTTGTCCTTTGCTGAAAACTTTAGGCTGAATTTCTATTTTTTCTCCTTGAATGGTTTTAATGTTGAATTTTTTAATCAGTTGTACTGAAATGATTCCAACCACAACAGCACTTCCAATTACTCCGTACATAAAGAACGATTGCAATTGAAACATTTCTTGAATACGAAACCAGCTGATGATTTCGGCTTTTACGAATACAATTCCAAAAAAGATTCCAACCAGAAGATATTTTAAATTTCCTAATCCAGAATCTTTCAATTGACTTCCGTTGATTCCTTCTGTATCTGTATTTTTATTTTCTAAATTATTCATTTTTGAAATTTTAAAGTGAAAGAATATAAGGCAGAATCAAATTAGCCATAACAAAACCGCCAATCATAAAACAGATTGTGGCAACTAATGAAGGCCATTGCAAATTTGAAATTCCCATAATAGCATGCCCGCTAGTGCATCCGCCTGCGTAACGTGTTCCAAAACCGACTAAGAAGCCGCCAACTACAATCATGATAAAACCACGAAGTGTCAATAAACTTTCCCAAGAAAAAAGTTCTTTTGGCAATAATCCAGAATGATCTGTAATTCCGTAAGAAGCTAATTGTTCAGAAAGCTGTGGCGTAATTTCAACTGGATTTGGATTTGCTAACAAATAAGCAGCAATGATTCCGCCAAGAAAAATTCCGAAAACAAAAAATAAATTCCAGCTTTCTTTTTTCCAATCGTATTTAAAAAACGAAATATTCGCCGGAATACACATGGCGCAAATATGGCGCAATGAAGAGCTGATCCCAAAAGATTTATTTCCGATAATCAACAATACAGGCACAGTCAACCCAATCAACGGACCCGCAACATACCAAGGCCAAGGTTCTTTTATAATTTCTAACATTTTTTTAGGTTCAAAGGTTCAAAGGAACAGAGGTTCAAAGGGAAAAACTTTGCAGCTTTGAACCTTTGTCTCTCTGTACCTTAAAAATTTATTTTAATACTTTACTCTGACAAACAAAATCTGATTTTGGTATTTCGGTTTTTGCAATCGCTCCAAAACCGCCGTCAATTTCGCTGAAGTTTCTAAAACCGCGTGCCTGCAAAATAGAAGCTGCAATCATACTTCGATATCCGCCCGCACAATGCAGGTAAAAATGCTCGTTTGGGTTAATATCTTTTACCCAGTCATTTATATAGGCAAGAGGTTTGCTGTAAGCATTATCAATATGTTCCGCTTCATATTCAGTTTCTTTTCGAATATCGATTACTTTATCGTCTTCAATCTTAAATTCGCTTGCGAATTGTTCTGCGGTAATTCGATTAACGGTATCAACTTCAAAACCAGCTTTTTGCCAAGCTTCAAATCCGCCTTCTAAATGTCCGATAATCGAATCAAAACCTACACGGCTTAAACGTGTTACGGTTTCTTCTTCTAAGCCATTTTCAGTAACTAATATAATAGGCTGTTTTACATTCGCAATCAAAGTTCCAACCCACGGCGCAAAATCACCATTGATCCCGATATTAATTGACTGCGGAATAAATCCTTTTGCAAAATCACCGCTTTTGCGAGTATCTAAAACTAAAGCTCCAGTTTCTTCGGCGACAGCCTCAAAATCTGTTGCTTTAATAGTTTTCATTCCATTATGCAAAACCGATTCGAAACTTTCGTAACCTTGCTTGTTCATTGCCACATTCATGCTGAAATAGGCTGGAGGAGGCAATAGGCCGTCGGTTACTTCTTCAATAAATTCAGCTTCTGTCATATTCGCACGCAAAGCATAATTCGTCGCTTTTTGATTCCCAATTGTCGAAACAGTTTCTTTGCTCATATTTTTTCCGCATGCGCTTCCCGCACCGTGCGCTGGATAAACGATTACATCATCGGCCAAAGTCATAATTTTATTTCTTAAGGAGTGAAATAAAATTCCAGCCAATTCATCTTGTGTCATTCCAGCAGCTTTTTGAGCTAAATCTGGTCGGCCAACATCTCCAATGAACAAAGTATCACCAGAAAAAATAGCATGGTCTTTTCCATTTTCGTCAATCAATAAATACGTTGTGCTTTCCATTGTATGACCTGGAGTATGCAATGCTTTTATAGTAATTTTTCCGATTTTAAATTCTTGTCCGTCTTTTGCAGAAATGCAGTCAAACTCACAAGCCGCATTTGGTCCGTAAACAATTGGAGCCTTAGTTTCTTTGCTTAAATCAATATGTCCAGAAACAAAATCAGCGTGAAAATGCGTTTCGAAAATATATTTTAATGTAACGTTATCGCGTTCTAAACGATCTAAGTAAGGCTGGATTTCTCGTAAAGGATCAATAATCGCAGCTTCTCCGTTTGAAGTTATATAATAAGCACCTTGTGCCAGGCATCCGGTGTAAATTTGTTCTATTTTCATGATATGAATTGAAGAATGATGGGTTACAAAGATAACTTTGTTTTTCTAGAAAATAAGTGACTAATGTTACAGAAATTTGATTTTTAATTAAAAAACAATTTCACCATATAAATGATATAAATTTATTTTAGCTTCACTCAGATTGCAGATTGTTTTAGATTACTTATATCACTTATATGGTGCGAAAAAAAATCTATGTAATTTTACAACTGACCAAAATTATTGATATGAAGACAGAAGATTTATTGAATCAAATTGCTTTTATAAAAGAAATTGATAAAGTAAAATATATTCAGCGAAAAACAAAATTGTTTAACAGTGACCGTAATGAAAATGATGCAGAACACAGCTGGCATTTGGCTTTAATGGCAATTGTTTTGGCAGAACATTCAGATAAACCGATTGATATATTAAAAGTCGTAAAAATGGTTTTGATACACGATATTGTAGAAATCGACGCTGGAGATGTTTTTATTTATGATGAAGTAAAAAATCATTCAAATACCGATGAAGAACGTTTGGCGGCGAATCGAATTTTTGGTTTACTTCCAAAAAAACAAGCTGAAGATTTTATTTCGATTTGGGAAGAATTTGAAGCTGGAGAAACCAACGAAGCTAAATTTGCAAAATCGATGGACCGATTAGAACCTTTACTGCAAAACACTTCTAACAACGGAGGCACTTGGAAAGAGTTTGGAGTGGCTTACGATAAGGTTTACGAAAAAAAGAGTGTTATAAAAAATGGTTCAAAATCGTTGTGGAATTACGCTGAAGGTTTGATTCATGAAAGTGTCGAAAAAGGGATCTTGAAAAAAGATTAAATTGACGATGGTCCCCAAGTTTGAACCTTAGGCTATTTTAAACATAGAGATGTCAGAACATAGTCCATTGTTTCAACCATTGGAGCGCAAAGAATATACGGCGTAATTTGTCATTTCGACCAAAGGGAGAAATCACACGCGGTATTCGACAAAGATTGGAAACTTTGCTTGTGGAGCTTCTAGTGCGATTTCTCCCTTTGGTCGAAATGACAAACTTGGAGGAGTACAGCCAAATAAAATTGTAACGTACTCTTTTAAATTGTTGAAAAGTTTAACAAATATAAGACGATAAACTTTTTTTTAAGGCTAACAATTCGGGTTTTAATGGGTAAATTTGTGAGACTTCATAAACAAATTACCACTATGGAAGAAATGCTTTTTTATGACCGAATGCAATTCGCCTTCACAATTACCTTTCACTATCTTTTTCCGCAGCTTACAATGGGTCTTTCGCTCATTATTGTGTACTTCAAATGGAAATACTTAAAAACTAAAGACGAACAATACAATCACGCCACTCATTTCTGGATGAAAATTTTCGCACTCAATTTTGCGATGGGCGTTGTAACCGGAATTCCGATGGAGTTTCAGTTTGGAACAAACTGGGCAAAATTCTCTGAGTTAACAGGCGGTATTATTGGTCAGACTTTGGCAATGGAGGGAATGTTTTCTTTCTTTCTCGAATCGTCATTTCTGGGAATATTTTTATTTGGAGAAAAAATCCTCGGACATAAATGGCATTTTGTAACGGGATTATTAATTATGATTGGTTCTTGGGCCAGCGGTTTTTTAATTATTGCTACACATTCGTGGATGCAAAATCCAGTAGGTTATGAAATTCTCGAGAACGGAAAATTTGTTTTGAATAATTTTCAGGCCTTATTTCTAAATCCTTGGCTTTGGCCTTCTTATTTGCATAATCAAGCCGCTTCTTTAGTTACAAGTTCTTTTGTTGTGGCGGGAATCGGAGCCTTTTATATTTTGAGCCAAAAGAATGTTTCTTTCGGAAGATTGTTCTTAAAAACGGGTGTTACTTTCGGATTGATTTCTAGCATTGTTGTAGCCGTTCCTACTGGAGATTTACTGGCAAAAAATGTGGTTAAATATCAACCTGTAACTTTTGCCGGAATGGAAGGAATTTTTCATACCGAGAAAAAAGGCTCTGAGATTGTCTTAATTGGTCAGCCCGATGTAAAAGATAAAAAACTCGATAATAAAATTGCCGTTCCTAATATTTTGAGTTTTCTGACTTACGGAAATTGGGATCAGGAAATTAAAGGTTTAGATCAGTTTGAAGAAGATCTTCATCCTACTAATATTTCTGGATTGTATTATGCGTATCACATTATGGTCGGACTCGGAACGGTATTTATCGGATTAATGATTTTGGCGCTTTTTCAATTAATAAGAAGAAAATTATACGAAACTAAATGGATTTTATGGTCACTAATGTTCATGATGCCATTTCCGTATATCGCTAATACAACAGGCTGGTACACGGCTGAGTTAGGAAGACAGCCTTGGCTGGTCTACAATTTAATGCGAACTGCAGCTGGAGCATCGCCAACGGTTTCATCCGGAAACACCTTGTTTACTTTGCTGGGTTTTATAGGATTGTACCTTTTACTCGGAATGCTGTTTTTGCTTTTAATTGGAAAAATTATCAATAAAGGACCTCATCACGTGGAACTTTCAACAGAAAAAATATAAGTATGGAATTTTTTTGGTACGTAGTTTTAATGGGAATTTTAGCTGTTTATATTGTTTTAGACGGTTACGATTTTGGAGCAGGAATTATTCATTTATTTTTTGCTGATACAGAAAAAGATAAAAAAGCCATTACCAGCGCTATCGGTCCGTTTTGGGATGCCAACGAAGTTTGGATTATCGCTGCCGGGGGTGTTTTGTTTTTTGCGTTCCCAACTTTATACGCTTCTTCTTTCAGTGGCTTTTATCTGCCTTTGATTATGATTTTATGGCTTTTGATTTTCCGTGCGATCGGACTTGAAATGCGCGGTCAAGTACATCACCCGATGTGGGAAAGTATCTGGGATAAAGCTTTTGGAATCGCAAGTTTGCTTTTAGCGCTTTTCTTCGGAATTGCTTTAGGGAATATCGTACGCGGTGTAAATCTCGGAATGGTGCAAAATGGCGTTTCTACACAAGAACCGCATTTTTTCTTTTTGCCTTTATGGAATCCAACTTTTAGTCCGCAGGCGAATGAATTGGGAATTATAGATTGGTTTACGCTTTTCCTCGGAATCGTAAGTGTCGTTGCCTTAACGATTCACGGTGCAAACTGGATTATTTTTAAAACCAATTCGTCTTTAAATACACAACTTAAAAATGTGGTGTTTAAATTGAACATTGTTTTACTGCTTTTGGTTTTTATTTCCTTGGGAATTTGGCACTTTATCGAGCCGGAACCGTTTCATAATTTTGTCGAAAACCCGATTCTATGGTTTTTCCCAATTATGACTTTTGTTGGAATTGCAGGTTTATTCAAAGTGCGTTCGTTTCAAAAAGACGGTCACGGATTTTTATTTTCAACCTTATTTTTAGTGGGAGGTTTTGCTTCAACAGCAGTTTCTATTTTCCCGAATGTTTTGCCATCGACGAATAAAGTAAATCCATCCTTAACGATTTACAACACTGCCGCCGGAGAATACGGTTTAAATGCCGGATTGAGCTGGTTTTTTATCGCCTTGTTTCTGGTGATTATTTACTTTATAATTCAATATCGCGTCTTTAGCGGGAAAATGGATGAGGTTGGGTATGGGGAGCATTGATTTTTTTCTTACCATAATCACTACAATACCCAACGTTTGAAACAATTCAATGTTTTTCATTAATGAGAATTTAGCTAAGTATAAAATCAATAGCCTCCAGTTTTAACTGGAGGTTTTTTGTTTAAAATGAAGCAGGCTTTAGCCGAACTTTATAATTCGGCTAAAGCCTTTTTTGTATATATTTGATTATCTCCAGCTAAAGCAGGAGGCAATTCATAAGTAAAGAAATGAAAACAGATACGGTTTTGAAATTAAAATACTTGTAACCCAATGTTTGCGTTAGGGATAGAAGCGGTATCCTTTTTCTTGCTTCTTTAGCAAGGAAAAGATATAGCGGATAGCCCGCCCGGCCGGAGGAAACGCCCAAAATATTAAGATTCTATTTCTAATAAAAAAAAATCTTCTGAATCTGCCAGATCTGCGAGAGGAATAATCTTAAAACAAAACTTCTTTTGTAATAATATAAAATCCCATAACCAAAACAAACCAGCCAAAGATAGGCTTCAATTTAGTTCCGTCAATTTTTTTAGAAAGCTGGCTTCCGATAATCATTCCGAGAAGCGCCATTACAGAAACACCTAATAAAAAAGGATAATTTATTGGAGTTCCGATGTATAAATCACCCCCAAAACCTATAGAAGAATTGATTGTGATGATTAATAACGAAGTTCCTACTGCTTGTTTCATAGGTAAATTAGCGAAAAATAAAAGAGCAGGAATAATTAAAAATCCACCTCCGGCGCCAAGAAATCCTGTTATGATTCCGACAACAAAACCTATTATGCTTAATTGAATATAATTGGTTTCTGCTTTAATTTTGGGCTGGCTTTTTCTAATCATCGAAATTGCTGCGGTAATCATCAAAACAGAAAAGATAATCATGATCAAAAAATCTTTTGAAACAGAATAAGAAGCTATTGAAAATAAGGTCGAAGCAATTTGTGGAAAAATAACTTCACGTATAATCAAAATGGAAATTACAGATGGAATCGCAAAATACAATGCCGACTTTAATTTAAGATTTCCCATTTTATAATGACTGTAACTGCCAAACAAAGCGGTTAAACCCACAATAAATAAAGAATAAGACGTTGCCTGTTCCGGATTTACTTTAAATAAATACACTAAAATAGGAATCGTCAATATAGAACCGCCACCGCCAATTAAGCCAAGCGAGATTCCGATAATGATTGAAGCAAAATATCCTAAATATTCCATTGTATTTATTTTTTACAAAGGTGATTCGGAAATTATGAATCTACAGTAACATTTATCACAGAAGAGAATATTGATAAAAAATAATTTTACCATTAAGATATTAAGTTAATGAAAATGCAGCGCTTAATTTTTCCTGAGTAAATTAAGAGGTAAAAAAGTAAGCTTAATTATCTTAATATCTTAATGGTTAATCAAAAAAAATTAGTGTTAATCCGTGTAATTCGTGTTTAATAACTCAATTTGGTTTCGGTTTAATTTGACCAAACCTCGCTGTTCCATTTTTTTGAGTAATCTTGACACGACTTCCCTTGAAGTGTTTAATTCGGTTGCGATTTCTTGGTGCGAAAGTTTTACTTCAGAACAGCCACAGGCATCAGAATGTCTTTTTAAATAAAATTCTAAACGTTCATCCATAGAGCGGAAAGCGATATTATCGACAACTTCCAGTACTTCTTCAAAACGGCTTCTGTAAGTTTCTATAACAAATTCGTACCAAGATCTGTGTTCCATCATCCATTTGTCCATCATTTGCAAGGGAATCATCATGACGGAGACATCTTCTACGACCTTTGCCATGATTTGGCTTTTTTCGCTTTTGGCAGTACAAATCATCGAAATTGCACAGGCTTGACCAGGTTGTAAATAATACATTAAAAATTCGCCGCCATCTTCGCCTTCGCGATAAATTTTGATTTTTCCTTTGGTAATCAAAACCGTGTTTTTGATGTATTGTCCCGTGCGCATTAAAATCGTTCCGGCTTCAAAATCTTGCGCACTTCCGTTTTCTTCGATAGTCGAAATAAGTTCTGTAGAGAAAGTAGGAAATATGTTTTTTAATGAATTTTGCATTGATTTATAGTATTATGAAGCACAGATTTACGTATTGAACAGATTATCGCAGGTTTTTATTTTGTCACCATTTAATTTAATTTTTGCAAATTGATTATTTGCAGCACTTTTGTCAAAATAATATTAAAGCATATAATTTATTACAAAGATAGTAGATTGAATTGGCATTAATTATCAGAAAACTATTTTAAGATCCTTTTTATGAAAATGAAAAAATCCTATTTTCGATCGAGTTTATAGACTATATTTTTAAAAATAGTAAGTAAATTTGTATTTCACTGATTATAATCCTTTCTCTAAAACGTTTTCTGAGAATAATAATCGAAATCGCATTTGGCACGTTTTTAATTAATAGAAACGTCGTAATTTTACAAAAAACACATATTATGAATTTATCACAAGAAGATTGGGTTGCTCAGTTAAACGCTGACGAAAATGCAGTTATACTTGACGTAAGAACTGAAGACGAATTTAATGACGGCTATATTGAAAATGCTTTAAACATTGATATCAATAAAGGTCAAGGTTTTATTTATGAAATCGAAGAATTAGATAAAAATAAAAATTACTATGTGTATTGCCGTTCTGGAGCTAGAAGTGCTAAAGCATGTCAGATTATGAATGAATTAGGGATTAACAATGCCTATAATCTGCTTGGTGGAATTCTGGACTGGGAAGGGGAAACCGTGAATCCATAAAAAGAAAAAGAGGCATAAAAAAGCCTCTTTTTTCGTTTAATATGCTATTAATAACCAAATATAAATTACCAGATTATGAGTTTAATACCCGAAGAATTTCAAATTAATACGCTTATAAATCAAGATACTTATCTTGTAAATGGAGAATTAAAAAAATGGATAGGGCAAACCACACCTGTTTTTTCGACTATTTCTTCTACAGAAAAATACACGCCGACTTTATTAGGATCGATTCCGTTCATGGCAGAAAAAGAAGCCGCTGAAGTGGTTGATGCCGCAAACACTGCTTACAATAAAGGCCAAGGTTTATGGCCTACTATGAAAGTAGCTGACCGCATTAAATGCATGGAAAATTTCGTTAAGCAAATGAAAGAAACCCGCGAAGAAGTGGTAAAACTTTTGATGTGGGAAATTGGAAAAAACCTTGGCGATTCTCAAAAAGAATTTGACAGAACGGTTGAATATATTTATGATACTATTGCCAGCTATAAGGAATTAAACGGACGCAGTTCGCATTTTGAAAAAGTGCAGGGTGTAAATGCAATGATTCGCCGCGGACCGCTTGGCGTTGTTTTGTGCCTCGGGCCCTATAATTATCCGCTTAATGAAACTTTCTCTTTGCTGATTCCTGCTTTAATTATGGGGAATGCGGTTATTTTTAAGCCAGCAAAACATGGTGTTTTATGTATTTCGCCTTTATTAGAAGCTTTTAGAAGCAGTTTTCCTAAAGGAGTTATTAATATCGTTTACGGACGTGGCCGTGAAGTGGCTTCTCCGATTATGAAATCTGGAAAAATTGATGTTTTGGCATTAATCGGTAACAGTAAATCGGCGATTGCTTTGCAGGATCAACATCCAAATAAAAATAGACTGCGTTTGATTTTAGGTTTAGAAGCTAAAAATCCGGCGATTATTTTACCAGACGCCGATTTAGATTTGGCAATTCAGGAATGTATTGCAGGAAGTTTGTCTTTCAACGGACAGCGCTGTACAGCTTTAAAAGTGTTATATGTTCACGAATCAATTATAGAAGAATTCAACAGACGTTTTTCTGAAAAAGTAGACGGATTATTATTTGGAAATCCGTGGGAAAACGGCGTTTCATTGACACCGCTTCCAGAGACTGATAAACCAGCCTATATTCAAGGTTTAATTGACGACGCAACTTCAAAAGGAGCAAAAATATTAAACGAAAAAGGAGGAAAACATACCGATAATTATATTTTTCCGGCGGTTTTATATCCAGTAAATAAGCAAATGAGAGTGTATCATGAAGAACAATTTGGTCCAGTAGTACCTATTATTTCTTTTAAAGATATTGATGAACCTCTAGAAGATATGGCCGAGTCAAACTATGGTCAGCAAGTGAGTTTATTCGGAAAAGACATTAAAACTTTGGCACCGCTTATCGATTCATTAGTAAATTTAGTTTGCAGAGTAAACCTCAACAGTTCTTGCCAGAGAGGTCCTGATGCTTTCCCATTTACAGGGCGTAAAGATTCTGCCGTAGGAACTTTAAGTATTCCTGATGCATTGCGCTCTTTCTCAATTCGTACGTTCGTAGCCTCAAAAGATATCGCTTACAATAATGAAATTTTGCAGGAATTGCTAAACAGCAAAGAATCTAATTTCATTAATACCGATTATATTTTGTAGTTATCAAGGTTATATATTAATTGTAGAAGCCGTCTTTTCTTTTTAGAGTAAGACGGTTTTTCTTTTTAAAGTTGCTGAGTCACTCAGATAATAAGGTTCTAAGATTTCGTTCAAAATTATACTTTGGAATTTTAAATTTGGAATTTATTTTTTAAACAGATGTAACAAAAAGTTAAAAAACTCTTCTAATATTGTAATCACTATAAATCATCAAAATCTTAAAACCAGTTATGAAAAAAAAAACAGTTCAATTATTGTTAATTGCATTTTTGTTTTTAGCACAAAATAGCTTTGCTCAAGAGCTATATATGCCTAGAAATATAAAAAATGCTTACGAAAAAGGAACCCGTTCTATGGACGGAAAACCAGGGAAAAATTATTGGCAGAATCATGGAAAATACACTATGGAAATTACCGTAGATGCCAAAACAAAAATTGTAAGCGGAACAGAAACTATTGTTTATGAAAACAACAGCAGTGATACCTTAAAAAATCTGCCTATTCGTTTTGTAAATAATCTTCATAAACCCTCCTCACCAAGAAGCGGGAATGTAAATCCAGATTTTTTAAGTGACGGATTAACTATTACTTCACTTAAAATTGCAGATGAAGTTTATAAAGAAGACGGAAGAAAATGGGCAACAGTAGGGAATATAAAAATGAAAAAACCAGTTCCTCCGCATTCTAAAGTAACTATAAATATCGATTGGAATTATCCTTTATCAAAAGAGAGCGGAAGAGAAGGACAAATTGATGAAACTACATTTTTTGTAGCGTACAGTTATCCGCGTGTTTCTGTTTTTGATGATTACAACAAATGGGACAGATTGCCTCATACAGATCGCCAGGAGTTTTATAATGATTTTAATGATTATAGCTACTCTGTAAAAGCACCTAAAAATTATGTGGTGTACGCAACGGGAGATTTATTAAATCCAGATGAGGTTTTAAATCCAGAGTTTGCAGCGCGTTTAAAAAAATCATACACAACGGATGAAGTTTTGCATATTGCCAACGAGCAGGAAATGAAAAGCGGTGCAGTAACCAAACAAAACGATTGGAATGTTTGGAAATTTGAAGCTAAAAATATTTCAGATGTTTGTTTCGGACTTAGCGATCATTATTTATGGGATGCAAGCAGTGTTGTAGTAGACAAAAAAGCAAATCGTCGGGCGAGTGTTCAGGCTGCATATGATGTAAAAGGAACTGATTTTGTTAATTCAGTAAAAAACAATCAATATGCACTAGATTGGTTTTCGAACAATTGGCCGGGAGTTCCGTATCCGTTTTCTAAAATGACAGCGTTTCAAGGTTTTGCTGATATGGAATATCCAATGATGTGTAACGACTCTCAAATGGGAGATCCTGTTTTTGCACAATTGGTTCAGGATCATGAAGTAGCGCATACTTATTTTCCTTTTTATATGGGAATTAATGAATCGCGTTATGCTTTTATGGATGAAGGATGGGCTACTACTTTTGAATATTTAATTGGAATTGCTGAACACGGTAAAGAAGCAGCAGATAAATTCTACAAAGAATTTCGTGTTAAACAATATATCAACGATGCTTCAACAGAAGAAGATCAGCCGATAATCTCAATGTCATCTCAAGTTTCAGATGCAGGTTATGGAAATAATTCATATGGTAAGGCATCTCTTTCGTATATCGCTTTAAAAGATTTGCTAGGAGACGATTTATTCAAAAAAGCATTACACGCATACATGGAAAATTGGAATGGGAAGCACCCAATTCCGTGGGATTATTTTAATTCTATTAATTCGGCATCAGGAAAAAATCTGAACTGGTTTTTCAATAACTGGTTTTTTACCAACAACTATATTGATGTTTCAGTAAAAAGTGTTGCAAAAAATACGGTTTCAATTGAAAATGTTGGTGGTTTTGCCATTCCATTTGACGTAAATATCGTTTACGCAGATAATTCAACAGAAACAATTCACCAGACACCGGCTGTTTGGCAAGCCAATCAAAAGTTGGCAACAATTGAAGTAAAAAGCAAAAAACAAATCAAACAAATTACAGTTGACGGAGGTATTTTTATGGATGCAACTCCAGCAAATAATTCTTGGTCAGTAAAGTAATTTTTTTTATTTAATATATTTAAAACCGTCTTTTTCAATAGAATAAGATGGTTTTTTTTATAATTTTTTATTTTAGTAAGAAAATATGGAATTCCGTAAAATAGTATGGAATTTAAAAGTTATGTTTGCAGAAATTTAAAAACTCGCAATTAATGAAAAAGCCCCTAATTCTCATTATTTTATTGCTTTGTTTTAAAAGTTTTGCTCAAAACGATCCGAAAATCGCATTTCAGAAAAGCAGATATGATCTTGCTTTATCCTGTTATAAAAAAGCAGACTTTAAAAAAGCACTTGATTTGTTCTCTGTAGCATCTAGAATTAAACCCGAAAACGAAGTAGGCAGAGAGTCCATCAAAAAAGTAGATTCCTTAAAAATTATTTTAAGGAAAAACATTTTGGATAAAGCCATCGGAACTTGGAAAATGGCTGGAGATAAACCCGTTTGGTCTTCTACAGCGACGGATAATTCTACTAAAGAAATTGATGAATTTGTCGAAATTACTCAAAATCAGATTTCATTTTATGAAGTGGATAAAGAGACAAAAACGAAAAAGTTACTACATTCAGAAGCGTTAGTTTATTACAATAAGGATGCTTCAGATGCTATTTTTTCAGATGTCATTCTTTCTGACGGAACTATTTGGAGTTGTTTGCTGAGTGAGGATTCAAATACATTGCATGTAATTAATATTGCCAAAAAAGATGATACTGGAGTTCAAAAAATAACCAGTGACAATCTGGAACACTTTTATACTAGAGTAAAATAATTAAAAGGGAATCAATGGTGATTCCCTTTTTTAATTTATAAAAACTTAAATCCCAATGAAATATTTGAGATTCCGGTTTTAACATCTCTCCCTGACGGATCAAGATCAGTAATTCCGGCTAGGTATCTGTAATCGATAGTGAGTTTCCATAAGTCAACCCCAATACCGCCTAGAATACTGCTGTTATTGCGTTCTAGCGCAATATAATTAAGGCTGTTATTTGCATTTATATCCGAGTAATTTTTCCAATTGTATCCTGCAAAAATGCGAATATTGCCCAGCTTTCCTAAAGGAACCACTTTAAAACCTACAATTAAAGTCGCATCGGTTCCAGAAACTTCATATTCAGTTTCGCCAATTCCGGTTTGCGAAACACTAAATTTAGATTTCGCATAACCAAATTCACCTTGACCATAAAACAGCAATAAATTCACTCTTGCAAATCCGGCAACTCCCATTCCTGTTCCTGAACTTTTTGAGTTAAAATCATCTGTAATTGGCGAGGTTATATTGTATGAAACTTGTGGTCCAAACTGTATTAATTGTGCAAAACCATTTACACTAATACCTAATAAAAGGGCTAAAATGAATTTTTTCATAATGAATTTATTGGCAGTTGATTCCATAAAATTAAATATTAAAAATTAGATTCGAAAGATTTATCTTATTTATTTAGTATATGTTTTTGATAATTAGACAACTGTGATGTTGAGTGTTGAAAATTTTCAAAACTGTAAAATGATTAAATTTGTTTTTAAAAAAAGTATTTAATGGAAATTAGAAAAATTGAAGCTTCACAAACTTGGCAAATACGGCATGAAGTAATGTGGCCTGATCAGCCTTTTAATTTTGTTCAGCTGGAAGAAGACAATGTAGGATTTCACTTTGGAGTATTTGATCATGAAAAACTAGTTTCTATAGTTTCTTGTTTTTTTACTGATGAAGAAATGCAGTTTAGAAAATTAGCTACACTAGAAAAATTTCAAGGAAAAGGAATCGCAG
Organism: Flavobacterium sp. JLP; assembly: GCF_015350755.1. NCBI lineage: Bacteria > Pseudomonadati > Bacteroidota > Flavobacteriia > Flavobacteriales > Flavobacteriaceae > Flavobacterium > Flavobacterium sp. JLP. The sequence continues at coordinate 84,899 of NZ_JADKPS010000006.1, read as the reverse complement.
GAGAATTGCTAAAATTTATTTTTGAGTATGCTAAAGAAAGAAAAATGAAAAAAGTTTGGTGCAACGCTCGAACCAATAAAAAATCATTTTATGAGAAATTTGGAATGGTTGATACCTCTAGAACGTTTATTAAAAAAGGACAAGAATTTACTATAATGGAAATTTTGCTCTAGAAAATAGGCTGAAAATTACATAATAAAATGTACAGCCTTAGATATTTATGATTTTGCTTCATTTCTCTGTGACTAATTTAAAGCAAGGATGAAATTCCACTTTCAAATTATATTTTTATGCGATTTTAACATAAAAACATCAATTTAATTATGAAATAGAGGACGCTAAAAAAAAGAAAACGTTTTCGCTAATTTCTTCATGTTAAGACTTTCTTATTTTATTTTTTTTGTTGCAATCTTTTATTACTTTCGCACCCAAATGAGAAAGTTAATAGTATTTTTAGTATTCATGAATTTGCTTCTGTTTGGCGGAGGTCAATATCTTAATGCCGGTACTTTACACAATTCTCATCTTCATACTTTTGAGAAAAAGCACCGAGTGAAATTCACCAATCAAGATCAAGGCAGTTCCGTTATTGAAGATGCTGCAGATATCGATCTTGAAGAAGAATATCTTGGAGGTGATCTTAATGATGGACTTACGAATAAGTTTTATGCAGCAAACTACAGCCTGCTTGACAGCTGGTATCTGACGTTCTCAAGTCAGAATGCAGCAAATGATTACAATCGTTTTAAAATCTTCGTGCCATTTTGTGGCCAATCAAATCCTATATATATTACGCAACGCGTTTTAAGAATTTGATTTACCAATATACATCGGTTACTTAAGTTGTAATCCTGCATATCTTGTTGATGTATATTTTTTCTACTTCTTCTTGTATGAAAGTTAAGTTATAACAAAGGTTGCCTGATGCATTTTTTCATCTAAAGGAATCACTGTATTCCAAGCATTCAATCGCTTAATTTCCAATAAAATCATGAAAAGAATTATCTTGTTCACAGGCTTATTTGCCCTTGTGTGCCTTACTAGTTGTACAACTAAAAAAGAAGAAAAAGAAGAAGCTGAAAAATTTACCGTTACAAATCCGGTAAGAATTGATACTTCGTTTACAAAAGAATATGTTTCGCAGATAAAATCTGTTCGAAATATCGAACTCCGTGCCCAGGAAAAAGGGTTTTTACAAAACATTTTTGTCGATGAAGGACAGTTTGTAAAAAAAGGCCAGCTGTTGTTCAAAATTATGCCAAACATGTATCAGGCTGAATTACTTAAAGCTCAGGCTGAACAAAAATCAGTAGAAATTGAATTGCAAAACTCTAAATTGCTTGCCGATAAAAACATCGTTTCTAAAAACGAATTGAGTGTGGCTCAAGCAAAATTGCAATCAGCAAAAGCTGAAGTTGCTTTGGCAAAACTTCATTTATCATTTACTGAAATCAGAGCACCGTTTGACGGAACTATTGATAGAATTCCATTAAAATTAGGAAGTCTTATCGATGAAGGTGAATTATTGACAAGCCTTTCAGACAACAGTCAAATGTTTGCATACTTCAACGTTTCTGAGCCAGAATATCTTCAATATCAAACTGATGTAAAAGACCGCGCTGGTAATAATGTGAGTTTGCTTTTAGCGAATGGCGACATTTTTAAAGAAAAAGGAAATGTAGAAGTGATCGAAAGTGAATTTAATAATGAAACAGGAAATATTGCTTTTAGAGCAAGATTCCCTAATTCAAATAAACTATTAAGAAACGGTGAAACTGGAAAAGTACAAATGCTTGTTCCGTTGAAAAACGCTATTGTAATTCCGCAAAAAGCGACTTACGAAATTCAGGATAAAAAATATGTTTTTATCGTTGACAAAAACAATAAAGTAAGTTCTAAAGAAATTACTATTACAGGCGAAATTCCAGATTTATACGTTGTAAGCAGCGGTCTTACTGAAAATGATAAAATCTTGCTGGAAGGAGTTCAGAAAGTAAAAGAGAATGATAAGATCAACTTCACTTACATCGCTCCTTCAAAGGTTATCAATAATTTACGATTAAAAGCGGAGTAAAGTTTTGTTTTAGGTGTTTCAGGTTTCAGGTTTCAAGTTTCAAGTTTCGCGCTGAATCTCAAACTTAAAATCTTAAACTTAAGACAATTGCAAATTCCAATTAGTTTAATCATTAAAAAATAAATAGATGTTTAATAAATTTATACAAAGACCAGTTCTGTCGATAGTAATATCGCTTATAATTGTCTTTTTAGGGGTATTATCGGTTATGAGTTTGCCGATTACCCAGTTTCCGTCCATTTCTCCTCCAATGGTAAACGTTACGGCGGATTATCCTGGATCTAATGGTGAGCTGATGATCAAATCTGTAGTTATTCCTCTAGAAAGAGCCTTAAACGGAGTTCCTGGAATGAAATATATGACTTCTGATGCAGGAAATGATGGTGAAGCAAGTATTCAGATCGTTTTTAACTTAGGTACAGATCCGAATCAGGCTGCAATTAACGTTCAGAATCGTGTGGCTTCGGTTACAAATAAATTACCTCCATTAGTAGTAAGAGAAGGGGTTAAGATTACGCGCGAGGTACCAAGTATGTTGATGTATGTGAATCTTTACAGTACTGATAAAAATACCGACATGAAGTTCTTATACAACTATGCCGATATTAATGTATTGTCAGAATTGAAAAGGGTAAATGGAGTTGGATCTGGAGATATCTTAGGAACACGTGAATATGCAATGCGTATTTGGTTAAAACCAGATCGTATGCTAGCTTATAAAATATCTGCTGATGAGGTAATGGAAGCATTATCAAGCCAGAGTTTAGAAGCTTCGCCTGGTAAAACTGGTGAGAGTTCTGGTAAACGTTCTCAAGCATTTGAATATGTATTGAAATATTCTGGACGTTTTACAACCAAAGAACAATATGAGAATATCGTTGTAAGATCAACTAGCAATGGTGAACTTTTACGTTTGAAAGATATTGCTAAAGTAGAGTTTGGAAGTTCGATGTATGATATTTATTCGAACTTAAATGGAAGACCTTCTGCAGCGATTGTATTGAAACAATCTTTTGGAAGTAATGCAAACCAGGTTATTGAAGACGTAAAAGCTAAACTGGAAAAAATTAAGCAGAAATTTCCAAAAGGAATGGATTATGAAATTTCATATGACGTTTCTAAATTCTTAGATGCCTCTATCGAAAAAGTAATTCACACTTTGATTGAAGCGTTTATATTGGTAGGATTAGTAGTTTTCCTTTTCTTAGGAGACTGGCGTTCTACGGTTATTCCAGCAATTGCTGTTCCCGTTTCATTAGTAGGAACTTTTGTGTTCATGACGTTTTTTGATATTTCATTAAACTTAATTACATTATTTGCTTTGGTTTTAGCAATTGGGGTCGTCGTCGATGATGCGATCGTAGTTATCGAGGCCGTTCACGCCAAGATGGAGGAAGAACATCTCTCGCCATTTAAAGCGACAAAAAAAGCGATGCACGAAATTGCAGGGGCAATTATTGCGATTACTTTCTTGATGGCTGCGGTGTTTGTACCGGTTGCATTTATGTCAGGACCTGTTGGAGTATTCTACAGACAGTTCTCTATCACAATGGCGACGGCAATTATACTTTCAGGTATTGTGGCTTTAACTCTAACACCGGCACTTTGTGCGATGATGTTAAAAAACAATCACGATCAGCCTAAAAAGAAAACACCAGTAAATAGATTTATAGATGGTTTCAATAACAAGTTTAACCTTGCACAAGGGAAATACCAAAATCTATTAGGTAAAATTGTAAACAGAAGAGCTGTTACTATTATTGCGCTTCTAGGTTTTTGCACTGGAACATGGTTGATCAGCAGCACAGTTCCATCAGGTTTTATCCCGAATGAGGATCAGGGTATGTTTTACGCTATTATTCAAACACCTCCAGGTTCATCATTAGAAAGAACAAATAATATTGCTGAGAAACTACAAAAAATTGCTGAAGGTGTAGAAGGAGTAAAATCAGTTTCTTCATTAGCAGGTTATGAAATTTTGACTGAAGGTACTGGATCTAACGCAGGTACTTGTTTGATCAACTTAAAAGATTGGAACGATCGTAAACAATCTGTACAGGAGATTATGACAGAACTGGAAGAAAAATCAAAAGATATTCCAGGAGCTAATATTGAATTTTTTCAACCGCCGGCGGTACCAGGATATGGAGCAGCTGGAGGATTTGAGCTTCGTCTGTTAGATAAAACAGGAACTAGTGATTTCAAAAAATTGGAAGCTGTAAACAAAGAGTTTGTTGAAGAATTGAACAAACGTCCAGAGCTTTCAAACGTATTTAGTTTCTTCAGTGCGAGTTTCCCTCAGTACATGATGAAAGTTGATAATGATTTGGCACAGCAAAAAGGGGTTTCTATCGAAAATGCGATGAATACTTTGTCAACTCTTGTGGGTAGTAACTATGAAATTAGTTTTATCAAATACGGAATTAACTATAAAGTAATCGTTCAGGCAGCACCAGAATACCGTGCACAGCCAGATGATATCTTAAAGCTTTATGTGAAAAATGATCGTGATGAAATGGTTCCTTTTTCAGCTTTTATGAGATTAGAAAAAGTATATGGTCTTTCTGAAATTACAAGACACAATATGTATACTTCTACTGAGATTAGTGGTGGTGCAGCTCCAGGATATAGTTCAGGAACTGCAATTAAAGTAATTCAGGAAGTTGCGGCAAAAAAATTACCTAGAGGATATGACATTGACTGGGCAGGTATTTCTGCCGATGAGGTTGCACAAGGTAATCAGGCAATTTGGGTATTTTTGATTTGTTTGGGATTTGTGTACTTGGTTTTAGCAGCTCAATACGAAAGTTTTATTCTGCCTTTATCAGTTATCTTATCATTGCCAGCGGGTATTTTTGGAGCTTTCCTTTTATTGAAGGTTGCTGGACTAGAAAATAATATTTACGCTCAGGTTGCCATGGTAATGCTTATTGGTTTATTGGGTAAAAATGCCGTTCTGATTGTAGAGTTTGCCATACAGAGACATGCAGCAGGAAAATCTGTACTCGAGTCAGCAATGGAAGGAGCTAAAGCGAGGTTCCGTCCTATTTTGATGACTTCATTTGCCTTTATTGCAGGATTATTACCGCTTGCATTTGCTACCGGTCCTGGTAAAATTGGTAACAGAACAATTGGTACTGCAGCTGCCGGAGGTATGCTTATCGGAACTATTTGTGGAGTATTTGTAATTCCAGGATTATATTACATTTTTGCCAAAATTGCAGAGAAACACAAACTGGTGAAACATGAAGAAGAGAATCCATTAACTGAAGAAATTGATAACAATCATGTCTAAATTAAAAATATATCAATATAGTGTAGCATTAGGTCTTTGCCTTGCTGTAGCGAGCTGTAAAGCTCCTGTCGCAGAAACTGCAACGACCAGTACACCAGTTCCTGAAGCATTTGGTACTGCTAAAGCTCAGGATACAATTACTACAGCAGCTGTAAAGTGGAATGAATTTTTCAAAGATCAAAACCTTGTTGATTTGATTGATGTAGCCCTGAAAAACAATCAGGAATTAAACATGACGCTGCAGGAAATAGAAATAGCAAAGAATGATGTTAGAGTTCGTAAAGGACTTTTATTACCATCTGCTGGTATTCGTGCCGGAGCTGGAGTTGAAAAAGTAGGAAGGTATACCAGCCAAGGTGCTGGTGATGCCACTACTGAAATTAAACCAGGTATAGAAACTCCGGATCCGCTTGGCGATTTTACAATTGCAGCATATGCAAACTGGGAAGTAGATATTTGGAGAAAACTGCGCAATTCTAAAAAAGCAGCAGTAAGCAGATATTTAGCATCAGTTGAAGGTAAAAACTTTGTGGTTACAAATCTTATCTCTGAGATCGCTGATAATTATTATGAATTATTAGCTTTAGACAGCCAATTAGATATTGTAAAACAAACAATTACTTTGCAGTCAAACGCTTTAGAAATCGTGAAAATTCAAAAGCAGGCTGCAAGAGCAACAGAATTAGGTGTTAAAAAGTTTGAAGCAGAGGTTCTGACTTCAAAAAGTTTAGAGTTTGATATTTTACAGCAGATAAAAGAAACGGAGAATAAAATCAATTTCTTGTTAGGCCGTTATCCGCAGGAAATTAAGAGAACAAACACCAACTTCTTAACGTTGCTGCCAGCTTCAGTGAGCGCTGGAATTCCATCTCAATTATTAATGAATCGTCCTGATGTAAAACAGGCCGAATTAGAATTGATCGCTGCAAAACTAGATGTAAAAGTAGCTAAAGCTGAATTTTACCCTTCACTGGATATTTCTGCAGCTTTTGGAGTACAAGCCTTTAAGCCATCTTACTTGTTTACGTTTCCAGAATCGATTTTATATTCTTTAGCTGGAGATTTAGCGGCGCCGCTTATCAACAGAAATGCAATCAAAGCAGAGTTTTCTAGTGCAAATGCAAGACAGCTTCAAGCTTTATATAATTATGATAAAACTATTTTAAACGCTTATTTAGAAGTATCTAATCAGCTTTCTAAGATCGATAATCTGCAAAAAAGCTATGATCTAAAATCACAGCAGGTTGATGCATTAAATACCTCAATTGATGTCTCTAATGATTTATTTAAATCGGCTAGAGTAGATTATTTTGAAGTTTTAATGACACAGCGTGATGCATTAGAATCGAAATTAGAATTGATCGATACTAAAAAAGAACAACTTAATGCTGCGGTTCATGTTTACAGGTCCCTAGGCGGCGGTTGGAAGTAGAATACCATTTTAATAGTTATTAGTAGGATACCTCTCAGAAGTAAAATTCTGGGAGGTTTTTTTTTGGAAATAAGTAGTTCTTAGAGAAGATTAAACTTGAATTATCTTTACTTAGGTATGGCTATTTTTGCTTTAAACCCTTTTCCAGGTTCTGTATCAAAATCAATGGTTCCTTTAACAGCCTGAATACGGCTTTCCATGTTTTGGAGACCATTTTTTATCATCTTACTTTTTTCGGCTCCTTTACCATTATCAGTATAGTTTATTAAAATTGATTTTTGATCACCTTCAAATTTTATAAGAACTAAACTTGCTGTACTGTGTTTCTTCATATTTACCATTAATTCCTGTAAAATTCGACTAATGGTAATCTTTTTTGTATCATCAATAACTTCCCAGTTTATATTTTCTAAATTAGTAGCAATGATATTTCTTTCGCTTGTATTATAAGCCAAAAGCATTTCTTTTATGCTATTGGTGAAATCTATACCAGTTTCAATTCTATTATTTTCTCTCGAAATTCCTCTTACACGTCCGTAAATATCGTCTAATTTTTGGAGTAGATTTTCTTTAGCGCTTTCCTTAGATAAGGGCTGAGATTCTGCATAAGCAATCACTTGAAATACATCGTTTGCCAACTCATCATGGATTTTTTTAGCAATTCGGGTTTCAGTATTATAAGAAGTCTTAAATTCAATGACTTTGTTTTTATTTTTATAATAACGGATCAAAATTGCTATTAAAATGACTAAAAAAACAAAAACAATTACAAATACAATCCGCATGTATTTGGCTCTTTGAAGCGATAATAGGTTTTCTGCTTTTTCTAGACGAAGTTTTGCGTTTTCATCTTTTTCTATTTTAGCATCGTATTTAATCTTCGCAAACTTATTTTTAAAGTTATTTCTAATCTTAATAATACTATCGTTTAAAGTAAAATACTTTTGTACATATTTGCTGTGATTCTCGCTGTGATTATTTGAAATTATAATTTGAAGCGATTCTAATCTTTCATCAACACTATTTAGTTTTGTAGCAATATTGTAAGCAGCAAAAGCATTTTCATCTGATTTTTGAATGTCTTTTTTAGCATAGTAATCGGCCAAGTGCAGATAGCTTTCAATACTTCCGTAGGTATCTTTAATTTTGTTTTTTATCTCGAGAGCCTCCTTCATTAAATTGAAGCCTTTTTCATCCATTCCTTTTTTAAAATAAGCATAACCAAGATTATCTTGCAATGTAGACTGAGATTCTCTTTTTAATATTTTTTTGCGTAAAATAGACTCTAAAATGGCAATTGCTTCGGAGTATTTTTTTTGTTGGATATAAAGAGACCCGATGTTGCTTAAAGGGACCTGCTTCACAATGGGATCAGTATATTCTTTTGCTGCTTCTTTGTAGTAAATAATAGCATCATTATAAAGAGAAAGTTCTTTGTCAGCCACACCTAATATGTTTTTTATCGAAGCTGTATATACGCTCTTTTTTTTAAAATAAGCCAATGCTTCCGTTACGGTTTCCTTACTACCATAGTAGTCTCCGTTTACTTGCTGAATAGATGCCATTTGAATGAGTATATATCCGATATTGGCACTATCTTTTAAAGTTTCATAAAGTATTTTTGATTTATTAAACTCATAAAAAGCAGCATTAAAATTTTGCTTTTCATAATTTAAAATTCCCTTATTTCGTAAACTAAGTGCTTCTTTTCGAATGGGTTCTATATTGGTATTAACAGTCTTTTTTTCTTGACAGGAAAAAAGAAAAAGCAACATGATAAAACAAAAAAAAGGGGACCGTAACATATAAATTTACTTTCCCCGAAAATAGTAATTAATTAAATACTAAAAATATATTTATTCATCAGTTGGCGGCGGTGGCGGCGGCAATTTGTCACCAGGACCATCATCAGCCTGAGTTGATTTTAAGTGATCAATTTTTTCTGTTTTCTTTTTTGGCTGCGTTTCATACTCGTCAGCGGTACAAGAAAATATAGTAAATAACAACGCAAAAGCGCTTAAAAGTAATAGTTTTTTCATTTTAATTTAATTTAGAAATTAGACATAGGTATTGCTGTCCGGAATGATCCAGAGTCTATTGAGACAATACCAAATTGATTTTGGGAAGTAGAGCGTGTAGGACTGTAAGATGTTATTTATACTTCCCGAATAAACTCAATCTTACGGTTTTCCACACTGTTAATTAGAACTAGTTTTATATTTTTGTTTTAGTCTGCAGACAAAACTTGAACTAATTTCTATGGCAAAGTAAAGGCGCTTTTAAACCATTGTAGATAAGGGATTCCCAGAATTCCCACGTTTTCCTGAGATTCCCATGAATTCCCAAAAATTCCTAAAAAAAAATACCATGCATACGATATTAGAAGAATATAAAAAAGAGATTAAGATTAAATACGAGACAGAAAAAGAAGGAGTACATTTTGATTATTTGTTCAGTCCTTCGCGCGGAAAACTCCGCGATTTGTGCTGGCTTATTTTCGAGAATAACCCAACACAGGATGATTTAAATGTTTTTAAAAATTTATTTTGTTTAGATTTTGATCACACCAAAAAGAATAAGTTTAAAGAACAAAAAGATAAGTTTAGACCTATTGAAACCTTTTTTAAAGGTGAAACAGATCCATCAAATATTGATGCAATAAACCTTGCCGCAATTATGGTCGATTTTCAACCGCGTCCTTTTAAAAAGTTTAATGAAAAGTATAGAATTGAAGAATCAAAACGAATTGAAAAAGTAGGCAAAGATGTAATTGTTGAAAGAGAGAATGAAGGCATAGAAAAAGTTGTTTTGGTGGAAAATAAAAATGAAGAATCGAAAGAACATCCTGAAAATGGAAATCTTTTCTTTGATTTTGCGACTAAATTTTCTAAAATAATGGCTCAGAAAATGTATCCGCAAAAAATAATTACGATTGGAATTGGAGCAATTGCTGTAGTGACTTCTGCGTGTTTATACTTTGTGCAGAAAAAAGATTAGACAAAATACTTTCTAAATGAAAGTCGGAAGCATTTGGAAAAATAGAATGCTTTGGAAGGTAAAAAGAATAATTTTTTAAGAAGTAATTCAGGCATTTAAAAAGTTTGTTTTTTGGCATATATTAACTGTTATTTATAATATAAAGATAAGAAAAAATAATCTATAAACCTAATAAAATCAGCAAAATAAGTGTTTATTTTGCTTTAAAAACAGTTTTTTTTCTTGAATTTATTTGTTGGCAATTGCTAATTTTAATGACAATAAAACATACCTTTTCTAGGTCATTAATTATCATAAAATTATTTATATTTATAAAAAATTATAAAAGATTTTGATCGTAACTATCAGTTCAAAAAAACATATTTTATGAAAAAGCTTCTCCTACTATTAATTGTTTTATGCAATTTTGGCTGTAAAAAATATGTTGTCTCGTTTGAACAGCCAACAGATATGAAACTGGATAAATTAAAACTGGAAGTATTTCTGGATAAAAAGAAAACTCAAGAAATTAACTTAAAGGCAACAAATGAAATGCCAAGTTATGAAACAGCAGAACTTTCAATATCAGATGAGGGAAAACATCTTCTTCAGGTTAAAGTAAAAGATACAACCTTTAGTTATGATTTAAATTACCCCCAAGAAAAATTTGTTCTTGTAACAGCTCATTTAAAACAGAATGGCAAGATTCATATCGGAATTTTAAAACAGCAATATCCGTTTAGATTTAATTGATATTCATATCAGTTTTAAGCTAAAAAATCTTTGAACCAAAATCCAGATTGCTTTATAGTTCTTTTTTGCGTTTCAAAGTCAACATGAATTAATCCAAATCTGGCGCTGTAGCCTTCTGCCCATTCAAAATTATCAGTCAAACTCCATACAAAATAACCATCGACACTATAACCGTCTTGTTTGGCTTTTAGAATTTGTTCTAAATGATCCTGAATGTAATGTGTTCGCTTAATATCGTATACTTTTCCGTTTGTAACGGTGTCTGGAAAAGCAGCACCATTTTCAGTAATTATAATTTTCCTGATGCCTTGATATTCGTTAAATCTTTTTAAGATATTGTATAGGGCAGGAGGATATACTTCCCAACCCATATCTGTCGCTATGACGTTTCTTTTTTCAGCGCTGATTAACTCGGCACCTATGTACGGAATCAATAATGAAGATTTTACGACTTCTCGTGTATAACATTGCAGACCAATAAAATCAAAATCGAACGCAAGATTATTTAGATCATCTTTTAAAATATAATTATTGAGTTTTTTAAGAACAGGCAAATCTTTCTGCGGATAACCAAGACCTAAAAGCGGTTCTATAAAAGTTCTGTTGAGTAAAGTATCGACACGTTTTGCGGCTTCAATATCTTTTTGGTTTTGAGAGAAAGGCTCAATGTGAGTGCAGGAAAAAGTAGTTCCGATATTCGCATCAGTTACTTTTTCGCGAAGTATTTTTGCGCCGGCAACAGTAGCTAAAGTAACGTGGTGCATGGCTTTTAGATAATTTGTAATTCCTTTTTTTCCGGGTGCGTGAATGCCTAAAAAATACCCGGCTCCTGTAAAAACAGATGGCTCGTTAATCACCATCCAATTTTTTACGCGATCTCCAAAATGTTTTGCACAAACTTCGACATATTCTGAAAACCAAGAAACCGATTCGCGATTGGTCCATCCGCCTTTTACTTCGAGCGCGTTAGGCAAATCCCAATGATAAAGCGTTACCCAAGGTTCTATGCCTTGTGCAAGTAAAGAATCGATGATTTTATTGTAGTAATCAATTCCGGCTTGATTTACAGGATGAATTCCGGTTGGCATGATTCGAGTCCAGCTGATGGAAAACCTAAAATTCGGAATATTTAATTGATTTATTAAATCGATGTCGCTTTGATACGAATTGTAAAAATCACAAGCGGTTATGGCATGATGACCATTTTTAATCTTTCCTTTTTGAGATGTAAAAACATCCCAGATTGAAGCGCCTTTTCCGTCAGCATCATGCGCCCCTTCAATTTGGAAAGCAGCAGTTGAGACACCCCACAAGAAATCGTCTCCAAATTGGTCTTTATGCAAAAATGAGTTTTCAACTTTATTCATTCAAATGTACTTTCCTTTTAAACTTGTAATTATTAATGAAGGAAAGTAGAATGCATAGCTCTTAAAAAAAGCCATTCTTTGAATGAAACCAAAAAATTTAGATTGAAGAATTTCATAACATTTAGTTTTACTCAAATTAATAAAACTAATGTGAATTTATTGTAAAGTGATTATTATCAAATGATTAAATATAAATTTTAACCAACACGACTAATCTTCCCATCCGCAAAGTGTGAGTCCGTAGCCTTGGGCTTGAGCAACGGAAACTTTTGTTATTTGATGCCGGCAGGCTGTTAAACCTCGACAGTTTTCGCTGTAATGATACTTTTTTGCTCCCGTCGGCCCGCAGATATATACTTTTGTTTCAACAGAATTAAAAGATGTCAGCAAAATAAAAAACACGATTCTCAGTTTTTTCATTTGATAAGATTTGGTGATCATTGATGTACGATCAAATAATATTCATTTCCTTTTTGGTCCGTTGCTTTGAGTTTTCCATATCCAATCCACTCTGCTTTAATTTCGAGATCTTTTATCGAATCAGAAATCAAAATTCCGGCACCATACTTTCCTTCGATATTAATGTTTCCAGAAACCGAATCTCCTTTTACATTAATGCCTACTACATCATAATTATATTCATAATGGCCACATTTTCCGGTTCTGTATTCATACTTGCATTTTTTATCAACATGATAGGTTTTTGCTTCTTCTGCAGTAATTACTTTGCGGTCGTCAGCAGTAATTACCTCCTTATAAAATGTATTAATTTGAGATGAAGCCGGCCCATCTGTTTTTTGGCAGGAAATTGTAACTAATAAAATAAGTAAAATCAGGTAGTTTTTTAGCATAGGCGTTTTATAAGGGTTACGTATTCGATAAAAGTAGTTGGAACTAGTATTGTTTGAAAGCGTATTTATACGTGAATCTATTTAGAATTAGTAGAACTAAAACTTGGAGAAATTTAGAATTTTAATAAAAATTTAAATATTCCTCCAAGTTTTCTGAAATTTATTCTAGCTCGTGTGGCAATTAGGACAACATGTTTTGCAACCATTCGATTGAGAGTAGGTTTTTTTTGCTTCATCGACAGCAGGTTTACAGCTAGAATAATCACCTAAGTAATTTCTATTTACCAAAGAAGGCAAATATTCGCAATTTTCTGTATGCACTTCATGGTCTCCATTTGATTGTGCATTTTGGTTTACATAGTAATTCATAATTTTTAGATTTTAATTAATATTTCAATTGTTTAATTATTCAAATGTAAAACCAATCAAAATCAGTATTTTATGGAAATCCGTAATTTAGACATTTTATAATGAAGTTTTATTATATGAATTTAAAACAAAAAAAGAGGACATTATATTTCCTCTTTTTACACCTACGTTTTGACTTTATTATTTCTCTAAAATAAAATCCTTAATTATTTTATCCATATTAGATGGCAGATCAGCATTTTTGATTTCAAAATGTTTTATTTTCATTTCAGTAAACCATTTGCTCCAATATGTGCGAATCACTTTTTCTTCATAAGGATTATTTTTGCTCGGATTTATTCCGACAACTAAAACTTCAAGATTAGATAAGTTATAATTCGTTTTGATAAAACCAAAATCCTGGTCGTGTAATTTTTTCTCCCAGTCTACAGTATTTAATCCATTTTTTCTAATTAACTCTGGAGTGATGTATGATGTGCGATTTCCTTCTTTTATGACAGTATTATCGTAAAACATGTATCCATCAGTTAATATAATAAGTATGTTTCTGTATTTTTTGTCGATACATTGATCTTGTATCTTATTGTCAAAAAAACTCCAAATGTCTGAACCAATATAATTGTTGTCTTTTATAGCCGACTGGTAAATTTTTGATGTACTAGACGCATAATTTTTGGTAATTGAATTCAAAAATTCTTTTGAGGCATTATTTTTATCAATAGTAATTTTTAAATTTTCAGCAATTGAATTTATCTCTGGATCTTTTGGTTCAGGATTAAAAAATAATTGCATTTTATCATTCATTTGTCTTATCCTTTTTGATTTTAAATGCTCTGTAAAAGCTTCGGAAACTGACTTTATATATCCCAAATCCCTTTGATAATATTCCATCGTTGGGTTAGCATTTTTTTCTAAACTTATTCGATCTGATAAATCAAGAAGTATACTGATGTTATAATTTTCTGCCACAGAATTTTTAACTGGAATTTCTTTTTCTTCTTTATCAGAATCTTTCTTGCATGAAAAAAATAAAATCAATAACAACGACATCGCCATTTTTAGTAAAGTGTTTTTCATAATATTAGTTTTTAAAATATACTAAATGTTGAAAATTAGGATCGATTAAATTCATTCTTCCAAGATGTTCTTCGGATAGATTTTCGCATCCTTCGAGCAATTCTACTTTTTCTTTATGAGGTAAAGCGATTTCAGTATTAATGGCTTGAAACCATCCTTCTTTGTATTGATGATGATAATGAAGATATTCTTTTACAGGAAACACAAAACCATCGATTTTTAATTGAAGTTCTGAAATCTTCCCATTTATAGTAACAATTTGCTCTTTAAAATCATTGATTTTATTAATGTACTCTGTTTTAAATTTTTCTAGGTTTAATAAATTTTCTTTTTTACCTCTAATAAAAGCCCTGATTTTATCAATGTTTTCAAATTCTTTCATAACAAAATCGAACACAAGTCCCCAAATAATATACACTACAAATCCAGCAAATATGATCATCCAGAATTCAGATTCGCCAAGCGCGATATTTAAATCATATGGAGAAGATTCTGTTGTTTTGTTGAATTCATATATTTTCTTTTCTATTATGTAAGCCAGTAATGCATCAAACAAAAATGTTGTTGCAAACAAAGCAATCATTCTGAAGACATTTTTAATTCCTTTACTCTTTTGTACCATATGAATAATATAGCCCAGACCCATAAAAACAAACGGAATCGTGATTACTAAAACACCTTCGAGCCAGCTTGCCTTAAAAGAATTTGTCAGCGCATCTGCGTCAAAAATGGCCGCTGTTAAACTATCATTTGAAAATTCTTTGAAAAAAGCTGAATATGATGCTGAGATATAAAATACTAATAAATAAAGCGTTATCGGCAGTAGCAAAAATAATCCGATATAAAATTGCGCTTTTAATCCTTTCCCATCCTCAATTCCGAATTTATCAGGATTGCGTTTGACTTCAATAATGTCACTTTTTATTTGATCGATTTCATCGTTTATATCTTGTTCTTTCTTTTCGTAAATACCAATTGCGGCTTCAGATTTTTTAAGTTCAGTTCTGCTTTTTTCCTGTTCTTCTCTATAAGGCTGTTTTAATCTGTCTTGTTCTAGTTTTTGTTTTCGGCATTGATCTTCAAAACTCATATATAAATTTTGAAGGCATGCTTTTAGAACAATAGGTTTTCCCGTTGCCTTTACTGATGCAGCAAAACCACTTTGATAATAGGTTATTCTTATTTGTTCTCTGTCATTTTCATCTTCTCCAAAAGTATTTGCTGGCGCATCTTCTACTTTTTTCAAGCTAAATAATTGTGTAAGTGACTTCATTTTTAAGAGTTTAGCTGATTGATAATTTCTTCTTTTTGAATGTTTTTCTGAACACAGTCAATGAGATAATTAGATAAATCGTTGATGTTTTCGTCGAGAAAATTAAATTTTCTGCAGTATTTTTTAAGCATATTTAATTCGTCATCTGTAATTTTTCCATCTGCCCAAATGATACGCGTAAAGTCATATAAATACTCTATTCTTGTATTTAATTCTTCAGGAATAAGAAGTTCCGTATTAATCGGATTTAAAAAAAGTTTATCCAGTTCTTCACGCGGAATTCCTCTTTCATCAGCAAAATGATACATCATTTGCAGTTCTAATACATCAAATTGATCGTCAGATAATGCCATTTGATATAATCGCAAAAAATGGCTTTTTAGTTCTATTGTTATCATGGTTTTAAAAATAATGTTGGTTTATTTAATTAATCTTTCAGCAATTTCATCTTTGTCAATTATTAATTGAGAAGGAAGAATCATTTGAATTTTATTATCAATTGGATTCTGAAAAATTGAAAAATTTGCTCTACAGTTTTTATATCGAAATTGAAATGCTTTTAATCCCATTATAAATCCTTCTTTTTGAGTTATTTCAAATACATGATTTGAACATGATTTTTTAAAAATGCATTTTCTTCTATTAGATGGAGGAATAATCTTCCAATATATCCGAATAACTATTAGTATTATATATTTCATTTTTTTTGAAAAACAATCATCTGGCTATTTGTCGTATAACCTGGTTTGGCTCCAAATCCAAAACATCCACTATCTGGGTGAACAAATGTTGATACACTTTCTAATCGTACATATTCCCAACCTTGATTTGTGTAGTTTTTCACTAAACTTT
The DNA here is from genome assembly GCF_015350755.1 of Flavobacterium sp. JLP. Classification (NCBI taxonomy): domain Bacteria; kingdom Pseudomonadati; phylum Bacteroidota; class Flavobacteriia; order Flavobacteriales; family Flavobacteriaceae; genus Flavobacterium; species Flavobacterium sp. JLP. Next base: position 68,580 of record NZ_JADKPS010000006.1, on the reverse strand, counting down.
CAAGTTGATCAGCAACATGATTTGAAGTTCCTTTTTTTGGATCGATTGAAGCTACGAATGGCACTACTTTGTATTCCATGATTTTTTGATTTTAATTAATATTTGAATTTTTAACAATCCAAACTTAAACCTATTTAAAACCAGTATTTTACGGAAATCCATAATCCGTAATTTTTATCTTCAAGAAATAAAAAAAGCTCCCGAAGGAGCTTGAAGATTTATGATAATAATGAGATCTAAATAATTCCCATATCTTTTGCAATAGAAACCAAATGCACAGTATTGTTTGCCTTAAAAAAGTCTTTGAGTTTAGAAAGTCTTTTTTCCATGGCGCTTTTACTGCTCGGTTTTAAGCCTAAATCTTTCAGAATAACTATAATATCGTCTTGTGGTGTTCCAGATGATAAATGTTTTAGAATTAAAATATCAAAATCGTCTATTTCGTAATTGTTTTTTTCATGAAGTGCAGAAGCAATTTCAGGTGAAATAAATTTTTGATCAGAACTCGAAATAATATTGATCGCTTTTTTAAGCTCTTCGATACTATTTAAGCCTTTTAATACAAAAGCATCAATTCCTGCATTATCAAAAAGAGATTTAATTCGGTAGCTTTTGTCTTCTACAGAATAGGCTATAATTTTAATGTTAGGCTGCAGTTCGCGAGCTTTTTGAACCAGCTCATCTCCATTAACAATTTCTGCTTTGCGATGATCAGCTTTGAATGAAAGATCGCTTATCAATAAATCATAAGGTTCATTTTGATGAATTGCGGCGCGTATTTTTAAAAATGCTTCGTCACAAAATTTTGAATGCTGAAAATCTACTATATTCAAATCTTTTAAAACTTGTTGAATTCCTAAATTCATCACGTCGAGATCTTCGGCAATTATTACTTTTTTAAACATATGGCTTTTATTTAGGCAGCGTTATTTTTACTTTAAAACCTTTATCTGGTTCAGTGTCAAAAGTAATAGTTCCTTTATTTGCCAGAATACGGTTTTCCATATTTTGCAGACCATTTTTTATAATTTGTGTTTTTTCGTGGCCTTTTCCATTATCAGTATAGTTTATAAATAAAATATTTGAGTTGCTTTCAAACTTTACAACCACGATAGAAGCCTCACTATGTTTTTTCATGTTGACCATTAATTCATGCAATACGCGCTGTATTGCAATTTTTTTTAGGTCTTCAACCAAATCCCAATTTACTTTTTCTATATTATTAATAATAACATTCGTGTTGCTGCTATTATAGGTCGAAAGCATTTCTTTTAAATTATTCGGATAATTAGCACCAGTGTCTATATCATTGTTTTCTCGTGAAATCCCTCTGACTCGATTGTAAATATGATCTAGTTTTTGTAATAAGGTTTCTTTAGAACTTTCGTTAGTTAAAGGCTGTGTCTGCGTGTACGTGATCGCATGAAAAACGTCGTTCGCTAATTCGTCATGAATATCTTTGGCAATTCTGGTTTCAGTATCATACGCCGTTTTTATTTTTTCGACTCTGCTTTTATTTCTATAGTATTTTCTCAGATAAATTAAGGCGAAGAATAATATAATGATTCCGGAGGCAAACAAAATTCTTTGGTATTTTGCTTCCTGAAGTGCTAATAAATTTTCAGCTTTCTCTAAACGAAGTTTCTGGTTTTCGTCTTTCTCTTTTTTAGAGTCGTATTTAATCTTGGCAAATTTGTTTTTAAAGTTGTTGCGGATTTTTATAATGCTGTCACTTAGCGTGATGTATTTTTTTGCATATTTCGTACTTTGATTTTTATAATTATTTGAAATCAAAAGCGATAATGCATCTAGACGTTCATCAATAGTATTTAATTTTGTTGCCTCATTATAAGCATCTAATGCGTATTGATTTGTTTTCTTTGGATCTGTATTAATAAAATATTCGGCTAAATGAAGATTACTTTGAAGAGTGCCATAGGAATCGTTTATTTCTTTTCTTAAATCAAAACCTTCATTCATCAACAAAAAACCTTTGTTGTTAATTCCCTTTTTAAAATAAGCATAACCCAGATTATCTGTAACTCTGGCTTTGGTTGTTTTTAGCGAATTATCGTTTAATATTTTTTTGCTTAAAATAGATTCTAAAATAAGGATCGCTTTATCATATTTTTTCTGTTGAATATAAACAACTGCGATATTATTTAATGGAGATTGTTTTGATATGGAATCAGTGCAGTCTTTAATTGCCTCTTTATAATAATAGATTGCATCATTATAAATAGCAAGTTCTTTATCTGCTATTCCGAAAAAATTATTAATAGAAGCACTGTAAACATTTTTTTTTGTAATAAAAGGCAATGCTTCAGTCAACGTTTCTTTGCTTCCATAATAATCGCCATTGATCTGCTGAATAGAAGCCATCTGAATTAGATTGTAAACGATATTGGCACTATCTTTTAGCGTTTCAAAAGCTATTTTTGATTTATTGAAGTTATAAAAGGCGCTATTAAAATTTTCTTTTTCGAGGTTTGTTATTCCTTTTTCTCGAAAAGCTTTGGCTTCTTTATTTAGAGAGTTTTTACCACTAATAGATCCCGTTTTTTCCTCACAGGAAAGAAGAAAAACAAAACAAATAAAATATAAAAACGGGGATCGTAACATAAAGTTTACTTTCCCCGAATTTACTAATTAAATTTATAGTAAAACTAATTTTATTTAGTCCTTAGTTGGCGGTGGTGGTACCTTAATCGGATCATCATCTGGACCATCAGCATAAGATGGCATTGCAGGACTTACCGCTTTTTTTACCTCAGTTGCAGCTTTGTTTTCTGTCGTATCTTCGTCAGCTGTACAAGAAAATAATGTAGTTGACAATAGCGCGCACGCTCCCAATAAATATAATGTTTTCATTTTTTTAGATTTAAAAATTGGACATGGGTAGGGCCGTTCGGAACTTTTCCGAAATTTGTTAAATGGCAATACCAAGTTTTGTTTGGGAAGTGAAGTGCGTAGAACAGTAAGATTTTCATTTATACTTCCCAGATAAATTCCGTCTTACGGTTTTCCACACTTTTAATAGAACTAGTTTTGTAATTTTGTCCTAATCGCGAATCGAACAAGAACTAATTCTAAGGCAAAGTAAAGCCGATTATAAGCCTGCATTGATACGGAATTCCGGGAAGTATTAACTTTACCGAGATGCGTGAAAAATCCTGAAAAATCCCAGAAAAAATCCTGAAAAATCCTCAAGGCATATGAAAAAAATTACTCAAAGTGATATTGAAAATGAATACAAAGAAGCTATTCGAAATAAATATAGAAGTGAAAAAGTTGAAGGGAAATATTCACATTATTTAAACAATCCTTCGCAGGCACTTTTAAGGGATTTGTGTTGGGAAATTTTCAGTTCAAATCCAAAAGAAGGAGATTTACTTGTCTATCGTAATTTTTTCAAGTTTGAATTTGACTCAAAACAAGAAAACACTTTAACTGGATACACAAATAAATTTAAAAAAGTAGGTGGGTTTTTTAGAGGAGGGATCGAACCAGCAAAAATTACTACAGTAGAATTAGCTGCGATTTTGGTAGATTTTGAAGATCGACCTTTCAATAAATTTAAAAAAACAATCAATATCGAAAGTTTTGAAACTGAAAAAAATGAAGAATTGTTGAAAAGTCCTGTTTTGGAGTCGGGAGTTAAAATAGAAGAAATAAAAAAGGAAAATGAGAGTTTAAAAGAAAATTTACCAATACGTTTTCAAGGAAATTTTAAATACAATTTCTTTGAAAAGCTATTTAATAAATCAAAAACAGCAATGATTATTACAGCTGTTATTTTTGGTTTAATAGCAACAACAATTTATTTTGCTTTTACTAGAAATAAATGCATGCAATGGTCGCACGATCATTATGAAAAAGTAGATTGTGATTTGAGCGCTAATGGATACTTGACTAATGATGGAGTAGAGCCATACAATGAGAATAAATACGCTCTCAAAAAAATCACAGTTTACGATACTACAGCTTGTTTTAAAAACGGTGAGGCAATTATTTGGTATGCAAAAATTGGGAATGATAAAGCAGATTTTTTTAATACACACGGAAGACATCCTGAAAACGATAAACCACTCCGACCTGTAACACGATATATTTTAGATAAATACGCCAAAAAAACTAATTCTAAAAAATAAAAAAACCTCCAAAACTAATTTTGGAGGTTTCTATATAATCTTAATCTTTCCTCTTTAATCTTTCCTCTTTAACTTCTTAATTCTTAAACCCAGTATCTTCCGGAAATAAAAGACTATTCAAATGAGTATCTCTATCATAAACATCTGGAAAAAAGCCAATTTGACCATCTCGATCTACCCAAGCCGTAAAATAACCAATGTAGATCGGAATTTTTTTCTTAAGCATACAAGGTGTTTCTTTTTCGCCGCTCATTGCTGCGTTAATTTTTTCAACTGGCCAGTCTGGATAATCGCGTAACATAGAAATAGCCAATTCTTTTGCTTTTTCAACATTAATACATCCGTGGCTGAAAATGCGTTTTTCAAATCCGAACAAGGTTTTAGATGGCGTGTCATGCATGTAAATGTCATTCGGATTTGGGAACATAAATTTCACCAAACCTAAAGCATTTTGTGGACCCGGTTTTTGTCTGACATTCCCGCCGTTCCATTCCATATTATGATCGGCTAGGTAATTTTTATCCTCAGCCATTTTTAGTTTCAGTTCGTTCTTAATTATACTGCTCGGCACATACCAATACGGACTAAAAACAATACGATCGATCTGACCGCTAAAAATTACAGTTTTAGTTAATGGAGTTCCGATAAAAACATTCGAAACAATATCATAATTTCCGTTTCTAACATAATAAAGCATGAAAGACGGAATATTAACCATGACAAATTCATCCTGCTTTTCTAACGTTGGCGGAATCCATCTGCAACGTTCCATATTTAGCATAAGCGTTTTAATACGGTCGCTTATAGGCTCATTCATCTGATCTATAAAATCTTTTGTAATGATATAATTTGGTTTAAGGGCATAACGTGCTTTGTATTTCATGATTCCATCCATTAGCTCTTGGTCGTAGAAATTGCTTTTAGAATCTTTGGCTAAATCTCCAACAACAGCCAAACGCTGTCTAATGTCTGCAATGGTTTGTGAAGTAGCATCAGGTCTTAAATCTTGAAAAGGCGTATCCATAGCTATTTTATTCCATGTTCCATTTTTTTCGATGGTTCGATATTTTTTCAGTACTTCCTGAAGTTTATAATATTGACTGAAAAGTACCTTATCATTTTTCTGAAATAAATTCGGATTAGTAACAATAGAATCGAGCAAGGTTTGATAAGATATTTTTTTCTTTGGCAAATACCATTGAATTTTATCTTGTTCCGCCGCATCCATACCTTGATAGACATGTTTTGCATATAAAATATACATCGAAGTTAATAGAAGTTCAGTGTCAGAATCTGAAATTTTTGAAGTTGAATCTTCATCAAAAACTTCATCAATTTTATCTTTATACGGAATCTTTATTTGAACGCCCTCTTCGTAAGTCGAATTTAATTTATGATATAACAAATGCCCAAATTCGTTTATATCATTGCCATCATACCAAATTGCTTTGTATGCTTTTTTTGTATATAGTGCAGCAACGTCGTTTTGGTATTCCTTTAATTCAGTGTATTTTTTAAAAAAAGCAACGATCGAAGCGCTGTTTATAGTTGGTTCTGCTATGATAGTTTTCGCTGTTTCTAAATTATTTTTTGAATGAGCAAAAGTAGTGATGAAAAAAGTACTCATTAAAAAAATGGCAGTAAGGGTAAAATTTTTCATTTTTTATATTTTTCGTTACTAAGTCTTTTAAAAATTGATACAAAAACGGGAAATTTAAAAAAAATGACTTGGGGTAAATGCTATAGAAAAAAATTTTCTACATCAAATTTATAAAAAATATCTTTCAGATTTTCGAGTAAATCAAGGAAATATAATTTTAGCCGTTAACTCTAAAGAGAACGGTAATTTGAAATGAAAATAAAGAAGTTTATTTAACATAAAAAAGACTTATTTTTAAGAAGCGGTAGCAGCCAAAAAAAAGTCTTTCTAACAAAACTGCACAGGCATCGATATTATTGGCTTATAAAGATATTTATCTCGTTATGACAGCAGTATGCTTTTTGCCCATTATAATTATTCTGCTTTTTAAGCTTTGGCGTAGACCAATTGAAAGGGTAGAACTGGAGCCAATCCCAATTTGATAGTGGAGAATTTCGGAATTAAAAAAAAGTATGTAAACAATATCCCTCAAAAACAATAAAAATGAAAAATTCTAAAATGACTAACCGGAAAGAGCTTTTTGAAACTATTTTGCATCTTTTTTTATTTTCCTGATTGTCGGCTTTTGTTTCAAATTAATGTTGCCCTTTATAATGCCTATGATTTGGGCGGTAATATTGGCTATCATTTTGCATCCGTTTTTTAATTTTCTTCAGAGAATTTTTAGAGGACGTAAAACTTTGGCTTCAATTGTAATTACAGTTTCTATTATAATATTGATGATTTTGCCTGTATTGTATTTCCTAAACTCAGTTACATCCAATTTCTTAGAATTAAAACGCGGTTTTGAAGACGGAACACTCAAAATTAGCACACCGTCAGAATATATCAAAAACTGGCCAGTAATCGGAAAACCTTTGCACAATTTTTTAGATTCATTATCTTCTGATCTGCAAAACAGTCTTCTAAAATACGGTCAGGAAATCAAAGATGTTTCAAAAGTAATTATGGCAGGAGTATTAAGTTCGGGATTGGCGTTTCTTCAGTTTCTTTTATCGGTTGTTATTGCGGGAGTTTTGCTTGTATCTACTTCTGCCAAAACAATGGCTACTAAATTTGTTATGAGAATTGCAGGAAATAAAGGCGAAGAAATTTTAGCGATTTTGGTTTCGACAACCTATCAAGTGGTAAAAGGTATTATTGGAGTGGTAATTATTCAAACTATTATTCAGGCAATCGGTCTTTATTTTGCAGAGATTCCTTATGCAGGACTATTAACTCTTTTATGCCTGATATTTTCAATCCTGCAAATTGGCCCTTTTATAATCAATATCGGAATTATAATTTATCTTTTCTCAACAGGAAATTCAGTCTATGCTATTTTCTGGACAACCTACTTTATTATAAGCGGACTTTCAGATAATATTTTAAAACCGCTTTTATTAGGAAAAGGCGCAATGGTTCCTATGCTTATTATTTTTTTAGGTGTTATTGGCGGCTTTATAATGTCTGGATTTATAGGATTATTTGTTGGACCAATTGTCTTTTCAATAGGTTATAAATTATTTATAGCCTGGCTTGATGACGAGCCGGAAAATGAACCTTTGCTTGAAGAGGACATTCCGTTGCATGATGAATAAATCTGGTTATTGAATTAAAATAGTTTTACTGATAATATTGCTCGTTGCTTGATTAGGTTCATCCGGCTGGTGACCGCCAACAGCTATTTTTAATTCGCCTTGATATTGTTGGTAATTACCTTCTGCGGTAACATACGAAACATCTTCAGGAGAAAGTGTAAAGTGTATCGTTTTGCTTTCTCCTGCTTTAAGATAAAGTCTCTGAAAACCTTTTAAAGTTTTTAAAGGTGCTTTTATAGCTAAATCTTGATTTATGATGTAAAGTTGAGCGACTTCTTCTCCAGCGATTTTACCAGTATTTGTTAACTGAACCGTAACCGAAATAGTTTTTCCTTTGACTGTTTTAGCAGGTATTTTTAATTCGTCGTATTTAAAAGTGGTATAACTGAGTCCGTAACCAAATCCGTATTGAGGCGTTCCTTTAAAATAGCGATAAGTACGATTATCCATTTTATAATCTACAAAAGCAGGTAAATCTTGATCGCCTTTATAAAAAGTAATCGGCAGTCTTCCGGCCGGATTGTAATCTCCAAAAAGAATATCAGCCACCGCAGTTCCTGCAGATTGGCCTCCATACCAAGAGTTTAAAATTGCAGGAATATTTTCTGCCTCCCACGGAATGGCAATTGCACTTCCTGTCATCATTACAAAAGCAACTGGTTTTCCTGTTGTTTTTAATGCTTTCATCAAATCAGTCTGAACAGCCGGCAATAAAATCGAAGTACGGTCTCCACCAGAAAAACCAGGATAATTTACTTTCATTTCTTCGCCTTCAAGCTGAGGTGAAATACCGCCGACAAAAACAAAAGCATCAGCATCTTTTAAGCGATTAACCAGCGCATTGAAATCGGTTTTTTGATAATTTCCTGCATGCAGAGCTACATTTCCTTTTCCGTCTCCCTGCCAATATTCTACAACTAAATTGTAAACTGTATTTTTTGTTGTTTTTAATTGAAAAGTTTGTCCGCCCCAGCGATTTTTTGTCCATGCATTTAAAACTTCTTTTCCATTAATAATAAAGCGGTAACCGTCATCTGCAGTAAGTTCAAATGTAATTTTGCCGTCTTGATTGGCGGTGAAATTAGTTGTGTATCGTGCTGCAAAATTATTGGCTTTAATGTCTTTTGCAAAAGCTTCGCCTTCCTGCCATAAATTATTAATTTCTGATTCAGTTCTGGTGTAAACGGGTTCTCCAGATAGGTTTTTATTATTGTAATATTCGGCTTTAAAACCTTGTTTGCCTTCAAAATTATATTGGTTTTTAAAATCAGAATACACGAGCAGAGTATCACTCGTAAAGTTGATGGCTTTTTCATAAATCACTTCCGTATCTTTTCCTGCTTTCTCTTTTATACCTTGCAAAACAGTTGACAAATGAGAAGGAGTTCCGTTGTAATTTCCTAAAATAGCAATCGAATTATCAGCATTAGGACCAAGAATAGCTATCTTTTTTAATTTTTTGCTGAAAGGCAGTGTGTTGTTTTCATTTTTAAGGAGAACCATCGATTGCTGTGCCATTTTTAATGCATGAGCTGCGTGTTCTTTACTTTCTAAAACAGATTCCGGAGTTTGAGCATATTTTACCATAGAAACCGGATCAAACATTCCGAGTCGAAATCGGATCATATAAAGTCTTCTTACCGAGATATCAATTTGATCTTCGCTTATTTTGCCATTTTTAACAGCTTGTACCAAAGCTTTGTATGCATCAGTACCACAATCGATATCAGTGCCGTGAAAAACAGCATCTGCAGCAGCAGCTTCAGCGTCAGGATGTGTTTTGTGATTTTTAAAGAAATCGTCAATCGCCCAGCAATCTGATGTTACGTAGCCATCAAATTTCCATTGCTTGCGCAAAATATCATTCATCAAAAGATCGCTAGCACAACAAGGCTGTGTTCTAAAAGCATTGTAGGCACACATTACGCCGGCTACTTTCGATTCGGTTACTAATTTTTTAAACGCTGGCAAATACGTATCCCAAAGTTCATAAGGCGTTACATCTACATCAAATGTGTGGCGTAAAGGTTCAGGCCCGCTATGTACGGCGTAATGTTTGGCACAAGCGGCGGCTTTTAAGTATTTTGGATCGTCTCCCTGCAAACCTTCAACAAATGAATTTCCTAATACAGCTGTCAAAAAAGGATCTTCGCCATAAGTTTCCTGCCCGCGTCCCCAACGTGGATCACGAAAAATATTGATGTTGGGAGTCCAATAGGTTAACCCCAGATAACGCTCATTAGTTCGGCCTAAAGCAACAGCCTTGTTATAAATGGCTCTTCCTTCTAGAGCAGCATAATCGGCCATTTTATAAAGTGAGTTTTTATCGAATGTCGCCGCCATAGCAATGGCCTGCGGGTAAACAGTAGTTTTAAAAGGAGTTCGTGCTACGCCATGCAGTGTTTCATTCCACCAGTCGTAAGCCGGAATTCCTAAACGCGGAATAGCCGGAGATGAATTCAGCATCTGAGAAACTTTTTCTTCTAGAGTTAATCGGCTAACAAGATCGTTTACTCTAGTTTCGAAGGTTAAATTCGTATCCTGAAAAAGGAATTTTTCTTTTTTTTCCTGTGCTTGGCAGTAAATTGAAATAAATAAAAATATAAGGATTCGAGAAGCAGTAGCTAATTTTTTCATAGGATCTTATTTTTGTCAATTTAGTTAGAATTCCGGTAAGCAAATGATGAGATAAAATTTAATTGCAACCGATTGTGTAAAGAAAGAAAAAATAATTTAATTTTATCGCAAAAAAAGTAAGAATTTAAATCTTAGAAATGACATTCAGGTGATCTCCTTCAGCTTTTAGTGTAGATTTAAAAAACGTATATTTGCGAATTATTTTATTTATTAAATTTTTTATGGAAGAGAGTAAAGATGTTACCATTTATGACATTGCCCAGAGGTTAAATCTTGCAACTTCGACAATTTCAAGAGCTTTAAAGGATCATCATACAATAAGTGATAAAACGATAAAAAAAGTAAAAAAAGCAGCCGAAGAAATGGGTTTCCGCCCAAATACTTTAGCCGCTGGGCTGCGTGGCAATCAAACTAAAATAATTGGCGTTTTAGTTTCCAGAATCAACAGGCCTTTTATTTCTTCCTTGATCAGCGGTATTGAAGAAACCGCACAAAAGGCAGGCTATAGCGTCATGATCACCCAAAGCCACGATTCTTACACAGATGAGGTAAATTTATCGAAAGTGCTCTACGATAGCAGGGTCTGCGGTATTATTTGCTCACTCGCGATGGATACACGTGATACCTCTCATTTTCAGAAATTTATAGATAAAAGTATTCCGTTGGTTTTTGTAGACAGGGTTCCCAAAGATTTTAACACGTATCGTGTTATGATTGATAATTATTCGGCTGGCTACAAGGCAACTAAACATTTAATAGAACAAGGATGCAAGCGAATTGCACACATTACAGGTTCACAATACAGAAACACTTACAGCGAGCGCCGCAGAGGTTATGTTGATGCTTTGTTAGAAGCTAATCTTACTGTTGATGAAGATCTTATAATAGATACCACACTAACTTTTGAAGATGGCGAGTCAGCAAGTAATTCCTTATTTGATATGCCAGTTCCCCCCGATGGTATTTTTGTTTCAAATGATACCGCAGCGGTCGGAGCCATTCAGGTCGCGAAAAAGCGAGGCTTAAAAATCCCGAAAGATATTGCTATTATTGGATTTAACGATGATCCCATTGCTTCCATTATTGATCCAGGTTTAAGTACTATTTCACATCCCGCTGTGAGAATGGGGCAGACATCGGCTAAGAAAATATTAAATCATTTAAAATCTTCTAAAAAGAGTTCTGAATCTAAAAAAGATAATATTACTGAAGTTACTTTTTTAAACACAGAAGTTGTTGTAAGAGCCTCTTCAAACCGAAATAAATAAACACGTTTTTTTTTATTATTATTTAAAGGCTGAATGAAAAAAATCACTTCAAAATTTTTTTCTTAAAACACAATGCTATATTTTTACGCAACCGATTGCAAGTTTGATAAAAACTAAAGGTGTAAATGGAAAAAATATAACATTTAATTTTAAGCTTAATGAACCATCAAAAGAAACATTTTGTATTGCTACATATTTTTTTGCTTTTGGCTTCATTATCCATTTATGCTCAAAAGGATTATAAGTTATGGCTTCAATATGATAAAATAACCAATTCAGCATTTGTTGCTGAATACAGCAACAGCATTAACGGAATTATTTCTCTAGAAAATACTGAAACTTCAAAAATTGCTTCAAGAGAATTGGAAACAGGCTTGACCGGCATGTTAGGGAATAAAATAAATGTTATTTCAAAAATAGAAGGAGACAATAAAATTATTATAGGTTCAAAATCTTCTTTAAATGCTGAAATTCAAAATACTTTAAATGCTGATTTTGAAAAAATAAACGAGGAAGGATTTATTATAAAATCGGTTTCTCTAAAAAATAAAAAATACATCATTATTACAGGCAAGAAAGATATTGGCGTTTTATATGGCGTCTATACTTTCTTGAGATTGATTCAAACCAATAAATCAATCCAAAATTTAAATATTGTAGATGCTCCCAAAACAAACATCAGAATCTTAAATCATTGGGATAATTTAGACAGAACTGTCGAGCGCGGTTATGCAGGATTCTCTTTATGGAATTGGCAAAAACTGCCCGATTTTATTGATCAGCGCTATATTGATTACGCCAGGGCCAATGCTTCAATCGGAATTAACGGAACGGTTTTGACTAACGTAAATGCAAACGCTCTCATTTTAACGCCGCAATATTTAGAAAAAGTAGAAGCTTTAGCAGCTGTTTTTAGACCTTATGGAATAAAAGTCTATTTAACTGCCCGATTTTCTGCACCTATAGAAATTGGAGGATTAAAAACTGCTGATCCGAAAGATATCGCCGTCGCCAATTGGTGGAAAGAAAAAGCTAAAGAAATTTATAAACGAATTCCAGATTTTGGAGGATTTTTAGTAAAAGCAAATTCTGAAGGCCAGCCAGGTCCGCAAAATTACGGAAGAGATCATGTTGAGGGCGCCAATATGCTCGCCGATGCAGTTGCGCCTTTTGGCGGCGTAATTATGTGGCGCGCTTTTGTTTATTCTGAGCATGATGCCAATGATCGAGCAAAACAGGCTTTCGCCGAATTTCAGCCGTATGATGGAAAATTTAAAGATAATGTTATTGTACAGGTCAAAAATGGCGCAATAGATTTTCAGCCGAGAGAACCTTTTCATCCTTTATTTGGAGCAATGCCAAAAACGCCTTTAATGATGGAGTTTCAAATCACGCAGGAGTATTTAGGCTTTAGCACGCATTTGGTTTTTCTGCCAAAATTATTTCAGGAAGTTTTAGAGTCAGATACCTATCAAAAAGGTAAAGGTTCAACGGTTGCTAAAGTAATTGACGGCTCATTAAATCCGCACAAACTTACGGGAATTGCTGGGGTTTCCAATATTGGAAATGATATAAACTGGACAGGACATCCTTTTGCACAGGCTAATTGGTACGGTTTCGGAAGATTGGCGTGGAATCCGTATTTAGATTCTGAAGTTATTGCAGATGAATGGCTGCGATGTACTTTTTCTAACGATGAAAATTTTCTCAAACCTGTAAAAAAAGTGATGATCGAATCTCGAGAAGTGGTTGTGAATTATATGACTCCGTTAGGTTTGCACCACATTATGGATACAGGCCATCATTACGGGCCGGGTCCGTGGGTTTCGAATTTATCAAGGCCAGAATGGAATCCGACCTATTATCATAAAGCCGATAAGAATGGAATTGGTTTCGACAGATCTAAAACAGGAACAAATGCCACAGCACAGTATGCGCCAGAAGCAGGAAATATTTTTGATAATGTAGAAACCTGTCCCGACGAAGATTTACTGTGGTTTCATCACGTTTCTTGGGATTATAAATTGAAAAACGGCCAAACACTTTGGAATGGTTTAGCTTTAAAATATCAAGAAGGTGTAAATCAGGTTAATGAAATGCAAAATACTTGGAACAAAACTGAAAAATATATTGACAGCGAACGCTTTAAAGAAGTTCAGATGTTATTAGAAATTCAATATAAAGAAGCAAAATGGTGGCGCGATGCCTGTTTGCTTTATTTTCAGCAATTTTCAGGCAAAGAATTGCCAAAAGGAGTTGAAAAACCAACACAATCTTTAGACTATTTTCAATCCTTAAAATTTCCATTTGCACCTGGAAATTAATTATACAAATAAAAATATGAGCATAAAAACAGCAATTGTTACCGGAGGGAATTCGGGTTTAGGTTTCGCAACAGCACAAAAACTATGTGATAATGGTATCAAAACATTTATAATTGGAAGATCAAAAGAAAAAACAGAGGAAGCCTGTGCAGCAATTGGCGCCAATGCAATTCCGGTTTTATATGATCTAAATGACATTGCAGGAATTCCGGCCATGATCGAGAACTTAACTAAGGATAATCCGATTGATGTTTTGGTAAACAATGCCGGAATCAACTTAAAAAAAGAATTTTTAGACGTAACAGATGAAGATTTTTTATCAATAATTCATACCAATCTTTTGAGCGTTTTCGCTGTAAGCAAAGCAGTTGTAAAAAATATGAAGGAGAATAATGGAGGAAATATCGTCAATATCAGTTCAATGGCGTCTCAATATGGTATTCCGAAAGTAATTGCATATTCAGCGAGCAAAGGCGCAATCGAATCGATGACCAGAGCAATGGCGGTAGAATTGGCGCCTTTTGGCATTCGCGTTAATTGCGTGGCACCGGGTTTCATTAAAACTAAAATGTCGGCGAAAGCCTTAGACAGTGATCCTGAAAGAAAAAATAAAGTATTAAATAGAACTCCAATGGGAATTTTAGGAGAACCGTCAGATATTGCAGATGCTGTTTTTTATTTTGCATCAAATGAATCTAAATTTACAACTGGAACTATTTTGCCAGTTGACGGTGGAAACAGTATTGGTTTTTAATGCTGAAAAATGATTAAACACATAGCAACATAGATTTATTTGTAAAAAAAGAAACACATTCTTCACATAGATACACTCTATTAATACAACAAGTGAAACGCCTATTTTAAGTTTACATTACCTATATGTGTTAGAATAATTTACTCAATGGTTATAAAGAACAATGTATGATAAAAATGCAGCAAACCATGCGCTGGTTTGGCCCTCAGGACAGTGTAAAATTAATTGACATAAAACAAGCCGGCGCGACTGGAATTGTAACGGCTTTGCATCAAATTCCGGTGGGAGAAGTCTGGACAATTGAAGACATTAAAGAAAGACAGCAAATCATTAGAAACGCAGGATTAGAATGGACAGTAGTGGAAAGTTTGCCCGTTCATGAAGAAATAAAAAGAGCAGCCGGAAACTATTTGCAGTACATTGAAAATTATAAAGTCAGCATTAAGAACCTGTCAGATTGTGGGATTAAAATTATCACGTATAATTTTATGCCAATTTTAGACTGGGTTCGAACCGATCATAATTTTAGTAATGAAGATGGGAGTAAAGCCCTGTTATATAATCAAGAAGCTTTTACTTATTTTGATGTTTATCTTTTGCAAAGACCCAATTCTGAAAACGATTATTCAGAAACAGAAAAAGAAAATGCTTTAAAATTTGGCAGTACACTTTCAGAAGACGAAAAGGCATTGCTTTTTAAAAATGTTCTTTTAGGATTACCGGGAAGCAAAATCAATTTTACGGCTGAACAAATTTTGTCTTTATTAGATAATTACGCCAATATTGACAATGCTAAATTGAGAGAAAACTTGATTTATTTTTTATCAGAAGTAGCTCCAATTGCTGAAGAAAATGATTCGAAATTAGCGATTCATCCTGATGATCCTCCGTTTTCAGTTTTAGGTTTGCCAAGAATTGTTTCTACAGAAAATGATATTAAAGCGATTTTTGACGCTGTGCCTTTGAACACGAATGGATTATGTTACTGCACGGGTTCATTAGGAGCAGATCCGAAAAATAATCTGGCGAAAATTATTGATGACTTTGGAGACCGAATTCACTTTTTGCATCTCCGAAATACTTTCCGCGAAAGCGAAACCATTTTTAGGGAATCAGAGCATTTAAATGGCGATACAAAAATGGAAGTTATTATTGAAAAAATACTTTTTTTGATGAATTCCAGAAAACTAAGTTTGCCTATGCGTCCCGATCACGGATTTTTGCACGCTGTTGATGAAGACAAAGAAACATATCCAGGATATTCTTTAGTTGGCAGACTAAAAGGTTTAGCCGAATTAAGAGGATTGGAAATGGGAATTGCATATAAATTGAATTTATAGAAATTAGTTTACGTATCCTAACAGGTTTCCAAAACCTGTTAGGTATAAATAAACGTTCTATTGTCATTTCGATCCCGACGCCTCGGGATCGAAATGACAAAACTGACGAGAACTATATTTGTTTAAAAAAGTGAAATGCCTTTTACAGACAAAGAAACCTATGACCCTATGTGTTTAAAAATGAAATTATCGCATCTGATTTTATGGCTTTTCCTAATCGGATTAAGCACAAAATCTTCTGCAATAAACCCTGAGAGATATGTAGTTAATTTGGCTTCCGCCGAAAATTTTCCTTTGGCTTCAAACGGAAAAATTGCTTCTGTTTTAGTGAGTAAAAATGATTTTTCGGGAGTTTTGCGTGTTGCGGGACATTTAGAAAATGATCTTTTTAAGGTAACCGATTTACATTCAAAAAGAATAAATTCAATTTCAGAAGCAACAGATTTTGTCATAATCATAGGAACACTCGGGAAAAGTGAAATTATTGATCAGCTGGCTAAAGAAGGAAAAATTGATGCAAATCAGCTAAAAGGAAAATGGGAAAAATTTACAACTCAAATTGTTGAGAATCCTTTTAACGGAATAAAAAAAGCGTTGGTTATTGCAGGTTCAGATAAAAGAGGAACAATTTACGGCATATATGATTTATCCAGTCAAATAGGAGTTTCTCCGTGGTATTTTTGGGCAGATGTTCCAGTTAAAAAACAATCAGATTTGCATGTCTTGCCTGGAGTTCATACACAAGAAGAACCAAAAGTAAAGTACCGCGGCATCTTTATAAATGACGAAGCTCCAGCCTTATCTGGTTGGGCATTTGAAAATTATGGTGGTTTTAATGCTAAATTTTACGATAAAGTTTTTGAGTTGATTTTGAGAATGAAAGGCAATTATTTGTGGCCATCGATGTGGGGCAGAATGTTTTATGTTGATGATCCTCAAAATGCAGTTTTGGCAGACGAATACGGAATTGTAATGGGAACTTCTCACCACGAACCTTTAACACGAGCGCATGCAGAATGGGCTAAATTAGGAAAAGGAAAATGGGATTTTAATACCAATTCTGAAAACCTGATTTCGTTTTGGAAAGACGGAATGAAAAGAATAGGTAATACTGAAACCATTGTAACGGTTGGAATGCGAGGCGACGGTGACGAACCTATGACACAGGGAACAGCAATTGGATTATTAGAAAATATCGTAAAAACACAGCGTGATATTATAAAAGAAGTTACCAAAAAACCAATCGAGGAAACCCCGCAAATGTGGGCACTTTATAAAGAGGTTCAAGAGTATTACGACAAAGGAATGCGTGTTCCGGATGATATTACGCTTTTGTTATGTGATGATAACTGGGGAAATATCAGGAAATTACCAGAATTGGATGCGAAACCAAGAAAAGGCGGTTACGGGATTTATTATCATTATGATTATGTGGGTGGACCGAGAAATTATAAATGGATCAATACCAACCAAATCGAGCGTACTTGGGAACAAATGGATTTGGCTTATCAATATGGAGTTGATAAAATTTGGATTGTTAATGTCGGCGATATTAAACCAATGGAGTTTCCGATTGAGTTTTTTCTTGATATGGCATGGAATCCAGAAAAATTTAATGCGGGAAATTTAGATCAATATTACGTGCAATGGGCTAAGGAAAATTTTGGTGGTCAAAATGCTGATGAAATTGCAGCAATTTTAAAATTGTACACTAAATATAATGCAAGAAGAAAACCTGAATTGCTGCAGGAGAAAACATACAGTATTACCAATTATAAGGAAGCAGAAAACATTGTAGCTGCTTATAAAAAGTTGGTTCAAGAAGCGGATCAAATTAATGATGAATTGCAGCCAGAATATAAAGATGCTTTTTATCAGCTGGTTTTGTTCCCGGTTTTAGCAAGTTCAAATTTAAATGAACTGTATGTGTCAACGGCAAAAAATCAGCTTTATGCGAGTCAAGGAAGAGCTTCTGCAAATTCATATGCAAAACAGGTAAAGGAGCTGTTTGAAAAAGACAGTTTGCTGACCAATTATTATCATACAAAACTCGCAAACGGCAAATGGAATCATATGATGTCGCAAACGCATATTGGTTACACATCTTGGCAGGAACCTAAAAACAATGTTATTCCGAAAACACAATTAATTGAATTGCCAAACAAATCAGAAGCTGGAATTGCGATTGAAGGCTCTGAAAGCTGGTGGCCAAATTCTAAAGAAGAAATTGTTTTGCCGACTTTTAATTCTTTAGAAAATAAAACCTTTTACGTTGATTTATTTAACCGGGGAACAAAGCCTTTTGACTTTAAAATTACAACTAAAAGTGACTGGGTTGTAGTTTCAAAATTAAAAGGAAAAATTGATGAAGAAGAGAGAATTTTAGTAGATATAGATTGGAAAAAAGTTCCAAAAGGCGATCTGAAATCTCAATTTACAATAACTGCATACAAACAAAAATTTGTGGTAAATGTTATTGCGAAAAATATTAAATTGACTGGAATAGAAGGTTTTGTTGAAAGTAACGGAATAATTGCAATTGACGCTCAAAATTATTCAAAAGCAATCGATGGAAATTTGATTAAATGGACCACGATTCTGAATATCGGCAAAACAGCATCAGGAGTAACTTTAAAACCTTCTAATTTTCAAAGTATAATTGTTTCAGAGCAATCACCAAGATTAGAATATGAAGTGCATTTTTTTAGCAAAGGAAACGTAAAAGTTCAGGCTTATTTTTCGCCGACAATTAATTTCAGCATTCGTGACGGTTTAAAATACGGAATCGGATTTGACTCAGAAGTTCCTCAAATTATGAATCTTAATCAGGATAATTCAGATAAAAACTGGAATGCTTCTGTCGCTGATAATATTAAAATAATAACCTCTTCGCATACAATTGAAAATTCTGGACATCATATTTTAAAAATGTATGGTGTAGATCCTGCTTTAGTGCTTCAAAAAATTGTAATTGAAACAGAATCAGGGCAATTGCTTAAATCTTATTTAGGTCCGCCAGAAAGTTTTAAAACCAAGTAACTATCAACCAAAAACCATAAAAATGAAATTAATCAAACCTTATTTGCTGGCAATTACTACAGTGTTTTTTGTGAATTGTGCTTCAAAAAAAGAAGCAGTTACACTAAAGGATTCGTATAAAAATGACTTTTATATCGGAACCGCTTTAAGCGCAGATCAAATCGAACAAAAAAATCCTAAAGTTGATTCTTTGATACGCAAAGAATTTAACGCCATTACAGCGGAAAATAGTATGAAATCGATGTTTGTTCATCCTGAAAAGAATAAATATGATTTTACTCTTGCAGATAAATTTGTAGCGTACGGTGAGAAAAATAAAATGTTTATTCACGGACATACTTTAATCTGGCACAGTCAATTAGCACCTTGGATGGAGAAAATAAAAGACAGCACACAAATGAAAGCTTTTATGAAAGATCATATCACCACAATTGTTTCTAAATACAAAGGAAGAATTGGTTCGTGGGATGTAGTAAATGAAGCTTTAAACGACGATGGAACATTGAGAAAATCAATTTTTTTGAATACGCTTGGCGAAAAATATCTTGTTGATGCTTTTAAA
The DNA here is from genome assembly GCF_015350755.1 of Flavobacterium sp. JLP. NCBI lineage: Bacteria > Pseudomonadati > Bacteroidota > Flavobacteriia > Flavobacteriales > Flavobacteriaceae > Flavobacterium > Flavobacterium sp. JLP. The sequence continues at coordinate 49,265 of NZ_JADKPS010000006.1, read as the reverse complement.
TTAGCGGCAGCTGCTGATCCGAAAGCAGATTTGTATTACAACGATTATAATAATGAAGAGCCAGCGAAAAGGGAAGGCACAATTAATTTGATCAAAAAAATTAAAGCGGCCGGAGGAAAAATTGACGGTGTTGGTATTCAGGCACATTGGCGCTTGGAAAGTCCATCTTTAGAAGAAATCGAAAAAAGTATTTTGGCTTATTCTGCACTTGGCGTTAAAGTAGCTTTTACAGAATTAGATATCACAGTTTTGCCTAATCCGTGGGATTTAAAAGGTGCTGACGTCAATCAGAAATTTGAGGAAGATCCGAAAATGAATCCGTACGCAGAAAAACTTCCTGATTCTGTTCAAACTAAATTGGCAGCGCGTTATGCCTCAATTTTTAAATTATTCTTAAAACACAAAGACAAAATCAGCCGAGTGACTTTTTGGGGTGTTTATGATGGTCAGTCTTGGCTAAACGATTGGCCGATAAAAGGACGTACTAATTATCCTTTATTGTTTGATGCAGTGCTTAAACCTAAAAAAGCATATAATAGTGTTATTGAACTTAAAGAAATTAAAGAATAAAGTTTAAAAGACAAAGATAATTAATAATGCAATAGGTTGTTTTTTGAAAAATACTGCAATAAAGGAAAGTAAATTTGCATAGTATGTATTTTTTACTAATTTTACACAACCGATTGCTTAATTAAAACCCTTTTGAAACCAGTACGAGAACTAACTAAATAATTAAATTTTAAGAGAGTTTGATTATAGACTAACCCAAAATAACCACAGATCAATAATGAATTTCAACTCCCAAAAATTATCCATAAAAGAAAAAATTGGATACAGCTTAGGCGACCTTGCGGCTAATTTAGTCTTTCAGACCTTAATTACTTATCTGGCGTATTTTTACACTGATATTTATGGATTATCGCCTACACATTCTTCGATAATCATGTTGGCTGTAGGTTTAATTGCGGCCTTTATTTTTAATCCAATTATTGGAGTATTGGCGGACAGAACGAGTACAAAATGGGGAAAATTCAGACCTTGGATTTTATGGACGGCAGTACCGCTTGGCGTTATTGCTTTGCTTGCTTTTACAACACCTGATTTCTCCTATCACGGAAAAGTAATTTATGCAGTGGTAACCTATACATTGCTTTTGCTTTTTTATGCGAGCAACAATTTGCCATATTCTGCCTTGAGCGGTGTCATTACAGGCGATATGGGCGAACGAAACAGTTTGTCGTCATATCGATTTGTTGCGGTTATGTTTGCACAGTTTTTTGTTCAGGTTTTTATGCTTGGCATTATAAAAAGTGCGGGAAATGGCGATAAAGCTGTTGGGATCGAAAAAGTAATGACGGTTTTGGCAATTATCGGAACAATAATGCTTTTGATTACATTTTTTACAACAAAAGAGCGCATTGTTCCAAAACCAGAACAGAAATCTAGCATAAAAGAAGATTTAAGTGATTTAATGAAAAATAAACCTTGGCTCATAATGCTGACGCTGACTACTTTGGTTTTTATAACATTGGCAATGAAAGGAGGTGCATATGTGTATTATTTTGAAAATTATGTAGATAAAGAACAGCTGGCAATTTTTATTCAGCCTATTTTAGATGCTTTGGCCAATATTGGGTTAAACCAGTTTGGTAATGATCCTATTGCGGCCGGATTTGGTTTGTTTAATGCTGGCGGTATAATTTTCATGATTGTCGGAATTACGCTTTCTAAAAGATTAGCAGATAAATACGGGAAACGTAATGTTTTCGCTTCCTTCTTATTTGTCTCGACCTTATTTATATTGGCTTTTTATTTGTTTTCTTCAAAATCAATTCCCCTTATTTTTATCTCTCAAATTTTACACGGCTTTTTCTACGGCATAACAATCCCGATTCTTTGGGCTATGATTGCAGATGTTGCAGATTACTCAGAATGGCTGAATAATCGCCGTGCTACGGCTATTATATTTTCGGCTATGATGGTTGGACTAAAAGCAGGTTTGAGTATAGGAGGAGCTTTAACAACTTCATTATTAGGGCATTTTGATTACGTACCAAATGCAGCAGTTCAATCTAACATTGCCATAAACGGAATAAAATTGTTGGTAAGCGTTTTTCCATCTATTCCTTTTCTGGTTGGCGTTGGATTATTGTTCTTCTACAAAATAAATAAAAAAATGGAAGTTCAGATTGAAGCAGATTTAAAAGAAAGAAGAGCCTAGTTCATTTTAAAAATTAAAAAAAAAGAGTAGCATGCCTGAAGATAATATTGAAAATATTGACTTTTTAGCGTTAGATAAAAAAGCCATTTCAAATCCATTAGTACATCATATTTATACTGCTGATCCGTCGGCACATGTCTTCAATGGAAAAATTTATATTTATCCGTCTCATGATATTGATGCCGGAATTCCTTTTAATGACAATGGCGATCATTTTGGTATGGAGGATTATCATGTAATTTCTATGGATAATGTAAATGCCAATGCTGTAGATAATGGTGTTGCCCTGCATGTAAAGGATGTTGCTTGGGCAGAAAGGCAAATGTGGGCTCCAGACGCAGCGCACAAAAACGGAAAATATTATTTGTATTTTCCAGCAAAGAGAGCAAACGGAATTTTCCAGATTGGAGTTGCTGTTAGCGATTCTCCAGTTGGGCCTTTTATTCCTGAACCCGAAGCAATCAAAGGAAGTTATACTATTGATCCTGCAGTTTTTGAGGATAACGATGGCAAATATTATATGTATTTTGGAGGAATTTGGGGAGGCCAGCTTCAAAAATATCGAAATAATATATATGATAAAGAGAATGAAGAACCTTTAGCAAATGAACCTGCTTTAGGACCAATTGTTGCTTTGCTTTCTGAAGATATGAAAGAGTTTGCTGAAGAGCCTAAAGAAATAAAAATTCTGGATGAAAACGGAAATATTCTATTGGCTGGAGACAATGATCGCCGCTTTTTTGAGGCTTCGTGGATGCATAAATACAACAATAAATATTATTTCTCGTACTCAACAGGTGACACACATTTTATTTGTTACGGAATTGGAGATAATCCGTATGGTCCTTTTGTTTATCAAGGCAAGATTTTGAAACCGGTTATTGGCTGGACTTCACATCATTCTATTTGTGAGATCAATAATGAATGGTATTTGTTTTACCACGATTCAAGTTTGTCAAAAGGCATAACGCACTTAAGATCAATCAAAGTAACTAAAATTGAATACAATGCAGATGGGTCGATTGTAACTATAGATCCTTACGATAAAAGGGATTAATTTAATTTTTAAGAATAAATAAGTAGAATTTTAAAACTGTATATTAAAAATAACAATTTCATTTAAAAAATATTTTTTTTATAAAATGGGATTATTTACTTTAGCATACCAGAACAGAACGGAACGGTATGCTAAACGAAGAACAGGAAAAATTTGTATTTGTTATTAATCACGACAGTGATATTCCGAAATACCAGCAATTGGTAAACGGAATTAATAATGCCATTGCAGAGAATATTTTGCAGAAAGGAGATTTATTGCCGTCTGTAAATGCGATCTGCAAAAACAATCAGCTATCGAGAGATACTGTTTTTAAGGCATATTCGATTCTAAAAGATCAAAATATAATCGATTCTGTTCCGAATAAAGGGTATTATGTTTCGGGAGAAACTAGAAAAGTACTTTTGGTATTAGATACTTTTAAAGCGTATAAAGAGGTTTTGTATCATTCGTTTGTGAATAATTTGCCGGATAATGTAATTACAGATGTTCAGTTTCATCATTATAACATTGATGTTTTTAAGACGATAATCAATAACAGTGTCGGGAAATATTACAAATACGTGGTAATGAATTTTGATCACGATGAAATTGCACCAACGCTCGAAACTATTTCGAATGAAAAATTGCTCTTGATTGATTGGAATATTCACGCTGAAAATAATAATAATTATGTTTTTCAGGATTTCGGAAAAGCATTTTATAATGCATTGAAAGAGGCTGCAGATTTATTTAAGAAATACAAAAGCCTTCAGTTTGTGTATCCGGATTATACCAATCATCCAAAGGAAACCTTGGAGTTTTTTAAGAAATTTTGTGCTGATTTTAATTTTAAAAATGAAATTATAACAGATCCTAAAAAGTTTAATATCGAAAAAGGCATTGCTTACATCAGTATCAGCGACAGGATTTTAGGTCATTTTTTAGAGCAGTGCAAAGATAAAGATTTGGAGCCTGGAGAAGATGTTGGTTTTTTATCTTACAATGAAACGCCAATGAAAAAATTTATATACAAAGGAATTTCAGTTGTTTCGACTGATTTTAATCAATTAGGAACAAAAGCAGCTGCATTTATTACACATGATGAAGTTGTGCAGTGTTATGTACCCACAAATTTAATATTAAGAGAATCATTATAAGTTATGTATTATATAGGATATGATATCGGAAGTTCGTCTGTCAAGGTTGCCTTGGTAGAAGCCGAAACTGGCAAAAAGATAATTGTTTTGAATGAGCCTCAAAACGAAATGGAAATTGTGTCCTTGCACCCAGACTGGGCAGAACAAGATCCCGAAATTTGGTGGCAGCACATTTGTGTGGCGACCAAAAGAGCCATTCGTGAAGCAAATATTGATGCTTCTAAAATTCAAGGTGTTGGTATATCCTATCAAATGCACGGATTGGTTATTGTAGATAAAGAAGGCAATCCGCTTCGAAATTCTATTATTTGGTGCGACAGCCGTGCAGTTGAAATTGGAAATACCGCTTTCGCTGAAATTGGTCCAGAAAAATGTTCAGAGCATTTGCTGAATTCTCCAGGAAATTTTACGGCTTCGAAACTAAAATGGGTAAAAGAAAACGAACCAGCAATCTATAATAAAGTTTACAAATACATGTTGCCAGGCGATTATATTGCCTATAAACTTACCGGAAAATTTACAACAACTAAAAACGGTCTTTCTGAAGGAATGCTTTGGGATTATAAAGAAAACAAAGTAGCCAATTGGCTGTTGGATTATTACGGAATTGATCAATCTTTGACTCCAGAAATTGTAGAGAATTTTACTAATCAAGGAATTTTAAATGAAAAAGCTTCTAAAGAATCTGGACTTCCTGTCGGAATTCCGATTGTTTACCGCGCTGGCGACCAGCCAAATAATGCCTTGTCGTTAAATGTATTAAATCCGGGAGAAGTAGCAGCAACAGGCGGTACTTCTGGCGTTTTTTACGCTGTAAGCGAAATGGCGTCTGGAAATAAAACCAATAGAGTAAACAACTTTGTTCACGTTAACTATGAAGTTGAAACGCCAAGAATAGGAAAATTATTGAACATTAACGGAGCCGGAATACAATACAGATGGCTGCGTAATAATATGGGAAATGAGAGTTATGAAGCAATGAATGAAAAGGCTTCTAATATTGAAGTGGGATCAGAAGGCGTTGTGGTCATTCCGTTTGGAAATGGCGCCGAGCGTATGTTCAACAACAAAACCATCGGAACTCATTTTCTAAACCTCAACTTAAACATTCACAATAGTGCACATTTGTTTAGAGCTTCTTTAGAAGGAATTGCTTTTTCTTTTGTATACGGAATGGAATGTTTAAAAGAAGATAATGCGACAATTAATGTGATTCGAGCTGGAAATGATAATTTATTCCGCTCAGAAATTTTTTCGAATACTGTGGCAACATTAATTGGGCATGAAATCGAAATTTACAATACAACCGGAGCAGTAGGAGCGGCAAGAGCGGTGGGTTTAAAAGATGGTGATTACAGTAAATTTGGAGCTAATGTTAGTGACAACGATCATGTAATGACATTTTTACCACTTCACAACGCAGCCCCTTATGAAAAGGCTTATCAAAAATGGAAACAAGAATTAGAACTAATATTAACAAATAAATAAAAGAACAAATGATAGTTTTAGGAAATAAAGAATACTACAAAGGTATTGGTCAAATTAAATTTGAAGGCAAGGAGTCTGATAATCCTTTGGCATTCAAATATTACAATCCAGACCAAGTTGTAGCTGGAAAAACAATGCGTGAGCACTTTAGATTTGCTATCGCGTATTGGCATACTTTCTGCGGACAAGGAAGCGATCCGTTCGGGCCAGGAACTCAAAACTTTGCTTGGGACCAGTCTTCAGATCCGATTCAGGCTGCAAAAGATAAAGCAGATGCTGCATTTGAATTTATCAGTAAAATGGGATTTGATTATTTCTGTTTTCACGATTATGATTTAGTTGCTGAAGGCCCAACATTTGCTGAGTCTGAAAAACGTTTGGCTACAATCACAGAATATTTAAAACAGAAAAAAGCGGAGTCTGGAATTAAATTACTTTGGGGAACTTCAAACTGTTTTTCAAATCCAAGATTTATGAACGGAGCAGCGACAAATCCTGATTTTAATGTAGTGGCAAGAGCTGGAGGACAAGTAAAATTAGCTTTGGATGCGACGATTGCTTTAGATGGAGAAAACTACGTATTCTGGGGAGGTAGAGAAGGTTATATGTCTTTATTGAACACAGATATGGGAAGAGAATTAGACCATATGGCAAAATTCTTGACAATGTCTAGAGATTACGCAAGAGCTCAAGGTTTTAAAGGAACTTTCTTTATTGAGCCAAAACCAATGGAGCCATCTAAACATCAATACGATTTTGACTCGGCGACTGCTATCGGATTTTTACGTGAATATGGTTTAGATAAAGATTTCAAAATCAATATTGAGGTGAACCATGCTACTTTAGCACAGCACACTTTTCAACACGAATTAGAAGTGGCTGCAAAAGCTGGAATGTTAGGAAGTATTGATGCTAACAGAGGTGACTACCAAAACGGTTGGGATACAGACCAATTTCCAAACAATATTCAAGAAACGACAGAAGCAATGTTGGTATTCTTAAAAGCGGGCGGCTTGCAAGGCGGAGGAGTTAATTTTGATGCCAAAATCAGAAGAAACTCAACTGATTTGGAAGATGTTTTCTTAGCGCACATTGGCGGTGCTGATACTTTTGCAAGAGCATTGTTGACTGCAGATAAAATCATCACTTCTTCTCCTTATGAAAAATTGAGAACAGAAAGATACAGCTCGTTTGATTCTGGAAAAGGTAAAGATTTTGCTGATGGAAAATTAAACCTTAAAGATTTATACGATATCGCAAACCAAAATGGAGAATTATCATTGCAAAGCGGTAAGCAAGAATTATTTGAAAACATTATCAATCAATATATTTAATTGATAAAAACTTAATTATAAAGGCCTGGCAAGTTTAAATCTGTTAGGTCTTTTTTTATTTTTTTTGCACAATCTTGTCATTTCCGTGAACGAGAAATTACACTCGAAATCTGCAAAGATTGTAGATAAAACTTCGCATAATTTCTAGTCTGATTTTTCTCTTGAGCCGAAATGACAAACGATACTTAAAAACTATATTTCATAACTAACCTTAAACCAAAAAACAATGAAATTTTTTATTGACACAGCAAATTTAGAAGACATTAAAGAAGCACAAGCCTTAGGCGTTTTAGACGGAGTGACCACTAATCCGTCGCTAATGGCCAAAGAAGGAATTTCCGGCAAAGCCAATATTTTGAAGCATTACCTTGATATCTGTACTATTGTAGATGGAGATGTTTCTGCAGAAGTGATTTCTACAGATTTTGAAGGCATGGTCAGAGAAGGAGAAGAATTGGCTGCTTTACACAAACAAATTGTTGTAAAACTCCCAATGATTGCTGACGGAATTAAAGCCTGTAAATATTTTTCGGATAAAGGAATAAGAACCAATGTTACTTTGGTTTTTTCAGCAGGACAAGCATTGCTTGCAGCAAAAGCAGGCGCTACTTATGTGTCTCCTTTTTTAGGAAGACTAGATGATATTTCTACCGACGGAATGCATTTAATTGCTGAGATCAGAGAGATTTACGACAATTATGCATTCAATACTCAAATACTTTCCGCCTCGATCAGACATACTATGCATGTAGTAAATTGTGCTAAAGCAGGATCTGATGTTATGACGGGACCTTTGTCCTCAATAAAAGGATTATTAAAACATCCGTTAACGGATATTGGTTTGAAACAATTTGTTGAAGATGCTAAAAAAATGAATTTATAATTTCGATTTAATTCAACGAAATTTTGATTTTCAAAAAAAACTCCTTTTTAATTTAAAAGGAGTTTTTTTTGTATTATAAAGCAAACGATTGTGTTTTTAATCCGTGCCTAAAAAGAATGATTTATTAAAAAATTATGTGCTCTTTTTATCAGTTAAAAAATCTTTTTTTACGAGATTTTAAATTTTTATTTTCTACTGTATTTTCTGTATTTAACGATCTTAATTTTTTAAAGTTGTTGTTTTTACTGCCTTTTAAGGGTAATAGCTTATTATTTTTCTAAAATAATACTGTGAAATCTAAATAGTATTGATTTGCGTAATACCTAATCCTTTCTAGTTAAATTTATATATCTCATATTTAATTATGACTTTTTTTTCGATATAGATAAAAAAATATTACACAACCGATTGCGTGTTTTGTATTTTTGTCTATATTTGTTTTGAAAATAAGAGATAAGTGTGCTGTTTTTCACTTCGCTAAGTATATGAGTTTCTATTTCACTAAAAACTAACTAAACCAACTATTAATTATCTAAATCAATTTTTATGACTGAATTCTTTACAATTAAAAGCAAACCAAAGCTCTTTAAGTGCTTTGGGTTTTTATCCCTGATTTTTCTGTTTTCTTTGAGTGCCACGGCTCAAACTACAGTAACAGGAGTTGTTTCAGATGCGAATGGTCCGATTCCAGGAGCAAATGTGAGTATCAAGGGCACTAAAACGGGTGTCGCCACAGGTTTTGATGGGAATTATTCTATTTCGAATGTTCCTTCTAATGGAGTATTAGTATTTAGCTTTCTAGGTCTAAAAACAAAAGAGATATCCGTAGGAGGTAAGAATAAAATAAATGCAGTATTAGAAGAAAATTCTAACGCATTGCAGGAAGTTGTAGTGATTGGTTATGGTACACAGCGAAAAGAAGCAGTAACAGGTTCTGTATCTTCCATTAAAGGAGACGTAGTTCGTGAGGTGCCATCGGCTAATATAACACAGGCTTTGCAAGGGCGTTTAGCAGGAGTTCAAATGACTCAGACATCATCTAAGCCAGGTGCTGAAATGCAAATTCGTATTAGAGGTACGCGTTCGCTAACGGCAGACAACAATCCGCTGGTAGTGTTAGATGGAGTTCCATTTGCAGGATCAATTGGTGATATTAGTCCGGATAATATCAAAAGTATTGACATTTTAAAAGACGCATCAGCAACTGCCATTTATGGATCGCGTGGTGCTAATGGTGTTATTTTAGTATCAACTAATAAAGGTCAGAAAGGTCAAAAAGCAAAATTTACATACAATACTTACAGCGGTTTGAAAAATATTTTTGCAGAGTTCCCAATGATGAACGGACCAGAATTTGTTGCCTTGCGTAAAGCAGCCACTCTTCCAGGTACTACAGCACCACTTTACTCAAACGGTGCAGATGAATCTAATAATGTAAATACCAATTGGCAAGACTTGTTTTTTGGATCGGGTGTTGTAACAAATCACGATATAGGCGTTTCTAGCGGTACTGAAAATGGTAATTATAATTTTGGTGCGAGTTATTACAAAGAAGAAGCAGTTGTACCGGGACAAGACTACAGTCGTTTATCGCTGCGAGGTGCTGTCGATCAGGCAGTAGGGTCTTATTTTAAATTTGGTTTCACTACAAATAATAATTACTCTGTTACAAATGGAGGTAACTTAAGTTTGTATAATACGTTAAGTACAACTTCTATTTCTAATCCGTATAATGCAGACGGCTCTTTGAAAAGAACTGTGAAAATGCCATTAGATGAAAACTGGGTCTATACAAGAGAAACGATTAATAATTTAGGAGATAAGTGGATAGACCAGACAAGAGCATACAGTTCATATAACACTTTGTATGCGGAGGTAAAAATACCGGGTGTAGAAGGCTTGAAATACCATTTAGATCTGGGAGGTAATTTCCGTTCTACTAATGGAGGTCAATATACTGGAGAAGGTGTATTTAGTATCAATCCGACCACAGTTTCAACAGCATCTATTACCAACACGCTTAATACAAACTGGACAATTCAAAACTTGCTTACTTACGATCGCACTTTTGGAAAACATCAGGTAAATGCAGTTGCAATGTACTCTTCAGAACAAACTACATACAATAAGTCACAAGTTTCTGCGAAAGATATTCCTTCAGATTCTTTCCAATTTTACAATTTAGGAAGAGCAGCGGGAGAAATTTCGATTAATCCGGACAATCAGGATTATCAGCAAAGCGGCTTGATTTCGTACATGGCCCGCGCTATGTATTCTTATGACAATCGCTATATGCTTACAGCAACTGTTCGATCTGATGCCTCTTCAAGACTTGCCAAAGGACATCAATGGCATACTTATCCTGCAGTATCTGCCGGATGGAACATCAAAAATGAATCTTTTATGCAAAATGTAAATTGGCTGGAACAGTTAAAATTGCGCGTTGGTTACGGAGAAACATCCAACCAGGCAGTTGCGCCTTACTCTACACTGGGCAGTTTAAATTCAAGACCATACAATTTTGGCGAAGTAAATACAACTGGATATTATGTATCGACGTTGCCTAATCCTGATTTGGGTTGGGAATATTCTACAACAATGAACTACGGAATTGACTTTGGGTTTTTTAAAAATCGTTTAACCGGAACAGCGGAGTATTATGTTACCGATACAAAAGATATCCTTTTAAGTGTAGGTCTGCCTCCAACAGCAGGTGTGGGCAGTTATACAGCAAACATAGGACAAACTCAAAATAAAGGTTACGAATTTACACTTAACGGATCAATATTAGACAATCTAAATGGCTGGTCTTGGGATGTTGGGGTAAACTATTATTCGAACAAAAATAAGCTGGTAGCCCTTTCTTCTGGACAAGACAGAGACGAAAACAACTGGTGGTTCGTAGGACATCCAATTGATGTGATTTTCGATTATCAAAAAATAGGACTTTGGCAAGAAGGAGATGCAAATCTTACTAAATATGAGCCAGGAGGAAATGTTGGTATGATTAAAGTAAAATATACCGGAGATTTTAATGCAGACGGAACACCAACTAGACAAATAGGTCCCGCAGACAGACAAATCATAGATGTTAACCCTGATTTTCAAGGAGGTTTCAACACTCGTGTAGCCTATAAAAATTTAGATCTAAGTGTAGTAGGAGCCTTTCAGAGCGGAGGAGTTCTTATCAGCACGCTTTACTCTTCATCAGGTTATCTTAATATGTTGAGCGGAAGAAGAGGAAACGTAAAAGTAGATTACTGGACACCTGAAAATACGGATGCAAAATACCCGAGACCAGGCGGAATTACAAGTAATGATAATCCAAAATACGGATCTACTTTAGGATACTTTGATGCCTCTTATGTTAAAATCCGCACCATTACACTAGGTTATAACATTACTGAAAAATTTATTAAAGATGCCGGAATAGACAGATTTCGTCTTTACTGTACTGTGCAAAATCCATTCGTAATTTATTCTCCTTACCATAAAGAAACAGGTATGGACCCTGAAACCAATTCGTATGGGAACGAAAATGCAGCAACAACTGATTTCTATAAAAGACGTTTGCTGACCTTAGGAACAAATACTCCTTCAACACGTACCTTCTTGATTGGCCTTAACTTAACATTTTAAAAAAGATAATGATGAAACCTATAAAAATAAAAACTTTTATGGCAACAGCAATGATAACGCTGTTCCTGGGAGCATGTTCTAATATTTTAGATGAAGAGCCACGCAGTATTTACACTCCTGAATATTTTAAAACTGAAAAGGGAGTTATTGGAGGATTAACGTCAATGTATGCGCACTTGCGTTATATCTATGGACAGGGTTACTACTACAATACGACCGAAACAGGAACCGATGAAGTAACCTATGCACAAAGTGCGGATGCGAACTTTAAGGATATGGATCTTTCAGGAGTAGGATCAATTACGCCATCTTCGAGCCGTACTGATGCTTTGTGGCAGCCTGCATTTATAAATATAAACACGGCAAGCGGTATTATTGAAAATGCTGAAGCTATTGGAACGGTGTCTAATGCAATGATTGCTGAAGCGAGATTCTTTCGCGCATTTGATTATTTCTTGTTAGTTCAAACATTTGGCGGAGTTCCGTTAGATTTGGGCGCAGGAGAACTTAAATTCAACACAAGTCCATCAAGATTTTCTGTTAGAAATACTGTGCCACAAGTTTATACTAAAGCTATATTTCCTGATCTAGTAACAGCGGTAAATGATTTGCCAGACGTTGGGAGAGTAAAAGGCGGTGTAACTAAAACTGCAGCAAGGCTTTATTTGGCAAAAGCTTATTTGACTTATGCATGGTGGTTAAAAAACCCAAATAATATTCCAACTTATCCAGAAAGTACACGCGTTGACCCAGACGGGCATGATGCAGCTTGGTATTTTCAGAAAGCATATGATGTAGCCGCAACTGCAATTGATACTCATGGTTCATTTGCGCTACAGCCAACTTATTATGATGTGCATTTAGGAAGCAACGACCGCAACAGCGAAATTGTATTATACGCTGACCACACTGAAAAAAGTGAATTTTATAATGCCAGCAGCCTAACATTTTCGAATGGTGCAGCTCCTGAAAATTTTGCTGTATGGATGATGACTCCCAACTATACTGTAATAAGAAGTTCTGGTGTAAGTTCTGTACAGCGTGAAGCAGAACAGCATTTAGGAAGACCGTTTATTCGTATGTGCCCAACTATAGGCGCAATCGTAAATACATTTGCTGACAAAACGAATGATTCTCGATATGATGGCACATTTACAACTGTGTATCGCGGTAACTGGAACAAAGCAGGAATAACAACTCCAACTTTAAATAATGCAAATAGTCTGCCTGTTGCTCCGGGAGGTGCAATACTTTCATTCTTAAATAATGAAGATCCGTCTATTGTCTATAGTGCAACAAATGGAAATGTTGGAGCAGGAGTATTGCCTGGAAGATCTGATTTTGTTATTGCACCAAGTGGCATTAGCCGAATTTTATATCCTGGTTTGTGGAAACTTGGAACTTACCGCACAGATAATGGTACCGGATTAGGTTCTCCAAACGGAGCGAGTACAAGACCTTTTAATATTGCAAAATTATCAGAGCTGTATTTAATTGCGGCTGAGGCAGTAGTGATGGGAGCAGCGCCTCAAGGCGGAAAAAGTGCTAGAGAACTAGTAAACGTTTTGCGCGCTCGTGCTGGAAAATGGAGATTTGACAACAATGGAAATGTTTCAAAAGTGGTTGACAATAGTGCTGTTATGACTGCCGCAACACCTGCAGTTATTGATATTAATTATATTTTGGCAGAACGTTCTCGTGAATATTATGGAGAAGGATATCGTTGGTATGACTTAATTCGTACTCAAAAATGGACTGAACTTTCAAGCGCATACCAAATTTGTGGTCCGGCATACGGAAACCACACACCAATTAATGTAGCTAGAGATATCAAACCATATCATTATCTGCGTCCGATTCCGCAAGTACAATTTGATGCTATGATCATGACGGCTTCTGAAAAAGCAGCGTATCAGAATCCTGGATATTAATAAGAATTCAATAATTGAAACAAATTTTGCTGGACATTCAAGTTTGGTTAGTTAGCAGTTATAAGTGTTATTTTACAGGATTAGTTTATAACTTAGTATAAATTTGTTTCTATATAAAAGCCGAGAGTTTATTTCTTTCGGCTTTTTGTTGTAAAACTTAAGAATGCCTGATTGATATCGTTTAGATTAAAAGAAAAAAACAAATCCATTTTATAAATGAAAAAAATACTAATTTTTATCACTTTGATTATTTGCGCAAGCAGTTATTCTCAAATAAAACTTCCGAGATTAATTAGTGATGGAATGATTTTGCAGCGTGATATTCCAGTTAAAATTTGGGGTTGGTCTAGTCCAAACGAAAAAGTCGAAATTAGTTTCAACAAGAAAAAATTTCAAACTATGTCTTCTCAAGATGGAAACTGGACGATTGTATTGCCTGCTCAAAAAGCCGGCGGACCTTACGAAATGATTTTGTCTGCAAGCAATACGATTGCATTAAAAGATATTTTATTTGGAGATGTCTGGCTTTGCTCTGGACAGTCTAATATGGAACTTCCGATGGAACGCGTAAAAGACAAATACAAAGATAGTATTGCAAAAGCTGATAATCCTAACATCAGACAATTTTTGGTGCCTGACCAATATGATTTTGCGAAAGAAAATGTCGATTTATCTTCTGGAGAATGGCGTTCTGTAAATCCGCAGAATATTTTAAATTTTTCTGCCGTTGCTTATTTTTTTGCAAGTGAAATTTATGCGAAATATAAAATCCCAATTGGATTAATTAACAGCGCTTTGGGCGGTTCACCTGCTGAGTGCTGGATAAGTGCTGAAGCTGTTAAAAAATTTCCGGAATATGATGCTGAATATCAGAAATTCAAAGACGGAAAACTCGGAACTCAAATTGAAGAAAGGGACCGAAAGATTAATACAGATTGGTACAAATCAGTAAACCAGCAAGATGAAGGATTAAAAAATCATTGGTCTAAACCTGATTTAGAAGATTCAGATTGGGCAACAATGAATATCCCCGGTTATTGGGCAGATAATGCATTAGGAAATACTAATGGAGCAGTTTGGTTTAGAAAAGAAGTTGATTTGTCAAATCTAAAAGCCACTAATGCGAAACTTATTTTAGGCCGAATTGTAGACGCCGATTCAGTTTATGTAAACGGAAATTTTGTTGGAACAACATCTTACATGTATCCGCCACGAAAATATGCGTTCGATCCGAAGTTTTTAAAAGAAGGGAAAAACGAAATTGCAATAAGAGTCATTAATAATACAGGAAGAGGCGGTTTTGTTGCTGATAAACCGTATCAATTAATTATAGACAATGATTCAATTGATTTGAAAGGAAGTTGGAAGTATAAATTGGGTACAAAAATGCTGCCCTTGCCTCCGCAGACTTTCATTAGATGGAAACCAGTTGGATTATATAATTCGATGATTGCACCATTAAAAAATTATGGAATAAAAGGCGTGCTTTGGTATCAGGGCGAATCGAGTACTAAAAAACCAGCAGAATATGCAGCTTTGATGGAAACATTAATTAATAATTGGCGAACAGAATGGAAGCAAGGTTCTTTTCCGTTTTTATTTGTACAGCTTACAAATTTTATGGATCCTAAAACAGAACCAGGGGAAAGCAATTGGGCTGCGCTGAGACAACAGCAGAAAAACATTTTAGCAGTTCCAAATACCGGAATGGCAGTCACAATTGATATAGGAGAGTGGAATGACATTCATCCTTTAAACAAATACGATGTTGGGAAAAGATTGGCTTTGCAGGCTCGAAAAGTCGCTTATGGAGAAAAAAATATTGTTTCGTCTGGACCGCTTTTTAAAGAAATGGAACAAAAAGGGAATCAATTGATTTTATCTTTTACAGATGTTGGAGGCGGGTTAATTGCTAAAAACAATGCTGTTTTAAGAGGTTTTGAAATTGCAGAAAAAGACGGAAAATTTGTTTGGGCAAATGCTGTAATTGAAGGCAATAAAATTAAAGTGTGGAGTGATGCTGTTGCACAGCCTTTTAAAGTGAGATATGCTTGGGCAGATAACCCGATTGAGGCAAATTTATTTAATAAAGAAGATTTGCCAGCCTCTCCTTTTGAAGCAACTTTACACTAAATAGAATAAATATAGATTTAAAAAGCAGGATTTCAAATGTCGAAATCCTGCTTTTTTATTTTTATTTATATCATTAAACCGGCAAGTATATATCAAATGTAGCACCTTTATTGAGTTCTCCGCTTGCGGTAATAATGCCGTTATGATTGTCTACAATTTTCTTGACAATAGCAAGTCCAATTCCGGTTCCGGTGTATTCTAGTTTTCCGTGCAAACGCTGAAAAACTTCAAAGATTTTTGAACTGTATTGCTGCTCAAAACCAATTCCGTTGTCTGCAATTTGAATATGGCAATAGTTAGTTTCATCATCTAATTTTTTATTGCCAATGTCTTTTCCTTTTACAATTTTGCAATCAATTTTGATTACAATGGGGTTTTCTGGATTAGAGAATTTTAGAGAATTGCTCACTAAATTATATAAAAGCTGTCTAAATTGAAATGGAATAATAGTTGCTTCGCAGTTTTCTATACGTTCAATCTTAGCATTTTTTTGTTCTATTTCTTCTTTTAGATCATCTTCTACTTCAGCGACAATTTTAGCAAGATCTGTTTTTTCAAAAGTTCGTTCTTGAATATTAGTTCTGGAATAGGCTAATAAATCGTTGATCAAAGTCTGCATTCGCTGTGCGGCATTTTGCATTCTTTGAAACTTATCTTTTCCAACATCTGATAAATTATCAGATTCCCGCTCTATAATTTGTGTTGCAAAAGTTTGAATTTTTCGCAAAGGTTCCTGTAAATCATGACTTGAAATATAAGCAAAAGACTGCAGTTCCTGATTCATTTTTTCAAGCTCCGTATTTTTCTGTTCAAGTTCTAAAGCATTTAGTTTTAGTTTGTCATCAGCTCTCTTTTTTTCTGTCAGGTCATGTGTTACCTTAGAAAAACCTATAACTTGTTTCTTCTTATTATGAATGGCAGTAATCACGATGCTTGCCCACAATAAAGTTCCATCTTTGCGAACACGCCACCCTTCATGTTTTGCTTTTCCTTTTTCTATCGCCAGGTTCAATAGTTTTTGAGGAAGATTGTTTTTCTTATCTGCTTCTGTATAAAATATAGAGAAGTTTTTCCCAACAATTTCTTCTGCTTTATATCCTTTTATCTTTTCGGCACCTAAATTCCAGTTTTCTATAATTCCTTCATGGTTGAGATATAAAATCGCGTAATCCTGAACTTCTTCGACCATTAAATGATAGCGCTCTTCACTTTTTTGAAGCGATTCATTCATCAGGCTCAATTCTCGGGTTCTTGCTGTTACTTGCTGCTCAAGCTCATGTGTAAAAGCTTTTTCAGTATGTATATCAGTAAATGCTCCAACCCATTTAATAATTTTATTGTCTTTATTTAGAACAGGTTCTCCAATAACAGCATGCCATCTGTAGTTGCCATCTTTTCTTCGAACACGTACATCGCATCTGTATAAATCGCCGGTTTTTAAGCTATGAGTCCAAATTTTAACATTTTCCTCATAATCATCAGGATGAATCATGGCTCTCCACTCTGTTTCTCCGGAAGGATGAATTCCGGTATATTCAAACCATTTTCCAGAAGCAAATAAGGCGTTGCCTTTTTCATCAGTTTCCCAAATCAATTGCGGAATACTTTCCGTCAACGATCGAAAACGTTTTTCACTTTCTTCTATTTTTTTTCGGGCTTCAACTTTTTCAGTTACATCAATCAGAGTTGCTTTTATTCCTGAAATGGTATTATCTGCTTCCCGTAAAGGCGCATATTCAAAATCAATATAAATTTTATGCTGTTCGCCGTCTTTGCCAATATGTAAAAGAGATTCAGATTCAGAATGCACGTTTCCAGTGGCATAAACTTCCTCTAAAAGTTGGGCATATTTTTGTTTTTTGAGTTCTGGGAAAATATCAAATAATTTTTTTCCAGCAACATCACTTTGCTTTTTTTTCCAGATACTTTTTAAAAGTGCAGCGTTGGCAATTTCGATTACCATATCTTTTCCCTTCAAAATAGCTTTTGGTACAGGAGATTCCATTACCAGACTGCGGAATCTTTTTTCGCTGTCTTCAAGCTCCTGCTGATGATTTTTTTCATCGGTAATATCTCTAATAGTACCTAATAGTTTATCAGGATTGTTTTCTTCATCATAAAAAAGTTTTCCTTTTGCTTCTACCCAATGAATAGATTGATCATCCCATATTAATCGGGTTTCATATTGAAGATATCCTGAAGTCATTGCATCTTTAAACGCTTTTTCTCTAACAGGCATATCATCAGGATGAACATGACTTAAAAGCTGTTCATGTTTTAATTTTGGCTGGTCTTTAATGCCGGTGACAATCTCAAGATATCTTTCTGAATAGTCAAATAACATTGTTTTTACATGCAGTTCCCACGTACCCAATTCACTGGCTTCGACAATAATGTTAAGCCTTTCCTCATTTTGTTCTGTTTTCTTTCTAGCTTCAACTTTTTCGCTGACTTCTGTAACAATTACAATGATGCCAGAAATAGAGCCGTCTTCTTCTTTTAGAGGATGGTAAAGAAAGTCAAAATATGAATTGTCTAATTTTCCATAACGTTTTATAGGAATTGCTAATTCATTTCCATGAAAAGGAATTCCGGTTTTGAAAACGCCTTTTAATAAAGAATTTACAGATTCTTTAACCTCTGGCAAAGATTCAAATAAAGGTCTGCCAACAAAAGTTTTCTCTTCTCGATCTACCAGTCTTAAATAAGCTTCATTTGCCATTTCGACCATATAATTTGGGCCGCGTAATATGGTGATACCAACGGGAGCTTGCTTAACAGTATTTCTGAAGCGTTTATCCGCTTCTTCAATTTTACGTCTGGCACTTACTTGCGGGGTATTATCGAGAACCCAAATGGCAATTTTTTTAACTTCTCCTTCCATATTTTTTAGAGGAGCATAAACAAAAGTTACATATATAATTTCTTCTTTGCCATGTCTAATGAGTTTCATTTCAACCTCATTGGCATAGAAAGGATCACCGTCAGTAACGACTTTTTGAAGTACCTCTTCGTAATACGGTTTTACTTCTGCAAATGAATCCCAATAGTGTTTTCCTGCAATCTCTTCGTATTTTTTTCCTGCAACTTCAATAAAACTTTCATTTACAATTTCGCTAATTAATGTTTGGGCATCCAGAACGCATATTCCAATTGGAGACTCCAAAACCATACTGCGTAAGTTATTCTCGTTTTCCTCAATTTTTTTCTTTGCTAAATTAAGGTCAGTCAAGTCAACACCGGTATTCATTACGGCATATACATTTCCATGAATGTCAAAAAGAGGCGTTAAGCTATAATTAAAATAAAAAGTCTGGAGCTTTCCGTCAACAGTTAAATCTAGAGGAGTATTTTTGGTGTGAAAAGACTTTCCAGTTTCAAGAACGGTATTAATCTGTTCAAACACTAATTGATTGTCAAGTTCGGGAAGAAGTTCTTTAAAAGATTTTCCTATGACATTATTGCCTTTTCCCCATATTTTAATGATAGAATCATTAGCAAGCTCTATAGTCATCTCTTTTCCAACATATACTGCTATCGGAAAAGGAGCATTCTCTACTAATTGTCTAATTTTTTGCTCGCTTTCTTCTACTTTTGAGCGGGCTGTAACTTGTTGCGTTACCTCAATCGCAATTGCTACTACGCCAGAAATTTTTCCGTCAGCTTCTTTCAAAGCTTCATATACAAAATTTACATAAATAGTTTCTTTGTTTCCGTTTCGAGACAGCTGTACAGGTCTTTCATTGGCAACAAATCTTTCACCCGTATTATAAACTGTATTAATTAAATCTTCTAAGCCTTGATTTCTTGCTTCAGGCAAGCCTTCAAATATTGATTTATTAATTACATTTTCGATTTTAGTTCCCCATAACTGCAGCATTTCAGCATTAGCCATTTCTACAATATGATTTTTTCCTCTAAAAACACACATAGCAACAGGAGCCTGCATGATATTATTTAAAAATCGCGCATTGCTTTCTTTTAATGCTTCAGTTGCTTTTTTCTTTTCGGTAGTTTCTATTAAGGTGACTAAAACACCGCCAACTTCTCCATTTTCCTGTTTAATCGGACTGTAAGAGAAATCGAAATAAGTTTTTTCATCAAATCCGTTTCTGTTTAAGACTAGCATGAAATCTGGAAAACTAACTGCTTTTCCTTTTGCAACTTCATCTAACATGGGTGCCACTGTATCCCAAATTTCTGAAAATGTCTCTTTTGCGCTTCTTCCTAAAGCATCAGGATGTTTAGTCGAGCCCAAAATTGGTCTGTATGCATCATTGTAGAGTTGCGTGAAGTCTTTTCCCCAAGCAATATACATAGGAAAAGGATGGTTGAGCATAACAGAAACCATTGTACAAAGACTCTGTGGCCAAGTATCAGGATTGCCTAAAGATGTTTTGCTCCAATCTTTCGATCGTATTAATTCACCCATTTCTCCTCCATCGGCTAGAAAATAATGTTCCTTATTTATAGGGCTCATTCTAAAAACGCTTTAAGGTTGAAGAACAAAATGCTCTCTTACGGGTTGTTTCAAATGATCTTTGGTGATGGCCAGTGCATTTCCGATTACTTTTTTTAATTTAGAAAATTCACCAGGTTTGCGAATATAATATGTAGCTCCTTTAGAGTACATCAAATCAACAATTTCAGTATCTAGCGATGTCGAAAAAATAATTACTGCAAGATTTTGAAAATCATCAATTTCTTTGATTTCTTTTAAACATTCATGACCGTTTTTTCGTGGCATATTAAGATCAAGAAAAAGAATATCTGGTAAATTATTTGGAGCATTAGCTTTTAAATAATCCATCAGCTGTACGCCGTCATTAACTGTTACAAGACTTACAGGTAAAGATAATTCGTCAAGCGCTTCTCTAAAAAAAGAGCAGTCATCTTCATCATCGTCTGCCAGTAAAAGATTGTAATGTTGTTGATTCATTTGTTGTAGAATAATTTTATTTATATGATTTTTTACAATTCAATTATCTCATTTTGTTACTATTAAATGTAAAATTTTGAATCGAAAAGCGGTTTTTATTTCGGCTAAGATAATATTAATTTAACTATCCAGAATTAATAAAATTTCAATAAAATTAACGATTTAAAGTCAAATTTGATAATCATTTTTGTTTTGTTTAATTTTTTAATTCAAGAAAAAATGAGTTTGTCGGATTTTTCCTTTTTTATAAGGTGAATTTTTTCTAATAATTTTTATTTATTGAAAAAAGAGCTCCAAATTATATTTTGTAGTAGTGAAATTTCTGGGATATAAAAATTCATTTTTTGTCAATTAAGTGGTAAACAGGATACAGCATGACGGTAATTGTATTGTTATTAAATACTTTTATTACAGATTTATCTAATGTAATAATGAGAATTATGGAAATAAAAAAAAGTTATTCTTTGAGCTTTGCTGTTTTAGCATTGACTTTCCTGATCGGAATATCTAGTACATATGCACAGGAACTTTCTGTTCAAAACGACGTGTTTTGGAATACAAAAGACGGACTTCCGATTAACAGCCAAGGCGGTGGAATATTCAAATTTCCTGATCCAGTTACTGGCAAACAAAAATATTATTGGTACGGCGTGCATTATCTAGAAGCCGATCTTTATCGTGCAGATCCGTCTATAACACATGATAAAAATACATTCGAAGCAGTAACTTGTTACAGTTCTTCTGATTTAGAAAGCTGGAAATTTGAGGGAAATGTTTTAACTAAAGACAAAGTCAATCAATATGGAAAAACCTGGGTTGGGCGATTAGGCGTTTGTTACATTAAAGAGATGAATAAATATGCCATGTTTGTACAGCATGGAAGCGAAGTACTGATTACAGTTTCTGATTCGCCAACAGGCGATTTTGTTTGGCATCAGAAAATTAATATGGAGAAAATGATAGGAACCAGCAATACAGGAGATCAAACCGTTTTTACTGATGAAGATACCGGAAAATCCTATTTAATTTATTCCTACGGAAAAGGACGAAATAAAATCTACGTTTCTGAAATTGGCATGAAAGAAGGAAAAGTAAACTTGTTAGATTGTACAGAAGTTTTTAAAGGCGAAAGCAGAGAAGGAAACTGCATGTTTAAATACAATAATAAGTATTATATGTTTGCTTCAAACATATACGGCTGGGATGCTTCTTTTGCTTATTATCTTGTTGCTGATGACATTAGAGGCCCTTATCTCCCAACCAATAATATGCTGGTTATAGATGGCGCTTCTGAAGATTTTGCACATGTTTCGCAGACTGGTTTTTTCTTTTCTGTAAAAGGAAACAAACAGGAAACGATTGTTTATTGCGGCGACCGCTGGGCTGATTTTGCCGGAAACGGTTTAGGATACAACCAATGGTGCCCAATTTCTTTTGAAGAAAAAACACCTTATTTCAATTCATTAAGTGCATGGAATCTGAATTCTAAAACGGGAAATTGGAGAGCAGCCAAAGAAAATAATTTTGTAAAAAATGGCAGTTTTGAGGCAGACAGACGACATATTCCGAGTCCTGTTAAACCAGTTCAAATTCAGTTAACAGGATGGGCAACAGAAATTATCGAAGGAAATGCAATAAGTCAGGATACTGTAACTTCTCCAGTTTTAAATCATTTTAATACTCAAATAGAAAGGAAAACGGTTATTGGCGAAAAAAGTTTGAATATCAGTGATAAAATTAATTTTAAAAGAAAAGTTTTTCAAATTATAACTTCTTCTCCTTATGTAAAACTTGAAGATGGAACTTACACATTAACCGCCAAAATAAAAAACAGTAAAGGATTTACTAATTTAGAACTGTACGCAATAAGCAATGGGAAAAAATTTCTAATCACTGTTAAGGAGGAAAACTCCGAATGGAAAACAATCAGCATTAAAAATATTGCTGTAAAAGGAGGAAAGGTTGAGGTTGGTTTTCTGGCTGATGGTCAGGCAAAAGCTTATTCATTGTTTGATGATGTATCGCTGGTTAAAAATTAAAAAGACTCGTTATTTTGTAAAATATTCCGATTTTGCTGTAAGATCTCAAAAGTAAAATTGCTCTAATTTTAAGCTGATTTTAAATTAAGGAATTATGAGAGCAATATGGACAGGATCGATAAGTTTTGGGTTAATTAATATTCCAATTAAAATATTTTCTGCGGTCGAAGAGAGCAATCTCGATATGGATATGCTGGATGAAAAAGATCATGCACACATCAAATTCAAACGCGTGAACGAAAGTACAGGCAAAGAAGTTGCTTTTTCGAGTATCGTAAAAGGCTACAAAATTGATGATAAATATGTGATTTTAGAAGATTCTGATTTTGAAGCTGCAGACGCCATCAAAACCAAAACTATAGACATTGAGAGTTTTGCAGCAGAAAAAGAAATTGACAGTATTTATTATGAGCAGCCGTATTATCTTGAGCCTGACAAAGGAGCAATGAACGCTTATGCTTTGCTTCGAGATGCACTTCAGGCCTCTGGCAAAGTAGGAGTAACGCGTTTTGTTTTGCGCAATAAAGAAAGTCTTGCAATTTTAAAACCTTATAAAAATGTAATCGTTTTAAACCGAATTAGATTTGAACAGGAAATTCGAGATACAACAGAGTTAAAATTACCGCCTGTTTCTAAAACTTCAACAAAAGAAATGGATATGGCCGATAAACTAATAGAACAGCTGACAGAGAAATTCGATATCAGCAGTTTTAAAGATGAATATACTGCCAAACTTTTAGATATTATTAAAAAGAAAGCAAAAGGAAAAGTAGCTTCAAAACCAGCAAAACTAGAAGTTGTACACAAACAAAGTGATGACTTGATGAGTATGCTTAAGGCAAGTTTAGAAACCAAAAAGAAAAAATCTTCTTAATCTTTTTGGTCATTTTGCTTGTCTTCTAGTTTTTTTATAATCTTTTTAATATTGGCTCCTTTTGACAAAATTGGCGCCCATAAATCACCTTTTTTCTCAAATCGGTTCAGTACATTTTTTATGGTGAATTGAGAAGGATGCAATTTGTTGTTTACCTCACTCCATTCTAAAGGTGTTGAAACTGTTGCGCCAGGTCGTGGTCTCACAGAGTAAGGCGCAGCTAATGTTTGGCCTTTTCTGTTTTGCAGATAATCAATATAAATTTTGTGATTTCTTTTTTTAATACTTCGTTCTAATGAAGTGGTTTCAGGCAGACGGGACTGAATTTCTGTTGCCAATAATTCGCCTAGAATTTTTATAGAATCATAATCATATTGCGCACCAAGCGGAATATAAACATGAAGTCCAGAAGCGCCTGAGGTTTTGCACAAACATTCTGTTTCTAATTCATCTAAAACTTGTTTTACCGTTAAAGCAGTTTCGACAACAGCTTCAAAATCATCTTTTTCAGGATCTATATCGATTACAAGCCAGTCAGGATTATCAATGTGCTGAATGGTAGAATTCCACGGATTCATTTCGATACAGCCTAAATTTGCCATATAAAGCAATGTTTCTTTGTCGTTGCAAATAAGATAATTTACATCAGCATCATTAGACTCTGAGAATAATTTTTTGGTTTTTAGCCAAGACGGTGTTTTTTCAATATCAACATCTTTTTGATAAAAGCTTGGACCGTCAATTCCATTTGGAAAACGATTCATTGATTCCGGACGATTTTTAAGATACGGCAGGATAAGAGGCGCCACTTCATTATAATATTGTACAATATCTCCTTTAGTAATGCCGTCTTTTGGGTAATATATTTTGTTTTGATTGGTCAGATGAAGCACTCGTTTTCCAACATTCAAATCGTAATCATTCTCTGTTTTGTTTTTTTTTGAATCCTCCATTTTTTCATCTTTTAATTCAACTGGATTTTTAATGTTAGAGGGTAAAAAAACCTCTGCTGGTTTTTTGTCTACTCTTAAGCCAAGAAATACAGGATGTCTTAAGTTTTTATCTTGTGTCCATTCTGAAAATTTTACCTGGCAGACAAATTTTGGTTTTAACCATTGAATTTTATCTCGTAATGCAATTTTTTCGCTGAGCGGTGATTCGCTAACAAAGTAAGGCTCAAATTTAGAATAAAGTTCTTTTAAGGTTGATTCTGAAAATCCTGTACCGCATTTTCCAATAAATTGAAGCCTTTTTCCATAATATTGTCCGAGTAAAATAGCGCCAAAATAGTTGCGGGATTTTTTGGGTTCCGTTATTCCAATAATAATAGCTTCTTCCTGATTTGAAGTTTTTATTTTAAGCCAATCGTTGCTTCTTTTATTAGGCAAATAAGTACTGTTTGCTTTTTTTGCAATTATACCTTCATCTTTATTTTTTATTGAAAGAGCAAATTGGTTAATTCCTTTTTCTAGAATATGCTCAGAGAAGAAAATAGCATTAAAGTCATATTTATTAAATAAAATTTTTAACAATTCTTTTCGATCAAGCAAAGGCAAATCAGTAACTAGATTTCCATCTAAATTTAAAAGATCAAAAACGTAATATTTTAAATTGCCGATACCCGTTTTTAGATAATTTTGAAGGAGTTGAAAATTGGCTTTTCCATTTTCATCTTCAACCACAATTTCGCCATCTAAAACTGCAATATGATCCATTTTTTGTAGTTCTTCTGCGATAGGCTTAAAATTTTTGTTGAAGGAAATTTCATTTCGGCTGTATAATTCAATTTCAGGCGGATTTATAACGGCAATGGTTCTATAACCATCATATTTGTTTTCAAATACCCAATCTTCATCGTCAAAAGCTTCTTCTTTAATAGTAGCCAGCATTGGTTTTATAAATGACGCTTGCTGTATCGGTTCACTGTTTTTTTTTACAGTCTTTTTTTCTTTGGTTATAGCAGTTTTTTTCTTTTTTTCGCCTAATTCGTCTAAAGATCTTTTAGATAAAACCGATTTATCTTTCGCCAAAATATCAGTATCAGAAGCATGCTTATCATTTTTTTTAATTAAAAGCCAAGCATTTTCCTGTTTGCCTTTTAATTTAACCAATGAAAATTCTCCTTTCAGTTTTTCTCCTTTCAGAATAAAGCTCAAATGGCCTTTTTTAAGATCGGCAAGTAATTTTTTTTCAGGATGTTCTGTTGGTTCGTCTGGGAGATATGTTCCATTATCCCAAACAATAACATTTCCGGCACCATAATTTCCTTCAGGAATCGTGCCTTCAAAATCTTTATAACTGTAAGGATGATCTTCAACCATCATTGCCAAACGTTTCATGTCTGGATCTAGTGATGGACCCTTAGGTACGGCCCAGCTTTTCAGTACGCCATTCATCTCTAATCTAAAATCATAATGCAAATGTGAGGCAGCGTGTTTTTGCACCACAAAGATTAATTCATGAGCCGATTTTCCAATCTTGCCCTTCGGTTCGAGAGTTTGTTTAAAATCTCTTTTCTGATTGTATTTAGAAAGTGACATATGTTTTATGCTAATATTAAAGTGGTTAAAGAAAGGGCGTAAACGGCAGTAGCGGTTAGGCCAAAGATCACGTGAGCCAAAAATAATTGTATATAATATCCCTTAAAATCGATAGCAGGTTTATGATTGCTTAATTTAAAAATAAGCATCCAGCCTAAAATGCCAATTATACCGCTGATCGAACCAAGTAAAAGAGCACTCAAAATAGAAACTGGCAAAATATTGTGCGACCATAAAAAATGATATGCCAATACAAAAAGAAAACCTATAATATAATGCAGGATCCAGCCTAAGACATTTTCTGTTTTAGGTGCTGTTTCTAATTTTAATTTTGAAAGAACTAGTGATAGCAAAACAGGTTCTTTATACAATTCCCTAAAATTTTTCGATACGGCATAACTAAACAATGTCATCGTTGACGTTGCTGTTATTGAAACTATTAATAGCTGCAAGAAAGTGTAAAAGTCTATATGCATTTTTTGGTCATTTAGAAATGAAGGCTAATTGGAAAAATAATGTACTTCATATTCAAATGATATATGAAGTACATCAGTTACAATTCGTTGCTGTCATATTGGTTTATTTGCTGTTCTTTGTTTTCTTCTTCGTTCTGTTTCAGTTTTGATTCAGAAGTATCAGTTAATTTTCTGTAGAACCCTAGTGCCAGCAATGGCAATACCAATTTTCCTATAAAAGATCCAGCAGAACGTTTACCTGCTGCTTTTAGCGTTTTCCCCACCAAAAACGAACCGGCAGCATAACACAAAATTTTATTTGCCGATATTGGTGTAATTTCTTTCTCCGCATAGTATCCTAAATTTTCGCGGGTTTGTGGATTAAAAATATTTTCCATAATTTAAAATTTAGTTTATATCTCTTAAAATTCTCTAGGATGATTAACAGGATCTGTCTCTTCAAGATCCTGATCAATGTCATATTCCTGATCTAATTCATCTAATTTAAAATTATCAGGAGCATCATTTATATCGCGATCATTTTCATCATAATCTTCTTCCAGATCATCGTCGATATCATCTTCATCAAGATCATCATCTTCTTCGTCTAGATCTTCATCAAGATCATCCAGTAAGTCATTGTCTTC
Source organism: Flavobacterium sp. JLP (assembly GCF_015350755.1). Classification (NCBI taxonomy): domain Bacteria; kingdom Pseudomonadati; phylum Bacteroidota; class Flavobacteriia; order Flavobacteriales; family Flavobacteriaceae; genus Flavobacterium; species Flavobacterium sp. JLP. The sequence continues at coordinate 21,946 of NZ_JADKPS010000006.1, read as the reverse complement.
ATCATCCTCGTCATCTCTATCTATGGCATCAGAAAATTCACGATCCAAATCATCGTCTTCATTGTTGATTATATCATCGTCCTGATTTACAATTTCTTCATCATCATAATCTGGTCCTCCATGTTCTTGCTGATAATGATCAACATAACTTTCTTTATCATTTGAAGGTTTATTGCGAATGTCATCTTCCGGATGATGAAAATTACGGTCATCCCGACCGTAATTTTGGTTGTTTCCTGTTATCATATGAAATGATTTAAAGATTCTTATTTTTTAGTTGTTGTCGACTTTTTGTCGGCAGTTTTTGAAGTGCTTTTTGAAGCAGTTTCCTTAGCATCAGATTTTTTAGATGCTGTTTTAGCACTAGTAGTGCCGCTGTTTTTTTGATTTGAAGTGTTCATAATACTTTTATTTAAATTAATATAATAATGAGGTTATCAGTGACTTTCAATTCATTTAAGCTCAACTGATTATGGTATATATCAAAATTAATTTGAAACATTAATATTTGTTTATAGAATTAAATTTAGTAGTTGCATAATTTTCAGTGGTTTAGGAGGATTTTTTGAAATATAAACGCAAATATTTACTCTAGAATGAAAATTATATAATCTGGAAGAATGATTTTGTAAGTTTTTTTAGAGCAATTTTTAAAATATTTGTAATGCCTTGTTATAGCATTTGAATAAAGAATTCTATAGAAAAGACACCACTTTGATTTTGTCAAAGCGTAATTTATAAATTTAATTTACCGATTATGAATAAAAAAGGACCCATTGTAGTAATAGAAAACAAGCAAGAAGATCGAAAATTATTTATAGAAGTTTTTTCTGAATTGAACTATCCGAATCAGACTATATATTTTAATAATGTTGATACTGCTTGTACTTATTTACTTCGACATAAAATTAAACCGTTTCTTGTATTTGCAGATATCGTTTTATTGAATGTTATGAATAATAAAATTATAGAGACAACACTTGATAATGTAGGTACAATATTTAATTGCCCGTATCTGTTTTTTACAACATTTTTTGAGCAAAGTTTTGTAATAGATCCGTATTCGATTCCTACTCAAAGCTATTTTATTAAACCGTATGATTATACTAAATTTAAGCAGATCATAAAAACAATTATAGAATATTGGTTAGAGTCGAAAACAATTACACAGCTTAATAAAAAACAGATAAAAGCTTCTCTAGATAATTAATAAAAAAAGAGGTACCCGTTTTTAAGTATCTCTTTTTTTAATTATTATCTTATAGTGGCAAGTAGATATTGAATACTGTTCCTTGATTTATTTTACTTCTTACTGCAATGAATCCGTGATGGTTGGATACAATTTTTTTGACCAATGTCAGACCCAGTCCACTGCCATGATATTGGGCACTGTGTAATCTGTAAAAAGGCTCAAAAATCTTAGATTCAAATTCTTGCTCAAAACCAATACCATTATCAGTTATAGAAATTTTAATATAACTAATGTCTTTATTGCCGCCAATCTCAAGTATTTCTTCTGTTGAAGGATTCTCGTTTTCGATTTTGATTTCTGGTATTACGCCTTCTTTTGTATATTTAATAGCATTCAGAATCAAATTAGAAAAAAGCTGTTGAATTTGATATGATATAACATTTAGCTGCGGAAGAGGTGAAATCGTAATTGAGGCATTTTTTTCTAAAATATTATCTTTAAGATCTGCAATTATTTTCTTTAAAAGAACATTTAAATCTGTTTTTTTAAATTCTTTTTCTACAAAATTTATTCGGGAATAATCAATAAGATCTGCAATTAACTGACTCATATTACTGGCAGCAAATAACATTCGTTCAAGATTGTGTTTGCTTGTTTCTGACAAGTTTTGCTCATTGTCTATAATTCGCTGGCAAAACATATGAATTTTGCGAAGCGGTTCCTGCAAATCATAACTTGCAGCAGAAGTGAATCTTTCGAGCTGCTCATTATAACTTTGCAATTGCAAATTTTTGATGTTGAGCTGTTCATTAGCTGCAACAACTTCAGTAATATCTTCTAAGGCAACAAGAATCATCCCCGCTGGTTTAGCATTTAAAATTCGCCTTGCATTTACCATCATGATCTTTTTTCCAATGCCTTTGCATATTGTATGAACCTGAAAATCTTCAATAGACGTTTCATCTCCTAACATTTTAAAGATAAGATCTTTGAAGTCCGGAATATTCCATTGGCAATCACCAATTTCAAAGAATGAATATCCTTCAGTTTCTTTTTCTGTGGTTTGAAAATATTTATAAAAAGAAGGATTAGCACTTTTAACGAAAAAGTCTCTATCGATGATCAATAAAGGTTCACGAATCGTTTTAAAAATAGATTCAGAATAATTTCGCATCGAAATCAATTGCTCCTGACGATCCATTAATTCGTCATTAACACACATTAATTCCTCATTGTTAGACTGAAGTTCTTCGGTCGAAGTTTCTAATTCTTCGTTCATTGCCTGCATTTCTTCACTGCTGCTCAATAATTCCTCATTTGTAGTCTGCAATTCTTCAAATGCAGTCTGCTGCTCTTCTGTTACGCGTTTAATATCTTCGCGAAGCTGCAATAATTCATTTTCCAGTTCAAGTATTCGCTGCTGATCTGAAGTTTTTCTTTTTATTTTGCTGTCATCAAATTCAGGAAGCGGTTTTTTATAAAAAAGAATCATAAAATGTTCATCATCATTTGGAATAGAAACTACTTCAAATGAGGCCATATAAGGCTGATCTTTAACTACTACATTCTCCTTTTTTACGTTTTTTTTATCCTTTTTTATTTTCAAAATGGCATTTCGAAGTTCAAAGCTGATACCTTCGCGCGCCATTTTTAGCACATTAAAATTTGGTTTTCCTGGAGAAGGGAGTAAAAAGTAACTTGTATCTCCATGAAAATGAACTATTTCAAGATGTTCATTTATAATAACACTTGCGGGCGTATATTTTAAAAATAAGATATCAGAAGCAATTTTTCTAAAATCTGCTTCAGGCAGACTTCTTTTTTCAGTTGATTCTGGTTTATCACGCGTACTCATATTTGCAGGCTTAAATGCCTCAGGTACATAGCGGACAGGAGCAAATTTCCGGATATATATTTTTTCGTTTCTGCCAGTTGGCTCAAATAAATTTTGCGCATTGGTTGTGGTTTCAGATTTTCCTAGAAATAAAATTCCTTTTTCTTTCAGAGAATAATGAAAAGAACTCAATACTTTTTTTTGCAAAAAAGGATCAAAATAAATCAGTACATTTCTACAAGAAACCAAATCAATTCGGGCAAAAGGCGGGTCCTTAATAAAGTTATGAACGGCAAAAATGCACATATCACGTATTACTTTATTGATGTGATAATTTCCATCACGTTTTGTAAAATAATTTTGAAGCCTGGCCTGCGAAACGTGCTGTACGTCCTGTGCTGAATAAATGGCAGTTCGCGCCTTGGTAATACATTTTTCGGAAATATCAGATGCAAAAATCTGAACTTTTATATCCTTGTTGTTTTTTTCAACAAGAAATTCATGAATGCTTATGGCAAGAGAATAAGCTTCTTCACCAGTCGCACATCCGGCAATCCAAATACGTAAATTGTTGTTTGTAGTATTTTGAATCAATTGCGGAAAAATAGTACTTGGCAGCGTTTCAAAAAATTTACTGTCTCTAAAGAAATAGGTAACCGGAATAAGGAAATCATTAAAAAGAATATCCTGTTCTGTTTTGTCATTTCTAAGTAAATAAAAATATTCCTGTAAACTTTCTTTGCGCGTGATTACCATTCTTCTGGCAATACGTCTTCTTATTGTAGGCTGTTTATAATGGCTAAAATCATTTCCCGTTCTTAAGAAAATAAGATTGATAATTTGATGTAGTGTTTCTTCTTCATTTTTCGGAATTGTATCTATTTCATTATAAGCATGATTAGCCGTATAACTTTTTTGAATCTGGATTAATCGTTCTGGAATCAGTTCAGGCGCAAGTACATAATCGACCACGTCAGCATCGATCGCGCTTTGTGGCATTCCTTTAAATGCAGCTGTTTCTGGATCCTGGGCAATAGTTACTCCTCCAAATTCTTTAATTTTCTTTAATCCAAAAGTTCCGTCAAAAGCGGTTCCTGATAAAATGACCCCAATAGCAAAACTTTCGTGAACTTTTGCTAAAGACTCAAAGAAGATATCAATGCAAGCATTTTTTTTCTCATTTCGAGTTCTTACATGCAGTTTTAATACGCCATCCTCAGCAATTAAGTTATTGTTCTCTGGTATAATGTAGATATGATTTGGCGCAAGATTAATATCATTTATGATTTCATGAACAGGAATCTCAGTGCTCTGTGCCAAAATTTCTGCTAAATTACTTGGATGATCAGGCGATAAATGCTGTACCAGTACATAAGCCATTCCTGAATCAACAGGTATCGCTTTAAGTATTTTTTTGAATGCATCTAGTCCTCCTGCAGAGGCACCAATACCCACAACGGGAAAATCCTGTTTTGTTTTATTAGGATCTTTATTTTCAGGAAGTTTCATGGAGAGATAATATTTAAATCAAAGATAAGAAGTCTTTTAGTATTAAAAAAAGGTTTTTTGTAATGGAAAATATATAAAAAATGATAGTAAATATTATAAAATTTTGATGGTTGTGTTTTTAATATTTACTCTATAAAATTATCGTTAACTATCTAATTATCAATATTATGAAAAATTTACTTGTAACAATCGCAATGGTGGGATTTATGGGGTTTGCCGTTGCACAGGAAACTCCGACTAAAAAACCAAAATCTAAACAAGATACGATTATTAATCGTACTACTAAATCTAAATTTGAAAAGAAATCAACTTATAAAACAGATTCTACAAAAACAAATCCGGCGAAAAAAAATACTACGGCTGGTAAAACCAAAAAAATGCGTAAAGACTCTATTCCGCCACTTTAAATCTGTATCCATACAAATTTCATTCTAAAACCTGTTTTACAGGTTTTTTTTATATCCTATTTTAAAATAAATTTTTTAGAAGTGGTGACTATTTTAGTTTGATATTAGTTCAGAAAAAAAATAATAATAAAAGAACGTTCATTCATTTATTATTTTATCTTTGCTTAAAAATAGCTCAAATGAGAATAAGAGATGTAGATAAAGAAAAATTGGTAATCGAAATGGCGATCGATCAAATCGTGCAGGAAGGCTTTCAGGGTTTCAGCATGAATAAGCTCGCAAAAGCCTGTTCGATTTCGGTGGCTACACTTTATATTTATTACAAAGACAAAGATGATTTAATACAAAAAATAGGTGCCACTATGGCTTTAAAGTTTTTTACTAATACGATTAAAAACTTTTCGCCAGAAATGTCATTTGAGGAAGGATTATGGAAACAGTGGGAAAACCGCGCCGACTTTGCCATGAAATATCCTAAAGAAGTTGCATTTTTTGAAATCATCAAACATTCTCCTCACGGCGAAGCTATATTAGATTCTATTAAAGAATTCTCAGATTTCAGAGCTATTATGACGCAATTTGTTGAAAATGCACAGCGTACTAAACAGCTAATTCCGATGACATTTGAGGCTTTTTGGTGTGTTGCCTACGGACCTTTATACACACTATTAAATTTACATAGAGAAGGAAAAAGCATGGGAGGAAGACCTTTCAAGCTTACTAAAGAAATTATGAAAGAGGCTTTTCAAGCTACCGTAAAAGGGTTAAAACCATGAAAAATTATGGAAACAAATTTAAATACAATACACATTTTTAAAACCGATATTGGAGAAATAACTCCAAATTGTGCTATACGCCAAATATTAGATAATCATTCAGAAATACAAGAATGGAGTATTGACTGTGAAGATATTGACTGCGTACTTCGCGTTGTTTCTGAAACGCTTACACCAGAAGAGATTATCACTTTAATTAATAAAATAGGCCATGAGTGCCAAGAATTATCCTAAGCAAAATTCACATTAAAAAATGGAAAAAACTACAATAGAAAGTCCTGCTTTCACTTCACATCAAAAAATAATTATTGCCATACTGGCACTTTTGCAATTTACTGTTATACTTGACTTTATGGTTATTTCTCCACTTGGAGATATTTTGATGAAAACATTAGATATGACCACTTCAAACTTTGGTTTTGCAGTTTCTGCCTACGCATTTAGTGCAGGAATTTCGGGATTATTAGCTGCAGGTTTTGCCGATAAATTTGACAGAAAAAAACTTTTGATATTCTTTTATACAGGATTTATTATCGGAACTGTTTTTTGCGCACTTTCAACAAGTTATATCATGTTGCTTTTGGCACGAATCGTTACAGGTCTTTTTGGCGGTGTAATTGGCTCAGTTTCCCTAGCAATTGTAACCGATTTATTTGTAATTCATCAAAGAGGACGCGTAATGGGTTTTATACAAATGGCATTTGCAACAAGCCAGATTCTAGGAATTCCTGTTGGATTATATTTTGCAAATAATTGGGGATGGCATTCTGCTTTTATCATGATTGCCGTTTTAGGATTGTTAATTCTTGTTGCGATTATTACACAATTACAGCCTATTACAAAACACTTAGAATTACAGTCAGATAAAAGTCCGTTTTTACATCTTTGGCATACTTTGAGCAATAAACATTATCAAGTTGGTTTTACAGCAATTGCTTTTCTTTCAGTTGGAGGCTTTATGCTGCAGCCTTTCGGAAGTGCGTTTTTGGTAAATAATATTCATATTAGTCATTTACAATTACCAATGGTATTTTTCTTTACTGGACTTTCAGTACTTTTTATCATGCCTTTGGTCGGGAAATTGAGTGATAAAATCAGCAAGTTTAAGCTGTTTGCTGCTGGGTCTGTAATCTCGATTGTCATGATTTTAATTTATACCAATCTTGACCCAATCCCATTATGGGAAATCGTAGTGATCAACATGATTTTATTTATGGGAATCATGAGCCGAATGATTCCAGCAACAACATTAAATACAGCAATTCCAGAAATGAAAGACCGTGGTGCGTATATGTCTATAACATCCTCACTACAACAAATTGCAGGCGGAATTGCAGCAGTTTGTGCAGGTTTTATTGTGCATCAGGAAACCAAAACTTCACCATTAGAAAATTATGATATTTTGGGCTATGTAATTGCAGTTGTTACGTTTTCAACAGTATTGCTAATGTGGAGAGTTAATCAATTAGCAAAGTCGAGAGAGAAAGCATTAAAGGTTTAATATAAATAGCTGACTTTTTAAAAAAGAGCTTGTTCTTTCGGACAAGCTCTTTTTTTTTTTTTTCGTAAGTTTCCTTTTTAAGTTTTTGATTTTAATCGGCTTAAAGTTTCTTGAGAAACATTAATATAAGAAGCAACTATTTTATTTGGAAGTCTTTTTACAATAGCAGGATTTATTTTAAGCAATTGCTGGTAGCGTTCTAAAGCGTCCATTGTAGTAAATGACATTAAACGATTAGCATTGTTTACATATGCTTTTTCTAAATAATTACTGTAAAACTCTCTCCATTGGGGCACAATTTGCATCAAATGAATAAAGTCTTCATGAGAAATGGTCAATAATTCTGATTTCTCGATTACTTGAATGTTTTCTAATGCAGGCAATTTGGTTATAAAACTTACTAAAGCTGTGGCAAACTGATTTTCGAAAGCAATATAACGGGTGGCATCTTTCCCTTCTTCATTAATAAAAAATATGCGCAAACAGCCTTTACCAACAAAAAAAGTCTGCTGGCTGATTTCTCCCTGCGAAAGCAAAATGTCGTTTTTGTCTTTTTTTAATGGCTTAAAATAAGAAAGAATTATTTCTAAATCATCATCAGAAACTGCAATGCTTTTTTTAATGTAATGACCAAGCTGTTCGTATATCATATTTTAATTATAATCTCTCACGAATTTACGGTAATAGACAATATCTTCGATCGACAAAACTATTAAATCGTGCTTATTAGCAAAACTTATAATTTGATTTAGTTTTGCCATGCTGCCGTCTTCATTCATTAATTCGCAAAGAACTGCTGCTGGTTTTAAATTGGCCAGTTTCATTAAGTCGACACTTCCTTCTGTATGGCCGTTTCTTTCTAAAACTCCATTATTTTTTGCACGAAGCGGAAAAATATGTCCAGGTCTTGCTAAATCTTCGGGTTGGGCATTGGTTGCAATTGCGGTTTTAATTGTAGTTATTCGGTCTAAGGCAGAAACGCCTGTTGTTACGCCATTTTTTGCTTCAATTGTTATTGTAAATGGAGTTTGAAAACTGCTCGTATTTTCTTTTACCATATAAGGAAGCTGCAATTCATCTGCTTTTTCATTGGTTAAGCAAAGGCACACAATGCCACTGCATTCACGAATCATTAAAGCCATATCTTTTACGTTAATATGTTCTGCAGAAAAAATTAAATCGCCTTCGTTTTCACGGTCTTCATCATCGGTAACAATAATTCCTTTTCCTTTTTTGAGTTGTTCTAAAGCTCTTTCTACACGTTCTTCACTAGTGGCGCCAAATTGTATAAGCGGACTTAATTCTGTACTTATCATTTTTATTTGTTTTGATACTTTTTAAAAGTAATAAACAGCAAAGCTAAAGTTGTTTCTCAAGCAAAAGTTTGATGTAAGTCAATAAATTATTCCTTTTTATTTTACAAAATTTTTGATTTAAAGAAATTCTTAAAATGCTTTCAGACTAACCTCAAACAAAAGATTGAAATAGTCCAAATTCTAATGTTATTCTAATGTATGAGATAAAATTTAGTTTTAAATTGCGGACTTAATTTTTTTACAAGATGCTCAGCAAAATTAAAAATAGTCTTTTATGTAAATGCCTGCAGGTGTTGCTTATCGGCTATTTTTTAATGAGCAGTATTAATATCTCAAGTACGTTTAGCAGACTCGTACAACAAAATTCTGAAACGCATTCGGTTAAAGGAATGACCTGCAATTTTCTTAAAAAGATGTTCAAATGCGACGGCATTCCAGAAGAGCTTGATGAAACAAAAGACAGCAAAACGGCTAAACTTGCAAAAGGAATTCTTTTATTAGAATATTTGGTTCCTTTAAATGCTTCAATACCCAGCTTGTATGTTCAAATTAAATCTAAAGGAGAAAACTACATAAATAATCCTATATTCTCGTTTGGTTTTCATGGTAAAATTCACTTACCGCCTCCTCGAATTACTGCATAAATAATTATAGCTGATGGGATTAGAATGAATTCTAAATCCTTAATACGGTCTTGCCGTATATTAATATCAATCTATTAATCTTGTATTTATCATAATTCATGACACCATTAAAAAGATTTTACAATTTACTCAAACTGGATAAGCGCGACGTATATCAAATTATATTTTATGCTGCTTTTGCTGGTTTGGTCAACCTTTCTCTGCCTTTAGGAATTCAGGCGATTATTAATTTTATTCAAAGCGGACAGCTTAGCGTTTCTTGGATTGTGCTTGTATTTTTGGTTACAATCGGAGTTGGGTTTGGCGGTGTTTTGATTATTTTGCAATTGCGAATTGTAGAAAATCTGCAACAGCGAATTTTTGTGCGTTCTTCATTTGAATTTGCTTACAGAATGCCTTTAATTAAATTTAAAGAAATGTATTCTGAATATGCTCCTGAAAAAGCAAACCGTTTTTTTGATACGCTGATGGTTCAAAAAGGAACTGCAAAACTTCTTTTAGACTTTTGTACTGCTTTTCTTCAGGTTGGTTTGGGTATTATTTTATTGGTTTTATACCATTCCTTTTTTACCGTAATCGGTCTTTTGTTTATCGTTATTCTGTATGTCATTTTTAAATTTTCATACAAAGATGGATTAGAAACGAGTCTTAACGAATCTAAATTTAAGTATAAAGTAGCGGCTTGGCTTCAGGAAATAGCGCGCAATCGCGAAAGTTTTCGCAGAAAAGGCGGTTTCGAATATGCATTGAACAGAAATGATGGCTACGTAAGCCAATATATAAACTACCGTGAGAAGCATTTTCAGGTAATGAAAAAACAATACATTCAGCTTACAGTTTTTAAAGTTATTGTTACGGCTGCCCTGTTGTCGATTGGTGGTTTTCTGGTAATTCACCATCAAATGAACATTGGGCAGTTTGTAGCTGCTGAAATTGTAATTGTATTGCTGATCAATTCGGTAGAAAAAATCATCTTCGGATTAGAATCTTTTTATGATGTATTGACATCAGTAGAAAAAATTGGTCAGGTTACTGATATGGAAATTTCAAGTATTCCTCATACATCCGCGGTAAGCGAAACGGGCATTACAATCGAAACCGATAGCATAAATTACAACTATCCGGAGCATAATAAAAAATCGCTAAAAAACATTAACCTGAAAATATCTCAAGGCGAAAAAATAATATTGAGAGGAACAAATGGCGCGGGAAAAAGTACTTTATTACGACTGCTTTCCGGATTGCTTGAACCAGAAAGCGGTGCAATGTATGTAACCGATAATTTCATGAATCGTCTTGATGAAGATGGCTATAGAGCTCAAGCGGGCACTTTTTTACAGGGCGATACACTTTTTGCAGGAACCATTAAGGAGAATATTCTTTTTGGTAATGAAGCGATCACAAATGATGATTTAAAATGGGCTTTAGATAATGTAGCACTTACGGCAGATATTAAAACATTCCCAAATGGACTGGAACATCAGATTCATCCCGGCGGACGCGAACTTTCAGCTTCAGATGTTCAGAAGATTCTTTTAGCGCGAAGCATTGTTCACAAACCTAATATATTATTCCTTGAAGATCCAGTTGATAAAATGGACGAATTGACTTCGGGTAAAATTGTCGATTTTTTACTTTCTGAAGAAAATGACTGGACGGTAATTGTAACTTCTAAAAATGATATTTGGAAGAACAAATGCGACCGTATGATAACGATTGATGATGGAAAAATTATTAACGACATAAAGCTTTAATCATGCTCAATATATCTAAAGATAATAACATACTTATTACGCCGGGGAAATACGCCTCTATCACCAGCGTGGCCCGCAGACCGCATTATAAAATTTTAAACAGAGTCATAGTTGGATTTTTGATTTTTTTAATTGCGTGTCTTTTTCTTCCGTGGACACAAAATATTTCTGGAAGCGGTTCAGTTACGACTTTAAAACCAGATCAAAGACCACAGACTGTGCATAATGCTATTGCAGGAAGAATTGAAAAATGGTTTGTAAAAGAAGGTGATTACGTAAAAAAAGGCGATACGATCTTATTTATTTCTGAAACTAAAGAAGATTATTTAGACCCTAATTTGGTTGGAAACACTAAAGATCAGGTTGATGCAAAAAAAATGGCCGTAGAATCGTATGGAGATAAAGTAAATTCTCTCGATGTTCAAGCGCAGTCGCTTAACACAGAAAGAGAATTAAAATTACAGCAGGCTCAGAATAAAATAAAACAAGCTCACTTGAAAATTAAAAGTGACAGCATGGATCTTGAAGCGGTAAAAACGCAGTTAAGAATTGCCAATACACAATTTGATCGTTCGGCAGCTTTAAATAAAGAAGGCTTAAAACCGCTTTCAGATGTAGAACAAAAAAGATTAAAACTTCAGGAATCTCAAGCTTATATCATTACACAGCAAAACAAATTGTTGAGCAGTAAAAATGAATTGATCAATGCTAAAGTCGAAATAAACCGAATTACAGCTGAATATGCTGAAAAAATTTCGAAATCGAGAAGCGACAAATTCACAGCCTTAAGCACACAGTACGATACAAAAGCGCAGGTAAATAAATTGCAGAATCAATATGTAAATTATAGTTTAAGAAATGGGTTGTATTATATCACGGCGCCTCAAAGCGGTTATGTAAACCGTGCTTTACTGGCGGGTCTCGGTGAAACGATCAAAGAAGGAACTCCTATTGTAAGCATCATGCCGTCTCGTTATGATATTGCCGTTGAAACATATGTTGATCCTATCGATCTTCCGCTGGTGCATCGCGGTGCAAAAGTGCGTGTTTGGTTTGACGGATGGCCTAGAATTGTATTTTCTGGATGGCCGGGATTATCGTACGGAACTTTTGGCGGTCGAGTAGTGGCAATCGAAAACTTTATTAGTGCCAACGGAAAATACCGAATTCTAGTTTCGCCTGATGGTCCGGATCATAAATGGCCAAAAGAACTAAGTATTGGAGCAGGAGCACAGAGTATTGCTTTGTTAGATACCGTTTCGGTATGGTATGAAATATGGCGAAATTTAAATGGTTTTCCACCAAATTATTATAAGTCAGATGAAAAAGATGTTAAAAATGGAAAAGAGAAAAAATAATTTGAAAGATGCGGTGAGATTGTTTTCTTTTTTGTTTTTATTCGGCTTTTCGACCATTTACAGTCAGGATTTTAATAAGGAAGAACTCAGTTACAGCGAGTATTTAGGATATGTAAAAAAATACCATCCGTTGGTAAAACAGGCCAATTTAGAATTAAGTAATGCTCAGGCAGCGCTTATGGTTGCGCGTGGCGGATTTGATCCAAAAATTGAAGTGGACTACAGTAAAAAAGAATTTAAGGGAACAGAATATTATTCGCTTTTAAACAGCAGTTTTAAAATTCCGACTTGGTATGGAATCGAGATCAAAGCCGGTTTTGATGATACCGATGGGCAATATTACAATCCGCAGAATCGTACGCCAGAAGCTGGATTAACTTCATTAGGAATTAGCGTTGCTTTAGGTCAGGGAATGTTTATAAACCAGCGTATGGCCGATGTAAGAGAAGGAAAATTGCAGTTAAAATTAAGCGACGCACAGCGAAAACTAAGAGCAATCGAAGTTTTGTACAAAGCCAGTGAAGCTTATTTTGAATGGCGCAAAAGTTATAATGAAGCCGAGCTTTACAAAAGATATTTAGGTTTTGCAAGCACGCGTTTTCAAGGTGTAAAAAAATTAATAGAACTTGGAGACTCTCCATCAATTGACAGCGTTGAGGCCGGAATTACGGTTCGAAACAGAGAATTGAATGTAGAAAATGGAAATTTAAAATTGGCTAAAGCTAAATTGAATCTCTCCAATTATTTATGGATTGAAAATGTTCCGGTCGAATTGGATGAAATGGTTAAGCCAGAAGAAAATCTAATTTTGACTTTAGAAGAAACACTAAGAACTGATGCGATGATGGTCAATGTAGAAACATTAGATTCACATCCTAAAATTCAGGCTTTAGAAACCAAAATGTCGATGCTGGAAGTCAACAGGCAGCTTAAAGCAAATTCGCTTCTTCCAAAATTAAATGTGGGTTACAATTATATTTCTGAACCTTCTTATTTTGATTCTTTTAACGCCGATGATTATAAGTTTAATGTCGATTTCAGCATTCCGATTTTCTTACGAAAGGAGAGAGGAAGCTTAAAAATGGCGAAACTTAAAATTCAGGATTTAAAGTTTGATATTGATCAGCAAAGATTAGAACTTAAAAATAAAATAAAAGCACAGCAGACTGAAATTGCCTCTTTAAAAAGACAAAAAAATGTGATTGATAATTTGGTAAAGGATTATTTGACGATGCTGAACTCAGAGGAGAAATTGTTTTCTTTTGGCGAAAGCTCAATCTTCCTAATTAATTCTAGAGAGAATAATCTGGTAAGTGCAAAGCTGTCTCAAATCGGAATCGAAAATCAGTTTTACATTTCGAATGCGGAGTTGTTTAAGATTTTAGCGAATCCGGATTGATTTTTTTTAGAGGTTCAAAGGCTCAAAGTGGCAAAGGAACAAAGGTTTTGTTTTTTTAAATCCTTGTCAAAGTTTTAAAACTTTGACAAGGATAACTTTTTTATTTATGTTTTCTAAAGTAATCTAATGAAACCCAAAAATATTCTCAGATTGACTTTTCTGGAGATTATCAATAGCGCTTTTTAATCCAGCTCCGAGATTTGCAGTAATTGATTGCAAGATTTGCTTCAAGTTATTGTAGCTGTTGGGTTTGACAAAATAGCAAATGGCACCTAGGCTTGCAGCCGTTTCGATATCGTTTTTGTGGGAAGAAGTTGAGATCATAATCACAGGAATATCCTGATAAATTTTATCTTTTTTTAGTAGTTTAAGACAATCCCAGCCATTCATAATAGGCATGTTGAGGTCTAGAAAAATAAGATTAGGTTTTTCATCCAGCTCATTGAGTATTTTCAATGCTTCACTGCCATTATCAGCAATGTGGCAAATAATATTTTCATCAATATCTACTAATGCTTCACGAAACATATCAGTGTCGTCCATGTCATCATCAGCTAATAAAATTATTTTTTTATCCATATCTAAATATCTTTTTCTTTTTGTTGTATCGGGAGTGTTATAATAAATGTAGCTCCCTTATCTAGATTGCCAACTGCACTGATTGTTCCTCCATGTCGTTCCACTATTTTTTTACAAAGTGATAGTCCCAATCCTGTACCTTCGTAACTGTCTTTAGAATTGAGTCGGGTAAAGGTTTCAAAGATGCGTTCTGCTTGATCGGGCTGAAAACCAATTCCATTATCTTCTAAGGTAATTACTGCAAATTCTATCTCTTTTTCAACTATTGTTTTTGAGGATATATTTATTTGTGATGGTGTACCATATTTTGCAAATTTAATAGAATTATTGATCAGATTATAAAAAAGCTGATACAGTAATACTGATGCTCCTTCAATCGTTGGGAGATTATCATGATAAATTCTTCCGCCTGTTTTTTGCAAAGCTACTTCCAAGTCGGTTTCAATGTTTTTTATAACATCATTCAGATCAACCAACGTTGGACTTTGCAAATCTGCGTTGATTTTAGAATATGCCAAAACACCATCGATCATGTTGAACATACGATCTGTAGCAACATGAATCCTATCAATAAATTTCGTTGCAGATTCGTCTAATTTGTCTTTAAGATGATCTTCCAGACGACTGGTAAACGTTTTTATTTTTCGAACAGGTTCTTTTAAATCGTGAGATGCAACGTGAGCGAACTGCTGTAAATCTTCATTTGATCGTTGTAATTCTTTAGTACGATCATTCACAAGAATTTCTAATTTTTCAGTAATGGTCTTTTGTTCATGTATGTCTGTGCACGTACCAAACCACTTCGTTATCACTCCGGATTTATCTCTAATTGGTAATGCTTTGCTTAAAAACCAGCGGTATTCACCAGTATTTCCATTTTTTAATCGTAATTCAATTTGATATGAAGTGCCTTTTTGAACACTATTGTACCAAAATTCAGTTACAATTGCAGCATCATCAGGATGGAGTAGCGGAATCCAGCTAGGATCTCCAAATTGATTTTCATTTAATGCGGTATACTCATACCAACGTTTATTATAATAATCAATAAATCCATCGGGATTGCCTGTCCAGATAATTTGTGGTACAAGATCAGCAAGCTGTCTGAATTTTTCTTCACTTTCCTTAATAATCTCATGTACCTCTTTTTGAGCACTAATATCGGTTGCAGATCCAAACCATTCAATAATATTCCCATGATCATCAAATACAGGTATGGCTCTTGAAAAAGTCCAGCTCAAAGTACCGTCTGAATTTAAAACCCTATGTTCCAGTTCAAAAATACTTTTATTTGCTATGGCTTCAATAGTAGCTTTTATAACCTTTTCCTGATCTTTGGGATGAATATATTTATCCATCCAGTTGAATATTGGGTCTCCAGTATCAGAAAGAATGCCTCGCCCTTCTAAATTGCGCATAACAGTCCAATCGGCATTCATACGATAGACCACATCTGATGAGGCATTTACCAAAGCTCGGAAACGATTTTCGCTCTCTTCTAATTTTTTTCTTGAGATTACTTGCTCTGTAACATCAACAGCTGTCTGAATCATGCCGGTTATTTTGCCGTCTTCAATTAACGGACGATAGGCAAGATTATAATAATAATCTTTTATTTCACCAGTACGATTGTGTGTTACCAATACTTCGGCTTGATCAAAAGGAATCCCTTTGTTGTAAACGTTCTGAACTTGACTCCAAACGTATTGTCCATCAAGTTCTGGCAAAACAGCAATCAACGGCATTCCGATGATTTCTTCTCCACGGCCAATCATTCCAAGCATGTGTTTATTTATCTGCTCTATGACCAAGTCATCGCCTTTTAACACCAATGTAGGACACGGGGTTTGGTCGATCATTGATCTCAGTCTGCTCTCGCTGTCTTCTAACTTTCTTCTCGCCAGCACTTGCTCGGTTACGTCTAAAGCCATGTGCAACACTGCAGAAGTTTCTCCTGATTCTTTAATTAAGTCGTATGAGAAATTAAAATAACGGCGCTCCATCTTACTTTCAACCAATAAATCAACAGGTTGTTCATCTCCCCTAAAAGCAATACCCGTTTTTTGTACATTTATAACATTTTCGAGTGCTGGCTGACCTTTAAGTTCGGGCAATGTTTCAAGCATTTTTTTTCCAAGAACTTCCTCCGCTGTATTTTTGTTCATAAACTTCAGCATAGGCTTGTTTATACTCTCAATAACAACATCTGCTCCTTTAGAGAGTAACATTGCTACGGGCGCCTGCTCAATCATATTACGAAAGCGGGTTTCACTTTGCTGTAATTTTTCTTCAGCCTGTTTTATTTCGGTAATATCTCGTGTTGTTCCCGCGACAGCCTCAACAATTCCTTGTTCATTAACAACCGGAGTAAGAATATAGTCGTAAACACGGTTGCCTAACTCTGCGTGAGGAAAAGATACAGTTCCTCTGATTGTTTTTTTATTTGCGACAATTTCATCTATTTCTCGTTCATGCATTTGCGCGTGCCATTCTTCGTAACCATTTTCACGCAGACCAAGGCCAATAGCATCTTCTGCTGATTTACCCCACATGGTGAGTAAAGCTTTATTTGCGTAAGTAAAATTGTAGTCCAGATCAAAAACATAAACCAAGTCAGGCGTGTTATTGGTAATTGAGTCGTAGAGCCGTTTTTGTTTTTCTGCAGTGTCTAATGCTTTATTAAGCGCAATTTCGGTCTGTTTGCTTTCAGTAATATCATATGTAGTAACAACCAATAAATCATCTTGTTTTACTGCACTAAAACGAAACCAGTTTTTCATGCCTTCGCCTTCATACCATTTTTCGAAATTGGCAGTAATTCCAGTTTCTGCTGTCTCAATAAATTTTTCTAAGACGCCATTTTCTTTTGCTGTAGGGAAAATATCACTGTATAGCTTTTTTTTATAATCTATATCGCCAGTCCAGTTGAGCGTATAGGTATTAAAGAATAGAATTGAAAAATCTTCAATTTTTCCTTCATTATTATAAAGAGATTGCATCACAGCAATACCGTTTGACACAGCGTTAAAAACGGTTTGAAAAAAGTCTTTGTTTTCTGTTAATTTCATTGATGCATTTTATGTCTGAGAAGCTATCATTGGTGGCTTTGTTGCTTTTTACCGCTATAATTCTTCATGATATATTATGAAAGATCAAGTGCCCAAGCATTAGCTAAAATAAAAAAATTAACCCGAATACGCAATGCCATCAAAAAAGCAGAAATGAAAACTATTTTAAGTTATGAAATGTGCCTGGAAATTTAAAATTTCACTTTGCACCTCAATTATACCAATCGATCCTTAATTAGTTTTAAATAAGAAAGGGAATACATTTTTTAAAAAAAAATAGGAAAAATTAGTACTGATTTATTAATATTTATTTTTTTTTAGAATTGATTAATAGTGGTTTAAAAAAAATAATATCTTGTAGTTATGCTTGCATTAGTTGAAGGAATGAGGCTACTTTTTTTAAAAAATTAAAACCAAATCTGCTTTTAATTCGTACGTATGAAAAAAGAAAATATTGTAAGTTTTTTATATAGAATAGAAACTTTTATTTCTTGATTATAAGTTTTACACATTGTCCCAATGCAAATTTTTATTTTTACTTTATGACCTTAGATAATTGGCCAAATTATATTAAAAAACATCTTTTTTTCTTGAAGGATGATTTTTTTGAATTACCATTTTTATTTAATTCTCCTTCTGTAATGTTGAGTAGTTTGCTAAAACTGCCCATAACAAAACATAATTCTTCAAAGCAATCGATGCTTTTAGATTCGCCTTTTTGTAAAACAGATTTTTATTATAGAAAAATTGATGAAGGATTTTGGATTTTAGTGAGTAAGGTAGATGTAACGAAAAATATAGTAACTAAACTCGGATTTGATAAAAATAAATTAAGCGAATATTATTTACTTACATATTCATTATTTGAAAATAATTTTTCTTTTAAGGGATCTGAAGAGGTTACGCTTTTAAGTCCATATTGGACATTCAGCAAGCCAGATACGGAAATTTCTACCTATTTTTTTGAAGGTACTGCATGTAAGGTTTTTAGTTTTGTTATCAAAAAAGATTGGGCTAATAAGAATTTTTCTTCCAAAAAATTTAAGGAAAGAAAAGCTATTATGAGATTTTTAAATGGACAAAGAGGATCGTATACTTGGTTAGACATTGCTCCAAAAGCTCATGATTTGTCTAATAAAATTTTAGAAATATTAGAAAATAGTGCTGATATAGAAGCGGAACGAGCTGGTCTGAAGAAAAAGAGTATTAAACTAATGGTTGATTTTTTTGAGAATTCGTTTGATGATAACCGAATTTTAGATAATAATTCTTTAACCAATTTGGAGTACCAAAATGTAGCTAAAGCGGAGAAAATCATTTTACATAATTTACATCTTCCTTTTGTAGGGATAGAATTTATTGCCAAAGAAGTAAATACATCGCCAACAAAATTAAAATCGAATTTCAAAACTGTTTTTGGTTTTTCAATGTTGCAGTATCATAAAGAGCGAAATATGCTGCTTGCTATGCAGCTAATTCAAAAATCAGATATCAACATTCAAAATATTGCGATTATAACCGGTTATGATTCCCCAAGCCGATTTGCATCTGGCTTTAAAAAGCGTTTTGGCAAATTGCCTTCGGAAGCGCGTTTTTAGCTGGATAAAAAATATTTTTGCAGTTTTTTTTAATTTTTTTTCTAATTTTTTATTCCTTGTTTTTTTATGGCATATTTTATAACTGATTTATTTTTAACTATTTACAAAAACACAAAATGAGTTAAAAATAATTTTTTTCTTTCAAAAGAACAATACTGATTACAAGCTTTAAATATGTCCGAATTGACTATTCATACTTTTTTTTTTCATCTATTTTTGGCGGTAAAACAAATGAATTAATGGTGTTGATGAAGTTGTAAATCCTTAGTAATCATTGTTCTATTCAGTTTTCTTTTATCCGTTTTATACCAAGTTATAAACACATTTTTAATTAACAAGAAATGCTTGATTTTTCAATTTTTGAAATTTCAAGCACAGGCTATTTATTGCTTTTTTTTAAAAGAATTTTAATTATTTATTATATGGTGAACTTTACTTATTTGAAAATTTTATCGGAAATCAAAAAAAGGACTTTGAATATATTTCTGGTCATTTTTTTATTGCTGTTATCTCTTAATAACGTTTTTGCGCAAACAAAAGATGGCTCATTAACAGTCACTGTTGCCAATACAGTATTGAATAGATACACAAGAGTTACCGCTGATGTATTAGCAGGTACAAATACAGTTACTGTAACCAATATAAATGAATTAAATCGTGATGGTATTACGTATACAGGACTTGCTACTAATGCCGCTGGATTCGTATCTAATGCTTTAGCTGCGGGAGATTTAATCATGCTTTATCAGGCACAGGGAGCAATTATAGATGCTACAAATACAATAAATTACGGAGCTGTAACTAATTATAATGGTGCCGGATCTTATGAATTGGCTACTGTAAGCAGTGTTTCAGGTAATGTTATTACCTTAACTTGTAATACGCGATTATCTTACTATGCAGCTCGATATGTTCAAGTTATAAGAATTCCACAATATGCTAATTTAACAATTACCAGTCCAGGAACTATTGTTGCTGTTCCTTGGGGTGCACCTACTTTTGGAGGAGCAGACCCATCAGCTCCAGAAAGAAGAAGAGGAGGTGTTGTTGGAATTCTTGCTACTAACATTATTAATAACAGTTCGATAAATGCCAATCAAGCTGGTTTTAGGGGTGGTACAATTGAAAATACAACTTCTACAGCAGGAGCTACTTTTTATACAGATTTTAGAACCACAGATCCGGCATTATCTGCGGAAAAAGGAGAAGGAATTGCAGGATATAGAACAGATTATGATGCTGCAGCCTTAGGAGGAAGATACGGAAGAGGTGCACCTGCAAATGGTGGTGGTGGAGGTAATGCTCATAACTCTGGAGGTGGAGGTGGTGCCAATGGAGGTAATCCCGCAAATTGGTTTAGAGGAGCCGGTGTAATGAATGATTTTACAGGTGGATGTGGAAATCCTGGAGCTTGGGTATTAGATCCAAATTATATAGCAAACGGAAATGCATTAACAAACTCTGCCGGAGGTGGTAGTGGAGGATATACTTATTCATCAGCAAACTTAAATGCGTGTACTGTAGGACCATCATATCCTGCAGGTTTTATAGCTACAGGAGTTCCTGCAGCAGCGGTTTCAAATTCTACTTGGGGAGGAGATTATAGAGATGCAACAGGAGGATTAGGTGGAAGACCTTTAGCTTCAACAAGTATGCAAAGCCAAATTTTCTTTGGTGGAGGTGGTGGAGCCGGTGATGGTAATAATACTTCCAATGCAGATGGTGGAGATGGTGGAGGAATCGTTTTCTTAGTAGTTACAAATAGTATAACAGGTACAGGTACTATACAAGCCAATGGCGAAAATGGAGCTAATACTAATAATACCCATAATGATGCTCCTGGAGGTGGAGGTGGTGGAGGAACAGTTTTAATTCAAGCTGGGACTATTGCGAATACAACTACTTTAAATGCAAATGGAGGAAGCGGTGGCAGACAGTTAATTACTGGAGCTGAAGCAGAGGGACCAGGCGGAGGCGGAGGCGGAGGTGTAATTTCTGTTAATGCAACAACTGATTCTTCAACTAAAACAATTTTGGGAGGTGCAAATGGGCAAACAGATTCTTCATCTCTAACGGAATTTAAAGCAAATGGTGCTACTAGTGGTAATACTGGTTCTATATTGGCAATCTCTGTTAATTTGAATTCATCTGTTTGTCAGGCTGATTTACAAGTTAATATGAGTATAAATAACACTACTCCTACCGTTGGAGATAATGTTACTTTTACGATAACTGCACAAAATAATGGATATAATAATGCTACTGGAGTAAAAGTTCAAGATGTTCTTCCGGCAGGATATACTTTTGTAAGTGCTTCAACTGTTACAGGATCATGGACAACTCCAGATTGGACTATCGGTAATTTAGCGAATGGTGCAACAGTAACATTAACTATTGTTGCTAAAGTAAATGCTACAGGCTCTTATTTGAACACAGCTACAATTAGTACTAGTTCATATGATCCGATTTCGACAAATAATTCGTCATCTGTTACTCCTACAGTAAATCATTTACCTGTTGCAATCAATGATGCTTATACAGCTGCAGAAGACAATACAGTAACGCTGAATCCACTTGCTCTGGATACAGATGCTGACGGAGATGCTTTGACAATCACTTCAATCAACGGAACAGCTCTAACGGGCGGAGTTCAGACCATCGCTGTGCCGAACGGAACAGTAAGCATCTCGGCTTCGGGCATAATTACTTTTACTCCGGTTTTGAACTTCAACTCCGCCACTGCTGTAAGTTTTCCTTATGTGATCAGCGACGGACACGGCGGAACTGCCACGGCAAATCAGCTTATCACAGTTACTTCAGTAAATGATGCTCCGGTTGCCAATAACGATACAAAAACGACAAACGAGGACACGGCGGTTACAATCGACGTAACGGCAAACGACACTGATGCTGACGGAACAATCAACAAGGCAACAGTAGACCTGGATCCTGCGACACCAGGCATCCAGACTACTTTTTCAGTGACAGGACAGGGAACTTATACTGTTAAC